>NZ_JAIKLE010000016.1 GCF_022267315.1 Maribellus maritimus
GTAATAGAAATGCAACCCGAAACCATAATGTCAATAACCGGAAACAAACACTATCTAAAAATTTTCAATGCGGCATTTTGTATTTAAAATGGTATCAGAACCTGTTGGAGGAATTAAGTCACAACTTATTGATTCACAACGAACGACAGGCTAAACGAATTAAAAATCTAATTATTAGCCACTTATAATACAATTCAAGCAACGCATTAACAGGAATTATTGAACAAAACTTATGAGAACATTAAAAATTTTCATTCGCGGATTAAAAAAAGACAGTCGTTTAAACCTGCTGAATATTGCTTCAATGGCAATTGGGATTGCTGCTGCAATAATTGTTTTGGGATATGTTTACCAGGAATTTAATTACGATTCAGGATATGAAAATTCAAATCGCATATTTCATGTCCTGACTCAAAATGACAAAAATGAAATATCAGGGGCTGTAACTTACGGGCCAATGGCTCAGAGTTTGAAATCAGATTTTCCTGAAATTGACGATGCTACTCGCGCAAACTTTTATTGGGGGTATCTGGCTTTTACTGCAGGTGATAATATGTTTAACGAAACCAGCATCATTTTTGCCGACCCAAATTTCTTCACTTTGTTTTCATTTCCACTGATAAATGGTGATGCAGCCAAATGTCTGGAGTCACCAAACTCGATAGTTTTATCGGAAAATGCAGCAAAAAAATATTTTGGAGAAACCGATGTAATTGGCAAACAAATAAAAATTGGTGAAGACAGATTATTTAACGTTGGAGGAGTTTACAAAGATTTTGCAGCAAATTCCAACTTTCGCGGAGATATTATTTTACCGCTGGAAGTAATTTCAAAATTAACTCAGGTTTGGATTGAGCCATCATGGAATTATCCAACAGATATTCATACTTTTATTCTTGCTCAAAACCAAACCGAACAGGAAGCTATTTCTTCAAAAATAACAAACTATCTTTTGGAACACGTAGAAGAAAATCCCGAAAAATTATTGCTTCAGCCCTTAAAAAATGTCCATACCAAAGTATATCCCGATTGGGAACTGACACCACAAACAAACAAAAGCTATTTGTATTTGCTGGCTATTGTTGCCTTTATAATTCTTGCCATGTCGGCAGTTAATTTTCTTTTGTTATATGTGGGTATAGCATCAAAAAGAGCGATAAAAACAGGAATTCAAAAGGTATTCGGGGCTTCCCGTGTATCTTTATTTCATAGTCATCTTAGCGAAGTATTGTTCTTTATCTCTTTGAGTACAATAATTTCAATAATAATAGTTATCCTTTACAATTATATTTTAGCAGAAAAAATCTCCTTTCTTCCCTCTATTAAAGAGATTGATAGAATGTTGTTTCTTATTTTGTCAGGAGTAATTGTCGGGTTTACCCTTTTAACATCGATTTTCCCCGCCGTTTTTGCTTCACGCCAGAAGTCTCCGGAAATATATAAGAGAGATGAACAGTCGTTACAAAAACAACCACGGATTATCAATATTATGGTAACCGGACAATTTGCAATCAGCATGGCACTTATAGCGGTTACCACACTGTTTTACAAGCAAATGAATTTTCTGGAAAAACACAATCCCGGATTTGCTCGGGAAGAACTGCTGACCATTCCTTTAAACATGCATATCGGACATGGTATTTACAATGAAAACATGGACGTCTTTTGCCAGGAGTTGAAAAAACAATCGGGTGTAAAAAATGTTACTTTTTCCTATTCTTCTCCAACCAATATTCAAACATCAACCGAAAAATTCTATTGTGAAGGTATGCCTGAGGGAGAGACAGTTAATATGCAATGGAACTCTGTTTTTTATGACTACTTCGAAACAATAGGAGTTAATCTGGTGGCAGGACGTAGTTTTAGCCCTGAATTTCAAAGCGATAAAGTGGATTACGATAATGAAGGGAAATGTACTTATGTAATCAATGAAAAAGCGGCAGAAGAAATGGGAATCGATAATCCGGTTGGAAAAATACTCCATGCCTATCATGAAGGAACAATAATAGGTATTGTGGAAGATTTCAATTTTAGGTCATTACACAGCAAAATAACTCCCATCTGTTTTAATATTGATCCTATTTATTTTAACGAAATTATTATCCGAACCAATCCCGGTGTGCCTACAGTACAAAATCAAATAAAATCCGTGTGGGATAAGTTTGTCCCGGATTATCCTGTCGAATTCCATTATGTCGACGACCAGCTTCATCAATTATATGAATCGGAGGGTAAACTCACTGCCTGCTTAAATGTATTTGCAGGAATTGCCATTTTAATTGCTTGTATGGGATTGCTGGGGCTGACCATATTATCGATGCAAAAACGCACAAAGGAAATCGGCATCCGCAAAGTAAATGGTGCCAGAGTATCTGAAATTCTCACCATGTTAAATAAAAACTTTGTAAAATGGGTTATTATCGCATTTGTAATAGCAACACCTGCCGCGTACTATACCATGAACAAGTGGCTTGAAAACTTTGCCTTTAAAACAACACTTAGCTGGTGGATTTTTGCATTAGCGGGACTGCTGGCATTGGGGATTGCTTTATTAACGATTAGCTGGCAAAGCTGGCGTGCAGCAACCAAAAATCCGGTAGAAGTATTGCGGTATGAGTAGAAGCCCCTCCTAACCAAACTCTTTGTTTCCTTTAGATTAGGGAAGAGGCAGGTAAAACCAGATTAATCAATTTAAACTTTTGTTTACTTTTTGCTTGTTCTTTTGATGGGGTGTAAACGGCGGTGCATTTTATTAATACCTTTGCGTGGCCTATTGGAACAGAGCAGTTAATATTCGCTTTCCGGTATGCATTTTAATCAGTTAAAAATGAAAACAATTAAAACATTAATACTATTTCTGGTATTTGTATCTCTTTTTGCGTGCAGTAAAGATGACAATGAAGATTTCGATGTGGATTTTAGTGTCCTGGGTATAACATCGGTTACAGTTAACGGACAACAATTTAATATTAGTAACAATACAATGCTGGATATTGAAGGTAATGACACGATTGTAGTTACGGGTACTCAAACAACAATGTCGGTAAAACATATGCAAATTGACTATGCAGTACAAACAAATTCTACAGCCACATTTTCAGTGAACGTTAAAAGTGATTATCCGGATGTTTCTGTTGTTACAAGCGAGGAGACAAACAACAACTTTAAATCCGTTGTTGTCGTTATTTACAGAACCGGATACGACGAACAACTAACATATAAGTTTACTCCGTTTACGCTTTAATTATTGCATTAACAGAGAAGTGTTACGGACTCTTTCTTAAGTGCTACCACCCCTGAACAGCAAGTATCACAGCTGCTTAATCTGTTTCCTGAAAAAGCAGAAATACAAAATGTCGTTTATGAAGAATAATTATTTTATAGAGAGGAGCATCGTTTTTATTATCGGACTATTTATTATGGCTTTGGGCGTTACCTTATCGGTAAAAGCCAACCTGGGAGTTTCTCCAATTTCATGTGTACCCTATGTTTTCAGTATGCAGTTTCCTTTAACATTGGGACAAACAACAATCATTATGAATGTTGTACTTATTCTTCTTCAAATTGCCCTTTTAAGAAAAAATTATCAGCTGCTTCAGTTGGTACAGTTTCCGGTTGTTTTGCTTTTTGGTTTTTTTATCGATTTGACCATGCGTCTGTTTTTGTGGCTGGATCCAACTCATTATTTCGGACAAGCTCTTCTCTGCTTGTTAAGTTGTATTGTGCTTGCACTGGGTGTATTTTTTGAAGTAAAAGCAAAACTTACTTATCTCCCGGGAGAGGGGCTGGCTATGGCTATAACCAAAACATTTAATGTTGAGTTCGGAAAATCAAAAATTGGCACCGACAGCTCAATGGTATTGATTGGCATTATTAGTTCGTATGCATTTTTATCGGGAATAGAAGGAATTCGGGAAGGGACAGTTGTTGCAGCCGTTTTGGTCGGCTATGTTGTCCGTTTTTATAACAAAAGGATTAAACTTTTTGACAAATGGCTTATTACAGAGAACGTTGATACCAAAGCTGTAATACAAAAAAATCAATTGAGTAAAGGGAGTAGACTGGTTATTACCATTTCACGCGAATATGGCAGTGGCGGGCATGAAATTGGAAAAGCTGTGGCTCATAAACTCAGGCTTCAATTTTACGATAAAGAGTTGATACAGCTAACTTCGGAACAAAGTGGTTTTACCAAAGAATATATTCATCAGCACGAACAGAAACTGGCCCATTCTTTACTATACCAGCTTTACGAACAAAATTACGCTTACATTAACGAACGAAAACCACCATTGGATGCTTTGTTTTTGGTTCAAAGTAAAGTTATTCATGATGTCAGTCAGAAAGAATCATGCGTGATTGTAGGGCGTTGTGCTAATTTCATTTTAAAAGACCAACCCGGATGTTTCCATGTTTTTATTCATGCGGATAAAAATTATCGGGCACAACGAATTACACAAAAATTTGGAGTCGCCAGTGATACCGCATCCAGAGAAATGGAAAAGATGGATCGGGAGAGAGCGAACTATTGCCGGCATTATACCGGAAGAAATTGGAAGGATGCTGTCAATTACGATTTGACAATAAACAATTCTTTGCTGGGAATTGAAGAATCAGCAGATTTGATTATTTCAACTGTGTTACAGTTAAACAATAGGCAAAATGAAAATAAAAAGGCTACTCAACCAAAATTAAGCCCGGACTACAACCGGTAATGCAACGTCCGCCTTCAGGAGTAACTACAAATGTATTCTCAATACCAACCATTCCGACCCCTTCAATACCTTTTTTAGGCTCAACAGCAAAAACCATATTTTCTTCCAAGGGGGCTTTAAAACCTTTGGCTAGTACCGGGTATTCGTCAATCGTTAATCCAATACCATGTCCGAGAAATTTCACTTGCCGGTTGCCAAAGCCCATAAAATTTTTTAAAAACTCCGGGGTAAGCCCGTTTATGATGTTTTCATAAATAGATTCTGGGGTATTACCTGGTTTCAGTATTTCTGCAACTTCATTTTGAATACCGACACATTGGTTATGCAGGGACTGCACTTCCTTATCGAGTGGTTCGCCAAACATATAAGTCATGGTTTTATCGGAATGATATCCGTTTACTGCAACCGCTACATCCACAAATACCAGGTGCCCTTTTTTCAATTTAATGTTGCGATTTCCAAAGCTGGGAACAGCGGGGCTTACTCCCAGGTTACCCCCGGGGCCGTCAAAGCTGGTGGGATACAATGAGCTTTCTCCAAAACCCAGTTGTCCCAATGCCATTTCAGTATCGTGCATACCAAAACGTACACTTCCCTGATGTCCTTCCTGTACCATAATCGGGAACATTTCTGCTGCGAATTCAGCTTCCGACATTCCTTCCCGTAATAACTCAGGAACACGTTCTTCCAATACCCGCTGATGGATACCCGCAGCTTTTTCAATGAAGTTCAATTCCCAGACACTTTTTACGGCACGGATTTGGGCAATTTGAAAATCAATGGATTTATATGTAGAGAAAGGAAAGTGTTTTTGAAAACGCTGAAACATCGCCAATGGGACAAATTCGGTTTCAAGATATATTTCGTTGGAAATTTTTGGATAGGAAGGCGCAGCATCGCGGTAACTGCCCATGGGCATTATTGCCGGAAATTCCGATTCTTCCGCCGCACGCTCGAAGCCACGTCGTGCCCACAAGGTGGCATCCTTTTCCCGTTCGATAATTAACATTCCCTCGGGCATCGACCCTGCGAAGTACAACAGGTTTATTCTGCTAAAAATAACTGCCATTTTCCAATCGGGATGCTGTTCGTTCATCACCCGTCGAAACTTATTTATTCTTAACTCCAGCTCCGAAGCCGGTACTCTGTCATTCATATTCTTCTGGTTTAAGTGACAAAAGTAACAGAACCAGCAAAAAACAACGGACTATCAAAGGAAAGATCCACGAAAGTTAGCTCAGTGTAAATTTTTCAGCTTGATTATTGAAATGTTTGTTAAGCAACTAATAGAATTTCAGCAATAAAATAGCAACACATGTAACGAATCAATTTTTTTTATGTCTTTACATTATCTGTTCAGAGCAATAGATTAAAACCGAACTTCAAAAAAACACTCGTTATGCTTTTTAAAAATCTACGCATTGGCTGGAGAAACATCAAAAAAAACGGTATATTTTCAATCATCAACATTACAGGATTATCATTGGGAATTGCTGTAGTAACCCTTATTCTGTTTTGGGTAGTGGATGAAATAAATTACGACCGGTTTCATAAAAACATCGACCGTATTTACACCGTTTATGAACATCAGCAATATTCCGAAGGACAAGAGTTGTTTACGTATTGTACGCCGTTTCCGCTGGGAAAAGAATTCATAACAAATTTTAGCGAGGTTGAAAATGCCACAACATTTGCAAACGCTGGAGAACAACTTATTCGTTTTGAAGACCGGGAATACAAAGAAGGCCCTGTTGTGTGTACTGATAGTGAATTCCTGAATATTTTTTCTTTCGAAGTCGTTCAGGGCGATAAAAATGCGTTGGAAGCTCCCGACAAGATAGTCATTGATGAAGAGCTGGCTGCTGTTTTGTTTGGAAATGAATCTGCCATTGGGAAGATAGTAAAAATTAACGACAACCTCTCCTATTCGGTAGGCGCTGTTGTAAAAACCGAGAAACTCAATACAACCATCAATTTTAAGATTTTGGCTCCGCTAAACCTGGCAGAAAGTTTTGGTGCCGACCTCACACGTTGGGGGAACAACTGGCCGCGCACAAGTATACTTCTCTCTCAAAATGCAAACATCGGTGAGTTAAACTCTAAAATCACAAATTTTTTAAAAGAAAAAGGACAGGAAAACACAACGCTGTATCTTTTCCCTTTTCAAAACGAAAGACTTCACTCCTATTCAGGAAAAAACAACAGGATACAGTACATCTACCAATTTCTAGGAATTGCTTTTATCATTATCCTCATCGCTTCGATTAATTTTATAAATCTGTCAACCGCAAAAGCTGAGCAACGCCGCCCCGAGGTGGGTATACGTAAAGTTCTGGGAGCCAACAAAGTTTCTATATTAAGCCAGTTTTTGCAGGAAAAAGGAATTATGATTGTTTTGAGCTTGCTGCTGAGCGCTATTCTGGTTTTAGCTTTTACTCCGGCATTTCGTTCGGTCTCCGATAAGATAGTCACTTTTAGCCTTCTCGGGAACAAATATATGCTCCTCATGCTGCTTGGAGTTATCAGCACGGTTTTGGTTTTGTCGGTGGTTTATCCGTCGTTGTATATTTCATCGTTTAATCCTGCCCAGGCGATGAAAAAAACAAGGCTAAAAAAACAAGGAAAGGTGGGGGCAAAAAATTTGCTTGTAATTGTTCAGTTTGTTCTGTCGGTAGTCCTTATCAGCAGTACACTAATTATTACCAGACAGCTAAAATACATTAATAACTATGATTTAGGCTACGACCAGGCAAACCTGATTTATATTCCTTTGAACGGCGAGGCTAAAAACAATCATGAAGCTCTTCGACAAGAATTGACAGGTATTTCCGGAGTGGTAAGTTTAACCCGTTCCAGTCGCGTTCCTTTTTATGGAGGAAGTTCATCCTGGGGATACGACTGGGAAGGAAAAGATCCGGAAAACAGAGTACTCATCTGCTCAATGAATGCGGACAGGAACTATTTTGAAACACTGGGAATTCAGTTTGCCGACGGGAATAATTTCCCGGAGAATTACTCCGAAGTACTTGATTATGAAAACACACCGTCGCCACAAGTTATTTTAAACGAAGAATCCATTCGAAGGATGAAAATAAAAAATCCGGTTGGTAAATATTTTGGACGCAACGGAGGAGAAGAACGGGGAGTGATTGCCGGCGTAGCAAAAGACTTTCATTTTCAGTCGTTGCATAACGGGGTTGAACCAATGGTTATTATGCCCCTGTTTGAAAATCCTGGTTACATCATAGCCCGGATAAACCCGGAAAATTTTACGGAAACGATAAACGAAATAAAAAAGTCATGGGCGAAAGTGCTTCCGCAATCCATTTGCGAAATCAAATTCTTTGATGATAGTTTAGAGTCGATGTATAACTCGGAAGTTAAAATCTCAGCTCTGTTTAAGTATTTCTCTTTTATTGCCATTTTTATTTCCTGTATCGGTTTATTTGCTTTGTCGCTTTATATTATTGAGCTTCGCAAAAAAGAAATAGGTGTAAGAAAAGTAAACGGTGCAAAAATTGGCGAAGTAATCTTACTTTTAAATCAGGACTTTATCCGCTGGGTTGTAATTGCGTTTATAATTGCTTGTCCCATTGCCTGGCTGATAATGGATAAATGGCTCGAAAATTTTGCATTTAAAACCAACCTTAGTTGGTGGGTATTTTTGATTGCCGGTGCGCTGGCTTTGATAATTGCAATGGTTACGGTTTCCTATCAATCGTACCGGGCTGCGGTGCGAAATCCCGTCGAAGCATTGAGATACGAATAGTAAAGAAATGCAGAGGCCTTGGTTACTAATGATTGACAAACTTCGTTAAGAGTAGAGACTCTCAAAATCCCGGGAGAAAAAAATCAAAAATATTCTGTAAAAATAAATCGATTTCGAATCATCAGGAAGCAGTCATTTGGCATCAAAGAAACCGCCGTTTAGCCATTCTTGCGACCCGTTTCCAGTTTAGCATTTACTTCGCGAACCACACGGGAATGAAGTCTATCCTGATATTTCACGAGAAAATCTTCGACAGCCGGCTTGTCATTCTTAGAGAGCTCGCGCAAAGCCCACGACAACGCTTTTACAATTAAATCGTTGCGGTCGTCTATCACCTTTTCGCACACCATCAACGTTCGTTTTGTATCGCCCGTTCCTCCTTTTGAACGCAGATTTAGCGAAACTGTACAAACCACAGCTACACGTCGTAACCAGTGATTCCCGCTTTTCAGCCATTCCAGGATTTGAGAATCGGGCAATGTTCCTTCACGCCAGTGCCAGCCCGCAATCATTGTACTGTAGCTATCAACCGAAACCCAGTTGTCAAGCATGTTTCCAAGTTCCAAAATCTGCGTTTGATTTAATTTGGCAAGCGCTCTTTTATTCTTCCAAAGCAATTCATATGATAAAACCTGAGCTTCAAATATTTCTTTTCCAGCAAGTTCAATACACAAACCAATCCATTGCTGTGCTGAAAAATCATACAAAACCTTGCTCCAGTCATTAACAATCTTTTTTATTTGAGGTGAACTCACACCTAATCGTTTCATATTGGTTGTAAATCCCGGCACACCTAAAGTATTGTGTTTAAATGCGGCAGATTTTTTTAAATCCTCAACCATTAAATCAATTATTTCGGAATTTGTCATTGGCCGATTTTCTTAAATTTCGCTTATGTAAAAATAAAAAAGATCCAGAATGCCTATCGATTCCACTATTGTTCTAAAAACAAAAAAATTATTCTAAAAATATAAAAACCAAATAATTACATATAACATTCCATTGAGCTTAACATTATTGTATCCATTTTTTAATCTTTGGTAATCAAAATGTGAGGTCAAAGTGTTTATTTTGTCTAGAATTACTTTATTAACTAAAATTAATTTATTGTTCAGAATTAAAGAAACAAATCAAACAAATGAAAAAAGTTATCTCTTTCCTGGCTATGACAGTGATTTTCTTTTCCTTTTCAAAAGCACAAAATGATTCAAACCCTAAGTTGGCGTTTGATTCCAACGGAAAATTAAAAATCCTTCAGTTTACCGACATTCATTTTAAATACAATTCCTACCGTTCTGACAGTGCTTTAATGTTGATGAAAACAGCAGTTGAGGAAGAAAAACCTGATTTGGTTGTATTAACCGGCGATGTGGTTTGCTCGAAAAACACAAAAAAAGCATGGCTGGCTTTGGCAAAACCGTTTATCGATGCCAAAGTTCCATGGGCTGTAACGCTTGGAAACCATGACATTGAGTACGAACTGACCAGCGACGAAATTATCGAAACCATCAGCGAACTTCCATACAATCTCACCCAAAAAGGGCCAAAAGAAATTTCGGGTAGCGGAAATTATATTTTGGAAGTTAATGGTTCGAAATCAAAAGACACAAAAGCCATTCTTTATTTTTTTGACTCACATTCCGGCCTTCCAAAAGAAAAAGGTTTGGGAAGTTACGACTGGATAAAATCGGATCAGATAGAATGGTACCGAAACCAAAGCAAAAAACTTACCGGGGAAAACAAAGGGACGCCTTATCCTGCTCTGGCTTTTTTCCACATTCCTCTTCCTGAATACAATGAGGTTTGGGGTAAGGAAAAAACTGTGGGTGTAAAAGAAGAAAAAGTTTGTTCGCCTGATATTAACTCGGGAATGTACAATGCTTTTCTGGAATCAGGAGATGTTATGGGAATGTTTGTAGGGCATGACCATGTAAACAATTACATTGGCACTTTACGAAATATTGCAATGGTTTACGGTCAGGCAACCGGACGAGAAACCTATGGAGACATAGGAAAAGGATATCGTGTGATTGAGCTGCATGAAGGTCAGCGAAAATTTGATACATGGGTTCGAATAAAATATAATGCCGACCGTGATAAAGATATCTGGGAACCAACAAAAATTGCGGAAAAACAAAACTTTGTTACCTTCCCTGATTCATTTGCCGAAACAAAATAACTGCGAATAAATTTATTCAATAAAAAGAATGCAGTCCCAAAACCGGAGACTGCATTTTTTTACCCGTCAGCATGCTTTTCGTGCATTTTTTTACGTAATTCTTTTCGTTTTCCCTGATAAGTTTCAAACTGTATATCAGTCAATATTTCTTTCAGTTTTGTATCTTTTTCTTCTATAATTAGACGAGCCTTTTTGAGCTTGTTCAAACGTCCCGGCATACTTCTAATTTCTTCCATTTTCAAGGCATATTTTAGATTGAGTGAATCAATCACTCCCAACTGTTGTTCATCCAACTCAAGGTTGTCCTTCATCCATTGGGTTTGAAATTGCGCTCTTTCCTGGGGTGTACGCCCATCTCCTGCATTTTGAGAAAAGCTATCTACTACAAAAGCCAAGGCAACGATACTGAGCAAAATAATTCTTTTCATTTTCTTTCTTTTTTGTTTCTTATGTTCCGCTTTAAAAATTCCAGACCCTACTTTTTGATTTGACTTTCTATTTACCTTCAAACTCGCAAACCAAAAGCAGTACATAAAAACGGTAGGTTTCCGGTTGTGCGTCCACTTTTTTTTAAAAAAACAAGTAACTTATTTAGCTGACAAAAATTTATACACTTTGTGTAAAAAAATTTTACAGTAACTTAAACACAAATCCCAACAAATATCTGATAATATCACAGTTACAAATGAGGCATCAGATTTGGGGAATATATAAAGAAACCTTTTCTTTAATTGTTAATCATGAAAATCAAAACTGTTTTCAGAAGCCTTTTCCGATTTCGTTTAAACTCATCAATAATTATCGTAAGCCTGGCCATTGGAATTGCCTGCATGAATCTCATCACAATTTTTATTATCCGGGAAAACAACGCCGATGGATTTCAAAAAAATAAAAAGAATATTTATGCCCTGCAAGCCGACGACCCATTTCGTAAAGGCCAGAAAATGTATTACATCCGACAAGGGGCAGCAGAATACATGAAAGATAATTTTGCCGAAGTGAAAGATTTCTGCCGGATTATAAATGCCAGTCCATCGAAAGTAAACGCGAATAGCCAGGATTATTTTGACGACAAAAAAACAATTGCTGTTTCACCCAACTTCTTCACGTTTTTTTCCTATAAACTTATTTCAGGGAATCCGACACGAGTGCTGGAGACAAAACAAAATGTTGTTATTTCAGACAAGCTGGCAATGAAATATTTTGGAACGCTAAATGTGATTGGGCAAAAACTATTATTTCCCGACGGAGACAAAGACACTGAGATGTTTATAAGCGGCGTTTTTGAAAAGCCGGAAGAGAGCACGCAGCTGGAATTTGATATGGTAAAACTGATTGGAGAAAACGACTCGCGTTGTTACCTGCTTTTAAATGAAAATACCAATATTGCGCGATTGGAAGATAAGTTTGCCCAAAACAAGGAAAACATCCCGATAGTACACGACGGAACCCCCGGCACACATTATCTTAAAAATTTGAAGGCAGCTTATTTTGACACTTCCCGACGACAAACCATTGAAAACAGTCGTGAAAAAAACGATCTGATAGTTGCACTGGTAATCGCTTTGATGATTCTTGGAGTCGCTCTTTTTAACTATCTCGGTTTAATTAATAACCGGCTAATGGAAAAAAATCGCGAATATTCAATCAGAAGGGTAAACGGAGGATCAAAATCAAACCTCGTAGCCGGTTTTATGACGGAAACATTTATTTTGATTGGTATAGCTTTTACTTTTAGCCTTATTTTGATGATCTGGGCCGTTCCGTTTTTTAATCAGCTAACGACTACTTCGATAACAACAGCTTTTCTTTTCAGCCTGAAAAATATTCTTCTGCTTTTGGGAGTGCCCGTTTTAATAATACTGGCTTCCTTTTTATTCTCTCTTTTAAGAATGAACAAAAGTGTAAAAACAGAAGCCTTGAAAACAGGGAAACTACTGCTGCCCGGCAAATTTCAAATACCGGCATTTAATATCGTACAACTGGCCATTTCAGTAGTTTTAATTGTTGGTTCGATTATTATTCTGAAACAGATAAATTACATTACCAACAAAAATATCGGTATCGACAAAAATGTGCTGGAAGTAAAAATCCCGATGCAACACAAAAATCTCTCCCAGGTATTTAAAGCTGAACTGGAAAAAAGCCCGTCGATTGAATTGGTTTCGCTGGCAAATGCGTCGCCGGTTTTGGAACATGCGATGATTTTGTTGCACTACGATGAAAATGGTGTTGACAAACAATATACTCCGGCGCTTTTTTGGGGCGACGAAAACTATCCGAAAGCCCTGGGAATTGAAATTGTAAAAGGCGACAATTTTTCAGAAAATGCAGATGCCAACCAAAATAAATGTATTGTAAATGAATCTCTGGCGGCTCTTTTTCCTAACCAGGATTTAGTCGGGAAAAAACTACCCGGTACTGAAAATGACATTGTTATTGGCATTTGTAAAGATTTCCATTACGGAAGCTTAAAACAAGTAATTGAACCTGCCTACATTGCATTTGGAAGCGATGGATTTTTCCTTATGGTTAAACCCATTGCAAATCAGACTGCGCAGGCCCGAAAAGCAGTTGCTGACACATGGAATGAGCTCATTACAGAGTTTCCGCTAAATATGGAATCAATAGGTGATCGCTATGAGTGGATGCACCGCGAGAATAAAAACTATGCAAAACTCATTGGAGCATGCTGTATCATCAGTGTATTTTTATCTATGATAGGGCTGTTTGCTGTTTCTTTCCACACCAGCCGCAGGCGGATAAAAGAAATTGGAATCCGCAAAGTAAACGGGGCAAAAACTTCTGAAATACTGGCATTGCTAAATAAAGATTTTCTGATTTGGGTAGCCATTGCAACCATTATTGCCTTACCGGTGGGCTGGTATTTTATGCACAAATGGCTGGAAGGTTTTGTATATAAAACCAACTTAAGCTGGTGGATATTTTCCCTGGCAGGAGTTATCGCATTGACAATTGCACTGGTAACCGTTTCCATTCAATCTTGGAAAGCAGCTAGCAGGAATCCGGTGGAGGCATTACGATATGAGTGAGACAAAGGGTAAAATTACGGAGGATGAAGACACCCGGATATGAATAACAAAACCTAACTGTAGCTTCAGAGTCAAAGCACAGAGTATAAACAATGTAATTTTAAAAAAAACAAATACAATGTTTAAGCACCAGTTAAAAGTCAGCTTGCGAAAAGCGTTACGTAACAAAGTTTATTCCGTCATAAATATCGCAGGATTAACTATCGGGATAATTTCAACGCTGTTTATTTTTAACTATGTAACACATGAATTGTTAACTGATACTTTTACGAAAAATACGCAGAACACATACCGGGTCCTCTCCACTAATCCCAGGCTGGATTACCGTTCGTCAATGACAGCATTACCGATGGGTCCCGCTTTAAAGGATGCATCTCCGGAAGTTGTTGAATTTGCACGAATTGAATATATATCGCCTTCTTATCCGGTAGAAATTCAAAAAGGAGAAACCGTAATAAAAGAATCAAACTTCGTTTACGCCGACCCGCAAATCGTTAAAATATTAAATTACGATGTTCTTATGGGTGATATCGAGAGATTGGAGAACACTCCATTTGCTGTCGCAATCACTCAATCAACCGCAAAAAAATACTTTGGAAATAAGAATCCTGTTGGTGAATACCTGACTCTGAACCATAACATTTACGAAATTCAAAATCAGCCAATGTTGGTTGCGGCAGTAATTAAAGACTTTCCGACCAACTCCAGTGTATGTTACGATTTTATTGCCAATCTGCCCGAAGAAGAAAAAACATCAAATAATTGGGGTCAAAACTGCATAGAGTTACTGTTAAAACTAAATACACCAATTGGTGCAGCACAGGTTGAAAAATTAATCCCAGAAGTATTTCAAAAACATACTGGCCACGAAACGAGAAGTCGCTATCAGCTTCAAGCATACAAAGACATCTATTTTCACTCGGCTGATGTTAACGACCTGAGAAAAAAGGGATCTTTCCGTTTTATTCTCATCTTATCAGCAATTGGGTTAATAATAGTTTTCCTGATAATTTCCAACTATTTGGTTTTAAACACCGCATTAATAACCAAATATGTGAGCGATTTTGGAATTCAGAAAACACTTGGCGCCGGGAAAAAGCAACTTAAGAGTATAATTTATACCGATCTGTTTTTTCATTTGATTGTAGCAGTTGTTTTCTCAATTTTGCTAAGTAATTTATTCATTGAAAAATTTTATGAAATTATTGATCCCGGGAAAATAATTTCGTTCAAAGTAAACTTGTATTTATTCCTGCTCTTTTTCATTTTTATTGTTCTTACAGCCTGGTTAACAGGGACAGTTCTACTCCGGTTTATATCCGGAATTCAAACGGGAAAAATACTCAAATCCGGTTATCTGTCCACCGCAAAAATTTCAAATATCAGAAAGTCATTATTGGTTGCACAGATGTCTGTTTTTATCGCACTTATACTTTGTTCAATATTGATAATCAAACAACTCAATTACATCAAAAACAAAGACCTTGGGTTCGATTTTCACAATGTTGTAAATGTATTTATTCCCGAAGACGAAGAATTTAAACAAATAGCTGTTGAAATGGACCAATCTCCATTTATTTCTTCATTTAGCAACGGTGAGCTTCTGCCTCTTAAAAAATATAATCCTTATGAAATAAGCCTCTCAAATGGAACAAAAACAGAAAGTCAGATTATTACCGGGGATGACAAATTTATAAATACATACAATATCAAATTGGTGAAAGGAAGCAATCTGAATCCCATACTTTTCCCAAAAACTCTTGATGGTTTTTATGAAAACAGAGACAAGCGGGTGGTTGAAGTTTTGGTTAACGAAGAATTTGTAAAAAGAGCCAAAATCAGTAATCCCGAAGGCGAACTACTTAAAATTGGGAAAACACGTGCACGAATTGTTGGAGTGGTAGAAAACTTCAATTTTCTTTCGCTATACCAATCAATAAAACCGGCTATTATCGTTTACGATCTTCCCTCTTCCTTATACGGATACATAATTAAGCTAAATAGCAATAATTATAATAAGGGGATGGAGATGCTCAATAGCTTTTTCAACGAAAACCTGCCCGGATATCCATTTTACCCGGAAGAATACAGCTACAAAAAAGAATATCAAACCGAAATTGTACTTCGAAAAATGATCAGTTTATTTACGGCACTGGCTATTTTTATTTCATCTATCGGTTTGTTTGGACTATCTTTTTTTATGTCCAGACAAAGAACCAAGGAAATCGGCATCCGCAAAGTGAATGGAGCCAAAGTTTCAGAAGTAATGGTGATGTTAAACAGAGATTTTGTAAAATGGGTAGCCGTTGCATTTGGACTCGCAGCCCCGATTGCCTATTACTCAATGAACAAATGGCTCGAAAACTTTGCCTACAAAACCAATTTTAGCTGGTGGATATTTGCAATAGCAGGAATATTTGCGATGGGAATTGCCTTGCTAACCGTAAGCTGGCAAAGCTGGCGGGCCGCTGCAAAAAATCCTGTTGAAGCATTAAGATATGAATAACAAAACCTAATAAGTTTTAATCGTCATGTTAAAAAACTACCTCACATCAGCACTCCGTTTTCTACAACGAAATAAACTTTTTGCCGGAATCAACATCCTCGGACTTTCGCTTGCCCTGGCAGCATCATTTATAATTCTGCTGTTTGTTATCAACGAATTGAGTTACAACACCAACTTCAAAAACCGAAAACAAATTTACCGGGTTTTAGAACATTCTGTTGAATACAAAAGAACCAGTGCCCATACTCCATATATACTGTCAAAAAATATAACAGATGAATTTCCACAGGTAAAACATGTCGCGTCTGTTAGTGGCGCGGGAAGATTTAGCGTTAAATTGAATGATGAGCTAATCCCTGTACCTAATGCGATGAGTGCCAATTCAGATATATTTAAAATTTTTAATATTCCCTTTGTTGGTCAACAGAACAATATCCTTGACGAACCAAATTCAATTGTTCTTTCACGAAATTTGACTCAAAAATTATTCCCCGGCGAAGATCCGATTGGAAGGAAACTGATTACTCAGATAAATGAAAAAGAGGAAATTTTTGTGGTTAAGGGGATTTTTAATGATATTCCGGTTAATTCAACTATCAAGGCTGATTGTTTTTTCAGTTCAAAATACCTGATGAAGCGACTCACCCAGGGCATTAAAGACGAGAATTCTGAAACGAACTGGCATTCCAATTTTTGGATGACCTGGCTTTTACTGGACAAAAATGCAAATGCGGCTTCACTTGATGAACCGTTCAGAGCACTGGAGAAAAAGGCTTTTGGCGCAGAGCCTAAATACAATTTTTCTCTGCAGAATTTATCCGATGTGTATTTGCATTCACAAGGAATTGAATATAGCGGCCTGACAGGTAATTTGAAAAACATCCGTATATTTTCGGCTATTGCCCTACTTATTATTATTGTTGCTGCTTTTAATTACGTTATTCTTTCAACCGCCGTATCAACAGGCAGAACGAAAGAAATCGGAATTCGGAAAACCAGTGGCGCCAGTGTCCAATCTATACGAAAACAGTTGTTAAATGAATCCATCGTTTTTGCTATGTTGGTTTTACCTATCGCTTTATTTTTGGCTACACTGGGAAAACCTTATGCCGAAGACCTATTCCAAACGAAACTTTTGATTGTCAGATCAAACATTATTATTTATATCGTAGTTTATGTGGTACTTACACTGACCATCGGATTGGCGTCAGGATTATATACCGCTTCGTTTTTATCCAAATTAAATGTAATCAGCATTTTAAAAAATTCGGCACAAACCGGAAGGCGGAAATCCCGGGTTCGTTTTGCCCTGATTGTGGTGCAGTTAATCATATTTTGCTCTTTTGTATCTAGCACTTTAATTATTCGTTCACAATACAAATATGCACTCCAAAAGGATCCGGGGTATTATAACCATGATATTCTGTTTATTAATATGGGAAGAGACCAACAAAATTCAGCAGCATTTATAAATAGTATCAAAACTTACCCGAATATTATTTCAGCAGGTGGTTCATTGGATGCCCTTCCTCTGCCTTACCAATTTCAACACTTTAATATTGAACATTTACAGGACTCGGCAAAAAAAGTAACCGTTGAACTTTTTGGGGTTGATTATGATTTTATTGAAACCATGGGAATTCAAATTCTTGAAGGAAGAAGTTTTTCTCATGAGTTTGGCAGCGATGAAAGCAGCTCATTCCTCATAAACGAAGCAGCGGTTAAAGCACTGGGAATAACCGAGCCGATTGGAAAGCCGTTAAGCGATGGAAAAATTATCGGTGTAATGAAAGATTTTAATTTTCACCCTTTATATAGTGAAATTCCACCTTTAATAGTAGTTGCTTCAGACAACTATGTTTCGCAGGTAGGTGTTCATTACAAACCGGGCACACTCGAAGATCTTCTGCCTCTTATTAAAAGTGAATGGGAGAAAATTGCTCCCACACAGCCGTTCAATTATAAAACCATTGAAGAGTTTTTAAAAGAAATTTATATTAACGAGAAAAACCTAAGCGTAATAATTTCAGTTTTTGCGCTGTTTTCACTTCTAATTGCATCATTCGGATTGTTTGGATTAACACTTTTTATGGTAAAGAACCAGACAAAAGAAATTGGAATAAAAAAAGTTATTGGAAGTTCGGAGAAAATGATTGTATTTTCTTTCCTGCGAAAAAATTTGTTTATGGTAGCTCTTGCCAGTTTTTTGTCGATTCCTCCTACCATTTTTATTATGAATCGTTGGCTCAGCAACTTTTCTTTTAAAACCAATATTGAATGGTGGGTATTTGCTTTGGCTTTTGTAACTGCCGCACTTGTAGTGTTAGGTACAGTATTTTATCATTCTTTCAGAGCTTCTCGCGTTAACCCGGTGAAGGCATTAAGGTATGAATAAAACAAAACCTACTTTGAATAATTTTTTAATGTTAACGAACAAAAATATGCTTTCAGCGAAAAAGAATGAAAGCAAAATGAAAAGAACTTACATTTGAATAAAAACAATAATAAAATATAAACCAATGTTCAAAAACTATCTAAAAACCACCTTGCGTTTTTTAAAACAAAATAAACTTTTTGCAGGAATTAATATTCTTGGTCTTTCACTGGCACTGGCCGCTTCTTTTATTATTTTGTTGTTTGTTATCAACGAGTTCAGTTACGATCAGGGCTATAAAAACCGGAAACAGATTTACCGGGTGCTTAATACTTACCATGAATTTAAAACAACACAGTTAGGAACTCCTTATGTTTTAGCTTCGGCGCTGAAAAGTGACTTCCCGCAAATAGAGCATGCTGTAAGGGCAAGAAATATGCGGGGATTCAGCTTAAAAATGAAAGACGAGTTTATTTCTGTTTATCGAGCTGTTGCCACCGATTCGGAGATATTTGATATCTTCGATATTCCTTTAAACGGTGCTCCAAAAGGAATTCTGGACAACCCAAATTCTATTGTTTTATCAAAAAAACAAGCTGAAAAATTTTTCCCGGATCAAAATCCGGTAGGAAAAGAGATCATTGGTATTGCTAATGGTAAGGAACAATTGTTTGTAGTAGAAGGCGTTTTTGATGATATTCCTGTAAACTCTACGTTACAAGCCGATTGTTTTATCAATGGCAAATGGACTCTCGAACCTATCAACCAAACTTTCGGGGTTACAAATGCTGATGTAAACTGGGATCTGGACTTCTGGACCACATGGGTACTGCTAAAAAAGGGAATAGAGCCAGCCTCGGTTGAAAACCAGTTCCGAAATCTGGAAGTAAAAAATATAAGTGAAAACCCACCAAAAAGTTATTCTCTGCAAAATCTTACGGATGTTTATCTCCGTTCCAACAATATAATGAACTCAGGAATGAAAGGAAATATGAAAAATATCCGGATATTTTCGGCCACTGCCTTCCTGATTATTCTGGTCGCCGCTTTTAACTACATTATTCTTTCAACGGCAGTTTCTTCGGGTCGCACAAAAGAAGTTGGGATACGAAAAACCAGCGGGGCTGAAGTAAAAGCCATCAGGAATCAACTGCTTGGCGAGTCGGTTTTCCTTTCGCTCGCCGTGTTGCCTCTCGCTGTGGCCTTGGCTTTAATCGCAAAACCTTATGCCGAAAAATTATTTCAAACCAAACTTTATATTATTTCCACCAATATTCCTGTTTATATCCTGATTTACCTGCTGCTAACTGTCGTTATCGGTTTAGCTTCGGGACTATATACTTCATCATATTTGTCGCAGTTGAACATTATCAGCATCCTGAAGAATGGCTCTGTATCGGGGAGAAGGAAATCGCTTTTAAGATGGTCATTGATTGTGATTCAGCTGGTTATCTTCTGTTCTTTTATTTCAGGAACTTTAATTATCCGCTCGCAATATAAATTCGCCCTAAAGAAAGACTTAGGATATCAAAACAAAAATATTCTTCTGGTAGATTTAGGACGAAATTTCAAGGATTACACTGTTTTTATCAACAGCATAAAATCGTTCCCGAACATAAAAATGGCTGCAGGTACCATGGATGGCCTGCCGATGATGGGTTCTATGTCTTCTATGATTCCAAATTTCCAGGATCAGTCGCAAAAAATAAAGGTAGAAGGCCTGGCTGTTGATTATAATTTCTTGGAAACAATGGGAATTCCGGTGATACAAGGCCGAAGCTTTTCTGAAGAATTTGGAGCCGATCTGGAAAACTCAATAATCCTTAATGAAAAAGCAGTGGAACAGCTAGGAATTACCGACCCTGTTGGAAAGAAAATTGGCAACGGAACAATTATCGGAATAGTAAAAGATTTTAACCTGCATTCCATTCATTCCGATATCCCACCGTTGATGATAAATATGACCGACAGATACATTCAACAAGTGGCCATAAATTATACACCGGGAACACTTAGTAACATACTTCCCATCGTTGAAGGAGAATGGAAGAAAATAGCCCCCGAGCGTTCTTTCCAATATCAAACCATCGAAAATCTTATCAAGGACATTTATGCATCAGAAAAGAATCTGAGTATTATAATTACCATCTTTGCTGTCTTTTCGCTGCTCATTGCTGCTTTTGGCTTATTTGGGCTCACATTGTTTATAGCCAAAACCCGTACAAAAGAAATTGGGGTGAAAAAGGTTCTGGGAAGTTCAGAGAAAACAATTATCTATTCTTTTCTGAAGGAAAACATCGTTATCGTTTTTATTGCAGCTTTGCTCGCAATACCGGTGACATATTATTTTATGAACCGATGGTTAAGTAATTTTTCGTACAAAGTCAGTATTAATTTTTGGTTCTTTGTTATCGCCTTTATCATTGCAAGTACAGTTGTATTATTTACGGTTTTGTTTCACTCTTACAGGGCATCGCGGATTAACCCGGTTGAAGCTTTAAAATATGAATAACATCCCAGGGATGCGAGTGTAAAAGCAAGCATCCCTGTCAATTTTTTTTACACTTTTTGTCAATTTTTTTTACACTTTGGGTAATACATCAGAAACTATTAAGTTGAAAATCTTTAACTTGCAAAACAGGCACCGGATTTGAATCCCTGTCAACCAATAAAGGTAGAAATATGAATATTACCGACATAAAAATTGCTTTTCGAAATATTTTAAAAAATAAAATCGAGTCATCAATCAGCATCTTGGGATTGGGAATTGGCCTGGGCTGTATTTTTATTTTGGGAGTTTTAATTATTCATGAACATTCTTACGACCGTTTCATTCCCGACCATAAAAATGTGTACAGAGTTGTTGAAGATACCGATCCAAGAACACCCTATCCTTTAGCGCCGTCGATACAAGATAACATCCCCGGAATTCAAGACTTTTTCCGGTTTTATCAAACGAACCATGTTCAGATTAAAAACTCCGGCAACCGGGTTATTGAGGAAGACCTTTTCGCTTTTGCTGACAACAACTTCTTTTCCCTTCTGAATACAAAATTTAAATACGGAAAAGCTGCTGTCTCTCCTACCGAAATTGCCCTTTCTGAAGATATGGCCAAAAAATATTTTAAAACTCAAAATGCATTGGGTGCCTCCTTGAATGTTAAATTGAAAGACAATTTTTTACCCCTTACAATTTGTGGAGTTTACGAAAATTTCCCGGGAAACTCAACGCTTCACCCTGAATTTGTTGGCAATATAGAACTTTCAGAACAAGTTTTGGGGTTGTCGCAACGTATGTTTGGTGAATATGGTTCAACTCAAAACGACTATCAAAACTGGGATAACAACTATTTCTACAGCTATCTGTTTTTAAGCCCGGGCACTCGTCCTGAGACGGTAAGTTCAAAGATTAAAAACTTTATGGTTTCGTTTGATACGGAAAAGTACAAAGAAAAAGAATATCATTTACAACCGGCAACCGATATCTATTTAGATTCCAATAATTTGACAGGAAACATCTATAGCCGGACGGGAAATGCCAACGAACTCAAATATTACATCGGAATTGCACTGGTTATTTTATTTATAGCTATTCTCAATTATATTTTTCTGACCAAGGCAAAAATACTAAGTCGCCTGACAGAAATCGGGGCAAAAAAAGCGTTGGGAGCTTCAAATAATATTATAAGAAAACAGGTTTTACTTGAATCGAATATGATTTCTGCTTTAAGTCTGATGCCGGCAGCAATTATTATTATCATCGGTATTCCTTTTATAAATTCAACATTACAGAAAACTGTCGGAGAAGAAGTTTTTGGGATGTGGCAAACCTGGGGAATGCTCGTTGCTGTAACTTTACTTACCGGTACGCTTTCAGGAATATTTATAGGAACTAATATTTCCAGAACTTCAGCAGTAGTTTTGTTAACCGGAAAAATGCAGCGACAACAAAAAAGCCACAAATTAAACCATTCATTTTTAAGTTTTCATTTTGCTATTTTTATTATTCTTGTTGTAAGTGTTTTTACTTTTAAAAAACAGATCAATTACGGACTCACTAATTTTAAGGCAATCGACCCAAACAATGTTTTGGTTTGTGAGCTAAACAGTCCTGAGTTACAAAAACAGGCACAAGTAATTCAAAACGAATTGGAGCAAAATCCAAATGTAATTTCCACAGCTGGCTCTTCATTTATACCACCTTTTAATGCTTTTCTTCCTATTAAATTAAGAACAGAGGAAGAAACAGTAAGATTCGACGGACTAATTATGGGAAAAGGGATGATTCCTCTTCTGGGTATGGAAATTATAGATGGTGAAGCCTTTGGAGAATTCAAGCAGGATGGCAGAACAAATATAATTATCAACGAATCGACAGCGTTGGAATATAATATTAAAGCAGGTGATTTATTGAACGGATTTACAGTGCGTGGAATTGTTAAAGATTTTAATGCCCATTCGATGCATTCGCTTATTCAACCCATGGTAATACTACAGCAACACCCTGAAAAAATGCGATTGCTGGCTGTTAAAACAAACGGCAAAGATGATAAATCAATAATTGAAACAATCGACAGATTGGTAACCCAAATCTCACCCGAGTCGGTATCTGAAGTTATATATTTAACAGACGAGATTAACCAATTTTATGAAAGAGAACAAAATCAGGCAAAACTAATAACTGCATTTTCGTTGTTATCAATATCATTGGCAATAATGGGATTATTTGGTGTTGTTTTAATTACCATATCAAAACGAACCAAAGAAATTGGCATTCGTAAAGTAAACGGCGCCAGAGTTACCGAAGTTGTGGAGATGCTCAATAAAGATTTCCTTATATGGGTGATTATAAGCGTTGTAGTTGCTGTTCCTGCTGCGTGGTACGCGATGAACCGATGGCTCGAAAATTTTGCCTATCAAACCTCTTTAAGTTGGTGGCTTTTTGCCATTGCAGGAGTATTGGCCCTGGCCATTGCCTTGTTAACTGTTTCGTTCCAGTCGTATAAGGCAGCGACCCGAAATCCGGTAGATAGTTTGAGGTATGAATAAGAATCTCGGTTTCAAAAGAGTATGAACAAAAAATATCAAAGTCAATCATAAAATCAGTTAATCAAAGTTTAAGATATGATACAATTAAAAAAAATCGACAAGTATTACGACGCTAAATTTCAACGAACCTTTATTTTAAAAGGTGTTAACCTCGAAGTTAAACAAGGTGAGTTTGTAACCATTATGGGCCCAAGTGGTGCGGGCAAATCTACTTTACTTAATATTATTGGATTATTGGATGAACCAAGTGCGGGCGAGTATTATTTCTGGGATGAACCTGCCCACAAAATCAAGGAAAAACAAAAAGTACAATACCACCGCAGCCACATCGGTTTTATTTTCCAGGCTTTTCATCTCATCGACGAACTGAATGTATATGAAAACATTGAAACACCTTTGGTTTATCGCAGTGTAAAAGGAAAAGAACGAAAAGCTATGGTAGCCGACCTGCTCGACCGTTTTAATATGGTAGCAAAAAAAGATTTGTTCCCCAGCCAGCTTTCAGGCGGACAGCAGCAGTTGGTAGCCATTGCCCGGGCAATAATTGGAAGCCCAAAATTGTTGCTTGCCGATGAACCAACAGGGAACCTGCATTCCGAACAAGGAGAAATGATCATGAAGTTGCTGAAAAAACTGAATGAGGAAGGAATGACAATTATCCAGGTAACCCACAATGAAGATTTTGCACAATACGGAACCCGCGTTGTCAAATTAATTGACGGGCTCATTCGGGAAGATTATCAGGTAGAAAACAGGAAATAATTTTTTGAAGTACAAAAAGCAAATCGTAAATATCATTATTGTTGCGGGTCAAACTAATTTATCGATTTAAATTTTAATGATGTGCTTCATATTTTATATCATTAAATTTACGATCCGAAAAATCAGATGCAATGATTCTAAAAGTAGTAATACGAAACCTGCTAAAACATCCTTTTTTAAATCTTGTAAAGGTTATTGGGTTAAGCCTCGCGTTAACAGGAATCGTCTTTATAGCTTTATTTCTCAAAAATGAGCTGAGTTACGACAGCTATCATTCGAAATCAGACAGAATATACAGGTATACCATAACCGACCCTGATTTTTTAGGAGGAAAGCACTTTGCCCGAACAATTAATCCCGGCTACATTCCCGAATTAAAAGAAGCAATTCCTGAATTGGAAAACTTCACCCGCCTAATGCCTGTTAGAGGCGGGCTTATTAAATACGAAGAAAGATTTTACAACATCAATGAAGCATTCGAATGCGACAGTACTTTTTTCCAGGTTTTTGATGCCAGGCTCTTAATTGGCGACAAACAAAAAGTTCTGGGAAATCCGGCATCAATGGTCGTAACCGAGAGTTTCGCAAAAAGAGTTTTCGGAGAAACAAATCCTGTCGGGAAAGTTTTGACACTACCGGCCGGCCAGTTTTACGGCGAACAGCAGGACTTCACAGTGCAGGGAATGATGAAAGATTTTCCTTCAAACAGCCATTTCTATCCCGATTTTATAACTACTCCCGGTGCAGATCAGTTCGCCAATTCGTGGGCATGGACCTACCTTCTGCTGGCTGAAAATGCCAATCCTGAAAATGTAAAATCGGGTATTTCAGTCTACTTAAAGAACAACCGGGAGACAAATCCGGAGGAAATGGATACACAGGTACATTTACAAAAATTAAATGATATCCATTTAAAATCGCACAAACTCCGCGAAATAGAACCGGCCGGGAGTCTTACAAATATTTATGTACTGACAATTGCAGCACTTATTTTACTTCTTATTTCCATTAGTAACTATGCCAATTTAAACATGGGAATGACCGGATTTAGTGCAAAATACATGTTTGTAAACAAACTTTTAGGATCATCAAAATATTCTATTGCCAGTTATTTTTTTATTGAAGGATTGTTTATTGTCGTCACAACTTCCATACTTTCCCTGATGATAGCTTTTCCTATAAACTCCCTGATAGCAAAAATGTACGGATTGAATCTGTTAAACGGCAATACATTTTCTGTAGCTGTAATTGTTCTTTTATTCAATTTGTCCGCACTGATTCTTGGAATGACACCCGTTGTGAGTTTTGTATCTTCCTTATTCAGAAACAGAACAAAAAGAAATGTTTCTCCGAAAATGGCGAAAGGAAGAGTTAGCAGTGCGTTAATTATTTTTCAATACGGATTTTCCATTGCCCTGATTGTCTCTGTAATTGTCATTTCAAAACAAACAAGATATGCATTAAACAGTAGTATTGGAGTAAATGAAGATAACATTGTTTGCTTTGAATCGGTGCACTCAAGCATACAGCAAAAATTTAAAGTTTTAAAAGCAGAGTTGCTGAAATACAACAGTATTGAATCCGTTTCTGCCATGATGGAACCTCCGGGAGGCGAAGCGAACGACATGTTCCCTTTTGAAATGGAAGGTTATAAAACAGATGAACAGAACCAGGAATATGACAGGATCGGCGTATTTCCCTGTGATTATTCCTTTGCCTCTATTTTTAATCTGCAATTTTTAAGCGGAGAAAACTTTTCTAAAAAAAACACCGACGCTGATGGTTCAGGGGAATATATTATAAATGAAGCCGCAATGCATCGCTTAGGATATTCCGAGCCGGACAAGATCACCGGCAAAGAATTTAGGTTAATTTTTTCTGCTCCCGGCTCGGGAATCGAAATTCCTGGAGGTAAAATTATTGGAGTAGTGAAAGACTTTCATCTTCAAAGTCTGAAAAGTGCTGTTGAACCACTTGTTTTTTTTAAACGTGAAAATCTATGGCTGCTTAATTTTGTGATTTCTTATAAACCTGAAATGCAAGCTCAGGCTTTAAATGATATGAAAACCGTTTGGAATTCATTGTTTCCCGAATATCCTTTTCAGTACGAACATGTTGGAGCCATGTATAAAAAAGTTTATAAAGCCGAACTGTTGCAGGCAAGATTGCTCTCTGTTTTTACAACAATTGCTTTGTTTATAAGTTCCATGGGATTATTTGGTATGGCACTGATAAGTACCCAACGCCGGGTGAAAGAAATTGGTGTGAGAAAAGTAAATGGTGCACGAGTCTCTGAAATAGTTACCATGCTTAACAGAGATTATCTGATGTGGGTGGGTGTTGCGTTTATTATTGCCAGCCCGGTTGCCTGGTACGCAATGAACAGGTGGCTCGAAAACTTCGCTTATAAAACCGGTTTGAATTGGTGGATATTTTTAGCGACCGGGTTACTGGCTCTGGGAATTGCCTTATTAACGGTAAGTATTCAAAGCTGGAAAGCCGCTACCAGGAATCCCGTCGAAGCATTACGATATGAGTAAATAGTAAAATCCTGATAATGAAGAGACTCTGGCTAGAAACATTGAGTTGTGAATAGGTAAAATGAGGACTTTAGATGTTTCATACAATCCTTTAGAAATTAGGAAACGACATAAAAAAGCAAAAATATTTTAAACAAATTTTCATTATACTTTCTTTGTTTTCCACTTTAAAATCACCACCGAAAGAAACAAAATAAAGGGTAGGTTAATCAGAAGCAAAATCTTCCATCCCACTGCAAATATAAACCAACCGGCAGAGAGGGAAGCCACAGCTTGTGTTCCAAAAATTACAAAATCGTTTACCGCCTGTACCTTAAACCGTTCGCAGGGATTGTAACACTGCGGAAGTAAAGTTGTTGCCCCGATAAACAAAAAGTTCCAGCCCACACCAAGCAAAATAAGCGATACCCAGTAATTGCCTAAATCCTTTCCGGCAAATGCAATAGCTATACAAATCAAATACGCAACTAATCCGGTTATCATCATTTTAGACAGCCCCAGCTTTTTGATGATCCATGCTGTAATTAATGAGGGCAAAAACATAGCTACAATATGGCTTTGAATAACCCATTTTGTGTGGCTAAGCGAATGTCCATCCATAACGTGCATGCTAACCGGAGTGGCTGTCATTATAAAACTCATGACAGCATATCCAATGGTTGCACTCAATATAGAAACCCAAAATACACGTTGTTTAAATATTTCCTTTAATGGTCGCTGCGTACTTTCATTGCTTGTTTCCTGCGGGATTGGATTCTTGAAACCTGTTAGAAAAAACATCGCAATCACAAATAGTCCGGCCAATAAAATAAACGAACCAGCAAATTCTACTTTTAATAAATCCTTGCCGAAGACAGCTATTTCAGGTCCTAAAAACGCAGCAGCAATTCCCCCAACCAAAACCATTGACGCTGCTTTTGGAATCAACTCTTCTGATACACTTTCCATTGACGCGAACCGGAATTGCATTACACAGGAATAAGTTGCCCCAAACAAAAACGTACTAAAACAAAACAGATAAAAATTTGAAATAGAAATAGCATAACTGGCCAATATGGCAGCAAGCACCGAGTATAAACCAATAATAAAAAATGAACGTCGTCGTCCGATTTTGTTCATTAAAAAAGTAACCGGTGGAATTGTAACGGCAGTCCCCACAACAATACTTGCAACAGGTAATGTTGCCAGATTTTCAAGCGGTGCAAGCTGGGCCCCTACCAGTCCCCCCACAAACACCACCATTGAACTTACAGATAAAATTAAAGCCTGAGAAACGGTCAGAATCCATACATTTCGAGGGAGTCTGATCTTTGTTTGGTCATTCATTCGGTAATCGTTAATTTTCTGATGTTTACTATTTGAAACATAACACCAAAACAACGATTAACCTCCTGCGAATGTTCGGTAATAAGACAACCGGTTCTTTATTTTATCGAATAAACTCCCTTTTTTATGCGCGAAATAGCCTCTTCTTTCCCCAAAATTTCACAAATGACAAACAAGTCGGGTCCCATATTTCCACCAACCAGGCACAAACGAAGCGGATTCATGATTGCCCCGAAGCTCCACTCTTTTTCATTCATAAAAGCGGAAAATGGTTCTTTAATCGACTCTGCTTTCCAATCCTTTATATTTTCAAAAAGCTCTGCAATAGCAGAAAGCTTCCCCGGCGTATCTTCTTTCCAGCGTTTTTTTACTGTTTTTTCATCGTAAGATTCAGGCGCTTCAAAAAAGAAATGACTTTGCTCCCACAAATCGGAAACAAACTCACAACGTTCTTTTACTTCAGCTACAACACGCACAATTTTTTCATCACTCGCGACAACCCCCTTTCCCGTCAAAACCGGTTTAAAAAGCCGGGCTAATTCCGTTTCCGTTTTTTGCTGAAAATAGTGTTTGTTAAACCACTTGGCCTTTTCAGGATCAAAACGCGAACCCGATTTCACCACACGTTCCAGACTAAAAATTTCAGATAACTCTTCGATCGAAAAGAATTCCCGCTCCGTTCCGGGATTCCATCCTAATAAAGACAGCAAGTTTATAAAAGCTTCGGGGAAATAACCATCTTCACGATAACCCCGTGAAATATCTCCGGTTTCGGGGTCTTTCCACTGGAGTGGAAAGACGGGAAATCCCATCTTATCACCATCGCGTTTACTTAATTTCCCTTTGCCAACCGGCTTTAAAATAAGCGGTAAATGCGCAAACCGGGGTTTGGTTTCTTCCCAGCCCAGCGCTTTATATAACAGCACATGCAGCGGCATCGAAGGCAGCCACTCTTCTCCACGAATAACATGTGTAATTTTCATCAAATGGTCATCAACTACATTTGCAAGGTGGTATGTTGGCATTCCATCCGATTTAAAAAGCACTTTGTCGTCAAGACTTTTTGTTGTATTAAACGTCACAGTTCCGCGAATTAAATCGTCTTCCGTAACATCCAAATCTTCCGGCATTTTAAAACGGATAACGTAATTATCACCTGCTTCTAATTTCTCATGAACGTCTTCAGCCGATAATCTCAATGAGTTATTGAGATTATCGCGTGTTCCGATTCCGTAGGAAAAAGTTGCTTTATTTGCTTCGGCTTCCTTCCGGAGTATGTCAATTTCTTCAGGAGTATCAAAAGCAATATATGCCCAGCCCGATTCAACCAATTGATCGGCATATCCTTTATACAGCTCCTTTCTTTCGCTTTGCCTGTATGGTCCAAAATTACCACCAACTCCGGGACCTTCCACCGGATTCAAACCACACCAATTCAAACTCTCAATAATGTATTCCTCCGCTCCCGGCACAAAGCGGGTTTGGTCAGTGTCTTCAATACGAAGGATAAAATCACCGCCATTCTTTTTTGCAAAAAGGTAATTAAATAAAGCTGTTCTAACTCCGCCCATGTGCAGCGGACCTGTTGGACTTGGGGCAAACCGTACCCTAACTTTTGAGTTGCTCATTGCTCTTTTTTTGAATTCGGTGCAAAGATATAAGAAAGCATTTAATGTGGAATGAATATTTATTTATGTCTTTTATCACTCTTTATTTCCACGTCATTCTATAATTTTGTGTTGAACTTTAATAAGTCCTTATATGTACGGAAAAATCAAACAAGATCTGCAAAATACACTGGAAGAATTAAAAGAACAAGGTTTATACAAAACTGAAAGAATCATTACATCTTCGCAAAGTTCAGAAATTAAAGTCGGTGAAGAAAAAACCGTATTAAACTTCTGTGCCAACAACTATCTTGGTTTAGCCAATAACCCTGAAGTAGTTAAAGCAGCACAGGATATCATGACCGACTGGGGTTTTGGTCTTTCTTCTGTTCGTTTTATATGTGGCACACAACAAATTCACAAAGAACTGGAAGAAAAAGTGTCCGAATTTCTGGGAACGGAAGATACAATTTTATACTGCGCCGCGTTTGACGCAAACGGCGGAGTTTTTGAGCCCTTGCTGGGACCTGAATCGGCGATTATTTCCGATGAACTAAACCACGCTTCTATTATCGATGGTGTCCGCCTATGCAAAGCACAACGTTTCAGATATAAACATTCAAACATGATGGAACTGGAACAATGTTTGGTTGATTCTGCAGCTGCACAATATCGTATTGTGGTAACCGATGGTGTTTTCTCAATGGACGGAGATATGGCAAAATTACCGGAAATTGTTGCGCTGGCTGAAAAATATGATGCACTGGTAATGGTTGACGATTCGCATGCAACTGGCTACATTGGAAAAACGGGACGGGGAACAGCAGAACATTTTGGCTTGCTTGGCAAAATCGATATTATTACAACCACTTTTGGAAAAGCCATGGGGGGAGGAAACGGCGGTTGTACTTCGGGCAGAAAAGAAATCATAGAGATGTTGCGCCAGCGTTCACGCCCCTATTTGTTCTCGAACACCCTTGCCCCTGCTACGGTTGGAGCTACACTAAAAGTTATTGATATGCTTTCAGAATCAGGTGATTTACCTGCAAAAACCATGGCTAATGCTACACACTTTCGAACAAAAATGCAAGCTGCAGGTTTTGATTTGGTGCAAGGAGATACAGCAATTGTTCCGGTAATGATTTATGATGCTCCGCTGGCTGTTAAATTTGCTGACGAACTGCTAAAAGAGGGGGTTTATGTTATTGGTTTTGTTTATCCGGTTGTTCCGAAAGGAAAAGCCAGAATCAGGGTTCAGTTGTCTGCTGCTCATTCAACAGAACAAATAGACAATGCAGTTAACGCATTTATCAAAGTTGGAAAAAATTTGAATATAATATAAAGATCAAATCTGTGAAGAGAAATAAAAAGCTGTCTTTCTATTTACAAAAGACAGCTTTTTATTTTCAGAATATGATATGTTTCGGCTATTAAAAGGCACTTTCCAGTGTTCTTATTGTCAACACTTCATTTAAACGGGCCTCCGAAATGTCAGTTTTCAAATGGATTCCCACACTCTCCATCGGTAGCAGATCAAAATAATTATCAGAGAAGAATCCTTCTTCATTTCCAATTTGCAGATAAATATTTTTAGCCAGTTTGTCCGTTTTCAAATCAATTGTATAGCCATCCTCATCTTTTTCTATGGCATATTCAATTTTTGGCGTTGGAACCCTCAATTCCTTGTATGGCCTGAAATAGAAATTGTTTTTTGATATTATCTCTCCATTTTCTCTCAGTTCTGCTGAAAATACCAGGTTCTGCAGACTCTTTCTGTAGGTAAACTCCCATCGGTTAACATCAAAATAGTCATCGCTTGAGTTGGCCGGAATTTCCACCAGTGAAGCTTCTTCCCAAATTACCTGTCCGTCAAAATCCATCAACCGCAAATAGAGCTCAGCATTAACCGGTTGTAATCTGTCGTTCACAATTCCTACCCTAAATTTTGCCCCATCGATATACGGACTAACCAAAACCGGTTCAAAACCTTTTTTTACGTAATACTGCAAGGCCTTCCATTTTTGGTAATAATCGGTTGAACTCCATGATGCTACCGGCCACACATCGTTAATTTGCCAATACAAACTTCCCATACAATAAGGCATTGCCCGGCGGTGTCCTTCCAATCCAAATTTAATCCCTTCGGCCTGCAAAACATGATTAACATACAAAAACGACTCAAAATCTTTTGGTGAATTGTATTCCTGATTCATGTAATACTCGATTGTCCCGTTACCGATAGAAGAACGCTGATGAGATTTCATCACTTCTGAAAAAATATCATAGTCTTCCGGAAGAGCGTATTTCTCAACTGATGCCATTTCAGGGAACGACTGAAAACCATATTCACTCATAAACCGGGCTAAATGAGTTGCATAGGTTTCAAATGGCTCTTTCCCCCACCAAACGCCCCAGTAATGTTCGTCTCCGTTTACCAAATCGGCTGGGACGCCTAAACCCGAAGAGGGACTTGATCCCCAGTAACTCCTTTGCGGGTCATATTCTTTTACGACATCAGGTAAAACTTTATGGAAAATATCGACGTAAGATTGCCATATTTTGTCAGCATTTTCTTCACTTTTGGCCCGCTCGGCCTTTTCCCAACCCCAGCCTTTCCAGGCAGCAAGAATTTCGTTATTCCCGCACCATAAAGCAATACTTGGGTGATTCCGTAAACGTTTTACATTATCTATCGCTTCCTGTTTTACGTTGTCTAAAAACGCTTCATCGCCCGGAAACATCGAACAGGCGAACATAAAGTCCTGCCACAAAAGGATGCCAGCTTCATCACACAAGTCATAAAAAATATCATTTTCATAAATGCCACCTCCCCAAATACGCAACATGTTGCAATTCGACTGCCTGGCTGTTTCAACAACCTTTTTGTAATTATCATCGCTTACCCGAGGCAAAAAAACATCGTTGGGAATATAATTGGCACCTTTCATAAAAACCGGATGTCCATTCAATTTGAAATAGAATGATGTTCCATTCTCATCCTCTTCTCTAACCAATTCAAGAGTTCGAATTCCAATCCGCGTAGTCTCGGCAAGGTCGAGATCCTTTATTTTAACATTCGCTGAAATATTATATAAATAGGGTTCTCCCAAACTATTGGTCCACCACAGCTTAGGATTTTTAATTTGAAAGTCAACAGAATATTTATTTGTTCCGGCTTTTAACTGAACCGGAGAAGAAGCCAACTGTGTACTGTCGCTTTTTACAAAAAGAGTTGCTGTTTGATTCTCAAGCGCTGTAATTTCAAACACGGCTGTAAAAGCTGCAAGCTCTTCCGTTACATCATCTTGAATAATCTGAAGGCTTTCGATCTTCGCCAAATCCCATGCTTTAATATTAACCGGACGCCATATTCCGCTGGTCACCAGGCGAGGCCCCCAGTCCCAGCCAAAATGATACCCGGCCTTTCGCGTATACACACTTACTTTCTTACCATCTTCCACCTGTCCGATTTCAGCTAAATCGTTGTCGGAAACCGGAATTACATAACCCTGTGCGTCGTATTTTTTTATGCCCTCAACTACCGGAGAACGAAGAATAATAAGTAACTCGTTTTCTCTTTCCTGTATCACATCTTTTATGTCCGCAGTCCATTCCCTGAACATATTGTCAGCTTCCAGAACCTTTTCCCCATTTACAAAAACGTCGGCATATGTATCTAGACCCTCAAAATCAAGTTCTATTTTATCTCTCGCCAGCAAATCTTTATCGGCAGTAAAAGTGGTCTTGTACTCCCAATCTGCTTTGTCAACCCATTGAACGTCGTGTTCATTTAACCGGTAAAATGGATCTTCTATTTTCCCGTGCGCCATCAAATCGGTGTGAACCGTTCCCGGGACAGTAGCCGATAACCACTCAGTCTCTCCGCTTTGACGAAAAAACCAGTCATTATCCAATTCTGTTTGAATTGTTTTATTGGATTTTTTAGAATCACAACCCAAAACCGACATCAATATTATGGTGGTTAAAACAATAATTAAATTTCTGACATTCATAGTTTCATTTGATAATTTTGGAGCGGTAAAAATGTAAAAACAACTTTATTTCAGCAAATAAAAATGTGGATACAATTTAATATTTTTATAACCAAACGAACCAAACAAAACTTAAAAAGCTGATAAACAGTAGAACTAAGAAGAACTACAAAGTGTCTGCTACCGATTTTCAGAAGCCGATTTAGAAAAAAACGGGAAGCATTTACTCCCCGTTCTTTTTAAAATTTTTTTCTATTCTTTATTCTGATGTGTCGAAATTTTAAAAGGTATATACAAAGGACAAATTTTAAAAAGCCCCGTAGCCAAAGGGATAATTCCAATTAATCCCCACCAACTGTCAAAAACAACTCCTAAAATTGCGATAATTAAACCAAGAATTATTCTTAATAAACGATCTGTTGTACCTACATTATATTTCATATCAAATAAGCTTTAAATTCTACACAATTAAAAACAACTCAATAGAACTTTTGTTTTAATTAACAAATAGGCGCTATCTCAAATAACTATCGTTTTCAACTAAAAAACTTTAAACTATATTTTAAAAATGTTCCTCCAGAATTGTGCAGGCTGTTTTAATAAATTCAGGACATTTCTTTTGAAATACTTCAGCTTCAAGAGCAGCGTTGGCTCCTTCGGGTGTCGAAATATCAAAACCAGTAAGTACTTTACAGGTTAACGAACCATGTTTTTTTCGAAACAATTCGTTAAACCTTATAATTTTAGATTTGGTAATTGCTTTGTCGGTTGGATCTGAGCTTGTGTATCCGTGTTTCATCCCAATAACCATATAAGAACCGGTAACAGCCCCACAGGTTTCTGCGCAAGCCATTCCTCCTCCAAAACCACTGGCAATTTTTAAAGCTACTTTCTCATCCAGTTCCAGTTCAGGAGCAAAAAGAACAAACGTTGCCTGTGCGCAATTAAATTTTGGATACAATCCACTTACCAGATCAGCTTTTTTTGTCATTTTTAATTTAAAGATAATTCAATTTAACATCATAAAAAACCCGACTCGCAAAAAACGAACCGGGCTTTCAAATATATTGTTTGTTTTTTGTTTATTCGCCACGAACAGCTGCAACCCCGGGAAGAACTTTTCCTTCGAGGTATTCCAACAATGCACCACCGGCAGTTGAAATGTATGATACTCCCGGGGCAATTCCGAATTGGTTAACAGCGGCAACCGAGTCGCCACCACCAACCAATGAGAAAGCACCTTTTTTAGTTGCTTCAACAATGGCAGCACCAACTGCTTTTGTTCCGCCGGCAAATGTTTCCATTTCAAAAACACCAACCGGGCCGTTCCAAAGGATTGTTCCTGAATTTTCAATCACTTCTTTCATTTGAGCAACACTATCCGGACCAGCATCCAAACCTTGCCATCCGTCAGCAATTTCGTTGGCAGCACAAATTTTTGTGTTTGCATCGTTGCTAAATGCATCGGCGGCGACTACATCGGTAGCAATAATCAGTTTTACACCTTTTTCTTTGGCCAGTTTTTCAATATTTTTTGCTGTGTCAATAAAATCGTCTTCGCAAATTGAATCACCAACTTTTCCACCGTTCGCTTTTACAAAAGTATAAGTCATTCCACCCCCTAAAATCAGGTTGTCAACTTTACTCAACAGGTTTTCGATGATCGTAATTTTTGAAGAAACTTTTGCTCCGCCCATAATTGCAGTTAAAGGTCGTTGCGGGCTTTTAACAACTTTATCTAAACTTTCAACTTCGCTTTCAATCAGGTAACCAAACATTTTGTCGTTCGGGAAAAATTTAGCGATAACAGCTGTAGAAGCATGAGCACGGTGCGCAGTTCCAAAAGCATCGTTTACCCAGCAGTCTCCGTTTTCAGCTAATTTTTTTGCAAATTCTTCGTCGCCGGCAGTTTCTTCTTTGTAAAAACGCAGGTTTTCCAAAATCAAAACTTCGCCTGGTTTAATTTCATCGGCCATTTTTTTCACTTCGTCGCCAATACAATCCGGAGCAATTTTCACAGTTGCACCGTCAAGTAATTCCGACAAATGAGCAACCAATGGTTTTAAAGAAAATTTATCTTCCGGTCCGTTTTTCGGACGGCCAAGGTGAGACATGATGATAGGAGAACCACCGCCTTCAATAATTTTTTTGATGGTAGGAAGTGCAGCCCGCATACGGGTGTCATCGGTAATTTCAAAATTTTCATTTAACGGCACATTAAAATCAACACGAATGAGCGCCTTTTTGCCTTTAAAATCGTAGCTACTAATAGTTTGCATTTTATTATTTTTTTTGAGTTTTTCGAAAATCAACCAAAGATAAGAAATTAATCTCGTGGAAAACAGGAGTGATTTTTAAGTAAACCGAATTTAATGTTGTAATAAACTTTAAATACCTTAAACTGCGGGTAATGTAATGATAACTCTCGTTTATCTTTTCGTCATTCCGAAATGATGTCCGAATCTCTTTCCTACAATTAAGATATTGAAACACGTTCAGCATGACGCGCTGCAATTTTCGAAAATTGCGATAACGCTGCCAAATTTCAAACAATTACCAACAATTGTTATTTGGTCTTTGATATTTGGTTATTTTTAACCCATGTTTTTTAGCGACGTAATTGGACAAAACGATATAAAACAACGGCTAATCCGCTCGGTCAAGGACGAAAGAATCAGTCATGCCCAACTTTTTGCCGGCCCCGAGGGCACAGGTAAATTAGGGTTGGCTTTGGCTTATGCGCAATATATTTCGTGCCGTAACCGTACGGAAACGGATTCATGCGGGACATGCCCGTCGTGTCATAAATATCAAAAGCTGGCTCACCCCGATTTGCATTTTGTTTTCCCGGTATTTAACTCACCCAAATTTAAAAATCCGATGAGTGATGATTTTATAAAAGAGTGGCGTGAAATGGTGCTTAAAAACCATTATTTTAATCTTAGCCAGTGGCTTGGTTCAATTGACGCCGGAAATGCACAAGGTTTAATTTACGAGCGGGAAAGCGACTCTATCTACCGGAAATTAAATCTTAAATCGTTTGAATCGGAATTTAAAGTGATGGTGATTTGGCTACCGGAGAAAATGCACATCAGTTGTTCAAACAAACTACTAAAACTAATTGAGGAACCGCCAAACAAAACACTTTTCCTGCTCATTTCCGAAAATGAAGAAGCCATAATTTCCACAATTCGTTCAAGGGCACAACTTGTAAAGGTTCCGTTTATCGACAACGAATCGATTAAAAATGCCCTTTTGGAAAAAACAGATGCAGATCCTGATATAATACCTGATGCCGTTCACCTAGCAAACGGAAGTTATATTAAAGCGCTCGAATACCTTAACCCGGGAGAGGATAACCAGTTTTACTTTCTGAAATTCCAGGAAATGATGCGATTTGCTTACTCTCGTCAGGTTCTGGATCTAATAAATTGGGCTGATGAAATGGCTGCAATTGGCCGCGACAAACAAAAATCGTTTTTCGATGCTGCTCTCCGTTTGGTTCGTGAATATTTTATTTTCAATATGAAAAAAATGAACCTTGTATATTTAAACCGCGAAGAACAGGACTGGGGAAAAAAATTTGCGCCCTTTATTAACGAAAGAAATATAATACCAATTTCAAAAGAATTTGAACTGGGCATAAAACACATTGGGATGAACGGAAATCCACGTATTATCTTTCTCGACACTGCACTGAGAATGGTGCGGTTAATAAAAAGATAAATATTAATTTTTACACATAGCCCTTTTACGAAAGTCTCGTTTCCCGACAAATTCCCTTCTTAAACCAATTTTATTGTTAGGTTGTTGAAGTAACTAACTATTAGCCATTCTATTTCATCAATAAAAACAAGTTATGAAGATCCAAGGAATTGTGTGCCCGATTTCCATCGAGAAAATTGACAGCAAAGTTAGCCGGTTAACTGTTTTTCTCAATGTAATCCTCATGGGATTTTTTATTTATACTAAAAATCCGGTGTTTATTGGGGTTGTTGCAGCCGATTATTTTATCAGAGCAACCTGGAAGATTGAATACAGCCCCTTGCGTTATATTGCATTTTCAATAATTTCAGCGCTAAAACTGCCAAAAAAGCCCATCAATCTTGCTCAAAAAGTTTTTGCATCGCGCCTGGGAGTAGTTTGTGCCCTTACTTCTTTAATTTTACAACTGCTCGGATACACAACAGGTGCTTTAATTGTAGCCGGTATTTTAATGACGCTGTCATTTATGGATTCCGTTATAAATTTTTGTGTGGGCTGTATCATTTACAACTACCTTGTATATCCGTTTTACAAAGACAAAGACAACCAGATACCTGTTAAATAAATGCTTCCAGCTACAAATAAAATGGGCAAATAACTCCCGCCGGTTTAATAAATTCGTTTTAAATAAGTTACATTTCACCGGCAAATAGGTATAATTGTTATTTTTGTCCTGTTAGTTCTTTTAGAAATATTGATTTTTGAAATGATCTAACTATAAACAGACTTTATGAAAGAATTGGAAATCGATACGATAGAAAGAGGTATTTGCAACTCCGACCAGTGCGGATGTGCCAAACTTCATGTCAACGATTGGCTGGGCGATATAAAATCAACGGTTCCGAAACAGGATATTATTGAGGTCCGTTTTAAAAATACACGAAAAGACTATTATATAAACGTAAATAACCTCAAGTTGCAAGTTGGCGATTTAGTAGCTGTTGAGGCCAATCCGGGACATGACATCGGAATTATTTCTTTGACCGGAGAACTTGTGTTTGAGCAAATGAAGAAACACAAAGTTACACTCGTCAACGGTGAATTGCGAAAGATATACAGAAAAGCCAAACCAGTAGATATTGAGAAATGGAAAGAAGCCATATCTCTGGAACACCAAACAATGATACGTTCACGGCAGATTACAGCAGATTTGAATCTGGACATGAAAATTGGCGATGTGGAGTATCAGGGTGACAAAACAAAGGCGATTTTCTATTACATTGCCGATGGCCGGGTTGATTTTCGTCAGTTGATTAAAGTTTTAGCCGAAACATTCCGCATACGAATCGAAATGAAACAAATCGGAGCAAGACAGGAAGCCGGAAGAATTGGAGGAATCGGGCCTTGCGGACGAGAACTCTGTTGCGCCACCTGGATGTGTAATTTTGTTTCGGTTACAACCAATGCTGCCCGCTACCAGGAAATTTCGCTTAACCCTCAAAAACTGGCCGGTCAGTGTGGAAAACTGAAATGCTGTTTGAACTTTGAAGTTGATTCGTACATTGACGCACAAAAAGATTTTCCACCAAATCATATTCCTCTTGAAACCGAAAACGGGACATATATATTTTTTAAAGCCGATATATTTAACCGGAAATATTGGTACACACTCCAAGGGAATGCTCCGGCTTCGCAAGTTGAAGTTCCGGTTGAAATGGTGAAAAAAATCCAAAATTTAAACCGAAAAGGGAAAAGACCGGAAAAACTAGTTGTGGAAAACAGGAGTGATTTAAAAAATGAACTCGATACTTTCCACAATGTTGTCGGACAGGAGGATTTGAATCGCTTTGATCGTCCCAAAAGAAAATCGAGAAAAAAGAAAAGAAACCACAATAGGAATGTAAACCGAAAACCAAATTCCCGATGAAAAAAATAAAACACCTGTTTTTTTTGTTCGGTTTATTACTTTTTATTCTTTCAGCCTGCGATAAAAACAAAGTTTTTGAAGAATATAAAACCATTCCGGAGAAAGTGTGGAACCAGGATTCGCTGGTTCATTTTAGCTTTCCGGTTACCGATACACTTCAACACCACAATTTATACCTCAATATCAGGAATGAGGTTTCTTATTCTTACAGCAATTTGTGGCTGTTTATCGAAATTGTTCAACCCGATGGCAAATCAGTAAAAGACACATTTGAAGTCACGTTGGCAGATCCCTCAGGCAAGTGGCTGGGAGAAGGTTTCAGCGGGTTAAAAACCTTGCAGGCGGTCTATCGGCGTAACGTTTATTTTCCCGTTTCGGGCGAATATAAAATCAATATCCAACAGGGAATGCGCGAAGAAAATCTGGAAGGAATAAGCGATATTGGCTTCAGGGTAGAAAAAATTCAGTAAAGTGGGGAAAAATAAGCTTGCAAAATTTGAAGAAATGGAGCGCTTTGAGCATGTAGTTCAGGCGCCGTATCATAAAGTTCAGAACGATGATTTTTGTCTGAAAGGAAATTGGAACAAAGAATTCTTCAAAAATACAAATCCGATTGTTTTGGAACTGGGTTGCGGAAAAGGTGAATATACGGTTGAACTGGCAGAAAAAAATCCATCGGTAAACTTCATTGGAGTTGATATAAAAGGCGCAAGGCTCTGGAAAGGGGCAAAACAAGCTTTCGAGAAACAACTAAAGAACGTTGGTTTTTTGCGTACCAATATCGAAATTATTTCGCAGTTTTTTGGAGAAAACGAAATTGCTGAAATCTGGCTTACTTTCCCAGATCCACAAATGAAAAAAACGCGCAAAAGACTTACTTCGACAACATTTCTGAAAAAATATAAAACCTTATTAAAAAAAGATGGAATCATTCACTTAAAAACCGACAGTAATTTTCAGTATACCTACACGCGCGAATTGGTTTACCTGAATAAATTTGAAATTCTGGCAGAAACCGACAACCTCTACAAATCAGAAATATTAAATGAGACACTGCAAATAAAAACGTTCTACGAAAAACAGTGGCTTTCCCGCGGAATTACAATAAAATACATTGCTTTCATGTTGAATGACAAACCTTTTGAAGAGCCCGATATAGAAATTGAAAAAGATGAATACCGCAGTTTTGGAAGAAGCGCAAAAGACATACATTGAAAAAAATTCCAAATCACAAAATTCAACTAAACTTCAATTTCACTGATCGATTTTGAATTCTAAAAGAAAAAAGAACTATTTTCATTTCTAAATATTCAAGTTCAAAATCTAACAATCTCCTCGGTAATGAGCGTTTTTTTTGAAAAAGTTTACGATGTGGTTAAACAGATTCCTCCGGGTCGGGTAACCTCTTACGGTGCCATAGCAAAATATTTGGGAACAACAGGTTCTGCACGAATGGTCGGATGGGCAATGAATGCAGCAGGCAGCCACTCTGAATTCGTGCCGGCGCACCGTGTTGTCAACCGAAACGGGCTACTTACCGGGAAACATCATTTTGACACACCAAATGCGATGAAGGAACTGCTCGAAGCCGAAGGATTTATCTTTGAAGACGACCAGATTATCAATTTTAAAGAGCGGTTTTGGGACCCGGGAAAAGAGCTTGAATAATAAGCTGACTCAATCCGAAAGCCCCCCTGTAGCTCTTCCTTTCAAACAATTCATACAAAAAAGTATTTTTTAATCGATTATTTGTAAGTTTGCATTGATTTTAGATAAAAATGAAATTATTTTAAACTAAAGTTCAAAATAATTATTTTTACAGCTTATATTTTCTAAGTTGGATTTAAATTAACAGTAAGTTGTTATGGCAGAAATACCACGTAAATTAATCGTCCCCAAAAACGTTACAGATGCTTTACGCGACGTAAAATACCCCGGAAGTAATGAGGATATTGTTTCGCTTGATATGGCGCAGGAAATACGGATTGCAGGACAGCGCATAAGCTTTTCTCTTGTGTTTCAAAAAAGTAATGACCCTAATATTGAACAAGTGGTTTTAGCGTGTGAAAATGCCATCAAAAAACATTTGGGAGATGAAGTAGAAATTGAAGATAACATTGCGGTTAAGTTTTTGCACGACATGGAACGCCCGATTCTTCCGCAGGTTAAAAATATTATTGCAGTGGCTTCGGGAAAAGGAGGCGTTGGAAAATCAACGGTTGCGGTTAATCTTGCTGTTGCACTGGCAAATTCCGGTGCAAAAGTTGGTTTGATTGATGCCGATATTTTTGGCCCGTCAATTCCGAAAATGTTTGGAGCAGAAGATATCCGGCCAACCGGTGAAAAAGTGGAGGGCCGCGAGGTGATTAACCCTGTCGAAAAATTTGGTGTGAAGTTTTTGTCGGTTGGTTTTTTTGTTGATGCAGAAAGCGCGATTATATGGCGTGGCCCAATGGCGTCAAACGCCTTAAAACAATTGATCTCAGAAGGTAACTGGGGTAAACTCGACTACCTGCTCATCGACCTTCCTCCCGGCACCAGTGATATTCACCTTACACTTGTACAATCTGTTCCGGTTACGGGAGCAATAATTGTTACCACTCCGCAGGATGTTGCACTGGCCGATGTTATTCGCGGAACCAGTATGTTCCAGAGCAAATCAATCGATGTCCCGGTGCTTGGCCTCGTTGAAAATATGGCCTGGTTTACTCCTGCCGAACTTCCAGAAAACAAATATTACATTTTTGGCAAAGACGGAGGCAAAATACTGGCAGATAGGCTGGGGCTAAAGCTGCTCGGGCAGATTCCAATCGTACAAAGTATTCGCGAAGGAGGTGATGCAGGGACACCAGTTGCAGCAAACGGGGAAACGGTTACCGGAATGGCTTTTACCGAGGTTGCCAAAAGTGTAAAACATCAGGTACATCTCCGAAATATTCAAAAAGCGCCAACAAAAAAGGTAAAAATTACCCGGAAATAGTTGCGTATCAAATACATAATCGCTGATTTTGAATTGTAAGTCCTATTCTTAATTCTTTACTGCTGAAACAGTAAAAAAATATTATTTTTGTGCCTTTTGAAAATGGAATAAAATCAAAAGAATAGAGGCAATATTCTGATGAAAAAACAGTTTATTCCTAAAGCCAATAAAAAGATCTGTTTGAATAAGCTTTTTTTACATACCATAGGAGTAGTTTTTCTGGTAGCACTTTTTGCAGGTTGTTCAACTGAAAAGAACACCCGCGCCTCGCGTGCGTTTCACAACATGACATCGCATTATAATGTTTATTTCAATGCCAACGAAAGTATCAAAGAAGGTGTCCAGCGTATTGAAGACAACATTGAAAACGATTACACAAGAATTTTGCCGGTTTATAAGTCGAGTATTCCCTCATCGGCCAACATGGTTCGTTCCGATATGGATTATGCAGTTGTAAAGGGATCTAAACTGATAGAAGTTCACTCAATTACAAAAAAACCAAAACCAAAACGAAACCGCACAAGAAAATATATTGAATTTGCGAGCCAGGAAGAATTTAACAAATGGATTGACGACAGCTATATATTGATTGGAAAAGCGTATTTTTATCAACACAATTTTACTGCTGCCATCACCAATTTTTCCTATGTGGTGAGAAAATTTTCGGAAGAGGAAACCAAGTATGAAGCTTTTGTATGGCTGATTCGTTCTTATACCGAACTGGAGAGATACATAGAGGCTTCAGAAATCATTCAGGCTGTTCAGGGCGACGACAATTTTCCTAAAAATCTGGAAGCAGATTTGGCGCTGGCTACTGCCGATTTTTATAAAAGACAGGGGGACTACCTGGAAGCTATCAAATTTTTGGAGATAGCAAACTCAAAAATTTTCTGGAAGTCGAACAGGGCCAGATACAAATACATTATTGCTCAGCTTTATGAAGAACTGGGACAACATGCCAAGGCAGCCGAAGCATTTACCGAAGTAACAAAAATGAATGCCGACTATGCCATGCAGTTCAATGCGATGATAAATGCTGCCGGCGTTTTTTCAGGTGAAGGAGACGCTGAAAAACTCAAAAAAGAGTTAAACAAGTTATTACGTGATAAAAAAAATATAGACTTCAAAGACCAAATATATTTTGCGCTTGGGAACTTGTTTTTTAAAGAAGGCAACCGCGATTTGGCCATTGAAAACTACAAAAAATCGGTAGCTACCAGTTTCCAAAACCAGTATCAAAGAGCATTAAGTGCTGTTACTCTGGCCGATATATATTTTGAAGATTTAAACTATAAAGGCGCACAGGCATACTACGACAGTGCCATGATTATTGTTGATGAGACCTACCCAAACTATATTGAACTGGAACAAAAATACCGGAGTTTAACCAATTTGGTTGACAACCTGAATACCGTTGAACGTGAAGACAGCTTACAAAAAGTTGCCGGAATGTCGGAAACAGAAAGAAAGGCTTTGATTGCCAATATGATAAAAGAGGAGCAGGAACGGCAACGGAATATGGAAAATCTGGCTATGCAAAATAGCAGAGGGTCTAATCGTTCAAGTCGCTACAGAATGGGAATGGGAAGCAGTAGCTCCGGTGCCGGCTGGTATTTTTACAACCCGCAAACCGTATCATACGGAAAAGTCACTTTTCAGCAACGTTGGGGAAAAAGAGGGCTTGAGGACGACTGGCGGAGGTCAAACAAAAATACCATGTCGATTGATGAAATGGATGAGTTTACTGAAATGATTGATTCGAGTCAAATGGTGATTCGGGAAGACGACCCGCTAAAAGAAGAATTTTATACTCAAGACCTTCCTTTAACGGACTCCCTGATGAAAGTTTCGAATGAAAAAATCAGGGATGCGTTATACAATGCTGGTAAAATATTTAAATCGGAATTTAGCAATTACAAACGTTCTGCCGGATCGTTTGAAGAACTCAACGAGCGTTATCCCCAAAACATTTACCTTCTTTCAGCTTACTTCGATCTTTATGATTTGTATGAACTAATGGGCGACAAACAAAAATCAAATTATTATAGGAGTCTCATTATTTCGGAATTTCCTGACAGCAAATACGCGCAGTACCTTGTAAACCCTAACTATTTTATCGAAATGGAAGCACTGATGGACAGTTTAAACAACTTCTATCAGGAAACATTCCGAAACTATAAATCAGGAAGATACGGGAATGTAATTGAAATGACGAATACCATGAAAAGTCTTAAACCGGATAGTTTGATGCTTTCGAAAATAGACTTTATGGGAACGATTGCGCGTGGAACACAAACCGATGTTCATGGTTTTGAAAATCTGCTAAAAGGTTATATCGAGACTTATCCAAAAGCAGAGCCTGCTCCACTCGCCAAAGAAATTTTGACATTAATTCAGGACAGTACACTGGCCGATTACCAGAAACTGGTAGAAATGGGCTACATTAACGAGGAAATTCAAAATGAAGAGTTGCTGCCTGAAAACCGGATGGAAAATGACGAATTTGGAGGCAAATTCACCTATGAGGAAGATTTACTTCACTATTTCGTTATTGCTTACCCGCGCGATGCAGAAATCGATCTGAACCGCTTAAAATTTGACATCGCCAACTATAACATCGACCATTATACAAAAATCGATTTTGACATTGAAACCGAAAATCTGGATGAAAACACTGCCTTCCTGATTGTAAGAGCACTTGAAAATAAAGAGGACGCATTAATCTATCACGGGGCAATTATTCGCAGAGCCAGTGTTTTTAAAACCCTCGCCGGAATTAATTATGTGAACTTTGTGGTTTCTTCTACAAACTACCGGCAAATGATGACTGAAAAATCGATGGCGGATTACTTAAAATTCTTTGTTAAAAATTACAGCCGTTTTATTAAATCGAATTTCAGCGAAGATGAACCTGATGTTTTGCCGGAAGAACTAATGGCAAGGGCACAACAGGAAGAAGATGCTTTAAAAGAACGTGGAAACTTTGTAGTTGTTAATACGGGGGCAGGTTCGATGTTTAATACTGATATTGACACGACTCAAAGTTTTGTACTGGCAGTTAAAGATCCTAAGATGTCGATGCGCCAGGTTATGAATGAATTTTCACAGTTTAACCGTAATGAATTCAGAGTTTGGAATCTTGCTCTCCAGTTAAAAACAACCAACGATTACCAGTTAATGGTTATAAAGGGTATTCCCTCGTTAAACGAGTCGATGTCATATTTCAGAAAAGTGGTTCTAACAAGGAGTTTGTTTGAGTCGCTGGGAAGAACAACGTACCGGAACTTTTTGACAACAGACGAAAACCTGCAAAAAATGATCGATGAAAATGGTGTGGATGATTACATCGAATTCTTTAGGAACCATTACATTCAACGAAATCAGAATTCATCGTCTGCTGCGTCTTCTACCTCAACAAACGAAAGCACACAGGAAACAAGCCGGCAAACGGTTACACAGCAAACATCAATTGACGCAGAGCCAGTTGAAGCCGAAACTCCTTACAACCAGAACATTGAAGGTCAGCACTTGTTTATTTTTGTGATTCCGCTGGAAGGGATAGATAAAGCTGCATTTATAAACGGGATTAGTGAATACAACCAGGCCAATTACGGGAGTGTGTCGCTTACGCTGGAGGAGAAGCCTCTTGACAATTTCAGGGAGATTATAGCCGTAAGAGGATTGCCGGACAAAGAAACAGCGTTAAAATATTCGGCCAACCTGGTTCAAAATCGTGATTTGTACAAACCACTTGGGGAAGCGAGTTACAGAAACTTCCTGATTTCTGCTGAAAATCTTGATATCTTCCTTTCTGAAAAAAATATTATCGAATACATGGATTTCTACAAGCGCTATTATCTCAACCAGTAATAATTTGGTTAAAGTTTGTTAAGCACATACTTCCACGTCCGTTTTTTTGTTTCTATCTTTAACTGACAATTAATTCAGAAAATATGAGAAAGCCTAGGATACTTTGGGTGGACGATGAAATTGATCTTTTACGCCCACACATTATTTTTTTACAGGAAAAAAGCTACGAAGTTGAAACAGCCAACAATGGCTCGGATGCTGTTGACAAAGTAAAAGAGAATTTTTACGACATTATCTTTCTGGACGAGAACATGCCGGGAATGACGGGTTTGGAAACTCTGACTGAAATCAAATCGTTTTCGCCTAATGTCCCTGTAGTGATGATTACCAAGAGCGAAGAAGAAAATATTATGGACGAGGCCATCGGCTCAAAAATTGCTGATTACCTCATTAAACCTGTGAATCCAAAACAGATCCTCCTTACGCTAAAAAAGAACATCGATCAGAAAAGGCTGGTTACACAACAAACTACGTCGGCCTATCAAATGCAATTTTCCCAGATTGGAATGCGAATTAACGACAGGCTTACTTATCAGGAATGGATCGACATTTATAAAAAACTGGTGCACTGGGAAATAGAATTAAGCAATTCGGAAGATTCTGCAATGGATCAGATAATTGCCATGCAGAAAGAAGAAGCAAATAAAGCCTTTTTTAAATTTATTAAAGAAAACTATCTCTACTGGTTTCAAAAGGAAATTGGTGAACGTCCACTTCTTTCAACCGACGTATTCAAGCATAAAGTTTTTCCCATGCTTGATAAAGGACAGAAGGTATTTGTACTTATCATTGATAACCTGCGTTTCGACCAGTGGAGAACACTCAGCACCGTTTTTGAAAATTATTTCAGAACCGAAACGGAAGAATTATATTACAGCATTTTACCTACAGCAACCATGTATGCCCGGAATGCTATGTTTGCGGGGTTAATGCCGTCAGAAATAGAAAAAATTTATCCTGAATTCTGGGAAGATGATGATAATGAAGGGCATAAAAATTACTTTGAAGAACAATTACTTCAAAAGCAGATGGAGCGTCTCGGGCGCAAAGAGAAACTTTATTATGATAAAGTTTCCGGAATCCGGCTGGAAAAGAGGATTTCCGACAACGTAAAGAACATCCTTGCAAACGACCTTTCTGTTATGGTTTTTAACTTTGTGGATATGATTTCGCATGCCCGTACGGAAATGGATATGATTAAAGAATTAGCCGGAGATGAAAAAGCATACCGATCGTTGACACTCAGTTGGTTTAACAACTCTTCTTTGCTGGAATTAATCAAAAGTCTTTCGGAAAACGATATAAAACTTGTAGTAACGACCGATCATGGTGCAATTCGGGTTGACAATCCTGTAAAAGTGATTGGCGAACGCGAAACAAATACCAACCTGAGGTATAAACTGGGAAGAAACCTAAACTACAAAGCCAAACAGGTTTACGAAGTACGCGACCCCAGACTGGCTTTTCTTCCTGCTCCCAATGTGAGTACAAGTTACATTTTTGCTCAACCCACCGACTTTTTTGCGTATCCTAATAATTTTAACTATTACTCGAATTATTACAAAGACACTTTCCAGCATGGAGGAATTTCGATGGAAGAAATGATTATTCCTTTAATAACATTGGGTACAAAAAGTTAGTTTACATTTTGTTTTACTACAAAATCACCTTTTTTAGCACCAATTTTTTCGGCGATAACCGGGCATTTTATCATTAAAAGGAAAAACAACCGCGGATCCGATTCGTTCATAAGCCCCTCGTAATTTCCCATTCCTTTTGAGATAATCAGGTCTGCCGAGTTGTACACTTCTTTAAACTCGTGACTAACCCTGTGGAGAAGCGTTGAAGGGGCATCGTCGCCATTACTGATTATTTTCGCAGTTTTATCGATTCCAATGTCGAAGACTTCTTTGCAGGTTGCGTCATTTAAAACCGGTGCTCCGCGAAACGCAAACCAAACATTTGGATGGTTTATGGTCTCAAGAAAAAGTTTGTCAAGGACAATTTCACCGGAGTTGTCCGCGAGGTATAAAATAGTGCGGGCCTTTTCTATCTCTATTTTTAATTGCGCTGAATGATCAAATGCAAAGTCAGTTGTCAATACTCGTTGAATGGTTTCATCCACATCAAACTGATGCGCAGGGCCAAAATCAATAATATTTCCGGCAATGGCCAAACGAAGGGAAAGATTAAAAGGATCATCTGAATTCCGCAACAATTCCTGAAACTCTGAATATTTGTTCTGTAAATAAAAATTACTTTCTTCTTTTTCCTTTTGATAAGGGTCTTCAACCGTTGATTTCTTTTTTAAAAGAGCCAAAATGTCTCTGGTTATTTCCGGCGAATAACTATTTTCAAGATCAATACCGGCAATCTTTTTTATCAATTCACTTGCCACAGCATTTCGGTCTTTCCGGGGAATTTCATATTTATCAAAACGATGTGGCAGCGATTTAATCTGGCAAATCAAACATTCATAATTCATTTTTAAAAGCTAAGGACGGAAATTAGAAAACCTCAGACAAAAGTTAACCAATTAAAATCCGCAATTTTCAGATAAAAGTAAAAAGAAGCTAAAGAATCCACTGTTTACAATAAAACTTCAGATTATAAATTCAGAAAGAATTAATTTATTTTCCTTTCATCTGTGCATACAGCTTATTGGCAAAAATAAAGTCGTTTAGCTTTTTGCTGTCTGTTTTGAGGATTTCATCTTTTGTTCCCTCCCAGCCTTTTTCACCTTTTGAAATAAAAAGTACCGACTCACCAATTTCAATCACCGAATTCATGTCGTGGGTATTGATTATGGTAGTCATCTGAAATTCTTTTGTCAGGCTTTGGATCAGTTTGTCGATCACTGTCGCCGTTTCCGGATCGAGCCCTGAGTTTGGCTCATCACAAAAAAGGTATTTGGGATTCAATGCTATGGCACGCGCAATAGCTACCCGCTTTTGCATCCCTCCGCTAATTTCACTGGGAAATAAACTAAATGCGTGTTTTTCAATGTTTACGTGTTCAAGGCAAAATTCAACCCGCTCTTTCTTTTCTTTTGAAGACATTCGAGTAAACATATCCAGGGGAAAACGAACATTCCCTTCCACCGAAATACTATCGAACAGAGCCCCACCCTGAAAAACCATTCCAATTTCCCGTCGCATTCTTTTCACCTCTTTTTCGCCCATTTGAGTGAGATTCCGTTCGTTATACCAAATCTCTCCGCTATCAATTTCAAACAAACCCAAAATTGATTTTAGCAGCACCGTTTTCCCCGAACCGCTTCGACCGATTATCAAATTTGTTTTTCCGTTTTCAAATGTGGCTGACACATTTTTAAGGACTTCATTTCCATCAAACGATTTATATAAATTTTTAACTTCAATCATGTTAATAACAGGCGTGTTAGAATTAAATCAAACAAAAGAATCAGAATATTTGTATTAACCACAGCACGAGTGCTGGCCTTGCCAACTTCAAATGCACCGCCCTGTACATAATAACCGAAATATGCGGGGACTGTGGCTACCAGAAAGCCAAAAAACAGCGATTTAATAATTGAAAAGGTAACATAATAGGGATAAAATAAATAACGAATTCCATCAAGATATTCCGGTACAGTAATAACACCGGCAACGGGTCCTGTTAACAAACCGCCAAGCATTCCAAAAAATACGCTTATAATAAAAAGGAAGGGAAAAATAAAAACAACGGCTACAATCTTTGGAAGAATAAGATAGCTGGCCGAATTAACTCCCATAATTTCCAACGAGTCAATCTGTTCAGTAACCCGCATTGTTCCTATCTCCGATGTAATGTTAGACCCAATTTTCCCGGCCATTATCAACGCCAGCATGGTAGACGAAAATTCAAGAATCAATGTATCGCGGGTACCAAGTCCGACCAATTCCGAAGGGTAAAGCGGATTCGACATACTGTAAGCAAACTGGATAACCATAATTCCACCAATAAAGACAGAAATTACAATTACAATCCCAACTGAATTTACTCCCAGGTTATCAATCTCGCGGAAAAGCTGTCGGATATACATTTTATGCCGTTCGGGGCGGGCAAAAACGCGCTTTAACATTGAAAAATAGCGACCAACATTGAAAAAAAACTTCATAGCCAAGATTTTGGTTAAAATTACAACATTAATGGTTGAAACAAAATTTTGAAATAAACATAACAGTCGCAAGTTCCTTAAAATAATAATGACATTTTTACGTAATATTCCTATATTTAAACATCAAAGCAGAAAGATCGCAAAAATCAGATGAATAATAATTACTGTATTATAATGGCAGGAGGCATTGGAAGCCGCTTCTGGCCTCTGAGCCGTAAAATAAAACCCAAACAATTTCTAGATATTACAGGCACAGGAAAAACACTAATCCAACAAACATTCCAACGATTTTCCAAAATAATACCCACTGAAAATTTCTTGGTCGTAACCAGTATTAATTACAAAGATCTGGTAAAAGAACAACTCCCTGAATTAACAGAAGAACAAATCCTGCCTGAACCTCTGCGAAGAAATACTGCACCTTGTGCAGCTTATGCCGCCTATAAAATAAAGTCAAAAAATCCGAATGCCAATTTAATCGTTGCTCCTTCCGATCACTTAATCCTGAAAGAGGAAGAGTTTATCCGTCAGATTGAAAAAGGAATTGAGTTTGTAAAAAGCAAAAATGCATTACTGACCCTGGGGATTAAACCCTGCCGCCCGGAAACAGGATACGGTTATATACAGGTAAAAAGAAGAGAAGAATTTAATAATCTTGATAATTTATATAAAGTAAAAACTTTTGTTGAAAAACCGGATATTGAAATGGCAAAGGTGTTTATTGAAAGTGGTGAATTTTTCTGGAACTCAGGAATTTTTATCTGGTCGATGTCATCCATCATTTCAGCTTTTGAAACCCATCTTACTGACATAGCCTCACTTTTTTCAAGGGGGCTGAAATTATACAATACGGAAGATGAAATACATTTTATAAATAAAACCTACTCCGAATGCCGCGGCATATCCATTGATTATGGCATAATGGAAAAAGCCAAAAATGTATATGTCCTTACTGCCGATTTTGACTGGAGCGATTTGGGAACATGGGGCGCGTTGTATGAACATGAGGATAAAGATGCCGATGGAAATGTAATTAAAGGTGATAATGTTTTAATGTACAATGCGCAAAATTGTATCGTAAATATCTCGGATGAAAAAGTGGCTGTTTTGCAAGGTCTCGACGGGTATATTGTAGCCGAATCGAACGACACTCTTATGATTTGCAAAAGAGAAGACGAACAGCAAATTAAACAATTTGTAACCGATGTAAGAATAAAAAAGGGCGATTCGTTGGTTTAAAACCGCCAGCTGTGCCGAACCATTTACAGCAATTAAAAACTCTTGAATTACCTGTGCCATAAAGTAAACATCTCTTTCCCCCGCTGAAATAAACAAATCTTTCAACAAAAACAAACTTCGTTTACTTTCCTTGTTCTTTCGTATTCATTGTAGAAATGAATTATTCAAAAAATAAGAGTGCTGATCTTTTCATTTTTAGGTTATCAGGCATAATAAGATTAGCAAACAGAATCAATTTTTTTTAACAAAATGTTTGGCTAGACCCTAAAACTTTCTGTAGTTAAAAGTGTTGTACTTTCTGAACTATTCATTTTTACAGCGATGAAAAAAATATTCCTATTCATATTGCTCCTTATTTCAATTAACATTTTAGCGCAACACCAGGCAACAGTTAAAGTTGGAGACCAAGCTATCGATTTCTCATTGCAAACCATTGACAATAATAAAATTCACTTAAAGAATTTACATAAGGAAGGTCCGGTGGTTTTAGTGGTTTTGAGAGGCTGGCCGGGATATCAATGTCCTATTTGCACCCGGCAGGTTGGAGCACTGGTCGAAGATGACTTTAAATTTCGGGATTTGGGTGCAACCGTTTTGATGATTTATCCGGGGCCGTCTGAACAATTGCAGGAACATGCTAAAGAATTTTCTGAAGAGTTCCAATTCCCTCAAAATTTCATATTTACACTCGATCCTGATTATTCAGTAATAAACAAATATGGTTTACGTTGGAACGCGCCAAAAGAAACCGCGTATCCCTCTACTTTTGTAATAAATAAAAGCGGCAAAATTATTTTTGCAAAAGTAAGCGAATCACACGGAGGAAGAGCAGAAAATAAAGAAATCTTTGCTGCGCTGGAACAACTCAACTAATCCTTATTTTTGATTACTTCACTGTATAGTTTAAGTTGAAATAATATCTATCCAAAGAAGCACTTTTGGGAATAAAACCCGTTAGATCCTAAAATGCTGTTTCATCCGGAATCAACTCCATTAAAAAATAATCATTTCATTTCCCATGATTATTGGTCGTCACCATTTTAAGATATTTGTCATTTTTCATACACCAACTAAAGAATATAGAAAAAAAATTGCACATTTTGAGTACATTTTGAGCACTTCAAAAACAACATCCCTGAGTATTAACAACTCATTAACACCTTTTCAAAGCATTGACCATCAATATATTAATCAGCTTTAAGATTTTTTAGTCTTTTATTTATTAAACCAATTAAACGGGCAGAAGTCTTAATGTATGTGAAACAAAATTAGAAAACAATTAAAAAAAAGAGTCATGAGAAATGTAAAAACAAGTTTGGTTTTTTTAGCACTGGTTCTTGTTTCCGGTGCGGTTTTAGCGACAGGAAACCTAAAAGTAAACATTGTTCCCGGAGAAAGTGAAAAAGCGGTGGTTAATGTTACAAATGCTTCCCAAAGCCAGTTTCAAATTGAAGTGAAAGATAAGAATGGAGACATTGTATTTTACAAAGAAACCAATTCTCCTTCGACCAGTTACAAAAAAGTGTATGATTTCTCAATGTTGGAAGATGGACATTACACTTTTACGGTAAAGCTCGACAAGGAAAGGGAAACCAATATTTTAGATGTTAGTAACGGAAAAGTAAAAGTAATGAGCGAAAGAAAAGATATTGAACCTTTCTTCTCGTTCAAAGATGATGAGTTTAAAGTGTCATACCTGAATTTCTCAAAAGAAAATGTAAAGTTTTACTTGTATGATAATAACTCAAAGCAACTGGTGCTGGAAAAAGATTTAAAATCGGACTTTGCCATTAATTATGGTCTTGATTTTTCCAAAATCAAAAGAGGAAATTACGATGCAATTATATCAGATGAGAAAAATTTATATGAATATAAAATCGCAATAGATTAAGTATAGTTTAGTTAGGGAAAGATGTAAGGCGAATCCGGTTTTAGGGTTCGCTTTTTTTGTTTTTTAAACGTTTATAAACCCGTTAAAAACAAATGCTCTAATCAAAAAGGAACGTGCATAAAGTTTTGTAATTTTAAAAGAAAAAATGCAAGACAAAACGTTAACTATCCCGATTGACAAAATCAAAGACGATTTTCAAACTTTTCTGGCACCTGAACACAACCGAAGAATTATCTTTTCCGGGCCTTTTGGGATTGGGAAGACCTATTTTTTGAATGAGTTTTTTAATGGCAATAATAAGTACTATCCAATATTTCTTCGACCAATAAACTACTCATTGCTTACAAATGAGGATATTTTTAAATTAATAAAATATGACATTCTCATCCAACTAATTCAAGATAAAAACTTTAGCATCGAAGAAGAATTTGATTTCTCTAAAACTGACTATCTGAAACACTTCCTTAGCGAAAATAGATTTTTGATTTTAAGGAATTTATTGAAAGCCATTCCAAAAATCAGGAATGTAGTTTCCGTAGCAGACGAACTAGAAAAACTATTTTCAAAATATCAAGAAGGAATTTCGGAAATAAATAATAATCCAGAACTGGAACTATTGAAAGAATTTCAAGGCGAATCAGAAAACTATTTTTTGTTGGAATACGACGAGGTTTCAGATTATATTTCTTCAAAATTGGATGAACTGGCGGAACCGGAAAAAGAAGGAGAGAGCAAACTAAAAAAGGTTCTTATTATTGATGATCTTGATCGCTTAGATCCGGAACATATTTTTCGTTTATTCAATATTTTTAGCGCTCATTTCGATCAGGTTCATTATTATGAAAACTCAGATAAGAATGACAACAAATTTGGCTTCGACAAAATAATCTTTGTTTGCGACATCGAAAATATCCGAAAAATATTTGCACACAAATATGGAAGCGAAGTTGACTTCAGTGGATACATTGACAAGTTCTATTCGACGGAAATATTCTTTTTAAAACATAAGAATACTTTTGACCGCTCAATTAAGCCCCTGTTCGAAAATAAGTATTCATTTTTCTGGGATAGAAATAATGAAATCAATATTGATAGTTTATTAAAACTCACCCTCGAATTATTATATATTGGAAATAATCTAAGTACAAGAGAAGTAGATAGATTGATTCAATATATTCCAAGATTTGTATCGGAAAATAATGTTATAAACTACGTTCCAATTTTTTTGACAAAGTTGGGAGCCAAAGAAAACTCTATTCTAAAGTCATATAAACTATTGATAGTAATTAAAATATTAGAAAATGTATTAGGAGGAAGTACAGAAGAATTATACAATCGATTTAAAAAAGCTTATTTAAATTACACAGTAAACTATCAAAGTCATTTATTTTATCAATATAATCAGGTTATACCAGATATTTTACTATTCCTAACTACAGAAGATCACAAATTCTCCCTTGAATTATTAGAAGATGGAAAACCTCCTCAAAGAAGTTACAAAACCATTGAGGGGAAAGAAATTTTCTACTCTTTATACGGTGGATATTATAATCAACATTATGACGAAGGAGAAATGTGGTTTAAAATAAAAATAAAAGAGAATGGAGAACTAAAAACTACGAATGGAGAGTTTTTTAAAATGTTGGTTGATGCTATATCTGTAATTATTTCTTCTGGAATATTGGAAAGATAAGAAAATAAAAAGCTAGCTCTATGTCTGCTTAAACCTACCTATAACTTTCTTTTCGATGAAGTACACGACCAATTTCAATACAATCATCAACCACATCAAATAAAACCCGATAGTCGCCAATACGCAAACGATAAGCCGGTTCAAAATTTGTGAGTTTTTTAACGTTTGTAACTTCAGGAAAATCTTTGAGGGTAAGAATTTTAGAATGAATCTTTTTCTTGTGTTCCGGGTTAATCCGTTTTAAATCTTTTATAGCAGATTTACGGATTCTAATCTTCATTTTCAAGATATTCTTCAAAGGAAACAGATTCCTCGTCACGCGTCTTTTTCAGCAACTTCAAATCATTTAAATCTTCCTTTGATATAATTTCCAGTCCCTCATCTTTTAACGATTTCAGCATACGAATAACCTTATTTGCAAGCTTGTCGTTATTAATATTTACTGTAATTGATTTCATTTCAAACGAATTATTATTCAGGACAAAGGTATAAAATATTATCCCGGAAAGAAAAAAGCCGATCCCTTCCGGAACCGGCTTTTATATCTTCTTTGCAGGATGGGCAAATTAAAATTCGCCAAATGTGGCTAAAAACCGCATCATCCTATTTGTTCTTTTTAATTCTCCCTCTCCTTTGGAGAGGGCTGGGGAGAGGCTCCCTATTCTTTATACGCTTCAATTAAAACCTCAAGGATTTTTTTACCGGCAGCGGCAACGCTTGTTCCCGGGCCAAAAATGGCAACTGCACCGGCATCGTACAAGAATTGGTAATCCTGGTGAGGAATAACTCCACCCACAATAACCATAATATCGTCACGTCCCAGTTTTTTTAGCTCTTCAATAATGGCCGGAACCAATGTTTTATGACCTGCAGCCAAAGAAGAAACACCCACAACATGCACGTCGTTTTCAACGGCTTGTTTTGCCGCTTCTTCCGGAGTTTGGAACAGTGGCCCCATATCCACATCGAAACCAAGGTCGGCATAACCGGTAGCAACTACTTTTGCACCACGGTCGTGACCGTCCTGCCCCATTTTGGCAACCATAATCCTTGGCTGGCGACCTTCCATTTCCGCGAATTTTTTCGCAAGTCCCTGAGCTTCTTTGAACTCGTCTTTTCCTTCAATTTCTGATTTATACACGCCTTCAATAGTTCTGATTACTGCTTTGTATCTACCAACAATTTTCTCGCAAGCATCTGAAATTTCGCCCAACGAAGCACGTTTTTTTGCTGCATCAATAGCCAATTCCAATAAATTTCCTTTTTTGGTTTCCACGGCTTTGGTAATGGCCGCCAACGAAGCTTGAACTTCTGCTTCATTTCGTTCGGCACGCAGTTTCTTCAAACGTTCTATCTGCGACAAACGAACCGCAGTATTGTCAATGTCCAGAATGTCAATCGGGTCTTCTTTTTCCAAACGGTATTTGTTCAAACCAACAATCGTTTGTGTCCCACTATCGATTCTTCCCTGTGCACGCGCAGCAGCTTCTTCAATACGCATTTTTGGAACACCGGTTTCAATCGCTTTCGCCATACCTCCCAGTTTTTCAACTTCCTGAATCAAATCCCAGGCTTTGTGCGCCAGTTCGTTAGTCAGTGATTCCACATAATAAGAACCTGCCCATGGATCGAGTGAACGACAAATTTCAGTTTCCTGTTGAATATATAATTGTGTATTACGTGCAATACGTGCCGAAAAATCAGTAGGAAGTGCAATCGCCTCATCCAGTGCATTAGTATGCAAACTTTGCGTGTGCCCCAATGCTGCAGCCATTGCTTCAATTGCAGTACGACCAACATTATTAAAAGGATCCTGCTCTGTTAACGACCACCCCGATGTTTGCGAGTGTGTACGCAATGCCATCGATTTTGGATTTTTCGGATTGAATTGTTTTACAATTTTTGCCCACAACATCCGAGCTGCACGCATTTTTGCAATTTCCATAAAATGGTTCATACCAATTGCCCAGAAAAACGATAAACGTGGCGCAAATGCATCTACATCCAAACCGGCTTTAATACCTGTACGGATATAATCCAATCCGTCGGCCAGCGTGTAAGCCATTTCAATATCGGCGGTAGCTCCTGCTTCCTGCATGTGATAACCTGAAATGGAAATGGAGTTGAACTTCGGCATGTGTTGTGAAGTAAACTCAAAAATATCGGCAATAATTTTCATGGAGAATTCCGGTGGGTAAATGTAAGTGTTACGCACCATAAATTCTTTCAAAATATCATTCTGAATGGTTCCAGACAACTGTTCCAAAGTAGCGCCTTGTTCCAAACCGGTAACAATATAGAAAGCCATAATTGGAAGTACAGCTCCGTTCATGGTCATCGATACCGACATTTTATCCAGCGGAATTTCGTCGAACAGGATTTTCATATCCAAGATAGAATCGATAGCCACACCCGCTTTACCTACGTCGCCAATTACCCGCTGGTGATCGGAGTCGTAGCCACGGTGTGTAGCAAGGTCGAACGCAACCGACAAACCTTTCTGACCGGCAGCCAGGTTACGACGGTAAAATGCATTTGATTCTTCAGCAGTAGAAAAACCTGCATACTGACGAATCGTCCAGGGACGCATTGCGTACATCGCAGAATAAGGTCCGCGAAGGAAAGGAGACAAACCTGCCGCATAATTCAGGTGTTCCATTCCTTCCAAATCTTCTTTGGTATAAACCGGTTTTACCGGAATTTGCTCCGGTGTTAGCCAGTCTTTTTTGATATTGTTTTTCGCCATCCAGTCAGCGGTATCTGCTTTTGCTGAACCGGCTTTTATATTTATATTTTTAAAATCTGGTTTCATTTTTCCTGCTTTTTAGATTCCCAATTTAGTTTGATATGCCTTCAAGTCTTCCAGAATATTACTTTTCACGTGAATGAAATTCGTAATTCCCTTTTCCTGAAGTTCTGCCATACAAGCCGGAGCACCAGCAACAACCAGAATTCCGTTATCCATTTTTTCAGCAGCTTCGGGAGCAAGTTCTGCGTATTCGTCATCAGAACTACAGATAACAATGATGTCGGCATTTTTTGCTTTTGCAGCAGCAAGACCTTCTTCAATTGTTTTGAATCCGTTATTGTCGATAACTTCGAACCCGGCAACAGCAAAAAAGTTACAGCTAAACTGGGCACGCGCTTTACGGAAAGCAAGGTTTCCAATAGTAAGCATAAATGCAACCGGACGTTTGTTTTTCTCAGCGTAAGCATCTGTTTTCCGTCTCAGCAATTCAAAAACCTGAGCTCCACGGTATGGTTTCAATGTTTCAACTTCTGCACCTTCAACCGTATAATCAGCTGGAGTAAAAACAGCATCAGCCAATTCTTTTTCCATTTTTTCAGAGAAATTCGGGAATTGGTTGGTTCCCAAAATATTTTCGCGACGTAAAGCAATTTTCTGGTCGCGTTTGGAAGCCATTTCCTTAATTTCTTTCTGAATAAATCCTTCTTTTAAAGCAGCAACAAAACCACCTTTTTCCTGAATTTCAAGGAATAATTTCCAGGTCTGTTCTGCCAACGAATCAGTTAACGATTCGATATAGTAGGAACCTGCACCCGGATCTGAAATTTTATCGAAGTGAGATTCTTCTTTCAACAGTAACTGTTGGTTACGGGCAATACGTTCTGAAAATTCCGTTGAATCTTCGTAAATCGCATTGAACGGTAAAACAGTAATTGAATGTGCTCCACCCAAAACAGCCGACATCGCTTCTGTTTGTGTACGAAGCATGTTTACGTAAGGATCGTAAACTGTTTTGTTATAACTGTTGGTTTCACTGTGTGCAACCAGTTTGGCAGCGCAGCTACATTTCGATTCGTAAGCTTTCACTATTTTAGACCACAACAGGCGGGCTGCCCGAAGTTTGGAAATTTCCATAAAATAGTTGTTGCTGATACCAAAATTAAATTTGATGTTTTTGGCAACTTCGTCGATACTCAAACCAAGTTCAGTTAACTGAGTTAAGTACTCTGCCCCCTGAGCCAATGAAAAAGCCAGTTCCTGAACGATAGACGAACCACTGTTGGCAAACCATTTTCCGTTTACACCAATTACTCTGAATTTTGGAAGAACTGATGTTTTTTCAACAACAGCTTTCAAATTTTCAAAGGCTTTGTCACCCATTTTACCTTGTAAAACAAGTGCAGCAAGCGGGTCGATTGAAGACGAAGCAACAACTTTTGCATTGTCCCATTGGCCTTCCGAAACATATTCAGCAAAAACCTCTGCACAATTGCAATTGTCGCATCCGCAAACAAAGTTCACTTCAGCAGCTTCCAGACAAATGTCTTTTAACAAAACTGCCAAATCAGCTTTTGTCATCTCCTTACAACAATCGAAATAAAATCCGAGTGAGGTAATTCCTTTTCCTAAAACGGTAAGTGCCTTTTTATTTGCTACTTTGAGGTCTTTGACAAAAATGTCCTGACGAACGAACCAGTCGTTATTATTTTTATTGTTACCACGGACAAATGGAAATTCGCCTGGTAACGTCTCTAAATAGTTTAAACTTTCAAGGTTTTCCTGGCGATAATACGGGCGGACGTTAAATCCCTCGTAAGTTCTCCAAACCAGCGCCCTTTCATAGTCTTTGCCTTTTAAATCGGCATTGATTTTTGCCTCCCATTCTTCAGTAGTAACAGGTGGAAAATCGGTGAAAAGTTTTAGTTCTTTTTCTCCCATGTTGAAAATTGTTTAATAAAATCGAGGTGCAAAATTAGTGGATTAAAAACATTCGGCACCGGAAAAGTGCTTGTTTTTAATTGAATACCGATAAATTTTACATTAGGAAAAGATATAATCTACAGAACTGATTTTTGTCATAATAAAACCTGGTATCCAAACATCTTTTTTTCTATTCCCAAAATAGTATCAATACAATTGTTATTTATATTAACATTTATTAACTATTATCATAAATAAATCATTATCAATAATTTAAAATCTTAAAAATTGAATAATGTTTAAATATATACAATTAATACTAAACATTTTTTGTTTAAAGTTGTATTATTAAACGTAAAACAAAATGAAACATTTAGCAAGTGTACAGAAACAGAAAATGAAGAAACAATTAAAATTTCAAACAATGAAAACAACTAAAAACATGAAGACAATGAAATTAGGCTCAGGATTTTTACCATTGATCGTATCAATGGGATTACTCATTTTTACTGCATGTGAAAATGATAACGACGAACCAGTACCTCAACCCGATGAAAAAAACATTGTTGAGGTTGCACAAGAGGCCGGACAGTTTGAGACTCTGATTGAAGCTGCTCAAAAAGCAGGACTGGCTGATTTTCTCAGCACAGAAAGTAATTTAACGGTATTTGCACCAAGCGATGATGCATTTTCAGCTCTCTTAAGTGAATTGGGTTTATCCAGCTTAGATGACATTGACGCTGCATCTCTCGCTAATATTTTAAGATACCACGTAGTTGCCGGACAAGTCTATTCTGCTGATTTATCTACAGGTGCTGTTCCCAGTTTAAACACAGAATCTCCTGATGGAGAAGCAGTTTCTCTCTGGCTAAACACGGGAGATAATGTAACGATTAATAATGCTGTGGTGACTGCGGTTGATGTTCAGGCATCAAATGGCGTAATTCACTTAATTGATAAGGTAATGCTCCCTCCAACAGTTGTCGATATCGCAACTTACGCAAACGATTTTAGTTCGCTGGTTGCAGCAGTGGTGAAAGCAGATCTCGTTGAGACGCTAAACTCTGTTGGCCCATTTACTGTATTTGCACCAACAAATGCTGCTTTCTCAGATCTTTTTAGCGCACTCGGGATTTCGGGATTAGATGAAGTTCCGGTTGAAACGCTATCTTCTATTCTTACCTATCACGTTGTGGGCGACAACGTTCTTTCAACAGAACTATCAAATGGAATGGTGACAACTGTTTCAGGCGAATCGTTTGACGTTTCACTTGGCTCAGAAGTTTTATTAAATGGAGAAGCTAAAGTGATTGTTACCGATATTCAGGGAACGAATGGAATAGTGCATGTAATCGACCAAGTGTTACTGCCCGAATAGAATAAAAAGAGTTTTTACAGTTAACATTTATAAATTCAGAAATCATGAAAAAATCGTTTCAAAAACTATCATCAATAGTACTTATCATGGTACTTAGCTTTGGAATAAGTGTGAATTCCTTTGCAGCAAAAGATTCCGGCTCATCAACCGTAGTAGAAATTGCAGTGTCAAATCCCGACTTTTCAATTCTGGCAGATGCAGTAAAAAAGGCAAATTTAGTTGATGCATTAAGTGCAGATGGCCCTTTTACCATATTTGCGCCTACCAACGAAGCATTTAAAAGCCTGTTCGTCAAATTGGAGGTTAGTGGAATTGATGATTTAACTGCGGAGCAACTAACGCCAATTTTAACCTACCATGTAGTTTCGGGAAAAGTTATGTCAGGCGACTTATCGAATACAAGTGTAACTACATTAAATGGCAAAAAAATCAAAATCGATTTAACTGAAGGAGTTAAAATTAACGATAGTAAAGTTGTGGCAGCAGATGTTGAAGGGAAGAATGGAGTAATCCATGTAATAGACAGGGTTTTGCTGCCCAACTAAAACATTAAAATACGCCATGAAAATGCCGGCCACAATAAGGTCGGCATTTTTCTTGTTTACGATTTCTTCCCAAAAGAATACCTGATTCCCCACATATATCTGAGATTAACATACTCCTCAAAATAAACCTCCGGTGAAAGCTCAAACAAAAATGAAAAACGTTTAAACGACTGAATAGGGAAAACTTCTAAAGCCACAGGAACACTGAGCCATGCATCTCCTTCATACGGATCAATACCCAACCCTATCCCGGCATGAAACTGGTGAAAATCTCCGGCTTTAAAATGATAAAAACAATCCAACTCCAGATCAACATGTTTGAGCATTCCACGGTTGGGAAAAGTCTTTATTTCCGCACTGATTTTTTCATGTATCGGAGCAGATACTCCTAAAACATAGGTTGAATAACTGGTTACTTTTACCTGAGAAAATAACGATATCGAAAATGATAAAAACAATAGAGTAAAAAATACTTTGCCGACATTCAAAAATAATTTTCCTGATTTCATTTGTATTGAGAGCTTTTTATTTAAGATTCTAAAGTTAGAAATATAACTTCAATCCCCGGAAACAACATATATATTACAAAACATCTCCGCCTGAATCAATAATATGAAAAGCCGATAACGAAAGTTTACAAAAATTAACATTTTGGGTGTTTTTTGGATACGATTTGAGTTTACAGCCACAAATTATTTTCCTAAATTGCATCTCCTTAAAGAAAAAGTTGAGATGGACAAGTTGCAGTGGACAAAAGAAATTTTTGGTTCGAAACTGGAATTAAAAAGAGGGAACGAACAGATCGGGAAAATTCAGTGGGAGAATATGTTGAGCTCAAAAGCACAAGCCTTGATAAACGGAAAACTTTTTACACTAAACCGTGAATTTTTCCTGTCGAAACTAGAAATTTACGATGCCAACGATCAGTCGTTACTGGCTACGGTTATGGTTAATTTGTTTAACCCGAAAAGTGACGTTGTAATTAACGGAAAACGTTTCGAATTGGAAATAAACAACTTTTGGCAATCGCAGTGGTCGTGGAAATTTAACGGAGAAGAAATCATCAAATACAGTTCAAACGAATTTATCACAAAAGACAAAGGCGAAGTTGAAATTAATTCTCCTATGAATGAGGAAGTTGATATCCTTATCCTTCTCGGCTTATTTGTACGGAACCAGTTTGTGCTTTTTATGCTTTTGATTTTATTGATTGTATTTTTTGTCATCATATAGAAACAGACGAATCCGGGTACAATTTTCTCACATATTTTTATACTGTTTCCCCATACAATTTAGTTGAATTGTTTCGTTTGATTTGAAAAGCAGATCATGAAAAAAATTATACACTTCATCTTTCTAATCTTTTCAGGCGTTCTTATTTTTTCCTGTAATGAAGAGGCAATCACTACAAACCCAAATGTAAAACTGGAGTTTTCCACTGATACAGTTTCATTTGACACTGTTTTTACAACAATAGGTTCAACCACCAAATCTTTCAGAGTAAAAAACCCTGAAAACAATTCGGTAAACATTTCAAACGTCAGGCTTGCCGGAGGCGACAATTCCCCCTTCCGGCTGAATATCAACGGAGTGCAAACCAACAACGGTGATAATTTTACTATTTACGGAAAGGACAGCATGTATATCTTTGTAGAAGTAACAGTTGACCCTACCGGGCAGGATTTGCCGATGGTTGTGCACGATTCCATCGTATTTAGTTTAAACGGCAACACACAGGATGTTGATTTAATTGCTTTTGGACAAGACTTTCATCTTTTTGATGGTGAAACAATCAAATCGCAGCATTGGGCAAATGACAAACCTTATTTAATTTACAATTCGGTTCTTGTAGATTCGATGGAAACACTTACAATTGATGCCGGGTGCCGAATACATTTCCATGAGGGGTCGAGTCTGTTTGTTCAGGGAACTTTGCTCGTAAACGGAACTACTGGTGAACCTGTAAATTTTTTGGGCGACAGGCTCGAAGAAATATACAAAAATATTCCGGGGCAATGGGGCGCTTATACTACGCTTAGCAGCGGAAGTATTTATGTTTTTGGCGGGTTACATTTTCTTGCCGGAAGTACAAACAATCATATTAATCATGCAAACATCAAAAATGCAGAAAAAGGTATACAGGTCGACACGCTGGGTGCTTCAGATAATCCTGTGTTGACTTTACAAAACTCAGTAATCGAAAACATGACACTAAACTGTCTGGATGCGCGAACAACTTTTGTAAAAGCTTCAAACTGTATTTTTGCCAACAGCGGTTCATATACTGTTGCACTTCGATTTGGCGGCCATTATGAATTTAACCACAACACAATAGCAAACTACTACACCGGTAGTACCCGAACGGTTCCGGCACTCTTTTTAAACAATTACTATAAAATTGACGAACAAACTTTTGGTTTTGATCTGAATGCAGAGTTTAACAACTGTATTGTTTATGGAAGTGGAAATAACGAAGTTTCATATAGCATGGCAGAGAGTAGCCCGTTTATCGTAAATTTTAATACCTGTTTACTCAACTCTCTTTTTAATACCGTTGAAAACGATATGGTTTTTACAAATTCTCTGTTTAATAAAGACCCTCTGTTTGAAGATCCATACGATTATAACTATGCCATTGATTCATTATCTCCTGCCAGAGATATCGGAAATTCCGACATTGCCAATCTTTTTCCTTTCGACTTAAACGACAACTCTCGTCTTGCCGATGATGGCCCGGATTTGGGTGCGCTGGAGTGGGTCGTAAAGGAAGAGGAATAAAAAAACCGCTCTTGCGTACAAAAGCGGTTTATATATGTTGAGTAAGCGCCTACCCGATTTAACCCGGCAAGGCAACTTACGGAAAAGCACCAACAAGAGTTGATGCTTGTTACTCTTTGTTTCTATAGATGTTTTTCAAAACAAACACTATTTTGCATTGTAGCATATTGACCAAAATTCGGAATTTGCCGGTAGCCATTCTTTTTATAAAGTCTTACCGCTTCCGGTTGTCTTTTCCCTGTTTCAAGAATACACTTCGAAAATGCAAGCTCCTTTGCCCATTCTTCCAACTCCGCTAAAACGAGTGAAGCGATTCCTCTCCCCCGGTATGCCTCGTGTGTAAACATTCGTTTGACCTCCATCGTGTCCTTATCATACTTTTTAACCGCCCCACAGGCAACAGGGATTCCATCATCGTAGGCGACTACCACATATTTTATTTTATCAATTTTATTAAACTGATTATAAAAATCATGCTCACGTCCATCCAAAACTGAAAGCAAAGCATCCAAAGAGGAAACCAAATCGATAAAATCCTTATCCCCTGAATTGGTTCTTTGTGCAGTTATCATTCCCAAATATTAAAAAGCTCCCTCACTCCAAGGCTAACGAATCTCTGAACCACTTTTTACCTTTTTGTCAGGTTCCACAATCGACAATGAACCATCTGCATTTTCGGCACACAAAATCATTCCCTGCGATTCAATGCCCCGAAGTTTTTTGGGTTCCAGATTCACCAGGATTGACACCTGTTTCCCAATCAAATCTTCTGGTTTATAATATTCAGCAATTCCCGAAACCACCGTGCGTTTATCAAAACCAGTATCGATTTTCAACTTCAAAAGCTTTTTGGTCTTTGCCACTTTTTCAGCTTCCAAAACGGTTCCAACGCGGATATCTATTTTCCCGAAATCATCAAACTCAATACTATCTTTTGCAGGTTTTGCTTTTGCCTCGGCTAATTCGTTGGCTTTTTTGGTATCCATCAATTTTTTAAGCTGAAGTTCAATTATGCTGTCTTCAATTTTTTCAAAAAGTAATTCCGGTTTATTGAGTTTGTGGCCTTCCGGAATCAGATTTGTCCAGCCAAGTTTATTCCAGTCTTGTTTTGTAAAATTCAGAAAACCACGCAGTCTCTCCATACTAAATGGGAGGAATGGCTCTAAACAAATCGTTAGATTTGCGGAAATCTGCAAACAAATATTCAGGATGGTTTTAACACGTTCAACATCCGTTTTATAAACTTTCCACGGTTCCTCATCGGCCAGATATTTGTTCCCTAAACGGGCTAAATCCATTGCATTCTTTAGCGCTTCACGAATCCGGAAACTGTCAAGACTTTTTTCAACTTCAGCTTTTATTGCTGAAATAGATTTGAGAGTCTCTTTATCGTAATTTGTCAGTTCGCCCGGAGCAGGTACTTCTCCGTCAAAATACTTATGTGTAAGAACCAGTGCACGGTTCACAAAATTTCCAAGAATAGCAACCAACTCATTGTTATTCCGGGTCTGAAAATCTTTCCAGGTAAAGTCATTGTCTTTTGTTTCGGGCGCATTTGCGGTAAGAACATATTTTAGCACGTCTTCTTTTCCCGGAAATTCCTCCAGATATTCGTGCAACCAAACCGCCCAGTTTCTGGAAGTTGAGATTTTATCGTTTTCAAGATTTAGAAATTCATTGGCCGGCACGTTTTCCGGGAGGTTAAAAGTTCCCTCAGCTTTTAACATCGTCGGAAAAATAATACAATGAAATACGATGTTATCTTTCCCGATAAAATGCAACATTCGTGTTTCAGGGTCTTTCCAGTATGTTTCCCACTTCGGTGTTAATTCTTTGGTAGCCGAAATGTAGCCAATTGGTGCATCAAACCAAACATACAACACTTTTCCTTCCACTCCTTCCACGGGTACCGGCACCCCCCAATTAAGGTCGCGTGTAACGGCTCGTGGCTGCAAACCGCTGTCAATCCACGACTTTACCTGACCATATACATTGGGTTTCCATTCTTTATGCCCTTCCAAAATCCATTCTTTTAGCCAGGTCTCATACTGGTCAAGCGGTAAATACCAGTGTTTGGTCTCCTTCAAAACCGGCTGGTTTCCGCTAATCATTGAAGTTGGGTTTATCAGCTCTGTAGGGCTGAGCGAGGTTCCACAGCTTTCACACTGGTCGCCGTAAGCTTTCTCAAAACCGCATTTCGGACAGGTACCGATAATATAACGATCGGCCAAAAACTGATTATTCTCCTCATCGTAATATTGTTCCGAAGTCTTTTCAATAAACTTCCCTGTATCGTACAGTTTTTTAAAAAATTCAGCAGCTGTTTCGTGGTGAGTTTTAGAACTGGTGCGGGAATACACATCAAACGAAATCCCAAATTTCTGAAACGATTCTTTTATGATGTTATGATATCTGTCAACAATATCCTGCGGAGTTACTCCTTCATTTTTTGCTTTCAAAGTAATAGGTACACCATGCTCATCCGACCCGCCAATCATCAATACATCTTCATTTTTTAAACGAAGGTAACGGGCATAAATATCAGCCGGAACATAAACACCGGCCAGATGACCAATATGAATGGGCCCATTAGCATAAGGCAACGCGGTTGTAATCAGTGTACGCTTAAAGTCTGTCATTTTTGAAAAGCTTTAAAATTTCGTTTTGGGCAACAAAGATAGTGGAAATTTCTTGTGGTTACTTTTATAAATGAGTCTGATTCTTTTAATTCCTTTAATAAATACTTGTGTCAAACAGTGAAGTTTTTTCAGCAGTCGTTTCTTCAGTTGGCTGAATAATATAAAATTCGTCTGTTGTTTCCTTAAAAACTCTTCCTTCCGGACCACTTGATGCCCAACCAAAAGCAGAGGCCCCATCTGCTCCACAATACCCTCTTTTACCGCTGGGGTCTCCGAACCCGCCTCTTCCACCGGTACCACCTAGACCACCACTGCCATTAGCGCCACCGGAACCGCCATTATTTATCGCAGTAAATAAGTTTTCGAATACCCATCCGTCTTCGCTAAAATAAAAGTAGACATCTCCGCCAGCACCACCGGAACCGCCAAAACCACCACCTCCTCCATTGCCTCCATTGCCTCCGTTTCCCCCCGGTTCTCTGTTTTCCACAGTTATAACATGCCTTTCAACAACTTCAACATAGTAAACTTCATCAACCATCACCGTTTTTTCCACTTCTATTACATTGCCATCTTTGTCCTTTGTTCTCGTTTTAACTGTTTTTGCGACTTTCCTGGTACGAGGCTTTTTTACTTTTTGTTCCACGGTTTTATATGAAAACCACACATCCCCGTCAACACCTGTACCACCCTCACCTCCATCGCCACCGTTTCCTCCTCTGCCACCATCTCCGCCAACAGAAGAAACTGTAAAACTTCCGCCATCAGGGTTGATAAGATATCGAAATTCCTCTCCCGACTCAAAATTCTCCACAAATACGTAGAGCAAATAACCATTTATTATCGAATCCATATAAAGATCAGCCCAAACGCCAATATCCGGTCCCTTGTAACCCGACTCGCCGTTTTGGCCAAATTCCCCGCTCATCCCATTCCTTCCTCTTCCTCCATCTATTCCGTCACTTCCCGACATTCCTGAAAAACCCCATTGCCCTTTAAAATTCAATTTATAATGATGTTTATAGTCGAGCTTTATATTAAAAGTATCAGCTACCGACTCATTCCGCAACGACTGTACAATAAGTCCGGCCAAGTGGTTCTCAATATTCATAAAATCAGGATCAATTCTGAATTTCCCATTGATAAAACTACCACCAAACGCTGTAAATTGATATCTTTCAGCTTCCGTATTTTTGGCCAGCTTTTTTAAAACCCTTATTTTCCCATTGTCGAATTTTGAAACAATTTCCCCCTTAAGAACACTCCCTGGCGCTTTATCAAAATTACCAACAGGGCGAAACACCACCTCCGTTTCATAGTTAAGCGGAATCAAAATCTGTTGTATAAGTTTTGGGCGTCTTTTTGGAAAAACCTTTATTTCTACATACTTACCTTTTGAAGGCATCAATCGTTCATTTACGGTAATTTTACCCGATGAAAATGTTCCCCCCGTGACTTCAACTTCATAATGCCACCAAAACACAAAACCACCTTGCATCCCAAGTGTTTTTCTCACTTTCCCTTTTCGGTGATATGAAGTTACACCGAGATCAAACGATTCACCGGGGAGAATAAGTTGATCTGTATCAATTTCTATTTGAATGGAGTCGGGTTTAAAGAAAATTCCGGAAGCTTTGTTCGCAAAACTTGTTGTTAGCAAAAAAGCCAAAAATGATATTGCGAATTTTGTTTTCATCCTGTTTTGTTTACATAACTTATTTTGAGAATTACCAAAAACCATTCCGATGTTTTCAATTTTTTCAATCTATTGGCGTACCTTCGTATTTTTAAAAACATATGGCAAACTTTTCACACATTATTTTCGACCTCGACGGCACACTAACGGACAATACCCGCGGTATACGTAACTCATTGTTGTATGCTTTGGAGCACATGCAGATACATGGTTATTCAGAAGATGTACTTGATAAATTTATCGGTCCGCCTTTACAATGGGGATTTAGCCAGCTGTTTGGATTAAACGAAAGAAACACAAAACTGGCAGTTGAATATTTTCGCGATTATTACAGTGAAAACGGCTGGCACGAGAATGAACCATATCCGGGCATTTATCAGTTGCTGGAAGATTTGCACTTTGCCGGTGTTAAAATGTATGTGGCAACCTCGAAGCTTGAAAAATTTGCCCAACAAATCATCGAGCATTTCGAATTCGACAAATATATAATTCAGCTGAAAGGTGCAGATTACGGCGGGCACAGCGCGAACAAAACATCAATCATCTCTGACATTTTAACGGTACACCGGATTAAACCTTTCCTAAATGTTGCAATGGTTGGCGACACGGTTTATGACATTGAAGGAGGGAAAGCAAAGGGACTTACAACGGTTGCTGTAGCTTATGGTTTTGGCAAAGACGAAGATTTAAAAAATGCCAATCCCGATTACTATGTTGAAACCGTTGAAGAGTTGTACGAGGTTTTGATGGGGTAAATTTCATTTCGGCATTTCAATTTTGTAACTTTCCTTTTTTCTCGAAAACCAATGAAAACACCACCCTACATAAAACCCGGTTCAAAAATCCGGATAGTTTCACCGGCCGGTAAAATCGATAAAAAATATGTGCTCCCCGCTGTTGAATGGTTTCAAAAACAAGGGTATAAAGTTGAAATTGGAGAACATGCTTTTTCCCAACATTTTCAGTTCGCGGGAACGGATTCACAACGTTTGGAGGATTTGCAAAATGCTTTTGATGATGCGGAAACCGACGTAGTGTTGTGTTCCCGCGGTGGCTACGGGACAGTAAGGATTATTGACAAACTAAATTTTGAAAGTTTTCAGAAAAAACCCAAGTGGCTGGTAGGTTTTAGCGATATTACGATTTTACATTCCTGCCTTAATAAATCAGGTTTTGCAACGATACACGGAGCAATGCCGCGTTACTATTTTGATGAAAACGGAGAACCTGCCGCAAATCTGAATTCGCTCATAAAAATCCTGTCAGGTAAAAAAGTTGCATACTCATTCAAAAACGGGGAACATAACAAGGGAGGAAAAGTTGAAGCAGAATTGGTCGGAGGAAACCTTTCGATTATTTCCAGCTTACAGGGTACGAAATATGAATTGGAAACCGATGGCAAAATTCTTTTCCTCGAAGACATTGATGAATTTTTATATCACTCCGACCGGATGATGCACCAACTTAAGCTCGCAGGTAAACTGGACAACCTCATCGGTCTGATTCTGGGAGATTTTACGGATATGAAAGATAACGAATCGCCATTTGGAAAAAATATTTATGAAATTATATCGGAAACTGTTCAGGAATTTGAATATCCTGTTGCATTTGGATTTCAAGCGGGCCACGACAAAAAAAATCTGGCGCTCGCTTTTGGAAAAACCTGGCAACTTGACGTTTCTTCTGTAAATTCAACATTAAAACTTCTTTAAATACCCAAATTTGAACAAATGGTCTCGCAACGTGAAATAGGAGAAAAAGCTGAAGGAATTGCAGAACAGCATTTAGCTAAACTCGGCTACACGATTTTGGATAAAAACTGGCATTACGGACATTTGGAACTTGATATTATTGCCCGCGATGGTGAACAGCTGGTTATTGTAGAAGTAAAATCGCGCAATGGCATCCGTTATGAACACCCTTCAGAAGCTGTTACCAACTCAAAAATGAAACGTATTGTTGAGGCCGCCGATGCATATATCCTCAAAAAAGATATTGATTTGGAAACCCGCTTTGATGTTGTTACGATTATTTTCTTTAATCAGCGGTATGAGCTGGAACATTTTAAAGATGCTTTTTATCCTACGCTTTAAATTTTGATTTCAAAAGGAAAAAATTACTTTTAACCCGTAATTCTAATTTTACAAACATGAATATTGAGGAGTTGCGGGAGTATTGTCTTTCATTAAAAGGCGTATCAGAAGAATTTCCCTTTGGTGAAACTACCTTGGTTTTTAAAGTAGGTGGCAAGATGTTTTGTCTCACCAGTTTAGAAGGTGACTTATCGATAAGTGTCAAAAACGACCCCGAAAAAAACATTGAACTTCGTGAAGAATATCCTGCAATTATACCGGGATACCACATGAACAAAAAACACTGGAACACCATTTCTGTTGATGGCTCGATTTCTGACGACATGATAAAAAACTTTGTTGATGAATCGTATGATCTGATTGTAATGGGATTGACGCGTAAACAACAACAGGAAATAAAAAATTCATAAACATTCAGAATGAGAAAAGTTACGCTGTATTTTATCCTGATTTTTTTTCTGTCGGCACAAGTCCCGGCACAGGACAATCAGGAAGAATTTGAAATTATCAAGGAATTAAAACATACTCCGGTTATAAGCCAGGGAAGTACAGGAACCTGTTGGAGTTTTGCCACAACCAGTTTTTTGGAATCAGAAATCATGCGAAAAGGTTTTCCCGAAACTGACCTCTCGGAAATGTATTTTGTATATATGGCATATCTTGATAAAGCTAAAGATTATTTGCTGTATTACGGGAAAAACAATTTTAGCGAGGGGGGACAGGCGCACGATGTTCTAAATGTTCTAAAGGAACATGGAATGGTTACATTTGAATCTTACCCAGGAGTAAAAACAGATGGAAGATACAATCATCACCAGTGGGCAAGAGATTTAAACGACGATGTTGAGAAACTGAACAAAAAGAGAAAAAATTTTTCTGCTGCTGACGTAAAACCCGTAGAAAAAATATTAAAAGAAAAAATTGGTAAACTTCCCAATAAAGTGAAAACCGATGAAGGAACTTACACTCCTTCAAAACTTCGCGATAAATTCAAACTCAACGCTGATGATTATGTTGAACTGACATCCTACAACCATCATCCTTTTTATTCACAATTTGTGTTGGAAGTTCCGGATAACTGGTCAAACGATTTGTATTACAACTTACCTATCGATGAATTAATGGAAGTTATAACTTATGCCATTGATAACGGTTATACCGTTGCATGGGATGGAGACACAAGCGAAAAAACGTTTACCCACAACAAAGGAATTGCAAATCTCCCTGAAAAACAATTGGGAAAAGTGGACCAGAAAATGAGACAAGAAACTTTTTTTGACAGAACAACGACAGATGATCATTTAATGCATATTGTCGGCCTTTCAAAAAACAGTTCCGGACAGACATGTTTTTACACAAAAAACTCGTGGGGTGCCGACAGCAATAATTTTGGAGGTTATCTTCATATGACAGAGGACTATGTTCGGTTGAAAACAATTGCAATAATGGTTCACAAAAATGCAATTCCAAAATCAATTAAAAAGAAAATCAAGTTATAATGCTGGAATTTCAGTTAAAATCAGAGTATATTGAATTGGTTAAATTGCTAAAATTGCTTGGTCTGGCCGAAACTGGAGGACATGCAAAAATTCTTGTTGAGGAAGGTGAAGTTTCTCTGAACGGAACCAGGGAATTCCGAAAACGTGCAAAACTGCGTAAAGGAGATATTATTTCAGTTTTCGATAAAAAAATCCGGATTATTTAGCCTGGCATATAAAAAAAGCCGGGATTTATTCCGGCTTATAGGACAATTTGTGCGAAACGGAGAAGTTTCATTTAGGACGGAGTTTACCGTGAAAAAATCACAGTATTTTGCACGTAAGTAACAAAAATACAACTTTCAATTGTCTTATACCTCATGATTATCAATTAATTTCCATTATTCTGCAATTTTCTAATTTCAATAATCACCAAAAAAGGCTTACACACAATTTACGATTGCTTATGTTAAAAATACAAATCAAGCAGTTAAAAGTTCAAAGTAATCAGTAATAAAGCCTAATTATTTTGTATTCCTCATTTTTGAATATGTACATCCATTTGAGGGAAAGGAATATTAAGGCCTTCTTTATCAAATGTTTTATAAACATTTTCAGTCATATCAAAATAGATGCCCCAATAATTCGACGCTTCGGCCCATACACGTACAACAATGTTAACTGAACTGTCTCCAAGTTCAGAAACAGCAATAAATGGTTCCGGTTCTTTTAAAATTCTTTCGTCTTTATCAATCAATGTGCGCAATACTTCTTTTGCCTTGTCTACATCGTCGCCATAACCAATGCCAAATAAAAAATCGACTCTTCGTTTTGGCTCGGCCGAAAAATTTACCATGGACGAAGTGGAAAGTCCTCCATTGGGAATAATAATGGTTTTATTATCCGGAGTTTTTAAAATTGTATTAAAAATCTGAATCTCATTAACAATACCTTTGTGTCCCTGGGCATCTATAAAATCGCCTACTTTAAAGGGCTTGAACAACAAAATCATTACACCACCTGCAAAATTTTGAAGGGTACCGGAAAGAGCCATTCCAATTGCTAAACCCGCAGCACCTAAAACCGCAATAAAGGAAGTCATTTGAACCCCAAGCATTCCAACCACACTAATTATCAACATGGTTTTCAGGAGTATCCCAATCATACTGTTTAAAAAACCTCGTAAAGATGGGTCCATCTCTCTCTTTTCAAAACCTTTACGTAGCGCCTTTTGAATAACTTTAATTATCCACCAACCAATAATTAATGTAATAATAGCACCAACCAACCGCGGGCCATAAAACAAAATTATGTCACTAAACTTTTCCGAAAAACTTCCGACTGAATCCATAATCTATTGTTTGTTAAATTTTAAGTTAATTTACAAAAATCGGTACAATTTTGTTCAATTCCAGAAAAACTTCTCCAAACTGAATTGTTTTGATAGTTATCGTCGGCTTTTGTTAAAACGGGAAATACAAATTTAACAGCCACCATTGGTTAGGATTTTTAAACCGCTGGCTAAATAAAACCTACCGTTCATCTGCCAAATATATTAGTTCTAATTTATGTTATATCTTTGCTTTATGACTCGAATTAATGCCATTATTGTTGATGATGAAATGAATGTCAGGCAAACGCTGGAGATACTTTTACGACATTATTGCCCGGATATAAGATTATGCGGAAGCGCAGAATCTGCCGCTACTGCCAGGCAGTTATTAAAAGCATTTGAAGTTCATTTAATTTTTCTGGATATTTCAATGCCAAACGAAAACGGTTTCGATTTTATCGCTTCCATCCCAAAAGAAAAATATGCAATTATATTTACAACTGCACACGAAGAATATGCTTTAAAAGCCATCAAGGCCAATGCGATTGATTATTTACTAAAACCCATTAATCCTTCAGAATTAAAAGAAGCCGTTGACAAAGCCACATCGTTTTTAAATTTGCGGCAAAAACAAAATAATGTACAGAATATATACAGTGAGTCACTCGAAAATTTACTCCAACAGGTAAAAGGAGAAAATAAACAGGTAAAAAAAATCACAGTTGTTGAGAAATTTGGTTTTCGTATTGTTGAGGTTGATACAATTCGTTACCTGGAAGCCGACAGCAATTATACAATTTTACACCTTTCGGGCTTGGAAAAAATTATCTCGAGTAAATCGTTGGGAGAGTTTGAAAAAGTTCTGGATTCAAACCAATTTTTCAGAATACATAAATCAAACATTATCAACCTGAATTATTTAAAAGGATTTTCAAGTTACCAGGGATATTTTGCCGTTCTTAATGATGGCACAAAACTTCCTATATCAAGAAGGCGTTTTAATGAATTCAGGGAATTGGTAGGAACGCATTCAAAATCTATCGATTAGTGAAAAAAGAGTATTTTCTATCCGTTATCTTTTTATTGTTCCTCCATTCTGTTTTTGCGGCAAATCCGTTTGTAAAAAATTACACCATCGCGGAAGGACTTCCGACCAATAAAATCATATACGCATATCAGGACACACGAGGATTTATCTGGTTTGCTACTGATGCCGGTGTGATTCGTTTCGATGGAACCAATTTTAAAAATTATTCTGTAGAAGAAGGGCTAAGTGACAACATCGTAATGCGAATCAAAGAAGACGCATCAGGAAGACTCTGGTTTATGAATATGAACGGAACTCTGAATTATCATTTAGACAATACAATCTATAACGAAAAAAATGATACCCTGCTCAGTCAGTTAAAAGCCAACTTCTATTTTATTGATTTTTATGAAGACGAAGATTCTACTCTCTACTTTTACAATTCAATATCAGATGTTTATGTTTTTAAAAAAAATGACACGGAGATAACGAAATTAAATTTTGGTCTTAACAATCAAAGAGATTTGAGTCTGTTCCATTTAAACAAGTCTTCGGATAAAAAATTCCTACTATGGTCGGCAATCGGTATTTACGAATCAGATGTGCTTGGAAATAGTGCATATCTAACTCCGTTCACCGACTATCTTATAGAAAAAGCTTTTAGAATAGATAGCCAGAACAAAACAATCGCGTTTGAACGAACAGGAGACGCGAACATCTACCAGGGTAAAAAACTTATCGCCAAACACATTTTACAGTCAAAATCAAGATACGTCAATTCCTTCACAATAGATTCAGAAGGACTTTTTTGGCTCGCCACCTATGACGAAGGTTTATATTGTTATGATGGCAAGGAAATCATCTTCCACCTCAATGTTAATCAGACCCAAGGTGTTATGACAGACAATGAAGGTAACATCTGGGTCACTTCAGCGTCAGAAGGAATTTACAAGATAAATCGTGAGATTTTAAGATATCAATACTGGGCTACCGAAAGTTTTGAAGAGTCAGGAATAAAATCGCTGGCACCAACCAACAACGGCAAACTTTGGGCAACCAATGGTAGTTCGTTATATACAATTAACGGAGAGAAACTAGCCCGGATGAATCTTGATTTGGACGAAAATAATCTTTCAAACATATACCACTTCAAAGACAACACGTTATTAACAAGCTCAATAGGAGAAGAACTTCATTCAATTAAAGAAACCATTTATGATGAAAAAACCAATACAATAAAATTCGGCGCGTATAAAAAACTACCTTATAAAGTTAAAAAGTTAGACGTACCCTTTGATGAAAAGACAATATATTCATATATCAATGATCGGCTTTTAATTATTGATTACAATGAACGACTCGATTGTAAAGTTATCGGGCTAAGAATCGGAAGAATAAATAATGTTTTTGTAAACAAAGATAATCATCTGGTTATCAATGCAGATAAAAACTATATTGCTATTGACGATAAACTAAGTCTAAATCTTCCGTTGCAACCATTCAATGGAAAAACAATTACTTCACATCTGGCAATCAATGAAAATTATGAAATATACAATGTAATTGGAAATCAGTTAATATTGAGAGAAGATCAAAATATTTATGACTTAACAGAAGCTTTCAGAGCGCAAATCGACTACCGGATAAAAGGAATTGAATACAATGAAAACATATTGTTTTTTTATACAACGAAAACCGTCTATTTCATAAAAAATCCGTTAAAAATCATAAGCCGGCAAGCTCTTGAACTAAGCCGATTGAATATTGACTTTAATAATATTAATGATATCATTTGTCACGACAACAGATTATATATTGCCTCAGATGATGGACTAGTATCGATACCTGTATCCGACTGTGTTAATGCGGCAATTCAAATCCCGCAACCCTATTTTTATAGTTTATCAATAGGAGAGAAAGAGGTAAACCTATACACCGAAGTAGTCAATTTCAAAAGCAAAAAAAGTTTTAGCATCAATTTTGCCAGCTTAAATTATTCCTCAACTCCTTCAAATTATTCCTACATGCTTGAAGGGATCGATCGGGAATGGATCAATGGAAAAAATACACAAGTAACCTATTTAAATCTCCCCCCCGGGCATTATACATTTAAACTAAAGGCTCGAAAAAGTCTGGAGGAGTATAGCCAGGCTGTTGAACTTCCGATTGTGGTTCAGCCAACTTTTTTTCAGCGTACATTAACAAAGATTGGAATCTTGCTTATCATGCTCAGCGGTATAGTCCTTATTATCATTTTCTTTTACAAACGGAAAATAAAACAGAAGGAAACCGATAACATGATAATAACGCTCGAACACAAGGCATTACAGTCGATGATGAATCCGCACTTTATTTTCAACGCTTTGGGTTCTATACAACGATACCTTTTGCTAAATAAGGCGGCAGAGGCTGGTATTTATCTTTCACAATTTGCCCGTCTGATAAGACAAAACATGAACTCGTTAAAATCAAACTCAATACAAATCGATGACGAACTGGAACGCCTTAGAAATTATATAGAGTTGGAACAATTCAGAATGGATAATAAATTTGATTTTGAAATTGAATTAGATGATGAAATTGACGTGGACCAAGTTGCCATACCTTCAATGATTATACAACCTTTTGTTGAGAATGCGATTTGGCATGGTGTATCTTCTCTTCCCGATAAAGGAAAAATATGGATTAGAATAAAATCAGTCAATGAAAAAAGTATTAAAATTACAGTTGAAGACAATGGGATTGGAATAAAACAATCAAAACCTTATTCACAATCGGACCAAAATCTAAATATGGGAGTTTCTTTAACAAAGAAAAGATTACAACTCATTGGTGACCGCTACGACGTGAAATCAGAGATTATTACAGCGGAACTAACTCCGGGTGCAAAATATCCGGGCACCCGGGTTGAGATGTTAGTGCCCGTTATTATTTAGTGGTAAACCAATTTCTAATAATCCATTAAATAATTAAAGTTAACCACATATCTGAAATTCTATACCATACAATAATTGCAAAAAAAATTACTGAAATTTAGTTGTAATATTGAATTACAATAATGAAGGTTCTTTATTTGTTATAAATATCAATTAACGGAATAAGTAAAGGTATTACCCCAAATTATTAAGTTCTTTTAAACTGTGCGCTCCCCATACGTAATTAAACTTGGATGACTGTTTTCTAACCACCATGGAAATCCACATTGCAGTTTACCCAAAAGATAAAAATGTTAATAGCACAGAAGACGTCGAATAGGACTTGAACCGGTTCAACAGTTGAGCCGGTTTTTTTATTTTCTAATATGTTCCAACTATTTAAAAAAAACAACTATTTTTTATTTCCACAGTAACCATTCCTATATTTTGCAGGTATTCATATCAGATAAGCAATTTAGAGGAATATTTTCCTGAAATAAAGAATGAAAAAACAGTTTAGTGACGAAATGCTGATGAAGAAGCTGGCCGCAGGAGAAAAAAGGTCAGCAGGTATTCTATATGACAGAAACTATAAAAATGTGTATGGTTATTTCTATAGAATGACCAGAAATGCAGAGGCAAGCAGGGATTTGACACAAAATGTATTTGTAAAAATTCTGAAATACAGTCATAGCTGGAAAGATGACAAAGTTTTTGCTTACTGGTTGTTTCGGATTGCAAGAAATATTCTGATTGATTATTACAATGAAAAACGAAAATTCTATGGTGAAGATAACGATCTGGAGGTAGCAGAGTTTGATCAGGAAGAGTCAATGCGGGAGCAAGACACAAAAGAAAAGTTTGAATTTCTGATTGAGGCAATGTCTCAATTGCCTCCGGCATACCGCGAAATGATAGAGTTAAATCGATTCCAGGGCTTTTCATACAAAGAGATTGCAGACACAATCTCGTCAACAGAAAATGCGGTGAAGGTGAAAACCTTTAGAGCCATTCAAAAACTAAAAGAAATTTATACTAAAATAATAATTGAATAAGATGAAATGTGAAGAAGTAAAAATAAACCTCCCGGAATATATCGATAAAAAACTGGATAAGGATACAACAGAAAAAATCGGTATTCATATTCAAAGCTGTGAGTCGTGTCGGGAGCTTTACTCCGAGTTAAAATCATTTCTGAAATTTACCGACTCTTTCCCTGAGGTTGAGCCGCCGGGAGATATGAAAGAAGAATTCTTAAAGTTGGTTGAGGCGAACGACAACTTCACAGATAAAAGAATAATTCAGTTACCGGATTGGATTAAGGTAGCAGCAATACTGATCATTGGTGCAGGTACATTTATCGCCGGGTATTTTACCGGTTCTGAAAACACAGAGATAGCTCAATTACAATCCGAACTAAATTCGATGAAAAAAGAGGTTTTGCTCGCAGGGCTGAAAGATTATTCCGGGCCACAGCGAATCGAAGCTGTTCACAATATAAAAACAATGGGAAATGCAGATGATGCATTGGTAAACGCACTGGTTTATACCATGAATAGCGACAAAAATGTAAATGTAAGACTGGCTGCAATCAATGCTTTATCCGAAATAATGGATAAAAACCCCGGCATAAAAAATGAGCTCATTCATTCCTTGTCACTTCAGGACAATCCGCTTTTGCAGATCTCATTAATACAAGTTCTTACAGAATCAGGAATTAAAGAAGCAAAAGACAAGATAGAATCCATTTCAAAAGACGAAAATACAAACGAACAGGTCAGGGAATATGCAAAGAATATGATAAAAACAATCATATAAACACGGGATGAGTGATTTATTGGCCGGCAAAAAATCAACATTCCAAAAAATGTGAAACAAAAAGAAAAAGATAATTATGAAAAAAGTAACTGTTCTATTAGCAGCATTTGTCCTTCCTCTTTTAAGCATGAGCCAGGAGAAATATGAATATTCACCAAAGGTGAAAAATCGCGTGGAAATTACAAACCTTCTAGGTGAGATTTCTTTAAAAAACACAAGTGGAAACACTATTGTAATTGAGTCCGACGCCAACTTTGAAAAACCCGAGCGGGCTGAAGGATTACAATTGTTGGGAGCAATGGAAGATAATACAGGCCTGGCAGTAAATGTAAGCGAAGAAGATGGAATCGTTAGCATTACCGGGATAAGCAAACAGGTAAGAGACTTTAACTACTCCATTTCAATTCCCGCAGGTATAGCGGTAAGTATCGATTACCACAGCCCTTTTGCAAGCGGCGACCTGGATATTGATTCATATAACGGCAGCCTTGAGATTAAAACGCTTAGCTCGGACGTAAAACTAAACAATTGCAGCGGACCATTTACGGTAAATTCCGTTAGTGGCGATGTTGAAGTCATATTTAGCAATGTAAGCCAGGGAGAACCCACCTCGCTCGCTTCTGTTAGCGGATTTGTTGATGTTTCAATTCCAGCGGGGAACAAAGCAAATATTGAAATCAGCAATTTAACGGGAAATGTATACAATAACCTGAATTTGGAAAGTGCTGGAAAAGAAGACCGTGACGAACGTTCGGAAGGCCTTGGAGCCATAAAACGAAAAGGGAAAACAAGTTACAAACTAAATGGCGGAGGACAGGAAATCTATTTGAAATCAGTATCAGGAAATATTTATTTACGAAAAAAATAGACTACCATGAAAAAAATAATCATCCTTGTTCTGATGCTGATTTTTGGTAACGATTTAATTCATGCTCAAAAGATCGTTAACGAAAAAGTTGATGTAAAAGGTTCAAAAGTAGAAATGAAGCTAAGTTTTGCCGATAATATCAAAATAGAAGCCTGGAAAAATAACTTTATTGAACTTCAGGTTACGGTTGATATCAAAAACAATACATTTAACGACTATTACAGCCTGGAAGTTAAAAACAAAAACGGGAAAACAAGTATTGAGGAAGTTGTTGACTTTGACGGAATCAAAAAAAAGATAGGAGAAAGAGATCAATACAACTTTAATACTGATATTAATTACACGCTAAAAGTTCCCGGCAATCTCGAGTTCAGTCTGAACACAATCTCGGGAGAAATTGAACTGATGGGGTGTGTGGGAGAGATGGAAATTAAAACCGTGAGTGGTTTTATAGACTATTCTGTACCGGAAAGTCATAAAGCAAATATTGATTTATCGACTGTAACAGGAGACGTATATTCAAACCTGGTTTTTGACAACAAACCGCCAAAGGAAATTTCGTGGGTAGGCACAAATCGCGAATTATCATTAAACGGAGGGAATACCGGTGTTGAATTGAAAACAGTAAGCGGAGACATTTTCCTGAGGAAATATTAGAGTTAATTTCTCATTTTACAAAAATAACTGATTGGTGAATTCCGGTCAGTTATTTTTTTATATTCTGCTATCAGTTACCTAACTAAGCAGACCTGACAAAACACTGATTTCCAAAAAAAACAGCGCACGTGTGCTTAAAAATATATAATATTGCTGGCAAAACAAACTGATGGGATCAAGCGTTCAATAAAAAAATTGATTGGCCGAATGTCAAAATTCAAAATTGAAATACAAATCACTCTTCTTTCTTTAATTATTGGCGCCGCTGTTGTAACATCGGGGTATTATGCGTATAAAAGTCTGTCCAACATTGTCCAGTCCATCCACCAGGAAACCATACCGGATTACCAGCTTTTCCTGGTAAAAGATTTAACAGCCGATTTAGCTTCACTTGAAAACAATGCAAGGCTCTATATTCTTACCAATAAAAACGAAGACCTGGCCCCCTATCAAACGCTGCAAAAACAGATTGTTTCAAAAATTGAAGATCTCAATCTGCTTACGGCCGAAAACGAAATTGGTGTGCCGGTGATTGATTCACTCACTTTTCTGGCTTTTCAAAAGATTGAACTGTGGCAAAAAATCCTGAACTTACATCAATCAATGCAGAATGTTGATACAACATCGTTTATAGAAATCTATTCAAAACTTGAAGAGGAAAAATTAGACACGATAAGAACGGAAACGGAAAAAAAAGGGATATTCAGAAAAATATTTGGCGGTAAAAAAACCATTGTTGACACCACCATTGTTAAACGGGAACTTGAACCGGAAGAAATAAGAGAACAAATTCAAAGTCTGGAAACAGAAATAAATGAAATCAGGGAAAAAGGAGAAGAAAAAAATATTCTCGAATCGAAATTGATAGAGGAGAATATGGTAATAGTACATCAGATAAACGAATTGGTTGCATTAGCTGAAAAAAATGAAAGCGACAAACTCATCGCAAAAACCGATGAAGCTGACCGCCTTGCAGAATTAACATATAAACGATTGGCTGGTTTTACCATCCTCGCAGTAATTCTCCTGTTGGTTGTTTTGTTTGTTCTGTTCAATTATCTGAAAAAAATGCGAGACTACCAGCGGGCTTTAAAAAAAGCCAAGTTGGAAGCTGAAAACCTTGCGGTTGCTAAAGAAAAATTTGCTGCAAATGTTAGTCACGAGCTAAGGACTCCGGTAAACGCTATTTATGGTTTAACCGAACAACTCCATCAAAAATCTTTTGACCATACAACCAAAGAACTGGTTTCTGTCCTTTCAAAATCGGCAATTCATCTAAAAAATGTAATAAACGATACGCTCGACTTTTCTAAAATTCAGGCAAACAAGCTAAAGCTCGAAAAAACAGATTTTTCACCCGAAGAGGTTTTTAAAGAAGTAATCGCTCTTCAAAAATTTGAAGCAGAGAAAAAAAACAACGAGTTAAAATTTGTTTGGTCGGGAGAGCGACCGGAAGCAATAGTTGGCGATCCACTCCGGTTAAAACAAATTCTGATCAACCTGTTGGGAAATGCAATCAAATTTACACAAAACGGAAAAATTTCACTGGTTGTCGAAACTCAAAAAACAGAAACCAGCTTTTTCCGGTTTAACATCCGTGTAATTGATACCGGTATTGGAATTTCAGAAGAAAACCTTAACATCATTTTTGATGAATACGTACAGGCAGAAAACACTGAAGGCATAAAATACCAGGGCACCGGGCTTGGTCTTTCCATTGTTAAAAAACTGGTTGAATTACATGATGGAACTATTAGCATAGAAAGTACCCCGGGAAAAGGAACAACTATTATGCTTGAAATTCCTTACAAAGAGGGGAAAAAACAAAATATTCCCGGAACTGATTTTAAAACAGTTGAAGTACCGGAGGCCTATAAAAATCTAACATTCCTGATTGCAGATGACACGGAATTCAATCGTTTTCTTCTGAAAGGAATCTTAAAAAAATGGGGGACAAAATTCGAAGAAGTTACCAATGGCAACAAAGTGGTTGAAGCTGCTCTTTTAAATAACTTTGACCTTATTTTTATGGATTTAAGGATGCCGGGCAAAAATGGTTTTGAGGCCACGAAAGAAATCCTTCACAAAAAGCCGGAAGCTAAAATAATAGCCATTTCAGCTTCAAATGAAGAAACTGAAAAACAAAAATGTCTGGATGCAGGAATGCGTGGATTTCTTTCCAAACCTTTTTCCGAAAACACGCTGTTCTCAACATTAAGTTCAATCATTAAGATTGAGGAAACAGCTAAAAATCCGAAGCCGGTTTCGCCGGTAGATATTTCAGAACTGAAAAGACTTGCGGGCGATGATGACACTTTTTTAAAAGAACTGATCGAACTTTTTATTAAATCGAGTACAAATGGTTTGGCAGCTATTGAAAAAGCTTTAAAATATTACGACTGGAATACCATCAGGGAAACCACACATAAAATGGCGGTTCCATACAAACATTTAGACAAAATAAGTTTATATGAAAAAGTTAAAGAAATTGAAAAATTAGCAGAAAAGAAACTAAATATAAATACTATTCGTTCGTTGTTTACTGAAGTTAAAGATGAGACAGAAGAAATAATCATATTTTTAAAAAAATATTTAAATGAAGCTCCTGAATAAAATCTTTTTTTTAACCAACTTTGCATCAGCAGCAAAAATCAGGGAAAAAAATTCATTAACCGGTTTAAATAAGTAACATGGACGAAAGACCATTTAAAATATTTGTTGTTGAAGATGACGAATGGTATAACAGATTGCTGGTACACAATCTTTCCATGAATCCGGATTATGAAATAGAGTCGTTTTCTTCAGGAAAAGAATGTTTAAATAATTTACATAAAAATCCGGATGTCGTAACGCTCGATTATCGCCTGCCCGACATGAAAGGGTTGGAAATTCTAAAACAGATAAAATCGGAAAACGAAGAAATACAAGTTATTTTAATTTCAGAACAGGATGAAATAGAAGTAGTTGTTGAACTGCTAAAATACGGTGCCTACGATTATATTGTAAAATCGAAAGATATTCGGGAGCGTTTGTTAAATACAGTAAACAATATCCGAAAAGGAGAGCGCCTGAAACGTGAAATTGTAACCTTGAGAAGTGAGGTTAAAAAGAAATACAATTTTGAAAATACGATTATTGGAAACAGCGCTGCTACAAAAAAAATATTCAGTTTAATTGAAAAAGCCACCCGAACAAACATTTCGGTAATGGTTACCGGCGAAACCGGAACAGGAAAAGAGCTGGTTGCCAAAGCAATTCATTATAATTCTCAGCGAGCCAACAAGCCTTTTATCGCCGTAAATATGGCAGCTATCCCAAAAGATTTAACCGAAAGTGAGTTGTTCGGACACGAAAAAGGTGCTTTTACAGGTGCTAACATCCGCCGGATTGGAAAGTTTGAAGAAGCGAATGGCGGAACACTTTTCCTGGATGAAATAGCGGAGATGGATATTTCACTACAAGCCAAGCTTTTAAGAGCACTCCAGGAAAAAGAAATTGTGAGAATAGGAAGTAACAAGTCAATAAAAACCGACTGTCGGATTATTGTTGCAACCAACCAAAACCTCCAGGATGCTGTTCTGAAAGGAAATTTCAGGCAGGATTTGTATTACCGGTTATTTGGATTATCGATTGAACTGCCGGCATTACGCAACCGGGGCAACGATATAATTATTCTCTCAAAACACTTTATAAAAGAATTTTGTACCGAAAATAAACTTCCTGTAAAAAGCCTCACCGCGTCTGCAGTTGAGAAACTACGATCCTACTCATTTCCGGGAAATATCAGAGAATTAAAATCGGTTATTGAGCTCGCCATTACACTCTCCGACAATGAAGAAATTACGGATGAAAGTATTGTTTTAGGAAACGACGCGCTTTTTAGCGACAAGCTTGATGGTGAAATGAGTTTGCGTGAGTACAATATCCGCATCGTAAAAAAATACCTCGATAAATACGATAACAATACCAAAATTGTTGCTGACAAGCTTGACATCGGCGTTGCAACAATTTATCGGATGCTTAAAGAAACAAAGTAGCCAAAAAAACCAAATTTATTTCTCTTCATGAATTGTTATCATTTTGATAATACCTTATCATTTTGACAACTACCCAGCCACCCTTCAAGAACATAAAACATTAAAAACCAAACAATTGTAAAAACACAAATTGCTTGGCACATGGTTTGGCATTACGTGCAGTGTCAAACAAAAATTTAATTTAACGAGGAGGAAAACGTTATGAAAACCGAAAAAAATTCAATGTTAAAATGGATTGTGATTGGAGTGTTTGCTATAGTTGTTGTAATTGCAGGTATTATAATCTATAACAATAAATCACACATTGATGAATTAAGCAATCAGAATGCTGATTTGAATATGACCATAGAAGAAAGAGATTCGTTGGTAAATGAAATGGCAAATACTTTCGATGAGATCGAAGAAAATCTGACATTCATCCGTGAAAAAAGAAGCCAACTGGTTTTAGATCAGGCCGAAGGAAAACAAGACCAGAAAAAAGTTCTGGTTGCCGATATTAAATTAATGAACGAAATGCTGGAAGAAAGCAGTAAAAAAATCGATGAGCTGGAAAAACAGTTAAAATCTTCCGGTATTGAAATCAAATCATTCAGAAACAAAATCGCCAAACTTAGTGAAAGTATTAAACAACAGGATGAAAATATCCAGGTGCTAAAAACAGAATTGGAAAAACGCGATTACCAGATTGCTGAAATGGATCTTCAGATTGAAAAAATGGACAGCCAAATGGTAGTTATGGAAACTGACCTTGTAGTTAAAGCTGATTCTATTAAAAATGCCAACAATTTAATTGCAGAACAGGATAGTGAATTGAATAAAGCATTCTTTGCATCCGGTTCGTTTGATGAATTGGCAGATAACGGAGTTCTTACCAAAGAAGGTGGTTTTCTTGGAATTGGGAAAAACAAAACGATAAAAGAGGATTTTAACGAAACTTATTTCACAGAGCTTGATAAAAGGAATACCAATTATTTTCCTCTTTTCGTAAAAAAAGCAAAAATAATTACTGAACATCCTGACAGTTCATTCCGCTTTATCGAGGAAGACAACCTGATCACTTATCTTGAAATTGAAAATCCGGAGGAATTTTGGAAAGTAAGTAAATACGCCGTTGTAGAAACAAAACAATAATTAAAAACCGGGAGTTCCGCCTTAACCGGGTGGGTTTCCTGTTTTCCCCTAAAAATACACCTGTTTTATTGAGACTCATAAAAAGGTCTGGAAAATTTCGTCTCTACTAAATATAAGTTGTTGGAAGCAAGTTAATTAATTTGGTATTACCATTAACGTGAATATAAAAGCGGAAAACAACGAACTCCGGAGGACAATCTCCGGAGTTTTTTTATTATTGACATTTATTCATATTTAATCTTACTGTATTTTAAAAACCGAACATTCAGGTAATTTTCATAAATTTATCGGTTAAATTATAAAATTATGGCATTACCTGATTTAGCTAAACTTTACACCAACGCATTCCACAAGAATTGGGATAATCTTGCATTTTCAGATTATGAAGGAAAAGATTTTAAATACAAGGAAGTTGCAGCGAACATAAAATCGCTCCATCTTTTTTACCAGATAATGGGAATAAAAAAAGGGGACAAAATTGCCGTTTTAGGGCGAAATTCAGCAAACTGGGCAACAGTCTTTCTTTCTGCGATTTCGTCACGTATTGTAATCGTTCCCATTCTTCCGGATTTTAATAAATCCAATACAAATCATATTATCAATCATTCTGAAGCACGAATTGTAATTGGGGGAAAACAATTACTTGAAAAGGTTGATTTTCAAAATGAAGGAAAGGTTGAAGCAGTTATCGCTTTGGATGATTTCTCTTTTCATATTGCTAAAGACGAAAATGTAAAATATAAACTGGAAGATGCTTTTGAATATTACAAAAAAAATAAACTAAGCCGGGAGGGATTTCAGTTTGAAAAATGGGACAAAGAAGCAACCTGCGTAATTTCATACACATCGGGAACTTCCGGTTTTACCAAGGGAGTTATGATTCCTGAACGCAGCCTGGTTTCAAACATTATTTTTGCTCAGGAACACATGCCTTTACAAGCCGACGACAAAATCGTTTCGTTTTTGCCTATGGCACATGTTTACGGATTATTGTTCGAATTTTTATTCCCGACAACTTTAGGTTGCCATATTACTTTCCTGAACAAAATACCCTCTCCTGCTGTAATAACAAAAGTTTTTGGCGAAATAAAACCTCATCTTATTCTTTCCGTTCCACTAATAATTGAAAAGATTTATAAAAAGCGTCTGTTGCCAACACTCCAAAAAACTTCAATAAAAATATTACTCGGCACTCCGCTTATATCAAAAATAATTCTGAAAAAAATCAGGGGAAAACTGGTTGAAACTTTTGGAGGGCGTTTCTACGAAATTGTCATTGGAGGTGCCCCCTTAAGTGCCGATGTGGAAAAATTCTTTAAACGAATCAACTTTCCTCTTACCGTTGGATATGGCATGACCGAATGTGGCCCGCTTATTAGTTATGATGCCTGGAACAAAACAATGCCTTCTTCTGCCGGAAAATTGGTTGACCGAATGGAAGTACGGATTGATTCAGAGGATCCCTACAATGTTGTAGGAGAGATTCAGGTAAAAGGAGAAAATGTAATGGTGGGCTATTACAAAAATGAAAAAGATACAGAAGCCGCATTTACCGAAGACGGATGGTTAAAAACAGGTGACTTGGGCATTATTGATAAAAACAACTTTATTTACATTAAGGGTCGTTCCAAGAATATGATTTTGGGACCTTCCGGGCAGAATATTTATCCCGAAGAAATTGAAGCAAAAATCAGTAATCTCCCTTACATTGCCGAATGTGTTGTAATTGATCGTAACGGAAAAATGGTTGCACTTGTGTATCCTGATTTTGAAGCTGTTCAAGCTGAAAAAATGCCAGAAGCCGAGATTCCTAAATTGATGGAAGAAAACAGGAAAAACGTTAACCATGAGCTTCCAAAATACGAGCAAATTAGCACCTTTGAGATTGTAAACGAAGAATTTGAAAAAACACCTAAAAAAAATATAAAACGATTTAAATACGTTTAAAAAAATGCCTTCTGTTCTACGAAGGCATTTTACGCAACTTAGAACTTATTTTTCATATGCACATCCACCTGCGGAAATGGAATTGTAACTCCTGCGGCATCCAATGCTAGTTTACCCTCTTCATAGACGCTGAAATAAACGTTCCAGTAATCGACAGGTTTTGCATATGGGCGAACCGCAAGGTTTACCGAACTGTCGGCAAGTTCAGCAACTCCAACAAACGGAGCCGGATCTTTTAATACATTTGGATGACTGTTTAGTATTCCCAGCAAAATATTTTTGGCTTCCTTTATATTTGATTCATAAGAAATTCCAAAAGTTAAGTCAACACGAATTACACCTTCAGTAGTATAGTTAACTATGTCGCTACTTGAAACAGCTGAATTTGGTAAAATAACCGTTTTACTTTCCGGGGTAAGCAATATGGTTACAAAAATGTGAATCTCCTTAACAACACCTAAATGCCCCTGAGATTCAATTAAATCTCCCACTTTAAAAGGTTTAAAAAGCAGAATCATAACTCCTCCGGCAAAATTTGCCAGCGTTCCTTGTAAAGCCAGGCCAACTGCAAGACCGGCTGCCCCTATGATAGCAATAAAAGAAGTAGTTTTAATGCCAACCATTTCGGCTATACTTATCAACAATAAAACCTTAAGTAAAATTCCAAACAGGCTTTTAAGAAAGCCCCGAAGCGACACGTTCACTTCTCTTTTTTCCATTACACGTCCGGTAACTTTTACAACACGCCGAATTATCCAAAGGCCGACAATTAAAATAACGATTGCCATGATTACCTTTAAGCCATAAGCTACTATAAACTCAGAAGCTCTGTTTAGTAAATCTTCATAATTTGGGTTCATGATTATTTTATTTGATGAAACATAAATCAAATTACGGAAAATAAATTTCCAATCAAATTTTTATGATTGATTGAGACTATAAAGGACAATTAAACCTATATTTTATTACATTTGAATCTCAACCAACTAAAATTTATTATGAATCCTAAAAAAGGAGTTTCATTTTCAAATGATCGTTTGTTATCTCTCGATTTTTTTCGTGGCATGACCATGTTCCTGTTGGTTGCGGAAGGGACAGCACTTTGGAATGTACTTGTTAAAGAACCGATTGCCGGAACGATTCTTGAACCCTTTTTTGAACAGTTTCACCATCATCCCTGGAATGGATTACGGTTTTGGGATTTAATCCAACCCTTCTTTATGTTTATCGTTGGTGTTGCCATGCCTTTTTCATATGCCAAACGCAGGAAGCGGGGAGATTCAAAAAGCAAAATCACAAAACATATCATCCAGCGCTGTATTTTACTCCTGGCCTTTGGTGTAGGACTACACTGTGGTTACCGTCGCGAGCTTGTTTGGGAACTCTGGAATGTATTGTCACAATTGTCGGCTACTATTTTGATTGCCTATTTTTTAATGAGATATAAATGGTCGACACAAATTATTGCTTCTACAGGGTTGTTAATTGTTACCGAAATGGCTTACCGTTTTTTTCCTTTGGAAGGTTATAACCAACCTTTTGTTAAAGACCATAATTTTGGAAGCTGGATGGATATGATTTTGATGGGCAAGATAAATCCGGGAAGAGGCTGGGTTGCCATCAATTTTATTCCAACCGCAGCGCATACTATCTGGGGCGTTGTAGCCGGGCAGGTTTTAATGTCGGAAAAAACCGGAAATCAAAAAATTAAACGTATAACAGGCGCAGGTATAATTATTTTATTACTGGGTTATCTGCTCGACTGGACTTCAGTAACACCGATAATAAAACGAATCAGTACTTCATCGTTTGTTCTGGCTTCAGGAGGCTGGGCGCTCCTTGTACTTGCCTTCAGCTACTGGTTTATCGATATCAAAAAGATAAACCGGTGGATCTTCCCGTTTCTAATTGTAGGAATGAACCCAATCTTTATCTATTTGTTTTCTAATACAATTGGAGGCCAGTGGTTTAATAATTTTGTAGCCATTTTCACCGATGGAATTTTGACTTGGTTTGGAACTTCCGAATTTGTTATGAATTTATTCGCTGCACTAACGATTTTGGCGCTGGAGTGGTTACTTTGCTATTATTTGTACCGAAAAAGAATATTCTTTAAAATATAAATCAATAAAATTTAATTGTTATGAAAAATACATCCCGCAGGAATTTCCTAAAAACAACAATTGCCGCTACCTCTGGTGCCATGCTGACTTCTCCCGCCTGGGCAGGATATGCATCAAAATCTCCTTTTAAAATATCGCTTGCCGAATGGTCTTTTCACAGGGCGCTTTTTGCCAATGAAATGACAAATCTCGATTTCCCTGTAATTACCCGTGAACTGGGGATGGAAGGTGTGGAATATGTAAATCAATTTTTTAAAGATAAGGCAAAAGATGAAAAATATTTAGCTGAGTTAAAGAAAATCGCAAAAAATGAAGGCATTGAAAATGTTTTGATTATGTGTGATGGAGAAGGAATGGTTGGTCATCCTGAAAAAGCAGAACGATTAAAAACCGTTGAAAACCACAAAAAATGGATTGATGCTGCAAAATTTCTCGGATGTCATTCGATCCGCGTAAATGCAGGAAGCAGAGGAAGCTATGAAGAGCAACAAAAGCTGGCAGCTGACGGACTCAGGATGTTATGTGAATACGGAGACAGCAAAAAAATAAATGTAATTGTTGAAAACCACGGAGGTCTCTCAAGCAATGCCGAATGGTTGGTTGGCGTGATGAAGCTGGTTGATCACAAACGCGTAGGTACTTTACCCGATTTTGGAAACTTTGTTATCGACAGACAAACCGGCGAAACTTACGACCGTTACAAAGGTATTGAACTACTTATGCCTTATGCTAAAGGAGTTAGCGGAAAATCACACAATTTCGATGCCCAGGGAAATGAAACCGAATCCGATTTTTACCGCCTAATGAAAATCGTAAAAGACGCGGGGTATAAAGGTTATGTTGACGTGGAATACGAAGGAAGTGAACTTTCGGAAAAAGAAGGAGTTATTGCAACAAAAAAATTACTTGAAAAGGTTTTTGATTCACTTGGTTAAAAAAAATAAACCCAAAAAGGAAAAGTCACTATTTCATTTTAGTGGCTTTTTTTATTCAAGTCGGCAAAAATATTTTTTATTGAATTCTGAAACCATAGATAATACTCTTCGTACATATAAAACGGCTTGTATTAATTACTTTATTTTTTGCCTGGACTTAGAGGGTTGATTGGTTTAATAGTTGGTAAAAAGTAAAAGAAAATTATTAGTTGTTTGTCTTTTTTTAAAAAAAAAGCGGTGATAATCACCGCTTTTCCTATTATATTATCTGCTACTAATTTTCACAATCAGATATGCTTTATCTTTTCTGGCGGTAGAAAGGCCGCCATGGAGTTGTCCGGCCGGTTCCTTTCACTCCGCTTCCTTTTTTGTTTTTCCCTGAATTTTTATTTAATCCCAAATCAGTTTTTGATGTAAACACAATGCCCAAACTTATTTGTGTTACAAATGCTCTGTTCCCAACTGCTTTTAAATTTTGTGTTTCCACGACATAATCATAGTTCGGAATTCCATCCAATTTATCTGTTCCAATAAACGAAACTGTTCCATCTAAATACAATGAAATCTGTTCATTCAAAGCAAAATCCAGTCCTGCTCCAAATCCATAACATACGGCAGTTTCTTTAGGCTGATCACTATTCTCAGTTCCGACAGCGTATAAAACGCCCGTTCCTTCTTCAGACCAAACTGTTTCCCAAACACTCAGATCTTCATAATTATATTCAGCCCCAACAAATGAGAGTCCTCCAAATGCTTTAAAGAATGGATTTATACTCCCATCAGGCGCAAAGTAATACCTGAAGTTCAGTATTAAATTTAATGCTGATGATTCGTAAACTATTGGTTCTGTTACTCTATGTGTTATTTCAGGAAAGTCCTGTGCCAAAATATAATTATAATAAGGAGGAATATCATTACTTCCGGAAAATTTCGAAAAATCCAGTTCTATCCCCGTTTCAATATTTGGTGACCAGAGTTGCATTATCTCGGCCTCAAATCCTGGTTCAAATGCATGAACAAATTCAGTGGCATTAGGATTTGAAAGATTTTCAATCAAAGGATGCTCTACCTCATCTTTTCCTACTTCATCATTAAATTTTCCATAATTTACGCCTACGCGATATTTAAGGATTTGCCCAAATACATTGCCACCAACGAGTGTAAGGATTATCAGGGTAAGAATCAATTTACGGTTCATACAGCGTTCATAATTAGTATAATGAATAAATAAATTAAATACTTTTTTACGAAAAACGAAAATTACAGATAATTATTATTTTAACGTCGAACTTTAACTTCCTTTGCTTCAACCACTTTAAATAATTTATCGGAACGTCGTAATTTGGTATCAACAAATACGGAAATACGCTGACCTTTCATCCCTTCCTCTACAGAAAGCAAATTATATCTGATTTCCTTTACAACAGTTTGCACAACTCCGGTTGTCGGGCCTGTCACAATTATCTCATCACCTACTCTTAAATTATTTGTTTCAAGTTTGAATTCTGCTACCTGTATATTAGTAAAGTAATTTGTACACTTACCTAGGTACAGTTTTCGTTTTGTAGCCTGAGAGCCATAGTTGGCACTCCATTCACCAAGGCGCTGGCCAAGATAGTATCCGTCCCAGAATCCCCGGTTAAAAACCATGCCAAGGCGCCGGTTCCAATCCTCGACCTTTTCTTCAGTAAATTCGTTCTTTTGCCACGCCTCAACTGCTTCGTGATAACACTCAACTGTTGTTTTTACATATTCGGGAGAACGCGCACGCCCCTCAATTTTTAATACTGAAACACCCGCATCAAGAATTTTATTCAAAAAATGAATGGTCTTCAAATCTTTGGGAGACATAATATACTCATTGTCAATCTCCAATTCTGCGCCGGTTTCCCTGTCTGTTACGGTGTATGCCCTTCTGCAGGTTTGCAAACACGAGCCACGATTTGCAGAAGAATTCATCTCATGCAAACTGAGATAACATTTTCCGCTAATAGCCATACAAAGTGCTCCGTGTACAAACATCTCCAAACGAACAAGTTCTCCTCCCGGGCCTTTTATTTGCTCTTCTTCAATTTGTTTGTTTATCTCCCAAACCCTGCCTATGTTCATTTCACGCGCCAAGACAACTACATCTGCGAAATGGGCGTAAAACTTCACTGCTTCAATATTGGTAATGTTCACCTGTGTAGAGATGTGTACCTCCAAATGAATTGACCGCGCATACTGAATTACTGAAATATCGGCTGCGATAACAGCAGAGACTCCGGCATTTTTTGCGGCGTCAAGCACTTCATGCATCTGCTGAACTTCGCCATCAAAAATTTCAACATTTAGCGTTAAATAGGTTTTTACACCGTTTTCTGATGCTGTTTTAACAATTCTATTTAGGTCATCGAGAGTAAAATTATTGGCTGAACGTGAGCGCATATTTAGATGCTCCACGCCAAAATAAACGGACCCTGCTCCTCCCTGAATGGCTGCCATAAGCGATTCATACGAACCAACCGGAGCCATTATCTCAACTCTTCCTTTATCCATAGTGAAATTAAATGCCCCGCAAAGTTAAAATTTTATCTCAAATTATTGGCTAAAAGATTTTTAGTGTAAAAAAGCAATACAGGCAACCAACCGCCACAAACTCGATCATTTGTACCAATTTTATTTGGTTGCCTGCATTGACCGGAGTATTACCCCTTCATAGACAACTAAACAAACCTCTCCCGCTTTTGCAAATTAAAAAGGCCGTATAAAATAAATACAATTATCCCGACACCAAGAAAAATTCTGTTTTTTGATATTAACCCCTGCCAAATTACTTCGTTCAAATTGTCGGGTATTTGAAAAGGATTTAAAAATACATTCCACTGTGTTCTTTCAATTACGTCCTGAAGTATTAGCAAGGCCACCCCTATTATTACCATCACAACGGCAGTTCCGTTTCCGTTTTTTATTAAAGTAGAAAACATAAAAGAAAGTGCACCCATAAATACAATCGGGTACATGAGCTGGTAGGCCATTTCAAAAATACTAATGTCGTATAAAAGCACAGACGCCAAAGCGGCAAAAAAGTATATAATGATAAAAATAAGACTAAAGATCATAAGTAGTCTTACCAGCCATACTTTATACCTGTAGTTTGGAATTCCAAACAATATTTCCAGCATTCGTGAATCATCATCATTCTGAATTCCAAAGACCGTCGGGTAAAAAATCAACAAGATTCCGGGAAATATCAGAAGTTGAAAAATGGTTCCTTCGCTAATACTTGCCCTATTTATAACTGTTTGGATGGCAAAAAACAGAAACACAGCCAATGCAGCTATCAAAAACCATATAAACTTATTGGCAAAAATTATTCTCAGATTATACCGAATCATCTTAATAAATATGATCAGTCGGTTTCTAATATTTAAGTTTTTCATTTGCTTTCAGTTTTAAACGAAATCTTTTAGTAAGCACAAGTAAGCATCTTCAAGATGCGGAGGCACGTTTACTGCATTTTCCGCTGGTTTTTCTTTTGCGAGGCAGCGAACTTTTATATTCTCACCGTCGCGCATGTGGTGAACAATCATTTGTTTATTTGCAAAACTGTCGAACTCTTTTGCCGGAATAGAAAAATGCCATACGAAGTTGTCTCCCATTTTAACCATATCGTTAGGCGTACCAAAGTATTTGAGATTTCCCCTGTTGATTACCGCTACCTGGTTACAGGAACTTGAAATATCTTCAATAATATGTGTTGAGAAGATTACAATCCTTTCCCTGCTTAACTCAACAAGCAGGTTACGGAATCGTATTCTTTCCCTTGGGTCAAGACCTGCGGTAGGTTCATCAACAACAAGAATCCGAGGCAGGTTTAGAAGAATTTGAGCTATACCAATTCTTTGTTTCATCCCACCGGAGAACGAGCCTATTTTATCGTCTTTTCTCTCAAACATGTGAACACTCTTCAGCACATACTCCAGACGCTCGTTTCTTATCTCCGTATCTTTGATTCCTTTCAAAATCGCCTGGTAATCCAAAAAGTCCCATGCAGACATATTTTCGTAAGTACCAAAAGCCTGTGGCAAGTACCCAATTAAGCCCTGCAATTCTTCCCTGTATTTCTGGGTATCCATTCCGTTGATCCATATCTTACCATAACTTTGTTCCAGGATGCCACAAACAATCCTCATCATGGTTGACTTACCGGCACCATTCGGACCGAGTAGCCCGAACATTCCGGTTTTTATTTCAAGCGATACACCATTTAACGCCCTGAACGGTTTTTTCCTTTTTCCAATTATTGGTATTTGCCGCACAATCGTAAAGAATCCTCTTCGTAAACCAGCCATACGCCCGCTAATCCTGGCAATGTTGAGGTTTTTCTTTTGAATGTATTCTCCTGAGGTATATATTACTAGTAACAATAGCCAAATTATAGCCACAAAAATTACCATTCCCAGATTATCCCACCGTTTAAAGAAAATAAACAAAAACAATAATGGAGTAAGCCAGTAAATAAGATTTTTAACGATTCGGTTTATTTTAAGATATACAGGTTTTGATGTAGATTCATATTTATTAATCATCACCTGGTTAAAAGGGACGTATAATAAAAACGAATAAAAGAAAACAACATGCGACATAACCCACATCCACAAATTATTTTCCATATAAATAAAGGTGAAATAAACCAGGAAAATAAATAAGGGGAGCTGCCAAATGAGGTCATAAAAATCTCTTATGTGTTTATAATCCTTCGTCAATCCGGCACGCTCACGAATTTTTTCACCCGATTTCCATTCACGAACAAACCTGTTGTCCCGATCATAGATCTTAACCAATCTCCTAATTCTAATCGTTATCGCTTCTTGCTCATCAATCACTTTTGAGCTGGCCTGACGTAAGCTTGTCATAACAAAAGCAGTAATACCCGGAACTGCTATTATCAGTATCATAAAATCGAGTAACTGCCAAATAAAAGTATCAACTTCCAGATATATATATATTGAGCCAACAATAAATACAATCAGTTGTCCTATTTTTAGAGGCCAACTCAATGAGTTTATCCAGTCGATTGCATTCTCTAGACCTGCATATAAAGTCGGGATAAATATAAGTGTGAGTATTGTACTAAACGCCAAGCCTCCAATCACAGTAATTGCAAACGGAGCTCCAATAGCACCCACATATTCTGCCTGTCCCATTGCCAAAGGAAACATGGCAACGATTGTTGTAATGGCAGTAATCAAAATCGGTCGCACACGAGAGAGGCCGGCTGTCATTAAAGCGCGAGACTTGCGATAACCTCTTTTACGAAGTATATTGGTATAATCAATTAATATAATACCGTTGTTTACAACTACACCAAGCAAAATAAGAAAACCCATTAATGTATTGGCGTTAAATAAACTGTTCCCGGTAAATATCAATGCAAGGAATGAACCAATAGCCGCCAGAGGAACGGAAAACATTAAGACAAATGGAGTTGAAAGCGACTCAAATACAGAAGCCAGAATCATCAAAATCAGGATAAATGCAGCCGCAATAAGGAAATAGAACTCTGAATATTGGTCCTCCTCATGAACGACTTCTACTGCCACCCCCGAAGGCAGTTTGTACGACTCAACGATTTGATCAATTTCAAGACGGTAAGCTTCCAAAAGGTCTTTTGATTGTTCTGCCTCTTCAACAAACTGGTAGCTTACTTCAATCTGTTTTTCCTGATTTACACGTGTAATCCTCGACATACCTTCATCGTAAATCAATTCTGCCAGATCCTGCAAATCATAAGTTGCACCTTCTGAATTACTTATTTGCAACATTCGCAAATCGTCAATCCCTTTATCCGTTTCCTCTTCCTCTTCTCCTTCATCAAGCTTTTCCTTAATAACAATTTCATACTCCTCAGTTCCCTGTTTAAATGTGGCACCCGATGTAAATTCGCGCGAAAATGTTGAAAGTTCCGAAGTGATATTTCCTAAGTTAATTCCATAGTCGGTTAGAAGTAACTGGTTAAAATGCAAGTGAATTTCAGGTTGGTTACTGGAAACACTTAACCTTACATTTCGTATCGATTCCAAATCCTCGATATAATATTCCAGGTCTTCTGCTACACCTTTCATTATATCGAAATCTTCTCCTTTTATAATGATTTGTTCCTGATTTGAGCCAATTCCTAAAAAGCGGCTAAAATTTTCGGTTCCACCACCGCCCATTCCACCACCTCCGCCGCGAAAGCTTGAACTGGATGTAGGTGCTGTTAAACTAATTTCTCCCTGTGATATATTATCAAACCGATCTTCGACATCGGACTTGATTTCAGCAACTGTACGATCGGCAATATCCTTATAATCCTCTTTTAAAACAATGGTTAATACTGCCTCATCTTCTTCAATTCTTGAACTGACATCTTGTTTTTCCTCCAGGTCTTCCAACCGGCTTTCTATTTCCTTAACAACTAAATCTGTCTTTTCGAGTGTTGAGCCTGTCGGCATAGTTACATACACCGAGAATTCTGTCTCCTCTACTTCCTGAAGGTTACTAACGCTAATTGCCAAAACGGTAAATACTGTTATAAAGAAAACCACAATCGCACCAATTACTGTGCCTGCGGGTTTTCTCATACTCGACTTCAGTAAAAGAATATAAATTTGAATAATCCGGTTATTTGTTGTAACCTTTTCATAAAAAATATTGTGAGACGATTTTCCTCTCAGTAAGACGTGCGCTGCCATTGGAATAAGAAGTAACGCAACAAACAGAGAAACCATTAAAGTTGAGATAATAGAAACGCCAACGTGATTTCCAAGCAATTGAATCATGTAATCGGTTGAAAATACAAAGGGTAAAAATACGGTTACCGTTGTTAATGTTGCAGCAACAATTGATCTCCAAACCTCTTGGGTTCCCTGAACTACTGCTGTATCCGCATCGTAACGTTTCCCGGAAAGCCTGTAGATATTTTCCAGCACTACAACACTGTTGTCCAGCAACATCCCTATAGCCAGAACCAGTCCAACCAATGTCAAACTGTTTAGCGAAATATTAAAGGCATAGAAAAGATTAAATGCTGTAAAAACTGAAATGGGTATTGCAAGAGCAATAAAAGAAACAATTTTCAGATTTTTCAGAAACATCCACAACACAAAAATGGCTAAAAGACCTCCCACCAGTGCCAGGTTCATTATCTGGTTGATGTTGTCTTCCATTGTTTCGGCGGTGTTGGTTTGCACAACAATCTCAACATCCTTAACGGCAAGCTCGTTATTTAAACGCTGAATTTCTTTCTGCACAGCATGAGAAAGGTCGATAAGATTGGCCTGGGAATCGGAGACCAGAATCATCGAAACGGCATCCAAACCGTTTACCCTGCTTATCGTTTCTTCTTCTTTTACACCAAAATAAATATCGGCAACATCTTTAAGGAAAATTGGCCCGTCGGCAACAACAATATTTTCAATATCCGAAACATTGTCATATTCAGCGGTTACATGTACAAAATATTGTTTTTGCGAATCATGTAAATAGCCGGCAAAAGTCCGTGCTGTTGAACTCTCTGAAATAGCTCGTTGAATTTGAGAAGGAGTAATATCGTATGCCTCACAAGCTCCGGCATCGTATGTAACTTCAATGGATTTCTCCTTTCCGCCATAAACGGTAACGGAAGCGATTCCATCTATATTTTCCATTTCCGCCGTTATCTCCTCATCAACAATATTTCGAATTCGGTCAGTACCACCACTCCCCCGGATTTGTATTTCCATAAACTGGTTGGTAAGCGACTCCAAATCAACCCTGTTTACGTTTACTATAAAATTCTCATCCAGATTATCAGTAACCTGCTGGATCTTTTCCTGTAGTTTCAAAAAAGTGTACTTAAAATTTACATTTTGTTTGAAATTTACCTGGATAGACGCCGTTCGGTTGTTTAAGGAGGATTCCATGCTCTCGATACCTTCCATTGTCCCAATTGCCCCTTCAATTGGGATTACTGCCTGGTTTTCCATATAATTCGGATCAACCTCCACCCTTGAATTAATGGATACAAACAGCATAGGGAGTTCGGCATTTGGCATTAACTCCACCTCAAGCCGCTGATAAGAGACATACCCCAAAAGAGTAAGTCCGGTAAACAGCATGGTGATGAATATTTTTCTGCTTATGATGAATTTCATGTGCCCTATGATTTTTTAAATTTTACATGAAACACACGGAACCCGCCAACAATACATTTTTCTTTTTTTTGATGATATTTAATTCCGGCTCGTTTCATCCTTAGAATTTATGAAATTAAACTTGCTCAACCGCAGTCTCTTTTTTATTTGTGAACAATCCCTTAAATCTGTCTAATACGTCGTACACACAAGGAATAACAACTAATGTTAACAGGGTTGATGTAACCAAACCTCCGATAACAGCCATTGCCATTGGAGACCTGAGTGAAGCACTCTCTCCAAAACCTATGGTAAGCGGTAGCAATGCCAGGATTGTAGTCAAACTGGTCATAATAATCGGTCGGATTCGTTGCTGGCCGGCCAATAAAATTGCATCCTTTCGGGTTACACCTTCGCGTATTAACTGGTTAATGCGATCAACCAAAATAATAGAATCGTTTACAGCAATACCTACCAGCATAATCACACCAATTATGGCCATTATATTCAGGGTTTTCCCTAATAAAAAGAATGTGATTATACTTCCTACCACCGCCAGCGGAATTGTTAATAAAATAGTAAACGGGTGAATAAGTGATTCAAACTGTGAAGCCATTACCATATATACCAATATGATTGATAGCAACAGGGCGAAACCAAGGTTTGCCATCGAATCCTGACGTTTTTCCTCTTCACCTGTTACTAAAATCCTGTAATTCTGTGGCAGCTCAATTAAAGAAGTAGCCTCGCGAATTTGATTGGCCACATGGTCAAGGGCAACTCCCTTTTCCATTTGCGCAGTAACTTTTCCTATCCTGTTTTGATTTCTCCTAAAAATCTCTTTGGGAGAAACACCGTAAGAAATTTCGGCAATTTCATTCAAGCGGAACACCTGAGCTCCGGAGGTAATGGTCAATTCATCAATTTCATTCAATCCTTTTTCAGGAATTTTAATGGTTATATCCTGCATTTCGCCTTCTTTTTCCAGCTCTCCGGCATTCATTCCTTCAAGTTGTTCCTGAAGCTGACTAATTACTGAACTTATATCAACTCCATACATTCCGGCTCGTACCCTGTCAACTTTAATTTCAACTTCGGGAGCGCCATTCTCTATGGAAGACTGAACATTAAACAAGCCAGACATTCCTGTCATCCTTTCTTTAACCTGAGCCACAATAGCTTCAATTTCTTCCATCTCTTCTCCTCTGACTTCAACAACCACAGGAGCTTCATCGGTTCCAAGAATAGACTTCAATGCGCTTTCTTCTTGTGTGAATGTAGCTTCAAGTCCTTCAACACCAGATAAAAGTTTATCAAGAGTTTCAATTACAGTCTCTGAAGTAACTGTTGATTCTTCTTTCAAAATCACCTTAATTTCAGCTGTATTTTCGCCCTGGAAGACGGAAGTCTGATCGCTGGCTATCCCACTGGAAGGGCCTGCATGAGAATATATATTATCTAAATTCTCGCCCAAATACTCTGTAAGAATGTTTTCAATATTTTTTACCGTCGATTCAGTCCTGCTTAACTCTGTTCCCTCCTGAAGTTTTAAATCAACTGTAAATTCGCGGGTTTCGGTTTTGGGCATAAATTCTGTACCAATCATTGGAACAAGAAATACTGAACCTGCTACCAAAGCAGTTGCCAAAATAATAACCAACCACTTGGCTTTTAATATTTTTTCCAGAAAACGGCCATAACCACCAACCCTAACAGACTTTTGTTTCACAGGCATTTTTTTGTTTTTATAAAACCTGTGATACATCATAGGGATTAAAAAGATGGCAACAAAAAGTGAAGATATAAGAGAAAAAGCCACCGTCCATGCCTGGTCTTTAAACAATTCACCTGAAGCGCCGTGTAAATAAACAATTGGAAGGAATACTACGATTGTAGTAATTGTTGAAGCGGTAATTGCCCCTCCAACCTGTGAAGTCCCAATTATTGCTGATTCCTTGGCGCTTAATCCGTTTTCATGGTTTCGAAATATATTTTCCATTACCACAATTGCATTATCCACAAGCATACCAGCTCCGAGCGCCAATCCCCCCAAAGTCATTATATTAATAGTGAGGTGATTGAAATACATCAAATTAAATGTTGCAATTATTGATATTGGAATTGCAACACTAACAATCAATGTAGTGCCAAACCGGCGAAGGAAAATAAAAAGAATAACGACCGCCAGTAAAATACCAAGTAAAGCTGATTCTTCAACTTCGCCAATAGCCTGGCTAATAAATCGTCCCTGGTTGGTTACCTGGGTTAATTGATAGCCGGGCAGCGCTCTTTCAATATCTTCCAGTGATTCATTGATTTGTTCTACCGCTTTAACTGTATTGTATTTTGTTTCTTTATAAACGGCAAGACCAATACAACGCTCACCATTTATGTGAACAATATTCTCAGGTTCTTTATTTCCAAAAGATACAGTTGCAACGTCTTTGAGGAAAACAGGAGCCATGGAAACAGTTGTTTCGCCATCGGCAACTTCGCGAACTGCTTTATATCCAACAATTAAATTTTCGAAGTCTTCAGTGCTCTGAAGCATACTAACTCCCTTAACAATGTATTGCATTCCCATCTCACTAATGCTCCCTCCGGAAACACTGGTATTGAAACTTTGGATGCGGGTGCTTATTTCAGCCATGGTCAGTTCCTGGGCTTCCAAACGGTAAGGATCGGTTTGGATTATTACTTCGGCTTCCTCCTGCCCTGAAAGTTCAACCTCGGCAACACCTTCCAACCGAACCAGTTCGTTACGGATATAATTTTCGGCGGCTTTTCGCAACTCATTCATATCTTTTATTTCAGAATGAGTTAAACCAATAATCATTACCGGAGAAGTATTTGGATCGTGTTGGGTTATCGTCAGCTCGTCGATTTCTGAATTCTGGGTGAGCGTATTTAAAGCTTTTTGCAAATCGAGAAAGGCTTCATCCATGTCTTTATTCCAGTCATACTCTACGGTTATTTGAGCAGAACCCACTTTCGAAACAGAAGTAACCTGAATAACGTCTGACTGGCGAATGGCCAGTGCTTCGATATCTTCCACAAACTGCTTTTCCATTTCTTCCGGGGGGCGCTCTCCGGACTGGACTTCGACAAAAATCCGCGGAGAATTTAAGTCGGGGAACAAGTCAACACCCAGCTTATCAAACGAGATGTATCCAAGGAGAACAACTCCCAGAACGACCATCAGTATTGTAACCGGGTAATTGACAGAAAATTCGGTTAATTTCTTCATGCTAATAAATTTTCTTTGTTACCGGTCACTTTCTAAAGTATAACTTTTACTTTCGAACGATCGCGCAATGTTTCATACCCGTCAATGATCAACCTGTCGTTAACACTTAAACCTTCCAGTACCTCAACCGACTCCTGATTTTGAAGACCAATGGTTAACCACCTATCCTCGGCAGTGCTGTTACGCCCTACAACAAAAACATATTTTCCCCGGTTGCCGGTCATAATAATTTCTTTTGGAATGACTATGGTACTATCCTTTTGTGCGGTAATAATATCAGCCTTAACAAACATACCCGGACGCAACTTTAATTCTGGATTGTCAATTTCAAGAACACCTTTGAATGTTCTTGTTTCTGTACTGATAATGGGTGAAAGTTCGGATATGTGTCCGATCAATGTATCTTCACTAATTGTATAATTGGTAATTAAAGCTTCCTGCCCAATTTTAACATCTGAAATATTTTTTTCAGGAAGATTTATTTCGAGATACATCTTGTTGTAACTCATCAAACTAACTACTTCTGTTCCTGATGGAACCAATGTTCCTGCAGTATAATACGGAAGATCAACGATAACTCCGCTAAAAGGCGCAACTACATTCATTTTGGCCAGTTGCAACTGGGCATTTTCGTAATTGTATTGGGCGGTGGTTTTTGATACTTCGGAATTGCGAAGTTCATAAAGCGTTACACCACCTTTTTCATACAGTGATTTTTGTTTGTTGTATTCATCCTCTGAAATTTCGAGATTTAATTTCGCTGATTCTATAGCCACACTGTTTTCATACTCTTTATCTTCCAGACGCACAATTACCTGACCTTCTTTAACCCTATCACCAAGTTTAAAAGGTCTTCCTGTTTGCGGATTTGTCATTACACGATATTTTCCGCTCATTTCGGAACTTAGGGTTGTTTCTGATTTTGCGTTTGCTGTTCCGGTAGTGTTTATAAATTGCATGATACCTCCGAGCTTAACATTCTCTACCGACACTGGTGATGCCAATTCAGTATCAGCATTTTGTGATTGATTGTTACAGGAAATTATCACTGCGACAATTCCCAACATGAATAGTAATTTTATATTTTTCATTTTTGTTTGATTTTTCCTGGTTTATTTTTCTTCATTTATATATAACTCGGTTGGTATAATTGCCTGATTTGTTTGAAAATCATACAAGCTCTGTATTTTAAGATTCAAAAGTTCGATTTTGTAATTTATTAAAGCTTGAGCGTAAGCCACCTTCATTTCAGAAAGCTGTTGCTGATAGAGATTTAAATCCATACCCGTCAGGTCGCCGTTTTCATAACGTTCCTGGTTAATCTCGTATGTTAACTGTGCATTTGTTTCGTTTTGCCTGGCAATATCAATCTGGTTTAGCTGATTTTGTATATTACGATAAGCCTGTCGTATACCAATGATAATTTCATTTTTCTGATCTTCGTAATTCAACTGTTCAGATTGAATAGCTGCTTCCTGAGCCTGAATTCTTGCCTTTCTTTCCCCCCAGTCGAAAAGTGGAATACTAAAAGAAAGCGCTACTGAAGGACTCTTTGTTGGATTATCGTACACCTGAGTAAGATTTCCGTTATCGCCGGTTATTCCATATCTTACGTTTAACGAGCCCTCAAATTCATTTAACGCTTTTGTTTCAATCATGGCAAACTGGCTTGTTTCAATATCGATTTCACGTTGCCTGAGTTCCATTCTTGAAGCCAAACCATTATCAATCGCCTTCTCGAGATCAACACTAACAGGATTTGCTTCAACATCAGCAAAAACCAGTATATCTGTGTATAAATCCATACCCAAGTATAATTTCAACTGGTCTTTTGCATTTTCAAATGATACTTCAGCATCCTGAACTGAAGATTTTGACTGGGCTAAGTTTAATTCGGCTTGGTACAACTCTTCTTTAGCTGCCAATCCCGCATCAACTTTATTTTTTATAATATTGTAGCTGGTTTGTGTATTCTCCTGTTCATCTCTGGCAATGTCGAGATTCATTTGAGACAAATAAACATTGTAGAAGAATTGCGTTACACTCCTTTCCAGGTTCAACCTTTGCATGGCGTAACTGATATTTGCATTCTCCAGATTCAATTCCAGCTCTTTTAACTGAAGTTTCAACCGGTTATATGTGAACAGAGGTTGATTAAAATTTAAATATAAATTATTATAAAAAACTTTACTTTCCGAGTTATTCGCATCAGATAAACTTTTCTGCCAGCCAAACTCATTATTTAAAGAGATTGTTCCATCTGTAAAAAGAATGGGTTGTGCTACACGAAACAAACTACTGGTTTGCAAATTCTCGTTAGTGTACCATTCTGAAACCCTGCTATCGAACATCCTGCTTCTGCTGAAATTAAGTGGCTCAACATCTAAAGAAAACCTGGACTTTAAAGCTGCTCGCTGTGCTTCAAGGTTTTTCTGGAAGCGGGTAAGATTAAGCAACGATTGTTTAATATCGGGACTTTCCGTTTCTGCATACTGCAACGCTTTGTCAAGTGTTAAAGCCTCCTGTGCTCTTAGTTCTATAAAACTAAAAACCAATAAAAGCCCCAAGATTGCAAGATTGTGTAATACTTTCATTTTTGATTTATTTATTTTCTTGATTTAATTGTTCTAAAGCTCAACTATTTTTACGGCATCAGCAAAAACAACTCTTCCTTGTGACTTGTTGGAAAGTTCAACCAGTGCAGTATCCGAGGTAAAATAAAATGCCCCAAGGTGATTCCATCCTTCATCGGCATTTTGGATACTTAAGGATTGTTCTTCCGGGCCTTCATCAGAATGTATTGTAAAATGATACTCTCCCTGCTCTCTATCTCTTCCTCCCGGCCCCCTTCTAAAACCTCTTGATTTATAAAGATAATAATACACATCATAATATCCGGGCTTTTTAACAGGCACATGCCATTTGGCCATTTGAGATCCATCGCCACTTTTTATATAATATCCGGAACGAACATAAGTACCGTAAAAATCTGTATTGGTAATCGCCGTCCAGGTTGTTGGCGGGCGCCAGCTATTCATTCCCTGGTATTTTGATCCTCCTTCATCTTCATTGATTATCCATTTTTCCAAAAGACTAACCTTCTTATTACTTGTTACCTCAAATTGCGGGTCTTCGTTATCCACAACAGTTTCGTTAGGCAATGAAGTTTGTACCGGAAGCTCGGTTAGCAATTCACCTTCAAAAGGAATGGCTTTCAAATCTTCTTCAACATCGCGAAATCCTTCGGTAATTACCTGTGGAATATTCTTCGAGGTCATCGTATTAATCATAATCATTCGTGGTTCCGAATTTAACAGATAACTTATCTCTTTTGTCTGGTGTGGCTCAAGATAGATAAGCTTATTGATTAAATCGTCGCCTCCGGGCGGACCAAAGCCTGGTCCACCACCTCCTAAGCGGAAAATCACTTTAATAAGTCCCTCTGTATCAGAAAAATTTGTTGTTTTAAACTTAATCATCGTCCGCATCATTTCTCCTGATTTTACTTTAACTGCAGTAATCGGAGAAATTAAAAAGCCGGGAAGTGCTTTGGCTTTAAACCAATCGTCCATTATAGGTATCAACTCTATTCCAAATTCATTTTTAATTCTTTGGTCAAAATCTTCAAACGAAATATTTTTAAACCGATATTCTTTGAGAACATTTTGCAGGAAAGTTGCAAATTCTTCCATACCGGCTTCATATTGAATTTTCGAGAAAAGAGCATCTCCCTTTAATTTTATCACATTATCAATTATAGCCTTTTGGTTCACATCAGCTAAAATTTCTTCAAATGTACTGTCCTGCAATGCGATGTTGGCTTTTTCGTCTTCACTGATTCCAGACATATCGCGCATAAATACCGACCTCATATCCACTTCCTGGTTTTTAAGATAAGCTTCAAATACTCGGTTGGTAATGGGCCAAGTGTCTGATTGGATATTATTTTGGAAGTTGTAAAAAAGTGGGAAAGCAAAATAGGGACTTGCAGTTGTAATTACTGTTCCTCCTCCCGGGCCACCTCTAAAATCAGTCTGTTCTTCTTCGGTAAATGCTCTTAGAAACTGCCCCAATACGCGCATTTGTATATCCTCCGGGGTTTGCGAACCTCCACGGCCACGATTCCCCCAACGTTCCATCCTTTTTTTTGAGCCTTCAAAATCTGCTTCGCGTAACATAAAACCTTTTTCAGGCATTAGTATCTGTTCGGGTTGTACATATTCCTGGCAGGAAGTCCAGGAGCGCGGATACGTTTTGAATTGAGCAGGTGCTTCAACCAAAGCCAGTCTTTCAAAAGCGTATTCAAGATTATATGTTCTTTCAAAGTCCTCAAGTTGCTCGTTAATTAAACTTGGAATCGTATCCTTAATTTCATTAAATGCTTCAGAAAAGTATTTATGCCCTTCCATCAACCAAACTCCATATTCTAAACTATCGGTTTCCATTTTCAAGTACTCATAATTTCCGATAGCAAGAGAAAGCTGGGTTAAAGGATGTTCATTTTCAAAAGTGAACTGTCCGGCAGCAACTTCATTAATTTTTCCTTGTGAGATTGCTTGTAAACCGGGAGTTGTGGTAACCTTTAAATTATAATTTACAAACTGATTATGATTCCAGCTCACATCTTCCGAGCTGTATGTTACACCAGTTCCAGGATACCAATTCGCTTCGGGTGTTAACAAAACATACTGTGGAGTGAGAAAAGCATATCTCTTATCTACATTTATTACAAATTTTCCATATTTCTCCTGAATGGTTTCTTCATCAATATCGAGATAACAAAGCGCTTCATTAATCTTCCCTGAATATTTAAATTCTATTTCAGCTTCCTCACCGGGTTGAAGATTTACATTTTCCGAAATAAAAATCAGATGTTTTTCACGAGTGAAAGATGTTTCTTTTCCTGTTAATTTAATACTTTCAATTCTTAAGCCACTGTTCAAATTAAAAATCAATTTGTTTAAAGGAACATTGTTTTCATTCTTTAACGTTATGTCCGATAAAACATCAATGATTTCTCCCTCGTGTTTTAAATCAATGGTATTGGATAAAATAACCGGAATCTTCTCTTTCACGTACTGGTTATTGAGTTCAACTACCTCTGTTCGAAATCTTTCAGTTTGCTTAAACTCATCAACATGTCTGTAAGCAAGATAACCACCTACTCCGATAAAAAGTACGCTGAAAATCAGTGAAATATATGTCATGGCTTCGGACTGAGGAAGTCTCTTTAACAAAAAGATTGTCAGGAAAATAAAACCAATTCCAAGAAAAAAGTATATCCCCCTGTGATTAAGTATAACATTGATATTGCCAAAACCAACGATATCCGAATTTAACATCGGGATATTATATGCCATGTAATCAAAAAGGTAATAGTATTTTGCCTGAAGCAGGAACAAAGTTATTCCAATGTACCCCAGAATCAAAACAAAAGTAATTGCCTGGTTACGAATGACACTCATCAAAAGAAAAGATAAGCCCATTATAAAAAGAAGCGTTGGAACACTTACCGCAACGAGATAAAATCCATAAGAAATCCAGCTTATCGAAGTTTCCTGGGCCAACAAATTAAAAATGAGGGCCATGCCAATAACCACTATATTTAAAACCAAAAATACCTGGAGGTTTCCCCATGTTTTTCCGATAACATATTCACTGTTGGTCATCGAGCGCATATAAATTACCTCGGTGGTATCCAGTTTTTTATCACGTTTTAAAAAATCGGAAGCCAGAAAAACAGCAATTACCGCCTGCGCAACATTCAGAATTAGCAAGTTAAAATAAGGGATTGCACTTGGAATACTTCGAATGGCCCATCCGTCGCCGCCACCACCTTCTATTACCATACCGAAATTTATTCCAAATAACACCAAAAGTGATAAAATACTAAAGATTCTGAAGAACCAGCTTCGGAGCAATGTTTTACGCTCGTATTTGGCAATTGAAAATATATTGTGTAATGAAATCATCTTTCTTAGTTATTATATCTGTTACGCATTAGACCACTGATTTAGTTTATTCTCCATAAAATGAACATAAGCATGCTCAAGATTAGGAGCAATTCTTTCACCTTTATAACCGTTAATATCTTCCGAAACAACCTGCACCTCCCATCCTGCAGCAACAGGAATAGTTGAAATCACCGGGTATTTTTCATTAATTTCCATATACTCAGTTTCAGTGGCTTTGATGAGCCACACACTTCCTTCGGCTTCTTTTACAAGCTGTTCGGGTGAACCGGAAAAAGCAAGTTGCCCTCTGTTCAACAAAGCCATATTGTCGCAGGTACTTGAAATATCTCCTACAATGTGTGTTGACAAAATAATTACTACATCGCGTGTACTGATATTTGAAAGCAGATTCCGGAAACGAATACGTTCTTCAGGGTCAAGACCGGTGGTCGGTTCATCAACGATAATAATTTTTGGATCGTTGATAAGCGCCTGAGCTATTCCAAGCCTCCTTTTCATACCTCCTGAAAGTTTATTGGCATTTCTGTCTCTGGCTTCGAACAGGCCCACTTCCTCTAACATCTGATCCACGGAATTTCTGCGAACCGAACCGTTTTTCATTCCAGCTAAACGGGCTGTATAATCTAAAAATTCATATGTTTTCAATTTGGAAAAAAAACTGAAGTCCTGCGGCAAATATCCAAGCATCGAGCGAATTTCTCTTCTGTTCTTTGATAAATCATAACCATCGAAAGTAACTTTCCCGCTGCTCGGTTTCATTAATGTTACCAAAATACGCATTAATGTTGATTTACCCGCACCGTTAGGGCCAAGCAAACCAAACATACCATTTGGGATTTCAAGATTCAGATTTTTTATGGCATAGTATCCGTTGGGATAAACTTTGTTCAGATTTTCGATTTTTATATGCACTGCTTAAATCTATTTTGATTAAACACTGATTTGGACTTACAAGCAATTAAATAGTTTAAATTTGGTATACATTTTTATTGAATTGTTACAAATTGACAACTCAAAAACAGAAGTAAAATAAAACATCCGTACGTTGAACCATTGAAATAAAAAACAAAGGGGCATAGATAACAAACTTATTGTTAACACATTATTAAAACAAAAGAATAAACTTTAAAACGGTGCCTTAAGATAACAATTATGATAAAAAAAGCCCCATAAAAATGGAGCTTTCTTCTACAATGCAAACTAACCCTACAGTTGCACCTGAAATGAATGGTTCAAACACTCTCTCAAAACAATTTTATATTCTCTTCTTTCGACCTGATTCAACAAAGGCAGAAGCGCCTGATTTAAATTGAACCGAAACTACCTGCTCATCTTTTGCTGCATCAGCCATTTTAGGTTTCTCATGTGCACAACTTACTGCTTACACAAACATAAAAAGCAATGTAAATAATAAATACTTTTTTTTCAAGGCTACCTTCTGTTACTTGTTTGTTCTATTAGAAACGACTCAAAAGTCAATACACAGTTACACCTTCAATACAACTTATCAACAAACAACTATTAACAGATAACAAACAACGCAAAAGCTTTAATAACCAAAATCTCCAAAACGCATAAAAAAAGGCCCTGCAACCGCAGAGCCCTAACTAAACTAAACCATTTTCTTATCTATTATTTAACCAGACTAAACGCATATTCATCGCTTAATGAACTAAGAATAACAGTGTATTCTCCGGAATCCAGTTTTGAAAGATCGTAACCTGAACTAACGGCGAAGTTTTTTCCAAGTTTTGATTTGTAAACCAAATCGCCCTTACTGTAAATAGAAAGATTCAAATTTTCTTTATCAAAATTCAGGTAAGAAAATTTCAAAACATTGTCTTTGTAATCAAAGTAAGGATCAAAGCTCAACTTTGAATCACCAACATTAATCCCCCTATGGGCAACTTCAATGTCTCTTGACAACTGAGTGTCATTCACTTTCAGATTAAGAACGTAACTTCCATCCTCCAGGTTTGCAAAGTCAAAAACTTTCTGATAATCGGTTAATGGCTTGTTTGATTCTTTATAATATACCATTGAACCATCTTCAGCTTCGATGCTCAGCTCAAAATAAGCTGCTTTTTCATTTGTAATTGCCACGATAGCTCTATCGGCTGTTAATGGAATTACATTCATTTTCGGTTTCTCAACTGCACCGGCAATTGCTGCAATTGCGAATGCTGTTACTGTAAATAATAATTTAATTGTTTTCATAACCATTCAATTTTTTTTGTTTGACATGAATGTCAGTACAAACATATATGTTTTTCAGCATAGTGTTGTAAAACATATATTAAAATTATTTGAAATAAATGTAAAATTAACATTCAAAATTAACATTGATATTTTTTTCTCATAAAACACTGATAAACAATACCAATAAAGAAATTTTGCTTTATAACAAAATTCGTGCCAAACTTGAAACAACCATATTAACTAATCAATAAATTACAAAAGAAGGCATTTTGACTATTCTCTAATTTTATAAGTTATTCGCTATTTACACTTAACAAGTATTATATTTCGCTCTGATTTATTGCGTTGAACAAACCTTAAATAAAACCAACATTGATTGTCGCATGCCCAAATCGCCACAATGGATAAATTCAGAAAAACGAGATCGTACTATTTTCATATTACTTTTCTCTTGTTTGGTCTCCGGTATTCCCTTCACAAATTTAACCTACGGACAGGAAAGCCTTAGGCTAAGTTATATGTTTGGCAATATTCATCCTCATAACAGTTTAATTACACCATTAATAAAAAAGCCTGTAAAGGGATTCACTGTAGATTACACATGGAAAAACAACCGCGGCGAAAAATGGAGACAATATTTTAATTACCCGAACCACGGTATTAGTTACAACTATATGTCATATGGAAATCCTGAAATTCTGGGAAATTCTCATTCTCTTTTATACTATCTTCAGTTTTCTTTTCTACCTAAACACAAATTTTTCGATGCCGGAATTATTGAATATACGGGGATAGGCTACTTTGAAAAAAAATACGACCCCAATCACAATCCGGAAAATCAGGCAATCAGCACCTACTTTAATATTGGGGCTACCATCAGATTTTATACAAGAATCAGAATAAAGCCAGTTTATATTGAATACTCAAGCGGACTAAACCACTTTTCCAACGCCTTAATAAAATCTCCCAATTTAGGGATAAACGTTAAGAACAAAAGTATCACCGTGGGATATGAATTTGAAGATCCTCCCGTTCGCAAAAACGCTCCAAAAACGGAAGGTAAAACAAAACCCCGCCATGAATTTTGGATTTACGGAGCCACTGGAATAAAAGAAATAAAAGGAATAGAAAACAAAAACTACTTCCCGGTAAATGCGTCTTTAAATTACACCTACCGCACTTCGGTAATTAATAAAATGGGAATAGGTCTGGATTTTGTTTACGATCCTTCCATTGAAGACTATGCATATCTAAACTATAATTACACCGGAGAGCCTCCTCTAAACTTTAGGTATGGAATAAGTTTACACAACGAATTTCTTCTTGGAAGAGCAGGAATATTTGCCTCATATGGATTAAATCTGCAGATGAACGAGTACTACACCCGCCAACGATATTATAAAGCAGGCGTAAAAGTTTACTTTAATAATCTAATAGGAGTTGTTTTATTGCGGGCAATTCCTTTATTTCGGGCTGATTTGTTGGAATTTGGTATCGGATACCGAATTGCTCCTAAAAGCAAAAAATAATGAACATTAACATCCTGCAACTTCTCGATGGCGCAAAAAAAGCACAGGGACTAACTGTAATAATTGATGTGTTCCGAGCGTTTTCAACTGCTTGCTATGCATTTGATTTTGGAGCGTCGAAGATAATTCCGGTTGGAGACATCAATATTTCTTATCTGCTAAAAGAACAAAATCAGGATTTTATTTTACTGGGGGAGCGGAATGAACAAAAACCCCCGGGGTTCGACTTCGGGAATTCACCATCGCTTCTTGTTAAAGAAAAAATTGAAGGAAAAACGCTTGTTCACACAACAAGTTCCGGCACACAGGGAATTGTAAATGCAAAAAATGCAGATGAAATTATAACCGGAAGTTTTGTTAATGCCCGTGCAATTGTTCAATATATCAGGCAACAAAAACCTCGGGATGTTTCACTGGTTTGTATGGGCTATGCCTGTGAATACCCAACCGACGAAGACACCCTTTGTGCTGAATTTATAAAAAATGAACTAAGCGGAATTTCCAACAACTATAAAAAAATGATCGAAACAATAAAAAAAGGTTCCGGTGCTCGTTTTTTTGATCCTGAAAAACAGGATTGGTCACCAAAATCCGATTTCGATCTGTGTTTAAACCTAAACCGCTTCAACTTTGTATTAAAAGTTGAAAAAGAGAATAATGTAAATTATTTGCGGAAAATTGAAATTTAATACCTTCGTCAACCGCAAATTTATACATAGCACATTCAAATAACATGAAAAAATACAATTTTGATGAAATAGTTCAGCGTGAAGAAACCAATTGTATAAAGTACGATGCACGCGACTGGGCGTTTAACACCAACGATGTTTTGCCTCTGTGGGTGGCCGATATGGATTTTAAAACTCCCGATTTTATTGTTGATGCAATCAAAAAAAGAGCTGAACATGAAATTTTTGGATACACATTTAAACCAGAATCTTACTTCGAAGCTATTATTGGTTGGATGAAACGCCGCCATAAATGGGAAATTCAGAAAGAATGGATTTCGTTCAGTCCGGGTGTGGTAGCAGGACTAACTCTGGCTGTTGAAACTTTCTCAAAACCGGGTGACGAAGTGATTGTTCAACCTCCGGTATATTTTCCTTTTTTTGAATGCGTAAAAGGCACCAAACGAAAAATGGTGGAAAATCCGCTAAAGATTGAAAACGGAAGATACACATTTGACTTTGGTGACCTAAAAGCAAAAATATCGGAGAAGACGAAATTATTAATGCTCTGTAATCCGCAGAATCCGGGAGGAATGGTGTGGACAAAAGACGAACTTGCAGAACTTTCGACTATTTGTATTGAAAACAAAATCATGGTGATTTCCGATGAAATTCATTCGGATTTGATCTTCAAAGGACACAAACATATCCCTTTTGCAGCCATTTCAGAGGAAGCAGCCAATAATTGTGTGGTTTTTATGGCGCCAAGTAAAACTTTTAATGTTGCGGGGCTTTCGTCATCCATTGCGATTATTCCCAATAAAACAAACTTTGCCCGCTACGAAAGAGCTTTGGGTGTCGGTCACCTGGGAATGGGAAACATTTTTGGCTCAGTTGCCCTGGAAGCAGCTTATGCTCACGGCGACGAATGGCTGGAACAAATGCTCGATTACCTTTGGACGAACTATCAACTGGTTAAAGCTTTTATTGAAAAGAACCTTTCAAAAGTAAAAGTTATGCCTTTAGAAGCAACTTACCTTGTTTGGCTCGATTTCACAGAGTACGGAATGAAAGATGAAGAACTTTCGAAATTTATTGTTGAGGAAGCAAAAGTCGGATTAAACAACGGCGGTCGTTTTGGTACCGGAGGCGACGGTTGGATGCGGATTAATATTGGGTGCCCGCAAAGCATTTTACTGGAAGGACTCGAGCGGCTGGGTCAAGCCTTTGAGAATAAATAATTACCGATCGAGCCACAGTTTAAAATCTTTGGCACGCTCACGACTTACAATTATATCTTCATCGGATTTTGGTACCATTTCAATTTTGAAACGACTGTTAAACCATGTGTGAATGTTGCGAATAGATTCAATATTTATAATGTATTTCCGGTTAATTTGGAAAAAAAAACGAGAGTCAAGTAATCCGGAAAGCTGCTCAATGGAATGATTTACCGGGAATTTTGAATTCTCAAATGTGACAGCAAAAGTCACGCCTTCATCAAACAAAAACCAGGCAATGTCCTCGCTTTTTACAGAGCGATACTTGTCTCCAACTTTCACCAAAAAACGCCTTTTTATTTCGGTTGTTTCCTGGAATACAATCTTTTTTAACAGATCGTTTTCCGGAGGAAGAAACATCTCCCGAAAATCGCTAAATTTATCAAGAGCCATTTTTATATCCTGGTAATCATAGGGTTTTACAATATAATCGATACTGTTCACATTAAAAGAACGAAGCGCATATTCATTGTACGCAGTGGTAAAAATAACCGGAACCTTAACTTTTACTTCATCAAAAATCTCAAAACAATTTCCGTCGTTCAGCAAAATATCCTGGAAAACCAAATCAGGAAGCGAATTTTTCCTGTACCACTGAATACCTTCTTTTACCGACCCGATAACATCAAGCACTTTTATATCAGCATCGTATTTTTTTAGCAACTGAACAAGACGATGTGCCGTATGTTTTTCATCTTCAAACAGTAAAACTTTCATAATCTGATTGTTTTAACGACGGTATTTTAACAATAAATTCACCATTCTCAGCAATAACTATAACTTGCTGCATTGAAATGAGTTCATATCTTTTTTTTAAGTTTTTCAAGCCAGTTTGTGTAGACGGTTCAGTTTTGAGCCGCAGATTCAGATTGTTTCTTACAATTATAAAATGATCTTCTGTTTCTATAACGATCTTCAAAGGAGACTCCGGATTATATTTGTTATGGTTCACCGCATTTTCAACCAGTAGTTGTAAAGTTACCGGTGGTATGTATGTGTTTTCAATAAAAGACTTTGTGAGCCGGGTTTCAAGAAAAACACCATTGTCGAGCCGGGTTTTGATAAGAAAATAGTAGGAATCCAGAAACTCAAGCTCTTCGGAAAGTTTAACAAGGTGAAATTCATTTTTTTCAATAATATATCGCAGGGTTTTCGACATTTTCACTATAAAATCGGCTGAAAGATCGGCGTTTTTATACACCAGCGAAGAAAGTACACTTAGACTGTTAAACAAAAAATGAGGTTCAATTTGAGCCTTTAAAGCTTTGTATTGCGCCAGTAGATTTTCCTTCTCCAATTCCTGTGCCTTCAATTTTTCACTTTGAAGATTTCTTTGCGTTTCAAAATAACCGTCGAAACCAAGTATCAATAGATACAAACTCGTTAAAGCCACTGTTAGTTCCGGATTTAACAATGCTATCCGATTCCAGTTTTCTGCATTTCCGAACAGATAAATATCACCCAGGCGATACAAATGATTTAAAGAAGCTGAAAGAACAAAGCCCAAAATTCCGTGCAGAGATGTAAGTATAACAATACGATTTACTTCCTTTTTTAGGCGTTTTGTCCAATGATGAAAATAATCATTAAAAAAATCAGCTATCCACCAAATAAACAATCCATAAGCCAAAAAAAACAGCGTGAACACCAGGCTCCGGATATTTACCTCAAATGGCCCGTGTGGAAATGATTGATCAAAACTTTTAATGACTATCTGAATAAGAAAAACCACCCAAAACCGAAGCCAGAATTTTCTTATTCCATTCATTTAAATTAAAATTTGATATAATTATTTTTTTGAAACCACAAGATAGCTTTTTCCAATGATTGTTGCAGCGGAATCACTTCAAAATCAATCTCTTTAATTGCTTTTTCTGCTGAATAATAATTCCCGGCACATATCATTTTTGCATTTGTGCTTGTTAGCTGAACCGGAACTTTAAACCATCTTTCAAGCAGGTCGCCCCCATACCCCATTAATTTTAAAAACCATGAAGGGACAGGCACCAACAAAGGGTTTTGTTGCGTAATTTTCATAACCGCTTTAAAAAAATCAGCATAAGAAAGATTTTCTCCCGCTAAAAGATAACTCTCTCTGTTTTTGCCCTTCAGCATTGCATTTACAACACCTCCTGCAACTGATTTTGCATCAACAAAATTTTTTCCACCCGGAGGACAAAATACAAACCGTTTGTTTACAACGTGAAAAAAAATTTCTCCGCTGCTGGGTTTTACATCATTTTCGCCTATCAGAAAAGTTGGGTTTACCACTACTGTATCAAGCTCATATTTTTCTGACTTATTTAAAACCAGTTCCTGCGCTAACAGTTTGCTGTACGCATAACCCGATCTTTTTAGCCACAAAGGAAACGGATTCTTTTCATTTCCCGGGAAAACTTTTGTGCCATTGCCAAAACAGTTTGCCGTACTTACAAAAACAAAACGCATAATCTTGTATTTCACACAAGCTTCAAACAGAAATTTTGTGCTTTGGACGTTGGGTTTATAAAAAGCTTCGAGTTGTGATGGAGTTTGCGTAGTCCGGGCAGCAGCATGAATAACATAGTCACAATCCTTTACTGCCTTTTCCACGTCAGTTTCAATTGTTATCCTCCCGTCAAAAAATTCGCAATTTAATCCTTTCAAGGCATCCAGGTTGCTTCCTTTACGTACCATTGCCCGCACATCAAATTCCCGGTTAATTAATTCACGAACGATGTGCGACCCCAGCAAACCATTTGCACCGGTAACCAGTACTCTCATTTACATGCTCCTCCCGCAATTTGGTTTGAAGCGTTTATTTCTCTTTGAAGAGAAGATCTCATTATTCTGAGTCTCATCCACACCGGCACTATTTTGAAAACAAGCCAGCTCAATTTGTTCATAAATCCAGGGATAATCAGCACATCACCTTTTAAAAGTTTGCGCATACATATTTTGGCCACCAGCCGGGTTTCAAGCGTTGTACTCCGAATTAAGCGACTGTGACTTTCAATCCGCTGTGTAACTTCAGCATTTGTCCTCATCCCCCCGGGGTGGGCAACACTCACGACCACTCCTGTTCCTCTCAGTTCAGCTCCCAATCCACGTGAAAATGAATATACAAATGCCTTTGAAGCCGGATAAACGGTTTTAAACGGCATAGGCCCAAAAGAAGCCATACTCGCAATATTCAGAATATACGCTCTGGATTGTCTTCTCAAAACGGGGAGAAGCAGGTGTGTCAACAAAACCAAGGCCCGCATATTCAATAATACAATCTGATCAATATATTCGGTTTTAGCTTCCAAGAACGATTTTGTACCGCCCACACCGGCATTATTTATTAAAATTTCAATTTCAAAATCACCAATATTTTGTACAAACTGTTCAACTGCCCCAAACTCAGTCAGGTCAGTTTCAAATGTTTTCACCTGAATATTAAACTGTAAAGACAGCTTTAGTCCGAAACGTTTAATGCTCTCGCCGGGCAGAGCCGTTAAAATCAGGTTTCTGCTCCTACCTGCACATTCCAAAGCCAGCTCTTTTCCCAAACCTGCGCTGGCGCCGGTAATCAGTGTATATTTTTCAATGTTCATCAGGGGATTTTATTTTTCGGGTTAACAGAATTAGAGAAATATAATATCCAAGAATCATCGCAAGAATTCCGGTGATAAATCCTCCCAGCAACAATGACAGAAATACATCAGAACCAGCCTCAATAATAGTCCTGGCGAAACCAAGCCCAATCTTTTCCGGTATTTGAAATGCTGATTCTATTCCAAGAATCTTTTTGCCGAGCCAGTAATTAAACGCAAAAACAAAAACTCCGGTTGCCAGATTTGTATTAAAAACCCCGGCAATGGCAGCGGTTTTGTTCAAGCGGAAAAAAGAAGCCAGTGTCGCAGAAATTATCATTTGAAACCCCGGGAAAGGCAACATCCCCACAAACGAACCAAGAGCAAATCCTTTGGCAACCACTTTGGGTTCACCTTTTAAAGAGAACAGCCGTTTTACACCATTCCGTTTTACATTTTCTGTTTTCATTTTGCTTCGGCCAGTAGTTTTAACTCGTGGAAAGAATCAATAAATAGTTTCCGGATAACCGGATCCTGGATAAACCGGGGGAAAACCCGTTTGACATAAGAAACGACTCGATAATCGACGTCAGTAGTTCCACTTTTGTTTGTGCGGAATTTCCATTCACCAATGTAATTCTGCACCCGCTCAACACCATCTTTTTTTGCAAAAAAGTCGGGCTCTGAATAGACTGAGATAGTTGTTTCATCACTGAAAGTGCAAACCAAATATCTGGTTACCAAATCTTTTTGTTTAAAGGGCCACGGATAATCCATTAAAGTGTAGGTTACCCAACTGTTTTCATCCAATTTTTTTATTTCACACTTTTTAATTCCCACCGCCCAGAAATAATAATTTTCAACTTCGGAGAATTGAGGAAGAATCTCAGTCACATCTGCTTTAATCTTAAATTTGGCTCTCATCTTCCGTGTTTTTACCGTGTCGTTTACTATCCAACGATAATAAATGGAAACGTCATTGCTTTCCCTGGCGAGCTCCCATTGTCCTGTTTCGTTTGTTTTATTCTCTTTTGCGTTGGTATAAACAGACAGAACAATGCATAGAAAGAGCATAAAAAATCCTGCTTTCTGTTTAATCATCTTTTACTGTTTTCTGTTTTCACGACTAAAGTATTGTGCATTGCAGGTCTGGAAAAAGGATTTCCTGTGAACCGGCAAATTCCTTTTTAAATTGTATAAAAAGACAACTGAAACGTTTTTGTACTTTTTAAGTAAAGACAGAGAATCAGAATGATAGTGCGTTAAGAGGTGTTAAAAAATCAAAAAGGAAAATTAGTAATTCTCTTTTATCCACCGAACTGTCTCCTGCACTTCTATTTGATTCATACAATTAAAATGCTTTTTGGGACATTTATCAAACCCTAGTTTTGAGCAGGGCCTGCACTTTAAATCTTTAACTTCGATAATCTTAGAATCGGGGTGAGCCTGGTAAGGATACATACCAAATTCGGGAACGGTATTTCCCCAAAATGATAATACTTTCTTTTTAAAAGCAGTGGCAATATGCATCAGCCCGGTATCGTTTGCAAGAACCAGTTTGGCAGCACGAACCAACGATGCAGATTCATTCAAACTTAATTTTCCGACGAGATTTAATACGTTTTCCCCGGTTTCTGAATCCACTTCGGCTGCCGTGTGAATTTCGTTCTGACCACCAAGGAGAATTATCGGTAAATCAACGGCATTGCAAATTTCTATTATTTTGGAAACAGGAAGCCTCTTTGTAAAATAAGTGCCTGCAATTACAAAAACCAAAAAACTCTGTTGAAAAAACTTTGGTAGCTTGTTTTTGTCAAACTGCTCTTTTTCAGGAATAAAAAAATCAAGCCCCTGTTGGTCATTCTGCACATCAAAAACCGAAACTGTATCCAAATACCGATCAACGATATGCTTCTCGGGCAAACGGTTGATTTTAAACTGAATCATCAAAAACTTCTTAAAATTGAGTTTCTCAAAGGAAAAAGCAGGCAGTTTTAAACGACTTTTTATCCGGTTACTTCTAAAATTCTGGTGAAGATCAATAATATAATCCAGTTGCTCTTTTTCAAGCTCATCCAGCAATTCATTGATGTTTTCCTTCAACACATGAACTTTGTCGATAAATGGATTTGAGCGAACGATAGAAGCGTGTTTATTTTTGGTAACATAATGAATTTCTGCATTATCTACCTGCTGTTTTAGGCCCCGAATTACTGGTGTTGTTAAAACAATGTCGCCAATTGAACTAAATCGTATGATAAGGTATTTAATTTTCCCCATAAAATAAAAAACCCCGAAGATTAGATTCTTCAGGGTAATATAGTAATTTTTACTTTCTTTTAAACCGATTCCACCAACACAATGATTTTATTTGCCTTGTTTTCTACTACTCCACCATCGACTTCAAAGAGCTGCTCTTTTCCATTTTCCTCAACCACTTTTAGGGTTCCCTTTTCCAAAGTTGAAATAATGGGTGCGTGATTTTTTAGGATTTCGAAACCTCCTTTACTTCCTGGAAGTTGAACGAGTTTTACCTCTCCTTCAAAAACCTTTTTATCGGGTGTAATAATTTCAATAAACATGTTTATCAAATTCAGGATTAATTATCGGCCAACATCCGTTCGCCTTTTTCAATCGCTTCTTCAATGGTTCCAACCAGATTGAATGCAGCTTCCGGATATTTATCCACTTCACCATTCATAATCATATTGAAACCCTTAATAGTATCTTCTATTGAAACCAGTTTTCCTTCGAGCCCTGTAAATGCAGAAGCAACAAAGAACGGCTGTGACAAGAAACGTTGTACACGACGCGCACGATGAACCACCAGTTTATCTTCTTCTGAAAGTTCATCCATACCCAGGATTGCAATAATATCCTGTAATTCAGTATAACGCTGAAGCAACATAATTACATCTTGTGCACACTGGTAATGTTCCTGCCCAACAATCTCAGGGGTTAAAATTCTTGAGGATGAATCCAGCGGATCAACTGCAGGATAAATTCCAAGCTCTGAGATTTTACGGCTTAATACAGTCGTTGCATCAAGGTGAGCAAATGTTGTTGCCGGTGCCGGGTCAGTTAAGTCGTCGGCAGGTACATAAACTGCCTGAACCGATGTAATAGAACCTTTTTTAGTTGAGGTAATCCGTTCCTGCATCACTCCCATTTCGGTGGCCAGCGTTGGCTGGTAACCTACTGCCGAAGGCATCCTTCCCAAAAGTGCAGATACTTCGGATCCTGCCTGAGTAAAACGGAAAATATTATCAACAAAAAACAGAATATCACGACCGCCACCTTTTGAACCATCTCCATCGCGCAAGCTCTCAGCAATTGTTAATCCTGATAAAGCCACACGGGCGCGTGCTCCCGGCGGTTCGTTCATCTGACCAAAAACCATGGCCAGTTTTGATTTTTTTATTTTTTCGTTGTCAACTTTGGAAAGATCCCAACTCCCCTTTTCCATGGATTCTTTGAATTCTTCTCCATAATCAACAATATTGGCTTCAATCATCTCCCGTAAAAGGTCGTTTCCTTCACGGGTACGTTCTCCCACTCCGGCAAATACGGAAAGGCCACTGTGTGCAAGAGCAATATTATTAATCAACTCCTGAATCAAAACGGTTTTTCCAACACCGGCACCTCCAAACAAACCAATCTTTCCTCCTTTTGCATAAGGCTCAATAAGGTCGATTACTTTAATTCCGGTATAAAGAACTTCTGTTTCGGTAGTAAGTTCTTCGTATTTTGGTGGTTCGTTATGAATATTTAAACCTTCTTTTGGCAACTGTTCCAATCCGTCGATAGCATCTCCGACCACGTTAAGCAAACGTCCCAAAGAAACCTCTCCTTTTGGCATAGTTATCGGGCTTCCGGTTGAAACTACATCCATCCCCCTTCTCAGCCCGTCGGTTGCATCCATTGCAATACAACGAATCTGGTTTTCACCAATGTGCTGCTGGCACTCGACAATCAAATTATCCTTGCCTTCTCTAACTACTTCCAATGCATCGTAAATATTGGGGAGATCGCTACCTACCTGTTCGAAACTAACATCCACCACAGGACCAATAACCTGGATGATTTTACCAATGTTTTTAGCCATTTATGTTTAGATTTTATATCGGTTTTTTAACTATCAGTTTTTTCACTGCCCAACAAATTTAGTATTGTTTTGCTTTTTTACAACGAAAAGCCCTTTTTTTTGGGGCAAATTTAACGTTGTTAAAAAACACGTTGGAGCATTTTATTACTCAGGCTTTTAAGCGGAATTTTAAGATCCTCAGACACTTTAAGCTCATCCAAAATTTCAAGCGAATGCAGATAAAATGAATCTATTTTTTTCTGAATTTGTTGCTGAACACCAATCTGATTATAAATAGCTATAACTTCCTGTACTTTTTCCCCGGGGACAAAATCCTCTTTTTTTATCCAATAGTGAAGTCTCTCTGATTGTTCCGAATTTGCCATCTCAATAGCTTTTATCAGCAGGAAGGTCTTTTTATTGGCCAGGATATCACCCCCTATTTTTTTTCCAAAGGTCTCCTGGGTTCCAAACGTATCCAGCATATCGTCCTGTAGTTGAAAAGCCAGGCCTAAATTAATCCCAAAGTCATACAGTTTGTTAGCCATCTCCTCCGGAGCATCAGCCAGCAACGCACCTGTTTTTAGACTACAGGCCAGTAAAACTGCCGTTTTTAACCGTATCATTTCCAGATATTCTTCTTCAGTAACATCCAGACGAGTTTCAAAATCCATATCAAACTGCTGTCCTTCACAAACCTCAAGTGCTGTTTTTGAGAATAAACGGGCAACATCAATAATTCTAACTGATTCAATTTCGAGCAGGTATTCATAGGCTAAAAAGGACATGGCGTCGCCCGATAAAATAGCGCTGTTTTCGTTGAATTTTTTATGAACTGTGGGCCTGTTTCTTCGCACATCGGCTTTGTCCATAATATCGTCGTGTAAAAGCGTAAAATTATGAAAGACCTCAATTCCCAGAGCAGCCGGGATTGCCTTTGAAACATCTTCAGAAAATAAATTGTAACTGAGCAAAACCAAAACCGGCCGCAGACGCTTACCACCCATTTCAAGCGTGTAATCAACAGGTTCGTACAGTTTCAACGGTTCTTTCTTCCTGAGTTCCTGCGTGCGTTTCTGAATTTCGGTATTTATTTTCTCAAGTAACTCTTCAAATGTAAACATACCTGCTACTTCTTATTTTCTTCTTCTTTGTACGATATCTCCAAGTCCTCCAATTCAATATCTTCTTCCTCGTCGTAAATATGTAATAACGGTTCTTTAAACGATTTGGTTGTAGTTATTCTTTCTAAACTCGCCAGAAGCGAAGGCAGTAAAATTAAATTAGATGTAACCGCTACCAGCAAAGCAATGGAAACCAGAACACCCAATGCAACAGTCCCTCCAAAACTGGAAAGCGAAAAAATTCCAAACCCAAAAAACAACACAACCGAAGTATAAAGCATGCTCACTCCCGTTTCTTTCAAAGCCAAAACAACAGACTTTCCGATATCCCAGCCGGTTACATTTAACTCCTGCCTGTATTTGGCCAAAAAATGAATGGTGTTGTCTACCGAAATACCAAAAGCAATACTAAATACCAAAATAGTGGAGGCTTTTATGGGAATATCGGCATAACCCATTATTGCCGCGGTAAAAACCAGCGGAATTACATTTGGAATAAGCGACATAATTACCATTCTCCACGAAGAAAACATAATGGCCATAAAACCCGAAATCAGAAAAATTGCCAGCGCCAAACTCTGAAACAAATTTTTCAAAAGATACTGTGTCCCTTTGAAGGAAGTCACACTTGAACCGGTTACAACAACATCGTAATTATCGGACGTAAATATTGAATCAATATCCGACTTAAAATCAGCATACAATTCTTCCATCCGTTTGGTTCCAACATCTTTCATGCGGATGCTTACCCGCGTAATCTGCTGTGTGCTGTCCATAAACGAGTGCAGCAGGGTTGCATTTTCCTCGCCGGTTTGAGCGTATTGAAGAATAAAGTTTTTCTCGCGGTTATTGGGCAAACTGTAATAGTTTTCACGACCATTATAAAAACCCTGTTTTGCAAATTTCAGCAAATTCAACAATGAAAGCGAAGATGAAAGCTCGGGATATTCAGCAAGTCGTGTTTCCAACTGATCGATCTTTCTAAAAGTTGTCATCTGCATCACTCCTTTGGGCTTTTTTGTATCTATCATAATTTCCAGCGGCATCAGCCCGTCGAAATTACTTTCAAAAAATTTCAGGTCTATATATATCGGATCATCTTTAGGAATATCGTCAACCATGTAACCAGAAGTTTTCATCAAAGAAATGCCATAAAATCCGGCGGCAAGAATTATTGTTGTAGCTATGTACACAATTTTCCGACGATTTTGAGTAATGTTTATCAGCTGCGCAATTATCTTTGATATAAACTTATTATCCAGATGCTTAACATGCTTTGACGAAGGCGGCTCAATAAAACTGAAAATAATTGGGATCAATAATAAGGAAAGAACAAAAAGCCCCATGATATTTAAAGAGGCGATAATTCCGAACTCCTTCAACAAATTACTTTTTACGATAACAAAAGTAGCAAAACCGGAAGCTGTTGTCAGGTTCGTTAAAAATGTTGCATTCCCTATTTTTATAATTACCCGTTGAAGCGCCTTTACCTTGTTCCCGTGGCTTACAAACTCATGGTGAAACTTATTCAACATGTAAATACTGTTGGGAATACCAATCACAATCAGCAGCGGAGGAATCATTCCGGTAAGTAAGGTTATTTTAAAACCAAACAGCGCCAACATTCCCATCGACCAAACCACACCAATTAAGACAATAAGTACCGGAAAAAATACCGCTTTGAAAGAGCGGAAAAATATAAATAAAACGATGATACAAATAGCCAGCGCAAGAACGCTAAAAAAATACAGCTCCTTTTTAATTTGAATGGAATTAACCACACGAATGTATGGCAAACCGGAATAGTGTAATTTTATGTCTTCATCTTTTTCAAACTGACGACTGACTTTTTGAATGGAACGGATGAGTTTTTCCCGTTCCTTTGACTTCATCTTTTCTTTGTTTACAGTGATTGCAAGCAGATAAGCACCCGTTTCCTTATTGTAAAGAAGCCGGTCGTAAAAAGGTAAACTTCGCAAAATTGTGGCATATTCATCCAGCTCTTTTTGCGATTGCAGTGTGTCGGGAAATACCTTAACAACCTCAAACTGTTTCTTTTCAGTATCCTTTACAAGATTGTAGGAATTTGCAACCGAAATCAGGTTTTCCACGCCATCAATTGCAGAAAGTTCGGCGCACAACCTTTGCCAGCGATGAAAATGGGCAAGATGAAAAAAATTGGAATCTTGTGTTCCGATGACAATCAGATTTCCTTCTTCTCCAAAAACTTCAACAAAATTTTGATAGTCCTTGTACGCCTGATCCTTTTTGGGAAGCAATGACGAATATTCGTACGACATTTCAACCTTTTGTGCATGATAACCCAAAAAGCCGGTAATTAAAGCCAAAACGATAAGCAATAAAATTTTATTCCGAAGGATAATGCTGGAAACCCTAAGCCACATACGATCTCATGTAAATAAACAATTTGGCGAAAATAAGACAATTATTCGGATTAATAAAAAGAGATTCCCTGCAATCACGGAAACTTAAATTAACCTCAAATTTTTCTGAAATACTATTTCCCTGAAACTGCCACCAAATGATTCCCCGTTCTGAAAAACAAATAGTTATCGGAAATGGCTGGTGTGGACATTACAGTTTCGTGCAACTTATTTTCCCGGAGGATCTCAAACTCAGGCCCGGTTTTTACAGAATATACTACTCCGTCGTTGTCGGTTATGTAAATTATTCCATCGGCAGCAACAGGGCACGATGTATAACTATTTCCGCCGCCCACCTTCTCAGAATACATTTCTTCCCCCGTAACAGCATTGTAGCAGGTAAGTTTACCATTCCAGGCTGCATTATACAAATATCCGTTGTATAATAGCATCGTACTCATATAGGAACCCCCTCGCAATTTTCCCCATTTTACAAACTCGTTTGAAGTTTCATTTTCATCCAGTGTAATATCACCGCGCGCATTGTTCTGAATGGCCAGAATCGGGGAAATCTTTCCGTGTGCGCTGTTAAAGTAAACCAGATTCTCACCAACAATTGGCGTCGGAATCGGAATATCGCCACCTCCCGACTGCTTCCACAATTCTTCACCGGTTTCAAAATCGTATCCTCCCCGGTGTTTATATCCGTTAACCGCAATTCGGGCTTTTTCTCCTTCATAATAAACATTTGGGGTACACCATCCCGGGTATTCATCACGTTTCACTTTCCAAATCTCACCACCGGTTTTTATGTCGTAAGCCGCCAAAAATGAATTTTCAAAAACATCACATTGAATAACAACCACATTGTCGTGAATCAACGGCGAGCTGGCAAATTCCCATTCAGCACCCGGAACCAAAAAGAAAACCGACTGAAGAACACCAAAGTCCTTCTTCCATTGCAAGTTACCATTCATGTCGTAACAATACAATCCCTCTGAACCAAAAAATGAAACCACATATTCGCCATTGGTTGCCGAAGTGCAGTTTGCATGTGTCGACATCGGATGTCGTTTTTGTTTAGGGATTCCTGAATATGCGGTTTTTTGCCATTTTATCTCGCCCGAATTTTTATCAATACAATAGGTAATCCAGTCGTGAACCGAGGAATCCTGCACCGGAGCGATCGAACCGTAAATTCCGGTAATAACCTTTCCCGAGTCGGCCTGACTGACCGCTGTAGTTATAAAAATATTATCGCCCCAAACCACAGGGCATGAGTTGCCAAGTCCGGGAATAAATGTTTTCCAGGCAATATTTTCACCAGTTTCTGTATCCCATTTTTCAGGCAAATTTGCGTTGTCCAAAACACCGCTGGCATAATTTCCACGGTACATAAACCATTGTCTCGCCGGATCTGTTTTTTGAGCACAACTAAAAATGAATGGAGTAAGCAGGAATATCAGCAACAGTTTAGTTCTCATTCTGAATGATTTTTGGTTAAATTCAAAATAACAAATAATCTGTCAAATTTTATTACGAGAAGACACTAAAATCAATATTTTCTACCGGCTTCATCTAACATAGGCACAAAACGAACAGGTAATATTTTCTTTTCTTTGATTTTTCCTTTCTTCTTTTCCAACAACACCAACTGTTGGGTATACGACTTGCCAACAGGAATTATCATTCGTCCGCCTTCGGCAAGTTGTTCTTTCAATGGTTCAGGAATATGTGTCGGAGAGCAGGTAACAATTATTGCGTCGAAAGGAGCATATTCAGGCCAGCCTTTGTAACCATCGCCTGTTTTGGGAATAATATTTTTATATCCCAGGTCGTTAAACAGATTTTTCGCTTTCCTCGCCAGCGACTCAAAAATTTCTATTGTAAAAACGGAATCACACAACTCGGCCAAAATTGCTGCCTGGTAGCCGGAACCTGTTCCAATTTCCAAAACTTTGTCTTTTGGATCCAAATCAAGAGATTCAGTCATGAATGCCACTACATATGGTTGCGAAATGGTCTGCCCTTCATCAATCGGAAGCGGAGAGTCATTGTAAGCAAGAGCTAAAAATTCCGGATCAACAAATTTATGTCTTTCAACAGTTCTGAACGCTTTCAAGATTTTCTCATCCGTAATCCCCCTGGATTCGATTTGTACAGCCACCATATTCATCCGCCGATTTTCAAATTTCTGTGCGTTTAAACCGACGGAAAAGAATAGTATTAAAAAACTCAAAATCAAAACCTTTAAAACTTTAGTTCTCCAGTAACTCGTCATAATTTACTCCTTTCATTTTTCAACGATAAATTCAGTTCTAATGTTTCCGGCATTTTAACTTGTCAAAATATGTTGATAACATCCGAATGTAAACTCAAGGTTAAATAGAAATGTTTTAGAACACTTTAGGCCCAAAACTGATATTCATCATCATTTGCATAAAAAATACAATATTATATTTGTCCTATTAAAATGATAGGATTAATAGATTAAAAAATTAATTATGAAAAAATCGAACCTTAAATATTTACTGCTAAGCGTTTTAATCTTTTCGCTTGCAAACACTTTAAGTTTTGGGCAACAACAATTTAAAGTCATTCCTTCTGAGAGTAAATTGGTCGTCTCCGGAACATCCTCTGTTCACGATTGGGAAATAGAAGCCGAAGAATTTAGTTGCAATGCGACAATCTCTTTTAACGAAAATTCGATTACAGAAATTAGCAATGTGAATTTTACATGTCCGGTTGAGAGCCTCAGGAGCAACAACAAAATAATGAACAATAAAACACAAAAAGCACTAAACAGTGATAAATCTCCTGAAATAAATTTCCGTCTTGAAAATTCAGTAGCTGCAAACCTCGACAAAAATTCTTATGAGTTAAAAGGCCTGCTGACCATCAACGGAACAGACAAAGAAGTTGGACTCAAATTTACTTATGACAGGGCCACTCAAAATCGAATAAAGATTGAAGGAGAGGTTCCTCTAAAAATGAGTGATTTCAAAATTGATCCACCAACAGCTATGATGGGCGCGCTAAAAACAGCAGACGAGATTAAAGTTACCTACAACATTATACTTGAGAATAAATAACAAACAATTTGGAAGCTGACCCAATCAGCTGAATTTGATGAATATAAATTTAATTTTTAGTTATGAAAAAAGTAATTGTTCTATTATCGGCAGCTTTGATAAGTATGCTATCCTTGGGGCAACAATTTGAAAAACCCAAACTAGAGGCGAGTGAATTCGAGAAGGTGAAAGCAAAAGTTGGCGCTGGTTTTGCACTTCAAATGCAAGCTCTGGATCATGAGGCTCCGGTTGAACTTATCGATTTAAAAAATAATTTCAATTTACCTACTGCAAGTTTAAGCGTTACTGCAGATCTCGCACCTGGTATACAGTTGTATATCAACAACTACATGTCATCTCGTCACCATAATGAAGCGTGGGTTGAAGGTGGTTATTTAACCATTGATCACATGCCATTTTTGCCGGCCAGTGATAACCTTATGAAATATCTTACCATTAGAGCCGGGGTAATGATGCCCAACTACGGAGATGCTCATTTTTTCCGCAGCAATAATGGTAACGTAGTAAACAATCCTTTTGTCGGGAACTGGATTATGGACGCTTATACAACCAATCCCGGCCTTGATATTTTGTTCCGAAAAGATGGATTTTTAGCTCTGGTTGGGACCAACAACGGACGCGTAAATTACGGACGTGGTGGTAATTTAGGCGAAGATCTTGTTTTCAACTGGAAACTGGGTTATGATAAAAATATCAACGAAGATTTACGTATTCGTGCAACTTTGTCCGGGTATCATGTAGGAGACGGACACAGTGGCTCTTATTTATGGGACGGTGATCGTGCAGGTGCCCGCTACTACAACGTAATGCAAACAGCAGATGCTGAAGGCGACAACTTCCGCTCAGGGCGTTGGTCTCCCGGAAGCGGGCAGTCTCAGATGAACAGCTACATGGCAAACGTATTTGTTCAGTTTCATGGGCTGGAAGTTTTCGGAATTTATGAAAACATGAAAGGGGAAAAAAACGAAGCTGACCAGCACTTCACTCAAACGGCAGTTCAGGCACTTTACCGTTTGGGCAGCTTTTATGTAGGTACACGCTACAATAATGTAAGCAATAACGACGGTTCCTCTGTTGACCGTACAAATATTGGTGGCGGATGGTATATGACCCCAAATGTTGTGGTAAAACTTGACTATGTAACACAAAATTACGAGGGACCTGCTCAGGGATCCATTGATGGAGGTAAATTCAATGGAGTGGTACTGGAAGCAGGTATTGCATTTTAGTAATTAAAAGGTAGTAGAACTGGTTGTCCGGGATTTCCGGACAACCTTTCAATTTTATATTTCGGAATGTTTATCTTTTTGAAATACCAGATTTCTGTTTTAATTCTCTCGATTGTTCCCCTGTTTATCAATCACGGAAACGAAAGAAGCGGATTAAAAGTAGATGGAGATTGTCTAAATTATATTCTAATTCAGGGCTCATCAAACATTAATCAATTTGAATTTATTAATTATGATCCTGAAATTAATCAACCTCAAACTCTATTTCAAAAAGATGAAACATACCAAAACATACAAATCCCGGTAAAAGAATTTTACGGTCCAAACAACAGGATGCTTAACGACTTTTTTAGTATGGTAAAAGCCTCGGAATATCCTTATATTAAAATTGATATAGAGCCACGTGAGAAAGCTGACTTTGACGAAGCAACCGGACTAACAAACTTTAAAACAAAAATCTCAATCGCCGGAAATACCCGCAATTTTATAATTCCCTGTGCGATTAATTTTTGTGAAGATTCGGAAATGGTTTTAACAGGCGATATCGAATTAGAATTGTCTGATTTTGAAATTGAACCACCCAGAAAACTATTGGGCACTATAAAAGTAAATGACGAAGTTTTTGTTACATTTGCTTTTAAATACGATTTGAAAAAAACATAATCAACTATCTGTTTTGAAGTTTAGTACAAAAACCAGATATGGTGTCCGTGCAATTCTTGAGATTGCTATGAATGACTCCGAAAACGGGATCTATCAAAAAGATATTGCCAAAAACCAGAATATCTCATATAAATATCTCGATCATATTATAACAGCTTTAAAAGTTGCTGGTTTAGTAACAAAAGCAGGGGGTCGCAAGAGTGGCTATATTTTAACACGAGAACCGGAAAAAATTACAATTAATGATATTCACAACGCTTTTGAGCCCGGAGTCTGCGTTGTTGACTGCCTTTCGCACAGTTACACCTGCAAACGTGAAGGGATTTGTGCCTCAAGAGGATTCTGGGGACAACTGAACAATAAAATTACAGAATATTTGACTTCGGTTACACTTAAAGATTTAATCGAAAAACAGGTCAAACTAGACGACATTATCAATTAGTTTCCTTTCACAAATTATCCCCAAAATTCTTCCTTTTCCGATTCCAAACATAAATACTGATTTTTGAAAGCTTCCGCTTTGAATTAATTTTTTATTTTAACGCCCTTCAAATGAAATATTTAATCTAAAATCAGAATAATGCAAGGAAAAAATCTACTTCTTTTCTTATTGGCAATTTTGCTAATAAACGGGAAAATTATTGCCCAAAACGAACCGGTTACCACAGCTAATTATCGCCTGGCAGAACGCTTCTCTCCGGAAAAAATAAAACGAATGGTGTTTAGTACTTCGGTAGATCCCAATTGGTTAGAAACCGGAGACAAATTCTGGTATTCTTATAAAACATCTGAAGGCGAATTCTTCTATTTGGTTGATTTAGATAAAAAAACAAAAACAGCTCTTTTTGATAATGATAAAATGGCTGCGATGCTAACCCGGATAACAAAAGACCCGTACGATGGAAAACATCTGCCACCCATAAAACCAAAATTCAAAAAAAACGACACTGTTTTTCAATTTGACGTAACAAGTTCTCAGGACGAAGAAAAAGAAAAAGTAGAAGAAAGTTCTTCTGAAAAAAAGGATTCAACCCAAACAGATGCCGGCAAAAAGCCAAAAAAGGAAAAGCCGAAAAAGAAAGTTTTTCATTTTGAATACAACATTGCGAGCGGCGAATTATACGAACAGGAAGACTGGAAAGAGGAAAAAAAGCATCCGTCGTGGGCATCCATTTCACCCGACAGTTCGTACGTAGTTTTTGCCCGCGACTACAATCTGTATTGGATGGATAGAGAAAACTTTCTGAAAGCATTGGAAGAAGAGGAAGATAAAAAGGACTCCACCATTGTTGAACATCAGCTTACTACCGACGGCGAAAAAAATTATGCTTTTGGAGGCGGCTACACTCCAAAAGAAAATGATGATGAAAAAACCATAAAAAAAGAAAGCGAGAAACGCAGGGGTGCTTATATTTTGTGGTCGCCGGATTCGAAGAAATTTGCACTGGAACGCAACGACAGTCGCAAAGTAAAAGCACTGTGGGTAATTAACGTGTTGAACCAGCCACGACCGGATCTGGAAACCTACAAATACCAAATGCCGGGCGAAAAAGAAGCGCCGCAAGCCGAACTCTGGGTTTTTGATATGGATAAAAAAGAGGGCGAACAAATTGATGTTTCTGCTTTTGCCGACCAAACCTTAAACATTTGCCGGGCTAACTTAAGCAACAAAGAAAGGATAAAAGACTACATTCCGCGCAAATGGCTTGCAGAGTCATCAGATAAAATTTATTTCACCCGCACCAGTCGCGATTTACATAAAATTGATGTTTGTGTTGCCAATACAGAAAACGGTGAGGTTAAAACTCTTGTTGAGGAGCGACTAAATACCTATGTTGAAATCCAGGATCCTCACTTGATTAATAACGGGAAGGAATTTATTCACTGGTCGGAACGCGACGGATGGGCTCACTTCTATTTGTATGATGGTGAAGGAAATTTGAAAAACCAGATTACTTCAGGTCCGTGGCACTGCAACGAGATTTTAAAGGTAGATGAAAAAAACAGGGTAATCTATTTTACTGCCAACGCACTCGAAAAAGACGAGAATCCTTATTTCGAACATCTTTATAAAATAAATTTCGATGGTTCGGGATTAACACTGCTCAACCCCGGAGATTTTAACCACAGCGCCGAAATGAGCGATTCGTACCGTTATTTTATTAATAATTTCTCAAGAGTAAACACTACTCCTGCATCAGAAATCAGAGATAACCAGGGGAAATTGGTAATGCAACTTGAAACGGCTGATTTGAGTAATCTTTTTGCTGCAGGTTACAAATTTCCGGAAATTTTCAAAGCCAAAGCAGCTGACGGAATTACCGATATTTACGGTGTTATGTATAAACCTTTCGATTTTGACTCTACCAAACTTTATCCGGTTTTGGAATACGTTTACCCTGGCCCGCAAACCGAAGCGGTAAATACCTCGTTTTCATCAAGAATGGACAGAACCGATCGTTTTGCTCAGCTGGGTTTTGTTATCGTAACACTTGGAAACCGCGGTGGACATCCCAGCCGCTCAAAATGGTATCATAATTACGGATACAACGACTTGCGCGATTACGGATTGGCCGACAAAAAATATGTACTGGAACAATTGGCCGATCAACATAAATACATTGATATTGAAAAAGTGGGAATTTCCGGCCATTCCGGCGGAGGTTTTATGTCAACAGCAGCACTCCTGCAATATCCCGATTTTTACAAAGTTGCCGTTTCTTCTGCCGGAAACCATGAAAATAACATCTACAACCGTTGGTGGAGCGAAAAACATCACGGCGTGAAGGAAGAAATCGATGATAAAGGTGAATCAAAATTTATCTACGATATTGAAAAGAACTCGGAACTGGCCAAAAACCTGAAAGGAAAGTTGCTTCTGGTAACCGGCGACATGGATAATAATGTTCATCCCGGGAATACTATCCGCATGGCAAACGCATTGATGAAAGCAAAAAAACGTTTCGACTTTTTTATTATGCCCGGACAGCGACACGGGTTTGGCGACTACACAGAATACTTTTTCTGGCTAAAGGCTGACTATTTCTGCAAACACCTCATCGGTGATTATTCTATTAGCACCGACATTTTTGAGATGCGCCGCGAAACCAAAATGACACCAAGTAAAAAACGTTCAGAATGACCAACAAATAAAATCTTCCAGGTTTGCGAAACCTTGAAGGTTTAAAAATTCATTCTGATATTACACCAAACTTAACTAAAAAGGATGCTTTCAATAAAGATCGCATCCTTTTCTCCTTCTTAAAATCTCCGTTCAACTCCCCCCTCTGTTGTTATAATTTTTTTACTGTTTTTTCGTTTTTCTACCCAATAATAAACAATGGGTAAAACCATTAAGGTTAAAAGTGTTGAAGTAATCAAACCTCCAATTACCACCGTTGCCAATGGTCGTTGAACTTCTGAACCCGGACCGGTATTAAATGCCATTGGAATAAAGCCTAAACTGGCTACCAAAGCGGTCATTAAAACCGGACGCAGACGATCAGCTGCTCCTTCAATAATTAATTTTTTTAACTCTCCTTTTTTCTCTTTTCTTATTTGGTTGATATGATCAATCAGAACAATCCCGTTTAAAACGGCCACTCCAAACAATGCAACAAAACCAATACTTGCCGAAACCGACAAATACATGCCACGCAGCCAAAGCAGGAAAATTCCTCCCGACAATGCAAATGGCAGGTTCAGCAGAATAAGAATCGCATATTTCATTTTGCCAAAATTCAAATACAACAAACCGATGATGATAAAAATAGACAAAGGTACTACCAGCATTAAGTGACGCATTGCGCGACGCTGATTTTCAAAAGTTCCGCCATATTCAATAAAATAGCCGGCTGGAATATTTGCCTTTTGCATAATTTCATTTTGAAGATTGGCAACATAACTCCCCAGATCAATATCTTTTATATTGATTCCGACAATTAAACGCCGCCATCCATTTTCACGTTGAATTTCGCGGGGACCTTCCTGCAAGGCAATTTTCGCGACCCGTTTTAACGGAACATAATCGCCGTTAGGAAGATGCACCGGCACATCCTGAATTTTATGCAACTGGTCACGAATATCTTCAGGGTAACGTACGGCAATTCCAAAACGCCGCTGTCCTTCGTAAAGCTGACTCACTTCCTGTCCTCCAATTCCCGCTTCAATCACCTTTTGAACGTCGTTCACATTCAAACCAAACGAAGCTACTGCTTCGCGGTCAATCTCGACAGTTAAATAGGGTTGGCCAACCGTTTGTTCCACATAAAAATTATCGGTTCCATCCAGCTCGGGCAAAAGCGTTGAAATATTCTCTCCAATCTGGCTAAGAACATCCAAATCTTCACCATAAATTTTCACAGCCAAATCCGATTTTACACCGCTGGTCAACTCATCAACACGCATTGCAATCGGTTGTGTAAAATTATAAACAAGTCCGGGTTCCGTCTGCAAATACGGTTCAATCTGCGAAACAATATCTTCCTTTGCTATTCCTTCTCGCCATTCCTCGGTTGGTTTCAAAATAACCCAAACATCGGTTTGGTGAACCCCCATCCAGTCGTTAGCTAAATCGGAACGCCCGGTTTTTGGAACGACCGTCTGAATTTCAGGGATATTTTGAACCAATTTCCCAGCCAGCCAATTGGCATTTTCAATCGATTCATTCAGTGTCACCGACGGCATTCGAACCTGTTCAATAAGAATGGAACCTTCGTCCAGTTCAGGAATAAACTCGGTTCCCAAACGCGTCATCAAAAAAACCGAAGCTGCAAAAATCATCCCTGCAACCGAGGCCACAAGCCATTTTTTATCCATATAAGTTCCCAGCGATTTTGTATAACGCGGCTTCAAAAAATTAATGAGATAATTTTTGCGAACTTTTACTCCTTTCCGAAAAACGATAGCCGAAATAGCGGGCACAAAAATCAGCGCCAAAAGCAGGGAGCCTAAAACAGCCGCCGCTACTGTAATTGCCATCGGCCTGAACAGAATACCTTCCATCCCGCTAAAAGTCATAATCGGAACATACACCATCAGAATAATCAGCACTCCAAAGAAAATGGGCCGCACCACCTGCTGTGCCGACTTTCGTATAATTTCATCTTTGTTTTTGCCCTTTTCTTTCTGAAGTCCGTGGACAATATTTTCCACCATCACAACCGAACCGTCAACCACCATACCAAAGTCGATGGCTCCCAAACTCATCAGGTTTGCAGCCAGTCCAAATTCGCGCATCCCAATAAAAGCAAACAGCATGGAAAGAGGAATAACCATCGCCACAATCAGCGCTCCCGAAATTTCGCCAAGCAGAAGCAAAAGCACAACAATAACTAGAAATCCACCTTCAACCAAGTTAGTTGAAATCGTTTCAGTAGTTCTGCTAATTAAATCCGACTGGTCGTAAAATTTTTCAATTTTCACACCTTCTGGAAGATTTTGATTGATGTTATCAATTTTTTCTTCAATTGCCGAAATCACTTTTCTTCCGTTACCTCCGCGAAGCATCATCACAATTCCGGTTACAATTTCACCTTTTCCATCCTGAGTAACGCCTCCCTGCCGGATTTGCGTCCCAATTTCAACACTGGCCACATCCTTTATAAATACCGGCTTATTGTTGATGTTTGTGATGATAATATTTTCAACGTCCTCCACTTTATTAATTTGTCCAACACCCCGGATAATAAACTGCTCGCCGTTATGTTCCAAAAAGTTCCCTCCGGAAACACTGTTATTGTTCGCAATTGCATCCAACACTTCCGAAATGCCAATTCCAAACATTCGCAAACGACCGGGTTGAACAACCACATTGTATTGTTTTACAAATCCGCCAAATGAATTAATCTCAGTCACTCCCTTCACAACTTTCAACTGAGGAGCTATTAACCAATCCTGAATTTCGCGTAATTCAGTAAGTGAATAATTTTCACCGCGAACAACATATTGATAAATTTCGCCGAGTGCCGTTGTAATCGGCCCCAACTGCGGACTGGAAACATCGGGCGGAAGCTCGTCGGTTATCGATTGCAAACGCTGGCTTACCATCTGGCGGGCAAAATAAATGTCGGTTTTTTCTTCAAATTCAACCGTAACCGCTGATAATCCAAATTGTGAAATGGAACGCACTTCAGCAACATCGGGAAGTCCGTTCATTGCAGTTTCAATCGGGTAACTTACCAATTTTTCCACATCGTAAGGAGAGTAACGTCCTGCTTTGGTAATCACCAGAACCTGAACCGGCGTTACATCGGGTAATGAATTTATGGGTAATTGAATCAGCGAGAAATATCCGCCCACAGCCATCAGAATAACCAGCGAAAGGGCTACAAATTTCTGCCGAACACTAAATGTGATAATATCTTTAAGCATTTTATTTTCTTTTTCCGGATTATTCTTCAGCAATAATATCGAACCTGGAAAGCGCTTTTAAGCTGAAAACATTGGAAACAGCTACATCTTCGCCATTTTTCAGCCCGCTGTTTACAAATACATACTGGTCTCTGATTTCGGAAACTTCGATGGGACGCTTCTCATAAATTCCGTTTCCTTTTTGCACAAATACAATCGCCTGGTTGCCGTCGTAGGTAAGTGCTTCAACCGGAATTGCAATCGTCTCTTTTTGCGAAGAAGTGACAATCGACAAACGAACGTTCTCGCCCGGTTTTGGCCAGCCAGCAGAAGTTGGGACAACAATATTAGCAATTACCGAGCGGCTGCTTTCGTCTAACCCGGGATTGATCGATGTGATGCGTGCATTCAGTAAATTTTCCTGTTTCTCCCGTTTTGAAACAGCAACCGAATCTCCAACGGTGATAAGCCGGGCGTCATCAGGAGATAAATATGCACGAATTAAAACTTCACGTGTGTCCAACACCCGGGATAAATTTTCAAGTGCATTTACCGATTGCCCCAGTTCCACAAAATTTTTCTCAACAACACCATCAATCGGTGAATAAATTTTTAATACAGGATCAATATTTTCTCCCTTTGTAAAAAGATTGATTTCATGGTCTGAGACACCGACTGCTTTCAGCCTTGAATAAGCTGCACGAGAAGAGGCTGTTGCCCTGTCAAATTCTGCAGTGGCTCTTTCCAGTTCATTTGCAGAAGTTATTGTCTCTTCAACTAGCTGCTTTAAACGCGTTAAGCGATTGGTCTGAAAACGCTCCTCAGCAAATGCCTGTAAATATTCCGAAACCAGATTCCCAAATTCAAGACTTTGAATTTCAAATAATACATCGCCTCTTTTTACCCAACTCCCTTCAAATTTATACACTTCATGAATCTGTCCGTTTATCGGAGTGCTAATAATACTGGCGTGATTGGGCGCCTGAAAAACCACACCGGGAGCAACAACCGAGTAATCAATAAAATTATTGGTAACCTGTACGGTTTTTATTGTTAGCTCCGATTGCTCTTTGTCTGACAGTTGAATGAGATTGTTGCCCACGTCTTCTGTTTTTAAAGAAGGAGGCAATTCTGTTTGCTGAGAAACTTCACCAGAATCCTTTTTGCTTTCTGAACCGCAGGAAAAAAATAACACTGTGATTCCAAATAATAATAAAGCAGTAATTTTATTTTTCATTGTTCCTTTGATTTTTTTCACTAATAGACTAAATCTTCTTCCAGGTATTTTTCGAGGCTAACCAATTGAAGGTAGTAATCACGCAGGGCGGTGAGGTAACGCTGTTCACTTGCCAGATAGGTCTGTTGGGCATTAAGCAGGTTTAGTAAATCCACCTCACCCAACTGGTATGCTTTTAAAGTCAGACTCTGTAAAAGAGAAGCTTTTTCTTTCATGGTTTCGTTGTACCTCTTAATTATTGAGCGGCTAACAGAGTAATTGTGCCATGCATATTCAATTTGCTTTTTTGTGTTGAGCCTGATTTCCTGTTGTTTCCAGCGAATCTCATCCTGCCGTGCCAGCGCGGTATTTATTTTTCCTTTTTGTTCCAAAGGATACCAGATTGGTATTCGAAGCCCCACTTCAAAACCTTTAAAATTATACCCTGAACCATAATCCTGCTTGTACAAATTCAAACGAATGTCAGGAAGAATGTTACTTTTTGCTTCCTTTATATAAAAGTCAGCAGCTTGCAACTGGTGTTCAGTAGCCAAAAAATCGGGCTGCTTTTCCTGCACTGCGAGCGTCATTATTTGAGAGATCTCAATATCAGATGCCCGAAGCGTATCCGAAAACCCGACGGAGTATTTCTGATCTTCAACCGGTAACCCCATGGCATAAAACAATCCATATCTTGCTTTATGCAGTATCCACTGTGTCTGATCCAAATCATTTTTCGCCTCTTCCAGCCGAAGCTCTGCATTTGCTAAATCAATCCCATTTCCCATACCGGTTTCAAATTTGGTATAAACGGCATTGTATAACTCTTGCGCCAGTTTTAACTGATTCTGCATCGAGTTCTGTAAATAAAGCGCGTACAAAACTTCAACATAATAGCTTTTCACTTCAGCTTTAATCTCATTCTCTCTTGAATTTATCTGAAGTTCCAAAGATTTTACTTCCTCAGCCAGCGCTTTTAAACGATAAGAAGTAGTAAGCGGAAAATCTATTTCCTGCGAAATCGTAATTCTTCTCTCATCAAAAACATCACCCGGCCCGGAAGCAATTCCTTCTTTAAAATAGCTAATCTCGGGCGAAGATATTCCGGTTTCTGTCCGCCAAAGATTTTCTTTTTGTTTTAACTGTGCATACAATTGCTGTAGCTCAGCATTTCTGTCAAACGCCGATTCAACCGCTCCTTTTATGGTAAGCAAGCTGTCCTGAGCAAAACATTGAACAGAAAAAAACAAAAATCCGATTAGAAATATTTTTTGCTTATACATGAATATTTTTTGGTTTTATATTAAGTTACGGAAACAATCCGATATAATAACCTTATGTTTTAAATTAAGTTCAACAACCACACAAAATCGCTTATTGAAAAATTTGAAGATCCGATTCATAAATACTATGACACGAATTGATATAAAAACTTGTTGTCTAAATCCAAAAAAATAAATCAAATTATCAAAATAGCCATAAACAACTGTAATACAACAACTAAAATATAGAATCATTTTCTTTAATAATTTAAATTCATTCATATGTAAATATTTGTATTTTTGCATTTATCAATTCTTCACAGTCGGTTTTTGTGAAGAAGAGTCTCCGAGGCAAAAGACCTAAATAATTGTACGGTTTTCTGCCCGATGGGATGACCCGGAAACAGGTTATCCTCCCGAATCAGTCAGAAGACTGATGAATTGGAAAGGAGTCAGACTAAACGAATGATGAATGCCTCATCAGAAAAATCTGTCTTCTTTTTGAAAGGTTGAAGTAAAAGACACGTAGATGACAGACATAAAACAATTTCGCTCAATGGCTTTTCTGAAAAAGTTTTTTCAGATTTTGCCCGGCGGCAACACTTCTTTTTGTGAAATTTATTCCGTAGTTTCATTCATCAATTCAACGAACAAATGAACCAATTTGATAAAATTCAAACCACAATCGCGTCACTTCGCTTCATTACGAAAACAGAAGAAATTAATTTGACTGAAGCATTTTCCCGAATTTTGCAGGAAGATATTGTGGCCGACATAAACATGCCGCCTTTCGACAAGTCGGCAATGGACGGTTACGCATGCCGATTTGAAGATGTGGGTCAGCCCATGAAAATGCTCGAAATAATAAGTGCCGGTAGTGTTCCTTCGAAAAAAATTGGGGAAAATGAGTGTTCTAAAATAATGACCGGTGCTGCTGTTCCGGAAGGTGCCGACTGTGTATTTAAAGTAGAAGACTCCGAACAGCTTGAAGGCGGAAAAGTGATTTGTACAAACCCCAAAACAGCAAAAAATATTTGTTATTTGGGTGAAGATTATAAAACCGGAGAAATCCTTATTTCAAAAGGAACCAAAATAAATGAATCGCATTTGGCAGTTTTGGCCGGAGCGGGCTACAGCCGGGTAAAAGTTGCCAGCCTTCCGAAAGTTGCCCTGGTAACAACTGGTTCTGAGTTGGTTGAACCTGATCAGGTTCCGCCTCCGGGAAAAATAAGAAACAGCAACGCATCACAGGTTTCTGCGCAACTCAAAAAAATGGGAATTGAGGTGAATTATCTTGGTTTGGCTGCCGACGATTATCAAAAATTGTCGGATATAGTTAGCAGCGCACTTGAAAAATTTGACATTCTTATATTTACCGGTGGCGCTTCTGTAGGCGATTTTGATTTTATTCCACATATTCTGAAAGAACAAAACTTCTCAGTGCTTTGGGAAAGGTCGGGTTTGAAACCCGGAAATCCGATTACCGTTGCTCAAAAAGAAAACAAATATTGCATCGGACTTTCCGGAAATCCGGTTTCGTCGCTCGTGCAGTTTGAGTTTATTGCCAAGCCGCTGTTGTATAAACGAATGAACTGTAACTTTCAGCCAACAAGATTTAAAGCATTAATGGCTTCTGATTTTCACCGCAAAAAAGCCGACCGAGTAGCGGTTATTCCTGTAAAAATAAATAATGAAGGCGAAGTTGAAACTATTCCGTTTCACGGTTCTGCCCATATAAATTCGCTGGTTCAGGCCAATGCGTTAATGGAAGTCCCGCTGGGGCAATTCGAAATTCACAAGGGAGATTTTGTTTATGTTCGACCGATATAACCGAGAAATAAATTACCTGCGCATTTCGGTAACCGACCGCTGCAACTTTCGCTGTATTTACTGCATGCCAGAAGAAGGAGTGCCTCATAAACAACAATCGGAAATTCTGTCGTTCGACGAAATTACCGAAATTGTAAAAGTCGGCGCTCAACTAGGAATTACCAAAATCAGACTTACAGGAGGAGAGCCGCTTGTCCAAAAAAATATTGATGAACTCGTTAGAAAAATTTCTGAGATTCCGGGGATTTCAGAAATTACAATGACAACAAATGGTGTGTTTCTGCCGAAAATGGCGCATAAATTAAAACAAGCCGGATTGAACCGTGTAAATATTAGTTTGGATACTCTGAACCCGGAAAAATTTAAACAAATAACCCGACTGGGAAATCTGGAAGATGTTTTACACGGAATTGACGCAGCCATTGAAGCAAATCTGAAACCTGTAAAAATCAATTTTGTACGAATTCCGGGAGTAAATAAAGAAGATGAAAAATCTATTCGGGAGTTTTGTGACGCTAAAAATCTGAAGCTTCGTTTTATCCGGCAGATGAACCTCAAAACCGGCGAGTTTTATCCGGTAGAAGGAGGCGCTGGTGGAATCTGCGCCATTTGTAACCGACTTCGTCTAACAGCAGACGGAGACATCGTTTCCTGCCTGCATTCATCGCGCCGGTTTAACATCAGAAAATTAGGCATTCAGGAAGCGTTTAAATTGGCTGTAGAAAAAAAACCAAAGTGCGGAGTTGGAACAAAATCGCACGAATTTTTTAACATCGGAGGATAAATTCAACTTAAAAAAGAACACATGAATTCACTTTCACATATCGACGACAAGGGCAAAGCCAACATGGTTGACATTTCGCAAAAACCCGACCAGGTACGCACTGCACGTGCCGAAGGATTTATAAAACTTCAACCTGAAACCATCAATCTTATTCAACAAAACCTGATAAAAAAAGGAGATGCAGTTGCCATTGCAGAATTTGCAGGAATTCAGGCTGCCAAGGAAACCTCGCGTTTGATTCCGCTTTGTCATAACATTGTAATTACCAAAGCCGAAGTGAAAGGCACGGTTATGGACGACGGAATAAAAATGGAAAGCCGGCTAAAATGCATCGGTAAAACCGGAATTGAAATGGAAGCGCTTACTGCGGTAAGTGTTGCGCTGCTCACCATTTACGACATGTGCAAAGCGGTGGATAAAACCATGGAAATTGTTTCGGTAAAACTTGTCTCAAAAGAAAAATCAGATGTATGAAAAAGCTGAAAATTATTTCGGTAAATATTTCAGAAAAAAAAGGAATTGTAAAAACTCCGGTTGAACAGATTATTTTAAATAAAACCGGAATTATGGGTGATGCACACGCCGGGCACTGGCACCGACAGGTGAGCTTGCTTTCGCAGGAAAGTATTGAAAAAGCCGAAAAACAAGCTAATGCCAAATTTCCACCGGGAACTTTTGCTGAAAATCTAACGACCCAAGGAATTGAAGTTCATAAAACTGCTCCGCTTGATCGTTTTGTAAACGACGAGGTAGAAATGGAAGTAACTCAAATCGGTAAAAAATGCCACACCAGCTGCGCCATTGGAAAACAGATTGGAAATTGTATTATGCCGCTCGAAGGAATATTTTGCAAAGTGATAAAAGGTGGAATTGTGAAAGCCGGAAGCACCTTTGATTTTGTTCCCTACATTCTAAAAACAAAAATTATCACGTTAAGCGACCGCGCATCAAAAGGCGTTTACGAAGATCTGAGCGGCCCAAAAATCAAAGAACTCCTGGAAAAAAAACTTCAGGAAAAAAACCGTCATTTTTCCATAGAAAACACCATTTTACCTGACCATAAAGAGCAACTTGAAAAAACAATTCAAAAAGCGGTGGAAGAAAAAACCGACATCATTTTTACCACCGGCGGCACAGGAATCGGGCCACACGATATCACGCCCGAGGTAGTAAAACCCATGCTCGACAAAGAAATTACGGGAATTATGGAACTCATCCGTGTAAAATACGGCATGAAAAATCCGAATGCAATTTTAAGCAGAAGTGTTGCCGGAGTTATTGGGAAAACACTGGTTTATGTTCTTCCCGGAAGCGTGAAAGCAATTAACGAATACATGACTGAAATTCTTCCTACGCTGGAACATTCGCTTCGTATGTTACACGGAATTGATGCACACTAAAAAACCCCACAAAAACACGATGGAATAATTTATTGCCTATTTTTACTCCAAACTTAAACCAATGAAAAAACTACTATTTATTCTTTGTGCTGCTTTTGTATTATCGTCGTGCGAAAAGAGGGCGCAAACTTCCACCAAACAACAAAACGATATATGGGAAAAAACTTTCCCCGGAATTTGGAAAGTAACTGTAAATACACCAGAAGAATTCAATCTGCTTTCAGCCGCGAACAAAAAACCACAGGCCGAATCGTTAAACAAAAAAACCGAAATTGATTTGCCAATTTCGATAGATGAAATCAAAACATTTTCAGAAAATGGAAGAACGGTTCTTCATTTTCCACTTGAGAAAGGAGAACAGATATATGGTTTTGGGTTGAATTTCAAAACTGTTCAGCAACGCGGAAGGATTTTGCGTTTGCACGTCGATCATTACGGAGGAACAGACGACGGAAGGACACATGCTCCCGTGCCGTTTTTTGTTTCCTCAAAAGGATATGGTGTTTTGGTAAATTCGGCTCGTTACATCGATGTTTATGCAGGAACAGGCGTGCGGGTTGATGCAAAAAATCCTCCGGTAGTTTACGACAGGAACACCGAAAAAGACTGGTCGGCGCAACCGTATTCCGACAATTTGGAAATGGTAATTCCTGCTGAAGGAGTTGAAATGATTGTATTTGCCGGGGAAAATATGCTCGACGTAATTCAGCGATTTAACCTGTATTGTGGCGGCGGAACACTTCCTCCAAAGTGGGGATTGGGTTTCTGGCATCGCACTCCGACTCTTTTTACCGAAGACGATATTCAAAATGAAATTGATGGTTTTAACGAAAAAAAATTCCCTTTGGATGTAGTCGGACTTGAACCGGGCTGGCACACAAAAGCGTATCCCTGTTCTTTTGAATGGTCGCCTGAACGATATCCAAACCCTGCTGAATTTATTAAAAAAACGGCCAATCAGGGAATCAGACTCAACTTGTGGATGAATCCTTATGTTTACCCGGAAGGAAAACTTTATGAAGCGTTGCTTCCTTACGCAGGAACAAATACAGTTTGGAACGGAATTGTTCCCGATTATACAATGAATGAACCGCGTATAGTTATGCAGGAACATTTCAAAAAGTATCAGTTTGATATCGGCGTCAGCGGCTTAAAAATAGACGAAGTTGATGGGCACGACCGCTGGCTTTGGCCCGATGCAGCCCAATTTCCTTCGGGGAAAGACGGCGAGCAAATGCGACAAACCTACGGGCTTCAAATGATGTCGCTGACAGATGAAATTTTCAGAGAAAAAAATGAACGTTCCTACGGATTGATTCGCGCTGCGAACGCCGGTTCTGTTTCCTATCCCTACGTAATCTACAACGATTACTACGACCACAAAAATTTTATAACAGCTTTAATTAATTCGGGATTTTGCGGTGTACTCTGGACTCCGGAAGTACGCTCCAGCAAAACTCCGGAAGAATGGCTCCGGCGCATGCAAACAACTTGTTTCTCTCCAATGGCAATGATTAACGCCTGGGCCGACGGAACAAAACCGTGGTCGTATCCTGAAGTTTATAAGCAATGTCAGGACGTCGCCTTTTTACGCATGCAGCTGCTTCCCTACCTTTATTCAACTTTTGCGGATTATCATTTTAACGGAACTCCACCATTTCGTGCAATGAATCTGGAAGAAGGTTTTGGTTATAACGCAGAAGTGGAGAAAACAGAATTCAATGCCACAAAAAATCCGTATTCCGAAGCGGTAAAAAAAGAGGTAAAAGACCAATACATGATGGGAAAAAATATTTTAGTTGCTCCACTTTTTGCAGGTGACAAAGGAAGAGATGTGATTCTGCCCGAAGGAAATTGGTACGATTTTTACACCGGCAAGTTGGTTGGCAATGGAGAAATTATTCATGTGAAAGATGGATTTGAAAAAATACCTCTTTTTGTAAAAGACGGCGGAATTATCCCGATGATTCCAAAAATCAGGCAAACCTCTGAATGGGTTCAAAATACTCCTCTTGAAATCCGTGTTTACGGGACTGCTCCCGGCGAATTGGTTTTATATGACGACGACGGTTCAACCTTTAATTTTGAAAATGGAAGTTACACTACCAAAAAACTAACAGCAGCCAACGGAAAAGGAAGTATCGAAAATCTGCACAATTCCGACCAGTGGGTTTATGGCGATGTACAGTGGAAATTTATGAATTCAAGCGAAAACTAAAGTCAATTTTAAATCTTCATTAAACAATAAGTTAACATTTGCTTTTTCTTACATCTGTTTTTTGAAAAGTTATTTAGTTTGTACATATAAATCTAGATATTTACATATCTGGATTTTTAAATTAAAAATCAATCGATCAGAAAAACAGATAAACATGGAAAAAATTCTAATTATAGGAGGAGTTGCAGCAGGAGCCACCGCTGCAGCCAAAGCGCGGCGTTTATCGCCCAATGCACAAATTACCATGCTCGAAGCCGGCCCGGACATTTCATTTGCAAACTGTGGATTACCCTACTATATTGCAGGCGACATCGACAGCCGCTCCAAACTAATTTTGCAAAGCCCGGAAAGTTTTAATGAACAATACCAGGTAGAAGTAAACACCAATACGCAGGTAAGTAAAATAGACAGAGAAAAGAAGCTAGTACAAACCATCGATAACCAAACCGGCGCAGAAAATACGTTTGAATATACAAAACTAATTTTGGCGCAAGGAGGGAAACCCATTCAACCGGAAATTCCGGGAGCAAATTCCGACCACGTTTTTAGTTTATGGACACTGGAAGACATGGACAAAATTGATAATCACCTGAAAAATAACGAGCCCAAAACAGCTGTCGTTGTGGGGGGTGGTTTTATCGGACTTGAAATGGTTGAAGCCTTGGTTAAACGCGGGTTAAAAGTCCATGTTGTTGAGAAAATGCAACATGTGATGGCAATTTTGGAAGCTGAAACCGCCGGATTTATCACCCGCGAACTGCGTGCTTTCGGCGTTGGAATTCACACTGAAACCGCCGTTACAAAAATAAATGCCGATTCAGTAGAACTGGACAACGGTAAAAAAATAAATGCCGACATGGTATTGCTTTCCATCGGTGTTCGTCCCACTTTACAACTGGCTAAAGATGCCGGTTTGGCAATTGGTGAAGCCGGAGGGTTGCTGGTAAGTGACAAATTGCAAACTTCGGATCCAAACATTTTTGCAGCCGGCGATATGGTAGAAATTGAACACCGTGTTAACGGTAAAAAAGTTCGTATTCCGTTGGCAGGCCCGGCAAATCGCCAGGGAAGAATTGCGGCAGAAAACGCATTTGGAGGAGAGCACAGTTACAAAGGAGCCATTGGAACTTCAGTAGTTCGCGTTTTTGATGCCGTTGCCGGAACAACGGGTCTTTCTTTGAAACAGGCACGCTCAGCAGGAATTGATGCAGATGCCATTGTTGTTCATAAAGAACACCATACTTCTTACTATCCGGGTGCTGAAACCGTTAGTGTTTTGCTGGTTTTTGACAAGAAAACAGGTGTTGTTTTAGGTGGACAAACAGCAGGATACAAAGGAGCTGACAAACGGCTGGATGTAATTGCAACGGCTTGTGCAGCGAAACTTCCGGTTAGCGAAATTGCAGACATCGACTTTGCCTACTCGCCACCAATCGGAACCGCAAACGATGCAATGAACATGGCAGCCTATGTTGCTGAAAATAAAATGTCGGGATACAGTCCAAGCATTATGGTGTCGGAACTTGATGATTATTTGGAAAGCAAGCAACAAGTAATTGTATTGGATGTTCGCGATGTATTTGCACATCAGAAAAGCAAAATGAATGGCGCTTACCATTTGCCATTGGAGATGCTTCAAGCAAATGTGGAACGAATTCCAAAAGATATTCCTATTCTAATTTATGACGAAACAGGTAAAAAAGGTCACCAGGCACTTAGAACACTCGTGGGCGCAGGCTGCCAGGAGGTTGTAAATATCTCTGGCGGGCATACTTCATTACAACGTTATGCCATCGCTGCCGGTTTTAAACACATCGATATGGACATGCTTCCTATCGGGAAAAAAAATGTTGACGAAAAGGTTATGGAAGAAACCGAAACCAATAAAAATGTTGACACAGCAGAATTAAAACGCCTGGTAGTTGACGTACGTACTCGTGGAGAATTTATGGGTGGAGCTTTCCCTGATGCGATAAATATTCCTTTAGACGATTTAATGTCAGGAAGCGGAGAACTGGGAGACGACATGGATCGCGAGATTGTTGTTTACTGTGCCACCGGAGCTCGTTCAGCGTATGCACAACAGGTACTTCGTCAACGCGGATTCTCCAACGTAGTTAACGGCGGAGGAATTTCAGCCATGATGTCAAGATATTAAAAGACATTCTAATAAATTTTAATGCCGGTAACATTAAGAGTTATCGGTTTTTTTTTATCGTAACGTTTGAAACAATATTTTTCAGCGACTTTACAATTCCTTTTCATTGCCCCAATAACAAACCATATCCATTTCAATTTGTTACCTTCACAAAAAATTAGTTTCTGTGGCAACAGTTTTACACATAAAAAACATGGTTTGTCCACGTTGTATCGAAACCGTTGAATCTGTTCTATCTGAAAAAGGTTTTAAAGTGGAGTCGATAAAACTGGGTGAAGCCGAAGTTGACAAAGAACCTTCAGCAGAACAAATGCGTGAGCTTTCAACCACACTGAAGAGCAGAGGTTTTGAACTTCTCGTTGACAAAAAACACCAAATTGTTGACCAGGTAAAATCAGAAATTATAAAACTGATTCACCACAGCGAAAATGACATTCTGAACATAAATCTATCGAGCCATCTTGCCCAGACAATTGGTGCTGATTATTCTTCTATTTCAAATCTTTTTTCTTCATCGGAAGGAATTACAATCGAAAAATTTGCCATCCTTCAAAAAATTGAAAAAGTAAAAGAACTCCTTTCCTACGGCGAACTCACTGCCAGCGAGGTTGCATTTAAATTGGGCTACAGCAGTGCGGCGCATCTTTCCTCTCAATTCAAAAAAGAAACAGGAATGACTCCCGGGCAGTATAAGAATCTGAAAAATAAAGATCGGAAACCATTGGATCGAATCGGAAAATAAATTACAACACTCCAAAATCTTACAATTCTTTTCAAAAATTATATAAAATCCATAGTACTCAATCTGCATACATTTGTATTAAAAGTTTTTATAAAATGGAAAAGATAGTTTTAAAAACAGATTTGAGTTGTAAACACTGTGTTATGAAAGTGGAACCCGTGTTAAAAAATGAAGCCGGAATTATTGATTATTCCGTTGATTTGGAACATCCGGATAAACTGGTAACTATTTCTTCAGAGGGATCAAACATTGATTCGGTCATTGCAGGATTCAAAAAAGCTGGCTATTCCGCAGAAAAAATATAAATTGCACCCGAAAAAGAAATAAACTTTTATCTGATAAAATTTGTTACCGATTTAAAACAAGCATGTTACAAAAATTCAGCCATATAACGTTTTCGTGTCTGTTGTTGATCTCAACAATGGGGATGGCTGTGAGTAAACATTATTGCAGCGATAACCTGGTTTCTGTTTCGCTATTTGAAGAAGCGGATGCTTGTTGTGGCGACATGGGATGCTGTCATACCGAAAATGAATTTATTCAGGTGAAAGATGACTTCTCGGCACCAAATATTTCAACGATTCCCGTATTGGCAGAAATTACAATTTTAGGTCACGATTTGTTCGAAGGTCTGAATGTAACTTTAGCTGAAACAGAAATTCAAAAAAATACTATCTCTGGTTTACCTTTGCCTTCCTCGGTCTCTGAGGCATTGTCACTGAAACAGGTATATCTTTTATGAAATTATTATGATAAATAATTTGGATTGACTTGTTGAATTCAATCCCGTTCATTTATTGTTTGAATTTCATAAGTAACAGATATGCTAAATAAAATTATACGTTTTTTTCTTGAAAATAAATTAGTTACCACACTGGTCTTACTCCTCTTCGTAAGTTGGGGGATCATAACCTCACCTTTTGGCTGGGATACCGGAGTTTTACCAAAAGATCCTGTGCCAGTTGATGCCATCCCGGATATTGGCGAAAACCAGCAGATTGTATTTACTCAATGGATGGGACGCTCGCCGCAGGATATTGAGGACCAGATTTCCTATCCGCTGACAACGTACCTACTAGGGATCCCGGGTGTAAAATCCATCCGCAGTTCATCCATTTTCGGATTCTCAAGCATTTACATCATTTTTAATGAAAATATTGAATTTTACTGGTCGCGTTCGCGGATACTGGAAAAATTGAATTCGCTGCCATCCGGCCTGTTACCTGAGGGCGTTCAACCTTCGCTTGGCCCGGATGCAACTGCTCTGGGACAGGTTTACTGGTACACCATTGAAGGCCGCGATAAAGAAGGGAATCCAACCGGAGGCTGGGATTTGCAAGAAATTCGTACCGTGCAGGATTTTTTTGTAAAATATTCGCTGAATGCTGCCGAAGGTGTTTCTGAGGTAGCGTCCATTGGTGGTTTTGTGCAGGAATACCAAATTGATGTAAATCCTGACGCATTAAAAGCATACAACATCCCTCTGTACAAAGTCATGCTGGCCGTTCAGAAATCGAATCGTGATGTGGGCGCAAAAACCATTGAAATCAACCAGGCAGAATACCTTGTTCGCGGACTAGGTTATATAAAAAATGTTGGCGACATTGAAAAAGCAGTGGTTGCAGTTGAGGATAATGTACCGGTTCGTATAAAAGACATTGGGGTGGTTAGTCTCGGACCTTCCACACGAAGAGGCGCACTCGACAAAGATGGTGCAGAAGTGGTTGGAGGAGTTGTTGTAGCTCGTTACGGCGCAAATCCGCTGGAAGTCATCAATAATGTAAAAGCAAAAATTGCAGATATCGCCCCGGGGTTACCTTCAAAAGTACTACCCAATGGAGTGGAAAGCCAGCTTACCATCGTACCGTTTTACGACCGGTCAGGTTTAATTTACGAAACACTGGGAACGTTGGAAGAAGCGCTGTCACTTGAAGTTCTGATTGTCATTCTCGTGGTTATTATCATGGTTTACAATCTGAGGGCATCATTGCTCATATCAAGTTTACTGCCTATCGCCGTGTTGATGGTTTTTGTCGCCATGCGCTATTTTGGTGTGGATGCCAACATTGTCGCACTTTCGGGTATTGCCATTGCTATCGGAACAATGGTGGATCTGGGCGTTATTCTTTCAGAAAATATAATTAAACACACAAAAGAAGCCCCCCCCGGACAAAAACTGATTACAACTATCTACAACGGATCGGCAGAAGTGAGTACAGCGATTTTAACTGCTGTTTCTACCACAATTGTCAGTTTTATTCCTGTATTTACCATGCAGGCTGCAGAAGGGAAATTATTTATCCCGCTGGCTTTTACTAAAACATTTGCACTGATTGCAGCGCTAATTGTTTCGCTGTTTATAATGCCGGCGTTGGCACATTGGTTTTTTGGAGCGCGTATTAACAGCAAAATCATCCGGAAATGGGTGAACATCGTTCTTATTCCGGCTGGAATAATTCTGCTGATTTTCGGACAAATCTGGGGCGGAATGATGATTCTGGCATTTGGACTGGCAGGCGCATTAAAAGAAGTTCAAGGTCGGCAGAGAGAAGATCGTAGTCTTGCAGCAGATAACCAAAGCTGGAAAAACCACTTACGGAAAGCCGGCAACTGGTTTCTTGAGTACATTGAAATCGTTATTGTACTGATTGGTGTTACCTGGCTTCTGGCAAAATACTGGCTGCCACTGGGACCAACAAAAAGTTTGGTAATGAACGTCGTGTTCGTAGCCATATTGCTGACTATTATTTTGGGAGCATTTGTTTTACTTGAATATTTCTACAAAAAAATATTAACCTGGTGCCTCGACCATAAAATCGCGTTTCTATCCATCCCTGCATTTTTAATAGTCGTGGGTATTACAATTTGGATGGGCTTCAACAGTCTCTTCGGACTTTTGGCCCGTGGGTTTGACAAGGTTGGATGGAATATCCGCACTACTGAAGTTTGGTCAACATTAACACATGAATTTCCAGGCATAGGAAAAGAATTTATGCCATCACTCGATGAAGGAAGCTTCCTGCTGATGCCGACTTCAATGCCACATTCAGGTGTTGATTATAACCGGCAGGTGTTGGGTCAGCTCGACATGCTGATTTCCAATATTCCGGAAGTTGAATTGACCGTTGGAAAACTCGGCCGCGTGGAATCAGCTCTCGATCCTGCACCAATTTCGATGTACGAAAATGTGATTAACTATAAACCCGAGTTTATGCTCGATGAACGCGGCCACCGTGTGCGCTTCAAAACAGACAGCAAAGACAGGTTTATTCTGACTTCAGGTGACACGCTTTCAAACGAGAAAGCGCTTGAAATAAATATTACACGCAAGGATTTAATTCCCGACGAACGCGGAAATTATTTTCGTAACTGGAGGGAAGATATCAAATCGCCCGATGATATTTGGAATGAAATTGTGCGTGTTTCCAAAATTCCGGGAGTTACTTCTGCGCCAAAACTGCAACCAATTGAAACCCGGCTGGTGATGTTGCAAACCGGAATGCGCGCGCCAATGGGAATAAAAGTATACGGACCGGATTTAACTACCATTGAAGAACTTGGTCTGCAACTGGAAGACATTCTGAAAACAGTGCCTTCGGTAAAAGCCCAGGCTGTTTTTGCCGACCGGATTGTGGGAAAACCTTATCTGTTATTCGACATTGACCGGGATAAAATTTCACGTTACGGATTGAACGTGGAAGATGTCCAGCAGACAATTGAAACCGCTGTGGGTGGCATGAAAGTTACTTCTACAGTAGAAGGACGCGAACGGTTTCCGGTGAGGGTACGTTACCCGCGTGAATTACGCGACGATCCGGAATCACTGGGAAAAATCCTTATGCAAACGCCAACCGGAGCACAAATTCCTTTAAACCAGCTGGTGCATATAAAATACCAGCGCGGGCCACAGGCAATTAAAAGCGAGGAAACCTTTTTAGTCGGTTACGTTCTATTCGACAAAAACGACGGATTCTCGGAAGTTACCGTGGTAGAAGATGCTCGAAATGCTATCCAGGAACGGATTGACGCCGGAGATTTAGAGGTTCCTGCAGGCGTGAGCTACAAATTTTCAGGAAGTTACGAGAACCAGGTGCGTGCAGAAAAACGCCTGTCGATTGTTGTGCCCCTTGTATTGGCTATTGTATTCCTGATTCTTTATTTCCAGTTCAAATCGGTGTCCACTTCGCTGATGGTATTCACCGGAATTGCGATGGCTTTCAGCGGCGGTTTTATGATGCTTTGGCTTTATGGTCAAAATTGGTTTGTTGATTTTTCCGTTTTCAGAACCAACATTCGTGAACTTTTCCAGATGCAGACCATCAACCTGAGTGTCGCGGTTTGGGTAGGTTTTATCGCCCTGTTTGGTATTGCCACTGACGACGGCGTACTTATGGCAACCTACCTAGACCAGAGTTTTGCCCGGAACCGGACCGATAGCAGAAAAGGAATCAGAGCCGCAGTAGTAGAAGCCGGGCAACGAAGAATCAAACCGGCGGTAATGACTTCGGCAACCACAATTATCGCGTTACTGCCGATTCTGACCTCAACCGGCCGAGGGGCCGACATCATGATTCCGATGGCAATCCCGGCATTTGGAGGGATGATTTTTGCCGCCATCACCTATTTCATTGTACCGGTACTTTATAGCTACCGCGAAGAACGAAAACTTAAAAAGAGTCAGTCATGAAAAAGATAATAACAATACTAATCATATTCATTTCAGGGATTAGCGCTGTGCAGTCACAAACACTTGAAGATTATTTCCGGGTGGCTGCCGAAAATAATCCGGGGCTGCAGGCCAAATACAAGGATTTTGAGGCTGCACTGCAAAAGGTTCCGCAAGTAAGTTCACTGCCTGATCCCACGTTTTCTTTTGGCTATTTTATCTCGCCGGTAGAAACACGTGTTGGTCCCCAGCGGGCGAAATTTTCTCTCACCCAGATGTTTCCATGGTTTGGGACCCTGGAGTCAAAATCTGACGCCGCATCGTTGATGGCTGAAGCAAAGTACCAGGCCTTTTTAGATGCACGTAATATGTTGTATTTCAATATAGCAGCCGCATACTATCCGCTTTATGAGCTGAACAGGATGAAAGAGATTGAACAGGAAAATATTGACATCCTTCAATCGTATAAAACCATTGCCAATTCAAAATTTAAAAATGGTGCTTCACCAATGACAGATGTATTGCGTGTAGATATTATGCTTAAAGATGCACAGACCAGTCTCAGCATTATGAATAAGAAAGAAAAACCACTGCTTGTGACATTTAACAACTTGCTTAACCGGGATGAAAATGAAACAGTGGTCGTTCAGGATTCACTGACTTTAGAGTTATTGCCCGAAAATTTCAGAAAAGATTCGTTATTGGTGAATAATCCGATGCTGGAAGCACTGGATCTGAAAAAAGAAGCCAGTAAGGCCAGTGAAATTGCAGCTCAAAAAGAGGGACTTCCGAAAATTGGTCTAGGACTGGATTATGCGATTGTCGGGAAACGAACCGATATGGATGTAGCCGACAATGGCAAAAACATACTCATGCCAATGGTTTCGGTGAGCATTCCTATTTTCAGAAAAAAATACAACGCGGCAGAAAAAGAGGCTCAAATCATGCAGGAAAGTTATGAGTTTCAAAAAGAAGAAACCATTAATTCTCTTACCTCAGGATACGAGTCCGTTTGGTTTCAAATTCAACAACAGAAAGAATTAATTGAATTGTACGATGAGCAAATTCTGGAAACCAACCAGACTTTGAATCTGTTATTCAGCGCTTACGGAAATTCAGGAAAAGATTTTGAGGAAGTGCTGCGAATGCAACAGCAACTGTTAAAATACGAGAAAATGAAAGCCATGGCAGAAACACAATACCAGACAGCTTTGGCAAAATTAAATTACATCACCGCAAAAACATATTAACAATGAACACAAATAGAAAAACAATAATTATAGTTCTGGCAACACTGGCAATTGGTTTGTTGCTGGGATGGTTGATATTTGGTGGTTCAGAAAACAAAGCTACCGAGGAGCATCAGCATGAACACAGAGAAGAAGAAGTTGCCGGAGAGACGACCTGGACTTGCTCCATGCACCCGCAAATTCGCCAGAATGAACCTGGTGACTGCCCCATATGCGGTATGGATCTGATCCCACTGGAAGAGGAACAAAACGGAGGTATCGATCCTGCAGCCATAAGTATGTCGGAAACCGCTATGCAATTAGCCAATATTCAAACAGCCGTGGTAGGTTCTTCTGATCCTGTAAAAGTGATTAGACTTGATGGAAAAATTCAGGAAGACGAACGCTTGGTTTTTTCACAATCGTCGCACATTCCGGGGAGAATAGAAACTTTAATGGTGAATTTTACCGGCGATTACGTTCAAAAAGGACAGGCAATAGCTTCGATATATTCGCCCGATTTGGTTACAGCTCAGGAAGAATTATTTGAAGCACAAAAGATTAAAGATTCGCAGCCACAGCTTTTTGAAGCAGCCAAAGAAAAGCTGAAAAACTGGAAGCTGACCGACGAGCAGATTGAACAAATTTTAACTTCCGGAACTGCGCTGGAGACTTTTGATGTGCAGGCCGATGTCTCGGGTTATGTTACACAAAAAAAGGTAAACACCGGCGATTACGTACGCAGGGGTGAAGCAATTTATGAAATTGCAGATCTTTCACGGGTATGGGTGCTTTTTGATGTATATGAGTCAGATTTGTCCTGGATCAGCAAAGGCGATGATGTTTCTTTTTCGATTGAGTCGCTTCCAGGCGAAACATTTAAAGGAACCATCGATTTCCTCGACCCGGTTATTAATCCCAAAACAAGAGTTGCAAAGGCACGGGTAGTGAAATCCAATCCGGGATTGAATCTGAAACCCGAAATGTTTGTCTCCGGCAAAGTAGAGGCTAAACTGCCTCAAACCGATGCCCTTATAGTTCCGAAAACAGCTGTTATGTGGACGGGTGAACGCTCGGTGGTGTATGTTAAATCGGAAACCGATCAGGGTGTGTATTTTAACATGCATGAAGTGGAACTTGGTCCTGCACTGGGCGAAACCTACATTATTAAAGAAGGAATTCAGGAAGGTGAAGAAATTGCTGTTCACGGTACTTTTAGCATAGATGCCGCAGCACAGCTTGCCGGTAAACCAAGCATGATGAGCCCTGAAGGAGGTTCGGTTTCAACAGGCCATAATCACGGAGGAATGAATATGAACGGAAAAAACACCCAGCAAATGCCGGAAAAAGTGGAAGCGGTTCTGACCGATCCAAAGTTTAAAGCTCAATTGACCGACGTGTATGAGAACTATCTTAAAATGAAAAGTGCATTTGTAGAATCCGATGCTGCAAAAGTTGCTCAGGAAGCTCCAATAGTGAAAAAAGCTTTAGAATCGGTTGACATGAAATTACTGGAAGGTAACGCTCATATGGCCTGGATGGATCAATTAAATACATTAAACAGTAGCATAGAAACCATTCAAAACTCTTCGGACATTGAAGAACAGCGAACGGCTTTTTCAAATTTTAACAATGCATTTTACAAAAGTGTGAAGATGTTTGGATTAAAAGACCAAACAGCCTATTACCAGTTCTGCCCAATGGCTTTTGATAATCAGGGAGGATATTGGCTGAGTGATACCGACGAAATTCTTAATCCTTATTTCGGAGACATGATGCTGAATTGTGGCGAAAACAGGGATACAATACAATAGAATTATAATTTATTAACCATTTAAAATTCAAAAAAATGAAAACAAAAGTTTTAAGTTTAGCAGCCCTTTTTATGATGGGCGCATTGTCCGTTTTTGCAGGAAATAAAACGGAAAAAATTAAAGTAAAAGGAAATTGCGGAATGTGTGAAAGTCGTATAGAAAAAACGGTAAAAGGTATTGATGGAGTTTCAAAAGCTGACTGGAATAAGGATACAAAAATGCTGGAAGTTACTTTTGACGACGCAAAAACCACTTCCGACAAAATTGAAATTGCAGTAGCCAAAGTGGGTCACGACACGCCTCATCACAAAGCTGACGATAAAGTTTATGAAAAACTTCCGGCGTGTTGTCATTATGATCGGACCGCTGAAAAATCAGAAGAATCGCATGAGGGGCATATGCACTGATGTACGAAAAAACTGTTCTATTCATCGGGTGACTTTGAGTCACCCGATGAATTAGTTCGACCAACAAAATAACTTATTGTAACCTTGAGGCTGTCCAGGGTTCTGAAACTCCACCCTTCCTAGAAGTTCCATTCATATTATTTTTATCTACCCGGCATCTGTAATTTACCCCGTTACATGTAAAACTAAAAATATCACCTTCCAATTTGCCCTCTGAAATGTCAAAATATCGCACACCTCTTTTTAGTGTCCCCGACACTGTTTGATAATTTTGAATTAATTTCAATTGCCCCTCGTTACATTTCCAATCTCCTTCAACTTTGGCAGGTACAATCCACAGGTAGGCAAGGTTCCAGGTAATCGATTCGTCTTCAATAATTCTCATTTCATCATACGGCCAGTCCTGCATCGAAAAAGAGTTGGTTATAATCCGTGTTCCGGGTTTGAGTTCAAGCAGTCTTGGACGCAACTTTCGGTTTATTTCCGGTAAAAGAAACATGGTAATTACAGTAGCTTTTGAGAAATCATATTCATAAAAATCAGCTTTAACAAAATTGGTTTTATCTGCCACGCCCTCTCTGGCTGCTATTTTTTTGGAGTATTCAACCATATCAGGATTAAACTCTACTCCTTCGGCACGAATGCCTCTTTTTGCTGCAGCAATTACAATACGCCCGTCTCCGGAACCTAAGTCAACAAGGTAATCGGCAGATGTTAGTTTTGCCATTTCAATCATCGTATCAACCAGTGCTTTGGGAGTAGGATACCAGATTACATCCTTTCCTGCCTGCCCCAGTTGCGGTTCGTAGCTATCGTTAGATGTGTTTTGTGAAAACAAAATTCCCGGAACCAGTAACAACACGATTCCCATGAACAGCGGCGCCAAACAATTCCTGTTTTTCATTGGTTATAAGTTTTAGTCTTTAACTCTCTGGGATAAAATCCTTTAATACCGAATTCATTATACGATAAGTTAGGAAAAAATCAGGATTAATTTGCAAATGCATTTGAATTTTATTTGAAGCTTCGTTATTGAGCAGGTGACTGCAAATCACCGCCTCAACTTCGAAACGTGCACCTGCCGACTAGAGTTCAGCTGGTGAACAGACGACTGAACTGTCGCTGCTTAATCAGAACGGGAGTCACCAGCTCAACCAGGGAAAGCCACCTGCCTAAGAATAGATTCAACTCCCTTGTACTATTGTTATACCATTTTAAATACAAAATGCCGCATTGAAAATTTTTAGGTAGTGTTTGTTTCCGGTTATTGACATTATGGTTTCGGGTTGCATTTCTATTAC
>NZ_JAIKLE010000170.1 GCF_022267315.1 Maribellus maritimus
GAAATTACTCATCTCTCTAAGTTAATAATTTTAAATGCAAAGCCATTTAAACATGACCACCACCAAAGGAGGTGGTTTTAAAGATTATAATAAAAAATCAGTTTTTGTTTTTGTTAATGTGATCTATAGAAATCTTTTTTATATGTTTTCATTGTTTCTTTGCCGCTTCTGATTTATTCGAGCTTATGACACACCATTAAATTCTGGCGTATAATATTGAGTAATAAAAACGTTTGTCAGGTGTTTTTATCACCCAGGGAACCGGGATGAACAAATCCAATACACAACCACAACAGGGCACCATTAACTTCTCCATAGGGCGACGAATATTTTTGACCGGGTTTAATGAATGGCAGACCAAGCTGATTTTACATTCTGAATAAATACGGTAGTTATTTAATCTGACAGCCAAATATTACAAAACAAAATTTCCTGACTCAATCAAATTTTCATAAAGCTAAATCATTAAATTTTGAAAAAT
>NZ_JAIKLE010000171.1 GCF_022267315.1 Maribellus maritimus
TGGATAAAAAAGTACAACCGGAAAGATTTAATGAACACAAGAATTCTAGTGGAAACAGAAGGAGAAACATCACGTCTGAAAGCCTTGCAAAAGGAAATCAAGCAACTAAAAGAGTTGTTGATTAAGAAAGACCTTGACAAGCTGGCCCTGGATTCATATCTGGAAGTGGCAGCAAAAAAACTGGGGTACAAGAACGTGGATGAGTTAAAAAAAAATTTAAACATCAAGCCCTGATGAAGGCTACTGCAATTACGAAACAAACAGGTATAGCAAGCATGTCAAAGATATGTGCTTGCTTTAACCTTAAGCGAGATGCATACTATAAATACCAGCGACGGTGGAAACGCTGCAAATCTGTTGAATCACGGGTAATAGAGCTTGTAAAAGAAGAACGCAAGGTACAGCCCAGGGTTGGTGTACGCAAGTTATACGAAACCTTGCTGCCATCTTTTAAATCTGCACATATCAAGGTAGG
>NZ_JAIKLE010000172.1 GCF_022267315.1 Maribellus maritimus
TAGGGGTGCATAAACGCACCATAGAACGCTGGTTAAATAAATATGATGCGAATGGTGTTGATTTTATGGTTCAGAATCAATCAAAGCCCAAAGAATCCCAATATATAACAGATGAAATTCATAATGGATTAGCATCCAGAGTTACTAATAACCGTAATCCGTTCCTGGGGTACTGGGATGCACAACAATGGGTAAAAAGCGAATATGGGGTAGATATAAATTACCATACTTTGCGCTATCATTTAATCAAACATTTTGGGACGAAGCTAAAATCTCCAAGAAAATCCCATGTAAAAAAAGATGACCAGGCTGCAGAAGCCTTTTTTAAAACTACCTAATGTGTTTAGTCAACTTGGAAACAGTCTGGATAAAAATAAGTTTCCATCTGTAAACCTTTATTTCCAGGATGAAAGCAGGTTTGGATTAATGAGTCATATCGGACGCTGTATAACAGCAAAAGGCGTAC
>NZ_JAIKLE010000173.1 GCF_022267315.1 Maribellus maritimus
CTGCAATACTGCACACCCCTGTCGGAGTGGTGTATAAGCGCGGCCGCTGGCTTTGTGTGCCACAGGGCCTTTCTAAGGGCCCGTAGGCACCCCGCCAGCTCCAGCGAATCGCTGAGGTCATAACCAACTATTTTCCGTGAATACATGTCCGTTATAAGGGCTAAATAGCAAAAGCCATTTACCGTGCGGATGTATGTTATGTCAGATACCCACACCTGGTTGGGCTTTGTAACTTTCAGCTCTTTTATCAGGTTGTTGTATTTATGGAAATGGTGGTAAGAGTTGGTTGTTTTATAACTTGCTTTCTTCCTCCTTACCAGCATATTATTAGCCCTTAGAATATCAAATAGCGAGTCCCGACCTACCTTGATATGTGCAGATTTAAAAGATGGCAGCAAGGTTTCGTATAACTTGCGTACACCAACCCTGGGCTGTACCTTGCGTTCTTCTTTTAC
>NZ_JAIKLE010000174.1 GCF_022267315.1 Maribellus maritimus
AAGAGAGCGATGAGTAGTGAGAACATGAGACTTTGAGCACCGAGATCGTATGAAAAGCGCGTAGGGTGAAAATTTGGCCCGGGCCGGCGAAGGCCCAAAGCGAGGAAGGATAAAATTTTCTTGATTTTTCTTTGCTTCCGTTTCTTTTCATCAAGGAAAAGAAATGAAGTGGGGTTCGGGGCAACGCCCCGTCGCTGGTAAGAGATGAGCGGAGAGAAAGTGAGCACTGAGAAGATGTGAAAAGAGTGGCAAACGTTTTACATAGAAAAAGAAGTCAAAGACAAAAATAGCCATTGCCACCCCTGCCCTCCATGGGAAATGCTTACACACTAATTTGAGCTGGCAAAGAGTTCTAAAGAATTATAAACACAATAGAAATTTAAAAACTTTCAATATCTGCCCCCGGCGGATAAAGGTGCGTAGGCCTGCCAAAGTAGCCCGGGCCGGTGCAGG
>NZ_JAIKLE010000175.1 GCF_022267315.1 Maribellus maritimus
AGCAGTAAGAGTACGTTGATATGTACCTGTTTCTGTCCAACCGAGGTATTCGCTTCCCTGGCAAATTTCAATACTTTCAGTAGAGTAAACCGTTTCAGGACTTTTCTGAACCAAGTTAAAGATTTCACCTACTTCGTCAGCGGAAAGTGCGTAGTTGTAAATTCTTACCTCGTCTATTGCACCTTTGTAAAGCAGGGAAGGAGTTTCTGTATCCCTTCCAGCTCCAACCAGCAGGTTGTATCCAAGTCCGGAGGCAATATTTCCACTGTCGTTTTTTGAAGCAACATTAACATTATCAACATAGATAATTTTTTGTGTTCCGTCGTATGTGAGTGTAATGTTGTGCCATTCGCCATCCCAGATGTCAATATTATCAACAAAGAACCATGCAGCAGAAGTGGTACCGGTTGTTTTGAATGCGATACGTTTGTATGCAGAGTT
>NZ_JAIKLE010000176.1 GCF_022267315.1 Maribellus maritimus
CCTTTTGTCTTGCCAGACAGGCTTTACTCTTTGTCTTGACACAAAGAGTAAACAGAAAAGTCAAGAAAATTTTATCCTTCCTCGCTTTGGCCTTCGCCGGCCCGGGCCAAATTTTCACCCTACGCGCCTTTCTTATAATCATAGTGCTCTTCTTCTTCTTTCACACACTCTCATCGTCTCAATTCTCACTGCTCATCGCTCTTTTCTCTCCGTCCCGTTTCTGAACGTTTCTCCTCCTGATCTGGAGGAGTACCCGAATTGGCAAGGGGGAGGTGGTTGGAAATTATATAATAATCACTAAATATTTTCAATTCGCACCGTCTCAAAACTCATCTCTGCTTGTTAACGGGGCGTTGCCCCATACCCCAAATACTTTTCTCCTTAGATGAGAAAAGTATTCAAAAGAATCAAGCCAAAGTTATC
>NZ_JAIKLE010000177.1 GCF_022267315.1 Maribellus maritimus
CTTTCACATCGGTCTTTTTCCCTTTGGCATGTTTTGTAAACTTTCCATTGCACAGGATCACTTCTATTCCTTGTTTTTGCAACTCTACGTAGAGGTTTTGCCAGTAATCACCTGTCGATTCCATTGCTACAGTAGTGATTCCGTATGACAACAACCATTCGCATAGTCTAATCAAATCTTCTGCGTAAACACCAAATTCTTTCACATCCTCCAGTGCTTGTCCCACTGCAACAAAATGAGATTTGCTTCCCACATCGATACCTCCGGCATTAGGATTGACAATGTCCATTTCAATTTTCTTTTTCCTTGGCATAATTTCATTTTTAGTTTTTTTAATGACCCTAAGGAAATGTATATTTGAATCGAAAATTATTCTGAACGGGGTTGCCAATCGGCACCACCACTGTAATTATCAACAGGC
>NZ_JAIKLE010000178.1 GCF_022267315.1 Maribellus maritimus
ACTGTGAGCACTGGGAAGAGAGAAGATGAGATAGTGAGCACTGGGACGATGAGAAGAGAGCGATGAGTAGTGAGAACATGAGACTTTGAGCACTGGGAAGGTGAGAGATGAGATAGCGAGCGATGAGAAATGAACAGCAAACGTTTTACATAGAAAATAGAAGTCAAAGACAAAAATAGCCATTGCCAGCCCTGCCCACCAAGGGGAATGTTTACGCACTAATTTGAGCTGGCAGAGAGTTTTAAAGAATTATAAACACAATAGAAATTTAAAAACTTTCAATAATCCGCACCCGGGCGGAAAAAGGTGCGTAGGCCTGCCAAAGTAGCCCGGGCCGGTGCAGGCCAAAAGCGTTGAAGGATAACTTTGGCTTGATTCTTTTGAATACTTTTC
>NZ_JAIKLE010000179.1 GCF_022267315.1 Maribellus maritimus
GATTAAAAGCTAAAAATCAATTCCGTTTCACTAAAATCTTTTAAACTCCTCCTTCGCTATAGCTTGGAGTCAAACAGAAAAGATTTTTTGACGCTACACTTCATTTATTTTCTTTACGCTTTTACTCTTAGGCGGGTCCGTTCTTAACATGATCTCTTTTCCTTTTATATTTTGCAGTCTTTGACTTTTTTCAATGTAAAACGTTTGCTGCTCATTTCTCATCGCTCACAGTCTCATCTCTCTTTTCTCATCGTCCCAGTGCTCATCTTCTCAATCCTCATCTCTGCTTCTCAACGGGGCGTTGCCCCATACCCCAAATACTTTTCTCCTTAGATGAGAAAAGTATTCAAAAGAATCAAGCCAAAGTTATCCTTCAACGCTTTTGGC
>NZ_JAIKLE010000017.1 GCF_022267315.1 Maribellus maritimus
GCCAGCGCCGATGGTACTGCGTAAAAGTGGGAGAGTAGGTCGCTGCCAAATTTATTGAAGCCCGTGTTCTTACTTGAGCACGGGCTTTATTGTGTTGTTACAATAACTTTTTTGTAAATACGTTTCACTCTAAAGAAAAATCATTCTATGAGAAAACATGTGAGCAAATTAATCGATGACAATTGGTTTTTTGTATCACTACTGATATTTATTGTTGTATTACCTCTTTCACAAGCACTAGTTTCTATATGTGCTGGGGGAATACTTGCGACTGCATTAATCGAAGACAATTGGAAAAATAAATTAATACGCATAAAACAGAATAAAGTCCTTTTTAGTTTGCCTGCTATTTATGGAATTTATATACTGAGTTCTGTTGTTTCCAATAAATTTTCAGCCTCCCTGTACGATTTACAAAAAAGTCTTTTTTTTCTTGTAATACCCTTTGCGTTTATAATGGGTAAGAAAATTAATGATCAGCAGAAACGTTTTATTTTCTATTCATTTTTAGTTTCAATTATAGTTTCAACTGTAATAGCAATACTTAAATGGAAAATATTTAATACATCAGAAGTTTTTAGCGTTCACAAAGCAAGTTTAGTGTCGCATATTCGATTTAGTTTTCAGTTAATTCTTGCATTTTGGTTTGTTGTTTTACTTATCCAGAAGAATTTCAGGAAAATTACATTTTCTTTCTTCCTGTTTCTTATCGCAGGTGCATGTTATTTTGTTTTCTTTCTTTTGTTTCAACAGTCATTAACCGGTTTGATAGCGTTTGCAGGGAGTATTATATTTTATTTAATACTTTTGGGGGTAAAGTTACCGGGGAAGAGCAAAATTTTCTTTTTTATTCTTGCAATTGTAGTAGTAGCTGCTCCCTTTGTTTACATTTTAAAAACCATACAAAAATTTTATGATTTTGAGAAAGTAGATATAACTACTATCGACAAAAAAACAATTCAGGGAAATTTGTACAGCCATGATTTTAATAGCCCGATGGTTGAAAATGGCAGATATGTGTATTTATATGTTTGTCAGGAGGAAATGAAGGAGTCTTGGAACAAAGTGGCAGAAATTAAATACGATTCGTTGGGGGCAAACGGATATCCTGTTTATTCTACTTTAATTCGTTATTTGACTTCAAAAGGCCTGAGAAAAGATGCAGCAGGAGTTAAAGCGCTTACAAGGGAAGATATTCTAAATATTGAAAATGGAATAGCAAATGTGGTTTATGTCGGAAATAAGTTTTCGCTTTATCCAAGAATTTATCAGACGATTTGGGAATATTATACCTATACAAAAACCGGAAATGCCAATCAAAAATCATTCTCGCAGCGCATTGAATATGCAAAAGCAGCGATTTCGATTATAAGGAAGCATCTCTGGTTTGGGGTGGGTACCGGAAATTGGAAAGAGGAATTTAAAAAGGCTTATGCCAGAAATAATCCTCATCTAAACAAAGAATACTATGCATCTTCACACAATCAGTATTTAAACTACACGGTTAAGTTCGGAGTTATAGGATTTGGTGTTGTGCTGTTTTTTATACTTTATCCTGTGTTCAAAACGAAACGTTATAAAGATCATTTATTTCTGTTGTTTTTGGTATTTATGTTTTTTGCCAATTTTGCTGACTCAAATCTGGAATCGCATATGGGGAGTTCTTTTTTCGTGTTTTTCTATTGTATATTTATCTGTGGAGAGATAAGTTATTTTGAGTTGCCATGGCAAAAACAGCCCTAATTATTTCAACATATAATTGGCCGCAGGCATTAAATTTGTGTTTGAAAAGTGTATCAGAGCAAAGTATTTCGCCCAATGAAATAATAATTGCTGATGATGGTTCAGGCGATTCAACGAAACAAATAATCGACTGCTTCTCCAAATCTGAAAAAATTCCGGTAAAACATATCTGGCAGGAAGACCAGGGATTCAGACTAGCCCGAATAAGAAATAAAGCAATTCGGAATACAGATTGTGATTATCTGATTTTTGTAGACGGAGACGTAATTCTTCACCGTGATTTTGTAAAAGACCATATTAAAGAACGAAAAGAAGGTCGTTTTATAACAGGCAGTCGCGTTTTGCTTTCTGAAGATGAAACAAAAAGAAGGCTAGTTGCAGAAGATTGGATATTTAGAGGACTGAATTATCCGGCTAAGAATAAATTGAACGGAATTCGGAGCTGTTTTCTTTCCGGGGTTTTTTCAAAAAACAACTCAGGGATTTACAATGTAAGAGGGTGTAATATGTCATTTTGGAAAAGCGATTTGCAGGAAGTAAATGGTTTTGATGAACAATTTACAGGGTGGGGGAGGGAAGATTCAGATATTACAATAAGAATGCTAAACTGTTCCAAAACAAAATTAAGGTTGAAGTTTAAAGCCATACAATATCACCTGTTTCATAATAAAAGAGAAAGAGATGCAGTGAATAAAAACGACAGTATTTTAAATGAAACAATTTCACAAAACAGAAAAAAGGCTGTAATCGGATTAATCTAACTGAGATAAATAGAAGTAATAAAAAAATATCAAACCTTTTTATCTTCCTTTTGTTTATTTTTTTAAAATTAAGAATTAAACAAATGGAAAGAAGAAAGTTTATAACAGTTGTTGGAACAGCGGCAATTGCAGCTCCCGTGATAGGAACGTTGTCATCTTGCGCATCAGAATCAAAAGTTTTTGAAGGACATAAATTTCCGGAACTGGGTTATGATTTTAATGCCCTTGAACCCTATATTGATGCGCAAACCATGGAACTTCACTACACTAAACACCACCAGGGGTATTTTAATAAGTTTATGAGCGCGGCAGAAGGAACAGAAATGCTCAATACTCCGATGGAACAAATATTTGGAGAAATAAGTAAACATCCGGCAGGAGTGAGAAACAATGGAGGTGGCTTCTATAATCATGCACTTTTTTGGGAAAATATGACTCCTTCACAGGGTGAACTTCCAGTCGGGTTGAAAGAAGCAATCGAAAAAGATTTTGGATCGGTTGAGTCGTTTAAGGAACAGTTTGGAACAGCTGCCAAAACTCAGTTTGGTAGTGGCTGGGCATGGTTAATTTATGGTGAAGACGGGAAGTTGAAAGTAACAGCAACGCCTAATCAGGACAATCCTTTAATGGATGTGGCAGAAACAAAAGGTTCGCCACTTTTGGGAATTGATGTTTGGGAACATGCATATTATCTGAATTATCAGAATAAAAGAGCTGACTACGTTGATAATTTTTGGAACGTAGTTAATTGGGATATTGTTAACACCAGACTCACTGAAGCACTTGCTTAATTAAAATTGGAACATTGGGAAAGGCTCGTTATTTTTGAATTTTAATTCAAAAGAAATGAGCCTTAATTTTTGTTTTCTTGGAGCTGGAAATTTAGCTACACACTTGTCGAAAAGCCTGAAAGAAAAAGGATTTAATATTATTCAGGTATACAGCAAAACCAACAAATCGGCAAAAGCACTTGCTGACGTTTTAAATTCTGATTATACAACTTCGCCCGCTAAAATTACGACAAATGCCGATGTCTATTTTGTTGCGTTAAAAGATGCTGTATTTGACGAAGTTTTATCAAAAATAAATTTGGAAAATAAACTTGTTGTTCACTGTTCCGGCAGTCTTCCTATTTCTGTTCTTTCTGCGTATTCTGATAAGACAGGTGTTTTTTATCCGCTGCAAACTTTTTCTAAACAACGAGACGTTGACTTTTATAAAATTCCGGTTTTTGTTGAAGCTAATTCCGAGGAGATTCAAAATAAACTTATTCAAATAGCTGAGAAAATATCAGATTCAGTTACTGCCCTGGAATCAGCAAAAAGAAAGTACTTGCATATTGCTGCTGTTTTTGCATGCAATTTTGTGAATCATTTTTACACTGTTGCTGGCGACATTTTAAATGGGAGGGATATTTCGTTTGAAGTTTTAAAACCGCTCATTTTGGAGACTGCTTTAAAGGTTCAGGAAATAGAACCGGAAAAAGCTCAAACCGGGCCGGCTGTTCGTTTCGATGAAAATATTATTTCTGACCACTTGAATGAAATTAAAGATTTAAAAAACTACGCGGAATTGTACAATTCAATCTCAAAAAGTATTTTTGAGCATCACCAAAATTTGAAATAATGTCGTTTTTTAAAGAAGAACTCAAAAATGTAAAAGCCTTTGTTTTTGACGTGGATGGTGTTTTGTCAAAAGATGTTTTGTCGATCGGAAGAACAGGAATTTTGATGCGGACAGCAAATGTTAAAGATGGTTTTGCTATACGAAATGCAGTAAAAACAGGATTTCCGATTGCAATTATTACAGGCGGATATTCAAACAGGGTACGATTAAGATATAAACAATTGGGAGTAAAATTTTATTACCAAAGTGTTCGCGACAAAGTAAAATGTTTGGAAGATTTTATGGAAAAGAACAAGGTTGAGTCGAAGAATATTCTATATATGGGAGACGATTTGGTCGATTTTAATGTAATGAAAGCGGTTGGTATACCCACCTGTCCGAAAGACGCTGTTGCAGATATCAAAGAAATTTCAAAATACATATCAGATAAAACCGGTGGAGAAGGATGTGTCCGCGACGTTATTGAACAGGTGATGCGTGCTCAGAACAAATGGTTTACGAATGAAATGTTAAAGTCGAGAGCTTTTTAATATGGAGTGGTTTCCAAAATACAATTATATACTTGCTTCTAAATCACCCAGAAGACAGCAGCTTTTAAATTCGTTGGGGATTGATTTCAAAGTACAACTTAAAGAAGTTGAAGAGAAATTTCCTGATGATCTCACGATGGAAGAAATTCCGGTTTATCTGGCAAAATTGAAAGCAACACCTTTTTTAGCCGAACTAAAAGAAAAAGACTTGCTGATCACAGCCGATACTATCGTTTGTTTTAATAAAAAAGTGTTGGGGAAGCCTTCTGATTATGAAGATGCCAAACAAATGTTGGCCGGTTTAAGCGGAAATGAGCATCAGGTAATTTCCGGGGTCTGTCTGACTTCGGAAAAGAAGCAGACAAGTTTCTATTCAACTTCTAATGTTCAGTTTAAAGTACTTTCTGATAAAGAAATTGAATACTACATTTCAAAATTCAAACCATTCGACAAAGCAGGTGCTTATGGTATTCAAGAATGGATTGGAGCCGTTGGAATAACACATATTGAAGGTTCTTTTTATAATGTTATGGGGCTTCCGATTCAAAGATTGTACGAAGAAGTTCAAAAATTCTGAACACCTGTTTAAAAAGGTTTCAATATTTATTGTGTTATAAAACAATAGATTAAAGAAATTTATTGTTAAACTCTTCTTGCGGATATTTCGTAACTTGAATATAAACATTAATTATTCCAAAAGATATGAAACATCCGTTACGACTTATTACAATCATTTTTCTTGTCGTTTTTGTTCTGAATGGATGTGAGAAAAAACAAAATGATGAAGTAAAAGTAGGTTTTTTGATTCATGCATTGGACAAGGAAAGATGGGAAAACGATCGGGACTTTTTTGTTGAAAAGGTTCAGGAACTCGGAGGAACTGTAGAAGTTCGGATTGCCGAAAATGATGCCGGGAAACAACTGGAACAGGCAAAAGAACTGCTCGCCAACGGTGTTGATGTATTGGTCATTGTACCGGTTGACCAATTTGCTGCGGCTGATATTGTTAACGAAGCCCACACAAAAGATGTAAAGGTTATCTCTTACGACCGTTTGATAAAGAACTGTAAACTCGATTTTTATGTTTCAACCGACAACGTTGAGATCGGGGCACTTCAAGCTGATTATTTGACCAAGATCAGGCCAACAGGAAATTATGCTTTAATTGGTGGAGCGAGAAGCGACAATAATAGCCAGTTTTTGTATCTCGGTCAAATGAATGTATTGCAACCGTTGGTAGAGAAGGGGGATATTAAAATTGTTTATAATGAATTCACAAATGCATGGGAAGAGGAAGAAGGTTATGAACAAACAAAAAATTTGTTATCGGAAACTGATAAAGTGGATGCAATAATTGCCGGTAACGATGCGATCGCGCTGGGGTCAATAAAAGCTTTGACGGAAGCCGGAAAAGAAGAACAGGTATTGGTAGCAGGAATGGATGCAGATTTAAAAAATTTGCAGGAGATTGTAGCCGGACATCAAACCTGTACAATTTACAAGCCCTATGAAAAGCTTGCTGCAACGGCAGCAGAATTGGCAACAAAACTGGGCCGTTCTGAGGAATGCGAACGAACATTTCAGACCATTAGTAATGGCGAAATGCTGGTCCCTACTGTATTTCATGAGGCAATGATTGTAAACAAAGAGAATCTGAAACTAACAGTAATATCAGAAGGTTACCAAACGGAAGAAGCGGTTTACAGATAGACATGCATCACAGTAATGTCTCAAACAGTACAAGTTGGTGTTTAAAGCTGGAACAGGGAAATAATTTGCGAATCAGTTTTTTGGTTTGTAATTATTTCTCCTTCAGCATTTAAAATGTTTGTTCGTTTTATCCCCGGTGATAATACCGATACTAATTTATCAATATCATAATATGTTGAACAACCTGGAGCGACAGAAAAAGCCTGCTTCGGATTGTAATATTTTGTTTGAATTAAATCCCGGTATGATTGTATTGATTTGTTTAAAATTATTTTATCAAACGGATTTTTTAAAACTGAATAGTGTAAAACAGCCTCAGATATAGATCCATCAGCAAATACGTCAAAAGTAGTTCCCGGATAATCAGATACCAGGTATTGAGTAATCAGGTCAATAGCTTCTGCCTGAATACCTGTTACACTGATCCCAACGAGATTGGCTACAAAGGTATAGTTAAAAGGAATATTTTGAACAAAACCGTCACCTCTGAATCCCGAATCTTTTAATTCGCCTGTTCCGGGAAGATCCGCAGAAACAATAGTATATCCCAAATCGAGAAACTTTGTTAAAAGAGTAGAGTTCATTATTTTTTCTTTTCCGTCGGAATTTATCCAAACTAATAATTTGTTTGAATCGGTATTATTGCCTTTAATTTTAAAAAATGGTAAGACAAAGTCTTTATGGTCATTTTCAAGAAAATACTTCTGAATTTTATAGTTCTCGGTATCAATCTCCCCTGTAAACACTGCAGATGTATGTTTCCTCGAAAATTCTATTCCTGATATTTCTTTAACTTTTTGTTTTAATTCTGCCTGACTAAGTTCTTTTTCTGAAAAATATTCCTGATTAAGATCGTACACAGTTTTCCCTTTTAACGATGAGCCCAGCTGCCCCGTTGGAGTTACCCAAAGCTCTTCTACTTTAAATGTTTTAACATCATTATCAGTATTGTTTCCCGGATTTTTTAAATGTTCCTGAAAGAAAGCGTAAACAGTTTCTCTATTCTTTTTGGTCGATTCGTGACCACCAAAGTCTTCTGTAAAACGGATATTGTTGGCTTCCCCAACAGCTGTATATGATTTTTGAGTTTCGGCAAAAGTTTCCCGCGCGCCCTGCTGACTAAAAAAATCGTGAGTGGTAGTTACAATTAACGTTGGTTTTGGGGCTCGCATATGAATTAAATCCGGATGATCTAAACCGTTTTTTATAAAATGATATGGATTTTGCTCTGCATCCTGCGGGCCAATCGACTGAAGCAACCTTGTAAAGTTGGTAATGTAACATTCCGGCGCCGCTGCATAAATACGTTTATCAAAAGCCGCAATAAGTGCCGATTGTGTTCCGCCTCCTGAACGCCCTGTTATCCCTATTCTGTTGGCATCCACTTCTGCCCGGGTTTCAAGATAATCGATTGCCCTGACACCGTCCCATATAAAGTAATCCGAGAGTGAGGTGCCTGTAAGCAGTGTTTGTGCTCCTGCATAAGAATGCTCTGTGGTTGAACCTCCAATTTTTGATTTTCCGGTTTCCTGGTTTAAATATTGTAACCGTTCACCCTGGCCAATCGGATCAATAGCAAAAACAATAAATCCTTTTTGGACCAGATTTAGAATTACACGCTGATAGGTTTCACTTCGGAATCCCAATTCGGTATGCCCGGAAACATAAATAACTGCCGGCGCAGGATTTTGGCGGTTTTTGGGCAGAAACATACACCCGGTAACATAAAATTCAGGATGCGATTCGAAAATGACTTTTTCAACCGTAAAATTGTCTTTTTCAATTGTGCCTGTAATTTTCGCATTTAAAGGTGTTTTCCGAAATTTTTTCAAAGAAGCACCAAATACCTGGCGTGTTTTTTTCTGGTAGCTTAACCAGTCATCTTTTGTCTGCAACTGCTGAATTCTTTCTTGTCTTTTTTCCAGCATGCCCAAAGCTTTGTTAGTAATGATTTTATACAATGCTTCATCATTGTTTTTGTATAAGATCCACTGGCTATCTTGTCCTTTGTTGTTATTTAAAACCGATAACGATATTTCCTGTGAAAAGCCTGAAAAATTTAAAAAGAGAATTGAAAGAAATAGAAAAATTAGTCGGTTCATATCTTAAAAATTATTTTGTCAATAAAGTTAACCAAATTCATTTATAAAAATTGGCGATCTCAATCCTTAGGTTGTTTTTTTGCCCGGGAAAATATATTTTATACTTTTGCAGAAATTTTAATTTAGATTAAATTTTAATAATTGAGAGAGTTTAAGGTTGAGATTATCAGGTATTTAACCGATTCAACGTATGTTGTCAGGATAAAACGAAACGGTTTCAAATTTCAAACCGGACAGTTTGTTATGTTGAGCCCGGAAAAGCTTGCTCAGCAGCGTGAGTATTCGGTATACAGCGGTGAGAATGATCCGTACATTGAAGTTTTGATTCGCGAAGTGAAAGATGGAGACACGTCAAAACGGCTAAAGTTGTTACATCCCGGCGATAAATTAAAACTTGATGGACCTTTTGGTTTTTTTAATTTTCATCCTGACAAGTTTACTGGAGATCTGTTTTTATTTGTGGCTACAGGAACCGGAATCAGTCCTTTTCATAGTTTTATTCGAACGTTTCCCAAACTCAACTATCATTTGATTCATGGGGTGCGTTATGGTCACGAGGCTTATGAACACGATGATTTTGCTAAAGACAGAATTACATTGTGTACTTCCGGTGATTCATCAGGTGATTTTGAGGGACGGGTAACAGATTATGTGACTTTACAAAAACTAAATCCGGATACCAATTGTTTTTTATGCGGAAACAGTGAAATGATTACAGAAATGTTTGATATTCTGACGGCAAAAGGAGTGCCGGTATCAAATATTTATTCAGAGGTTTATTTTTAGAAGCCTTTTGGTTTTCCTCTAAGGCAAAAATTAGAAAAATGACAATTAAAATTAAATAAAAGAAAGTGCTAAAAAGAAGTCATCTGTTTTCCAACTTTTAAAAATGAAACGGGCAACCAAAAAAAAATAATCGTGGAATTGAGTGGATGTTTATGCGAGTTACACGAGGCTGGAAATGCCTGAATTTGTTCTGTCTTAGGTAGAATTTGTAGAGTAAAAATGTTTAAAGAAAAAAGAAATAAGTGAAATATCACGTTATTACATTGGGGTGTCAGATGAATTTGTCGGACAGCGAAAGGGTAATTTCGGTTTTGGATGAAGCCGGATATGAGTGGACCGATAATGAAGAAGAGGCAGGGTTGATTGGGATTTTAGCGTGTTCGGTGCGGCAAAAAGCTATAGATAAGGTGTACTCCCGTATTCATAAATGGAACAAGTGGAAAGATCATAAAAACCTGGTTACCTTTATTTCAGGATGTATTCTTCCCAACGACCATGAGAAATTTCTAAAACTTTTTGACATTACTTTTCAAATGAAAGATTTGCCAAAATTGCCTGAAATGATCAGTCGTTATGGTGTAACTACACCGGCACAGTTAAAAATCGGTATTGATCCACACAATGAAAATATTGAACGTTTTTGGAATGTAAAACCTTCCTATCAGTCGAATTACGAGGCTTTTATTCCTATTCAGAACGGATGCGACAAATTTTGTTCGTTTTGTGCGGTGCCATACACCCGTGGCCGGGAAGTTTCGCGGCCGTCGAAAGATATTCTGGCAGAGCTCGCATTACTGGTGGCACAAGGTTTTAAGTCAATTACCCTGCTGGGGCAAAATGTAAATTCTTATGGTCTTGATAAAAAAGGAGAGGAGGTTACTTTTCCTGAGTTGCTTCGTCAGATTGGCGAAATGGGCAAACGGTTGAAAAAAGAATTCTGGGTCTATTTTACATCTCCTCACCCACGTGATATGACGGATGAAGTAATTGAGGTGATTGCGCAGTATCCGGTACTGGCCAAACAGATTCACCTTCCCATGCAAAGTGGAGACGACAAAGTATTGATTCGGATGAACCGCAAACACAATATGGGAAAGTATCGGGATATCGTACATTCCATCAGGCGGCTTATTCCTGAAGCAACACTGTTTACTGATATCATTGTGGGATTCACAGGTGAAACAGAAGAGCAGTTTGAAAATACGCGTCGTGCTATGGAAGAGTTTAAATTTAATATGTCATACACAGCTATGTATTCTCCGCGTCCGGGAGCTACCAGTCACCGGTGGGATGATGATGTGTCGCAGGATGAAAAAAAAAGGCGGTTGCATGTTCTCACCGAAGAGTTACGTAAATACAATGTGCCGTATAACAAGAGTTTAGTTGATAAAACTCTGCGTGTTCTGGTTCGCGGCGCCGACCGAAAAGAAGGATATCTTTCCTCGCTTACTGAAGGGAAACTGATAGTACGCTTTGCATCTAACAATAAAGATTTGATCGGACAGTTTGCTGATGTCAAAGTCGTTTCTGCGTCCGATTTTTCGTTGGAAGGAGAATTGGTAAAAGTGAAAGAAGCCGTAACTCAGTAAAATTTGAAAGAGCTAGCGATTACTTTTATTTAAAATTAAACATTTGGAAGTGAGTAACTCTTTTGGGGTTTGAATTTTAATAAAATACATTCCTGTATTCCATCTTTGAGTAGAAATTGATGCTGTAAACAGGAGACCACCAATATTTTTTGCGTTTTGATAAACCAGAATTCCGTTGGAATTAAAAACTTCGATATTAATTGTGCCACTTCCTTGTGTTTTCAAATCGATTGTAATCTTATCGCTAGCTGGATTGGGATATACTTTTAGTTTTGTCGGGGCTTCCTTTTTATTTATTGTATTATTTGGCGTAGCTGTTTTTTCAAGGTTTTCGTATAGAAGTACTTTTTTATGGCCCCAGCCAATTGACAAAATATCCAGATCACCGTCGTTATCTATATCAACGGTTACGGCGCCGTCGTGGTGTTCGTCTCCTTTACACACAAGATGACGTTTCCAAGCCTTCCCATTGCCCGTCACGTTTTCATAAATATACATTCCTGCGCTGTCAGGTTCTGCGAGATTATGCTCTCCCACAATAATATCAATATCTCCGTCTTCATCCATGTCAGTTGCATCTAAACTCATAGGTCCAACAATATAATCGATAATATTTTCTTTCCATTCCGCTGAAGTTGAACCAGGCTGTTCATACCATGCTAGTTTTCCCAATGTACTTATAGCTTGAAATCCAATAACTGCATCAGGGAAACCGTCGTTATCGATATCGGCCAGTTTATTTCTATCTGGTTCTTCATCAAGGAAATGTATTGTATCCAACTGCCAGCTATTCAAATTATTTTTTAACCAAGTTGTTCCCAGTAATAAATCCGGTTCTCCATCCAAATCGATATCACCGGAAGAGAGACATTCATCCTGAGAGAACTCAGAGATTTTTTCCCATGTCCATATTTCTTCCGAAGGATTAGATGGTACAGTAAGTGTTTGTACTCCTTGTCCGCTGCTATGCCATGACAAAGCGACAAGATATGGCGATTCTTCTCCCTTTTTTACTACCGATGCCCCTTGCAAAAAATCACCCTGAGCAGGCTCAATATTATCGAAAATTGTAAAGTTACCTTTACCATCATTTTGCGCCCAAACAAAATTGGAATTTGAAATTGATACTCCCCCTTCTGTTCCCAAAATATCATAATCCCCATCATCGTCAAAATCGTACACAAGAGCCATATTGTTCAAAGGTGATCCTATATCGTGTCGAACCCATTCTCCCTCTGAAACTCCTGGGTTTGCGTACCAGCGTCCTCCGGTTATTATTTCAGGCAAACTGTCTCCATTTAAATCTTTTCCGTCTATAAATAGCGTAGTCCAGCCTTTGTCGCTGTCAATCTCATACCGTCGCCATTTATCAAGCGAATTTGTATACGTTAAGACCGTGTCATTAGTCTTGTTTTCCCACAACTCAATTTTTGTGTTACTGCTCCAGTTTGCCCCATAAAGGTCATAATCGCCATCCATATCAACATCAACAATTTTCATACTATGAGAGCCAGTAGTAGCCAGCACCTGTTTTTGCCATGTTGAGCCATTGTCCTGATTTATCAAAATAAACACCTCATCAGGGTCTTCACTTTGGTGCATTTCAGCCGCTGCCACATCTATTTTTTTATCGTTGTTAAAGTCCGCTACACCCAAAAAATGACAGACAGTCTCAACTTCGTCTACGATTATATGTTCTGTCCAGCCTTCATTGTAAACATCCTCAGGATGTTCGTACCAGGCTATTTTATATTTTCCACCGCCAGGCTCAGAAGGAGCCAATATGATATCGTTGAGACCATCGTTATTCATATCTCCAACAGCCACATAATTATGGGGATAGTCCCAAGAGGAGGTATAAGTGTGGTTTACCCAGTTGTCTATATTTCCGGTGTTTTCGTACCAAAATCCCCCAATCAGCAAATCAGGGTACCCATCTGTATTCAAATCGAATACTTCTAATCCTTCTCCTAAAGGGCATTTTTTTGAAAAGTAATCCCAATCATCTGCCGTTTCACCTTGTATGAAAAAATAAATAGTATCACCGTTATCGTCCATGCTTTTTTGGTTACGAGCTGCAATATCTGGTTTTGAGTCATTGTTAAAATCGGCAATTACAATATCATGAACGACAAGTTGCGGATGAACCAAATGCTTTTCCCAATCAGGGCCTTTATACCAATATAAACCAGGAGCATTAATTGCAAGAACATCAGGAATACTGTCTCCATCTAAATCTGAAACTTCAATATCCGTTTTAATTTCATCCTCCGATATAATTTCTTTTTTCCATTGGGGGTACTGGTACCAGACTAAATTTCCATATCGGCCTCCAGCTATAAGGTCCGGATAACCATCTTTGTTGAGGTCTCCGACCGCTTTACCCCAAGGATTAGTGGGGCCATTTTCATCAATTATTACATGTTCAAATGGTACTTGTCCGATAACTATACTGTTAATAACTACAAGAAAAGCAGAGAGTATATTTTTTATATTGAGGATCATATTTTCAAATTTTCAGTTAACAGAATAAGTATTAAGAGAAGATATGAATTGTTCGCAGATTAATTTAGTTAATTTTAGTTCGGTTTTGTTCAAGCATCATTCAAATTATTCAAAATAGTAAACGGATATAAAGGCAGGTTTGTTTACCGTATTTAAAAGATTTTAATCTGATTAATTGACTGTATACAACATAACTTTGTTGGTTCATAGCTATAGAAAAGAGTTGCCCGTTTTTATTGGAAAAAGGAATTGTCTGATTATTTCTCCGTTTTAAGCATCAGATAAATAAGGACGAATATTAAGGAATTATTTTACGAACCAGAAATAAGACTTAGAGAACGTAAGTATATTTGTTTATTATATTTTGTGTGGTTGTAAGTGTTTGGTAGCGAGATTAAAAACAGTATTTTTAATTTAAAATGAAGAGCCAGTTTCAAGTCCGCGCTATTCCATCCTCAAGAATAGCAACTTTTGATGTATTTTCTATCGGATTAAAAAAGCATCATGTAAGCGCTTTAATAGAATTTGATGTAACCGACATCCGCAGAAGAATAAAAGAACTTAAAAAACAAGGAGAAAGAATATCACTAAATGCATGGATGTTAAAAGCTATATCAAAAGCATTAGAGCAACATCCGGCTGCAGCTTCATTTTTATCAGGAAGGAAAAAGCTGATGGTATTTAATGACGTTCGTATTTCATTATTGGTTGAAAAAGAAACAGAAGGACAAAAAGTACCGCTACCTGTTGTGATTGAAAAAACGAACCGGAAAACAGCATTTGAGATAACAAAAGAGATTAATGCAGCCAAAAATAAGCCGCTTTCTCCTGACGATATTATATTAAACAAGTCTTTAAAAAAATACGAGTATTTGTATTATCATTTACCTCGGTTTTTACGTCTGGCGATTTGGAAATATATTTTACAAAATCCAAAATTAGCTTATCGTAAAATGGGAAATGTTGCAGTAAGCTCTGTGGGCATGATCGGGAAACTAAATGGCTGGTTTATTCACAAATCCATTCATCCGATTTCGTTTGGATTAGGTGCCATTGTAAAAAAGCCAGTTGTAATAAATGATGAAATCAAAATCAGAGAAATTTTGAATGTTACTGTTTTAATTGATCATGATGTAACAGATGGAGCGCCCATGGTGCGTTTTTTGAAAAAACTGACAGAAATTGTCGAATCAGGGGAAATCGAATAGAATCAATTATTTTCAAATTTATCTTTACACTCCCGAAAAACACTTAATGGGGAGCTACTATGTTTTTTTTTAGCTGTTTGATTTCAATAGGCATTCGTTTGAATTTTGTAAGGATGAAAGTCCTGTAGGTAATAATTTAGTCAGCTAAGGTTGAATAAATGGATAGTTAGTTTTTAATTTTCGTTAGTTTTCTTTCCGAACTAATTGGAAATTAGCAATAGTAGCGACTGTAAGGTGTTGGCCTTACCCTTTTTCTCAAGAGGTCAACCAATATTTTAAATCACTACCTGTTGTTCGCAAGTATGTTTTTTTTGAAAACGGTTTGTTTTATGTAATTTGTTGGTTTATATTTATTTATAAGATGAAAGTTTTTCTTATGCTAAAATTTATATCTGTAAAAAAATATTACATTTCAGGTAGATTTTTGAAAAAAATGATTTTATTGAAGTAACCAAATAAAACAACAACCATGAAAAAACTATTCTTTCTCATTTTAATTCTTTTTTTTAGTTCTAACATATTTGCACAGGACTGGCCTCAGTTTATGGGACCAAACCGGAACAGCATTTCTCCGGAAACCGGCATTTTAAAAACTTGGCCTGAAAGTGGGCCTGAAGTTTTATGGACCGTTGATATAGGTATAGGCTATGGAGGCCCCGTTGTTAAAGACGAGAAAGTATATTTGCTCGACAGGGACGATGAAGTAGGAGATATTATGCGTTGTTTTGATATTACAAACGGAAATGAACTGTGGAGTTATAGTTATGATGCTGAGGGATCTGTGATGTTTCCGGGCTCACGCAGCGTTCCGGCTGTTGATGATAAGAATGTTTATTCCTGCGGACCTTACGGAGATCTCTTTTGTATAGATGTGAACATGCATCAGCCTGTATGGAGAGTAAATGTGTGGACCGACTTTGGAGGAGATCCAGGCAATGTTCCTTCTGATGATACAGGTGGCAGACCAGGTGAGTTCGGACGAAACGGAAATTTTCCAACATGGGCGATTTCACAATGTCCCCTCCTTTATGATGACCTGCTTATTATTGCATCACAGGCTCCTGAGGCCGGTGTGGTTGCATACAATAAAAATACCGGCGAAGTAAAATGGAAAACACCAAATCTTGGTCTGACAGGATACGTGAGCCCGATTTTGGTAAAGATAGATGGCAACGATCATGTTGTTATGGTTACTGCTTCAGGAGGAGGACGTGGGGGACAACCCCTGGACCCTGGCAATGTAGTTGGAATTGACCCGCTTTCAGGAAAAGTTTTATGGGAGTTCAGCAATTGGATTTGCCGCATACCTGTTCCAAGTGCAATTGACGCCGGCGACAATAAGCTGTTAATTACTGGTGGTTATGAGTTGGGAGCTTTGATGATTCAGGTAGAGAAAAAAGCGGATGGAAGTTATGTTACAAATGAATTGTTCAGGACCGAAGAATTTGGAGACCAAACCAAAACACCAATTTTGTACAACGGATATTTTTATGGCGAATACGGAACCAATAACAAACGAGACGGACTAAGTTGTATGAATATGGATGGCGAAATTATGTGGAAAACCAAACGTGACCCTGACTTTAACAAAGGAAGTATAATTATTGCCGATGGTTTGATGCTTGCTACCGATGGTTCAAAAACATTGTATTTAATTGAGCCTAATCCAAATGAATTTAAGCCACTGGCATCAGCTGAATTGCTTGGAGAAGGCCCCGAAGGAGACTCAATGTCTTCAAGGTTTGGCGGTAGAACTCAAAACTGGGCTCCACTGGCACTTGCTAACGGAAAATTACTTATTCGAGATCAGAGCCAAATGAAATGTATTAAAGTAGTTGAGTAAAATATCTGTTTAAAGAAAGATAACTTAATCTGCATTCTGGTTGAAAGTCCGTGTGTTAAAGCATGGACTTTTTGTTTACTATCTCGTAGCAACACCAAAAATGAGAGCAGAAGCATTGTGTAGTTCTTCAAAAACAGAATAGACCTCAATACAAAAACTACCTTATCAATAATCTGAACATCAGAGGTGATCCTAATGAACCTTTACTCATAAACATCTGTTACATACATAAATCTCGAAAATTTTAGAAGTTAAAATCTTTTATTTTTTTACTTATGGCAGTTTTTAATCTTAACATCAACGGAAAACAACAGCAGGTAGATGTAGACCCATCAACGCCGATGCTATGGGTACTCAGAGATCATCTCAATCTGGTTGGAACAAAGTTTGGCTGTGGTGTTGCACAGTGCGGAGCATGTACTATTCTTTTAGATGGTATGGCTGTGCGTTCATGTATCACTTTTGTAGATTCAGTTGGTGACAAAAAAATAACCACTATTGAAGGGCTTTCGGAAAATGGAGATCACCCATTGCAACAGGCATGGCTGGAACATGATGTTCCGCAGTGTGGTTATTGTCAGGCAGGCCAGATAATGAATGCTGCAGGTTTGTTGATTGCAAATCCTCATCCCAGTGATGAAGATATTGAAACAGCAATGCATGGAAATTTATGCCGCTGCGGTACCTATACCCGCATTAAAGCAGCTATCAAAACAGCCTCCAGTTCATAGTAGCGAGAATAATTTTGTTGAACCAAGGTTAATAAAACTAATATCACTGTAATATGACAATAGTAAAAACAAAATTAGATAGGCGTTCCTTTATTAGAAGTTCTGTTTTAGCTGGTGGTGGTATGCTGCTTGGCTTTAGCTGGCTGGCTTCTTCGTGTAGCACAAACACACCTAAAGAACTGTCGATGCCGGATGAATGGTTTGAAATCAACGGATTTCTGAAAATAGGAGAAAACGGTTTGGTCACCATCATGTCTCCCAATCCTGAAATTGGTCAAAATGTTAAAACATCGATGCCAATGATTGTAGCTGAGGAACTGGATGTGGACTGGAAAAATGTAATTGTAGAACAGGCTCCGCTGAATACCGATATTTTTACGCGGCAACTGGCTGGAGGAAGTCAATCCATCAGGCAAAGCTGGCCTGCCCTTCGAATGGCAGGTGCCACCGCCCGCGAAATGTTGCGTCAGGCAGCGGCGCAAAAATGGAATGTTCCCATTGAAGAAGTGAGTACAGGAGCAGGTGTTTTAGTTCATAGAAATAGTAATAAGAAAATTGGATATGGTGAAGTTGCATCAGCGGCAGCCGGCTTACCTGTTCCCGAAGAGGTGGAGTTAAAAGAAATAAATGATTTTTCCATTATCGGAACGTCCCGGAAAAATGTCGACGGTTTTAAAATCGTGACCGGGCAGCCATTATTTGGTCTCGATTACAAAAAAGAGGGAATGCTCATTGCGATGGTTGCACATCCACCTGCTTTTGGCATGAAATTGAAATCCTTTGATGCCACCGATGCGAAAGCAATGCCTGGAATTAAAGATGTTTTTGTAGTTAAAACGTATAACGATGATTACGAACTTCAGTGGTCGGATACAACATCATTTAACGAACTGGTAGCTGTTGTTGGTAACACAACATGGGAAGTAATGACCGCCAAATTAATGCTAAATGTGGAGTGGGAACCCATTTCGGATTCTAACAGAATGAATGTTCCGTCGGGATTAGAAAGTACGGCAGATCACATAAAAAAAATGACAGAAGCCGGAGCCAAAACTGGTAGTGAAGTACGCAGAGACGGAGATCCGGAAGTCGCTTTTAAAAATGCAGCTAAAATAGTTGAACAAATTTACACTGCACCTTTTCAGGCGCACAATACCATGGAGCCAATGAATTTCTTCGCTGATGTAAAAGAAGATGAAGCTGTATTGGCAGGGCCTATTCAAACTCCGGAATTTATGGAAAAGACATTGGCAGCACGCCTAGGTCTGCCTTTGGAGAAAATTGATGTACAAATGACCCGAATGGGCGGAGGCTTTGGAAGACGTCTTTATGGTCATTTTATGGTTGAAGCTGCTGTTATTTCACAAAAAGTAAAAGCTCCGGTAAAGCTGGTTTATTCACGTGAAGATGATATGACCTATGGAGTTTACCGACCCGCATATCACGCCTTGTATCGCGCAGCTTTGGATGCCGATAATAATCTTATCGGTTTTCATGTGCGGATGGGGGGTATTCCCAGTAGTCCTTTACATGCCAACCGTTTTCCGGCGGGCGCAGTGGACAACTATTTGGCGGAAAGCTGGTCAATTGATACTAACATAAGTACAGGTGCATTCAGGGCGCCGGGTTCTAACTTTAATGCTGTGGCAGAACAATCATTTCTTGATGAAGTGGCAGAAGCCGCCGGAAAAGATCCCATTCAGTTTCGTCTCGATCTGCTAAAAAGCGCTCAGGAAAATCCTGTGGGAGAACGAAATGATTACGACGCAGCCCGGTACGCTGGAGTGCTGGAACAAGTACGTGAAAAATCAGGTTGGGAAAGCGGCGCTTCCGATAAGAATCGTGGCGTGGCAGCCTATTTTTGTCATAATTCTTATGTGGCCAATGTAGTTGATATTGAAATGAAAGACGGCAGACCCGTAATTCAAAAGGTATATGCCTCAACAGATTGCGGTATTGTTGTAAATCCCGATGCTGCGGTGAACATGATCGAAGGAAGTATTGTTGATGGAATCGGACATGCGATGTACAGTGGTTTGACTTTTAACGAGGGCCAGCCTGAACAGGAAAATTTTGATTCATATCGGCTTATCAGACATGCAGAATCGCCAAAAGAGATTGAAGTACATTTTGTAAAAAATGAGATTGACCCGACAGGTTTAGGTGAGCCACCTTATCCTCCGGTTATGGGAGCGCTTGCTAATGCTTTATACAAAGCAACCGGCGAACGATACTATCATCAGCCATTTGTAAAAAACACGTTCGAAGCATAGATCGTCGCGATTTAGATTTTGACGATGCTGCGGTAATTAAATTAAAAACAGAGAGTTATTAAAATTTAAAAAGATTAAACCGGTTTTCCTGAATATTGAAGACCAGTAGTTTGCCTGTAATTATTTCTCCGTAACCAGTTATAATTTTGATGATTTCGTTGGCTTGAAGTGTGCCGGCAATTCCGGGTAAAACACCGAGTAATCCAATTTCATTTGGTTTATAGGTTCCGTCTTTGGGGACATTTGGAAATAAATCAGAATAAACCGGGCCGCCGTTGTAGTTAAAAACAGTTATTTGACCTTCGTAATTTAGCACCGACGCAAAAGCCAGCGGTTTGTTCAGTTTTGCAGAAACCTGCCCGATAAGCGCCCGGGTTTTGTAATTGTCGGAACAATCTGCAACTACATCGTAATCTTTAAATAGTTTTTCTGCATTTTTCTCATCCAACCTAACATCAAAAGTTTGAATGTCGATTTCGGGATACAATGCTGTCAATTTTTGCGAAGCCAGTTCCGCCTTCTTTTGTCCCACTTCTGCAGTTGTGTATAAAACTTGTCTTTGAAGATTTGAAGTATCCACCACATCGTCGTCTACAATTCCTATGTTACCAACTCCCGCTGCAGCAAGGTATATCAAGAGCGGGCTTCCCAAACCTCCCGCCCCGATAACCAAAACGCGCGCATTCTTCAACTTTTCCTGTCCTTTTTTTCCAATTTCCGAAAGCGAATAGTGCCGGGGAAATCGCAGCAGATCGTCGTTATTGAGCTTCTTCATGATGATGATGTTTGTGGCCCGTTTCATTAGCGTCGGTCACGCAATCGCAATTTTGTCCCCATTCACTGGTACCATCAGCAAAAAATTCATGTTTCCATATGGGAACATCATTCTTTACATGGTCGATTATATATCTGTTGGCATCGTATGCTTCTTTCCGGTGGCCGGCTCCGGTTATCACTACTACTGCACAACCACTTATTTCAACTTTCCCCAACCGATGCACACATGCTGCCTGGTTTAGCTTAAAACGCGATTTGGCTTCTTCAAGAATCCCTGCAATCATTTTATTAGCCATGGGCTCATAGGCTTCATATTCCAGATGCGTAACTTCCCTGCCTTCGTTGTTATCACGCACTTCGCCGCTAAACAGCACAACTGCTCCATTGTTGGGATGGCGAAACTCATCAAAAAGTTTGCTGTAATCTATATCTGTGTATTGCAAGTGTTTCATAATCTTTTCATTTATCCCCCACTTGATGGTGGAATTAAAAACAACGTGTCAACGGATTTTAATTTCTCATTTAGCGGAACAAATTCTTCTTTCACCGCAATCCGGCAACTTTTTAAAACTTCTTTTGCTTCCGGATTTGCTGTAGCCAACTTAGTAACAACATCTGAGTAAGTTGCTTCCGGCGCAACTGCAACTGTGGTTTCGGCTCCAAAATACTTTCGCAGGCCGGCAAAACACACAATTTTAATTGTTCTTTTATCCATTTTATCCTCCTATGTTTCTCATTGACAGTTCACTCCCATGAAATTTTGCAGGTTGTTTTAACAACAACAATCCTTTTAGTTTTTCAGTCAGAAGGAAATCATTGTTGATATAGGGTGCAAGTTTTTCACCATGCGCATTGCTCAGGCAACCGTAGAAAATTCCATTGCTATCCATACGTAACCGGTTGCAGTCGTGACAAAAAGGTGTTGATTCATTGGCAATAATCCCAAAAATACCTCCGCCGGATGTTTTCCAGTAGTGGGCAGTTTCAGCATGTTTTCTGGGAAGTGGTTCGATATCATATTTTTCTTTAATTGTTGAAAGTATATCTTTTTCTGAAAAGAAAAGACCGTTTTCAGAATGGTACAAATGCCCCATTTTCATCAGTTCCAGAAACCGTATTTTAACTCCCAGTTTTGTAGCATATTCCAGTAGCGGGACAATCTGAGATTCGTTTTTATCCCGCACAATCACCGAATTTAATTTCACGTTCATTCCCGCCTGAACCGCTGCTTCGATGCCGCCAAAAACCCTCGAAGTATCCGGGTGACGGGCAATCTTGTTAAACACATCTTTATCGATTGCATCCACAGAAATATTCACGGATTTTACCCCCGCATCAAAGAGTTTTGTAGCTCTTTCTTTCAGGTAATATGCGTTTGTAGTCAACCGGATATCGGTAATCCCAATTTGCCGGATATTCTGAACCAGAGAGTAGAGGTTTCGGTAAAGTAAAGGCTCTCCTCCTGTTAATCGTACACTTTTTAACCCGGTCAACTGATGCACTGCCTCGATAAGTTTTGCAAACTCATCCGGTGTAAGTTGTTGTTCAGAAGAAGATAATTTATCAGTGGATGCCAGAGGAATGTCCCCCGTATCATCACTAACACAATATACACATGAAAAATTACAGGTATTTAGTAAACTAATCCTCAGTTTTTCAAATCTTCTCCCCAGCTTATCTTCAATCTGTGCCATGCCCTATTTAACCATTTATGTAAAACAATTGTTCAGTTTTTAAAAACCTTTACGACTTCCGTCAGTTGTTTCTTACAGAGAACGGAACACAGAAATTCCCAACAATTTTAATTAACTTAGTGGAGATGAGATTTAGCGAATTAAATTGTACGAAATGACAAACGAAATTAGCCACCTGTTTCAAGCTTTAAAAATCTGGGAAAAATCCAGGAAAAAGGCTGTATTGGTATCGGTAGTTGCACTCGAGGGGACTTCGTACCGGAAGCCGGGGGTGAGAATGCTGATCAGCGAAGATGGAGAATATGCCGGTGCTGTTAGCGGAGGTTGTGTGGAGAAGGAAATTGAGCGGCAAGCCAAAACTGTATTTCAAACCGGCACAGCCAAAATAATGACTTATGACGGTCGTTTACGGATTGGTTGCGAAGGTGTTATCCATATTTTAATCGAACCGGTTTTTCTTTCTGATGAACTTTGGTTAGATTTTGGATCGGTACTGGAAGCACGGGAAGATTTCAAAATGGATACCTGGTTTTATCAAAAGGTGGGTGAATATGAGAACATTGGCACATTGATGACGTTAAAAGGGAAAACTTATGTTTTAAATCCGTCTTTTACACCTGACCAGATTACTGATCAAGAGTGTTTTTCACAAACCTTTGAACCACTTTTTCAGCTTTACATTTTTGGAGCTGAACATGATGCTCTCCAATTGTCTCAAGTTGCAAAATTGTTGGGGTGGAATGTAACCATCGTTGCTTCTGCCGAAGAATCCAAGTCGTGTGATTATTTTCCCGGAGCATCTGCTTTGATTACACCAGCATATGACGAAATCAGCAGATTACGTATAGATGAACAAACAGCTGTAATGTTGATGACACACAGCTTTAATAAAGACGTTCAGTATTTGCTGGCATTAAAAAACATTCAAGCAGCTTATATTGGAATGTTGGGAGCAAAGAAGCGAAGAGAACGTGTTTTTAATATGTTGCTTGAAATAGATTCTGAAATTCCATTTGATTTTCTGGACCAAATTCACGGGCCGGCGGGAATTAGCATAGGGGCAGAAAGTGCTTCAGAAATTGCTGTTTCCATTTTGGCTGAAATTTTAGGTGTGATTCGGAAGCAAAATCCGGTTTCATTGCGTGAAAAAACAGGTTCAATCCATGGATAAAATCCCTATTCTTTTATTGGCAGCAGGCAGCTCTTCCCGAATGGGGAGGCCCAAACAGTTGCTTCCCTGGGGGAAACAGACGCTTATTGAGCATCAAATAGAAACACTTTTAAAAAGTGATCAGCCAGTAAATGTTGTGCTGGGAGCAAATTCAAAAGCTGTCATTCCTTTGATTAAAAAATTTGAAATAAATGTTTTTATCAATAAAAATTGGGAAAAGGGAATGGGAAGTTCCATCGCGTCCGGAATATGTCAGCTATCCGAAAAGTCTCCTTCTGCCACGGGAGTTCTTATAACGCTTCTGGATCAACCTTTGATAACCGCTACACATATCAAAAAAATGGTAACCGGTTTTACACAGGGAAATCAACAAATTATTGTTTCTCAATCCGCTTCGGGCTGGAGAGGTGTTCCGGTTATTTTTGACAAAATTTATTTTGAAGAGCTCCGGAGATTGGATGGTGAAAAAGGTGCAAAAATTTTGATTCAACAACATAAACAGTCAGTTTCAGGAATTGCATGCGGCGAAATTCTGGAGGATATGGATACTCTTGAAAATTATCAGGAAATGATAAAGAAGGATGGAATTATTTAATCAATCAATTTATTTTCCATGTAAACGTGAATATTTCCGTTCCACGGTTTGGAACAGATGTCTATATCGCCGTCACCATCCACATCGGCAGCTTTTGCTTCGTGACAACGGTAGCCCTCCAAAATAACATGTTTTGTCCAACTCCCTGCTTTCCCATCCGTATTTTCCCAAATGATCCACTGATGTGTTCCCTGTGTCATCGGGCCACCACCACTAAACACATCTTCATCACCATCATTGTCAAAATCAAAAACTGCAAGCGAGTGAAAATCCTGTCCGGTTGAGTTTTCCGAAATCAGGTGAAATTTCCATTTTTCTCCATCGCGCCGGTTTTCCCACCAAAATACACGCGTGTCGGCTGTGTCACATTCAGCTTCGACAATATCGTTGTCGCCGTCTTTGTCGATGTCGGTTACCCAGGTTTTTAATGCGAGCCCGTATTGTCCTGCACGTGAACCGCCATCGGGGATTAAAAACGGATGTATTGTCCATGAAAATCCTGTGCCCGAATTATTTTCAAACCAACTGCTTCCCTGCACAATGTCAATGTCTCCATCGTTATCTAAATCGCCATACCCTTTCGGGTCAATACCTCCGTGAATTCCTTCACCAATAATGATATGTTCCCAGCGTTGGTCTATTTCCTTGTTTATATTGTACCAAACTAAATACGGATTATTGCTGTCGTTACTGTTGGCGATGATGTCTATATTGCCGTCGCCATTAACATCTGCTGCTACATTATCGTGGCAGGAAATAGTGAAACTGTTCCGAAAAGGAAATAAAAAATTTTTTGCATCGCCCGTATTCTCGTACCATCCGGTTCCTACCATAAAATCTGTTTTTCCATCGTTATTTATATCAATAGGACAACCACCCACATCGGTTTGTGCTCCTTCTCCCAATGGATGTAAAATCCAGTCATCTGCCGATTTTTGTTCAAACCACGATAATTTTCCCCGTTCGCCAAAAATCCAGTCAAGGTCACCGTCTTCATCCAGATCTATAAGCGCGGTTTGTCCCATTTTACTGCCGTGTTCGCCAATTTTATGAAATTGAAATTCAGGAAACTGTGCATTTGTTGAAAAGGCTAAAATACAGATTATTAGAGTGAATGATGCTTTCATTTCTTCCGGGTTTAGTACCTGAACTAATTTACTATAATTCTATTGATTTTAAAAATAGCGAAGAGTGATTATTAATTTTTGAATTGCTGCAAACTATGTTTTGTTTCCATTTTACGCCTCTATTTTTATCACTATCTTTGTTTCCAATTTGAAAAAATATGTCAGATAAACCATTTATATTAGTTACCAACGACGATGGGATTCATGCCCGCGGGCTTCAGGAGTTGGTTGAAGTTATGAAGTTTTTTGGAGATGTGGTGGTTATTTCTTCCGAAACATCAATGTCTGGAAAATCCTGCGCCATCACCGTTGATCAGCCGCTGCGGGCTGTTGAAATTGAAAAGATTCTGGGTGTACCTACTTATAAAAGTAATGGAACTCCGGTTGATAGTGTAAAACTTAGTTTTAACAGTTTGTTTGACCGCACGCCCGATTTTGTGGTTTCAGGGATCAATCATGGTGCCAATTCATCAATAAGTGTGATATACAGCGGAACGATGGGAGCAGCTATCGAGGGTAGTTTACATGGTGTTCCGTCTGTGGGCTTTTCACTCGACGACTACAGTTCGGGCGCTGATTTTTCAAAAGCGAAAATTATCGTTGCCAAAATTTTTCAGAATGTGCTTGAAAACGGTTTACCTCCTTTTACTTGTTTGAATGTAAATATTCCAAAAGGAAAACCGAAAGGAATAAAAGTGTGCCGGCAAACACATGGGAAATGGATGGAAGAATTTGAAAAAAGAACAGATCCACATGGTAGAGAGTATCATTGGTTATCGGGTTATTTTAAAAATTTTGAGGAAGGGTCGGCAGAAACAGACATTTATGCGTTGGAAAACAATTTTGTATCAGTTGTTCCCGTTGCTGTTGATATGACTTGCTACAAAACACTTGAGGAACTCCAAAACTGGAAATTTTAATGCAACAGCGAAAAAGGAGAAATCGTTGGGATCAAACAGGAATTGGTTTTTTGGCTGGTTTTTTTGTTCCCTTAATTATATTTTTTAGCGTATATTTTTTTGGCGACAGTGAAACTTCGTTTTCAAATTATATAAAAAGTCTTTGGCATATACATTTACTGGTAAAACTGGGGAGTTTGTGTGTATTTGCCAACCTGGCAATTTTTATGGGTTTTATCCAAAAAAAGTACGATAAAGCAGCAAAGGGAGTTTTGGCAGCTACATTAATTTATGCCTTTGCTGTATTGGTTTCACGGGCATTTTAAAAATATGAAGTATTATCTCATAGCAGGAGAAGCATCGGGCGATTTGCATGGTTCAAATCTTATGAAAGCATTGAATGAGGAAGATACAAACGCTCAGTTTCGTTTTTTTGGCGGCGATTTGATGCACTCAGTTGGCGGTTCGCTGGTAAAACATTATCGGGAAATGGCTTTTATGGGAATCGTAAATGTTATCCTGAATTTGAAAACCATCGGGCGTAACCTCGAATTTTGCCGGAAAGATATTCTTCAGTTTCAGCCCGACGTAATTATTTTGATTGATTACCCGGGATTTAACCTTCGTGTTGCCGAATTTGCAAAAAAGAATAATATTAGGGTTTTTTATTACATTTCACCCAAAATATGGGCTTGGAAGGAGTACCGTGTAAAAAAGATTAAAGCTTTTGTGGATGAAATGTTTACCATTTTTCCTTTTGAAACAGCCTTCTACAAAAAACACGGAATGGATGTGCATTATGTGGGAAATCCTTTGATGGACTCGCTTGAAGAATTTAAAAATGAGGCCTTGACAAAAGCGGAATTTTTGCAAAAGAATAATATGGATACCCGGCCGGTTGTTGCTTTGCTCGCCGGAAGCCGTGTGCAGGAAATAAAACGAACTTTACCTCTGATGGTAAGAATTGCCGGAGAATATCCTGATTTTCAGTTTGTAGTTGCCGGAGTAAAAAGTGTAGTTCCTGAATTATATCAAAAATACTTGCAGAACAGCAACATACAAATTATTTATAACCAAACCTATGATTTGCTGAACAATGCCCACACAGCGCTTGTCGCATCTGGTACAGCAGCATTGGAAACTGCGCTTTTTGATGTTCCGCAAACGGTTGTCTACAGGGTAGAAGGCGGATGGGTAACTGATTTTGTCTTTCGCAATATAATTTTTACCATGGCTGGAGTTTCACTGCCAAATATTATTATGGACAGAGAAATTGTTCGGGAATATATTCAGGTAAAAATGACCTTCAAAAATGTAAAAGAGGAAATGCATAAATTGCTTTTTGATGAACAATATCGAAAAAAAATAAAAGCTGACTACCTCCGTTTAAAAAAAATTATGGGTGAACCTGGCTGTTCGCAACGGGCAGCAAAAAAAATGTTTAGTTTATTAAAATAGATAAATTTGAGCGAACTCGAAATTTGCAACAAAAATGTACAGTTTATTCCGAAAAGAAATAAAAACATTTCTCGGCTCGCTGATTGGCTATCTTGCAGTGCTGGTTTTTTTATTGGTTACCGGACTGTTTTTGTGGGTTTTTCCGGGAGCGTATAATATTCCGGATAATGGTTATGCCACACTGGAACCATTGTTTTCGCTGGCTCCCTGGTTGTATCTCTTTCTGGTGCCCGCCATTACCATGCGTTTTTTTGCCGATGAAAAACGCAGTGGAACAATCGAAATTTTACTTACTCATCCAATTTCCGATTTTAAGCTTGTTTTAGCAAAATTCTTTGCGGGAATGGTTCTGGTCATTTTTTCATTATTACCCACATTGTTGTATTTCCTGTCGGTTTATTTGTTGGGCGAACCTGTTGGAAGTATCGATGTCGGCGCAACCTGGGGATCGTTTATAGGGCTGTTCCTGCTGGCGGCTGTTTATGTTGCTATTGGGGTTTTTGCTTCATCATTTACCGATAACCAGATTGTTTCTTTTATTCTGGCAATGGCGATGTCGTTTATTTTTTATCTCGGATTCGATTTTGTTGGAAGTGCTGGTGTGTCTTATCTTTTTGAAGAACTTTTGTCGTGGATGAGTATCAACAATCATTACCTTTCTATTTCCCGGGGTGTAGTTGATATGCGCGATATTATTTACTACTTCGGAATTACACTTCTGTTTCTTTATTTAACCAGTGTTTTTCTGAGAATTTCAAACTGGAAAAAAGGCAGAATAAAAAGGAATGTCGCTGTTTTTGTTGTTTTATTGATTGTTGTATTTGTTGTTTCTTCAAATTTTCTTTTCCGGCTCGATTTAACCGCCGATAAACGCTATTCGCTTTCTGATGTAAGTAAGGAAATTGTTTCGGGAATTGAACAGCCGGTTGAAGTAGAGTTTTTTCTTATTGGGGAGCTTGAGCCGGGTTTGCGAAAACTGCAACAGGAAGTTTTGGAGAAAATTGCCGTTTTAAATGTTTTTTCACCCAAACCTATTCGTATAAAATTTACTGATCCATATTCCATAGGAGATGTGGAGAAACGACAGAATTTAATTGATGAAATTGCAGGAAAGGGAGTTACACCAACCAGTTTCAGAAAACAAACCAATGAAGGAGTAAGCACAAGAACGATTTTTCCAGGAGCGTTGGTTTCGATGGGAGGCAAAGAAATGGCTGTAAATTTCTTAAAGTCGAATCCGGACTTTTCTGCCGAAGCCAATTTTAATCATTCAGTAGAAAGTGTGGAATTTGAATTGATTAACGTTTTTCGGAAGCTGATGCGGACAAAAAAGTCAACGCTTGCTTTTTTGGATGGAAACCAGGAATTAAATCAGTATCAAACGGCCGATTTTGCCAATGCGCTTTCAGGAGACTTTCAGCTTACACGAATTTTGCCCGGAGAATTACCTGCGCACGTAAAAAATGTAGATATACTGATTGTTGCAGATCCTCAGCAGCCCTTTGAAGAAAAAGATAAGTTTTATATCGACCAGTTCGTTATGCAGGGAGGAAAAGTAATGTGGCTGATTGATCCCGTGAAAGTTAGTTTGGATAGCTTGTCAAACGGGTATCAAACATATGCATTTCCCCGCGATCTGAATTTGAGTGATCTGTTTTTCCGGTATGGTGTTCGTTTAAATTATGAGTTGCTGCAGGATGTGTATTGCGCGCGCATACAAGTGAACACCGCGCTGCCCGGAAATACACCAAAATTTACGATTCATCCGTGGTATTATTCACCGTTGTTGGTTCCTTCCGATGCTCATCCGGCGACCCGAAACCTAAATAACGTTTTTTCTGAATTTGCTTCGTCTATCGATACAATCTCCGGAAATCCGGGAGCTAAAAAGAATTTTATTCTCACTACGTCGCCTAGTGCACGGAGAGTAAAATCCCCCTCTTCGGTCAGCCTTCAAAATATAAACAATCCGCCGGCGCGCGAGTTATTTAATGAAGCTTTTATTCCGGTTGGAGTAATGTTGGAAGGTACTTTTATTTCCGTTTTCCAAAATCGTATGCTCGAAGCTTTTGGTATCCCGGCATCTGAAAATATTATCAACAAAAGTAAGCCGACAAAAATGGTGGTAATTGCCGACGGCGATTTAATGGCCAATCGTGTCAACTATTCAACCAATCCGCCGCGTTTTACCGAACTTGGTTTCGACAGGGTTTCCGGCCGGACCTTTGGAAATAAGGAGTTTTTGCTTAACCTGATTTATTACCTTAATGACGACCAGGGAATTATGCAGCTTCGAAACCGGACGGTTAAAATGAGAATGTTGGATAAAGTGCAGTTGCGGGAAGAAAAAACAAAGTGGCAATGGTTAAATATTGTTTTACCTTTGGTGCTTGTAACCATTTTCGGACTGGCATATAATTATCTTCGCCGACGTCGGTTTAATCGTTTATAAAACCGTTAAAAAATCAAACTTTTCACGATAGGTTAATAACATTAAAGTTTGTATATTCGTGTACTTGGTTTATCCTTTTTAGTAATAAAAACTATGATGCTCTGAAACAGAAGCATAGAACAAATTTTCAACAGAAAAAATTAAAAATAAAATAATTACTTATGAAGTTTGTAGTTTCAAGTACTGAATTATTACATCACCTGGCCGCAATCAGCAAGGTAATCAGCAGTAAAAGTACGATGCCCATTCTGGATAATTTTCTTTTTCATCTTTCAGAAACAGAACTAACCATTACAGCCTCGGATTTGGAATCGACTTTGATTACAAGCATGGAGCTTGATAATATTGATGGAGAAGGAACAATTGCTGTTCCGGCAAAAATACTTACCGATACGCTCAAAGAATTTCCTGAGCAACCACTCACGTTTCAAATTGACAGCGAAACTTTTGCAGTGGATATTTTTTCTGATAATGGAAAATTTAGTATAGTAGGGCAGGATGGGGAAGATTTTCCTGAACTTCCTGAATTGGTTGAAGATTCTGCTTCATCGGTAAATGTTAGTCACGCTGTTCTTCAAAAAGGGATTGAAAAAACATTATTTGCAACTGCCGATGACGAACTTCGTCCGGTAATGAATGGTATTTATGTTGAAATTTCACCCGACTTTATGAGTTTTGTTGCTTCAGACGCACACAAACTGGTTCGTTACCGTCGTTCAGATGCAACGGCTGAATTTGAGTCATCGTTTATTTTGCCAAAAAAGCCGGCCAGTCTGCTGAAAAATCTGCTTCCCAAAGAAGAGTTTGACGTAAAGCTGGAATTTGACGATAAAAACGCTTTTTTTACATTGAGCAAATACAAATTAATTTGTCGTCTGGTTGAAGGAAATTACCCAAGTTATAATTCGGTAATTCCAAGTAATAACCCGAATAAAATGATTATCGACAGGTTGGCATTTTTTAATACTGTAAAACGTGTCTCTGTTTTTTCAAACCAGGCCAGCAATTTAATTAAATTGAATATCAATGATAACCAGCTGGTTGTTTCTGCTCAGGATATCGATTTTTCCATTTCAGCGGTTGAGCGCCTGAGTTGTGAATATGAAGGAGATGAAATTGAGATAGGATTCAAATCTACATTCCTGCAGGAAATTTTAACCAATATCTCAGCCAGTGATGTAAAGGTTGAATTGAGTGATCCTACAAGAGCAGGTCTTTTACTTCCTGCCGAAACTGACGATGAAGACGAAGATGTTTTAATGCTTCTGATGCCGATGATGATAAACGCATAAAATCGAATAATTATAAATGTGGAGGGTATCCCAAAAATCAGAATGGAAATCAAGATGGTTTTTCGGATACCTTCTTTTTTAATTTAAGCGAATGAATCTTACATTAAAAAATCCGGTAGTCTTTCTCGATTTGGAAACAACGGGAATCAACATAGTTACTGATCGAATTGTAGAAATTGCTTTGTTAAAAATTCATCTTGATGGAAGTGAGGAAGAAAAGCTTATGCGCATTAATCCGGAAATGCCAATTCCTGAAGAAGCGTCAAAAATTCATGGAATAGTCAACGAGGATGTAAAAGACGAACCAACCTTTAAGGAGGTGGCTAAAACACTGGCCAAATTTTTGGAAGGTTGTGATTTAGGGGGGTTTAACTCCAACCGTTTTGATATACCTTTGCTTGCAGAAGAATTTCTGAGAGCAGATATTGATATCGATTTCAAAAAAAGAAAATTTATCGATGTTCAGGCGATCTTTCATAAAATGGAAAAACGTACTTTGGCAGCAGCATATAAATTTTATTGTAATCAGCAACTGGTTGATGCACATAGCGCTATGGCCGATACGAAAGCTACATACGAGGTTTTGAAGGCACAACTTGACATGTATAAGGATGTGGTTTATGAAGATAATCACGGAAAAAAATCGGTGCCGATTGTTAACGATGTGCAGAAGTTGAGTGAATTTTCGTCGTACGACAGAAATGTTGATTTTGTGGGTAGAATCGTTTACGATGAAAATGGAGTGGAAGTGTTTAATTTTGGTAAAAACAAAGGAATTCCCGTTGAACAGGTTTTGGAAGAGCAACCCGGTTATTTTGGCTGGATTATGAATAGTGAATTTCCACTTTACACGAAACGGGTACTTACTCAGATTAAATTACGGATGATGACCCGGTAACGGTCACTTTTTTATTTTTAAGTTTAAATCAAAAATTTATTACTTAAAGTTGACAGCTATATACTTGATAATATGAAAATTATTTGTATTGGACGAAATTATATGGCGCACGCAAAGGAATTAAAAAATGAAATTCCTGACGAGCCGGTGTTTTTTTTAAAACCCGATTCGGCGTTGCTTAGAAATAACGATCCGTTTTATATCCCCGACTGGACAAAAGAAGTCCATCATGAAATTGAGCTGGTGATTAAAATTAACCGGATTGGGAAAAATATAGAAAAACGTTTTGCCCATCGTTATTTTGATGAAATTGGACTTGGGATTGATTTCACGGCGCGTGATGTTCAGCAGAAATTAAAAGAAAAAGGTCTGCCCTGGGAAAAAGCAAAGGCTTTTGACCAGTCGGCGGTAATAAGCAGTACGTTTCTGGATAAGAGTATTTTTCCCGATGCGGAAGCCATTGGTTTTAAACTGGATATAAACGGAAAAACTGCACAGGAAGGAAATTCAAAGTTAATGATGTTTGGGTTTGAAGAGATTATTTCACATGTGTCGAAATACATGACACTGAAAATTGGTGACTTAATATACACAGGTACACCTGCAGGTGTTAGCCCTGTAAAAATTGGCGACCATCTGGAAGGCTACCTCGAAGGCAAAAAGTTTTTTGACTTTTTGATAAAATAACCTTAAAAATAACCAGAATGACAACCTTGAATGAAATTAACAAGTTTCTCGGGCCAAAGAAAATGGCCATGGCAGGAGTGTCCCGTAATCCAAAGAAGTTTGGTGGGGCGATTTTTAAAGAGTTGAAAGAAAAGGGTTTTGATTTGTATCCCGTTAATCCCAATGCCGATGAGATTCAGGGAGTAAAGTGTTTTAAGTCGGTGGAGGAGCTGCCCGACCACGTTACTCACCTTTTTGTTGTAACCCCCAAACAAGAAACTCTAAGCGTTGTAAATGCAGCTGCCAGCAAGGGGATAAAAATGATTTGGATTCAACAGAAATCAGACACTCCCGAAGCTGTAAAAGCAGCAGCAGATGCCGGAATTCCGCTGATTTATAAAAAGTGTATCATGATGTTTGCAGATCCGGTTCAAAGCTTTCATAAGTTCCATCGTTTCTGGGTAAAAGCTTTTGGTGGGTATCCCAAAATGGTTCGTTCAGCAAACTGAATTGTTTGGGGCTTTTCGACTGAAGTGAGAAATCTTTGGATTGTTGCAGAGATAAGATCTTTTATTTCATCCGATACGACGATTGTAAAATTTTAGAGAATGGAAAACTACGATTTTGAACTGGAAATGCAGGTGCGCGATTATGAATGCGACATTCAGGGCATCGTCAATAATTCAGTTTATCAGAATTATTTGGAACATTGCCGGCATAAATTTCTTCACAAAGCAGGCCTCGATTTTGCACAACTGCACAACGAGGGAATTGATGCGGTAGTTATTCGTGCCGAACTCGATTATAAATTCCCGCTTCGCCCGGCCGATGATTTTTTTGTTCGTTTAAAAATGGGGAAACAAGGCCGTTTGAGGGTTGTTTTTAAGCAACAGGTGATTCGAAAATCGGATGAAAAGTTAATGGTTGATGCTAAAATTACAACGGTTCTGACAAGAAATAATCGCCCAATTTCACCCGATATTCTGGAAGAGAAGTTTAAAGTAATTGGCGTGAAATTGGAAGAGTCCTAATCTAAAAGTTTTTCCTCTATTCTAAATTCTTCGGGTTTAAAACCTGTAGCTTTTAAAGCTGATTTAAATCCTTCATTCATCATTCTTCCGGCCTGCATTGGAAATTCGAGCAGGGCGGGAAAGTTCTTTTTGTCGTTTGGAGTATTGTAAAATTTCAGACAGGTTTTAAGGTGTGTCGACAAATAAATTCGACACGCCATCGGCCTCGCTTTATATGCAATACACATCCCATTTTCCAACAGAGGACAAGGGTGTTTGGAGTTAAGCAGCGCGTCGTTTGTCAGGCCTTTTAATTTTTTGGCCTTACCACGAGCTCTTGCCTGGATATCTTTTTGTTTTCCGGTTTTTAAATTGGTTTTAATAAAAAAGTTTAAATAGTCCAATTCATAATTCATTGCAAAAACAGGTTGGTGGCAACACCATTGACATCCTTTTTTGCAGTCAATAGTGGTATTTTGCCGCTGAGAAAGTTCAGAAATTGATACAGTCAACTCGTCAATTTGCTGATACATTTCTTCAATTGCCGAAAATAAAATTTCTTTTGAGTCAATACTTTCAGCTGCATTTATTGCAATTCGGTATCCATCGGAATAAAAAGCTCTTAGATATTCGTTAAAGGGTTGATTCTTTTTCATTCTTGAAAAATTTGTGCTCCAATTTACACAATCTTTTTTCTAAAAAAAATATTAGTATTAAAATTCGTTCCTCTTCAGTCGGTCAAAGTAATCCTTGGCAGCCCGGCGTACATGGGGCGAAAGCAACAACGCTGAAATAACGGTTGGGAAAGCCATCAGCGCAAAGGAAATATCGATGAGGCCAATAATTACCCGCAGATTTGAAATGGCTCCAATAATAACAACGATAACAAAAATGTAGTTATAGATATAACCGTATTTAGCACCGGCAACAAAGCCAAGGCATTTTGTTCCATAATAAGGAAAGGCAAACAGAGTCGACATTGCAAAAAAGGTAACACTGGCAGTTAAAATGTATTTTCCGAATACAGGAATTGCCAGGTCAAAGGCATGAGCTGTTAACGAAATTCCGTCGGCAGAACTTTCAATCCATGAGTCGGTTATTATAATTGCCAGTGCTGTCATTGTGCAAATCAGAATGGTATCGATAATGGGCCCAAGCATGGCCACGAGTCCTTCGCGGATGGGCTCACTTGTTTTTGCAGCTCCGTGTGCCATTGGGGCAGTTCCCAAACCAGCTTCGTTTGAGAAAGCGGCGCGCCGTACACCGGTAATTATTATCGCGCCAAGCGAACCTCCCAGAACAGCATCACCTGTAAAAGCATCGTGAAAAATGGTTTTAAACGCCGGAATAATTTGCGATGGACTTGAAAAAATAATAAATAAAACAGTGGCTACATATACAGCAACCATAATTGGAACAACACGTCCGGTTACATTACCTATACGTTTTATTCCTCCTATAATTACTATGCCAACAATAACAGCAATGATGATTCCGGTAATTAAATCCGATTGAAAATTACCGCCGAGATTATTGGGAACCAACACAACGTCACGGATCATTTGGGTAAGCTGGTTGGCCTGGAAGAGAGGGGACACGCCAATCATTCCCATCAGGGAAAAGAAAATTGCCAGCGGTTTCCAGTTTTTTCCCAACCCTTCAGTAATAAAATACATGGGACCACCCTGAATTTCCCCATTTGAGTCTTTTCCACGAAACATAACTGCCAGCGAACAAGTAAAAAATTTGGTGCTAACGCCGAGCAGCGCCGAAACCCACATCCAAAAGATAGCGCCGGGGCCACCCATTGTAATGGCTACAGCAACACCGCTTACATTTCCCATTCCAACGGTTCCGGCCAGTGCAGTTGAAAGTGCCTGGTAATGCCTTAATTGTCCCGGTTCGTTCGGGTCATCATATTTTCCGGTTAAAATTTTTAAAGCATGTGTGAAATAGCGTAAAGGAGCTAATCTGGAATAAATCAAAAAATAGAAACCACCCCCTAAAAGCAAAATTAAAATGGGAGTTCCCCAAATAATGTTGGCGGTGTTTATAATGTATTCACCAATCTTTTCAAACATCGGGCTAAGAAAATGCAAATCATGTTAAAAAACAAATTAAAAAAATGTAAAGGAAACTTGTCTTTTTAAGAAATGTAAAGTATGTTTGTCATATTGAAAAGTAAATTTTACAAAGATGAATATTTTACTACCTGTTTTAATCGGATATGTTATTCTGTATATTTCTTTTGGTCTTTATGTTTTACGGCCAATTCCTAACAGTTACGATCTACTAAAAATAAAAATAAGGTTTCTTCCTTCTTATATAAAATGGATTGGTCTGATTTTTATTGTCGGGGGATTTATTGCAGCTTTTGGTTTTAATGAATTAGAAGGGTTTGTCAGAAAAAGAGAAGTCTTTTTTTATAATTTGAATACAGGATTGCTTTTTTTTGTTTTTTCGAAAGAACGTGATGAAGATGAGCTGTTTCTTCATTTACGAATGAAGTCGTTGGTTGTAAGTTTTATAAACACAATTATTACAATAGGTATATTATATCCCTTAGCCTTTTTAAATAATGAAATAACAGATAGCTGGATCTTTGATTTTGACTTTTTCCTGTTGATGCTTCTGGTTTTTTACTTGTCATATTTTTATTACACAAAATACAGATCAAAAAATAATTAAATGGATTTCTTTGATATCTATTCACTACTTCTTGCCGTAATTTTTATGTTTTTGTTAGGTTGGCTGCTGCCAGAATCTGGTAAAATTTATGATGTTTTCATCTTTAATATTTTTACACAATAAAATACGGACTAAAAAGATTAAGTGAAAAATAACTTGAAAATAGAACGTAGAATTAAAAATCTCACACAAGAAGATTTGGCAAAAATGATTGGAGTTTCACGTCAAACAATTAATTCTATTGAAACCGGAAGGTATGTTCCTTCAACTATTTTGGCGTTAAAAATTTCCGCTGTTTTTGAGAAGTCAGTTAATGAAATTTTTAGTTTGGAGGTTTCAGATTGATACTTTTTTCTATTTTTGTATTGTAATCTCGATCTATTTATACCTAAGCATGCGCAAAATTTTAATAATCGAAGACGAAATAGAATTGCTGGATGAGGTAGCTTATATTTTAAAACAGGAAGGATTTGATGTTTTAAAAGCCTCAGACGGTATTGTCGGATTCGATTTAGCCAAAGATAAAATCCCCGACTTGGTTTTGTGCGATGTGCTTTTGCCACAAATGGATGGTTTTCAAGTTATTCGGGAGTTTAAGAGACACGAGGTGCTTGCATCAAAACCTTTTATATTTATTTCTGCTTTGAGTGAGAGGGAAGAGCGACGTAAAGGGATGGAAGAGGGTGCTGATGACTATTTAACAAAACCTTTTACGAGAGAAGAACTTCTTAAAGCAATTGACGTCCGCATAAATAAGTATGAACAGATGTATTCTAAATTTCGGTTTTTATTTCAAAATGAGAACAATGAATTAGAAGAACTAAAAAGTGAGGTTAGGAACAAAGAGCAAAGTGTACGGAAAATGTCAACCCAATTTAAAACTTTGCAACTGCTATTGAAGGAGAAGGAAAATGAATTGATGGCAGAAACCCTGAAAGGCGAGGAAAGTAAAAATGTACTTAAAAAGTTGAATGTCATTATTGAAAATGAATTGTACAAGTCAACCGATGCCGTGTATAAAGGTAATGTGTTATTAAAAATGAAGAAGTACTTGAATGAAAAATCATTGCTTTTAAATAATTGGGCGGCATTTCAGTTAAGGTTTAACCATGTATATCCTGGTTTTACAGAAAAACTGACAGAAAGGTTTGATACGTTGACACAGTATGATATTGTATTCATTTGTGCTACTAAGATGGGTATGAATACAAGTCAGATTGCTCACCTTTTTAATATTTCAGATGATAGTGTGAGAAAGAGTCGTTATCGGATTAAAAAGAAGTTGGGATTGAAAAGAGAAGACAATTTTGTTCAGTTTACTCATTCTTTTTCGTCGAATTAATAACAAACTATCTTTTGAGGAAAAAATTTTACTCTGCTCTTTCGGAAAAATAGTAGCTTAAAATTCAATATTCACAGAGAGTTGTACAACCTGTATTTAATTTTTCGAAATTTACTAAACATTGGTGCATTTTGTTGGTTGTACTCATGACAGGATATCGAAAGTGGGAAATTTGTGTATATTGTACAAGGTTATTTTATTATGTGTCCATAAAATGTCCATGTTTTTAAAAGATTCGTTCAACATAATCTTACCAACTTTGTAAAGTTAGGCTTATGATTGTATGAAGTTGGAGATAAAAATCAAAGAAAGTTATGTTAAAGTCAAACAAAAGGAGAGATAGTGGCAGGAGTAGTTTAACAGTCATAGGAGCAGGTACCAGACTAAAGTGTCGGGTATCATCGGAAGATGATATAAGAGTAGATGGAGAGATAGAAGGAGAATTGGTTACCACAGGAAGGATAGTTATAGGGAAAACAGGTTATGTGCACGGTTACATAAAAGCAGCGTTTGTTGTAATCGAGGGAAAAGCAAAAGGAGACTTTATTGCTGATAATGAATTTACTATAATCCCCGGCGGAGAAATGAGGGGCACAATAAAGACCAAGCATGTAAATATTAAAGAAAAAGCTTTTTTTGATGGAATGTGCTACATATTGGATGAGGCTGACCCTAAGAACGATCAAAAGTTCGAAACCTCTGGCGAGTGGACAAGTCAACAGATTAAATCAGTTGAAGATAATGTGGTTAAATTAAATGGTAAAGATGTTTCCTCGGACTTTTTAGAAAGTGTCTATGATTTGAGTGAAGATTCCTCAGATGACAAAGAAAAGTCTGTGATGAATAAAAAGAGTAAACTTTCATTACTGAATATGAAAATGAAACAGATAAGATCTATATAAAAATTAATTTATGGAAAAATCGTTTGTATTCCCAAGTGTATTAGAAGAAAATTACAGAGACTTCGAGAAAGTAGCTGATGAGTTTTTAGATGGTATTAGAATAACCGGTTTAAACGGAAAAGATTATATCGTAGGTAACCTCGCACTAAAAGAGGGGCTATCTCCTCATAAATTTTTAAATAGTTCTCCAGATGACGCTGACTATCAATTGTTAGGTCTCACCGGCTTATTAACTGCAACGCAGGGTACCTACTCGAATTTAATCGTTACTACTGGTTTTCCTTTTACTACTTATCAACCATTTAAAAGTGCTGCTGCCGATTTTTTTAAAGGAAACCATCAGATTAACTTTGATTCGCGGACTCTGGGGAGTCGCGGTGTAGAAAAGGTTGATTTTTCAATACCCGAAGTCGATGTCATGACTGAAATTGAAGGGTCGGTGAAATATATCAGAAACGGGGAGATAAAAGATAATGGTAACTTTATAATCGCAAGTATCGGTTATGGAACATTCGAAATAGCTTTGTCTCAGCCTGGTGGTTTGGTTTACAGAACAGCTCACAGTTCCAGCGGGATTATTTATGCGATAAAGCTGCTGGAAAATGAACTTCAAAAAAAATATTACATAAATATTTTGACCGATCAACAGCTGGAGAGGGCGTTCCAAAGGGGGAGTATTCTTATAAAAAGAAAAAGAGTAGATCTTACCGAAATCAGAGATAAAGTATTGGAAAGTTATTATAATGAAGTAATATCTCCATCTATCAGACGTAATATTTTGGATGAAGATTTCTACGATGTTGATAAAATTTACCTTGTTGGAGGAGGTTCGCTTTATCAAAAAATAGTAGAGCTTTTTAACAAAGAATTTGAAGATGTTTTAAAAGTAGAAGTAGTTCCTTCTCCAAATCTTTCTGCTAGCAAAGGATATTGTATCCACTCGTTGGAATTGGCTAAAGCAAAAATGGGGGATCTTGGACTTGAAAACAAAAGCAGTTTTACATGTGTGGGATTGGATTTAGGCAATAACAATACTGTAGTTACGGTAAACAACGATTTTTAAGGAATTAGCCCAGAAATAATAGTAATTCAAGCTGCTGTCGAGAAGTGTGCTTTTGGCTAAAAACTGGTGATACATTCCCCACGATGCATTTAATTTTAAATCAGGGGTAAGTTTTACTGAAGCCGCAACCCGTGGAGCAGGATAAGACTTGTTAATTTTCAAGGCATAATTAATTCGAATGCCGGCTTTTAGATCAAAATATTCACCTAAAGGCCAATAACTCTGTACGTATGAGAATATCCGATTAAGTCGGGTATCACTATCAATCAAATTATTATTATTTAAACCTCGCAGAATTTGCGCATTATTTGATTCAAATCCTAAACCAGATTCAATATAATACCCGTTCATAAAATTCCATCGGTTTTGGGCCGTAAATGTTATCTGGTTCACAACATTTTCTCCATTTCCTGTTCTTGTCATAAACTCTCTTCCGTTCCGTTTATGGGTAACTCTATTCATCTCGCTGGTAAGATTCGAAAGTTTTGAAGCAGCTAATTTTATTCTTCCTGTATTTCCTTTTTGGTCCTTTCCTGAAAGTGTAAAAGCCCCACCCCACTGTTGATTTTTTTCTTCTTCTTCACGCAAAACAAAGGAATTTGCAAAATCCCTCTCCAAATTATACGCATACTTGTCGCCACCGCCATATAAACTTAACTCAACAGCTATCATTTCATCCTGATAGTTATATTTCAAATTGGCATCGCGAAAGTGATAATCGGGATAAACAGTGGCATCAAAAGCACTATTTCCACGCCGGTTAAAAAACTGAATTTTGGAAGGATCATACAATTCATAAAATGTTTGCCGGTAGGCAGCCAGAAACGATGATTTTTTGGAAACGGGCAGTTCAACCAGCGAATTTAAAGTTGTATTATTTATATTGAATGTAAAAGAAGGCTTTTGCAAACTCCCGTTTTTACCGGTTATATTTACGATTCCGCCAACCTGGTCGCCGTATTTTGCTTCGTAACCTCCTTTAAAAACTTCCATATCTTTTAACACCAGCGGATTTACAACGCCAATATCATCGTTAAAGTTTTTTAGTCCGAAAATCGTAAATCCGTCAAATTGAATTTTACTATGGCTTTCATAAGCCCCCCAAATCAGCAAATCGGAAGATTGTTCTCCGGCAGCCAAAACTCCGGGCATGAGACGTAACATATTAAAAACAGAATTATCCCCATATCCCGGAAGAAGCGGCGCAATCCTGTGGTTAATTTTTATTTTTCCGGGTTGGTCTCCGATCAATGTTGAACGTTCAATCGGATTGCCTTCCACTTGAACTTCTTTGAGCTCGGTAAAACGCGGAGTAAGCGGAAATTGCTGTATCAGATTACCTGAAACAAGTGTATCGTATAAAAAATAGCCCAGGTGCGAAATTTGTACATTAAACGAAGTATCAGCTGAAGCCAGATAAGTGAAATTCCCCTTTTGGTCGGATTGAATTGACCGGTTATTTATGAGGATGTATGAAAATGGCAACGGTTCGTAAGAACGAGCTTCAACTACCTGACCTGAAATTTGGGTTGTCTTTTGCCGACGAACTTCCTGAAAACTATTTTGGGGGATAATCAAAAAAACTTCTCCCGATTTGTCAAAAGTAAGAGGCAAACCTTTTAATAAACCTGCAAGTGTTTCTTCTTTTGAGGAAAAATTGTCGCGAACAGAGACAACAAATTGCGACAACAAATCTTTATCAAATGCAAACTGAAAACCATAATTCTCCTTTAAGCGAATAAGAACTTCATTCAAAGGAGTTTTGTTTACATCAATTTCAACAGATTCAGATTGTTGGCCAAAGACCTGAAAATAAAAACACAAGACAAAAACTAAAAGTATTCCACTTTTCACCTATTAACTGTTTTCCATCACCAGAAATACATTTTCTGATTGTTTTACGAAATTAATCTGCATCGCCATACAAACAAAATCCAATACCTCTTCCACATTATATTTTTTGGGAAAGTTACCGGCAAAATTCCGTTTATCTAGTTCTTTCTGAATTCTAATGGTAACACCGTATTGTCTTTCAATCTCGTCAATCACTTCCCTGAGAGGGGTTCCGGCAAAAAAGAATTGATTGTTTGTCCAGCTGATTATATTTTCAACGTTATGATTTTTTTGCAAAATAAGCTCACCTTTTTTTAGCTCTGTTTTTGAACCCGGTTCAAGTACTACCGATTTTTTTTCGTATGTAATCACTTTTACGCGACCAGTTAAACAGGCTACCCTGTATTTTTCGTCCCTGGAGTAAATATTAAAACTGGTTCCCAATACTTCAGTTGTTCCTTCCGGAGAAATAACACTAAATTTCTTTCCTGTTTCTACTTTAAAAAAAGCTTCGCCTCTCAGAAATACCTTTCGTTCAAATCTCCATTTTAAGGGGTTGTATTTTATTCCTGACTCTGCATTTAACTGCACAACGGACTCATCGGGCAGCTGAACAGTAAGATGCTCTCCGGGATTACAAACAACTGTCTTCTGATAAAAAAAAGCGATAGCCCCCAAAACAACAGCAAAAAAAAGTACAGCCGCCGCCACATACTTTAAAACCCCGGGAATTAAAACTATTTCCCTCACTGACGGTTTTTCAACAATTTTGTCTGAAAGTTCGGCCCACACTTCTGCCTCTGTTTTTTCCCATTTAATTTTCCCTTTTGAAAAAAAAGTAGAATGCTTTTCTTCTAAATAGGTGCTATGTATATTTTTGTCATTCATTCGTGATTTAAAAAAGTGCGTAAATATTTTAAGGCGTACCTCATTCGCTTTTCAACTGCTTTTACACTTATCCCCAATACTTCAGCTATTTCTTTATATTTCAGGTTCTCGGCCCTGCTCATCAAAAAAACAGTTCGTTGTTTCTCCGGCAATTTTTCTAGTGCTCTTTTATAATTTCCTTTTAATTGCTCAAAAGCGAAAAGATCTTCCGGAGTCTGTCCATTTTCATCAAAAACAAAATGATTAAAAAAATGAAATGAACGTTTCTCTTTTCGGTAATACGAAATAAACAGGTCGCCGGCAATTTTATAAAGAAGGCCTTTTGCTGACTCAGGTTGCACAGTTTCTTGTTTTTCCCATACTTTCAGGAAAGCTTCCTGGGCAATATCAGTAGCTACCTCAGTATTTCCTGAACGGTAAAATACATAATTGCGAATTGCTACAAAATGCATTTCAAACAGATGCTTAAATTCTTCCTGGGTCAATGTAACTAAGTAACTAATTTTCAAACAACGAATCAAAGATAGGTTACGAATCAGAAAAAGAAAAGCCCCGGCTCTTTTATAAGCTGAGACTTTTTATTACTCCAATCTATTTGAACCTGCATTTCCTCACTGACAAATCCACTTCAGCAGTTTCTCCGTCTTGGGTTAAAATTGCAACATCATTGCATTCTCCGTCGCCGTAATCAAGCGATGAGAGCAGTTCTCCATTTAAAGTTATTTCAACAACTCCCTGCACAATAAAACGGCAATTGCGTGTCCTGATAAGCGGTTCTATTATCTCTTTCATGTATTCGTCTCCTTCGGAAGTAGTCGCATTTGTATACCCTGTAATTTGCACCATATCGTCGGTTTGATCCATTTCGGAATCTATTCCTTCAATCCACTCCCACTCACGAACCGATGTACGATTAATGGAAGTTCCGTCAGCAAGTAGAAATACAAGATCGCTGGTAAATGTTCTGAAAACACTGTTTTCACGGTCGACAGTTACTTGTGCAGTTCCATTAACTACCAATGAATCGACTCCAAAATCTTCGTAAGTTATAAACCGGGTATAATCCCCATCCGACCGGGGTCCCGATATTTCAATTATCACCACACCGCTTAACACTTTCCCACTCCGTAAAACCGTACTATCGCCATAATCAAGTGTAATGGTTTTGGGATAACCTCCATCTTCATTTTCAATAGTTAAATCAGGGCAGTGATTGTACTTGTAACGCAGTCCATTCATCCAGCCCCAACGTTTGCCCATTCCCATCCACTGAGACAATACAAATTCAGCATTGGCATAAAAATCAACTTCATAGTCGAGTTCTGTCGTAGCACTCTCCATTGCAATTTCGTCCATCGCAATCTGAGTAGATTTCTCCGATAATTCCTCACTGGTTAATTGCCCGCCCTGCTTGTCATTATTCTGACATGAAAATAAAACAACACCAAGTAATAAAAATCCAAATCCAAAAACTTTTTTCATGACAATAAATTTTAAGTTATTTTTTATGTACTCCGCATAAAAGACACTCTACCCTACTTCAAAAAAGTATTTTTTAGGATAAAAAAACAACAATTTATTAAAAGACTAATATATAGGGTATTACAAAGAAGAATATTTTTTATGATTCTTCGTTTTCTTTGTTTAGAGTTTGAACTTTTACTACTTTAGGCAGCCAAATTTTAACATTATGAAACAAGGAGCGGTTGTAATTTTTATTTTATTAATTACCAGTTGGTTTGCAAATCCGTTAATGGCTCAATCCACAACAGGGGTTCAGAGCCAACCCAAAGTGGCTGTCGGGATTGTGGTTGAAAATATGCGCCCCGATTATATTCAGCGTTACTGGAATAAATTCCAGAGTAACGGTTTTAAAAAACTATACACACAAGGAGCAGTTTGTTCAAACATAAATATCACTCAACACATCCAAAGTTATGCAAGCGGAACGGCCACCCTCTATACAGGTGTAAATCCTTCCATACATGGCATTATTGACAAAACATGGTACGACAGGCTAAAGGAAAAGGAATTGGACTGCACTGAAGACAACTACTATTTTACTGTTGGCGCTGACACCGATGCTGGAAATGCATCGCCAGTGAAATTGCTTTCAAACACGATAACCGATAATCTAAAAATCCTTACTCTTGGTAAATCAAAGGTATTCAGCGTGGCTATGAACAGGGAATCTGCTATTTTTTCGGCAGGTCATTCAGCAGATGCTGCTTACTGGTTTGATGTGGAATCGGGACGTATGATCTCAAGTTCTTTTTATGTTAGTACTTTTCCCGACTGGGTCCGTATTTACAACAGCGAAAATCAACCGGAAATGTACAGTTATCGGAACTGGACGACTTTACTTCCGGAAACCTCCTACAACGAAAGCGTTGCAGACGATTATATTCTTGAAAAAGGCTACTATGATAAATGGAATACTTTTCCGCATACCATTAGTAAATATATAAAACGTTCAGAAGATTTCCGCCCTTTAAAAACGACACCGTATGCCAACCTTATTGTGAAGGATTTTACGCTGAGGCTGATGGAAAATGAGGATATTGGAAGCGATAACGCGACAGATTTTATATCAGTTGTCTTTTCATCGATGGACTATGAAAATGTTTCGTTTGGGCCTGCTTCTATGGAAATGGAAGACACTTATCTTTATCTTGACCAATACATAGGAGAACTGATAAGTGCCGTTGAAAAAAAATACGGGAAAAATAATGTTTTATTTTTCCTGACAGCCAACACTTCAACTTCGTACCCGGTAAATTATTTAAAAGAAGAATTTAACCTTCCCGTTGATAATTTTATGCCTGAAAGTGCCATCGCCCTACTCACATCCTATTTAAATATCGCATACGGTGAAGCAAAGTGGATTGAGCATTATACTGATCTACAGGTATATCTAGATCACGATTTAATTGAGAAAAATAAACTTGACCTCAATAATATGCGGGATGTAACCTCCAATTTTATTAACCAGTTTGAAGGAGTTCAGGTTGCTTTACCGGCCTATCAACTGGAACAGGGGAGTTCAGCAAATGGTTTACTTGCCCCACTTTACAAATCCTATTCTAAAGGCCGCTCAGGCGACTTTTTATATGTTTTGAAAGAAGGATGGCAACCGAGTTACAAATACAAAAAAGTAAATTATACAGACCAATCCCACATACCGCTTGTATTTTACGGTGCAAAGATTCAGCCGATGAATATCAACGAAAAATATTTTGCGGTGGATTTGGTTCCGACATTAGCAACGCTCTTAAATATTCCACTGCCAGACAAATGCCAGGGAAAAGCGATAAAAGAACTAGTTAAATAAAAACTTTTTAGAAAAACCAAAACTTTTTTCGTTCTTCAGGAATCTTTTTATCTCCGATACCAGTTTGAAGATCAGCCTCTGCTTTTTCATGCTCCTTTACCCATTTTTCCGATTTTAACTGAATCATTAAAGTCGTGTCATTGGTTACTGTCAATTTCTGAACAAAGGCTTCAAAACCATTATCTGAAAAAGTTATATTCATCTTCCCGGGTCTCAAAACTAATTTATAAAACCCGTCCTTATCGGTAATCGTTCCAATACCCGAACTTTTTTCAAATACAGTGGCATTTTCGATAGCCCCTCCTGTTAAAAAATCGGTAATATAACCTGAAATGGTGATGTACTGAGCGTTCCCTATAACAGGGAAAAGCCCGAATAAAAATACAAATGGAAGTTTTAAAATTGCTTTCATGGATAATACATTGTTTACTGTTTTTATGGCTCTATGAATATAGACAAAAAAGACACCAAAATGGTTGCCTTAAACATGAATTTAATGTTAAAAAAACATTATATTAATTAAGTCTAAATAATAAGATTCTCTTTTTCAAGGTTTAATCAGAATACGCGTCAAATTTGACAAATATCATATAAAATAAGTTATTTAAATTTTTCTTGTTTTATAAAAACAGAATCATGCTGAACAACAGCAATGTTAAGCAACATTATTCTCGTTTATTAATAAACATCTGTTTACTTTTGTTATTACAAATAGAGAAAAATTTCTTTATTTAAACAATAAAAAAGAACAATTGACCAAGCCTTAACTGGCGCTCTACTTAACAATAAAAACAACTAATAAACTGATTAATAACTTAAATTATTTTTATGGATCCCATAAAGTCTTTAATTCAAAATCTAGCCGACCAATATGGAAGACAACGGGAAAATCTTCTCCCGATAATGCAGGGGGTAATTGAGCGCGAAAATTTTCTGTCAGAATACTCCATGGTAGAAATTGCCCGCGAAATGGATATTCCTGCTTCTGAGGTCTACGGAACGGCTACATTCTATTCTTTTCTTGAAACCAAGCCAACAGGAAAGTACACCATTCGGGTGTGTAAAACCATTACATGTGCTATGAAAGGGAAAGGTCAGGTACTTTTTGCCATTCAGGACATGTTAAAGATTAAGCTGGGAGAAACTACTCCCGACAATCGTTTTACTCTTTTGGAAACGAACTGCCTCGGCTGGTGCCACAAAGCTCCGGCTATGATGATCAACAACGAAGTTTATACTGACCTCACACCTGAAAAGGTTAGAGAAATTCTTTCGGATTATATGAAACAAAACGGTTCAATTTAAAAAAGGGAAAATGGCAAATTCGTATCAATTAAAAAGGGTAGATTTTATTTTCAGAAATGAAAATGACTGGGAAAAAGTTCTCTCAACTACCATCAAAAAGAAACCTCAGGAGCTAATAAATGAGCTTATCAGTTCAGAGTTAAAAGGACGCGGCGGCGCAGGATTCCCAACCGGACTAAAATGGAAACTTACATCTGAAGCAAAAGCTGAAAAGAAGTATGTAATATGTAACGCTGACGAAGGAGAACCGGGAACATTTAAAGACAGAGAGATTCTGTCAAAAGTTCCTTATAAAGTTCTCACGGCAATGGCCGTTTGTGGTTATGTTACAGGAGCAAAAGAAGGTTTTATTTACCTCAGAGGTGAATATAAATTTCTGGAAGAAGAGCTAAACAAAGAAATTGCAGAATTTGAATATTACTGCAAAGAAATAAACCTTGATTTTAAGATAAAAGTGTTTATGGGTAGCGGAGCCTATATTTGCGGCGAAGAAACGGCTTTAATGGAGTCGCTCGAAGGGAAACGAGGTGAACCACGAAATAAGCCACCATTTCCAACACAAGCGGGTTTTAAAGGCTCACCGACTGTAATAAACAATGTTGAAACGTTAGTCCATACATTTACGATTTTTAAATACGGAGCAAAAAAATTCTATGATTTAGGCGTTCAATATTCCCGTGGAACAAAACTGTTTTCTGTTTCGGGAGATACTCCCAAACCCGGTATTTATGAACTTGAATTGGGAATGAGCCTTCAGGACTTTGTTTACGAATTTGGCGATGGAGATACTAAAGCCGTTCAGGTGGGAGGAGCTTCCGGTTTCCTTGTTCCACGTAAAAAGTTCAAAGACGCAGCCATTGGCTTCAAAGGAAAACTCACAGGTATATCACTTCCTACCGGTGGTTCAATGATGCTTTTTAACAGTTCGCGTTCAATGTTTAATGTTCTTGATAATTATCTTGAGTTCTTCCGTGAAGAGTGTTGCGGACAATGCACTCCTTGCAGAGTGGGATGTCAGCAGTTGCTGCTTGGCATCAAAGCAGTAAAAAGAGGTGACAAACCCGCATCGTATCTTGACAAACTATTACGCCTAACGGAAACGATGCAATTAACCGCTAAATGTGGTTTGGGGCAGTCTGTAGCAAATTCCTTCTCCTCTATTGTTGAGAACTTCCGCGAAGAAATGATTTACTAACCCATCGAAAATAAAAAAATGGCAAACAAATTAAATATATCCATTAACGGTTTTCCGGTTGAAATAGCAAAAGGGAAAACCATACTTGAGGCTGCGGATGAACAAGGGATTAAAATACCAACATTGTGCTACCACAAAGATTTATGCGTAGCGGGAAACTGCAGAGTTTGTGTTGTTGAAGTGGTTGGGCAAAACCGACTTTCGGCAGCTTGCGCTACACCAGTTGAAGAGGGGATGGAAATTCTCACCAACAGCTTAAAAGTACGAAACTCAAGAAAACACATTATTGAACTTTTATTGGCAGAGCACAATGCCGATTGCACCAAATGCTACAGAAATGGCAACTGCGAGTTGCAGGAACTCGCTTCTGAATATAAAATAATGACACAGGATTTTCTGGAGTTGGTGCCTTTAAAGAATTATACTATTGATATGTTTTCTCCGTCTATCATAAAAGACGACAGTAAATGTATTCGTTGTCAGCGGTGTGTTCGCACATGTGCTGAATTACAGGGAGTAAACGCTCTGACCGTAGCTCACAAAGGAGACAAAATGAAAATAACCACCTTCTTTGAAAAAGCTATGCGTGACGTTGTTTGTACCAACTGCGGACAGTGTGTAAACCACTGCCCGACCGGTGCTTTGGTTGAAAAAAATTATATTGAAGAAGTTTGGGAAGCAATTGCAAATCCGAATAAACACGTTGTCGTTCAAACAGCTCCGGCCGTCCGAGTGGGTTTAGGTGAAGAACTGGGTCTGGAGCCAGGTTCGCGTGTTACCGGACAAATGGTCGCAGCGCTTAAAAGATTAGGTTTTGATTCCGTTCTTGATACTGACTTCACAGCTGACCTTACAATTATGGAGGAAGGAACAGAATTATTAACCCGGTTAAAAAAAGCTTTGGTTGATAAAGACGAAAGTGTAAGCCTTCCTATGGCAACGTCGTGTTCACCAGGCTGGATAAAATATATCGAACACATGTATCCCGAACACCTGGAGCACCTTTCTACATGTAAATCTCCCCAACAAATGTTTGGCGCCCTGGTTAAAACATATTATGCCAAGGCAAGAAATCTGGAACCGGAAAATATTATTTCGGTTTCAATTATGCCTTGTACTGCTAAAAAATTTGAAGCATACCGTCCGGAAATGCACGACAGCGGGTACCGGGATGTAGATTACGTTTTAACCACCCGCGAATTAGCAATCTTAATTAAACAGGCGGGGTTGGATTTTAACAAACTGAAACCCGTAAAATATGACAGATTAATGGGTGAATCAACTGGTGCGGCTGTAATTTTCGGAGCAACAGGTGGCGTTATGGAAGCTGCGTTGAGAACAGCATATGAGATTGTAACCGGGCGTGAGGTTCCGTTTAAAAACCTGGACATTACTCCTGTTCGGGGAATGGAAGGAGTCAGAGAAGCCTCAGTAAAAATTGAAAATCCGTTAAAAGAATGGGCTTTTCTTGATGGTATTGAATTAAAATGTGCCATTGCTCACGGGCTTGTAAATGCGAAAACAGTTATGGATTCTGTAAAATCGGGGAAAGCTGACTATCATTTTATTGAATTTATGGCTTGTCCCGGTGGTTGTTTGGGAGGCGGAGGACAACCTATTCCTACAAACCCTGAAATTCGCAGAAAACGGGCAGAAGCAATTTACACAGAGGACAGTGAATTAGCTCTCAGAAAATCGCATGAAAATCCGGAAGTACAAAAGCTTTACCGCGATTTCTTAAAGGAACCGCTGGGAGAAGTTTCCCATCATTTGCTTCATACCAAATATACAAAACGAGAACGTTATTAAAAATCGATAACGACAAGTCAAAAAATCCGGTATCTTTGATATCGGATTTTTTATGGAAGAAAAATTATATATTACATTTTTGGAGTCGCCCGTTGGCTGGCTAAAACTAACATCGGACTCTGTTTTTCTGCTGAGTGTTGAGTTTAAAGACACTCAAAAACCATCAGACAATGATTTACCCGAAATACTCATTAAAACAAAAAAACAACTTACTGAATATTTTGAAGGTAAACGTAAAAAATTTCGCCTAAAACTTAAACCCAAAGGTACTGATTTCCAGCAAAAGGTATGGAACCTTGTACAAGAAGTTTCGTTTGGAGAAACAGCATCATATCTCGACATTGCAAAAATTTCAGGTTCTGAAAAAAACACAAGAGCAGTTGGCCTGGCTAACGGAAAAAATCCAATTCCAATTATTATTCCCTGCCACCGGATTATTGGCTCCAATGGAAAATTAACAGGCTATGCCGGTGGCATTGAACGAAAAAAATGGTTGCTTCGACATGAGCTGATTTTATCAAAAAATACCCAACTATTGTTTTAAAATTTCTCTAAATCCTACCCATATTTTAGAATTGTTGTCCCATTTTGAACATCCACTAATTACAAAAAAACAACACAAATAACTAATATACAGAAATATAAATCATTTGGTTTGTTTTTTGATTTTTTTAAAATGTAATTTAGGAACATAAATATTTTGGAAGATAGATTATACGGCGGGTTCAATTTGTTTTACCGCATCATTTAAACGGGGTATTTTGATGGAATCTGAAAATTCAGGTTCCATCTTTTTTTATTTACTTTGCAACTTTAACTTTATATTCGCAAAAAAAAGAAAAATGAAACGTGTAATCCCGTTATTTCTCATTCTGCTTTATACAATCACGATTACAGCCCAGGAAAGGTATCAGGAATTAATTACTGATGAGGTTTCTGTACAAACGCTGACTTATGCATCAAAAGACGGTGAAAATCTGGATCTGGATATTTATCTGCCGGAATATGATGCTGAAACGCAACGTGCAACAATAATTTACGTCCATGGCGGAGGTTTCCGTGTGGGTCAGAGAGACAGCGAAGATATTCAAAAGTTTTGTTCAGAGCTGGCAAAATATGGTTACGTTACCGCATCCATTTCTTACCGGCTGACACGAAAAGACAAAGAAGGAGGATTTGGATGTGAGTGCCCGGCAGAGGAAAAAATAAATACTTTTTATGCAGCGGTAGAAGATTTACAGGATGCCACTTTTTTTCTGATTCAAAACCGGCTTGAGTTCGGCATCGATCCCCAAAAAATCATAATTGCAGGCAGTAGTGCCGGGGCGGAAACCGTTTTAAATACAGCTTATCAACCACCCTACTGTTACGGACTTGATTCAGGCCCTGTTTCTTATGCGGGGGTGATTGGAATGGCCGGAGCAATTCCCGATACTACCGTAATTTACGATGAATCTGCTATCCCGTCTCTTTTATTTCACGGGACTGATGATAACCTGGTTCCTTACGCAACCGCGCCTCACCATTACTGCAAGAAAGGAAGCCCGGGATACCTGGTTCTTCATGGTTCATATACTATTGCCCAAAAACTCGACCAACTGGAGGTTCCATATTGGTTACACACATCGTGTGGTGCCGGTCATGAAATGGCCAATAAACCAATGAAAGAATATTTAGATGTAATTACTGACTTTTGCTACAATTATGTCATAAAAGGCGAAACAGAAAGCCGAAAAACAATCGTTGAAGGAAAACAAGATATCGCTAAATATCAACCTTATAATTTTTGTGAAAAATGAAAAAACAAATCCTGTTCATATTATTGGTATTGCCAGCTACAATTTTTGCTCAACAAATGAATATTATAAGTTTTAATATCAGGTACAATACATCCAATGACGGAGTAAATGCCTGGCCAAACCGAGTTGAAATGGTAAGTGGACTAATCCGTTTCCATGAAGCAGATATTTTTGGAATGCAGGAAGCTCTTGTTGGACAGATAGAAGATTTAAAAACACAACTTCCGGAATATGAATGGTTTGGCGTTGGACGTGACGATGGTATGAAAGGAGGAGAGTTTTCTCCTATTTTTTATAATCCCAAGAAATTTATTTTGTTGGAAAAGGGTACATTCTGGCTCTCGGAAACACCAGAAAAACCGAGTAAGGGCTGGGATGCGGCGCTAAACAGAATTGTAACCTGGGGTAAATTTCAGTCAAAAGTAACCGGAAAACAATTTCTGGTTTTTAACACACATTTTGATCATAGAGGAAATGAAGCACGCAAAAATTCAGCTTCACTTATTTATAAAAAGATCCGGGAAATGGTTCAGAACAAAAATTTACCTGTAATTTTAACCGGAGATTTTAATCTCACACCGGATACCGAACCAATTCAACTGCTAAAAAAATATTTAAACGATAGCCGCGAAGTGTCAGAAGAACCTCCTTACGGTCCGGAGGGAACATTTCAGGGATTCAAACTTGATGCACCGCTTGAAAACAGGATTGACTATATCTTTACATATGGTGAAATTGATGTAAAAAAATATGCGGCATTAAGTGAATTTACGAATCACAGGTTCCCGTCCGACCACTTACCGGTATTTGCAAAGGTGGTGTTAAAATAAACATATTTATTTGTTGGGATAAAAAGGACATTCTTCTTTCAGGCACTGTTCTTCATTTTGCAGAAAAAAACTACATTCGATATTTTCCGGAATATCAAGTTTTACAGCCATTCTGTCCTTCAGAAACTTTGCGGTTTCTTGTAAGGCAATATAGGTTACGCGTTTACAGCATCGGGGTCCACCGTAGCGAGACATTGCCAGAAGAGACCGACCTACAATGGAATTGCATAAACTCCATTCTTCCGAACTCAAAGGTGTTGCTCCTGTAATCGAACTCACAAAAATGCCGGTTCCTACGGCTGCTCCACAACTGCCGTGTGTTCCACAAAAGGCTCCCGGAACTTTTTCTGCCCGGTTTCTGGCTATTTTCAACCAGGATTCCAACTTTTCCTCTTTCCCAACAGCCTTGCTATACGACGCCAAAAGCACTGCTGGTACAAGATAATGGTGTTCCGGACAATGCATTTTAAAGTCGGGAAACTTCATTAGAATTTCCGCCATTTCAAGCGAATTATCAATAAATGAAGACAAACAAAAAGACTCAATTATGTCCAACGTATTTTTCTTTCTGCAATCTTCGCACACCAAAACTTTCTCATTAAAAAAGAGTTCTTCTGGTTTATTCTGATTGCAGTAAATACATCTAGTCATAAAAAAGTTTAACAGGGAGTATATTAGAACACAAAACAATCAAATATTCAAAACAAATTTCATAAAATAACAATTTTTAACCAAATAAAAGAAGCCCGTTCTCTAAATATAAGTAATATACACTAAAGCATCAGTTCGTTCTTTAACGAAGAAATATGTTTTATATATTAGTTCAATCCATAAAAAATGGGGATATCGCCAGAACTCAATCCAACACTTTCTCCTTGAAACACAATATTCTATCAGAAACAATTGTTGTATTGGACTGAGTTTTTTGTATTTAACGGATCGTTTTACAAAAAAAAATCTAATTTTAGTAACAATTTGTTATCGTGAAAACCTTTTGAAATATTGCTTTCAAAAATGGATACAGAATGCAGCCATTATACCAACCTGATTATTAAACTAGCAAATTCATCTACCGAGGCGGAAGTCTTTAGCCACACAATCAGTTATTTCGATAATATCAACTATATTCTAGGAACAGGAATCTATCTGTCAGACAGTTTAAAGAGCTCACTTTTTTTGGCAAAAAGTAATCTAAGTGATAAAATACTGCCTCTCTTCAAAACATTAAAAAAAAACGATGATGAATATAAATTAGCAACTGAAGGAGGAACTGATGAATTTTATTATGAAGGGGAAAAGAAACAAGAGACAAAAACTTTATACAAACATTTTTATCCTATAAAATTCAACAACAAACTATTTGGCTCATTGTTGGTTATAACAAAAAGAGAGTACTTCAACTCCAAACAAAAAAAATCTCTGTTTAACTGTATATCAGCCCAGATCGGTTCAACCCTGTATCTCTGTCATTTACAAAAAAAACTGGAAGTACAACATAAGGATAACACACATAGTAAAGTTGCTGTTTCAAATCATCCGTTCAAAACGATACAAACAACCAACAACAATAAAAGAGCTATTACCGTTACCAATGAAAAAAATGACACTTGTCTTCTATCCCAATTCCCAATAGTCTCCAAATATAAAATAAAGAGAAAACTAGATATTAATAACTACAACACAAATTCAAAAACGCTAAAGAGTATAACCAACAATCAAGCATGTTTTTTATTCCAACTCTTAAGTGATAAAGATGGAATATGGGATTGGGATTTAATCACAAATACAACTCATTTTTCATCTCATCTTGAAAAACTATTAGGCTATGAACGTGGTGAAATCATAAGCAATTTTTATAGTTGGAGTGCATTTGTCCACCCTGAAGATTTGTCAAAATTAAATAAAAGCCTCTCACTACACATCAAGGGTAAAAAAGATATTCATAAAATAGAATATCGGGTTCTTTGTAAAAATGGTTTATATAAATGGATACACGAACAGGGAAAGATTGTAGAAAAAGATAAACAAGGCAAACCTTTGAGGATGCTTGCTTTTTTTACAGATATTTCAAACTATAAATTTCACGAGTCTACTCTGTTGTCAAACTTAAAGAGAGAAAAAGAACTAAACCAAACAAAAAGTCAACTTATGTCACTTACTTCACATGAATTTAAATCTCCTTTAGCGATAATTCATTCTACTGCTGAATCGCTGGAAGTGTACTTCGATAAAATGTCTCCCAACGAACGTTCATTAAAAGTAAAAAAAATAAAGAAAAGTGTAAAGTCACTTTTGGATGCATTGAACTGGGCCGGAAAATCGCCAATTAACGAGAGGGGAAAGCTAAACTACAATCCAAATATTGTTGACCTGGCCAATTATCTGAAAGAAATTGTCGATGTATTTAAAGAACGAAATAAATCGGGACACAGAATAGAATTTTTCACTTTCGAAAGCAAAATTCTCGTCAATATCGACAAGATATTAATAAAACACGTTATCCTTAATATCCTCTCCAATGCAATAAAATATTCTCCTGAAGAACTACCCGTAAAAATCAAAACAAGAAAACAAAAAAATAAAGTCAGTATACAAATTTTGGATCAGGGAATTGGCATTCCTTCTAAAGACAAAGATTTGATATTTCAACCTTATTTGCGAGGGTCGAATGTCGAAAATACCAGCGGAACAGGACTTGGGTTATCTCTTTGTCAAAGAATTTTAGAAATCCATGGAGGCCGGATTACATTTACCAGTGATTTAAACAAAGGCACCACTTTTACAATAAGTTTGCCTTTTATATCAAATGGTTGATATAAAGAGAATTTCCTTATTCGAAATAAATAATCAAGACACAAAAAAGATTGTCTTTAATACACAAAAGACAATCTTTAAACGCTAAAGGGGATAATTGCCGTATATTAAAAATGGGACTATCCCAGTGCTCTCAGGTGAAAACTGGGTTTCAGGTATTTCTTATAATAAAAAAGGGTTAACAGCCAATGTTGAAGCATTTTATAAAACAACAAGCGGATTATCACGGTACATCGATGACTCACAAGTCTTGCAAAGCGGATTCTATGCAGGAAAGGCCAGAAGTTACGGTGTTGATTTTTTTCTGAAAAAGGAATACAAAAAGCACTTGGCCTGGATAAGTTATACACTTGGTAAAACTGAAGAACATTTCCCTTTTTATATTCGCGATTATTATCGTCCGGCCCCACAGGATCAACGACACGAGTTAAAATTTGCAGGAGTGGCTAACTATAAATCGTTCTATTTATCAGTTAATTATGTGTACGGTTCAGGGTTTGAGCGTTTTGTATTTGAAAACACCGATGGGGTGGAATATATCCCTGCATATAACCGTCTTGATATCGCAGTAATTTATAATTTTAAACCTGGAAAAGTTATAAAAAGTCAAATCGGACTTTCAGTTTTAAATGTTTTAAACTCAGAAAATATTAAACTGGCAAACATCCGGAGAATTGCTACAGATACGGAAAACCCTCTGGATGTAAATACCGAAGCTGTTCCGTTTACACCTACGCTGTTTCTGAAAGTTATCTTCTGAACTTAAATGTATGGTGGCGTCGAAGTAATTTTTTGATTTTTAAGATTTACTTCTATCTCATAAATTTCGGGTGACAAAAATACCAAACGGTATCGGATCGAATATTGTATCTGTTTTTACCATACGGTCTATTATTACTGTTTTTTTTGTAATAATGTTTAACCATTTTCTTGGTAAGGAAGGCGGAAGTTCGATCTGAGTACTTTCCCATGTAAATTTTTCAGGAAGGCTTGCTGTATTTAAAGGGAGTACAACAAACAGATGAACGTTTTTATAACTCCTTAAGAAGCATATAGTATTTTTGCTGAGTTCGCCTACTGCCTTTAGCGGAATATAGTTGCCTTTTAGGAAAAGATCTTTGTTTTGAATGCGTTCATTTAATGTCAGCCAGGAAAAAAATAGTTTTATTTTGCCATTTGAATTTTTTCTCCATAATTCAGCAGCCAAATTAGCAGGTTCAGAATTGTATTTTTCAATAATTTGATTGAGTTGTTTTTTTAGTCCTGCATAATCAACCGGGCGTCGGTTGTCTGGATCTACAAAATTCAGGTTCCAGGTTTCAGTCCCCTGAAAAGTGTCTGGCATTCCCGGAACCGTATTTTTTAAGATAAGCTGGGTAATTGAATTTATGATCCCGTGAGGGATGAGTTCTTTCATAAATGGCACGAAAAATTCAGGAAAATTCGAGTCGGATGATAAAATTTCTTTTGCAAAAGCCAGTGTTTTATTTTCATAATATTCATCTGGATCACTCCATGATGAATTAACTTTTGCTTCTCTGATGGCTTTTACCAGATAGGCTTTAAGCCGATTTCTAAAATGCCTGTCAATTTTGGCATCCATCGGTAAATGCGCACACAAAACCTGGTAAATCAAATATTCGTCGTTAGGTGTGGGTATTTCTCTTTTTCCATCAAACTGTTTGTATTTTTTGTTTAGTTTACGCCACTTTTGTGTTGCTTTTATCCATTTTTCGGGCACGTCGCTTAATACATTTAAACGCGCTCGCGCGTCTTCACCTCTTTTGGTATCATGTGTTGAAATGGCATTCATTGTCAATGGTCGTTTATCCAAACGCTTTTTCATATAAAAATGAAATGTTTCAGTTCGGATACCAAAATACCCCGGTGAATCACCCACTTCGTTATGGCCGATAAACGGATTGTACGAATAGAAAGCCGTGTCCTCAATTCCTTTTGCCATTAAAGGACCGGTAAATTGCATACAGTGTCTAAAAAATGTATCGACTGCCTGAATTTCATTCTCACATCCCGCCAGCCTCAGAAAGAATAAATCTTCCAATGCTTCTATAATGGTTTTCTGCGCATTATTTTTCTTTTTTACTTCTCTAAAAACAGAAGAAATAAGTGTTTTGTCCGTTTCAGAAAAAGACGAAGGAGCTTGATAGATTTTATAAATGGGGCAAAAGATAAGGAATTCAGCAATAGCTGTCTGTAATTCTTTTTTACCAAATCTTCGTTCTGCCAGCGCCTTAATTTTAATACTTTCTCTTGTTAAATTATCCAATTCTCCCTTTAAACGATTATACAGAATGAAGCGGTTTTTTCTGTAAAACACATCACTAAAATCATCGGATTTATCAATCCATTGATTGTAATATAAATAAAACTGGTGTCCTTTTTCCGGGTTGGTAAGAAGATTATTTACCAACGCTAAAAAATCGTAGCCAGTTGTTCCTTCCACCGGCCAGTTTTCAGGAATATCTTCTTCTTTTTCCAGAATCTTTTCCACCACCACGTAAGCGTCATTTCCTGTTAGATCTCTCAGGCGTTCGAGATATTCCGAAGGATTAAACAACCCGTCAATATGGTCAACCCGAACTCCCTGAACAACATTACTATCTATCCATTTTTTTAAGAGATTATGAGTTGTGCTGAAAATAGCTTTATCCTGAACATTGACACAAATTAACCCATTGATGGTAAAAAAGCGGCGGTAGTTAATTTTTTGTTCTGTGTCTTTCCAAAAAGCTGGCTGATAACTTAAATGATTTATCAGCTCTTTTATCTTTTCAGGGTTATTATTTATTGCTGAAAGACATTTGTCTATGAAACTTCTGGTGTTCTCTTTCGATGAATATTCATTTAAAAGATTCTCATACGCGTCACCAAAATTTTTATTCTGCATAACCGCGTTTAAAAGCTCTGTAACTGTTGCAGGGAGAGTTTCCTCTGGTTTATCGTTTAGGATTGAGGCGAATGCTGAAACCGACACAGGATAACTGGTGTCGAAATAGTTTAATTTAAATCCGTTTTTCCCGATACCAACCGACAACTCTCGTTCTTCAATCATTTGTTCCGGAGGTTTGCCAAAAAAGGGCAACATTAATTGATTTTTTGCAGTTTCATTTGGCTGATTTTTAAGGATGTCGAAAAAAGAATAAAATGCTGAATCTTTTCCTTTTTCGAGTACATCATAAATCCACGGATTTTCAACAGAAAAAGCCATGTGGTTGGGGACTATATCGAGTAACAATCCCATTTTTAACTTCCGGAGTTTCCTTATAAAGGATTCCAAATCGTTTTTGGTACCAATTTCTGGATTTAACAATAAGGGATTAGTAACATCGTAACCATGTGAACTTCCTTTTATTGCTTGAAATAGCGGGGAGCTGTAAATGGTTCTTATTCCCATTTGATTTAAGTAGGGTAATATTTTTTCCGCATCGTTTAGTGTGAACTCTTTATTGAATTGCAGCCTGTACGTTGTTACCGGGTTATATTTTGTCATTTTTTACTCTTTTGCAAACATTACGATACTTAGCGGTGGCAGTAAAACATTTATTGATTGTTCTTCCCCATGATACGGAACCGGATTGGATGCAACTCCTCCAAAATTACCCATTCCGCTTCCTCCATATTGGTTGGCATCACTGTTCAGAATTTCAAGCCAACTAACCTCTTCCGGAACGCCAACCCGGTAATTGTGTCGGGGAACAGGTGTAAAATTGGCAATTACAATAACCGGATTCTTTCCCGACTTATCATATCGTATAAAACTAAGAATTGAATTTTGTGAGTCGTTGGCATCAATCCATTTAAATCCTTCACCAAGAAAATCGTTTTCATATAAGGCCGGGAATCGTTTGTAAACACTGTTAAGATCTTTTATGAAAAATTGTATTCCTCTGTGGTTTTCTGCATCAAGCAAATGCCAGTCGAGACTACTTTCATGGTTCCATTCTTTCCACTGGCCAAATTCCATTCCCATAAAATGTAGTTTTTTACCGGGGTGGGCAAACATGTATCCGAACAATGTTCGCAAATTGGCAAATTTTTGCCAGTCGTCACCTGGCATTTTATTAATCAAACTACCTTTTCCGTGTACTACTTCATCGTGAGATAATGACAGCATAAAATTTTCATTAAATGCATACATAATGCTGAATGTCATTTGGTTGTGGTGGTAGCTTCGATGAATAGGCTCATTTTTAAAATACCCCAGCGTATCGTGCATCCATCCCATATTCCATTTCATCCCAAAGCCCAGTCCGCCGGTATAAACAGGCCGCGTTACCATGGGCCAGGCGGTAGATTCTTCAGCAATTGTTTGTATATCGGGGAATTTTGAATACAAAGATTCGTTCATATCGCGCATAAATTGAATGGCATCGAGATTTTCGCGCCCGCCGTGTTCGTTGGGAATCCATTCTCCTTCTTTTCGCGAATAGTCGAGGTATAACATGGAGGCTACCGCATCAACGCGAATTCCATCGATATGAAATTGCTCCATCCAACTGTGGGCACTACTTATTAAAAAATTACGGATTTCATTGCGACCATAATTAAAGATATAGCTGTTCCAATCGGGATGATACCCTTTTCGCCGGTCCTGGTGTTCATATAAATAGGTTCCGTCAAAAAAGTGCAGGCCGTGTTGGTCGCCCGGAAAATGTGAGGGTACCCAGTCGATTATAACACCAATGTCGTTTTGATGAAGGTAGTCAATAAAATACATAAAATCATCGGGAGTGCCGAAGCGACTGGTTGGTGCAAAGAATCCGGTTACCTGGTAACCCCATGATCCTGAAAAGGGGTATTCAGTTACAGGCATAAGCTCCACGTGTGTATAGCCCATTTCTTTAACATATGCTGCAAGTTGTTCTGCAAGTTCAGAATAATTCAGTGGTTTCATATTTTCCTCCGGTTTTCGTCGCCACGATTCGAGGTGGACTTCGTACACAGAGAAGGGACTGTCAAGAGCATTGTTTTTTTTTCGGTTATTCATCCACTTTTCATCGTTCCAATTGTAGTTATATTCCCAGACAACCGAAGCAGTTTTAGGCGGTTGTTCGCTATAAAATCCTACCGGATCGGCTTTTTCAACTTCGTAGTTTTTATATTTTGAACGAATAAAATACTTATATGCTTCACCCTTTTCCACTCCGGCGACAAATCCTTCCCATAAGCCTGATTCATCTTTTCGACGTTTAAGCGGATTGGCTTCTTTTTGCCAGTCGTTAAAATTTCCTATAACTGACACTGATTCGGCATTGGGAGCCCACACCGCAAAAAAGGTTCCCCGGATATTGTTGTGTTCAATTACATGAGCGCCCAGTTTCTCGTGTAAAGAAAAATGTTTTCCCTCCCTGAAAAGATAGATGTCATAATCAGAGATAAAATCATCCAAATTTTCCACCACAATCGACTGATTTTTTGTAATTGATGTATTTATTGATTGTTCTGTTGTATTCGATTTATTTTGCTTTTCATTCATAATTTCCTTTTTTCTTTTTTTTGTTTTATTGTTGTTCAACTTCAACCAAATCGTTAAGAATTTTCTTTAGCCCGTTAAGTGGGATGTGTAACCAATCCGGGCGGTTGTTAAATTCATAATCGGCTTCGTAAATGGCTTTTTCGATCGTATAAACCGACAGTAAATTATTGATTTCCTGCTCTTCTTCAGGGATGAAGGAAGCTTTTCCTGCTGTTTTTAAGTAGCCCTCCATAAATGCATTTTGAACCATTTCGTACCACGCATCAAGCCACGGTTTTAGAAAGTCAGAATCCCCCGGTATTTTCGACTTATTCTCCAACTGGCCCATATATATAGCATAATGAAATGAACGCAACATTCCGGCAACATCCTTAAACGGACAGTGTTTTAGTTTACGCGCAGTAAGCGAACGTGTTGGTTCTCCTTCAAAATCGATAATCATAAAATCCTTCCCCACAAACAATACCTGGCCAAGATGATAATCGCCGTGTATCCTGGTTTTTGAAGTATGAATTTTTTTTCTTTCCAGTGTACTTTTTATGGTCGAAAGAAGCAAACTTTCATTGCTGATGATGTCATCAATCAGCTCCTTCTGTTCATCATTCAATTTCTTTTTCGACGATTTCATTTGGTTTACCGTTCTTTTTATGAGTGTGCGGAACGACTGATACAATGATTTTTGGTACAAAAGAGAAAATGGTTCGGGCGTAAATTCTTTTTTGTTTTTTACCGAGGCCAGCGCCAAATGCATTTCGGCTGTTCGGCGTCCCAGTAACTTCATCATTTCCAAAAAGAATGAGCCGAGCAGATCTTTCATCTTTTCTTTTCCTACAATTTCAACTACATTCAGATGCTCGTCGTCATCTTTGAAATCAACCGTTAAATTTTCTTTGTCAGCGACAATCCGGTCGAAGTACTGGTCGATGGCTGATTGGGTAAACTCCCATGCATTTCCTTCGTTTGAAACAAAATCGACCAAAATACCTAGTGCTGAACTTTCATCATCCTTTTTCCTATACTCAAGTGCTCCCGCAAAAGTTGGAAAGTTCCGAAAAGAGGTATTTTCAGTCAGTGTTTTTATGATTTCCAATTCCGGATTATTGCCTTCCTCAGGACTTCTGTAAAGTTTAAAGAAAAAGCGACTGTCGTATAAAAAAGAAGTATTCGACTGTTCGGCAAGTAATACACGTGAGGGAACAGGAAGTTCTTCTTTTTTTACTTTTGATCCTATTTTTTTACCGGGAACACCTGCAATTTGAGTGTCTTTGTTTTTTATCTTTCCCTTTTGAAAGATTAGGCGGAAAAACAGATCCCTTATGTTCTTGTTATAGGATCCGTCGTATAATAATCCTTCATTGTTGTCAACTTCAACATATGCAATCAGTGCTTCCGGGTGATTGTACTTGATTTCAGTTGCCTCGTTACCTGTAATTAGTGAAATTAGTGAAAGAGGAATTACATATTTTTCATTTTTCCCTTCAAGGTAAAAGATTTCAATCAGAAAAATGTAAGATTTTAACGGACCATCAGAAAGGGGAATGGTGTCTTTTATTTCAATACTTTTTATTTTTTTTGCTTTTCCTCTAAACCATCGGCTTTTGGGTAAATAGTTTGAAAACAGCTTTTGAAGTTCTGTTTTTGTTGTCATTTTCATTTGATTCCATGCGGTGCCTGAAATTTCCAATTGCGGATTGGTTGACAAAGATTCGGCAAATTCCTCCACTTCCTTTTTGCTCAATTCAAACCAAAAATAGTTCTTCAATTGCAGTGGAAAGATATAAGGCTCTTTTCCTATGGCCGCAAACTCGTTTTGACTGAATACTTCTGTTGGTACATAGCCTTCGTATTCAGACAAATCGAGTTCGGCTTGTTGTGAATATCTTGAAAGATTGATTACAACCAGTATTCTTTCTTCTTTGTAACTTCGGGTAAATGCAAGTATTTTTGAGTTATTTGTATCAATAAACCTGATGTCGCCACGACTAAAAGCTTTAAATTGTTTTCGTTTGTCAATTACTCTGCGCATCCACCATAAAAGCGAACTTAGATTTTTTTCGTGGTTCTCCACGTTAAGGGTCTCGTAATGATAATCGTGGCTGAATATCACAGGTAAGAACAATTGCTGAGGTTCAGCGGGAGAAAAACCGGCATTTTTGTCGGATGACCACTGCATTGGTGTTCTTACTCCATCGCGGTCGCCTAAGTAATAATTGTCCCCCATACCAATTTCATCTCCGTAATAGATTATTGGTGTTCCCGGCAATGAAAAAAGCAGGATGTTCATTAACTCAATATTTTTCCTGTTGTTTTCGAGCAACGGAGCCAACCTTCGCCTGATGCCAAGGTTTATCCGCTGTTTGGGGTTTTTTGCAAATGCTTTATACATATAGTCCCGTTCTTCATCCGATACCATTTCGAGGGTGAGCTCGTCGTGGTTTCTCAGGAATATCGCCCACTGGCAATTGTCGGGGATTTTGGGTGTTTGTTCAATAATATCTATCAGCGGAAAGCGGTCTTCCATGCTCATCGACATGTATAATCTTGGCATGAGCGGAAAATGGAAATTCATGTGGCATTCATCGCCTTCACCAAAATATTCGGAAGCATCATCGGGCCACTGGTTTGCTTCTGCCAGCAACATTTTATCCTCATAATTATCGTCAATGTGTTTGCGAAGTTTTTTTAGAAACTGGTGTGTTTCAGGTAAGTTTTCACAGTTGGTTCCTTCTCTTTCATATAAGTAAGGCACGGCATCAAGCCGCAACCCGTCGACACCGATTTTAAACCAAAAATCGAGCACTTTTATCACTGCTTTATGCACACTGGGGTTGTCAAAATTTAAATCGGGCTGGTGTGAATAGAAACGGTGCCAGTAATACGCGCCTGCCACAGGATCCCACGTCCAGTTTGAAATTTCGAAATCCTGGAAAATTATCCTTGCGTCTGTATATTTTTCGGTGGAATCATTCCATACATAAAAATCGCGGTACACCGAGCCTGGTTTTGCTCTTCGGGCACGTTCAAACCATTTGTGTTCGTTTGATGTATGATTAAGGACAAGTTCTGTAATTATCCGTAATCCACGGTTGTGTGCTTCGCGGATGAAACGTTTAAAGTCGGCCATTGTACCATAATCCGGATTAATTGCAGTGAAATCAGAAATATCATATCCGCCGTCTTTTAAAGGTGATTTGTAAAAGGGTAAAATCCAGATAGCTGTAACCCCCAGCGATTTCAGATAATCCAGTTTTTCTATCAATCCCTTAAAATCGCCAATCCCATCTCCATTACTGTCTTTAAAAGAACGCACATGCGCCTGGTAAATGACAGCATCTTTATACCAATTATTTTTTTCGTTTTTATTCATCGTTACTTTTTTTACATGAAATAATCAAAATCTCTTTCGCTGCGTACTTTCCTCCTCACCTTAAAAATATGTACAGGCATAACTCCGGGATTGATTTCCACGTAGTTGTGCTCGCCATTCCACAGAAAGTAGGAGCCGCTTATCAGGTCATGAACCTGATAGGGAACATTGTCATCCATTTCAAAATCTTTTAAAGGAAACCGCAGCCAGCCGGAATGTGTATGATAAGGATCGAGGCTAACCACAACTAAAATAATGCTACTCAAGTCGTCCGATTTTTTGCTGTAACAAACTAAAGCTTCATTATCAATTTTATGGAATTTGAGAGAATGTGTGTTCTGTAAAGCTTTGTTTTCCTGCCTGATTTTGTTGAACCTTGTTATTATCTTTTTTAAACTTTTTGAGTTTTTAAAGTCCCAGTCTTTTATCTCGTATTTTTCTGAATTCAGATACTCTTCTTTTCCCGGTTGAATGGGTGTGTTTTCCATTAATTCAAAAGCGGGGCCGTAAATTCCGTAGTTTGAACTCAGGGTTGCAGCGAGAGCAATACGTTGTATAAATCCTGCCCGGTTGGTCACCTGCAGAAATTCTGGCAAAATATCCGGTGTATTGGGCCAAAAGTTAGGACGAAAAAATTCACTTGTATCCGTATCCACAAGTTCTTTACAATAGGCTTCCAGATCGTATTTTGTATTTCGCCAGGTAAAATAGGTGTACGATTGTGTAAAGCCCTGTTTTGCAAGGTTGTTCATCACCTTTGGACGAGTAAACGCCTCGGCCAGAAATATGACATCGGGATGCTCCTTTTTTATCTCTTGAATAACCCAGCCCCAAAAGTTAAATGATTTTGTGTGTGGATTATCAACCCGGAAAATTTTTATTCCTTTTTCAATCCAGAAGAGAAATACGCTTTTTAGTTCTTCCCACAGATTTTCCCAGTCTTCAGTTTCAAAATTTAATGGGTAGATGTCTTCATATTTTTTGGGCGGGTTTTCTGCATATTGCAGCGAACCATCGGGACGTTGCCTGAACCAATCAGGGTGTTCCGTTACATACGGATGATCTGGTGAGCATTGGAAAGCAATGTCCATGGCAATTTCAATACCTTGTTCTTCTGCTTTCTGGACCAGTTGCTCAAAATCATGCAATGTACCCAGTTCGGGGTGAACTGATTTATGGCCTCCTTCTTTGCTCCCAATGGCCCAGGGGGAACCCGGTTCTCCCGATTTTGCTTTTACACTGTTGTTTTTACCTTTTCGTTTGGTTTCGCCAATAGGATGAATCGGCGGAAGATACAACACATCAAATCCCATTTCTGCAACATACGGAAGAAAGCTTATACAGTCGTTAAAGGTTCCGTGTTTGTTTCTTTCAGGATGTAGCGAGCGGGGAAAAACTTCATACCAAGTACTAAAATTTGCTTTTTTTCGCTCTACACTAACTTCAAAAAATTTTTCGAAGCTGGTAACATGATTTTTTAAAGGATATCTGATCATTGTCAGGTAGAGCTTGTTATTTAAAATCGATTCGATTTTGTTTTCCATGGAGGTTTCGCCCGATGTAAACTTCCCCATTATTTTTTGAAGGAAATTTTTGTCCTCCTCGCCCATGGGGGGATAAGCATCAATGGTTTGGCGGATAATAACCGCACCTACTTTTAAATCAATCTCAAAATCAACAGCTGCATCAATTTTTTTTAATATGTCGCGATGCCACGACTTGAAATGATCAACCCAGGCATTTACGGTATAATAGCATGAGCCCATCTCCAATAAACGAAATTCTCCTTTCCAGGTGTCGTTAATTACATATTCCATTTCTGTTTGATGCCATTCTTCCTCCCTGTTATACCTGTACAAAATTTCGGCGCTTAAAACATCATGACTATCACAATAAATGTCGGCTGTAACTTTAAGATTGTCACCCATTATTCGCTTTACAGGAAACTGTCCATCGTTAACTTTTGGTTTGATATTTTCAATAAAAACTCTTTGTTGACCGTTCATATTTTTTTATTTTGAATATATTATTATAGACTTTTTTTGTATTGAAAGATTTTGGTTGTCAACCAAGATAGCAGGAGCTATCTCTCCCGGCCCTTTCCATTTTGTTGCTGATGAATCGACTATTTTTTGTAGCTTTTCTTTACTGTCCAACTGAACTCCTGTTGATTTTTCTTTGTCTTCAAAATTCATAAATGCAATCAGACGTTTTTCTCCATGCCACCTTTCCATTTTAAACAGTTTACCATCTTCTGTGATGGTCAGATTGTCTTTATCCGGTATTTGGAGAACAGGATGATTTTTTCTTAAATGGATGAGTTCCCGGTAGAAATCAAACATTGCTGTTTTTTCTGCATCACCTTCAATATTCCACGATAGTTTTGAATCATTAAAAGCTGTCCTGGAATCCGGGGCGATAGCTGCGCTTGTATCTGCGAAAAAATCTTTAAACTCTTTTTTTCGGCCTTCGCTAACAAGCTTATTTAATTTCGGGTCGAGGTGGCTAACGAAATAATAAAACGGGTTTCGTTCACCATACTCTTCTCCCATAAAAAGCATTGGAATATTGGGGGTAACAAACATGGCGCCTGCGATGGTTTTTGCTGTTTCAAAATCAGTGAGCGAAATTAGTCTGTCGCCACGCAGCCGGTTTCCTATCTGATCGTGGTTTTGGTTAAAAATGACAAACTGTTTGCCCGGATTATTTTTTGTGGAATTTCCGTATGACTTTTTTCTGAACTCGGAATATTGTCCGTCAAAAACAAAAACATCTTTTATTGATTTTGAAAGTTGCTGAGGTTTACCAAAATCCATGTAATATCCTTTTTTTTCACCGGTGACCAATGTGTGAATTGCATGATGAAAATCATCGGTCCACTGTGCATCAAGTCCATAACCACCGGCTGAAACCGCGTTTATGTAACGTACATCATTTAAATGTGATTCGGCTATTAAATAATGTTTTCGACCCGTTTTATAACTTAAATCTTCCATATTTTCTGCCAGTTCCTGCATGATATGCCGGGCACCAAAATCAAAAATGGAATGAACCGCATCCAATCGAAGTCCATCTATATGAAAATCACGACACCACATTAAGGCATTTTGAATTATAAAATTTCTGACCTGGTCGGAATGTGGTCCATCGAAATTGACAGGATTTCCCCATGGTGTGGAATATTTTCCCGAAAAATAGTGGCCAAAGTTCCCCACATAATTTCCTTCGGGGCCAAAATGGTTATAAACAACATCCAGAATTACGGCAATTTTATTTTGGTGACATTCATCTACCAGCTTCATTAATTCGAATGCTCCCCCATAAGAGTTTTGCACTGCAAAAGGGTAAACGCCGTCGTATCCCCAGTTTCTTTTTCCGCTAAATTGAGCAACCGGTAGTAGTTCTATGGTGTTTATTCCCAGTTTTTTAAGATAGCTTATCTTTTTTTGAATTCCCTTGAACGTACCCTCAGAAGAAAAAGTTCCGGTGTGTAGTTCATATTGAATCATATCTTCAGGAGGGATGCCCTTCCATTTATCATCGTTCCACTTAAAGGCCTTTGTGTTAATTACTTCGGAGGCTTCATGCACTCCTCCGGGTTGGGAAAGTGATGCCGGGTCAGGAAAGCTGTCCTTGTTGTTTAAACGGTATTTGTATCGCGTTCCGGAACTTATTTTTTTTACGTTTACTGTCCAGTATCCCGACTCTAATGGCTGCATTTCAATTGATTGACCTTTTTGTGGGAGTTCAAGATGAACAGAATTGGCTTTTGGCGCCCAGGTGGTAAATTCACATGAACTCTCTTGAACGAGAGGGAAAATGGTTTGATATTTCATAAAAACTGTCTTTTACTTCAGGTTCATAATTCGGATTTGGGTGTTTGATACAAAATCTGTTGCAAGGTTTTTGCCAAACCTTGCATTAAAAATTGATGGAATGAAGTTTTAAGCAGATGTACTTTGAGGCCGCGCGGTAAAAAATTATAGCTGCTTGAACCGAATGGTATAGTATTTAGTAATTAGTAAATAATGAGGCAAAATCTACAGAATTCAAAAAAAACAGAGGATTTATGAATAAACCAGACGAAACAAGAATTAGTTATAGTGGAAGAGTTTTACCGGGAAAACCTTATCCGTTGGGGGCAACGTACGACGGGAAAGGGGTAAATTTTGCTCTTTTTAGTGAAAATGCTACAGGAGTCCGCCTCTGTCTTTTTAAATATCCCGAGGATTTGCAGGAATATATGCATGTTGATTTTGACGAAGTAACCGACTATGTGTGGCATGCTTATTTACCGGGAATCAAACCCGGGCAGCTTAATGGGTACCGTATTTTTGGACGGTATCAACCCAAAAAGGGGTTTCGTTTTAATTCACAAAAACTTTTGATTGATCCTTATGCCAAATCAATTTATGGTCGGGTAGATGTGCGTAATAACATGTTTGACTACGAAATAAATAAAGAAGGTGAAAGAATCAGACTAAAAAAAGGCGGAGAAGACAGTGCTGCTGACATAAAAAAGTCAGTGGTTATTGATACGTCATTTGACTGGGAAGGAGTTGTTAAACCCGATATCTCCATGCACAACTCGATTATTTATGAATTGCATGTAAAAGGTTTTACTGCAAGGCATCCGGGGATTCCGGAGGCAGAGCGCGGAAGCTATAAAGCTTTGGCTAATCCGCAAATCATAAATTATTTTAAAGAGCTGGGAATAACAGCTATCGAGTTAATGCCGATACATCACTTTGTACACAATAAATTTTTACTTGATAAAGGACTTTCTAATTATTGGGGCTATAATTCCATCGGTTATTTTGCTCCTCATGCAGAATACAGCGCTTCTGGTGTCAGAGGTGAACAAGTTACCGAATTTAAAGAAATGGTAAAAGCTTATCACCAGGCAGGTATCGAAGTGATCCTTGATGTGGTTTACAATCATACCGCAGAAGGAAATCATTTAGGGCCAACACTGGCATTTAGGGGGATTGACAATCACCACTACTACAGGTTGGAGCGTAAAAAGCCTTTGTATTACACCGATTACACCGGAACCGGAAATACATTAAATATGCTTAGCAGCCGAACTCTCCAACTTGTTATGGACAGCCTCAGGTATTGGGCAACCGAGATGCAGGTTGACGGTTTTCGGTTTGACCTTGCATCAACGCTTGCTCGGGGGCTTTACGATGTGGGAAAACTTTCGACTTTTTTGGATACGATCCATCAGGACCCGATTATTTCACAATTGAAACTGATTGCTGAACCATGGGATTTGGGGGAAGGTGGTTACCAGGTTGGTAATTTTCCGGTGCTGTGGGCAGAGTGGAATGGGAAGTTTCGCGACTCTGTGCGGAAATTCTGGCGCGGCGACGAAAGCCAGGTTAGTGAACTGGCTTACCGTTTAAGTGGAAGTAGCGATTTATATAAAGATAACGGAAAATTGCCTTCATCAAGCATTAATTTTGTAACAGCACACGACGGTTTTACGCTGCACGACCTTGTAAGCTATAATAAAAAGCATAACGAAGACAATCAGGAAGACAGCAGGGATGGTGAAGATCATAATATCAGCTGGAATAGCGGAGTGGAAGGTCCTACTGATGATCCGGAAATAAATAAACTCAGAGAAAAACGAAAACGTAATTTTTTGAGTACCCTTTTGTTGAGTCAGGGAGTTCCGATGATTAGCCACGGCGATGAGTATGGACGGACGCAAAACGGTAATAACAACGCATATTGTCAAGATAATGAAATTGCCTGGATGGATTGGGATTGGGATGAAAAACAGAAAAATTTATTTGAGTTCACAAAAAAAATAATTTCAATCAGAAACGAACATCCGATATTACATCCGCGACGTTATTTTAAAAACAGAAGTATACAGGGCGAAGGAGTTTTTGATATCCGCTGGTTGAATACAGATGGAATAGACATGAGTCAGGAGGAATGGGACACCAGTTTTATTCGCGCTATGGGAATGTTGTTAAACGGAGAACTGATGAAAGAGGTAGATGAGTTTGGAAATAGTTTAAAAGAAGAGATTTTGCTTATTTTGGTAAATAGTTATTGGGAACCGATAACATTTACATTGCCACACGAAGGCTTAGCGCCGAATTGGGAAATATTGGCAGACACCGAAAAAGAAAACACAGATTATCCTTTTCTTACGGTACAGAATGTTTATGAAATTCAGGCCCGATCTCTGGTTTTGCTAAAGAACTTATTGTAACAACTTCTTTTATTCAGCTAAAGTCTAGAATTGTTTTTATTCAAAATTGTCTGAATTAAACTTGTCTCATTTCTTTTGGTTAAAGTTTTAGTAATGAAAATATTATCTTTTTAGAATTTATTTTATAACTTGAATGCCATAAAATATCAGAAAACTAATAGCCCCGTTTTATGAAAGATTTGAATTGGAAAAATCAGTACAGTGTAGGTGTTTTCGAAATTGATGCTGAACACAGGATTTTTCTTAAAACCATCAAAAAAATTTATCATGCCTTTGAGAGTGAAATGGATGACGAAATTATAAAACTTTTGCTTGAAGAATTGTATAAATATGCCGATTTTCATTTTACGAGTGAAGAAAATGTAATGTTGATGAACGATTATCCTGACTATAAATCACATAAGAAGCAGCACGATGAACTGATTCAGACTCTTGCGAATACCATTAATTTTCTGGATGTTAAGAAGATTGATAAAGAACAGTTGATTCGTTTCCTGATTCAGTGGTTTAAAGAGCACACTGCGTCAATTGATTTAAAGCTTGGAACCTATTTGAAAGAGAGTAAAGCCAGCCATCTTCTGGAAAACTACTGAATCAAATTTTTTGCAAAATTCCGCTTTTCTTCTCCAACTTCGAAATAGTAGAAAAGAAACAGCTAGCGGTTGCCGGAGACTTTTAAGTCGTTTTTCTGTAGCGCCAAATCGCCAAACTCAAAAAGATAACTCCCAGGAGCAAAAGAGAAAGAAATTCTTCCAGTAAATCGATAAAGCCAGATCCCTTTAGTACTACATTTCTCATTATTTTCATAAAGTAGTACATTGGGTTGGCCCGGTCAATTGTTTGCGCCCAGTGTGGCATACTTTCCACGGGCGTGAAAATCCCTCCCATCATTATAAAAATCATCATAAAAAAGAAACTTATAAACATGACTTGCTGCTGTGTGTCACTTACTGTCGAAATAAACAAGCCAAGCCCGAGCGCACCCAAAAGAAAAACACTTGCAAAGGCGAATAAAACAAGGAGGTTGCCAACAACGGGCAGATCAAATACCAGCCAGGCGACTAAAAGGCCAAAGGCCAAATCAAACAAGGCGATTAACCAGAAAGGTACCAACTTGCCAATGATAAACTGATATTTTTTTACAGGAGTTACATTGAGTTGCTCAATGGTTCCGATTTCTTTTTCACGCACCAGGTTCATTCCCGACATAAACATACCAATAACAGTAACTAAAACGGCCAGAATGCCGGGTGCCATAAACCAATGGTAATCGAGTTCGGTATTATACCAGTAGCTTTCTGATATTTTTACTTCGCCGGGTGGCGAAAATTCAGGAATACCTTTCCATTCGGCAATCATATTCTTGTTAAAATTCCCAATAATTCTCGATGAATAGGAATAAATAAGTTGTGCTGAATTTCCGTCGATGGCATTTACAAGGAGTTGTACCTGGGCTTTGTCATCGCGGATAAGGTTACGTTCCATATTGGGAGGTATAACGAGAATTGCATCAGCTTCATCGCTGAAGAGCATCTCTTCTCCAATGGTTTCGTCTGGCACTGCAAATTCAAGATTATAGAACGGTATGGCATCGAATTTTGCAATCATTTCCCGGGATGTCTCAGAAAGATCTTTATCAACTACAACCATGTCGATTTTTTTCATATCGAAAGTTGCGGCAAAAACGAGTACAAGCATTTGTAGCAACGGCACTCCAAAAATCATAGGTAGCATCGTTTTATTCCGGAAAATCTGCCGGAATTCTTTCTGTAATATGTAGCGAATTGTTTTCATTTGTTAATTGTTTCAGGTTGCACGTTACAAGCTGCATAGTTTCTCCCCCCTGGGGGAGTCAGAGGGGCTTTTATTCCAACCTAATCTTAAATTTCCGTACGCTCACCGCAATAAAAAACAGAGTCATTCCAATCAGTATTAATGTTTCTTTCCATACGAAAAGAATTCCCACTCCTTTAAGCATAATTGCACGAATAATGGTAACAAAATAACGGGCTGGCATAATATGGCTTATTACTTGTAAAACAACCGGCATGTTCTCTATCGGGTAAATAAATCCTGACAAAATAATGGTTGGCAACATTAATCCAATCATCGATATAAACATGGCAGTCATTTGATTTTTTGCAGCAGTAGAAATAAGGATACCCAAACACAGGGCCATCATGATAAACAAAATGGTTTCAAGCATCAATAAGATAAAACTTCCGGTAATGGGAACTCCAAAAACCAGATTACCAATAAGTACAATGACAAATGCATTTGCAACCGACAGCATAAGGTAGGGGATAACTTTCCCAATAATAATTTGCGCAGGTCGTAACGGCGAAACCAGTAGTATTTCCATGGTGCCCAATTCTTTTTCGCGAGTGATGGAAATAGAAGTCATCATAGCAGAAATGAGCATTAAAATGAGTGCCATAACACCGGGAACAAACATATAGGCACTTTTCATTTCTTCATTAAAATACATCCGTACTTCAGGTTGAATTTGCATAGGTAGCTGCAGATTCGGATACATCTTCTTTATGTAGTCGTTAATGATTCCGGAAGTGTAAGAAATAACCAGGCGTGCGGTGTTTGGATCGGAAGCATCGGCAATAAGCTGTACATTTGCCTTTCCCTCCTTTTTTAATTTTTCTCCAAAATTGCTTTCAAAAACAATTACTTCTTTTACTTTTCCTTTTCTGAAAATATCTTCTATGCCGTTTGTATTTTCCAGGTTTTTATCGAGAATAAAATATCCTGACGACAGTATTTTATTTGTAATTTGCTGCGTGGTTATATCTTTCGACTGGTCGTAAACAGCAATGTGTACATCCTTGATTTCGCTTTTAATAACTGTCCCGAAAATTAGCAGTTGGGCAATCGGAATTCCAAATAAAATCAACATCGTCCGCGGATCACGAAAAATGTGGAAGAATTCTTTTTTTATAAAAGATTTAAGCTGTTTCATATTTTAAAATAGCTGGAAGACGGAAGTCAGAAGAAAGAAGTTGAACCATTCAATTCCGATTTTTTGTCTTTCATTTTTATATTTCATTCTTTGTTGTTTATTCTTAGCTTATTTCCGGTTCCCCTCCGTTGGAGGGGTTAGGGGAGGCTTCTTACCTTGCTATTTTTATAAATACTTCGTCCATGTTTTTTGCATTGTATCTTTCTTTTAGTTTTGCGGGTGTGTCCAGTGCTTCAATTTTTCCGGCATCCATAATCGAAACGCGGTCGCAATATTCGGCTTCATCCATGTAATGCGTAGTAACAAAAACAGTTATTCCGTTACTGGCTGCTTCATAAATCAAATCCCAGAATTTTCTGCGTGTAACCGGGTCAACGCCGCCAGTGGGCTCATCGAGAAATACGATTTTAGGTTCATGAAAAATGGCTACCGAAAAGGCCAGTTTCTGTTTCCATCCCAGAGGCAAGCCTGCAATCAACTTGTTTCTCGCATTTTCCATTTCCAGCTTTTTTAACAGTTCCGCCATTTTCTCTTTTCTTTTTTTGGGCGGTATTCCATAAATTCCAGCGTAAAGTCGTATGTTTTCAGCAACGGTTAAATCCTCATATAACGAGAATTTCTGACTCATATATCCTATGTTTTTTTTGATTTTTTCGGTCTCCCGGTAAATATCAAAACCTGCAACTTTTACATCTCCCGAAGTGGGAGAGGAGAGACCACATAAAATCCGGATAGCTGTTGTTTTGCCCGCACCATTTGCCCCAAGAAATCCAAATATTTCGCCTTTGTAAACGTCAAAACTCAGGTTGTCGTTGGCAGTGAAGGAACCGAATTTTTTGATGAGATTTTTTACTTTGATAATTTCTTCCATGTTGAATAAGTGATCAGTGGTCAGTCGCAGTGATCAGTTAAGGTCTTTACTGCTACTGAATTTTTCTGGATTTAAAATCATGTAATTTATAAGTTTGCCAATTTCCTGTGTTTTGGCCTCGAATTTTTTAAATTCATCTTCTCCAATGTATTTACAGGCATAAGCAAATTCGAGCCAAACTAATGTCTCACTGTTTTCACCATCGGAATCCGTGAGTTTACTTTTATGCTTCGGATAATTTTTTTTACGGTAAGCTTCCGCAACATTGCTGCAGGTTGATCGGGAAGAACGCCGAATTTGGTCAGTCAGCGAATATTTTTCTTCCTTCGGAAAACTTTTGGAAATCTCGTATATTTCCATTGCTAGTTGGAAACCTATTTTGTAAACATGTAAGCTTCTGAAGTCCATAACTTTTTTAAAAAAGATTATATTATAATTTTATTACTTTCTAATTTGAACAGCGATCACTGTTCACTGATCGCTGTTCACTTACTATTCGATTGCATACTCATAAATACATCCTCAATTCCGGGAGAAATTTCTTCTACCACAATATTGTTATGGTTCTGTTTTTCGAGGTAAATATCCAGTTCATTGGTTTCAACATCGTCGTTAATTCCGGTAAAGTGTACAAACTGTCCAAAAGCAAATACAGATTCGGCTTTTTCAAATGCTCTCAAATCGTTGATAAGACGGTACATTTCGTCAGATCTAATCTGGATAATTCTGCGCGGGAATTTTTCAGTAATTCGTTGTGGAGAATCCACGTTCAGAAGTTCTCCTTTTTGAATCAGAGCAACACGGTCGCATAAATTGGCTTCGTCCATATAGGGAGTTGAAACGAGTATCGTAATTCCCTTTTTCTGCAGTTTTTTTAGCATTTCCCAGAATTCCTTTCTTGATACTGCATCCACTCCGGTAGTTGGCTCGTCAAGGACGAGAATTTTGGGTTTATGGATGAGTGCACAGGAAAGTGCCAGTTTTTGTTTCATCCCTCCTGAAAGTTTTCCTGCCCGGCGGTTTTTGAATGGTTCTATTTGGTAATAAATATCACGTATAAGATCATAATTTTCTTGAACGGTTGTTCCAAAAACGGTAGCAAAAAAGTTAAGATTTTCCTCCACACTCAAATCCTGGTACAGGGAAAAACGTCCCGGCATATAACCAACGATGTGTCTGATCTTTTTAAAATCATTAACTACGTCCAGCCCATCCATTTTAGCTTCACCTGACTCAGGTAGCAACAGTGTCGTTAAAATGCGCATCAAAGTGGTCTTTCCTGCTCCGTCGGGTCCAATTAGCCCAAACAATTCTCCTTCGTTTACTTTTAGAGAAATTTTTTTTACTGCTTGGTTTTCATTGTAGGACTTTGATATTTGGTTAATCTTTATCACCCTTTAAATTATTATAGTTTCGCTTTTAATTGTTGACAAATACGACCGAGACTGTATGCTATAAGTTCACTTCCCCGGGCATTCCAACCTTCAACGTACCATCGTTTTTTACTTTTACTTTAACGGCATAAACCAGTTTAACTCTCTCTTCTTTTGTTTGAATAATTTTGGGTGTGAATTCAGCCTCCGAAGAAATCCAGTTTACCCTTCCACTTAGTTCCTGATTTTCCGTTTCTGATTTGTCGATGACAACATTCACCTGTTGCCCGATTTTAACATTTGGGAGTTGTGCTCCGCTAACATAAACTTTTAATGTGAGTTCATCTAAATCAGCTATTTTAAAAAGTGGTTTCCCCGGGGTTGCCAATTCACCCTGTTCTATGTAGGTTTCCAGAATTGTTCCACTTACGGGTGACTCTACCTGACAACGTTGAAATAAATCTTCGGCAGTTTCTTTTTGAGTTTCCAAAATATCCAGTTCCTTGTTAACAGATGTAAATTGTGTTCGCGTGCCTGCAATTTGTTTTTTTATTACACTGATTTGGCTTGTTACATCGTCCAGTTGCTTTTGTGTGGCAGCCTGATCTTTTACCATCTGTGCTACCCTTTTCTTATTTGTCTCCAGATTTTTAATCTGTTCCTCATATATTTCTATTTGCGATTGTATCGATTGTTTTTTTGATAGTGTAGCTGATTTTTGCGCATCAATTTGTTTTAGTTTTAAATCAATCTGAACAGTATCGATTAAGGCAGCCATAAAACCGGCTTCTATTTTTTGCCCTTTTTCAATATTTAACTGAAGAATTTTTCCTGATGATTCGGATGATACAATTACGGGGTCAGCTTCAAAATTCCCAAAAGCATCCGATTTTTCGTCTGTATTGTTGCAGCTAAAAAGAAGTGCTGCAAACAACATAATTAATAAAATCTTTTTCATTGTATTTTGGTTTTAAATCCTTTACATATTTCTGAATACTCTAGCTCTGAACAGCGACTATTCATTGAATATTTTTCCTTTAATTAAATTATACTTTTCTTTTGCTTCGTTGAGTTGAATGCGGTGAAGTTCAACGTTCAATTTTGCAATGGTTTCTGCTTGTACATCCTGTATATAATCTGAAGTTGTTATTGTTTCGTTTTCCAACCTTGAGGCGGATGATTGGGCAATTTCGGTGCGCAGCGTTACTATTTTTGTATCTGTTTCAATTAATTTTTCAAGTTTGCTGATTTGTTCATTCTGCTGGGCGAGAAGCAGTTTTATATTTTGATTGAATGTTTCTTCCTGTTGTGAAATCATTTTCGATTGCAGCTGAAGTATTTCCTTCTGGCGGTTGGTTTTTTTCCAATCGAACGCATTCCACGATAATCCAACTCCGACAAGATAATAGGTGTCAAATTTGTCATTCAACATATTTAAAGCAGGTTTACCGTAACCAGCCTGTCCAAATCCAAAAACTTTTGGGTTGCGACTTTTTGTCAATAAATCGCTTTGCCTTTCGAATTGATTTTTTTGGGAAGCAAACAAATCCAGTTCCGGTCGTGATAATTCATCGTGCTTATTTAGTTCCGAAGCGTTATATTTCAGTACTGAATTTTTATTGATTGTTTGTCCGGTTAAAATGGTCAGTATCTGAATCGCTGTTTTTTTGCCGGCGTCCAATTGCAGAGCACTTTGTTCGATGTTTAAGATTTCAACTTCGAGAGAAAGTGCGTTGGATTTTTCTATCATTTGGTTTTCCACTCCTGATTGAACCATTTTGAGTTTTTCCTGCAATACTTTTTTTTGGGCAGCCAGCACTTCCTTTTGTTTGTCCATTGCCAGCGCTGTAAAAAATGCCTGTGAAATCTGTTCAGTCAACTTGTACAATTCTACTTCAAGCTGGCTAAGATTACTTTGTAGAATTGCTTCCTCCAGTTTTGTGTTCGATGTCGAAATTCCACCATCCCAGATGTTTTGTTTAAACTCTGCATAGGTTTTATACTGGTCTTTCGAAACGGAAGGGATATCAATTCCCGGCATGGAAATATTTACGCTGGTAACATCCGACTGGTAGGTTGCCTGTCCGTTTAGCGCAAGCTGCGGCAGATAATTGGTTTTTATGTTTTCTTTTTTTAAAGACGTAATTTCCTGCCAAACTTCCGCTTGTTTTAAATTAGGGTAGTTTTCACGCGCCCAGTTATAACAATTGTCCAACAGAATCTCCTGTTGTGCAAATGCCAACTGCGTGGGTAGCAGTAATAAAATTAATAGCTTTTTCATTTTATTAAAATTGAATGTAAAATGAATTCTGTAATTGTTTTTTTTCTTCGCTCAATAAATGTCTTGTAGGCTTCTTTGTCGTTTTCAAAAAACATTATGGTCATTAGCGGTCCGGCTGCAATAGGAAAAATACTTAACCCAAGGATATTGACCAGGAGGTCCCGCGGATCCATTTTTCTAATTCTTCCGGCTTCCATTTCTTTTTTGAACATAGCAAAAATCTTGTCAGGTTGAATTCCGGTTCCTTTTATGATTTTTGCCAAAAAATCAGGATTTCGATTCATTTCTTTCAAAATAAAAGTTGGAAGAAATGGATTCTTCATTAATAAATCAATGTAGCTCTCAACAAAAATTCCCAGCTTTTTCTCAATCGGTAAATCAGAGTACACCATATCCATGAGGTTGGGTAATATTTTGCTAAAAACTTTTTTGAAAATAGCATCAAACAATTTTTCTTTTGTTCTGAAATAGTAATGAAGCAAAGCCTTGTTAATGCCTGCTTCGTCTGCAATTTCCTGCATCCGGGCGCCATCCATTCCTTTTTTGATAAATACATTTTGTGCGGCGTTCAGAATCTTTTCTTCAGCGTTGTCTTTTTTTATTTCATTCATTTTATTAAAAAGTTTAACTAAATTGTTTAACTACTTGGTCAAAATTAGAATGAATATATTGATTAACCAAATGTTTTAACTGAAAAGTTTAACCAAGTAGTAAAAAATATATCACAATCTTTTTAATTTGTTTTTGTTACGCCTTTACAAGTGAGATAGGGGGCTTTTCAAGTTGCTTCGATTGCTTTGTTAATTGTTTTCTTTTTAAAAAGAATTAATAGCTGATCGATTCGAAAAACAAAATGGGGCAAATTGTCCAGATTTTAGAAAAACTTTGATTATCAGGTTTATTAACTGCGTTTTCTTAAAGATGTTCTGCATCTTCTGTTATTTTTGTAATGAAGTTTTATGGATGTTGTTAATCTTCTTTATTAAAAAAATAGGCATGTCCTTATTTCGTAAAATATCAATTTTGTTTGAGAAATCATCTTGGAGATCAGGATTTTTCGAAAAAGTATACGGTATTCGGTCTGTAGTTTTATCGCCGGTTTTTTCGCTAATTTTGACGGTTGTTTTTCTGTTAGCATTCGAAAGTGTTGCTGCGCAAAACTGGAATTGGACGGGAGATGTTAGCAACGACTGGCACGAAGCTGCCAACTGGGATCAGGGAAGTGTGCCGGATGGCAACGCTAAAGTGATTATAGGTCTTATTGCATCTGGTATTTATCCGGAAATAAAAAGCGATGTAACAGTTTCAACCCTTACTGTTAGTGATTGGTATGGCGGAGCTATAGCCGTGGTGAATGGTGCAACACTTACCATTGAAAATAATCTTGATATTCAGGACTACGGAGAAATATTACTTGACAGCGGGAATCTTCAATTTAATGGAAAAGGGAATAACGGACACGATATTACCATGGCGTTTCTCAATACTTCTATCAGGATCATTAATTCTGGAACACTAAACTCGCCGGATTGTAAATTAACCATAAATGGTGAATTGATACTTGAGGACGGGAATATTAATCTGGGGGATGGGTTTGAGTTGGCCTCGGGGAAGACTTTTGATGTGTTGCGGGGAAGTGTAAATGTGTATGGCTCAACATTGATTAAAGGAACGCTAAATGGAGGAGTCGGAAATTTTGTTTTTGACGGGGATTCCTCGAATAGCACCCACAAGGCTGAAATAAGAAGTGAAGGGCGTTTTTACATGTCTCCTTCCGCTTCTGATGTGCAGACCTTGGATTGTACTTCTGATGATCCCGAATTCTCTGGTGGAACTGTTGATTTTTATACACCGTGCTACATTCAGAACTCCGGTTATTTTTACGGAGGAAATGCGTATGTTACTTTTTACAATTCGATTAGCCCGAATGGAACAGCCGTGATAGAAACTCATAATGGTATGCTTTTGTTTAAAGGAGATCTTACTGCTTATGGTACAGCTAATATAAATATTACATGTAGAGGCACACTTCAGGTAAACGGGAATACTACTTTGAAATCAGCAGGCTATATAAATGCTGTAAGTGGTGATATTTATTTTGGAGGCAGTTTAAGAACTGAAAACAGCAGTGGAACAATAAATGCAGGAGGAAGTACAATTTATTTTAGCGGAAGCAGCTTTGAAAATGAAGGTTTTTTTAATGCAGGAACAAGTACTTTTATTTTTAATGGAGACAATCAGGTGTTTAGTACACACAGCTGGAGGGATGACAATACGTTTTATAATCTTGTTGTAGAAAGCGGAGCTGATGTGCAGTCTACCCACAATGTGATGGTTTTAAATGATTTGGAAGTTGGTGAAACTGGGAGTTTTACGATTGAGCCTGGTAAAACGCTCGATGCAGTTGGTTATGTTACCGGCGAAGATTACATTTTTACCAATCGTCCGTATATTGTATCGTTAGTAATTAATTCAGAAAATACAATCACGGCCATTTTTAACGAACCCCTGGATCCTGTTTCATCACAAACTGCATCTAATTACCGGGTAGAAAATGAGACGGGGAATACAATTGACTATCCAAAAAATCCGGTTCTTGGAGGGGCAAATAACAATGAGGTTTCCTTGGTACTTGGTTTTAATATTGCGTCGGATGTTAATTATTATCTTATCGGGAATAATGTTAAAAATTTGAATAATTATACTTTAAGTGCTAATCATAAAAAAAGATTTCTGGAAACAGAGCCGGCAAATTTTTGGAGATGGGCAGGAACAATTGATTCAGAATGGGAAAAAGCGGGGAACTGGGTAAAGAACAAACTGCCTCAAACCAGTTCACATGTTGTTATCCCGATAACACCAAATGATCCCCTGATATCGTCGCAGGGGAACCGTATTTTTGATCTTGAAATAAAGACAGGAGCATCGTTAACGATCGGCTCAACAGGGAATTTAACTGTGGATAACAGTGTTTCAAACAGTGCGGGATCCGGAGGTTTACTTATTGCTTCTGATACCGAAGGAACCGGTTCGTTAATTCATAATACCAACGGCGTTTTGGCAACATTTCAACGGTATATTTCGGGCGAACCTCAAACATGGCAAATGATTTCTTCGCCTGTGGCAGACCAGGAAATTTCGGGAAATTTTACACCTACCGGGGGGAGTGATGCATACGGCGACAATACACGATACGATTTTTATTCGTGGTATGAGCCGGATACCTCCTGGGTGTATCTTCTGAATACCAATCAGCCGCCAACGTGGCTGACAAGCAATAACAATAGTAATAATTTTATATCAGGAAGGGGGTATCTCATTTCTTACAAGGATGCCCATCCAACCAAAGCTTTTCAGGGAACCCTGAGTAACGGAGAAGTTTCTGTTCAATTGTCCAAAACAGCAGGAACGGGAACAGAGTTTGGATTTAACCTCGTTGGAAATCCGTATCCTTCTTCTGTCGACTGGAAATCTTCCGGCTGGGGAAGAAACACATTGGAAGGTAATAATCAAGGTTATGATATCTGGATTTGGAGCGAAACAAACAATAATTATGGTGCTTACAATTCAGCTTCTGCATCAGATGATGGTACTCTTGGAGTTTCGCGTTATATAGCACCAACTCAGGGATTTTTTGTGAAAGCCAGTCAATCGGGAGTGCTTTCCATGAGTAATTCCGTCAGGGTAAATGAAGGAGCCGGAAATTGGCTTAAAAATGCTAATAGCACTCAGAATAGAATTGTGGTTGATGTGAAATCTACCGACGGATTTGGTAAAGATGAAGTTATTATTGAATTTGGACATACGGGACAAGAAACGGGTACGGCGAAACGATTTAGTTTTGTGCCTGCCTCTCCGAGTTTGTTTCTGGAGGAAGAGCAAATGGCTTACTCAATACGCTTGTTGGGAGAAAAAGAAGATTATCCGGTTTTGCCCGTCTCTTTTGATGCCGGAGAAAACGGAAATTATGAACTTACCTTTCAATTTAATTCAACAGCTTTTGAGACCTTTAAATTGTATGATAGAATTACCGGTCAATGGAATGATATAGAAGAAGGAGAAGTCTATTCTTTTGAAGCTGAAAAAGACGAAAAAACCGACCGTTTTGTTTTGCAAATTGTATCAGGAGATTATGCAGATCCTTACGAAACACTTCCGGTTATTATTTATTCTGAACAAAGAAAAATAACAGCTGATTTACGTCTTGTCGAAGGCGAATACACTTGTGATATTTATACTCTGACAGGGCAGAAATTAGTGACCCGCAAACTTTTCGGGGGACAGACCGCAGAGTTTGTTGTCCCCTCGGCAAGTTCGATAGTTATTGTTCAGATAGTGGGGCAAGACGGAAGAAAAATAGAAAAAGTCCCTGTTATTTATTAGTTGGTGTGTGTAAGTAATAGAAGTGTAATATCTTTGAGGAAGTTACTTCCACACAAAAATAAATCAAGTAAGTCAGTTTTTTTTACCCTTAAAATCAGTTAAAATTACCCTCTCTTTCAGAGACACTCTGTTTTATTTATTTGTTGCATTTGGTTAAATTTATATCGACGTTTTGAATTGCCTTGTAAATTTTTAAAACCCTGAGAGATAAAAAAAGTTTTTTTTATCTTTTTTTTAAACAAGGTGAAAACGTTCTTTGTTTTACAAATTAGGAATTTAAACAAAACAAAAATGGACGCTTTGATATTTTGTAAATTTCCTAGGTGCTTGCATATAATAATCAGATTGAAAAATACTTTTGTATTGACGATTGTATTTTTATTTATTATGTTAGGTTTTGGAAAGGTTGGCGCACAGGTAAGGGCCACTGGACATGTATTTGCTGAAATAGTAGAACCGGCAATGCTTACTGCCAGTACCAGCAACGATCACATTATTTATAATAATGAGAATACAACATCATCAGATTTGATTCTTGCAGAAATAGCTGTTGCCGGAAGCGCTGATACTGATATGGGTGTATCGGTTCAAACTACAGTGCTGGAAGGAAAAAATGGAGAAATTTATTCTTTTGATACTTTCTTTTGTCCCGATTCTAATCAGTCGGCGGCCGGGAATACCATAGATGCTGATAAAAGAGTATTTAAGCTAAACGGAACACCACAAAAAGACATTGTCGGGGAAAAAAATAATATGTTTACCGGGCAATATGAGGTAACATTTATGTACAATTGATGTATCCTTTTTTAAACCTTTTGGGTGTGTCTTTCGTCATTTATATAAAATCTCTGCTGTTACAAATCCTGATTTTACTTTCCGTTTCCTTTTTCTGTCTGTTTAAAAGCTCAGCAATGAAAATAAAATAAAAACTGAGTGATGTAGATTTCCAAAATCCGGAATTTTCGTCCCGCTTTCCCAATCGATCTAATTTATACTTATTTTTTTATTCTTTCCCCTGTTATCTTAAAATGAGTCTGCGTCCCATTTTGAACACTCTATTCCCTTGGGGAGAGTGTTTTTGTGTTGATTGGTGATGTTATATTGTTGTTTATCAGTGTTTTGCATAAAAAGGCATGCGCATTGCTTAAGGGGTGGCACGAAAATGTTAAACGAAAATTAATAAAATTTAAAAACACAAAATCATGAAAAAGTTAGTTTTTTTATTCGCAAGCCTTTTTATTATCGTAGTTGCAACGCAGAGTGTAAAAGCACAAGAATCGGCGACTGCAGAAAGTTCTGCTACAATTATTACGCCGATTAGTATTTCTAAGAATACGAGTGCTGTGGGAGGAGGAGATTTAAATTTTGGTAACATCGCAGTTCAGTCAACTAATGGAGGAACTGTTATTTTATCTACTGACCCAGAACAAGACAGGGAAGCTACTGGTGGAGTTACATTGCCCGTCTCAACGGGAATAGTAAGCCCAGCATCCTTTACAGTAACAGGAGATGGAGAAAGGACTTTTTCTATAAGCCTACCAACTACTTCAATAGTTTTAACAAGTGGAGAAAATGAAATGACTTTAGGCTCATTTGAAAGTTCTCCAAGTGGTTCGAGTTCACTTTCAAGTGGTACAAAAACTGTTACAGTTGGTGGAGTTCTTCAAGTTAATGCACAACAACCAGCAGGTGTATATACAAATGCAAATGGATTGGAGGTAACTGTTAACTATAATTAAGATACAAAACGATTTCAAAAAAAGGGCGGCCAGGGTTGCCCTTTTTTTTACCCAGTTGTTAAGGTTTTAAAATTCACAAACATGTACCGTTATTTTTTTATCGCTTTTATTTCTTTCTTTCTCATACCTGGTGTGGCACGTTCGCAAGAAAGCAGCATTACAGCAGAGGTGTTTGCCGAAGTAATTGAAGCGCTGGCCGCCAACGAAGATCAGGCTTTAAACTTTGGCCGTTTTACAACGGGGAATAACGGTGGTTCAATTGTTATTTCTCCGGGAGGAATTCGTTCGGCGCAGGGATCGGTAATTGCGGCTGGCGGCGGATACAGTCCCGGTAAATTTTTAGTGGAAGGAGAGCCGGGCGCTACTTTCAGTATACAGCTTCCCCGAACAGCCACTACATTGGTGCATTCTGAAAGCGGAAAAACGATGGATGTTGAAGGCTGGGTTTCGGACCCTCCATCGGGAGATGCAGCTACCTTGTCGGACGGAGAACGTTTGGTAAGTATAGGAGCTACGCTCAACATCGGTCCGGTTGATGAGAATCCAGTTGGTATATATTCGGGTTCTTTTATTGTAACCTTTGCCTACAATTAGCCATTTCATAATATTCCGGAGTATTTAAGATCTTATCGTTTTGTTTATTTAAACCTCATTCCTGTTCTGTAAGTTTATTTTCCGCCGACACGTGCTGGTGATTATTTTTGTATCACAGTATTGTTGTTGATATTTATTAAAAAAATGTAGTTTTGAAAGAAAATTCCCAATTATGATACAGAAAAAACAGATTAATACCGCTCAGTTTAGACTATCCTTTTTGTATAAAAGCATGTTGTTCTTTTCGGTTGTTGTTCTTCTTCTTCCACAAATTAGCAGGGCACAGGGAGATTTGCTGATAACACCGCGGCGTGTCGTTTTTGAAGGGGGTAAACAAAGAGAGGAAATAACACTGGCGAATACGGGACAGGACACCGCTTATTATTCAATTTCTTTTTTACAATACAGAATGACCGAGGATGGCAATTTCAAGGAAGTAACTGAGCCGGAGGAAGGACAAATGTTTGCAGATCCGTATATCCGGTTTTTTCCACGCTCGGTCGAGCTTGCTCCGGGTGAGTCACAGGTGGTTAGAATGCAGTTGAGACGGATGCCCAATATGGTTGATGGTGAATATCGCTCTCATTTGTATTTTAGGGCCGTGCCGGAAGAAAAACCATTGGGCGAAGAAGATATATTAACCGATAGTACAGCAATTGGAATACGATTGACTCCTATTTTTGGAATTTCCATACCGGTTATAGCAAGGATTGGTAACCTTTCGTCTGACGTAGTTTTGAGCGATTTGAATGTTCAGCAAAATAGTCAGGGAGCGAATGTGCTTAATGTTGTGCTTAACCGGGAAGGAACCCAGTCGGTTTATGGCGACCTGAAAGCAGAATACATTACTCCTGAAGGCGAAAAGTACTATGTTGGGCTTGTAAAAGGAATTGCTGTTTATACACCCAATCTGTTGCGGCGTTTTACCATGACACTCAATACTCCTGAAGGAATTGAATTAAATAAGGGGAAATTGCTTGTTCGGTACAGCAGTTCAAACGAAGCAAAACCTCAGGTGTACGATGAAAAAGAATTGGGGCTAAAATAAAAAAGACGCTTTATGCCATTCGGAGAAAATCCCGCAAGTCATCAAAACTTTTGTTTACGAGCAATTTTTATTCGCTTCTGTAAAACTTTTATCCTTGTTGTGGCTTTTTTAATTTTTTCAGAAAATTCATTTGGACAATCTCCGTTTCCTCCGCCGAATCAGTTGCAGGTTTTTGCGGCCCAGGAATTAAGTTTTGGCAGCTTTTATACAGGAGCTTCCGGCGGAGAAGTTATTGTCAGCCCGGAAGGCAACTGTATGACTAACGGGTCGGTTATGGAACTTGCCCTTTCTCCTGCTACTCCTGCTGTATTCGATGTCCGGCTTATTCCCGGTAGAATAGTTCACATTTCTTTTCCTGCCTCGGCAATGCTTACCAGAGTTGGGAGCAGTGAGAGTATGATGATTAGCGGGTTTACCTCTGATAAGCAAGGAAATTATTTTGTTACTACATCTGCTCATCCTTTTATTAATCCGGTGAAAGTTGGTGCTACGCTTCATGTTGGCAGTGAAGCTTCCAATCCCTCAGGAGATTACGTTGGTAGTTTTTCAGTAACATTTATTCAGGAATAAAACCTCATTTCAGATTGAAAAGAGTGCAAATAAAAACTCAGCCGTCAGAAATAATAAGGCCAGATTTTTTTTCAAGTCTGACCGGTTTTATGGTGGTTAAGCTTTTGATAATTTTGCTTCCTTTGTTGCTTTTTTGTAATATTTCAATAAGTCAGAATGTTGAATTTGAGGAGATTCCTGTTACCTTGAGAGTAGAAGGAGTGGGAGCTACGAACCTGGATCCCTTGTACAGTTATGATGTGGAAAAGTTATTTTTACCAGTCTTAGATGTTTTCCACCTGCTTCAGATAAAAGCGGAATCCTCGTTAAATATGGACAGGATATCTGGTTTTATGGCAGATGAAAGCAACAAATATATGATAGACAACATAAATAAACAGGTTTTTGCCAATGGGAAAACGTATAATTTAGAAGTTACTGATTTAATAAAAACTGAATTTGGTTTGTATTTAGATCATCAACTGTGGGGAGAGTTATTTGGTTTGTATTGCGATTTTAATTTCAGAAGTCTTACTGTAAATGTTAAACCAGGCTTTGAAGTTCCGGCCATACGGGAAATGCGGCTCAAGCAGTTTCGCGAAAATGTAAATATTCTTAAAGGGGAAGAAAAGGTAGATACATCTATAAACCGCGATTATCATTTTTTAAAGTTCGGAATGGTTGACTGGGCTGTCAGTTCTACACAAAGTACCGCACAATATAACGATACAAGAATCTGGTTGGGAACAGGAGCCGAATTGTTTGGAGGAGAAACAAGCCTGCTGTTAAATTATTCATCCCGCGATGGTTTTAATAACCGAAACCAGCAGTATTACTGGCGTTGGGTGAACAATCAGGCAAAAATGGCCCGGCAAATCAGGATCGGAAAAATCAGTTCTTCTGCAATTGCATCCATATACGACCCATTGATTGGAATGAGTATTACCAATGCCCCAACAACTTACCGCCGTTCTTTTGGAGAATATACAATCAATGACTATACAGAACCGGGTTGGACGGTGGAGTTGTATGTAAACAATGTGATTGTTGATTATCAAACAGCTGATGCCTCGGGATTTTATAGTTTTAATGTGCCGCTTGTATACGGAACGTCGCAGGTAAGACTAAAATTTTATGGCCCCTATGGAGAAGAGCGGACAAAAGAAGAATTTCTTAATATACCGTTTAATTTTTTGCCTGCCGGAGAAATGGAATATACGTTGAGTTCAGGTATTGTTATGGACGGGGATTATTCCAGGTTTGGCCGCGCAGAAGTAAAGTATGGAGTGAGCCGATTTTTAACAATCGGTGGAGGAATAGAATATCTTTCCTCAATTGCAAATGGAGATAAAATTCCTTTTTTTTTGGCTTCAGTCACTCCTTTTCCCAACTTTATGTTAACGGGCGAATATGCCGATGGTGTGCGTACAAAAGCGCTTGTAAACTACAGGTTGGCGTCAGGTCCAATGCTTGAACTTAACTATGTTCTTTATGATAAAGAACAGCAGGCAATAAGGCTCAACTATCTGGAAGAACGTGGCGCAACTTTGTCTGTGCCTTTGAATTTTAAATTTTTAAATGGTTACACCCGTTGGTCTTTTAAACAAAATGTATACGAAATGCTTACGTATAACACTGCCGATGTAACTTTTTCATCCTTCTTTGGCAATGTAAATACAAACATAAGCGCTTACGCCAACTGGTTGGGAGGAAGAGACCCTTATATATACAGTAATCTTGGTTTGGGAATCAGGCTGGGGCATGGCTTTACAGTCAGACCACAAAGCCAGGTCGACATCACGAATAAAGATATAACTTCTGTAAAAGCAGAGGTTGAGAAACGTATTGCCCGATCGGGATACTTATCCGTTTCCGGAGAAGAGAATTTTAGATCCTCTTATCGCAGTTTGCAGTTTTCATTTCGTTGGGATTTTTCTTTTTCTCAGGTTAATTTCTCTGCCCGTGTTTCCAATAATGAATTTTTGTCGACTCAGGGGGCCCGTGGCAGTTTTGCTTTTGGTGGAGGCAATGGATATATTCATAAAGATAACAGATCGGCAATTGGGCGATGTGGAATTGCTGTTGTCCCATTTGTAGACATTGATCATGATGGTTTTAAAGATTCGGATGAACCATTTGCTCAAGGATTGAGCATTGGATTGAGAGGAGGGAGGACTTTAAAAAATCTCCAGGACTCTATAATCAGAGTTGTTGGATTAGAACCATATACAAGTTATGTATTAACGCTCGATGATAAAGGCCTGGAACAAATTTCGTGGCAGCTGGAGCATAAAAGCTATCGTATTTATACCGATCCAAATCAGTTCAAAAAAGTATATATTCCTGTTTTGCCTATGGGGGAAGTGAATGGTTGGGTTTATTTGAATGACGACAGGGGGGAAAAAGGCCAGGGACGGATTGTTGTAAACTTTTACAATGCTGACGGAGAAATGGTTGCCTCAACAATGACTGAGAGAGACGGCGGCTTTACTTTTTTGGGTTTGCCACCCGGACAATATTATGCTGAAGTGGATAGAGCACAATTGGAAAGTTTAAAAATGAAATCAGTACCGGTAAAAACAGACTTTACAATAAAACCTATGGCCATTGGCGACATTGTTTATGATATTCAGTTTGTAATTCAGCGTATCTCTGAAGATATCAAAGAATAAGAAATTGCTGTAAGTCAAATAATGAATTTGTTACAGCCTTGGTTTTACCGGTTTAATATTTTCTGTCTCATGTTATTTCGCTTTTTGTCATGCATCTGTTTTCTGATTCAGTAAGATTATGTTGGATAATATTATTATTACCTTTACAAAATCTAAATCAATTAAAAACTCTTAAAAAGAAAAAAATGCGTACACTTTTTTTATCATCAAAAATTTTAATTGTAGCCTTTGTATTGGTGTTATCGGCTTGCAATTCAAAACCCAAAAATCAGGAAGCGGAGCAAAAATCTGCGGAAACAGCAACTGAAGAGAACTGGATTCAATTATTTAACGGAGAAGATTTAAACGACTGGCAGATAAAATTTACCGGACACGAGTTGGGAGATAATTACAACAACACCTTTCGTGTAGAGGATGGTTTACTGCGTGTTCGTTATGATAATTGGGATGAATGGAACGGTGCATTTGGACACATTTTTTACAAAGATGAATTTTCGCATTATAAGCTGCGGGTAGAATACCGGTTTGTTGACGAGCAAGTCAAAAACGGTCCGGGATGGGCATTCCGCAACAATGGATTGATGATACACGGCCAAAGTGCAGAGTCAATGGAATTGGATCAACAATTTCCTACATCAATTGAAGTTCAGTTGCTTGGCGGAATAAACGGGAAAGATGGCTATGATCCGCGTTCAAATTTAAATCTTTGCACGCCGGGAACCAATGTTGTTATGAACGGTGAATTGATTGAGCAACATTGTACGAACTCAAAATCAGAAACATGTTATGGTGATGGATGGGTTACGGCAGAAGTTGAAGTTCACGGTGGTGAAATCATAAGGCATTTTGTAAATGGTGAAGAAGTGATGCATTACGAACAACCACAACTCGACCCGCGAGATGCAACCTATGAAAAATTATTACCCGCCGACGGAAATAAATTGATAACAAAAGGAACAATCTCACTACAGGCTGAAAGTCATCCAACCGATTTTAGAAAAATTGAATTGCTGGTGCTTGATGAATAATATTTTAGAACTAAACGAAAACATCATAAAGCCGGTTTCTTTGTAAGAGAACCGGCTTTAATTTTGGTCTTTTATAATATAATAGATGAATTTTATTTCTTTTCCGGGATATAAATAATTATACACCCCCTGATTTTGTACCTGCTTTCTTTCTTCGCTACCACCAGTAATTATATATCGAGTAGCGTAGCCACCAAAAGACAATTTATATTCTCCCAATATTTCACTGCTTGTTTTATAGAAAGCTCTGGGTTTTACTCCGGGCTGGCTCCAATAAAAGCAATCCCTGGTTGGATTTATTCGTGTAGTTTGAATGTATAGTTAGTTGTGTTGAATTGAATTTCCTTTCGAACACTAACAATAAATAATTTTGAAAGTTATTCGATAAGAAAACTTTTTAAAATTCCATTATATTTAACAAGATTAATTAACCTTTGCTTATGAATTTAAGAACTGTAGCGGTTGGGTTGAAATTTATTCGTGCTTTTAGTATCGTTTTTTTCGGCCAGTTTACCGGTATACTTTTATGGGCAGGTGAATCGGATTTCATTTTGGATGAGCTGGCTGTTTTCGAAATTTCAGAAGAAAAATCAGGTATTACATTTAGTCAATCCGGAAATTATTATAAGGAGGCTTTTTACCTTTCTTTATCAACTACTCCGACATCGACAATAATTTTCACCACCGACTGTTCTACTCCAACTATAAATAATGGTACGGTGTATACTGACCCCATCCTAATTGATTCAACCACTATAATAAAGGCAATTGCTTTTTCAGATACCAATACATCTGAAATGGTTACAAACAGCTATTTATTTGTGTCGAGCGTTAAAGAACAATCGAAAAATCATATTGGATTTCCTGAAACATGGGGTGGTTCCAAAACCATACCTGCCGATTATGAAGTGGATCCTGAAGTTATAAATGATCCGGAGTACACATTTGAAATTGATTCAGCTTTTTCAGATCTTCCGTCACTGTCGTTAACCATGGATGTGAATAGTTGGTTTAATCCGGATACCGGAATGTATGTGGGTTATCCAAACTCTGATATTTCAATAGAAAAAGCAGTAATTGCTGAGTTTATTTTTCCGGAAGAAATTGAAGAAAGTTTTGCTGTTTCCTGCGGTGTGCAAAACCAGGGAGGCACAAGTATTGTAAACTGGAAATCACCTAAACAATCAATGAGACTGCTATTTAAAGAAATGTATGGCCCAACCAAATTGAAATATAAACTTTTCCCTGATTCAGAAATAAATTCAATAAATACACTGGTGGTTGATGCGATGTTAAATTCCACCTGGATTCATCCAACCGACGAAGATCAACGTTTTCATGCGCTTTACCTGCGCGACCAGTTAACGTCAGACCTGCAAAACGATATGGGCAGGTTAAGTTTTCACGGAAGATATTTTCATTTGTATCTAAACGGGTTGTATTGGGGAATTTGTAATTTACACGAAAGGCCCGATGATGCTTTTTTAGCAGAATATCTGGATGCAGAAAGAGAAAAATTTGATGTATTAAAACACAATCCGAATACAGTTGTAGCAGGGACAAATAGTTTCTACACGACCATGCTCACAAGTGCGCGGAATGGTTTTTCGGAAGTCAGACAGTTGTTGGATTTTGAGAAATACCTCGATATTTCGGCTTTTATCGATTACATGCTGTTGAATTTTTATCTGGGAAATTACGACTGGGCGCATCAGAATTTTTATGTTGCAAGAAACCAAACATCAGCAGACGGATTTAGGTTTTATCCTTGGGATTCAGAACTTGTTATGCGTTTTGCCGATGTTACCTACGACAACACCGGAAAAAACGATGAAGGCGGACCCACGGAAATTCACAGCTTGTTAAAAGAAAATGAGGAGTACAGGATGATGTTTGCCGATGCTGTGTACAAACATCTTTTTAATGATGGAGCTTTAACACCTGAAAATTTCAGAAAACGATTTTTGTTTCGCAAAAGTGAGATTGAAAATGCAATCATTTTGGAGTCAGCCCGGTGGGGAGATTATCGTAAAGACGTTTCGGGAACAACCTACACAAAAAAAGATTTCTGGATTCAGGAAGTAAACAGAATTCTGGATGATTACATTCCCAAAAGGCGAGATATTGTTATAGGACAATTAAGAAAAAGCAGCAATAATTTGTTTCCGAAATACCTGCCTCCGGAGATTGAGGCAAATACCCTGGAAGACGGAGAAATCGAGATAACCTTAAATTCGCAACATGAATCTTTGGGGGAAGTATATTTTACTTTGGACGGTACCGACCCGAGAGCAGTTGGCGGAGAAGTAAACGGAGCTGTGTATGCTGACAAATTTGTTGTTGGAAAGACTTTGATTTTGAAAGCCCGGTTTTATTCTGCGTCAGATAAAACATGGAGTGCTCTCACTGAAGAGAAGTTTGTCTTTGATGATGTTTACGGAGGAGATATAGTAATCAATGAAATTATGTATCACCCGGAAGATGATTATCCTGAATTTATTGAGATTATGAATTTTGGAGAAGATCCCGTGAATTTGAAAGGATTTAGATTTTCCGGTGGAATTAATTATTTGTTCGGCACCAATGAGAATATCAACCCCGATGCCGGGCTTGTACTTACCAACGACAATGTTTTATTTTCCAGAGTATATAAATTTAGTGCTTTTGGTCAGTTTCAGAAAAATTTGAGCAATAGTGGAGAAACCATTTATCTTACAAACGGGTTTGAGCAATTGATTGATTCTGTTGCCTATTCCGATACTATTCCTTGGCCAGAAGAGGCTGATGGAGACGGATATTCTCTCGAATTAAAAGATCCTGAACTGGATAATGCCTTGTGGTCCAGTTGGAGAGTTTCGGAGAAAATTTACGGCTCTCCTTATCATCAAAAATCACTGAAAGATACGGATGCTTTTATTTATCCAAATCCTTTTCTGTCGGATATTTATGTTGAGCTTGGAGATGAAAATCTGGCACAGGAATCATTTAAACTTGAAGTTTACAACCAGTTAGGAGTACGAATAAAAGTCGTTAAGGTCGAAAGTTTTAATGCACAAATTCATGTTTCGCTGGCGAGTTTACCTTCCGGACTTTACTTTTTTAGATTAATTCCTGATAAAAAATCAATATTTAAATCGCAAATGCTAAAAGCAGTGAAATTGAAATAGCCTGGTTACTTTCTGCATTCTCCATTTTTTAATATTGTTTCAGTGGAATAAATCACTACAGGTGTGTGCAGTTTATTAGGTGTTCAAAAATAAATTAGACAATTGTGTTGTAATTTTAATTCAAAATCCGGAACAAATAGGTTGTTATAAATTTTAATTTCAGAATAAATTTAAAATGAAATCAAACAAAAGAACTTCAGTAGCGGCAATGTATTTATTCGCAATTACTTTTGTTGCTTTGGCTTTTACAAATTGCACAAAAAAAAATGAACCATCCATCCGGACAGATTACATGGATTTGTCGATTAACCCCGGAGATGATTTTTACAGATATGTGAACGGAAGCTGGATTAAAAACAACTCAGTTCCGGAAGACCGTTCCAGTTATGGTTCGTTTGATATTGTGCGAAAGAAACGGGATGCCGATGTAAAAGCTTTGTTGGAGGAAGTGGCTCAAAAGACTGATACTGAAAAAGGCAGCGTAACACAAAAAATACGCGATTTTTATGTCACAGCAACGGATACGGTTGAAATTGAATTGCAGGGAATCAGTCCGCTTCAGCCGGAGCTGGATTTAATTGATAATATCAAAACAAGTCAGGATTTTCAGGATGCCGTTGCACGTTTTCATACATATGGCCTGGACCCTTTATTCGAAGGTGGGGTTATGCAGGATTTGATGAATAGTAAAATATTTAAATTTTACCTCATGCAGGCAGGAATCGGTTTGCCCGACCGCGATTACTATACCAACCAGGACGCTCGTTCAAAAGAAATACGTGAAGAATATGTAAAACATGTGGCGAAGATGTTTGAACTTGCCGGTCTCGAATCTCAAACAGCACGGGAAAATGCGGAAACAATTATGGGGATTGAGACGCGTTTGGCAGAAAGTTCAAAAACACGTGTTGAAATGAGAAATATTCCGGCGCTGTATAATAAAATGAGTTTGGAAGAGCTTTCAGAATTGGCTCCCGGATTTAACTGGACTCGTTATTTTAACCAAATCAGCGATACCGATTTTGGAGATGTAATAGTAGGTATGCCCCTATTTTTTCAGGAAGTGGGCGAGTTGATGAAAGATGTTCCTGTTGACGACTGGAAAGTTTATCTCAAATGGAACCTGATAAATCGTTCTTCAGAGTTTTTAAGCTCCGATTTTGTAAATCAGGATTTTAACTTTTATTCCAAATTTCTTTCAGGGAGCGAAAAAATAAAACCTCGCTGGGAAAGAGTAGTTGGATTTGCTAATGGTGCATTAGGAGAGCCGCTTGGGGAATTGTATGTGGCAGAATATTTTCCGCCGGAATATAAAGCAAAAATGGAAGAGTTGGTTGGGAATTTGAAAAAAGCACTTCGTTTAAGGTTGGAAAATCTTACGTGGATGACCGACTCAACAAAACAGGCAGCACTGGCCAAACTTGATGCGATGGGCGTAAAAATTGGGTATCCCGACAAGTGGAAAGACTACTCAAAACTGACAATAGAGACAGATTCTTATGTTATGAACGTAAGACGTGCCAATTATTTTGCTTATTACGACCAGTTGGACAAATTTGGCAAACCGGTAGACAAATCGGAGTGGGGAATGACGCCGCAAACAGTAAATGCCGGATATAATCCATTGATGAATGATATTACGTTTCCAGCTGCAATATTACAGCCGCCGTTTTTTTACGCCAACGCCGACGATGCCGTAAATTATGGTGCTATTGGAATGGCTATTGGTCATGAAATGACACATGGTTTTGATGATCAGGGAAGAAATTTTGATAAAAACGGGAATATGATTGATTGGTGGACACCAAAAGATGCGGAACAGTTTAACAATCGTACACAACTTTTGGTGGATCAGTACAGCGATTTTACTGTAGGCGACAGTGTACATGTTAACGGCCATTTATCGCTTGGTGAAAACATTGCGGATTTTGGAGGGTTAACAGTGTCGCTTGAAGCATATAAACTAAGCAAGGAAGGAAAAGCCGCCCCAAAAGATATAGAAGGGTTTTCCGATATTCAACGTTTTTTCCTCTCTTATGCACAGGTATGGAAGGGATTAATAAGGGAAAAAGCTTTGTTGCGTTTGGTTCAGGAAGATGTACATCCCTGGGGTGAGTTTCGTGTAAACGGAGCTACTTTTAATGTTCCGGAATTTTATGAAGCGTTTAATATTAAACCTGATGATAAATTATATCGTACGCAGGAACAGCGACCAGTAATTTGGTAAATCATAGAATATTATATTATTTAATCCCGTGGAATTTGCCGCGGGATTTTTTGGGATCATTTTTTTGCCAAATTTTTACCCAAGGCTTTTGAGCTTTTCCTATTGGCATAATTTAATGCTAGTAATGACAGTGCAATAAAACTCATTCCAATAATAGAAAAGAGATCAGGCTTTTCATTGGATATAATTATCCAGCTGAGAATGGCGCCTGATACCGGGATGAGAAATTTCCACACATTTAAAAGCGAAACTTTTACACCCGGGCGTTGCAAAAGAATATTCCAAATTGTAATGGCTGCCGCTGATAAGAAACTAAGCCAGGTTAGGGCGTAAAAATAAGCTGGCGGGAAAGGTCCGGGCTGAATCCCTTCTATCGGGATAGAAATCAGAAAAAGCATAAGTCCACCAACCGAAAGAGATGTTGCACTTAACACAATCGGCGAAACTCCTTTTGAATATTTTGAGACCATTACATTTGAATATCCGGAAACCAGATTATTCAATAACAATAACCCGATTCCAAGAAGCTCCAGTTCGCCTTTCATTTTTACTTTTGAACGTCCAAGGGTAATAATGGCAATTCCTGTAACACCAATTAAAATGCTGGCCGTTTTCAGTGGTGTCATCTTATCATTCTGGAAAGTAAAATGAGCCACAAGTGCAATAAAAAGCGGAGATGAACCAATTATCATTGCTCCCAGAGAACTGGGTACGAGGTTTAAACCGCTGTAAAAGAGCGCATATTGTGTGAAAATCTGTACGATGGCCAAAAGTAGTACAAACTTCCAGTGCTTTTTAAGCTCCCGGAAGAATTTGAGCGGTTTTCCAAAATAAATAAAAATGAGAATACCGGATATAAAAAAACGGATACCTGCAAATTGAAACGGAGTTTGATATTGCAATCCAATTTTTACACCAACAAAAGCTGTTGACCAAAGCCAGCATGCAAAAATTGCCAGAAATGTGGTACTACGTAGAAGATTTTTCATCGCTCGACTGTATTTGCAAAGGTGAAAAAAAAGAGTGGATTATTTGAAATTTGACTAAAAAATAGAACGAGGCGTCTAAAAATTCAGTTTGACTTTATAAAACCTTATTTAAATTTCCTGTTTATCAAACAAAAATTGGGGTTCAGTACAATTAAAAACTTTAATTTGCATCATCAAAAATTTGTCAAATGGGAAAAACAATCATTAACAGCTACGAAGAGTTTGAATCTTATCTGGGAAAAGAAATCGGCACATCAGAATATATCCAGATTACACAGGATCAAATCGATAAATTTGCTGATGCCACACTCGATTATCAATGGATTCATACTGATCCGGAAAGAGCGGCCAAAGAATCGCCGTTTAAAAGTACAATTGCACACGGCTATTTAACACTTTCGATGTTAACTTATTTGTGGTATTCTATTGTTGATGTGCGCAATGTGAAAATGATTGTAAATTATGGAATTGAGAAACTGCGGTTTCAGCAGCCGGTTTTGGTAAACGACAAAATCCGCGCAATTGTTTCCTTAAACGATATTCGTAATTTGCGTGGTATTGCCAAAATTCAGGTAAAAATCGTGGTTGAAATTGAAGGAAAAAAGAAACCGGCATATGACGCTTTTGTAACCTTTCTTTATCATTTCGAATAGTGAATTTCCAGTAAAAATATTAATGCCGTTTGATTGTTGAAATCAGGCGGCATTTTTTTGCCATCATTTGTTTGGGGCGATAATTATGAGGACATATTTTAAATCAAAGCGTTAATTTGTAAATTGGAGGTTGATAAAAGAATTTAAATGGATTACATCAACGAAGTATTAACAACAACCGAGATTACCTGGCAAGTTGCTCTGGTGAGAATTCTGGTTAGTTTTTTCATCGGTATGCTGATTGGTATTGAACGTGAAACTCACGATCAGCCCGCAGGATTACGGACACATATTTTAATAAGCATCGGTTCAACTGTAGTGATGTTGATTTCTATTTTTATTCCGCAAACATTCACCGACTTTCAAAACGGAGACCCTGGCCGAATAGCAGCACAGGTAGTTTCAGGAATTGGATTTTTAGGGGCTGGAGCAATTTTGAAATTTGGAGCCGATGTGAAAGGTCTAACAACGGCAGCTTCAATTTGGGCAATGGCAGCACTTGGACTGGCTGTTGGGGCCGGCATGTATATTATCGGATTCATTGGTGTTGTGGTGATTCTGTTTGCGTTAACAGTAATGAATTTATTTGAAAAGCGTGTTTTTAAAGAAAGAACAATCCGGAAAATAGAGTTGTACGTAAAAAAAAGAAATTCTGATATACAGGTTCTGAAAGAAATTCTGAAGAGTCAGGATATACGAATTATGTCAACCGGTTTTGAACGAAATATTAATGAGGCTACTGATAAAATTGTGTTTCTGGTGGGGGTAACACGCAAAATGAATATACAGAAACTTTCAGATAATTTTGAAAAACATCCCGGGATTGTTGCTGTAAAAGTGGATATACTGGAATAATTTTTAGCTTATTCCAGCTTTTTTAGCAATCCTTCGCAACTGTCTTCCAGTAAATCGAGAACCAGCTCAAAACCTTCTTCTCCGCCATAATACGGATCGGGAACTTCCTCGTAATTCCATTCTTTGGCAAAATCAGTCATTTTATGAATTTTTGCTAAATCGGCACTGTTTTGCGTCATCGATTTTAATGCTTCAACATTCTGATCATCCATCCCGATAACCAAATCAAAATGCCCGAAATCAACATCCGGATTAAATTTTCGCGAAATACTTGTGAGATCATATCCGCGTTTTACCGCATGTTGTTTCATCCTGCGATCGGCAGGTTCACCTGCATGCCAGCCCGATGTTCCTGCAGAATCAATTTCATATTTCTCTGCCAGCCCTTCTTTTTTTACAATTCCTTTAAATACTGCTTCAGCGCTGGGCGATCGACAAATATTACCCAAACAAACAAACAGAACTTTCTTCTTTTCCATAAATAATTTCCAATCTATTCTTTACTATTCCAGATTTCATATGACTTTAATGCCTGGCCGAGCAACATTTCGTATCCGTTCTTTGCAGTGGCTCCCCTGGCTTTTCCTTTGTTCATAAACTGTGTTATTTCAGGGTTATAAACCAAATCAAACAGCAAATGTTTTTCGCCTATAAATTCATAAGGAATGGGAGGAAAGGTTTCCGTTTTGGGGTAGGTTCCAAGTGGAGTTGCATTGATAATTATCGTTCGTTCCGTCATCATTTGTTCATCAATCTCTTCGTAACGAATTTCATTTTCTTTTAACTCTTCAATAGAAGCAGAAATAAACTCAATTCCAAGATGATTTAAAACGTATTTTAAAGCTTTTGAGGCTCCGCCGGTCCCAAGTATCAGTGCTTTTTTGTGATACTCTTTTAACAACGGTTTTAAGGAGTTTTCAAAACCAAAGGTATCGGTGTTAAATCCTTTTAAATAAACTCCCGAGTCAGAACGGATTATTTTCACCGTATTCACTGCGCCAATTTTTCGTGCCGAGTCATTTAAATCATCCAGAAAAGGAATGACCTGTTCTTTATACGGAATGGTCACATTGAGACCAATTACTTCGGGGTTATTTTTTATAATCTCCGGAAACTTTTGAATCGTATCAATCTCAAAGTTCTCGTATGTAGAATTTATTTTTTCGGTTTCAAATTTTTCTGTAAAAAAACGTTTTGAAAATGAATGGGTGAGCGGGTAGCCTATTAATCCGTATCTTTTCATCTGTATTAATTCGCTTTTTTTGGTTTTGTTAATCCTTCAATTATAAAAATAATGGCAAATCCGGCCACAGCCAATAAAATTGCACCAACTAAAAGAGCATTGTCTCCTGTAATTTGTTCATAGGTTCCCGGTAAAATATTTACTTCAACCAGTGGTTTTATTTCTCCGTGCCGATCTGTAAAAGTTTCGGTAACTTGTTTCCAGGGCCAGACTTTATTTAATGAACCCACCATGAAACCGGCCAAAACAGCAATGGTTTGATTATGAAATTTTTTTAATAACCAAGACAAGATATTTGAAAAAGTAATAATTCCGATGGCTGCTCCCACCATAAAGGTAAGAATCACGGCTATCTGCAGATTTCCAACAGCATCAAGGACGAACTTGTACATCCCAAGCAGAACAAGAATAAAACTCCCAGAAATTCCTGGTAAAATCATGGCACAAATGGCGATAGCTCCTGAAACAAATATAAACCATGTGGTTGTGTTGGCCTCCGCAGGTGTAATTACGGTGATGAAATAAGCAACGATAATTCCCGCAATACCTGCAACAACAGTTGAAATATCCCATTTTTTTATCGTTCTTGCCACATAAATTGCCGAAGCGACAATTAATCCGAAAAAGAAAGACCATACCAAAACAGGATGGTTGTCAAGCAGATACTTCAATCCTTTTGCCAGCGAAAAAACGCTGATTCCGATTCCCAATAAAACGCATACCAGAAAAGTTCCGTTAATGGCTTTCCAAAAGTCTGCGATTTTTCCGCTTAGAATAAGTTTTAATGCATTTAAGTTGATGGATTTTATTGAGTTAATTAACTCTTCATAAATTCCGGTAATAAATGCGATGGTTCCGCCGGAAACACCCGGGACCACATCAGCAGCTCCCATTCCCATTCCTTTTAAAACCAAAACGAAGTAATCTTTTGCTGTTCTGTTCATATTAAATTTTACGTTTCTCCTTGTCTCTTTTTTGTTCTCTGCTGTTATACTTCCAGCAAAGCTCACTCAAAATTCACGGAGATTTTTGTCTTTAAATTTTGGAGGTGCCAAAATAACAAAAACTTACCATAAATTGTTATGAAAAATAAAAAGCTCAAATCGTTTAAAAATGAATTTAAGAAAGATTTTAACTGTTATTATTGTTTTTGGTATGATACAATCCTACGCTCAGAAAAATATAGAGGCGGAAGTGAAAACTTTACAACTCGAAGAAAACGGAAATTTTCTCAATAATTCCGGATTGCCTGTATTGTTGTATAAAGATGTTTTTCGTTTTGAAGGGAAAGACCCTGCGTCGACCATCGAAAGAGTTTTTGCTGAAAACAACTGGGGAGCTTCGTGGCGAAATGGTATTTATGATTTTCAGCATTACCACAGTACGGCGCACGAAGCATTGGGTATTTACGGCGGCTGGGCAGAGGTTCAACTGGGCGGGTCGGGTAGCGAAATAGTACGGATTGAAAAAGGCGACCTGGTAGTTTTACCAGTTGGAACGGCACACAAAAGAATTAATTCCGGTGACGGTTTCGCCGTTGTTGGTGCTTATCCGGATGGACAACAGTGGGATATGAATTACGGGAAAGCAGAAGAAGTTCAATCAGCAAAAGAAAATATTTCAAAAGTAAAACTTCCTGAAAACGATCCGGTTTTTGGTAGAGACGGTAAAATGTTTGAGTTTTGGAAATAATGAAAACTAGCGGCTTCCCAAAGTAATCAGTAAAATGCCGGCAAGAATTCCAATTAAATAAATTCCTTTTCTTTTTAGATTTTGTTCTTTAAAAAGTAAAGCGCCTAAAGTGAAGGTAATCAGAACGCTACTTCTGCGCAGTGCGGAGATCATCGAAATCATTGAGTCTTCCAAACTTAATGCGTAGAAATATAAAAAGTCAGCAACCACCAGGGTAACTCCTATCAGCGGGATTGTCCAGCGCCAACGAAATTTTGTAGTATTTTTGCGGTTGGGAAACCAGAAAACCGCCAAAACCGGAAACAAAATAATTACCTGGTAAAATGAAAACCATGCCTGTACCGCAATTCTATCTATGCGTGAAATAATAAATTTATCGTACAATCCGCTGATGGAACCCAAAATAGTTGCACCAATGATAAGGTAAATCCACTTGTTTTTCCTGAATTCAATACCTTCGAGCTTGCCGGCGGTTGAAAAGAGATAGAAAAAGATGAGGGTTAGTGAAACGCCTACCCATTGCAAACCATTAAGTCTTTCCTGAAAAATAAGCAATGCTCCGGCTAATGTCCATAACGGACCAGTGGAGCGAATCGGCGCAAAAATAGTAACAGGCAGATGTTTCATTGCAAAAAAGGCCAGGATCCAGCTGGAGACTACAATAACTGATTTTAGTATGATTTGCATGTGTTCAGTAAGGGTAAGTGAAGGCGCAAAAAGCCCAATCGCAGCTAACTTATCAGGAAAGAGGCCTGACCCGATTACAACCGGTAAAAATAGTGCCGTACTTGTAAGCGTGGAAAAAAAGAGAACCGGCATAACAGCATTTCCGTTTAGCGATGTCTTTTTAAAAATGTCATAAATACCCAGAAAAAGGGCGGAAAGAAGTCCTGCAAAAGCCCACATATTTAACTTTTTTGCAAAGATATATTATGGTAATCCGGGAAAGTAATTTACTGATATTCCGATACCTTTAATAATGAATTATTAAATTTAGATAACACTTATTCAAAATTATTGGCCTTCCGAAATTCATCGACCAGTTTTTTAAGTCGCTTGTTTTTAGGAGCTTTGGGATAAAAATCAAAAAGAAGGTTGATTTGAAGAAAGTCCTGTTTCATTGCAGTGTTCAACATTTCAAAAGCATCGGGTTCATCCTTGTTTTCAAGATATAAACTCACCAACCGGTATTTTAATATCGCGTCACCGTTCTTTTTTATTGCGGCTTTTAAAATCTGAATGGCGTTTTCGAGTTCTTCAAAGTTCAGATATACGTCAGCCCATGTTAGCCATATTTCGCTGTTTTCCGGCTCCAGTTTGACAGCTTTCTTTAACGCTTTAACCGCGTTCTTTTTGTGGTTGAAATCGTTGTATACTTTTGAAAGCGTCAGCCAGTATTCTGGATTGGAATCGTCAATCTCCAATGCTTTTTTGATAAAAACAATACTTTCCGGGAATTTTTTCTCCACCCACATAATTAAGCCTACACCAAACCAGGCAGTATCATTATCTTCGTTAATATCAATGGCTTTCTGATAATGTTCTGCTGATTTTGTATAATCTTCCAGATTCAGATAACATTCGCCTATATAACAATAAGCATCGTCGTTTTCCGGCTCAAACTCCAGATATTCAAAATATTTTTTAATGGCATCTTTATATCTGGCGGCATTCGCATAAGCATTGGCGATATTAAAAAGAGCCTGGTGAAATTCGTCGTTCAGCGCGAGAGCAAATTCATAGGCCTCAACTGCTTTGTCATGATTACCTGCTTTATTTTGTGTGATACCTAAATTAAACCAGGTTGAATAATTAAACGGATCAATATCAAGATATTGATTGTAATACGAAACGCTTTTTTTGTAGTCGCCCTGCTGGTCACAGAAAAATCCCAGTTCATAAAGCGCCATTTCATTTTTCGGATTAGCAATCAGTGCCTGCTCAAAGTGTTGAATGGCAGTTGGAATATCACCGGTTTGAATATAGGCCGCCCCGATATGATACAATATGTCATCGACCTCTTTGCCTGCGCTCTTAATGGCTTTTCGGAATGACCGTCCTGCTTTAGGTTCATCTCCCAAAACCAACCATGCCGAACCTTTTATAAGGTGTACATCGGGGTTGGTAGATTCAATCTTTTCAACAAGATTAAGGTGTTTTATTGCATCTTCAATTTTTCCTTTACTCAATAAAACCTGCGCATACTTTAGGTGGAGAGTTACCGCATTGGGATGAATTTGAATACCCTGCCGTGCTGCTATTTCTGAAGCGTTTATATCCCCTTCTTCGAGCAACTGTTCTACAATTCCTTCAAATTCAGAAACATCGAAATATTTTTTATTACCCGATATCAGCGAACGTTTAAAACGGTTCAGGGCTTCACTGATATCTTCCTCACTGCTAAAATTTTTCCTCTCTTCTTCGTTCATCTGCGTAACAATGAATTCGCGAAATTAATAATTCCAATGAATTAACGGACAATTTTATATTATTGATGTTGTTCTCGTAACAAATCGTTCACAGTTTTAACCGGGTTAAATGTCTCAATCGGAACTTCTGCAAAGAGCGTATTCCAGTTACTCATTGCTCCGTTCCAAAGCCCCGGAAGCTCCTGCGCTTTCAAATTCTTCCCGTCTTTCGATTTTTTTGAAATAAAGCCTGTTGCCGGATCGGTATATTCAAGTAGGTTGTATTTTTCACCTTTATAATTTTTTATTCCGCAAACCAGGTCAACAGGATTAAAATGTGTGGCATGTGAAATTATTGTCTGCTGTTGCATACTATTCGGGTCAATTTGCGAGCTTTCCACAACCTGCAACGAAACTGTCTCATCCGGATTTTTTGCCCAGAACGGTCCGCCACCCGGCTCACCTTCGTTTTTTACCATCCCGCATACCCGTAAAGGGCGGTTGTATTTTTCTTTTAAATAATGATAAAGTTGTTCCTTTTCAGTGTAATACTGACTCTCTGCCGGTTTTGTATTGAGCTGGTTTTCCAGAAAATTGGCAGCTTCCGCCAAAAATGCATGATCCAGTGCCACCGGATGTTTTTCGTTTAGCTCTTTTTGGTAAAGGAAAATTTTTTCCTGGTATTTTAACAAAACGCCGGCCAATGCTTTTTTATAATCAACCGAGGGTTTCTTTAGTTTGTCGGGAACAACATTGTCAATGTTTTTTATAAAAATGATGTCGGCATCCAAATCGTTCAGGTTTTCAATCAGAGCTCCGTGACCTCCCGGCCGGAATAACAAACTATCATCAGCTTCCCTGAACGGTTCGTTTTCCATATCAACAGCAATTGTATCGGTGGATGGTTTTTGTTGGCTAAAAGAAACGTCAAAGGTTACGCTTAGCTCATTTTCATAGGATTCTTTTATTTTTTGAAGCAGATTCTCAAAACTTTCCTGGTGTTCGGGCGAGACCGTAAAATGCAGTCGCACTTTTCCCGCACTGTCTTTTGCGTATTTTGCGCCTTCTGCCAGATGCTCTTCAAAAGGGGTACGGTCAATATTTTTATATTTATGAAATTTTAAAAGTCCTTTGGGAAGCGAGCCGTAATTTAATCCTTTTTCACTCAACAAATATCCTACCTGGTTTTTACAACTTTCTTCTTCGCTGTTTTCGCTGATTTTGTTTTTAAGTTCCTGATAAAAAGCAAACTTTTCTATCTCGTCAACAAATTGTTTTACTGCTTTATTTTCTTTTAAAACTTCCTCGGGTGTTTTCGAAGTCTCACACTCTTTCAGAGCCTCGAAAAGCGCTTTAAACATTCGGCTGGCTGCACCGGAAGCCGGCACAAATTTTAGTGGTTTGATACCAGATATTACCTTTGCCTCGTAACGTTCTATATTTTTTTGAAGTTTTTCTTTGTCGAGTTGAATAATCCCTTTGCCAACAGAAGCAGCTTCTTCCACATGCAAAAAAGGAAAACCTTTTTTGAATTTTTCAATCTGTTGATTTACAATTTCAATGTTGCTTCCGCGATTTTGTATTTGTAGTTTGTCTTTTTCAGAGAACATATACCTGTTTTTTGATATTTAAAAATAAAAATAAGATTCCGGTTTTTTATACGAATAACAGCCTGTAAGGACTAAAGTTTTCAAGATTTTGTTAACAGTTTTCTGAATCGGTTGATACTGACTTATTTTGTTTATTTTTGCGCTGTTAATTTGATGGGATGACGGACAAGAATTTTTTCTGGAATCATAAAAAACGATACAACGATTTTCCAACCTATTTTAAAAATAAGTTTTCGGAAAGAGTGCAGAAGGTTTCCGTCGATGCGGGGTTTACCTGTCCGAACCGCGATGGATTAAAAGGGAAAAGTGGCTGTACTTACTGCAATAACAAAACCTTCAAACCAACCTACTGTAACCTGGAAAACAGCGTTACAAATCAAATTCAAAAAGGTGTGGATTTTTTTGCCAAAAAATACGCTGCGATGAAATTTTTGGCGTATTTCCAAGCCTATACAAATACTTATGCTCCCCTGGAGGATTTAAAACGGCTTTATGAAGAAGCGCTTCAGCATCCTAAAATTGTTGGTTTGGTAATTTCAACCCGCCCTGATTCGGTAGATGAAGAATTGCTGGATTATTTGTCGGAGCTGAGTAAAGGAGCTTATGTAATGGTTGAGTTTGGGGTAGAGTCGCATCTTGATAAGTCGCTGGAATTAATCAATCGCGGGCATTCATTTGCCGATTCAGTTTGGGCGCTGGAACAAACCGAAAAACGCGGCATTAATAACTGTGCTCATATGATTTTAGGGCTTCCCGGTGAAAACCACTCCGACTGGCTCGAACAGGCAAAGATTATTTCAAAACTGCCGGTTAAAAACTTAAAATTGCATCAGCTTCAGATTCATAAAGGAACCATACTCGAAAAGCAATACCGCGAGAAACCCGATTCATTTTTTCTTTTTTCTGCAGAAGAATACATTGAACTGGTGGTTGATTATCTTGAGTTGTTAAGTCCACAGATTATTGTGGAGCGGTTTATTAGCCAGGCGCCACCCGACATGTTGCTTGCTCCCAAATGGGGGCTGAAAAATTTTGAGTTTGTTGCTAAAGTAGAGAAACGCCTGAAAGAAAGAGATACCTGGCAGGGGAGATTATACAAATAAATCCGGGGATTTTGAATGTCTAACGTTTTGAAAACAAAAAAACGAATCCTGGGATTTATTTGATTGAATACTATATTTTAAAATTTTATTTTGCCGGTGTATTTGTCATATAAAATTTAATTTCTCCGCCGTTCATAATGTCGCTGTGTTTTAAAGTGAGTCCATCGATTTTTTTTCCGTTGATTTCTACTTTTTCAACATACACATTTTCCGGGCTTTGATTTTTAGTATTGATTACCAGCGTTTTTCCATTATCTAAATAAAGGTTCGCTTTTTTTACCATGGGGCTGCCTATGGAATATTCGTCGGCTCCGGGCAAAACGGGATAAAAACCAAGCGAGCTAAATATATACCAGGCGCTCATTTGGCCGGCATCATCGTTGCCGCACAAACCGTCTTCCTTACTGCTGTACATGGTTTTCATAATCATTCGAACACGTTCCTGTGTTTTCCATGGTTGGCCGGTCCAGTTGTAAAGATAAGGGATATGATGTCCCGGTTCATTTCCATGAACGTAATTCCCGATAATCCCGTCTCTGGTAATATCTTCGTTATTTTCGATATATTTTTCTGCAATTTCAGTCGTAAATATTTTGTCGAGCGACTGGGCGAATTTTTCTTTTCCCCCCATCATTTCAATCATTGTATCAATTTCGTGTGGAACATATAAACCATAATTCCATGCATTTCCTTCAATAAAACCCTGGCCATGTGTATCCATCGGATCGAAATTTTTGCGCCATTCACCATTTTTGAGTTTTGGCCGCATAAAACCAATTTCTTTATCGTAAATATTTTTAAAGTTTTCAGAGCGTTTTAAGTATTGGTTATACACTTCAGTTTTGCCAAGTTTTTGAGCTATCTGTGCGATGCACCAATCGTTATAAGCATACTCCAATGTTAAAGAAACTGAATAGTCGCTTTTTTCTTCTGATACATAACCATTCCTTACAAATTCATCGATCCCGTTAAAATAACCAACATTTGAAGTGCTTATACATGCATCAAGGGTTTTATTAAGGTCGGCATCTGTATTTCCTTTTGCAACAGCATCGGCTATTACTGAAACAGCATGGTAACCAATCATACACCAGTTTTCGTTGGCATAATGACTCCAAATCGGTAACATGTGGTGTACACTTTGCTCCTGATGGGCCAGCATCGATTTAACCATGTCGTTATTTTTTTGTGGATGAAAGATATTAAAAAGCGGATGCAGTGCCCGGTAAGTATCCCATAATGAAAATATGGTGTAATTTGTAAAACCTTCACTTTGGTGAATATTTTGGTCGAGTCCCAGGTACCGGCCATCCACATCTTCGTAGATAATCGGGCTTAACATGCTGTGGTACATGGCGGTATAGAACGTTTGTTTTTCTTCCGGAGTTGAAGTTTCCACTTGCACTTTTGCAAGTTCTCTGTTCCATCTTTGCCGCGTTTCTTCTTTTATCTGTTTAAAATTCCAGCCCGGTATTTCAGCCCTGAGGTTTTTTATTGCTCCTTCGGTGCTCACCGATGAAAGAGCAAATTTTATTTTTATTTTTTCGTCTTTTTGAGTTTTAAAATTGAAATATGCGCGAATATTTCGACCTGCCATTTCCGGGAAATTCTCCTCTTCTTCAAACCGGCGGTAAAATCCGTTGTAGGTGAGTTTGTCATATTTCTTATGTCCGTAAGTCTCAAAAGGTTTTGAAAAAGCCATTGCAAAGTAAACTTTCCGATTTCGCGCCCATCCCTTGGTTTGCCTAAATCCGGTTACCAGAGAGTCGTTTTCAACGCGGATAAAAGTCCACACATTTTTTTCATCGTAATTATAAATGTTGTAGACCAAATCGAGAATAATGTGGGCATCTTCCGACGCCGGAAATGAGTATTGATGAAATCCCACACGGTCACTGGCTGTTAGTTCTGCTTTGATATCATAATCTTCAAGATGGACTTTGTAATAGCCCGGTTCTGCTGTTTCTGTCTCATGTGAAAATTGCGAATGATAACCACTTCCCGGATTGTTGACTTCACCCGGATTAAGAACGAGATCGCCTGTTGTAGGCATCACTAGAAAATCACCCAGATCGGAGTGGCCAACTCCGCTAAAATGCGTATGAGCAAAACCAAAAATAGTATGGTCGTCGTATTGATAACCTGAGCAGTACCGGTATGTTTCTCCATTGTATTCTCCATCAATAGAGTAAGGCTCTATATTGGTTTCCGGGCTTAACTGAACCATTCCAAACGGAGTTGTAGCCCCGGGGTAGGTATGGCCCATATTTTTTGTGCCAACCATAGGATTGACAAATTGAGCCAAATCCGGAATTGGCAAATTTTCTTTTTGGTTTTGTATTTTTTGATTTGGTTTTTGACAGGAAAATAACACAATTGTACCAATAGTAGCAAACAGCAGCAGTTTCTTCATTTCAATAATTTGTTTTTGGTTTTTATAACAACGCTTATTTTCGAGGGTAGGAATACAAAAGTAGCATTTTTGAAAATGCGTGAAAATATAAAAATTAAAAGATATTGTATTGACTATTGAAACGACTTGCTATTTCAATAGTTGTAATGTCTCTTTAATACTTTTTATCAGTTGATTAATGTCTTTTTGAGGTAACGTGAGTGGTGGCATAAAACGAAGTGTATTAAATTTGTTCCCCGTAACAAAACCATTATCAAAAAGCTGACTGTGGATTTTTTCTGAGTTTATCTCTTTTTGAAATTCCAAAGCCAACATCATTCCTCGTGCCCTGATTTCCTTTATTGTACCGGAATGATTTTTAGCCACTTTTTCCAGTTCTTTTTTGAAAAATACTCCGGTGAGGGCTCCTTTTTCAACATGGTTTTCTTCTTCCATTATTCTGAAAACTTCCAACGCAACCGCACAACCCAGCGGATCGTTTTGGTGCGACTGTGCATAGCGGAAAGGAGCGTCTTCAAATTCTTTTGCTATCTCTTTCGAAACAGAAACAGCACTAACAGGGTATCCGTTACCCAATGCTTTTCCTGTAGTTACCATGTCGGGGAGAACATTGTAGTGCTGAAATCCAAACCATTTTCCCGTGCGTCCCATTCCGGTGGTTACTTCATTTGCAATAACAATTACACCATTTTGTTTTGCCTGTTTTGCCAGTTTTTGGATAAACTGAAAATCAGGAAATTTAATAATTCCCAGCGATGCGCCTCCGGTTTCTATTACAAGTGCAGCAATTTGGCTGAAATCGATATTTTGAGTTGCAGCACTATTGTTAAAAGGAATAACGATTAAATTGTTGTTTTTTTGTGAATTTTGCCCGTCTCCGTAAGCACTGAGGTACGAAATGTCTGTCGTGAGAATTTTATTCCGGCCTGTAATTTGTTTGGCTAATGTAATGGCAAGGTTTACAGCTTCGGATCCGGAACTTAGAAATACACTTTTCCCATTTATTAATTCGGTTTTTTGTGCTATTTTTTCTGAAAGTTTTTCAGCATGCCTGTTTCTGAAAAAATATCCCTGGTGAATTGATTTTTCTAGTTGGTTTTTAACTACATGATTAATTTTTGGATGATTGTGTCCCAGATTTGCACACCAAACACCCGATTCAAAATCGATATACTTTTTCCCTTCAGTATCATATAAATAGCAATCTTCTGATTTTTCGAGGTATTTTTCAAAAGGGGTATAAAACTGAATTATCATTGAAATAAATTTTTAAACATCTATTTATCCAGCCATTTTTTGAAAACAGGAGACCGATCGACACTTACCACAGTTTCAGTTTCGTCTTCCACCGGCGGGTTTAGTTTTAGTTTTATCCGGCTTCGCGACCAGGCTGTCATGTTTTCAATGGCATTCAAATTGACGATATATTTCCTGTTGATGCGGAAAAATTGATTGGGATTGAGTTGCGTTTCCAGTTTGTCGAGACTAAATTCAAGAGGGTAGGATTGGCCATCGAATGTTTTTATGAAGACGTTTTTTCCTATCGCATTGAACCAGGCAATCGCGGCAGTTTCTACCATTCTTATTTTTTGACCGATTTGAATGATAAAACGTTTTTTGAATTCCGGCTGAGTACCTTTTATTTCAGATAACAAACTTTCGAAGTCGATAGTAAAGACTGATTTTACCGATTTGTATTTTTGAAGACTAAGGGTCAAATCTTCCTTTCGAATTGGCTTTAACAAATAGGCGATACTATTCAGTTCAAAAGCTTTTATCGAATACTGGTCGTAAGCAGTTGTGAAAATAACGGGAGTATTAACCTGAACCTGTTCAAAAATACTAAAACTTATTCCGTCAGAGAGCTGGATGTCCAGAAAAATCAGATCGGCCTGGTTTTTTGTAAACCACTTTACTGATTCTTTTACAGAGCCTAAATTGGCTCCAATTGAAAAGTCGGGGGCAACTTCTTCCAGCATTTTTTTAAGCCGTTCTGCAGCTACTGCTTCATCTTCAACTATAACTACTCTCATATTTCTTCCGGTTTTATCAGCGGTAGTTCTACTTCATAGAAGTTGGTTTTAACCATAAATTTTGGAGTCTGTTCGGTTATCATCGCATAACGTTTTATCATATTTTTTTGTCCCAATCCGGTAGAACCTCCGGATGAAATTTTGGGTTGCAAGTTGTTCCGCACTACCAGCCATTTATCTTTAGCGCAAAGTTCTATTTTTAATGGATTTGAAGTGTTGACAATGTTGTGTTTAATAGCATTTTCGATGGTTACCTGCAGCGATAGTGGCGGTAAATATTTTTTTAGAAAATCACCCGGCAAATCAACATCAAGATACAATGAATTGTCGTAACGCATTTGCTGGAGAGAAATATACGAGCGGATAAATTTTAATTCTTCGTTAAGCGACACAACCGGTTTTTCAATAGTTTCCAGAACATAGCGGTAAATCATTGAAAACTCATCGATAAATTGTTGGGCTTTTTTTACATCTTTATCAATTAATCCGGAAAGGACATTTAAGCTGTTAAACATAAAATGCGGATTGATCTGACTTTTTAACACTTCGAATTTGATTTGCGAGAGTTCTCTTTCAAGGTTTTCGGCTTTTATTTTTGAACGGTTACTTTCATTAAAATAAAGCCAGGCTTCGAGAGAAATCATCATCAAAATATTTACTCCAACTGTAATTAGTGCGTTATAAAAAAGAATTGAATTTAAATCGTCGTTGGTAAACGGGCTTACTGCATTTGAGATTAGTGTAACAAAAAATGAAATGAAAACGGCCATAAGAAACGCAAACAGAAACTGAACCGTTATTCGCAAAAAGATTTTTTTGTGCCATGGTAATTTTTTGTTCAAAAAATGAATAAGGAACAAATTGGGGTAAGCCAACATAAAACCGCCAACAAGACTGAGAAACGAGCCAAATGCAAGGCGAATAAAAAAATGTGTTGCACCTTCAATTATTGCGTACCCCGAATAGTGATTGTATAAAATGATAACCAATTGGACTCCGACGGAAATTCCCAGCAAAAAGTTAAGAAGTTTTCGAAAAGGGAAAAGTTGATTTACGGTTGAAAAGCTCATGCCGGAATTTGATTTTTTAATGAAAGTAAAAATAGAAAATTATACTATTTTGTATCAAATAATAAAAGTAATATTTGGAAAGATGCAGCCTTGAAAATGATTTTCCAAAGCTGCATGTTAAAGTCTAAAAAATGCCATATTTTATGGATATGCCTACATTAAATTGTTCAAATATGTCGTCGGCAGTTTCATTAAGTTCTACAGGCGATGTGTCGCGGTAACTTCCCTGTACACCCAACCACCAGTTTCCGGCCAACCGGAACATAAATTCTGCCGCAAGTTCATTGGCAGCAAAACGCTCCTGATCAATAATTTCTTCATACCACAATTTGTTTTCTTTGAACTCTTTGTTGTAAACATATTGTGCAAGTCCCATTCCGGTTGTCCAAGAAAATGAAAGCTTTGCTTTGTCTTTTAAAGGAACAATGTACTCGAGAAACAAACCGGAATAACCAGCCTCCAATCGGTAAGTTCCGTTCGCAACCAGCCGATCGAGATTTTTATCGTAATTCAGAGCACTTCCGGCGAAACCGATTCCCCAGTGTTGGTTAAAAACCAAGCCAGCTTTGTAGCCCAACCAGTTTGCTGAATTATCCATAACCGTTGAATAGGTTCCGGATACGCCGCCATACAGCCCAATGGTGTTGGTTCTTTTTTTTCCCTCGTAACTCCAGATGTAGTTTTTCTTTTCCTGTGCCAGGCTTGTTAAACACAGTAATCCGGACAATGCAATTGTTAGCCATACTTTTGTTTTCATTGTTTAATTGTTTTTTGAGTTTTTAATTATTTTTCAATGATTCAAAAGTAGAGTGCTTTCTTGCCTGAAGAAAATAAAAGAGAGCGAACGCGAAAAAAGAGGGAGTGAGTATGAAAGCAAAAAGGAAAGGTGTCTTGCCGGCGGAAGGTTTTTGCTTGATTTGTTGAGATAGAACTATCTCAACAGGAAAAGTTGTACACTTAATTGTTTGGCGAAAATTTGCTGTTCTCTATCCTTTTATCTCCTCATCAATTATTCCCAGAATGGCATCCAGTTCTTCCATTAACGGATTGTAGTGAGTTGATTCTGTAGCACGGGTGGTAAGAATAAATATAAGAATGTTATTTTCAAATTCCTTGGAATTCAGAAGATTCAGGTTACTGATGTTATTTTTTCCGGGCAGTAAACCTAATTCTTTACCGGATACATCTGTTAAATCAAAGATGGTCCTGATGCTGTTGGATTCTTTTCGAAACATATCGAGAACCTTTTCTCTTTGAATACCAAGATCGTTCTCCTGTTTGGCAATATCTTCCAGTGTCGAAATCCAGGTTGTCAGGTATGTTTTAAGTATGGGATTGGAAATGTCTTTTAAGCTTCCCGAATTTATCATTTCATTTAGAAGCGAATTATTAGGGTTGAAAGCAATGTCGAAAGCAAAAGTATTGTAAAGCAATTCTGAAAATTCACTTTCATCTGGTTGTATATTTTCGTCAGATATATATTCAACGATTTTTTTTGCACCCTCAAAGTTACTATTGTTTACCTCAATAAGTCTCTGTAGTTTTGATTTGCTGGTTTGAAATTCATTTTTTAATCCAATGAGGTATACCTGTTCTTTTTCTCTTATAATTCGTTTTTGATTGCTGTTATTAATGGCAAGTGCAATTAAAATTCCGATAACCACAAGAATGATTTCTCCAAATGCGTAGAGCAGGTAATTACTGATTTTTTTTTCAGTGATTAACCTTTGTCTGATTCTTCGAAAAAATTTAATCATTACCTGCTACAATCCGTTTAGTGCTTGCGTGTGCGATCCTCAATTACTACCAAACGATATTTATCTCCGTGCATTACCACCCGGTGTGTATCGATGTGCAGATGTTTGGTTACAATTTTATTGTTGATGTAAAATTCCCGAATTAGTGCCACTTCTGAAAGATTACCGCCGGAAAGCAATTCGCGCATCTGGCATTTTTTACAAAAATTGCTTTCGCGGGTAACAGCGGTTCCCCGTTGTGTACATCCCATTATTTCACAAAACTCGTGGTCAATAATATCACCTTTGTCGCTTTTTGTTAGCTTTTGAAATGATTTGTTAAAATATTTGACTTTAAAGTCGTGGTCGGTTAGAAAGATGGCTTGCGGATGGTGCTCAATCAGTTGGTTTACCAGGTCGTTTGCCTCTTCAATTCGTACAAATTCAAGTCGCATGGCAGTAAGTATTAATGAGTTAATTTTTTGCCTGAATGAAAACCTACATCAGTTAATTCATCTTTGGCAATTGGAAATTAACAATAAAAATTAAAATTTTCAATGGAACATGTTTTAGAATCTAAAAATATTTTCAACAGTTTGAGTTTAGCTGCTAACTGAACCAAACACACGTTTTAAAATATCAGTGACCCTTGCAGCCGGATCTTCCCGGATTAATTTCTCCTGGTTTTCTATTTTTAGAAATAGTCCGTCGAGTGCTTTTTGTGTCAAATATTCATCTAAGTCGATTTCAACAGGTTTAAAACCGGCAACTTTTCCAACCATCGAATTTGCAACTTCATTCCATTTTCCGGTAAGCAAATCCCAGCTTTGTCCTGTCGATACATTTCCAACCAGTTTTTTATCTACTGAAGCTTTTATTTTTGGGCGGTACAAAGCAAAAAGCTGATTATATGTCGTATTGTGTAAATAGTGTGTTGCGGCATTGTCGGCTCCTCTCAGTATTCCAATAGCATCGGTAATGGTCATACTTTTTATACTGTTTACAAAAATAGGTTTAGCTTCTGAAACTGCGTCTTCTGCCGCTCTGTTAATTCGCAACAAAACATCTTCAACCAATTTTTGGCCTCCCGGAATTTTGCTGACGTTGTCTACAATCATACCGGCTTCCGGTGGTAATAAAATCTTTGCCATTTCATCTTTGTAGTAGCCATCGGTAACCCCTAGAATATCTACTGATTTGTTTGTTCCAACAACAAGTGCTTCTTTTAGCCCGGCAACAATCTCAGTCCGCGTTAACGATTGTCCCTGGCTTTCTTCAAGTGTTTGTTGTGCAATTTGCGCCAGTTCGGCGCAAGCTGTAAAAAGAAATAGAAATGTAAAGGGTAAAATTTTAATAATTTTCATTTTGAAAGTTTTTTGAAATCTTTTTTAATATACAACGAATTTTTCAGGAGGTACGATTCATTTTTTGAACAATTGCTTGACCAAATCATTGCGTCCCTTTTTTTCAAGGTCTTTTTTGATCGAATTTTTAAATTCATTTTTATACCAGAAGAAAAACTGCCGCTGGTTTTCCTTATCATGTTTATTTTTGGCGGTGAAAATTTTTTCCATGGTGTACGGATGGTAGCCCGAGTAATAAACAACTGTTGCCAGCGTCATTGGCGTAGGGGTAAAATCCTGAACTTGTTCCAGTCTGAAATTCATTTTTTTTGTTCGAATAGCCAAATCGGCCATATCTTCTGATTTGCTTCCAGGATGGCTTGAAATAAAATAGGGAACTAACTGCTGGTTTAGTTTTTCTTCCTTGTTTATTTTAATGAATTCATCATTTAATTTTTCAAACAATTGAAATGAAGGCTTTCGCATAAATTTTAATACTTCGTCCGAGGAATGCTCCGGCGCCACTTTTAACCGGCCCGAAACATGGTGTTTTATAACTTCCCGTAAATATTCCTTGTTGCTTTTGTCTGTTTCTTTGTTCCCGGTTTTTTCCAATATCATATCGTAGCGAATTCCACTTCCCACAAATGCCTTTTTTATTTTTGGATTCTGTCGCACCTTTTTGTATAAATCAAGCATGGGTTTATGGCTGGTGTCGAGGTTTTTACAAATGGAAGGGAAAATACACGACGGTCGTTTACACTTCCTGCAAATTTCTTCATGGATTCCTTTCATTTTGTACATATTGGCAGAGGGACCTCCCAAATCAGAAATGTAGCCTTTAAAATCAGGCATTTCTGTAACCTTTTCAACTTCTTTTAAAACCGATTTTTGTGAACGGCTGGCGATAAATTTTCCCTGATGTGCTGAAATGGTACAAAATGTACATCCGCCAAAGCAACCACGGTGAATGTTTATCGAATGCCGGATCATTTCATAAGCCGGAATCGTCTCTTTGTTATTGTAACGCGGGTGGGGGAGTCGGGTGTATGGCAGGTCGTAAACCCGATCGATTTCTTTTTCTTTGAAAGTAGGCCAGGGCGGATTTACCACAATTTTGCGGTTGTCAACTTTCTGAATCAGTTTTTTTGCCTCCATTTTATTCGATTCTTCCTCGATATGCATAAAATTCCGGGCAAATGTTTTTCGGTCGGCCAGACATTCTTCGTGTGACGCCAGTTCCAACTCATCCCAGTTCTTTTTTGTAGCATAGTTTTTCTTGGCATCAACTATAAATGAGGTTTGCGGAATGGTAGTCAGGTTTTCAACCGGTACTCCTCTTTTTACCAACCGGGCAAATTCAATAATCGATTTTTCCCCCATTCCGTAAAAAAGCATGTCGGCCTTTGAATCCACCAAAATGGAAGGCATTAGCTTATCCGACCAGTAGTCATAGTGTGTAACCCTTCGCAGCGATGCTTCAATCCCACCAACCACGAGCGGGATTTCAGGGTAAAGTTTTTTTAGAATATTGGAATAAACAATGGTCGCATAATCGGGCCTGTATCCCGATCTTCCGCCCGGTGTATAGGCATCGTTGCTTCTTTTCCGCTTTCCTGCGGTATAATGATTAACCATCGAATCCATGTTTCCACCGGTTACTGCAAAAAAAAGTCTTGGTTTCCCCAGTTTTTTGAAATCACGCAGGTCGTCTTCCCAGTTGGGTTGCGGAATCACCGCTACCCGAAGTCCTTCCGCTTCCAGAACGCGTCCGATTACGGCTGCTCCAAATGAGGGATGATCAATATATGCATCTCCCGTAAAAAGTATTACATCGATATCGCTCCATCCCAGCTGTTTTACCTCTTTCTTCGATGTGGGCAACCATTGGCTGCTATTTGTTTGAATATTGGTCATACAAGTTTGTTTTTCATTCTAACAAATAAATCAGTGTTTTGATGAAAAAATATAGAAATCATTCATTTTTCAGAAGATATTACAAAATTATTTGTGTATTTATTTGATATCCAGCAAAAATAATATTTGCGGTCAAAGAAGAGGTGTGTTTTGCTGTGATAAAAAATAAAAATTGAAAAAACATTCTATTTTTGTACCTTTATTTCGGTTGGCTTTAATCGTAATGCAGCAATAAATGGAATTATTAAAACCTAAGGACATTTTTAAAACACGTCCTGCATTTACTCTACTCGGAGGTGAATATTTTGCCAAATTTCTGATGTATATTCTCCGTTTCAACAAACTAAATAAAATTTACAGCCAGATAGCTGAAAAACATGGACTCGAATTTATAGACGAGGTGATTAAAAGCTTCGAATTTAATATTGAGTTTGATGAACAGGAATTAAAAAGGATCCCTCAAAAAGGTCCGGTAATAGTGGTTTCCAATCACCCGTTTGGAGGACTTGACGGGCTGATTTTGATAAAATACCTTTCAATGGTCAGAAGCGATGTAAAGGTTATCGCCAACTTTTTGTTGCAGAAAATTGAACCGGTTTCCAACTATTTTATTGCTGATAATCCATTTGATAAAAACAATACAGAAAATGGTTTTGCCGGAATAAAACAGGCCATTACGCATTTAAAAAACGAAGGGGTTTTGTGTTTATTCCCGGCCGGCGATGTAAGTACTTACGGTACTTTCGACAGCGCTACCGATCACGTTTGGCAGTTTCCGGTGGTTAAATTTGTAAAAAAGGCGAGAGTGCCGGTTATTCCTGTACATTTTCAGGGAACAAACAGCCGCCTTTTTCATATTCTGGCCAAAATACACCCTTCGCTCCGGCAGGTAAGGCTTCCTTCCGAACTGCTCAGCAAAAAGCATAAAAACATCAAAATTCGGATAGGCAGTCCGATAAAGGTTGAAGAGCAGGATCGATTCGACGATGTGTACCAGTTCGGGCGTTTTGTCCGGGCAAAAACATACAGTATGGAATCGAATATTGAAGTCAGGCGATTCTTTAATTATTCAATGAAACCATCCTCGAAACCTGAGGCCATTATTGACCCCGTTCCACAAGAAGAAATTTTAAAGGAAATTCAAAAAATAAAACAGGATTACACGCTGTTTAATCTTAAAAATTATACGGCATACTGCGCTCCTTCAAAAGAAATTCCCAATATTTTGAATGAAATTGGCCGGCTTCGTGAAATTACTTTTCGCGATGTGGGGGAGGGAACAAATCAGAGCATTGATATTGATGAGTTTGATTTGTACTACAACCAGATGTTTATCTGGGATGAAGAAGAACAACGCCTGGTTGGTGCTTACCGGATTGGTTTAGGGAAAGACATCCTTACTCAATACGGGAAGCGTGGCTTTTATTTACATACTCTTTTCCGGATTGATGAGGAGTTTAAACCTGTTTTGAGTGAAAGCCTTGAACTTGGACGTTCGTTTGTGATTAAAGAATACCAGCGAAAACCAATGCCGCTTTTCTTGCTTTGGAAAGGGATTCTTTACTTTTTGCTGAAAAACCCGGAGTACCGCTATTTGATCGGTCCGGTGAGCATCAGTAATAATTATTCAAAAATTTCGAAAGACCTGATTATTAAATTTATCATGTCGAATCATCTGAACTGGAAAATGGCGCAACACATAAAACCGAGGAACAGTTACAAATTTAAAAGTAACAATCCGGATATTAATATTCTGATGGAGAATATGGAGCGTGATATCAACCGCCTGGATAAAACCATCGGCGACTTGGATGAAACGAATTCAGGGCTACCGGTTCTTTTGAAGAAGTATATCAAGCTGAATTCAAAAATCATCGGGTTTAACGTAGATCCAAAATTTAATAACTGTCTTGACGGATTGATTGTTTTGGATGTTTATGATGTGCCAAAGAATACCATCGAGTCGCTTTCAAAAGAAGCCAACGACGGCTCCATTCTGGAACGTTTTTACAGCAACAGGGAATAGAGCTTCTTAATGTAACGCTGCCAAATTATTCTGCATACATTTTTTCCCTCTGTTCACGAATTCTTTCGTCTGAAATATAATCGTCGTAATCCATTAATTTGTCAATAATTCCGTTGGGAGTTAATTCAATAATCCGGTTACAAACGGTTTGAATAAACTCGTGGTCGTGCGACGACATAAAAATATTACCGGGATATTTAATCAGGTTATTGTTAAAAGCCTGAATGGATTCCAGGTCGAGGTGGTTGGTTGGCGTGTCTAAAATGAGTGCGTTGGCACCTTCAAGCATCATTTTTGCGATGATACAACGTATTTTTTCACCTCCGGAAAGTACATTCACTTTTTTATAGATTTCTTCTCCTGCAAAAAGCATTTTTCCCAGTTGCCCGCGGATAAAAACTTCAGTAGTGTCGTTTGTAAATTGGCAAAGCCAGTCAAACAGCGTCATGTCACTGTTGAAGTAGTCTGAATTATCAAGTGGTAAATAGGCAGTGGTGATGGTTTGTCCCCATTGATAAGTTCCTGTATCAGGCTTTTTATTCCCGCTAATAATTTCAAAAAAGGCGGTCATCGCCCGTGTATCTCTTGAGAGAAAAACAATCTTTTCATCTTTTTCAGCCTTAAAATCGACATCTTTAAAAAGTAGTTTTCCATCAACACTGGCACTCAGTCCGTTTACTTCCAGAATTTGGTTTCCTGCCTGACGATCCGGAGTAAAGATTATTCCCGGATACCTGCGTGTTGACGGCTCAATGTCTTCAATATTAAGTTTTTCCAACATTTTTTTGCGGCTGGTGGTTTGTTTCGATTTGGCCACATTGGCACTAAAACGCGAAATAAATTCCTGCAGTTCTTTCTTTTTCTCCTCTGCCTTTTTATTTTGAATTTTTTGTTGCCGTAATGCTAACTGACTGCTTTCGTACCAGAAGCTGTAGTTTCCGGCAAACAGTTTTATTTTTCCGAAATCGATGTCTACTGTGTGGGTGCTAATCGCGTCGAGAAAGTGTCGGTCGTGTGAAACCACCAATACCGTGTTTTCGTAATTCGACAAATAATTTTCAAGCCATTGAACAGTTTCCAGGTCAAGGTCGTTGGTTGGCTCATCAAGTAACAAATTATCAGGATTTCCAAAAAGAGCCTGTGCCAGCAACACCCTTACTTTTTGTTTACCGTCCATATCTTTCATCAGGGTGTAGTGGAATTTTTCCTTTATGCCCAGGTTGCTAAGCAACGTTGCTGCATCGTTTTCAGCATTCCATCCTCCCATGTTTCCAAAAGTTTCTTCCAGTTCAGCGGCTTTCATGCCGTCTTCCTCTGAAAAATCGGGTTTGTTGTACAGGGCATCTTTTTCCTGCATTAAATCCCACATTTGAGTGTGTCCTTTTAATACGGTGTTGAGTACGGTAAACTCGTCAAATGCGAAGTGGTCCTGGCTTAATACCGAAAGTCGTTCGCCTGGTCCGAGTGAAATGTTTCCCGACGTAGCATTAATTTCGCCCGAAATGGCTTTTAAAAAAGTAGATTTGCCGGCTCCGTTGGCTCCAATAACACCGTAGCAGTTTCCCGCAGTAAATTTCAAATTAACATCCTGAAATAAAACGCGTTTTCCAAACTGAATTTTCAAATTTGCAACTGTAATCATACCTTAAATGTGTTTTCTAAACTGTTTGCTTCTGAAAAAGGCTGCAAACCTAAGAATTAAATCAGATTAAACGGAATATTATTCAGAAAAGAGGGGGTGATAACTGATTTGTTAACAGTGAAATATTTATTTGGAGTTTTGATTTAATCCTCCACAATAATTCTTTTTACACGCCCAACTTCCCCTGTTTCAAGCATAACTTTAATTCCGTGTGGGTGGTTTGTTGAGTTGGTTAAAATTCGTTTGACAATACCATCGGTTAATTCGCCGGTTTGCTGATGGTGTTTTTGTACGATTTCAACTTCCAGTCCAATCTTGATATTTTTTCGAAGTCGTCCGTCTTTGTTCTTATTTTCCATTGTTATTTCATATATAAATTACTGTCGCCATAACTTAAAAAGCGGAAATTGTTTTCAAGCGCATAATCGTAAATTTCTTTCCATTTTTCTCCCAAAAATGCACTGATTAAAAGCAAGAGTGTGCTTTGTGGCTGATGAAAATTGGTAAACATTCCACTAATAATTTTAAAATCGTAGCCCGGCAGAATAATGATTTGTGTAGAAAACTGAATTGCTTCCAGCCTGGAACTTTCAATATAATTGAGGATATTTTGCAAAGCCTTTTCAGTAGTTATCACAGCTTCTTTTTCATAAGGTTCCCATTGAAGTACTTCAGGGAAACCGGGGTTAAATGTATCGTCTTCCAATTGTAAGCCCAGCCAGTATAAACTTTCCATTGAACGCACCGAGGTTGTGCCCACCGCAATTATATTTTCCGGGTTCTGAATAAAACTTTCAATAATAGATTTTTTAACAATAACTTGCTCGTGATGCATGGAGTGCCCTTCAATTGTTGCGGATTTTACCGGCTGAAAAGTTCCCGCACCAACATGAAGCGTGATTTCTTTGTTCGCTATATTTTTTTCGGAAAGTTGTGAAAGTACTTTTTCTGTAAAATGCAAACCTGCTGTAGGAGCCGCCACCGACCCATCTGTTTTTGCATAAACGGTCTGGTAGGTTTTTTCGTCCGATTCCTCTGTTTCGCGATTTAAATAAGGAGGAATGGGAAGTTGCCCAATTTGTTCAATTATTTCAGAGAAGTGAAAATTGCCGTTCCAGCTAAATTCAATCAAAAATGAATTCTCTTCCTGTGCTTTTTTTTCTGCGCACAGCGTAACTGTTTTTCCGTCAATTTTGAATTGGTTTTTGAGAATTCCGGTTTTCCATTTTTTTGAATTTCCAACCATACATTTCCAGGTTGCTTTTTCTGCTTGCCGGAAAGAGATCTGATAGTCAGCTGGTTCAATCGGCTCTAAACAAAAAATTTCGATTTTTGCCCCGGTTTCTTTTCTGAAAAACAAACGTGCGTGAATTACGCGTGTGTTGTTAAAAACCAACTGTGCATTTTCCGGCAAATACCGACCGCAATTCTCAAAAATATCTTCTTTTATTTCCCCGTTTTTCCAGGTGAGAAGTTTCGATTTGTCGCGTTCGCTCAGCGGATATTTTGCAATTCGTTCTTCGGGAAGGTTGTAGGAGAAATCGGTAATTTTTATGTCTTTGTACGAACTCAATTTTTCTCTTTTTTCAACCGCAAAAGTAGTATTTTTTCGTTGTGCGCCCTGCGTTTGTTTTGCGAAAGGCTGTTGCTTGATTTTTAAATTGTACTTTTGCAGAAAATTCTACGAAAATGGTAAAAATTGGAGACAGAGTACGTTTTTTGAATGATGTTGGCGGGGGAGTTGTAACAAGTTTTGTAAATAAAACTACGGTGAATGTTGAAGGCGAAGACGGGTTTGAAATTCCTTATCCGGTTTCTCAACTGGTGAATTTAAGTGAATTTGAGCGGGAGGAAAAAGGAATTGAGCAGGAGCCTGCACCTGAACGAATTACAGAGTCAGTAAAAAACGAACCGGAACCGCAGCAAACCGAAGGAATGAAACTGGCCGGAAAAACGTCGCCCGATTTTTATTTCTGTTTTGTTCCCGATGATTCAAAAAATCCGCTCGCCGGAGAAACTCATCTGGTTTTGGTTAACGATAGCAATTTTACCTTACTGTATCGTTACTCGCATTATCGGGATGAAAAATACAAGCTTATTACATTTGGTTCGGTTCAGCCCAATTCAAAAGTTAATTTGGAAAGTATCGAGCAGAATGACTTAACTGATTTACCTGACTTTGTTTTTCAATTGCTTTATTTTCAGGATAACGAAAAGGAACTGCATCAATCGGTTGCAAAAAAATTTAAAGTCAGCCCGGTGAAGTTCTATAAGGAAAAGAGTTTTCAGCCCAATGTGTTTTTCCGGAAAAATGCGATGGTTTTGCAAATTACGCCCAATGTTTTGGCGGTTGAGTTGGATAAATTAACCGACGATGATTTGCAGAAGGTTGTAAAATCAAAAGAAAAGGCGGAAGCTCCGCAAGCTCCTTCCAGGAAAAAGTCGGCGGAGGTGGTTGAAGTAGATTTGCATATTCAGGAATTGCTTGACGATGCTAGTGGATTGAGTAACCGCGAAATGTTGGAAATTCAGTTGGAAAAAGTAGAGTCGGAAATGAATGAAGCTATCCGTTCGCATGTAAAACGGATTGTTTTTATTCACGGACTGGGACAAGGGGTATTAAAACAGGAAGTTGCCAAATTGCTCAAATCCAGATTTTCAAAATATTATTTTCAGGACGCCTCATTCAAAGAATACGGCTACGGCGCCACAATGGTGATTTTGAGGAAAGGGTGAAAGGTATAAGGATGAAAGATAAAGGATTAATTTGGGAAGTTGTAAACTAGACCGAATTAATCACTTAAGCATTTTGTTATAGAAAAAGAAAGAGACCTCAAAAAACGTACAAAAAGATTTTGTATCGATTGTATTCATCTTTTAGAGGAACTCCCAGATGCATTTTTGGGAAATCATATCAAAGGTCAATTGATTGAGGTTTGACTTCTGTTGCGGCAAATTATAGAGCGGCGAATCTTGCTCAGTCAACTGCCTCATTTGTTTCTAAAACAAGTATTGTTATTGAATAAGCAGATGAATCAGAATTTTGGCTGGAATTAATTGCTGATCTCAATCTTATTAAATCGGAAGAAAGAAATAAGCTGGAACAAGAGGCTTCAGAATTGACTGCTATTTTTGTTTCATCCGGAAAAAAGTTACAAAATCGCAAATTCACTTAATCGTTGATCTTTAATCCTTAATCATTTTCCTTACTTTTGCAGTGGCAGACCGCTTTATCGCTGCCGGCAATTATAGTCGGCAGAGGAAAGTCCGGGCAACACAGGGCACCGTGTTTCCTAGCGGGAAGATCTTTGAAAAAGGATAGCAACGTAACAGAAAATAACCACCTTGTTTTGACGTGTCATTACGGGGAACGGGTGAAAAGGTGCGGTAAAAGCGCACCGGTGATGATGGCGACATCGTCAGCCGTACGTCTCACGGGTTGCAAGGCCATGTATATTCTGGTAGTTTGCCGCTGTTGCGGTACTGCGAAGCTGCCCGCTTTGCTTCTCTTCGCACAAGGAAATCAGGAGGGGTAGGCTGCACGACTCCGACAGTGATGCCGGAGCCAGATAAATGATAAAGCTTCCCGGGTAACCGGGATGACAGAACCCGGCTTACAGTTCTGCCATTTTATATTTAAGGAGTAACTTTTTGATGAGGGTTACTCCTTAAATTTTTTTGAAATGGATCTAATCTGTTTTCCAAATAATTTTTTTGTCCAGCAAATTTTCAAGAGGAAAAGAGAATCTGAGTTGTTTGCCGAAATCAATTGCTTCATTCATCTCGTAATTTTGGTATTGAACCAGGTATGCAATCATAAAATTACTTACCCTTCCGCAACTCGCACAATGAATGAATACTTTGTTGTAGCGGCTGTTTAGTGCGTCTCCAAATTTTATTAAATTTTCTTTTGTATATGAATCATTTCCTAAAACAGGGATGGAAATATACTTCATTCCCAGAATGGCTGCCCTCTCTTTTTCGTTAAATGCTGATTTTGCGAATTCATCATTTTCTTTTTCTGAACGAAGATTAATTATTAAGTCTACTTCCTGCGTTTTTAGCCATTCGAATGTTTCCAGGTTGGGTTGTCCGCTAAAAAATAAATTTCCACTTTGATACAGATTTGGCGCAATTTCTCCCAGTTTTTGAATTTTGGGAAAGTCTTTCTTTTCAAAGGATTTCGAAAAAGATGTTTCAGTTATAAAAACAAGATTTATTAGCAGAAGCATTAATAAAAAAGATAAGGATTTCATAATGAGTGATTTTTACTTTTTGTACAAAGTTAAAACCCATTATACAGGCTTTGTGTTAACAGTTTGGAAAAAGTTGTTAAGGAACTGTTATTGAGAGAAAACCAAGAATACGGTTTTTATTGTTTCTTTGTTTTTATTGTCACCCAGTTTTTGTCCATCATAAACCGGATAAACTCACTTTCTCCTTTTTCTTTTATCATCTCAATGCCTTTTCTTCTGCTGGTTTGTGTGATAAATTGCCCGAACCGGACAAGAAGAGGATTGTAGATTTTACAATTTTTTATGGTTTTATATTTGTTACAGCTGGCACAGGAATCAAAACCGTTTTTAATACAACATGGTCTCACTTTGCAGGTTTTATACCCAACAGCACAGTCGGGAGCATCTCCTTTGCAGCCTGAACATTCTTTTTTGATATACTTTGGACAGGCTCCGCAATAAAACCCGCAATATGAGATTAAGGCGATATCTGGTTGATTGTTCGTTTTCATTTTTTTGTTCTTTTGAACCTTTCCCTATCTGTTTTACTCATTTTTTCGGTGGCATAGTGAATAATTTTTCTTCCGCATTTTTCTTTCCATTTTAAAAGAAAGTTTTCTGCTTTTTCAGGATCATTTTTCCATACTTCCCGTAAAAAAGTCCCAAGTCCTTTCTGAACATCCTCTTCCGGGTCTTCCATCAAATTTTCAATTACCTTTAAATATGAATCAGCCTGATGTCCCTTTTTTATGGCTTCAACAAAGGTTACCGGAACAGCTCTTCTTTTCCATTTAGACGGTGATGAGGTCCATCCTGAGAAATCTTTTGGCTGAACAATTTTTTCAAAAATAAAAATTGACAAAACAGACATACACAAAGCATCGGTATTTGCCCAGTTTTGAATTCCATTTTCCAGCCATTTTCCAATTCGCTCAAAGGTTTCCGGAGTAAATTCATTTTTTCTTGAGAGAATAAAATATGTCGCGCAGTGGGCTTCTTCATACTTTCCTGTCGCAACCAATCTGTCTCCAAAATCAAGAAAATCTTTTGTTGTCATATCTTCCTCCCATTCTTTTAGCCATCTGTTGTGTTGTGCTTCCTCCTTTTTCCTGTCGCAGCCATAAGCATCCAGTCCTTCTCTGAAATACCGGGAAAGTTTTTTTACCACATTTTTATCTGCATTTTTGATGTAGAAGTCGATTACCTGTTTGTGCTTTTGTTCAATTTTATTCATCGTTTTAGCTTCTTTTAAGTAAAAGTAGGCGATAAAAAATAAAGACAATTGTAAAAAATCGTCTTTATTATTTTTTGTTAAAAAAGTCTCCGGGAGTTTGGCCTGTTAACTTTTTAAAATCATGAATAAAATGTGATTGGTCGTAATATCCGTTGTCGATAGCCAATTGATTCAGATCCGGATTTTTGTACTTGTTTTTTGTTTTTATAATATGCTGTAACCTGACAATACCAGAGAATTTTTTTGGAGTCATTCCGACATGAACAGAGAAAATCCGTTCAAATTGTTTGATTCCCAGGCATATTTCTCCTGCCAGTTGTCGGGTTTTAATTTGTCCTTTATACTGTTCAATTAGTTTTACAGCATACTCAATACGTTCAAAATCTTTGCTAAAAATAAGTTTTTGAATAAAAAAGCTTTCCAGAATTTCTATTCTTTGTTTATTGTTTTCGGAACTTAGTAGTTTGTCCTCCAGTTCGTTGGCCCCTTTTTTTGTAAGGTCTTTGAATGCAAGATTCTCGTTTGATAACTCTTTGGCGGGAAAATGAAAAAAAGCCTGAAGTCCATAGGGCGTAAAAATAATCAGAATCATACCTGTATTGCCAGCCAGAGACAAATCGTAATAGCTGTTTTGCTGGCCACAAATTACAAGGTTGGGTTCAATATATGCATCGGAGCTTTTCTTTATAAACAAAGATGGAGAGCCGTAATGAAAAACCATGCAGGCATTTCCGGTTGGAAATACACGTTCACATGGTAGAAAAGGAGTTGAACTATTGATCTCAACAATATAATATCCTTTTATAAAGTCTTTTAATATGTCACTGGGTTGAATAAATTCGGCCATTTATTTTTCTTTATTTTAAGATCTCCAGCGGTTTAACATCATTTGCTGTAAGTTTTTTGCAGTACTTTTTTTTGTCCTCGTTAGAATAATAAATCAGGGAGTCTATCCAGTAGCCTTCGAAACAATCTCCCTGAAATGTGATTAGCAGCAACCCTGAATCTTTGTTTATTTCAAAATTTGTTATTTGCGGCGCTCCGCTTTCCTTTGAGCATTGGTAATATTTATATTCTCGCCCAAATATCGATATTTTAAAAGGAAGACCGGTTGTTTCGCGTTGGGAAGCTTTACTGATGTATTTAATTTCGGGTTCCCACTTTAGCGAAATAAAACCGGGAAGTGCTGTAGTATCAGGATGTGAAAGGTATGCAAACCCTTTTTTTCTGATAACTTCCTCTCTGTTTTTTTCAAAATCATACCGGGAACTCCAGTTCAGGTCTTTTTCAATTGAATTGCTATCAATTTTGTAGATAAATAGTTCAGTTTTGCAGTCACATTCAGCCCAGTCGGTCCGTGTAAAAAATATTGAATTGGTGTTAGTATCGAATCCTATAATGTCGACCTTGACTGGCTCCAGTACTGTTGAAAATCCTTTCAGGTAAATAAAAAGGAACAGAAATAAAAATGCGATCTTTTTTAAATTTGGTTTCAAGGTTTTGCTTTTGGGGTTGTAAATTAATCAAAAATACTATACAATCGAAATAAACTACAACAGCAGAAATTCGGAGGGCTTCTTATATTTATTTTGTGTTTTATACTTTTAAACAGCCGCGGAATCCTCTGGCTGCATAATATGAGTCTGCTCCGTTATGGTAGGTGAAAACGGTATTGTAGCGGCGATCGCAGAAGATGGCGCCGCCAAGTTTTCTGATTTCATCGGGCGTTTTCACCCAACTCGACGTTTTTAAATCGAAGTTTCCAAGTTTTTGCAGTTTCCGATATTGGTCCTCTGTCAGAATTTTGATGCCTAGAGTGGCCGCCAAATCTATCGCACTGTTTCGCGGTTTATGTTTTTTTCTCGACTCCAAAGCCTCACGATCATAACAGATGCTCCTGCGGTCTTTGGGACTTTCTGCCGAGCAATCGAAAAAAATATATTCGTCCGCCTGTTCATCATATTCCACAACATCCGGCTCACCTCCCGTTTCTTCCATTTCATTTAGCGCCCACAATTTTTCTTCTGAAGATTTGTCCAGTTTTAATTTTACTTTTTCCCAAATTAGATCGCTGTGCCGGTTCATGTTTTTTTCAAAACGGTTTTTTAATATTCTGAACAGTTCCTTTTTCTCTTCCGGTGAAAGTTTGTTTTGGCTGGCATTCATGATGTTTCCTTTTTGTTTTACAATTAAACAGATTGACAAGGAAATAGTTAATTTTAAAAGAACAAATAATCTTAGGTCTTTTCTTTTTGAGAGTTGTAGACAATATCTTTCAAATTCCGGAACCTAAATTTGGATGCGTTGATTTTTATTGGGAACCAGACGTTCTTTTATTTATAGAACGAATTATACCACTTTACAAACTCACCAATTCCTTTTTCCAGCGAAGTATTTGGCGCGTAAGCAAAATCTTTTTCCAATTCGCTAACATCGGCAAAAGTTTTGTATACATCGCCCGGCTGCATGTCGTAATATTCTTTTTTTGCTTCCTGCCCCAAAGCTTTTTCAATGGTTTCAATAAAATCTATCAGTTTTACAGGCGATGAGTTTCCTATGTTGTATACTTTATAAGGTGGCTGCTTTTCAGGCGCTTTTTGAATAATTTTCAGAATACCCTCCGTAATATCATCAATGTATGTGAAATCGCGGTATAAATCGCCGTGGTTAAATATTTTAATGGAATTATCAGCCAGTATATTTTTTGTAAAAGAGAAATATGCCATGTCCGGTCTTCCCCAGGGGCCGTATACGGTGAAAAATCGTAGGCCTGTGGTAGGGATACCATACAGATGGCTGTAAGTATGTGCCATCAGTTCATTGCTTTTTTTTGTAGCAGCATACAAACTAACCGGATTATCAACATAGTCGGAAGTGGCAAGCGGCATTTTTTTACTGTTTCCGTAAACACTCGATGAACTGGCGTACACCAAATGTTTAATGTTGTTGTGCCGACAGGCTTCCAGAATGTTGGCAAAACCAACAATGTTGCTCTGGATATACGCATGTGGATTTTCGATACTGTAACGTACACCGGCTTGCGCCGCAAGGTTACAAACCAGGTCAAACTTCTCGGTTTCAAAAAGTTGGTTAATTTCCTTCTGGTCCTCCAGGTTCATCCGGTAAAAAGAATAAGCAGGATTTTTTGTGCTTTTTACTTTTAGATTCCAGCTTCCAGCTTCCTCCGAAATTCCAGCTTCTTTTAAACGTGCAAATTTTAGCTCAGTAGAATAATAGTCGTTGATATTATCAATACCCACAACTTCAAATCCTTCTATCAATAATTTGTTGGTGAGGTGAAAGCCAATAAAACCAGCTGTCCCCGTAACGAGAATTTTCATATGCAGATTTTAATGAACAGGGAAAATTTTATTTGCAGAAATATAATCCAGAATTCTGTCAATATTGATTTCGTTTTCTTCCGGCTTTAATACCAGTGTAGCATCTCCGGGTTTTTCGTATTCCAAATCAATACCCGGCAGATTTTCAATTTCGTCTTTTTCTGCTTTTTCGTACAGTTCAGGCTTGTTGTTTTTGCAATATTCCATTGTTGCATCCATGTACAACAGGTGGAAACGTTCTTCGCCAATAATTTGTGCAATCTGTTTCCGCAGTGAATTGTTCCTTGAAATAAATGAACAGATGGTAATGATTCCCTGGTCGTTTAGCATTTTGCTGATGTGTGCCACACGGCGCAGGTGTTCGGCACGGTCGGCCGGCGAGAAATCAAGTTCTTTGTTCAGTCCCATCCTTAATGAGCTTCCATCAAGAAGAACCACTGTTGCACCATTTTCAAACAATTTCTTTTCAAGGCTGAATGCCAGTTCGTTTTTACCTGAACCGTGCAAGCCTGTAATCCAGATGGTTTCTCCTTTCTGGTTTAGTTTTTTCTGCCGCTCTGCTATGGTAACAAGCGATTTCCCTTTGGCAATGGTTTCTTTGTCCGTATCGGTAATTCTTGATGGCAGGTTTTTGCTTCCCAGTTTGTCAATAATCATTCCAACCGCACAGGTATTATGTGTTACCGGGTCAATCAAAATAAATGAACCGGTCTGGCGGTTTTGGGTATATGGATCAAAAAACAAAGGTTTTGTGGTAGTAATTACCACACGCCCGATTTCATTTAATTTGAAATTTTCAATATTCGATTTTTCCAGTGTGTTTACATCTACTTTGTATCTTACCTGGTCGATTTTTGCCTTGGTATTGTTGTTGGCGTGTTTGATGTAAAACGGTGTGGAAAGGTCCATCTCGTTTTCATCCATCCAAACCAGCATGGCTTCAAAATGACGTTCTACACGCGGGCGGTTGTCGGGATGGACAATCATATCACCACGCGAGATATCGATTTCGTCTTCCAATGTAACGGTAACCGATTGCGGTGGAAAAGCATAATCCAGTTCGCCGTCGTATGAAACAATCGATTTAACTTTCGACGTTTTTAATGAAGGAAGTACCAGTATGTCGTCTCCTTTTTTGATTATTCCGGAAGCTACCGAAGTAGAAAAACCACGGAATTTTATATCAGGGCGAAGTACAAACTGCACCGGGTAACGCAAATCGGTAAAGTTACGGTCGCTGCTGATGTGAACTGTTTCCAGAAATTCCAGCAAACTGTTTCCGTGATACCAGGGGGTGCGTTCCGATGTTTCCACCACATTATCGCCTTTCAAAGCAGAAAGCGGGATATAATGAATATCCGGAATATCGAGCTGGGCCACAAAGGTTTCATAATCTTTTCGGATTTTTTCAAACACTTCCTGTCTAAAATCCACCAAATCCATTTTGTTTATGGCCACAACCACGTGTTTTATTCCCAGAAGACTGGCCAGGTATGTATGGCGTTTGGTCTGGGTGATTACTCCGTGGCGGGCATCAATCAGGATAATGGCCAGGTTTGCAGTAGAACCACCGGTTATCATATTCCGGGTGTACTGCTCATGCCCGGGTGTATCGGCAATGATAAATTTTCGTTTTGCAGTTGAAAAATAGCGGTAGGCTACATCAATGGTGATTCCCTGTTCGCGTTCGGCTTTTAGCCCGTCGAGAAGAAGCGCATAATCGATGTCTTCTCCTGCATGTCCAACCCGTTTACTGTCGCGTTCGAGAGCCGCCAACTGATCCTCATACAGCATTTTACTGTCGAACATTAACCGTCCGATGAGGGTGGATTTACCGTCGTCAACGCTGCCGGCAGTAAGCAGGCGCAACAGGTCCTTTCTTTGGTCCTGGTCGAGAAATTCGCGTATGGAAAGCCCCCCTTGTTCCCCCTCAAGTGAGGAAACAGAACCTAGCTGGTTTTTTGATGTGTTATTATGATTGTTTTTTGGTGTATCTTTTCCCATTTTGATTGGTTTGTTTTTTTCTTAGAAATACCCTTCTCGTTTTTTCTGTTCCATACTTGCTTCCTGGTCGAAGTCAATAACACGGGTTGTCCGTTCAGAAACGGTGACAGTCATCATTTCTTCCACGATTTTTTCAATGGTGTCGGCTTCTGATTCAACTGCACCTGTTAAGGGGTAACATCCCAGGGTACGAAAACGTACTTTTCGCATTTGTGCCTTATCGCGTAATTCTTTGGGCATACGCTCATCGTCAACCATAATCAGGCTGCCGTCAATATCAACAATCGGGCGCTTTTTTGCATAATAAAGAGGTACAATCGGAATATTTTCCAAACGTATGTACTGCCAGATATCGAGTTCTGTCCAGTTGGAAATAGGAAATACACGTATGGATTCTCCCTTGTGAACCTTGGCATTGTATATATTCCAAAGTTCCGGGCGCTGGTTTTTGGGATCCCACTGGTGAAATTTATCACGGAACGAGAAAATACGTTCCTTTGCACGTGATTTTTCTTCGTCGCGGCGGGCACCTCCAAAGGCGGCGTCAAACTTGTATTTATTCAATCCGGCCAACAGGGCCTGTGTTTTCATTACATCGGTATGCACCTTGCTTCCGTGGGTAAAAGGACCAATCCCTTTTTTAAAACCTTCTTTGTTGTAGTGAACAATCAAATCCCAGCCCTTTTCTTTGGCGTAGTTGTCGCGGAACTCAACCATTTCTTTAAATTTCCACTTCGAATCGATATGCATTAACGGAAACGGGACTTTGCCCGGATAAAAGGCTTTCTCTGCTAACCGGACCATTACCGAAGAGTCTTTTCCAATCGAGTAAAGCATAACCGGGTTTTCGAATTCGGCGGCTACTTCCCGTATGATGTGAATCGCTTCGGCTTCCAGTTCGCGCAGGTTTGTTAAACTATATTCCTTCATGAATTGGGTTATATTTTTTCAAAATTGTAAGAATGTGGGCAAATATAAAACTTTTATTTCAACCCTTTTCTCTTCGGCTTTATTCATTAAAAATTTAATAACAGACAAATTGGTTTTTTATTAGAAATGCCAAAAATAAGGGATCAACAGAAGTGATAAAATAAATGCCAGTAAATTAAGTGGTAGGCCTATTTTTAGATAGTCTTTGAACTTGTAGTCGCCAATTGCCTGCACGATTAAATTGGTTTGATACCCGATTGGTGTTGAGAAACTTGCTGAAGCTGCGATGGCAATCGTTACAAAAAAAGGTTTGGGATCAATATTTAGTTGTTGAGCCGCTGCCATCGCAATTGGAAAAACCAGTGCAGCCGCTGCATTATTCGTAATAATTTCGGTGAATATCGCTGTTAAAATGTAGATGGCTGCAAGAACTCCAATTGGTCCAAATCCTTTTGCGAAATTTATTGTTGTTCTTGCTATTGATTCTGCTGCACCCGAATTTTGCATTGCTTTACTAATGGCAAACGCAAATGCAATGGTTATTAATACGTCCCAGCTAATGGCCTTTGTATATTTCTGATGGGGCATGATTTTCATCCAAACAAGCAGGATCGAGGCAATGGCAGAAAAATAGAACATATCAAAAGTGATTCCCGATGGAGAAGAGAAAAATTTCCCAATCGTACTGCCAATAATCATCAATAGAAGTACGATAAAGGCGAGCCATTTTTTCCAGAAAGTCCCGGTTGTCCGGTAATCGCGAATATAGGATGTTAAATAAAAGACTTTTGAATCTCCCCAGTTTTGCGCAAATCTTTCCGTAGTTAATAAAACCAGATTATCTCCTGCCTTAAGTTCTAAACTGCTTAAGTTGGACGTAATTCGTTCTCCGTTTCTGTGTATCGATAAAACTACTGCCTGGTAATGTTCAAAAAAATTGAATTCTGTTATTGTTTTTCCAATTCCCGGAAAGCGGGGAGAGAGTACCGCTTCATATTGTTTTAACTCATTTTTGGGAACACCTTTTATCAGGTCCATACCGCGCAAACGAATATTGTCGTTTCCTAGAATAAGGTTCAGTCTGTCTGATTTGCCTACAACCAATAATTTATCTCCCGGCATAATGAAGTAATTTCCTTTGTTTACTTCAATTGTTTTCCCGTCTCTTTCAATGGTGCGTATGATAAGACCTCTCAATTCTTTTATCCGGCCGTTCTTAATCTCAATACCAATAAAACTGCTGCTTTCCGGTATAATGAGGTCGTAGAAATAGTCTTTAAATTCAGTAGAACTTCTTGAATTAAAAAGGATTTTTTTCCCGGGCAAAAGTTTGTTCCCGGCAATCGACATATAAATTGTTCCGATAATTGCGATAAACAAACCTACTTTGCCCAGTTCGAACATGCTAAAACCTTCATAACCATTCTCTAATATAAGGCCATGAACAACAAGGTTAGTAGAAGTGCCGATAAGTGTGCACATACCTCCCAGGATGGTAGCGTAAGAAAGGGGAATAAGAAATTTTTTCGAAGAGAGATTTAGTTTTTCTGTCCATTTTTTAATAATTGGAGCAAAGATAATGACAACAGGCGTATTGTTCAAAAATGCTGAAAGAACAGAAACCGGAAGCATAATCCGGGGAATCAGAAAGACCATTTTCCCTCTTTTTCGGGGGAGGTATGTTTGCGCAAGCCGGTTAAGTATTCCCGATTGACGGACACCTTCACTAACCAGGAATAAAATACCTACTGTGATCATTCCTTTATTCGAAAAGCCTTCAAGTGTTTCTTTTTCGCTAATAACTCCGGTGGCCATCAAAAGCACTGCTCCCGTGAAAAAGACCAGCCCCGGGCGCATGATTTCCTTTGCGAGAATTACTATTAAGGCAAAAATTATAGCCAGTACTATATATCCTTCTAAAGTCACTTATTCTTTCTGCGGTATTTTAAAGTGTTTTTTCGATTCGTATCCGTAAAATGTAAAAATCAAATCTACTATTAAAATTTGTTCCTTCAAACAATCGTTTTATTTTGATTTTTCAAAAAAAATAATTCGAATTTTATTTTTTATTCAAAAAAATGGAGCGATGATAATAAATTATCATAATTCTCTGATGTTAGTTGATTATAAATCTGCTTTTTATGCAAAACAGAATTTGTAAATTTTATTTTATTTTGGATGATTAAAACTGCGATGTATGAGTTGTTAAATTTAATTTTTTTGAAAAAATACTCTTTGGGTTTGTGTAGAAAAAAATAAATATTACTTTTGCACCCGCCTTTGAGGAACAAAGGTGCTACAAGGATGACTCAGTAGCTCAGCTGGTAGAGCACATCCCTTTTAAGGATGGGGTCCTGGGTTCGAGCCCCAGCTGAGTCACTTTTAAAAAAAGACAATTTATTGTCAAATGATGAAAATCCGTGTAAATCAAGAGTTTACACGGATTTTTTTATTTCCCTGAAAGTCATTTAAAAGCCAAAAAATGCCTGTTTTAGGCACTTTTTTGTACCAATTTTGTTACAGAAGCTTTTTTCTTGAAAATTTCCTGTAACAAACATAAGTCTCTGATTTGTCGCATTTTGTCACAGCATAGCTCGATAGGTTAATGTAGTTTTAAACGTTAATTTTTAGCAAAATGAGTGACAATTTTAAGATTTTCTTCTACCCTAGGAAAAACTATGTAAACAAGAATGGAGAGGTAAGTATCAGGGTATTTCTTACTTTGAACGGGGAACGAGCCCCGTTTACCTCAGAAATCACCACCCCAATTGAACTTTGGGATGATGAAGAAAACCGTGCATCTGGTGATTCAAAACAAGCGCTTGTTATAAATGAGAAGTTGGACGATTTAAAGGCTGAACTAAAATTTCATTATAAGGAGCTAAAACGACATGATGTTTTGGTTACTGCCGAACAAATAAGGGAAGCTTATTTAGGAACGACTGTAAAGAACTATAAATTATTGGAAACTTTTAAAGAGTATAATGATAGTTTGAGTAAACGGGAGGGCAAAGATTTATCATCAGCTACTGTCTCAAAGTATAAGCGCACATACAAGCGTCTGACGGAGTATATTAAGGAAAAACACAAGAGGAGTGACATCTCATTTCGTCAGGTTAACTATAGTTTTATAAAGGGATTTGATGATTATTTGACTACCACCTGGAATTGTGATACAAATACCAAAGTGAAGTACCTCCAGCACGTAAAAACAATTGTAACCATTGCACGCAATAATAATTGGATTTCATCCGATCCATTCTCAAATTTTAAGATTAAAAGAAAAAAATCTGATCGCGGATATCTGACTCAAGATGAATTGGTTGCCATGATGCGAAAAAAGTTTAACGTTAAACGTCTTGAACAGGTTCGGGACGTTTTTGTCTTCTGTTGTTTTACCGGACTTTCATATATAGATGTCAAGAATTTAAAGAATGAACATATTCAAAAAGCCTTTGATGGAACATTCTGGATAAGAAAGAAAAGGGAAAAAACCGGAGTGCAATCCGATGTTTTAATGCTGAAAATAGCAAAACTTATCTTGGATAAATACAAAGGGATGTCAGGTGATGGTTATGTCCTTCCTGTAATTAGCAATCAGAACATTAATGGATATTTAAAAGAAATCGCTGACGTTTGTGGTATTGAGAAAAACCTAACTTTTCATCTGGCCAGGCATACTTTTGCCACGACAGTTACATTAGCTAAGGGAGTTCCTTTAGAAACGGTTAGTAAGATGTTAGGTCATACAAGTTTAAAAACTACCCAAATATACGCTCGGATTACTGATCAGAAAATCGGGCATGACATGAAAAACCTTTCCAAAAATCTTGGTTCAATGGGAAATGCATTTAAACCATAAAAATTTTATGATGGAACTCCAATTAATACAAGAAAAGATATTTGAAATTAGAGGCAATCGGGTTATGCTTGATTTTGACCTTGCTGAATTGTACCAGGTAGAGACAAGGGCTTTAAAACAAGCTGTCAGACGTAATCTGAATCGGTTTCCAGGCGATTTTATGTTTCAACTTACAAAAGATGAATGGACAGAGCTTATCACAATTTGTGATAAGCTTCCAAAATCTGTTAAATATAGTCCGGCCTTACCTTTGGCGTTTACCGAGCAGGGCGTTGCCATGCTCTCCAGTGTACTCCGCTCTCAATCGGCAATAGAAATTAATATTTCAATTATGCGTGCATTTGTTTTAATGCGCCAACTCGCTTTAGGATATGATGAGCTTTTGAAAAAAATTGAACAATTGGAAGTCAATACTAACCTTCAATTCTCGGAAATTTATCAGGCATTAACTGAGCTAATGAAAGAACCTGAAAAGATTGAGCGAAATCCGATTGGATATAAGACAAGAAAAAATTAGTTTAAGTGGTGATATTTAGGGCAGTTAATTAACTGCATATAATGACATTATTTTTTGTCGTTTAGTTTATGTGGATTATTGTATTCAAAATTTCGAATTGAAAATGAAAATAAAGCTTCACCTTTATCATTCGTACATACTTCTCGTTCAGAACTTCTTTTTTCTTTTCGCATTATGTAAGAAAAATATAACGTAAAGATTGTGAGCGGGATAGTAACATAGTCAATATCTTTTATCGTTCCTGAAAATGAAATGTGTTGAATCCAATAGTTTATTGCAAGCATAACCCAGATCCCCATTACGAACTGGCTAATCCTAATATTAACTTTGGAAACAGAGTAAGCTGATTTATCAAGAACTGTTTTATATATAGGACCGGTAATTTTTTCTTCCAGCATATCTATATGTTTTTCCCAATTTTCTTGCCACTTTTTACTACCAATATTGGCAAAGTACCATGCAAGAGAGAAAATAAATCCAAGGCATGTAACAATATATTCTGCTTGAGTAAAACCAGTTTCAGTCTTAACCAAGATGAAATAACCAGCGAACGAAGCTGCTATAAAGCCCCAAAAGTAAGTTGCTCTTTTCCAGTAAAGTTCTATCTCAAAATCCCGATTTTTCCACGCTCGTTCCAATGCCAAATAATGTTTTGAGGTTCGCTCTTCAGACTTGCCAGAAAACTGTTCATAATATTCTTCTTCGCTTAAATGCATTGCTATGAATTTAAATATTTCATTACCTCTACCGGGTTATTCATTATTTCAGGATTCTTATCCAACTTTATAACTTGCTCCATAGTCAATTTTAATATTACAACATTTGGAATGTTATCGACAGTTGTTTTAATGATAATAAGGGAATCCATTTTAATAGCTGCATTCGGAAACTCTTTGACGGCATCCATCAGGGCTTTTGCTGCTTCGCTATTATTTTTGGTTACTTCTGATTGAACTTTCTCCAAATATGCTAATTCCAGGGCTTTTTTGCCTTTATCAATCAATTCCTTTGCCTCTTTGCTGTTTGCAGCTTTCCTGGTAAACACTATACCTTTTCTTATCCATGAGCCTTGTTGAAATTCTCCCAGACTAATAAAATCAAATCCTAAAATTTCAGCAAAATCTTTATATGCGATAAACGTATTTTCAGCTTGAATATAATTGTCTGAATCTAAAAACATATAACCAGTATGTCTCAATATAAATTCAGTCGGAGCTTCAGCTGCAATACTTAGTTGGTCATTTTGTGAATAATCTTTTGTTTTTAATGTTCTTTCAAAGTCATCGCAAAGTTGGTTTAGACTATCCTGGGTTTCTCTAATGAAAAACTCTCCAAGGTCTTTGTTTCTGCGAATAAACTTGCGATAAATCTTTGCAAAGTCATCGTATATTTCTTCTGAGTCAAATGCAGAACCATCGTCCTGAATTTTTGCGATAACTCTTATCCCGGAGCTGTCATTTCTCAGGTAGTCGAAAAACAAATCAATTTTAGATTCAAAGTCTTTAATGAGTTCCTCAATGGCTTCTTCTTCCTGGTTTCTTTTCTCAATAACCTTCAGGATGTTGTATTTGTATTGGTTATCAGAAGCACCATTAGAACCCCCTGTTACTGCTTTCTTGCCTTCTTTAACTTTTTGTTTTACAGGAGCAACAATACCAATTTTGTTATCAAAATAGATTTCTACATCGTCTATTATTTCATCCTGCCTATTGATATTGTTGTATTCATTATTGAATCTTCTCCAGAAATTGAGAAAGTGTTCTTCACTATACTTTTTATCTAAATGAATGACAAACTCAATAAGATTAAGGATTCTGAAATATTGATTGATTTTTGATTTTAACTCTTTCGATTCTTTCGGATTCCCAGTGATATAATCCGAGAAGCTGTTTTCGAGTTCAATAATGGTTTCGATATTTTTATCTCCGCTTTCGTATTTAGTAAAAGCTTCGAAATGATTTAAAAACAATGAGTGCTGTTTTAAATCCTGATAAAATATATCAAGCTTTTCTTCATCTCCCAGAGGGTCAAAGTCTGATACAACGACATTACTAAAATGCTCAAAGGCTGCTTTTATATTTTCTACATTGATGTTCTTGTAAGAGAAATCAATGATTTTACAGTCGTTTTTATATTTGGTTGTTCGGTTAACCCTGGAAATTGTTTGAATTGCGTTAATGCTCCTGATTTCTTTATCCAAAAACAGGGTGTGCAACTTGGGTTCATCAAAGCCAGTTTGAAGCTTATCTACGACGATTATCAGCCCATTCTTTTTTATGGCGAAGTTTTGCAATACCTTTTCTTCTGATATGCCACCGTTCAATGAGTTTGAGCTTGGATAATCCTGACTCTCGCTATAAACAATATACACCGGCGCATCTTTAAAACGCTCGTATTTCTTTTCTTTGGTTATTTCGCTGAAATACTGTTCTGTATATTTTTTATATCGGATAGCTGCTTTTATGGAAGATACGGCCAACATGGCTTTAGCAGTTCCTCTGATTTGATGATAAACAGTAGAAACTAAGCGTTCAACAACAAATTTTGAAACAGCTTTAATCCGCTCATCATTCTCATATATTTTTTTCTTTCGAATGGCGTATTTCCTGCCGTATTCATCAATACCAGTATCGATATCGTCTGGTATGGTTTCGTACCCAAAATCACCTTCAAAACCTTTTATTTCACTATCCGGCAGTTCAAAGAACATTTTGGCAGAAACGGGCACAATTCCTTTTATGGGATTTAGAATATACCCGTCTTCAATGGCTTCCCGCATTGTATAATAATCAAACGGAACCCATATTTTCTCAGCTTCGGCATATTTATTAAACTCACCGAACCTTGCTAATGAGTGGTCGCTTGGGGTAGCAGTAAAACCAATGATGAGATTTTTTTTCTGTTGCTGCTTCTTATAGCTATTGTTGTTATCAAAACTGCTTTGCAATTCATCAAACAATGAAATCATTTCTTCATGCTGAACTCCACTGTTGCTCCGGTGAATCTCATCAATCAAAAAAGCAATACGAAGTGAAGCCAGTTTTTTTACAATTTCAGGAGCTAAAACATCTTTAATGGTTGTAAACTTCTGAACATTAACAACTACAATTCGGGTATCACTATTTAAAGCCTTTAAGAAGGACTTTTTGTCGTTGGCTTCAATGAACATCTTATTGCTGATGTTCATGTTAAACATTTTTGAATCCAATTGGTCACGCAGTTGCACCCTGTCAACGACCAACATTACTTTATCGTAAACGTAATGGCTGTTTTTTCGCAGGTCTTTTAATTGCAGTGCTGTCCACCCTATAATGTTGCTTTTACCAAATCCGGCGGCATATTGAAGCAATAAAGAATAAACCGTTTTATTGTTCTGGTACTTTTGCCTTTTGGTAATCAGTTCTTCGGCTTGCTTTTCTCCAACTCCTTTTGCTTTTAGTTCTTTGCGAAGTTTATTGATGAAATAATCGGGTTCGTTCTCATGTGACAGAAATTCATCGATTTTACTGAGTATTTTATCTGTGCCAAATTTTTGTTTGGGGCGTGGAGAAATCAACCGACCATCGTTGTGTTTGTATTCCTTGGTTTTACTGCCTTCTTTTTTTATTAATTCTCTTTCTATGAAATTATAATAGAGTATTTCGCGCTCTATCATTTTCTTATCGTACAAAGCCTTAAATACTTCTTCAAACCGTTCGGTTTTTGTTCCTTTCGGATTTCTTAGAGGATAGGTTTTAAAGTCTTTTAGAAGCTTTTTGTTGTAATCGTCGAAGTCGTAACTATGGTCTGAAACTTTATTTTTTATTTCATCGAACTGATTGGCAATATTTCGAATAATGTAGGTCTCATTAATATCGGTTGATGTTATGTGAATGGCTTTTTCAAAAATCTTTAGAAAATCTTTGCGGATACTAAATGACAAGTCGTTATTGTCAGCTATGACCAGGTATTCCTGTACTGCATTTAAATAATCTTTGGCAACTTTATTTCTCCCGTTTCTTCTGGCATTTTGGTTATTGTAATTGCTTTTTAATTCGCTGTAACCTAAGTATATTCCATTCAGGAAAAAAGACAGGTCAGGGCGAAAAGAAAAACGTTGTTTGTCTTGAAATCGGAAAGTGTAAGGAAGTTCCTGCACAACAGAAAAAATATTTTCATCAAATAGTTTGTCTTCGTATGTTTCGCTTCCACTTGGATAAAACAAATGCAGTTTTATTCCTTCAAAAGTTACCGATTTGTTGTTGTTTATAAATATGGCCATGTTCATGGATTCCTTAACACGTTGGTTCAGGAAATCCATAAATTCAGTTAATAGTTTCTTTTCGTCGCCAAACTTCCGTAAAAGCTTCCGGTAGTTATCCCTGTTGAGTGTTGTGTCGCTAATAAATTGCTTTAAGTCTTCAACAATAAAAAACTGTGGTGAAACGGTGTTGGCTTTTACTTCTTTGTATTGCAAACCATCGGAGCGTTCACATAAAAAGTTGACCAAGTATTTGTCTTGTAAATCTAGTTCATTCATGGTTCGGTTACTTTTATTTTACCGGTTACAACATCATTAATCAAGGTTTTTCGAAGCTCTTTTAATGTTTCTATCTGATTTTGGATATTGCCGATTATTTGGTCGATTTTTAATGTCTTGTCATCTAGATATTTTGCTATTTGCCTTTGCTCTTGTTTGGGTGGAATAATAATTTTTATGCTTTTGAAGTCATCAAATTTCATTGATTGCCTCATGCTTCCTCCTTGTGAGTAAAAGACCTTTTTTATATCGTATGAGTGTAATAAATAAAAGACAAAACTCGAACATATTGATTTGTGAAATATTAATCCAAGATATGCTGAAGTTATAATACCTTTCTCATGAACGAGTCCTACCCTTAAACTTTTTTTATCATTTTGAAGGTCTGTTAATCTTAAAATTATGTAGCCTTTTTCTACAATTTGGTAACTGTCAAATGATTTTGGCAGTAATCCAAATGCTGTTTCAAAATCTTTTATTACAATGTTTCCATAACTTAAGGATAGTAAATTTGTCTCCTTTAAAAGGATATTCTTCCTTTTGTTTTGCTTGCAGATATCAGTTGTTCTTTTTATTTCCCAATGTTCAGGAATCATCCCAATCCAATTAATGCCGCTATCTTTTAGCTTTATATTTTTTTCTAACCCACGACAAACAGTTGCACCAATTAGGCTTCTACGGAGTTCTTGATAATGGATGATTTTTTGTTCTAACAGATTAATCTTTTTATCAATAGCCGTGGTTTTATGGTCAAGGAAGTTGGCTATTTGCTTTTGTTCTGTTTGATTAGGAATTAATACAGGAATATTCAGTAACTGACCCATATTTAAAGCTTCTTTCGATGAGCCTGCCTGAATCATCATTATATGGTCCTTTATAAAAGGTGACTTTAAATAAAAAGAAAGAAAATCGACCTTCCTTTTCTTTATTCTGAGGAAAATAATATGCTGATTAATATTTGCCTTTTTTAGGTTCTCAGGAACAACACAAGTTCTTCCAATTGACGCTCCTGTTATATTTATTAATATATCAAAGGGCTTTAATTGTGACCCTTTCATTTTTTTATTTGTTTCTTCATCAATGAACGAAACATCTTCAATTCGGAGTCCGTCATCATAGACGTTCTGACTTCTTAACAAAGGGATGCCACTTTCTACGTACACTTCACTGCCTCCTTTAGGAGTAACTCCACTACCAATCCTTATAACTAAATCCTTAATTCTGAGAACACTCCATCCTGAAGGGGTTTGTCCCAAATTAAGAACTTGTTCATCATTATATAATTTGTATTCTTTAATGTTCATAACCCAAGCTCCGATTCAAGGCTTTGTAATTCTTTTTCCAGTTCACTTAAATTAGCAGTAATTTCCTCAACAGCCCTTAGTTGTTCGGGCTTATAAAATTCCTTATTGAAGTTAATTTCTACTCCTAAAATATTATCCAGGAATTCAAAAGGTTTATGAATGTATTTTGCCATAAAATCAGCAATCCACTGATTGTTTTCAGTATCATCGGGTGAATAGGGGATGATTTCATAATCCTTTTGGTAATCGGGTGTTAATTCAACAGAAATAATAATGGAAGCTCCTTTAGTTTTAGAGGATTTATAGGAAGCTTTAATTATGATTTTACCGCATCCCAATTCTTCCTGTTTTCCTTTCTGTTCTTTTATCAAGGTCTCCTTATCTTCATCGTACCAGAAAACAGCATTCTTCTCATAAACCTTTAAATCGGCTTCTTTGTAGTCCAATAGGGCAATTTGTGGTTTTATATATTCATCAAAATAATGTTTTAGAGAATGGTATTTATCTTTATCGTAATCAGTGATTTCAAAATCTGATAGTTCAATCGTTACATCTTCCAATTGCTGAAAGATTTTCACAGGTTTAAGTTTCACTGATTTGGCCCTTATTTCTTCGCCTTCTTTATTGATTTTTACGGGCAGTTGTGATTCAAATGTTTTACCATTTTCATCAATATTGGTCAGCATAATAGCTTGTTTATTATAGTAAAAGTGCCATTTATCAAAGACTTTTGTAAAACCATTGTCTTTAAATTCTGCCAAAGCTTTAACAATTTCATCCCGGTTTTCCTGTGCCATTTCTTTCCTTTTCTTACCCCTGCTTTTTTTGAGTGGCTTGAATAGTTCGGAGCCATTAATCAGAAGCACTTTGTCTTTTCTGTCAACTGCTTTGTTTTTGTTAAATATCCACAGGTAGGTGTATATACCGGTATTGAAGAATTCATCGGTTGGCATTTGAATAATGGCTTCCACCCAATCCTGGTCAAAAAAATATTTGCGGATGTTGCTTTCACCGCCTCCGGCATCTCCACTAAATAGAGTAGAGCCATTATGAACTACAACTGACAGCCCATCGTTAGCCAATTGGTAAATGATGTGCTGGGTAAATAAAAACTGGCCATCAGAAATGGACGGCAGGTCAATAAAACGTTCAGTCGTGTCGTTTTTAATGTCTTTTTGATAACCTTTCCAGTCAACGCCATACGGAGGATTCGCTACAACAATGTCAAACTTCTTTTCTATAAATGAGATGTTTGTAAGTGTATTGCCATATTTTATTTCTGAATCAGTACGGAAACGGCTTTCAATTTTTGCCAATGCATAAAGGGTGTCGCTCCAATCTTCTCCGAAAGTTGCCGTTGGCCGGGAAAACTTTTCTTTGATTTTATCTTCCACACCAAAAAGAAGGTTTCCTCCGCCGCAGGTTGGGTCATAGATTGTAAGGAACTTCCCATTGTCCGAAATTTTGGAAGCAATGATTTCTGATATTAATGAGATAATATCATCTGGTGTATATTGTTCCCCTGCTGTTTCCGCCGAAATGTCCGCCCATTTTCTTTTAATGTGTTCTTCAAGCGTGGTTATTTCTGAGTTATCAAACGGTTCTAAATCAATCTCGCTCCAGGCCTTTACGGTATCAAAAAGAATCCGTTTCTTTTTTAGCTGACCACTTGTGCCGGAAATATCAAGAAACTTTTCTTCTTCCGTTCCTTTGTCAACACCTAATAGGTTTTTTGTCCCTCCATCAAAGGCTCTTAGATAAGCGTGAAAATCAACATCAAAGGTTTTATCATTTTTGCAGATGTCTTTTAAGGTTTTGTTTTTTCGGATTACGTAGTCGTTGTAACCGTAACCTAAATCACGAAATTCTTCGACAAATTCATCAATATCATCCCTGCTTATTTCCTGTTCCAGTTCTTTTGAATAGCGCAGCAACCGGCTTTCTACCAAAATTAGCGCAAAGTAGGGCATCATAAATTTCGGGAAATCACTTTGCTTAATTCCTGCCCCTATTAATAAATCGGCTGTGCGCCAAACGTCTGATTCGTATTGTAATATGTTATTCATATTTAGTCTTTAAACTTCTTCGTTTAATATTTTTTTTAATGCTTCGTTTAAAAAAGGTTGCCCCGAAAAATCCTTCATTATTTTTTCGGCAATATATTTTATCTGCAAATCTTTAAAATTGACATCTAACGATTCGGATAATGGTTTTATCATTGAGATCGTAATTTGCCTTTCGCCTAACTCCATTTTTGATAAGGTGCTGGTATCCACATTCAGGGCATGGGCAACAATGCGCTGCGGAATTCCTTTTTGTTCTCGTCTGGCTTTTATGTATGCTCCAAAATTTGCGTTTTTCATACGAAATTATTTTTAGTAGAGACGAAAATATTTTGAACCTTATTTTGAATTTTAATATTCACAGTAACTTATTGGTTATGTTTTTTGATAAAAACTGCTTAGACAGTCTTGTCAAAAATAGTAATAAATGGAGCTCAAAAAATGACAAAAAATTGAATTTAATTTTTCCTGTACTTTAAAATTGGAATAATTGATATTATTCAATGGTTATCTTTCTATTATTAAGGAAGATATATTTTCTAATAATCTTCCTATACCTCCATCCCCTTCATTCCGGTCATTCGTTCTTCTCACTTCTTGCATTCAGAAGCTTCGGTACCCCATGCAAGAGTAACTCCTGCATTTCGCTAAATCACCCTAATCGGGTTGAACCGCTTATTTCCTCGTTACACTTGCCTTTGCTTACAGCATTAAAAATCTCAAATAAAGTTCCAGTGCCTCCGGTAACTTCATTCCATGTATTTCTCCGAACCTGTTCGGAACATTCCTTACATTCAGTAACCTTCTGCACCGCACACAAGAGTAAACGCCTCATTTCACTTCGTTCGCCCTGTCTTCGCTCAGACCTCACTACTTTACATTCAGCTTCTACACTTGTTTTTGCCAACACGTAAAATTATCGTGAATGTTTAAAGGCCTTTCGAAAAAGTCGAAATTAATTTTTCAAATCACATTTTACAGATCTTCCTTTTTCCTGGCTACAATTTAAAATCATGCCTTTCCGCTCGGCCATTGTTGTTCCGATGGCAAAGGTAAATCCGTGTTTTACGGGTATGCAAGTTCAAGCCTCCGGTTTTGCAGAAAATCTCCATCCTCCTTCCTCGGATAGTATTTCCCGCAAAAAACCTGCATACCCAAACACTACCTTTTTAAGCCACCAAAACAGCAACGACCGATCCGATGGAAAGACGCATAACATTAAATGATAATACTATGGAAAAGAAAAATGAAAATAACAGTTTTGAAAATGTGAGTAACGAAAAACAAAACTCACTCTCCTCCGGAATCCGCATAAGTTTAGGTATGAACTTCCCAATTATCAAACAAAAGTTTGTAAAAATTAAAGAGGCAGAATATTCAACTGATTTCGAGTTTTTCATTCAAAATCAGATACACGTGGTTGTAAGCGGCAATAAAGATTGTACGATTTGCAGCTCAGTTGAAAAACGGGTATTCTGGCAAGGATCTGCACTTCCTGATGATACGGTGTATAACCTAATTGAAGGCATTCATAAGGATATTCTATCCTTTCGGTACGGCGGGGAATTAGTTTACTAACAAAAACACAAAACGATGAAATTAGCTGATTTAAATAAAGATTGGAAACAGGATATTTCCGTCACATATAAACTGGGATTAATTGAATACCAGTGCAGGGTGAAGTATTTCCCATTTTGTAGTGGGAACAGGAATAAATATGAAAATCAAGATTTGACTGAACTCTTTACTCCTGTTTTTCATTTCGAGTTTGAAACCCTGAATACAAAGGAAATGACATATCAATCTCACTGGATTATGCCCTATTCCTTGGCGTGGTTTTTGAATAGCTATCCCGATTCCTCGTTAGAAACAATGGTTCGATTTGCTGCAAAGGAAAATGGATATGTTGAAAGAATTTCAGAGGTAAATCAAAAGTTGCAAAGAGGCACACAATTATCAATTTTCTAACCGACCCATTATGAAAAGAATTTTCAATAATCTCCCGGTTCGATGGATTCTCCGGCTTGCCATCATTGCCCTTGCTTCGTATATCACCGGATTAAGCTTTTGGTGGTGCTTGTTGGCTTATATCGGCATCATGTTTCTTATTGAATTTGCAAAGAATATGATTGTCATAATTCTTGGAATTGTGTTGGTTATTGGTGTATCCTTGGCCATGTTTTTTGGGTTGTTAACCCTCTAAATTTTGAGAAATAAAAGAAAAGGCAACTCAACAGTTGCCTTTCATGTTAACCCCCAAACACACGATAGGTCGGGATGACCTATCAATAATAAAGATACTTAAATTATGATTATTAAACAAAAGAATATTACAGCTTCTTAACTGAATAAGCTTTTGCCAAATCTCCATTTTTGATAATAAATCGCTGATGCCTTCCACCATCCTTTTCGAACAACTCCACAACCAGTTGTTTCTTATCCGGGATAGTGAATTTCTTAAATGCAAAAACGGTACTCTCTGCCTCTTTACCCTTTACAGAGGTTAGATAATTATAAGCCCGGACAGGTTCTATAATCGTTTCCTGAATAGCAGTGCGTTTGACAACTTTTTTATCGACGATTTTGAAAACAAGGAAGTCAATATCAAAAGGAATGTCAGAGGTGTTTTTGATTTCAGTATGGAGGAACACTAGCCCATTATGGCTAAAAATCCCCCTGAGTTGGAACTCAATTCCAAATTGATTGCTATTTACACGCTTAACTTTTTTCCGGTTGGTTTTATAGATTTTCTCCATTGCCATCTGTACCGCTTGCGGCGATTCATTCCCCAGTTCAGAAAGTTGAACCTCCATAGAATTTTCAGGACGATTGGTTAACTTATCGTTATGAAGAAAATTTTTCATTTCGATGTTCAGTTTTTCCGGTTCTTTTGAATAATTCACGATAAACGAGTAGAAGCTTCCTTCATCGGTGATAACGGAGAAGTTAGTTTCTTCAGTAAAATCTTTTACAGCAGCTTTTACCCGGACCACATTTTCCGCACCCTCTGCTTTTCCTGCTATGATATTGGATGAGCCCAAATCAATATAGGAAATCCCCGAAGGGAAAATCAGGTGAACCGTTTTGTCATAGGTAACCTCCAGATAATAGGAAGGGATAACGTTGTTTTTAGGGATAACCTTTGTGTAATTGTTTTGAGCAAAGAGGGAGAAGGTTGATAGATATAATAAGATGAAAATTATCGGTTTCATTTTGATGATTTTTTTGAGTTAAAGAATTTGATTTTAATTGGATGGCATTAACAACAAGCGATGCCCGGCTTTCAGGGTTACTTTGGTTGTCCGTAGTTTTTTTGAAACATACTGGGAAGTCCCCTGAATAAAACTCCGCCCTACATCAGCAGCTAATTGCTGTCCTGCGGTTGTTCCCTGTGTAATACTGATGCTTGTCCCGGCATCGCGCCCCATAGAAGCGGTGATTTCTTTTAAAGCCGTTGTTTCCACAGAGCCAGGAATAAACAAACCTTGCTGTCCGTCTGTGTCGTAGGCGGTCAGTTGCACAGGTATAATATTACCGTTGTGTTCAAGGGATTGTATAAATATCTGCAAACGTTCTCCCTGAATTTGAGCGATGCCGGTTATTAGCGAATTCTTCAGAAGCTCAAAACCACCGGTTTCCACCGGTTCAAGCAGACGAAGTTTTACGTTTTGTCCGTTGACCAGTGTCTGGGTGCTGTTTACACATGCCCAAATCGTATTCCGGTCTTTCTGAACTTTTTCGCATCCAGCGGTTATAAAAGAATAATTACGAGGTGTTGAGACCTGCCCGATAAAAGCCGAATCACTGATATTCTGCTCCAGTGCAGAAACGGTATTATCCGAAATGGTCCTAATAGGTTTTGAAGGAACTGGTTGCTTTTCCTTTTCTATTGGTTGAGATTTTGTTGCTGAAACTTCAGTTTCAGTAACCTGCCCGGATGATTCAGGCATATATCTGGAAGCCAGTTGATATGACTTTTCCATTAGCCTTAACTGCTCATCCACACTGCCTCCTTGTCCCTTCAGAGCAAGCTGATTTTTTAACTCCTCAATTTCCTTTTTCAGCTTTTCATTTTCAGTATCCTCTTTAGGCTTTTCATAAAAATTATCGAGGGTTTTATTAATTCCCTTGTAAGCCGAAGCTGAATTTTGTATTGCTTTTTCCGGTTGTTTCGAGCCTGAATATTTTCCGTTTGATGTGGATTGTTCATCCTTGCTGTCCGGTACCGACAAATCAAATTTTGCAGGTTCGTCGTTCCCCATCATTGCTGAAAACTGTTCCAGTGAACGAACCGGCTTTTCTTCAAACAATTTCTCCTGTTCAAAGGCGCTGATTTTGTCCTTTATAAGGTTGCTTTCCGCAGGCATGGGCAGTTCTGTGTTCAATCCTGTTGCCCCTTTGGTTGTACTGCTTTTTTCTGATGGCTTAAAAATAAGCCAGAGGCTTGCAGCAAAAACCGCAAACATCAAAGCGAAAACTGCATACTTTTTTAGCTGTTGTTTTTGCTTTGGTTTCAGTATAGTTTTATTGTTTTTGTTCATGAAATATATCTTTAAGTTTATGGATTAAACTGTCCTGTGGTAAGTCAAGAGGTTTGATATGTTCGATGTCGAGTATCTTCTGCACCTCCTGATTATTGAAAGAATCCCAAAGCATGAAAGAGAAAACTGAGGCAAAAAGGATGCACAATCCAAGCACAACAACTTTGCGTTTCTTTTGTGGAATCCGTTCACATGCTTTTCGGATGGTATCATCCAGCAAACGGCTGGTTCTTCTGATCTTTTGTTTCATGGCTACCGGTTTATGGTTTGAATATCCCTGTTTTCTTTTACCGTAAAATTCTCAATCGTGAAGCCATGCGGATTGTTGTCGCTCCGTACTGAATTAATGAGATTACAGGTGGTAACCAGGCTCCGCTGCGTGATATTACTCTCCCGGATGATAACCTGCCGGGCATAGGTAGAAGCTGTATAGGGATAGTTCCTGAAGTCAACCACCACACTATCCACCTGTAGTGTCTGATTGATATTCCCGGAGATAATCCTGTTGAAATACCCTTTTTCAACCAAATCCTTGTAATAGGTGTAAACACTTTTGTCTGCCAGAAACATCGCCCGGTTGATGTTGGATTCTATGGCGTTTTTATCCGGAGAGAGCGTAAAGAAGAGTTCGTGAAACCGCCGGATATGTTCCCGCGCTTCCACCGGACGGTTTTGGGATAAATCCTGTGAAAGGGCAAGGATTAACGATTTTCCTTTGTCCAGCACATAGATTTTCTGCCGCTGTTTTTCGGCAAACCGGTAGGCGCTGAAAACCGAATAGCCGGTAATGCCTGCGCACAGGATGACAAATACAATCCCGAAAAAGCGAATCTGCCTGAAGCTCGTTTCAATATTTTTTAATGATTTAAATTCCATAACTTTCTTTTTTAAAATTCTTATTCTTTCTCCTCTCCTTTGGAGAGGTTGGGAGAGGCTCTTTATTTCTTTAATAGTTTCCCTGATATATTTCCTGCTGACGCCCCGACTGCCCCTGCAGCCACAGAACCGGCTTTGCTTGCCGATGAGCTTACATTCTTCCCATAATTGCCCATACCCCCGGCCATAATAATCCAGTTTGCTACTGTTGGAATCGTAAAGTATCCGATAATACCGATAACCATAAACACGATATACACCCCATTGGAAGCCTCGACCGAATAGGTTGGATCTGCCTGTAGCTTGTCAATATCCGCTTGAAGCATCAGTACCTGAATCCGTGCAAGGATGGAGCTGAACAGGTCAGAAACCGGGAGCCAGAGATAAACCGAAATGTACCGGGAGAACCATTGTGTCATTGTCGATTGAAATCCATCATAAATACTAATGGCAAAAGCAATAGGACCAAGAATGGAAAGCACAATCAAAAAGAAAGTACGGATGGTGTCAATAACCAAAGCTGCCGCCTGAAACAGTAATTCCAGAATCTCCCGGAAGAAATCGCGGATATTCTTTTTCATGTTGTACAGGCTCCGTTCAATATACATTCCCGACATGGTTGCCAAATCCGAAGGGCTCCATCCTAACTCATCCAGTTGTTTATCGAACTCCTCATCACTTACAAGAAAGGCAGTTTCAGGATTTCGTTTCATAGCCTCGATTTCCAGTTGCTCTTTTAAATCCCGGTATTTTTCCATATCAAAAGTCTGGGATTCCAACATCTGGTGGGTGCCTTTCACAACTGGGCTCAAGACCACATTGATTGTTCCCAGAACAAAAGAGGGGAAGAACATAATACACAAGCCAATGGCAAAGGGGCGCAAAAGCGGGTAAACATCAATGGGTTCAGT
>NZ_JAIKLE010000180.1 GCF_022267315.1 Maribellus maritimus
TCGCTTTGGCCTTCACCGGCCCGGGCCAAATTTTCACCCTACGCGCCTTTCTTATAATCATAGTGCTCTTCTTCTACTTTCACACACTCTCATCGTCTCAATTCTCACTGCTCATCGCTCTTTTCTCTCCGTCCCGTTCCTGAACGTTTCTCCTCCTGGTCTGGAGTACCTGAGTTGGCGAGGGGGAGGTGGTTGGAAATTATATAATAATCACTAAATATTTTCAATTCGCACCGTCTCAAAACTCATCTCTTTTCTTCTCGGTACTCACTTTCTCAACGCTCATCTCTGCTTGTTAACGGGGCGTTGCCCCATACCCCAAATACTTTTCTCCTTAGATGAGAAAAGTATTCAAAAGAATCAAGCCAAAGTTATC
>NZ_JAIKLE010000181.1 GCF_022267315.1 Maribellus maritimus
GAAAGAAATTCATTTTCCTTTGTTCTGAGCCCAACGATTCCTGATGGGATAAAACTTACCAATGCTGATTTCGCAAAACTAACCAACGATTTCCTGGAACGGATGAAACTGAAAGGACAACAGCATATTTCGTTTTTGCACAATGACAGGGATCACAAACACCTGCATATTTTTGTTAACCGGATTGATTTTAACGGTAAAGCATATAAAGACAACTATATTAGTAAAAAGACCCAGCACATTGCTGAAAGTATTGCCAAAGAGCGGGGATTCACCACTGCAAAAGAAATACAACAACAGAAAGAAGAAAGACTGAGGAACCAAATAATCAATGCACATGAAAAAGTTTTGCCTCAACATCCGAAGAGCATTTT
>NZ_JAIKLE010000182.1 GCF_022267315.1 Maribellus maritimus
AAAATGCTCTTCGGATGTTGAGGCAAAACTTTTTCATGTGCATTGATTATTTGGTTCCTCAGTCTTTCTTCTTTCTGTTGTTGTATTTCTTTTGCTGTGGTGAATCCCCGCTCTTTGGCAATACTTTCAGCAATGCGCTGGGTCTTTTTACTAATGTAGTTGTCTTTATATGCTTTACCGTTAAAATCAATCCGGTTAATAAAAATATGCAGGTGTTTGTGATCCCTGTCATTGTGCAAAAACGAAATATACTGTTGTCCCTTTAGTTTCATCCGTTCTAGGAAATCGTTGGTTAGTTTTGCGAAATCAGCATTGGTAAGTTTTATCCCATCAGGAATCGTTGGGCTCAGAACAAAGGAAAATGAATTTCTTTC
>NZ_JAIKLE010000183.1 GCF_022267315.1 Maribellus maritimus
AGGGTGAGCACCGTGTAGTAAGAAAATGAGACTATGAGCACCGGAAAGGTGAGAGATGAGAAAGTGAGCGGTGAGAAATGAGCAGCGAACGTTTTACATAGAAAATAGAAGCCAAAGACAAAAATAGCCGGTTGCCAGCGCCAGCCCTGCGCCCACCAACAGAAAAGCTGACGCACGAGTTTGAGTTGCCAAAGAGTTTTAAAGAATTGTAAAAACAATAGAATGAGATAGAAAGTTAAAAACTTTCAATAATCCGCCCTCGGGCGGAAAAAGGAGCGTAGGCCTGCCAAAGTAGCCCGGGCCGGTGCAGGCCAAAAGCGTTGAAGGATAACTTTGGCTTGATTCTTTTGAATACTTTTCTCATCTAAGG
>NZ_JAIKLE010000184.1 GCF_022267315.1 Maribellus maritimus
TTTTTTTTACTTCAGAACTGGTGTCCCGGTCCCTTAAGGCTTCATTGATTTGGGCAATGGCCTTTTCTACTTTTTCTGATGATATCTCTTTAAAATCAGGTGTAGGTGGAAGAGCTTTTTCCTGTTCATATACCGATTGTACATGCCCCCAGATTTCTTCTAATTGTTGACGGATTTTTTCTTTTTGCGTTTCAATGGCATTGCCCCAAACAAACGTGTAACGATTGGCGTTGGCCTCCATCTTTGTCCCGTCTATATAAACTTCCTTTATGCTCAGGTAACCTTCTGCTGCAAGCATTTCTACAACAGAACCAAATATCTCTTTCAGGTTGCCATCCAGGCGTTTCCCCCGAAACCGGTTGATGGTATT
>NZ_JAIKLE010000185.1 GCF_022267315.1 Maribellus maritimus
TAAACAATTGAATGGTTTTTGAAGCAGGTTTAAAATTTTCGGATTTTTCATTGTTCGTTTGAGTATTTGGTTTATCAGGTTTAAAAATAGCTTAAGATGAGCAATTTCTGAACATAAAACTGAAAAAATACCTTCCAGGTATGTTTGTAATTTTTTCCTGCCAATAATATTGATAATCCTTCTCAGATTATAGGCTGTCATTGTAAAACCAAAATCGGATTCGGCCCTTTTAATGTATTTTTTTGTGATAATGTAGCTAAATCCCCACTGCAGTTTTATGGTTCCAAAAGGATGCTCAACTATCGCCTGCCTGCGTTTGTATAACTTTTCACTGTTCAATATTCGCTTTTTGTTGTTTTCAATATTT
>NZ_JAIKLE010000186.1 GCF_022267315.1 Maribellus maritimus
TCAACCTAACTAAACCAATAAAACTAATCAAACCTAAACTTATGAACTAAAACTCTGCTACAAATATATGTCGAAAAACATATTTTTGTGTTATCCGAATGTTAAAAAATACATTATTTGTTTTTCTAAAATCTATCAATGTTAGATTAAATCTATGAAAATGCTGTGGAAATATTACTTTTTTCGACAAAATGATTTAAATGATTTTGGGAGGGGATTCAGAATTGAGATGTGATTTTTATAAAAAAGAAAAAGGACAAGTCAATACTTATCCTTTTCAACCTAACTAAACCAATAAAACTAATCAAACCTAAACTTATGAACTAAAACTCTGCTACAAATATATGTCGAAAAACATATT
>NZ_JAIKLE010000187.1 GCF_022267315.1 Maribellus maritimus
AGCGTGAAGAAAATAAATGAAGTGCAGCGTCAAAAAATCTTTTCTGTTTGACTCCAAGCTATAGCGAAGGAGGAGTTTAAAAGATTTTAGTGAAAGGGAATTGATTTTTAGCTTTTAATCTTGAGCGGTGGCTTTTTTTGATTCCTTTTTTCAGCTATAGGAAAAAAGGAATTGGGGGTCGGGGCAAGGCCCCGTTGAGAAGCAGAGATGAGACTGTGAGCACCGTGTAGTAAGAAAGTGAGACAGTGAGCACTGGGACGATGAGAAGAGAGCGATGAGTAGTGAGAACATGAGACTTTGAGCACCGAGATCGTATGAAAAGCGCGTAGGGTGAAAATTTGGCCCGGGCCGGCGAAGGCC
>NZ_JAIKLE010000188.1 GCF_022267315.1 Maribellus maritimus
TTTGACCCCACAGGGCCATCTGTTGGTGCCGGCGGAGAAATTACCGGATTTTCAACCGGACAGGCTTACACTGTGACTGCAACTAATACAGGAGGGTGTACTTCCACACCTTCTGATTCGTTTACTGTTCAGGCTGCACTGGATGCGCCGGCGCAACCTACCGTGTCAGTCGTTGATGCAACTTGTGGTGTCCCGGGAAGCGCAACCATTTCCAATTACAACAGCGACTACACTTATACATTTAACCCCACAGGGCCATCTGTTGGTACCGGCGGGGAAATTACAGGCTTTTCATCCGGACAGCCGTACACCGTTTCCGCAACAAGTACCGGCGGATGTACTTCGGAAGTTTCGGCTCA
>NZ_JAIKLE010000189.1 GCF_022267315.1 Maribellus maritimus
TTGCGTTCTTCTTTTACCAGCAGTATTACCTGCGACTCAACAGACTTGTACCTTTCCCACCGTCTTAGGTATTTATAGTATGCATCGCGTTTCAGGTTAAAGCAAGCACATACTTTTGATATGCTTGCTATACCTGAGTGTTTTGTAATTGCAACAGCCTTCATCAGGGCTTGATGTTTAAATTTTTTTTTAACTCATCCACGTTCTTATACCCCAGTTTTTCTGCTGCTACTTCCAGATATGAATCCAGGGCCAACTTGTCAAGGTCTTTCTTTATCAGCAACTCTTTTAGTTGCTTGATCTCCTTTTGCAAGGCTTTCAGACGTGATGTTTCTCCTTCTGTTTCCACTAG
>NZ_JAIKLE010000018.1 GCF_022267315.1 Maribellus maritimus
GTCAAAATAATCCGGGTCAGCTCCACCTTCCTGGTGTGGCCCGTTGTCGGAACTAAACATCACGATGGTATTATTTTCCAATCCCAGTTCTTTTAACTTTTCCAATACTTCCCCAACCTGTTTATCGAGCAGACTAACCATCGCAGCAAAAGCGGCATGTCCCTGTGGTTGTGTTCCGTAAGAACCACTTCTAAATCCGGGATCGCCCGGTTCGGCTCCTTTAAAACTTTTCTCAGGAAGTAGCTTGCCTTCATATTCTTTCATATATTTTTCAGGAAGCAATAACTCGGCATGAGGAATGGTTGAAGGATAATAAAGAAAAAATGGCTTGTCTTTATTTTTTTCGATAAACTGTAATGCATGTTGATGAATAGAATCTGCAGCATACTCGGATAGGTTTGCCCCGGTATTTTCCTGCATAATTATCTTTTTCTGGTTGTTCCACAGGTGCGAAGGGTAATAATTGTGCGCCATTCGTTGGCAGTTGTAACCGTAAAATTCATCAAAGCCCTGCATGTTGGCGTCACCTTCTGAACCAGGATACCCCAGTCCCCATTTACCAAACCCGCCGGTAACATATCCCGCCTCTTTAAGCATTTCCGCCATTGTAAAGGTTGAATCGGGCATGGGCCATTGTCCTTCGGGCTGCCATTCTTTATTTCCACGAATTGGAGTATGTCCGGTAGTTTGACCTGTCATCAGCGATGAACGTGAAGGGGCACAGACAGTTGTGCCTGCATAATGCTGGGTAAACAACATTCCTTCGCGTGCCATTTTATCAAGATTGGGCGTTTGAAAACGGCTTTGACCGTAACAACCCAAATCGCCGTAGCCCAAATCATCGGCCAGAATGTAGACGATATTTGGCTTTTGCAATTCTTGAGTTTGACTCTGTCTCTGGCAGCTACTCCCTGCAAATAACAATACCACTAAAAAAAGCAACACTACTTTCATGATTTCCTTCTTATTTTAAACAGCTAAATAATCTGTATTCATTTTTCTTTTATGTAGCCCCTGCCACTATTTTGATTTCTCCCGGGAATATTCCCTCTCCAGCGTGCTAAAACCTATTTCCACGCCATTCCGCATTTCCTCATAGAGCAGCGGTTTTTCCTTTTTTACCCAATTGAGAACATCAACAGATTCCGGATGAACAGGATGAAATACGCTATTGACAGGCTCCATTTGGTGATCGTACTTTTGTGTTTTTATCCGCATCGAATCCAATATGGATTTATAAGATGGATCTTCTGCCAGATTTATTAATTCAAAGGGATCATTTTCCAAATTATACAGCTCTTCCTGTGGTTTACTTTTCTGAAAGAAAAGCGCCTGTGCCTTATTTAATTTATTTTCTGCATTAAGCGCACGCATTACATGCACTGCCGGACGATAAAACTCCAGGTAGGCCTGATGCGCATCATAGGGAATCTCGGGCTTATCGTTTCTAATGTATTCCCATTTGCCGTTGGTAACACATCTCGATTTCTCCATGATTTCATCCCAGAGGTCGCGTGCTGCATACACCTCATCGCGTTTAAAATCATTTTTTAGAAAGGATTTCCCGGTAAGGTATTCAGGCATTTCTGCCCCTGCAACATCAAGAATGGTGGCGGTAATGTCAGTGGTACTTACAACATCAGTTCTCACTTGTCCTTCACTCAGTCCTTTTGGCCATTTCACAATAAGCGGAATGTGTATCCCCGGATCATGGAGATATCCTTTTCCAAAGACATTACATCTTCCGTTATCGCCAATAAATATTACAATCGTATTCTCAGCCATTCCTTTCTCTTCCAACTCCGCAAAAATCATAGCCACTTCATTGTCGATGTATTCCATCTGATCCAGATATTTAGCCCAGTCAAGCCGGATAACCGGATCATCAGCAAAATACGGAGGTAATTCAACGGAATCAGGATTAACCGGATGCGCAGATTCTTCGCGTACTTTGTTCCACCATTCTCCACGATGGGTTGCCACCAACTGTATTTGTGCAAAAAATGGTTGGTCGGAAACCTTAAAGGTGTCCAGTTTATCAAAAATCCCAAATCTGTTTTTTCCGTCCCACGGGCCTATTTGTTCAAATTTAAAATTCACATCGATTTTTCTCCCTTTTTTCATCACTCCATGATGCCCAAGAATACAGGTGTAGCCGGCTTCACGAAGCCAATAGGTAAAAGGCTTGTATGGTTCAGGAAGTATCACATCCCTGTTGCTACGATGGTGCTGGGCATTAATTTTTAACTGGTGAACACCTGTCATCATCGCTGAACGACTGGGAGAACATATTGAATTGGTGCAAAACGCATTGGTAAACATTACTCCTTCCTGCGCCATTTTATTCAACGCAGGAGTCTTCACACCCTTCATTCCGTAGCATTCCAAATCAAGGCTAATATCTTCAGCCATTAACCAAATTATATTTGGTTTTTGCGTTTTCCCTGATTGTGATTGTTTCTGTCCCCGGCAACTACTACCCACTGACAACAGTACCACCAGAAAGAAAAACATACCCTTTTTCATATCTTATAAAAATTTATTCTATAGTCAGGAAACTTCTGTTTCCGAATAACTAAGACTTTCTACTCCAGCGAGCAAGAGATTCTGTTAAGTGCGAACCTGCATTTCTATTAAAAAGATGAAGTGGTTGCCTAAAACAACCACTTCCTGAAAACTACCTATTTTACCATCCTTCTGCCTGAGTGCAAAGCGGATTGGTTTGAATTTCTTTACTTGGTATAGGGAAATATGAATATTTTGATTGAAAATTAGCGGCTCTCTCTTCAGATGAGTTACTAATTTCAGTTTCTAACAATCCCCATCTGCGCAAATCGTAAAAACGTTCTCCTTCGCAGAAAAATTCAATTGCCCGCTGTTTTATAATATCGGCCATTACTTCATCTGTTGTGGCTGAATTTTCAAGCGGACTAAGATTTGCCCTTTCGCGGATTTGGTTTAAATATTCAATGGCTTTTGCTTTATCGTTGGTATTTAATTCAGCTTCTGCCAAAAACAGCAAAACATTGGCATACCTATAAGCCCGTACATTCAATTCCGATTCCGGCACAATTTCCTTCTCGAAATAATTTGCATAGGTATATTTACGTACATAAATCTTTGATTGATTGCTTGAACTAACCCCTTCAGTAAAAGGTTGCAAGTAGTAAATACACCCCGGATAATCCCAGGCCAGACCAGCTCTAGCCCGAATATCATAATCCCCGTCTTTATCCAATTCTGAAGTAAAAACATCAAGCATTTTTGGCGAGCAGTTGCATATGTCCCAGCCACCCAGGTCGCCACAGGCAAAAATGCGGTTGATCGGATTTGTCATCATCGTATTCGAGTTTTCTTCCCCCCATCTGCCTGTAGCTGCACCAACTTTTTCATAGGTAACCTCAAAAATACTTTCACTGTTGTATTCGGTTTCCAAATCAAAGTTCTTTGCATAATCGTCTACCAGAGAATAATTGTAAGGCGATTTTGTTAGGGGTTCGAGGGTAGAAATTGCCTTGTCCCAATTTTCCATATAAATATAGAGTTTACCTAAATATGCCAGCGCAGCACCTTTGGTAGCTCTTCCCTGATTTAACGCTTCTACAGGAAGCAATTCAGAAGCCTTTGTCAAATCACTTTCAACTTGTGCAAAAACCTCTGCCTGTGAAGATTTAGCCAATGGAAAATCTTCGTTTGCCTGAGATGCAGTGAGGCGTAAAGGAACATCTTTAAACTCTTTCGCCAGAATGAAATAATTGATTCCTCTCAGAAACAAAGCTTCGCCAGTTACCTCATTTATAAAATCAGCTGATAATTCACTGCTTTCTATCTCTTCCAACAACAGATTTGCACGATAAATTGCAGAATAGCACTCTTCAAACAGTCTTGCAACAAAATCATTATTGGGTGAGTTGATAAAAAGATAAGTCTGGTACTGGTCTTCTGTGTCGTTTCTCACAACCACATCATCGCCCCTGTAGTTTCTTATTTCTATTGATCTCACATTATAATATCCTCCGTTCGGATTTCTTAACGGAGTATAGGTTGCTGCCAAAGCCTGTGTGAAATCACTTTCAGTCTGAAAAAAAGTCTCCGTAGTAATTTTGTTTGGATTTACCTGATCGAGATAAGATTCGCATCCCGAAAAAATAAATAAAACTAGAAATGGCAATATTATTTTTATTTTCATGATTTTTAGATTTTAAAATGAAACATTTACCCCTATTGTTAATGTGCGTGGCAACGGATAACTGTATCGGTCAACACCGCGTTCCAAAGCACTTGAACTATTCACATCGGGTGTAAAACCTGAGTAATTTGTAAATGTGTACAAATTGTCAGCATTAACATATATTCTTGCTGTTTCGAAATACGGCACTATCGATTGAGGAATATTGTATCCGAACTGCAGGTTTGTAATACGCAGATAATCGCCACTTTCAAGAAAACGGTCAGAATCGGTTCGTGCATTTTGATTTGGATCCCCCCAAATCAACCTTGGGAAAGAAGTATTTGTATTGTCTTCACTCCACGCATTCAGTGTTGCACTTGAATAGTTCGTCCCTTTACTTACATCTTCAAGATCGGGACGCATCGAATTGTATATTTTCGCACCAAAACTCGATTGTAATCCCAGAGATAAATCAAAGTTTTTCCAGTTAACCGAACCGTTAAAACCTAAGGTAAATTCAGGGAATGGGGAACCTTTGTAAACACGATCGTCGTCATTAATTTTACCATCGCCGTTGGCATCTTTAAAACGAATATCTCCGGGTTTGGCATTGGGTTGAATCAAAACACCATCTTTACTGTGCGCATCCACTTCTGCCTGCGACTGAAACAAACCATCGCTTTCAATTAACCAAAATCCGCCAATTGGATATCCTTGTAGTGATTTTGTAGTATTGGCACCCGATTGGTTGGGTGTTCCGCTCCAGATTACCTGGTCACCTGTCCCCATTTTCACAACCTCGTTATTTACAGTACTTGCAACAAAGTTGAGTGAGTAACTCAGATCCTCAGAAACAAAATCGTTCCAGCCTGCCATAATCTCGAGACCTTTGTTTCTGATTTGTCCTGCGTTTTTTAATGGATCGTTACCTGCACCCGTTGAAATTGGGATAGGAACATTTAACAAAATATCAGTAGTGTTTTTAACGTAGTATTCAACCGTTCCTGTTAACTGATTATTAAAAAAGGCCACATCTAATCCGATATTTGTCATTTCGGTATTCTCCCATTTGATAGAAGGTGAAGCAAAAATCTTTGGAAAAGATCCATTCCACATTGTTGTTCCATCAATCAGGTAATTAATATTGGAGGTTACATCGGAAGAATACAAATAGTTACCAACCTCCTGGTTTCCAAGAACCCCATAACCAGCTCTCAATTTCAGCTGATATAACGGCTTGAAATCTTTCAGGAAATTTTCTTCGCTAATATTCCATCCTAAAGAAAATGAAGGGAAGTTCCCGTATCGTTTATTTTTCAAAAATTTTGAAGAACCATCTCTACGGATTGTTGCGCTAAGCAAGTATTTATTTTTATAAGAATAAAAAACACGTCCCAAAATCGAAGTTAGGGCTGTAACTGTTTCATTGCTTCCTCCGTTTGTTTCAGTGGCAGCGTCAACCACGGTAATTCCGTCAGCCATGTATGAACCTCCCGCACTTATTAAACGGTATTTACTTTGCTGAAAAGTATAACCTCCTAAAACAGTTAATTTATGGTCTCCAAACGTTTTATCAAAAGTCAACAAATTTTCAACCAGGGTATTTTTGGTTTGCCCACGGCTTTCTGTCATCTGATTGTAAGCACTTGAAACTAAACCCATTTCATAATGAGGGGTAAAACTGTAATTATAATTTCCCCTTAAATCGGCATTCACATTTAATTTATATTGAAAGTTAAACGGGAGGTCAACCATCATATATGTATTTACATATGTCTTTGAATTTTCTCTCTCAGCCCTTTGCAAATTTATAATTCCTAAAGGATTAGCCCAGGTAATTGCATCGCCCCAGGGTCCGTTATACCCACCGTCATTATCTTCGTTATAAATACTGTATGTTGGAATTGAGTTTAACATTGCTCCTACAATACCTCCTGCCCTGGTTACTGAACGCGCAACGGGGCTTGTTTGCTCGTACGATACCAAAAGGTTTTCACCGATGGTTACAATCCCTTTTTTAAACTCGGTTTTAACCTGAATATTCATACGTTCATAATCCGTATTAATAATAATCCCTTCCTGATTTGTATAACCTCCGCCAACATAGTACTTAAAGTTTTTGCTTCCTCCCTGTGCCGACAGATTATAATTCTGCATCAATCCGGTTCTCATCAGTTCGTCCTGCCAATCGACATCAGCCTGCGGAGTTAATGCCATATCAAGAGCTGAATAACCAGCTGCCTCTCTTGAAATCGTACTAATATTAATCCACTCATCAGCATTCAGTACATCTATTTTTTTTGTTGCATCCTGAAATCCAAGGTTTGCCGATGCTGTAAAAGTAGGAGTCCCGGAAGTATCCGAACCGCTTTTTGTGGTTACAATAATAACTCCGTTGGCAGCTCTTGAACCGTAAATAGCTGCAGATGATGCATCTTTGAGCACATCGATTGATTCGATATCGTTAGGATTCAAAAAATTAATGTTATCCATGTACATGCCATCGACAATATACAAAGGCGTGTTGTTATTAAAGGTACCAACACCACGAATCATAACACTTGAACTATTCCCGGGGTCACCACCTGTAGAAACAATTTCCACCCCTGCAATTTTACCTTGAAGAGCCCGAACGATATTTGTGTTACTTTCAATATTGAGATCTTCAGCTTTCATATTTGCAACGGCACCCGTTAAATCGGCTTTTTTCTGTGTTCCGTATCCAATGGCAACAACTTCGCCAATTCCGATAGCATCTTCCTGCATCACAACATTAATATTGGTCTGATTCCCAACAGGAATTTCCTGTGTTTTCATCCCAACAAAAGAAAACAGAAGAATGGCATTCTCCGGAATGTTGCTGAGTGTGTATTGTCCGTCGGGGTTGGTAACAGTTCCATTGGTGGTCCCCTTAAAAATAACGGTTACACCAGGCAATGGGACTCCTTCTGAATCAGTGACTTTTCCCGACAAAGACGCTTGTTGAAAGGTACTTTGCGTTTTGGGTTCGCTGGGAAAAAGAGTAATCTGCCTGCCTATAACTTTATAGTCGATCCCTGCTTCGTTTAAGATTTCATCCAGAATAACTGTAATTGATCTGTTTTCAAACTTTGCAGATACCTTTTTGTCTACGTTTATTGTGGCGTTGTAAAAAAACCTGAATTCACTTTCCTCTTCTATTTTATTTAATACCTCTTCTATCGAAGTGTTTTCAAGATCAAGAGAGATTCTGGCAGATTGAGAGTAGGAATCTTTTGCCCAGGTTCCTAATACTGTTAGTAGAATAGTTAGTACTGTTAGTTTCATTTTTAACAATATTCTATATAAACAAGGTTCGAAACCATGTTTACATTCATTTTTTTTCATAATTTTAAATGTTTTGGTTTTTACTTCTATTGGTTAAAATCAAATAATTTTTAAGAGATGGGAACTTGCCCTTTCCATCTCTTTTTTTATTCATTGTTACATAGGCATTTCTTCTTTTAAAATTTTACTTTCAATAGTTAAAACTCGCGTTTTCGAATTAAATGAATATTCGATAGGTGTAGTATTTTTAATTAATTCCAGCACCTCGCTAAACGATTCCATTTCGATGGTCCCGGTATACCAAAGGTTTTTAATTTGTTCTCCTTTTAGTTCTATCGATACATTAAACCATCTTTCAAGTCTTTTCGCAACAAGTTCAAATGGTTCACGTCTAAATTCCATTTTTCCGTCTTTCCAGGAAATATAAGAGGCAACATCTACACTGTCGGCATTAAAAATCCCATTCTCCAATACAGCCTGAAGACCTGGATACAGGACAAACTGTTTACCTGATTCTTTTGATTTAAGAGCAACTTTACCCTCGATAAGTGTCGTTTGAAAAGGTTCATCATTGTATGCACAAACATTAAATTTTGTACCTAAAACCTCTACGTTTCCATATTTCGTTCTAACAACAAACGGAGCATTACTTTTTTTAACCTCCAGATACATTTCTCCGGATAGTTCCACTTCCCGGATATCTGAGAATTCATGAGGATAAATAATTTTGCTCCCCGCATTTAACCAAACAACAGAACCATCAGGAAGCGCGAAAGAAGTTCTTGCTCCGTATGGCGTTTGAATTGTTTCTAATGTGGCTACATTAGATTTAGTAGGTTTATCTTTGTCGAAATAAAAATAGCCGGCAGCAATCAATACGGGAATTAGCAACACTGCTGCAGCTTTCTGCCAATAGTAGAAGAAACTCCTTTCGCGTTTTTGTTTCTCAATTATTTTAAGATGTGTTTTTAACTTTGCTGAGGTCAGGTCTCTCCGTTTAAAAAAGGGTAACGATTTCCATAACTTTTGATACAACTCAAATTCGCTTCGGTTACCTTCCGACAAAGAAAGCCATTTTTCAAACTTTTTCTGCTCTTGTTCCGTAGCATTCCCGCTTAAAACTTTGGCAAAAAAGTCTTTATTATTGAAATCGTTTTTGTTCATAATTTTCTAAGCTATTTATATGACGACTGAAAAAAATTCTTCCGTGACAAGGAAGATCCTTTTTTTAAAAAAATATTCGCAGAAATATCAGAAGAAGTGCCAGATATTCTTTAAAATCTTCCCGTAATTTTTTTAACGCCCGGCGAATCTGAGTATCAACAGTATTTTCTGAAACAGAAAGTTTTTGGGCAATTTCGCGGTATTTTAACTGCTCAAACCGACTAAGCTTAAATATCACTTTGCATTGTTCCGGCAACTGCTCAATACTCTCTTCCATTGATTCAAGTAATTCCAAAAACTCTAAACTGTCGTTAAATGAAGGAGGAAATTGTTCTGAAATACCGGCTTGATATCGATTTTCAACTTTTAAATGCTTTAAATAATCGACACTTGCATTATAAGAAGAACGAAACAGATACGATTTTAAAGACACCTGGACAGACAATCTTTTGCGATTCACCCACATATTTGCAAACAAATCCTGTATAATATCTTCAGCTGCTTCATTGTTTTGAATTATTGAAGTTACGTAATTACAGAGCCTGTCATAGTAATTATCAAACAGTAAATCAAAAGATTTTGAATCCCCTCTTCTGATTCCGGATAATATTTTCGCATCGGTTTTATCCTTCATCTTTAGGTTTGCAGCTCATTCTTTAAAATAAAAATGTCAAAGCTATATAATATTTTATTTAAATTGTAGCCATTTGAAATTGATAATTTCCAAAAAATCAGACATGAATTAATTGACAAAATAAATCTGGTTTTATTCTAAAAAAGAAAGCTTGCTTTATGTATTCAAAACAAATATTTTTTTTAACTGTAGCAGTGATTCTTATTTCCTGCAACAGCTCTCAAAAACAAATTCTTCCTGCAAAATCCCACCTCGAATGGTCAGATGCTGAAATAGGTGCGTTATTTCACCTCGACGTTCAGGTATTTGAGCCGGAATATAAATGGCGTGAAACCAGAGATTATCAACCCGATCCGTCGGTATTTAATCCAAAACAACTCAATACGGATCAATGGATAAAAGCGGCTAAATCTGCCGGAGCAACCTATGCAGTGCTGGTAGCCAAATATTGCAGTGGTTTTAGTCTTTGGCCAACAAAAGCTCACGAATATAGTGTAAAAAATTCACCCTGGAAGAACGGAGAAGGCGACGTTGTAAAAGATTTTATCGCCTCCTGCAAAGAATATGGGGTGAAGCCGGGGATTTACGCCAGCGCTTCTGCAAATGCTTATTGTCATGTCGACAATCCGGGCCTGGTTTTGTCCGGCGATTCAGATGAGCAAAAAAAGTATAACCAAATTGTAAAAGCACAACTCACCGAACTTTGGACGCAATACGGAGATTTATTTGAAATATGGTTTGATGGCGGTGTTTTACCTCCGGACAAAGGAGGGATTGAGATGCTTTCATTGCTGGAAAAATACCAGCCCAATGCCATTGCCTTTCAGGGGCCCTATGGTTTTGCCAACAATATACGCTGGGTCGGGAATGAAAATGGCGTGGCTCCCTATCCCTGCTGGGCAAGGGCCGACTCCACCACATCAGCTACCGGATTGATTCAAATAAAAGGACTAAATGGCAACCCCGATGGCGCGTTTTGGTGTCCGGGAGAAGCAGATTTTCCGTTGCGGGAAAATGCGTTTCAGGGAGGCTGGTTCTGGCACAAAGGGGAAGACTCTACGTTAAGGAGTGTAAATGATTTAATGGACCGCTATATTCAATCGGTAGGAAGAAATACCAACATGTTACTTGGTATAGTAGTTGATGACAGAGGGCTCGTTCCGGATGCTGACGTTACAAGGCTGGCAGAATTTGGAAACGAATTAAAGAGCCAGTTTGCGGAGTCACTGGGGAGTACCGGGGGAAAAGGAAACATTTTTACTGTAAATTTTCCATCGCCGCAAAAATTAAACTATGTGGTAATAGAAGAAGACATATCGAAGGGAGAACGAATCAGAGACTATAAACTTTTTGTGAAACAAGAAGAGAATTGGAAACAAATAAGTGAGGGGAGTTGTATCGGACACAAACGAATTGAAAAAATACCAAACCTGATTACAACCGGGATTAAGTTCGAAATTACTCGTGCCTCCGGAACACCGTTAATAAAAGAAATAAACTGTTACTAAAAATCTTTTGCAGAACCTGGCGTTAATTAAGTTGATTACAACTCATCACTTGTAAAAAAAACACAAAATGTAGTTTTAATTGCCATTTTCTACCTTTGTTAAAATTCAATTTTGAACTTTCGAATGAATCAAAAAACAGACATATTTCTTGCGTTTTGCGGAACAACAGAAACGCAAAAACTGGTTTCAGAATTTCGTGCAATTAAAGAAGTGAAACAAATTTTTATAGTTGCGCCGGAGGCTGTTCAGATTCAGGATGCTGAAACTTTGGTAAGCAGCACGCCTTTGTCAACCTCGTTTATAAAACAAATGGCACAAAAAAGTAAAGCTGAATTTGCTTTTATTGCCTTGCAAAACACTCCGCTTGAAATCGGGCAATTTTCTTTGGAACGACTTATAAATATTGCTAAAAATACGGAAGCCGCAATGGTTTATTCCGATTATACGGAAATAATAAATGGTGAGCGGATAAACCACCCTGTTATTGATTACCAGGAAGGAAGCTTGCGCGATGACTTCAATTTTGGCCCGGTGCAGTTTTATCGTTCCAATGTATTAAAAAGTTTTGCGGAAGACGAATTTTCTATGGCCGGATATTACGCGTTTCGGTTGCACGCATCGCGTTTCGGTGAATTGATTCGAATTCCTGAATTTCTTTTCACCATGGTTGAAACCGACACCCGTAAATCGGGCGAAAAACAGTTTGACTATGTGAGCAACCTTGCCCGTGAAAAACAAATTGAAATGGAAAAAGCCTGCACCAGCCATTTAATAAAGACAGGTGCTTTTCTTCAGCCTCCGTTTAAAAAAATTGATTTCTCGGAAGAAAATTTCCCGGTAGAAGCCTCTGTCGTAATTCCGGTAAGAAACCGCATAAAAACAATAAAAGATGCTGTTAATTCAGTATTGCAGCAAAAAACAAATTTCAAATTTAACCTCATCGTTGTGGATAACTACTCCACTGACGGAACCACAGAAATTCTTGCCGGGTTTGCCAAAGCCGGAGAACTATTTCACCTTGTTCCTGAACGTAAGGATTTGGGAATCGGCGGGTGCTGGAACGAAGCGATTTTTAATAAAAACTGCGGACAGTTTGCCATTCAACTTGATAGCGACGATTTATACAATTCTGAAAATACACTTCAAAAAATTGTCGATCAGTTTTACGAGGACAAATGTGCCATGGTAATTGGTTCGTACCAAATGACAAATTTTGCGTTGGAAGAAATTCCTCCCGGAATTATCGATCATAAAGAATGGACACCCGAAAACGGGCCAAACAACGCACTTCGAATTAACGGACTCGGCGCACCGCGGGCATTTTACACGCCGGTGCTGCGAAAAATAAAAGTTCCGAATGTGAGCTACGGAGAAGATTACGCCGTCGGGCTTGCCATTTCACGCGAATATAAAATCGGGCGGATTTATGAACCGCTTTATTTGTGCCGACGCTGGGAAGACAACACCGACTCATCATTGGATATCAACAAACTAAATATGCACAATTTATACAAAGATCGAATTAGAACAATTGAACTGAAAACGAGGTTAAGACAGTTAGGCAATCGCAGTAATAGTAGGCAGTAAAAATATATTCACCGAAATAAAATTGTGTTGGAAAATAGAATTATTCCACAAGAAGAACTCTCGAAATTTGGCTCTGTTCAAAGTATCAACGAACAGGCAAAGTCACTTATAGAACAGCAAAGATTAACCTGGGAAGTGGCTGCAAAAAACTTTGGCGCTTTGGCAACTATTCAAACCAAAGATTTTGATTTTGGACACTTTAAAATCACTGCTCAGTTTAATACGGAACGAATTCGCTCTTCGGCTGCAGAAACCGATGCAAAAAGTATTGCCGGGCGCACATGTTTTCTTTGTTTGAAAAATCTGCAACAAAAACAAAAGGGAATTCTTTTTCAAAATAAATACCTGATTTTAACAAATCCCTATCCGATTTTTCCCAAACATTTAACAATTTCAAACCGGGAACATATTCCGCAACAAATTCTGTCTCATTTGTCCGATATGTTGCAATTGAGTAAAAACTTGCCCGACTTCACCGTTTTTTATAACGGCCCGAAATGCGGCGCTTCTGCTCCCGACCATTTTCATTTTCAGTCAGGAAGCACAAATGTTATGCGCGTGGAAAAAGAATTTGATGAACTTGAAAAAAATCATTCGCAAATTCTCCTTCAAACCAACGATATCAAAATAGTTGCCATCGAAAATTATCTTCGGCGGTTTATCGCCATCGTCGCCTCAAAAAAAGAGTTGCTTGAAGAAAAATTTAAACAGATTTTCGATTTACTCGACATAAAAAACGGAGAAGAACCAATGATGAATGTGCTTTGTAATTATACTAAAAATCAGTGGAGAGTTATTATTTTTCCGAGAGAAAAACAACGGCCATCCCACTTTTTCAGAGACGATGAGCAAAAAATTGTTGTAGGACCGGCATCGGTTGAGATGGGAGGAATTTTGGTTTTACCCCGCGAGGAAGATTTTAAAAAAATTACGAAAAAAGAAATAGAAGAAATCTACTCGGAAGTGAGCATTTCGAAAGAAAAATTTAGTCCGGTCATAAAAAAAATAAGCAGACTGAAATAGCGTGCAAAAATCCTTTACGATGAAAAATCAACCTAAAATTGAAGTTGGAATAATTGCCTGTGAAGAACTACAATTTGCACTTTCAGGGCAATTCTCAAACAAAAATTCTGAATTCAGCGGAACATTTAAAGCTGGTGTAAAAAATGGCCAAGTTGTACTTTCCCAAAATTCAAAAGAAACAGAAATAACAAACGAATTTATATTTCAGCCTACAAACAACGATTCGTTTTTTGAATTAAATAATGTAATCATTGGCGTAAATTTTCACTGGGAACAAAAAGAAAACCAGCAATTTAAAGGAAGCTTAAAATTAATTCCGGAACACGAAAAAGTGCGGGCGATAAACATCATCGATTTGGAAGAGTACCTGAAAAGTGTGATTTCGTCGGAAATGAGCGCCACCAGTTCACCCGATTTGCTAAAAGCGCACGCTGTAATTTCGCGAAGCTGGCTGCTGGCGCAAATTGAAAAAACGAAGTCGCTGCAGGCTGGCGGCGGCTTGTATCAAACATCGCATGAAACAGAGGTTGAAATCGTTCGTTGGTATGATCGAGAAGATCACCACAATTTTGATGTGTGTGCCGACGACCACTGTCAGCGTTACCAGGGAATCACAAAAATTCACTCCGAAAAAGCTTTAAAAGCCGTGAAAGCCACCAGCGGCGAAGTACTCGTTTACGACAATAAAATTTGCGATGCGCGCTTTTCAAAATGTTGCGGCGGTGTGGCCGAAAGTTTTGAAAATGTTTGGGAACCGGTGCCGCACCCGTATTTAATAAAAGTGGTTGACAACAAAGAAAGCCCCCGCAATTTCAATCTTAATCTGGAAGATGAAAGCAATGCCGTAAAGTGGATTCTTAACAATCCGCCGGCATTCTGTAATACCATTGATAAAAAAGTTTTGTCGCAGGTTTTGCCCGATTTTGACCAGGCCACTACCGATTTTTACCGTTGGAAAGTGGAATACACTCAAAAAGAAATTTCAGAATTAATAAAAAAGCGTTCGGGAATCGATTTTGGCAAAATAATAAAACTGGAGCCCGTTAAACGTGGTGTTTCAGGCAGATTAATCAAACTAAAAATACGCGGAACAAAAAATACGCTCACCGTTGGCAAAGAACTGGAAATCAGAAAATGGTTATCGGAATCGCATCTTTACAGCGCTGCATTTGTAGTAGATCATTTGGATGTTGAAGAGGGAATTCCGCAGAAAATTGTGTTAAGCGGAGCAGGTTGGGGACACGGAGTTGGCCTTTGCCAGATTGGAGCTGCAGTAATGGGTGAACAAGGCTACTCGTACAAAAAAATATTAAATCATTACTTTAGGAGTGCCAAAATAAAAAAACTATATCAGGATGGCTAAACAAACAACTCGAAATCCATGGGCGTGGATACCAACACTTTATTTTGCAGAAGGGTCGCCTTATGTACTGGTAATGACGGTGTCGGTAATAATGTATAAACGGTTGGAAATTTCCAATACCGATATTGCACTTTATACAAGTTGGCTCTATTTACCGTGGGTTATCAAACCACTTTGGAGCCCAATTGTAGATATTTTGAAAACCAAACGCTACTGGATTGTGGCAATGCAACTTATTATTGGCGGCGCACTGGCCGGTGTTGCTTTTACAATTCCGGCCGGAAACTTTTTTCAGTATACACTCGCATTTTTCTGGTTACTTGCGTTTAGTTCTGCCACTCACGATATTGCCGCCGACGGTTTTTATATGCTCGGTCTTACCAAACACGACCAGGCTTTTTTTATCGGAATAAGAAACACTTTTTACCGGATTGCAATGCTGGCAGGTCAGGGTTTGTTTGTAATATTAGCCGGGCAAATGGAAAAAATTACCAGTGATATCCAACGGGCGTGGAGCCTTACATTTTTTGTAATTGCAGCTTTGTTTATGCTCTTTTTTGTTTGGCACCTGTTTATTCTTCCCTATCCTGCCAGCGATTCTAAACGTCAGGCAAAATCGCTTCAACAAGTTTTTTCCGGTTTTGGCGAAACTTTTATCTCCTTTTTTAAAAAAGAAGGAATTGTATTATCCATTATTTTTATTTTAATCTTCCGCCTGGGAGAAGCACAATTGGTAAAGCTTGCATCTCCCTTTTTACTTGACAATCCTGATGTTGGCGGACTTGGTCTAAGCACCAGTAACATTGGTTTTATATACGGAACAGCAGGAATGATCGCGTTAACACTTGGCGGAATTCTTGGCGGGATTGTAGTTTCCCGGCAAGGTTTAAAAAAATGGATGCTGCCCATGGTTTTTGCGATGAACCTACCCAACCTTGTTTATGTTTTTCTTGCTTTTATTCAACCTCAGAATTTATGGATAGTAACCGGTTCTGTCGTTATTGAACAATTTGGCTATGGTTTTGGATTTACAGCTTTTATGTTATATCTGATATACATTTCAGATGGAAAACATAAAACTGCGCACTACGCCCTTTGTACCGGTTTTATGGCTTTGGGAATGATGCTTCCCGGAATGATTAGCGGCTGGATTGAAGAATTGATCGGCTATAAATACTTTTTCATTTGGGTGATAATATGCACACTTCCCGGATTTATAATTGTTAACTATTTGAAATACGATCCGAAATTTGGAATGAAAGAAAAAGATAATAGGTAGCATCAGAACTTCGCTTCAATTGGGGACCAAAGCTGAGAATGGAATATAGGGAATATTGCGTAAAACCCAGAACAGCACAATAACAATCAAAATAATCCAGGGAGTTTGTTTGAGGTAAAGAATGTTGGGTAATTTCCAATTCAAACTTTTATTAAGTATGGGATGGGAATAATGATAAACAACCAGCAAAACCGCCGGTAAAAAAAGCACATTATTTCGGACAACACCGGCAAAATCCAAATGAAGCATGCTGTGTATGGCTCTTTGCGACCCGCAGCCCGGGCAATAATATCCGGTCAACGAATGAAAAACACATCGGGGGAAAAGCGCATTCTCAGTCGGATCTAAAACAAAAAACAGGACTGCTAATCCTATAAACAGAATCAGCAGCCCTGTTCGTAAAAATATCCTCATCCTAAAAATCGAAAAGTCCTAAAAATCCGCCAACAACAACACCAAGTATGGCTAAAACAAACCAAATAACAGCTCCCAGAATTGCCGCACCAAACGAAACCCATGCCCAGGTCTTCGCTTTCCTACTCGAATTTTGAGCTCCGGCATAATCACCTGCCATCCATTTAGAGTTAACCTGGGCAGCATAAATTATAGATACAATACCCAAGGGCAGGCAACATAAAACTGTTGTCAAAATAGCCCAAACCAAATAGTTGGCAGGAGGTGTCTGGAAATCTTCTTGTTGACTATTCATTTTAATACCGTATTAAATTTATTTTCAAATTAGATTATCTTATATCATTTGACTATAACAAATTTAAGCTTTGGAACTTAAAATAAAATCAAATCGTCAAAATATCTTGAACTGGTTAACTTTTTTTATTTTATTATTAAGCCACTATGGTACACTAAAGTCTGTATAATTAAAAGGCGGATGATTCTTTCTTCCAAAGATTTTAAGTTTTGTTATTTAACCTCTGGCAAGAGTGTTCTTTCATTATTCTATCCAACTAAAAATCAGTAAAATAAAGAGACAAAACGACCAAAACTCTTATTCAAAATGAATCATTTGTACTTCCTTTCTATTTGAAAATCACTATTGTCTCACAATCAACACCCCTTTGCTACAGCATGCAAATTAAGTGTCAAATTCCCCCTTTAACATTTTATTAACAATTTCACAATTAAACTCACAAAAGAGTATTTTGTCTTAATACTATAAATAAACATTTAGGAAAAGCAGAAAAATTCAAAAAACTAAAAAATGAGGAAATTATTTGGAGTAGTACTTATATTTTTCACTTTAAATTCCCTTGGAAATACGGGAAATAACAATACTGACGATGATGATAAACCAGGAGTAATAAAAGGGGCAATTGTTGATGAAACAACAGGGCAGCCGATGGAATACGCCAATGTTGCTGTTTATAATACAAAGGATTCATCGCTTGTTAACGGGGGTATAACAAATGAAAAAGGACAATTTGAGATCAAAGGCATAAACTATGGAGAGTACTACATTGAAGCCAATTTTATAGGTTTTGAAAAAACAAATATTGATGAAGTAGTTCTGAACGAAAATACTCCGCTTTTTAATTCCGGGAATATTGGGTTAGCCCCGTCAGCAGTGGAGTTAAACAGTGTAGAAGTGGTCGCAGACAAAGCTCCGGTTGAGTTTAAACTGGATAAAAAGATAGTAAATGTAAGCCAAATGATTAATGCTATTGGCGGAACAGCAGTTAATGTTTTGGAAAACACTCCTTCAGTACAAGTTGATATCGAAGGAAACGTGTCATTAAGAGGTTCTTCCAATTTTACGGTGTTGATTGACGGCCGTCCAAGCGTTTTAAGCGGCAGCGATGCACTGAGGCAAATTCCTTCATCAGCCATCGAAAATATTGAAATTATAACCAATCCATCGGCAAAATACGAACCTGATGGAACCGCGGGAATAATCAACCTGGTGATGAAAAAGAATTCGATGAATGGTATCAACGGAATTGTGAATGCCTCAGTTGGAAGCGGAGATAAATACCGAGGAGATTTTACGTTAAATTATCGCACAAATAAATTCAACTTTTTTGTTGGCGCCGACTGGAGAGACGAAACCAACGGTGGTGGAATGAACTCTTTTCGTGAATCGTATTCCAACGATACAACGACCTATCTTGATATTGGTGGTGACAGGAACTTCATCAGGCAGGGACATAACTTTAAGTCAGGAATCGAGCTTTTTCTTTCGCAGCAAACCACACTTTCTGTTTCCGGCGAATTAGGAAAATCCGGAAGCACGCGAAACGAAGGGGGAAAAACACGTTCCTACTCTATTCCCGCTAGTGTTGATGACTATTTTGCAGTGACAGAAGAAATATCAGACCGGGAAAACGACTTTTACAGCGGACGTTTAAATTTCCAACATAAATTTAACAACAATGGCCACCGAATTGAAGCAATGGCTTATTACTCCAATGAAGAGGGAACAGATTCAGAAGAAGAAAGTGAAATACTGGCAGATGAGAATTTTGTAAGAACTGATGAATATCTTGACAGAGTAAGAACCGTAGAAACGGAAGATGAAAAAGAGTTTCGTTTTAAACTTGATTACACATATCCTTTTAGCGAAGACGGCAGATTTGAAGCAGGATTGCAAAGCAGGATTGACAAAGAAATTGAAGGAATCCAATTTTTAGATTACAATCAGGCAACTGATACATGGGCAGAGAATTCCACGTATTCGAGCACAACCGACTTTAAAAGAGGAATTCATGCCGCTTATTCCACCTTTAGCAATAAACTTGGCGCGATTCAATATATGTTAGGATTACGTGGAGAGCTTACACAAAGAGAAATTTTAAATACAAATGCTACAGAGTCAGCATCATTAAACCGGTTCGACCTCTTCCCGACACTCCACCTTTCTTACCAACTTTTGGAAACCAACGAATTTATGGCAAGTTACAGCCGCAGAATTGACCGCCCCCGGGGATGGGACTTAGATCCGGCACCTAATTATTTTAACAGATATACCATTCGGTTTGGTAATCCTCAACTAAAACCGGAATATACCGATTCCTACGAGGTAGGTTACATGAAAAGATTTGGCCGATCTTATATTTCACTTGATGCATTCCGAAGGGTAACCAACAATAAAATAGAACGTTATGAGGAGTTACAGGAAAACGGAGTTTATTACCTTTACTCCGATAATTTTGACAAAGATTATTCTACTGGATTGGAGCTCACAGGCAACGTGAACTTTACCAAATGGTTGCTGGTTAATGCAAGCCTTTCAATGTTTAATTACCGTATTACCGGTGATATCAACGGCGAATCGATTGACAGGGAAAGTACCAACTGGGATGGAAGAATGAATACGACTTTAAAATTTAGTGAAAATTCGAGAATGCAACTTCAGGGATTTTTCCGGGGCCCCTCGGTTTCTGCTCAAGGTGAATCAAAAGGGATGATTTTCACCAATGTTTCTTACCGACATGAATTCTGGGATAATAAACTTTCCGCAACACTTAGTGTTCGCGACCCGCTTGGAACTGCAAAATTTGAACGTGAATCTTACGGAGAAAATTTTAAAAGTTGGTTTGAATGGAAAAGAGAACCACGTGTAGTTATGCTCACAATGAGTTACAAAATAAATAATTTTAAAGAGGAACGACGAAACGGTGGCGGCGGAGATGGAGGAATGGATATGGGAGGAGGAGAATATTAAACCGATGCAGCCCAATTGTGTAAAGCTATCAGTCTATGGTAGCTTTTTTTATGCCCGGATTTATTGTATGTGATCAAAAAAATACAATTGAGGAAACCAAAATTATAAAAACAAAGAACGTTAAGTCAAATTTTCTTAGCTTTTCAGTCAACGCTCAAAAAGGCCAATCCTAGCAAAAATATTTATTCTAAAAACAATTAAACTGAAAAATCAGTTGCGAAACTGGAAAATCAGTTATATTTTTGTGATGTTATATTAAGTCATTCCATACTTATTTTGGAATTTTATAAAAAATCCTGAAACAAATTCAGGATGACATTTTCAAAAGTCAGAAAAATGAAAAAACTTACGCGAAAAGAAGAGGAAGTAATGAAAATTCTCTGGAAACTGGAGAAAGCATTCGTAAAAGACATTATTGAGCAGTACAAAAATCCAAAACCACATTACAATACAATTTCCTCACTTGTACGTTTACTGCAGGAAAAAGGAATTGTTGGCTACAAACAATACGGAAACACATACCAGTATTTTCCTCTTATTTCAAAGGAAGAATACCGGCGGCCATTTATGAAGCAGGTGGTTAGCGACTATTTTGACAATTCGTACCAAAATGCTGTGGCATTCTTTGTAAAAGAAAAAGGTTTGTCGGCAGAGGAGCTGGAAGAACTCATAAAAATGATAAAAGACAAAAATTGATGGAGCATTTTCTCATCTACATTGGAAAAGCAGCGGTTGGAGCGGGTGCATTTTACCTGGCATTTCTGATGTTGTTTCAAAATCAGAAACATTTTGTTTTTAACCGCATCTATTTGCCGGTAACAATGGTGTTGAGTTTTATCATCCCACTCGTTACTTTTACAACGGTAAAATACATTGAACCTGCAAACTTCAGCACTGCCAGCATCGCTTATCTGGCAGATACAACTGCAGAAACAGCTGCGGAATCTGCTTTTGTCATGGAATGGTACCACTATCTTTTGGGAATCTATTTTTTGGGAATTTTTGGCTTTCTAGTTCACCTTTTGCTGGGTCATTTCAAAGCCATTCAGATTATTCGAAAAAGCCGGAAAAAAGAACTTTTTGAAACACCTGTAAACATCACCCAAAAAGATGTTCATCCTTTTTCGTTTTTTAGCAAAATTGTACTCTCGGAAAAAACACTCAGCAGCAAAAACCTCGAGATGATTGTTTGCCACGAAAATATCCACGTAAAAGAAAAACATACCCTTGATATCCTTTTTACCGAAATACTTTTTATGTTGCAGTGGTTTAATCCTTTTGCCTGGTTAATAAAAGATGCAGTAAAAAACAACCTGGAGTACAAAACAGATGATCAGGTCACACAGCACTTTAATCCGCAAAATTATCAAATGGCCATGGTTGCCCTCGCCGATAAAAAAGGCGTAGCACCTTTCCTCACCGCCTTAAATGGCTCCCAACTAAAAAACAGAATCATTATGATGAAAAAGAAAACCAAAAATAAATTTGGCCTTGTGAAACAATTGATTGTACTCCCTCTTCTGGCTGTTTTGGTTATGGGTCTTTCTTCCCGCGAAGTAAAAACAGAAATACTAAATACTCCTGTGAAAGAAAATACTCCGCTTGACGATCTCGCTGTTATTATAGACGGAGAAGAAATTCAAACTGATTCCGAACCATTGAATCTTTTGGATTTTTCAAAAGGATTTTCAGGGCAAGAGGTTATCGAAGCCTTGAAGCTGGATGAAAATAAAGTACAACTGTCTTTATTTTACATTGATAAAAATACGGACGATGTTAAGTTTGTAATCCGCACCTCTGATTATACTCCGGGCTCCAATCCTGAATTTGACAAAATGACGGAAACAACACAAGAAGAAAAATTGCCGATCAAAAAAACCTTGTATGCGGTAAATGGAGAATTAATAAGTAAATCTGAAATTGACAAGCCAGAGGATTTTAATTCAGCAACTGTTTTCTCGGGGAAAGAAGCGATTGAAAAGTTTGGCCATGTAGCTCAAAATGCTACAGTTATTGATTTTAGTGTTTCGGAAGCAGATACAAATTCGTACGCGAAAGCCAAATATTCGGTATCCGGCAAAGTAAGCGATAAAAACGGCAATCCGATTCCCGGCGCTTCTGTTCTTGTAAAAGGCGCGGCGGTAGGAACAATTACCAATCCGGAGGGAATTTATCAGCTGAAACTCGAGGAAAAAAATGCTACCCTTGTTTTTTGGATGATAGACTATCAGAAAAAAGAGATTCAGGTTTCAGACAAATCTGAAATAAATGTAGAACTGCTCCCTGATGAAGACATAAAATTACAGAATATCCTGATTCCGGAATATACATCACAACAAAAGGGGGAAAAAGCAGGATCTGAAGAAGTTTTTTACAATGTAGACGAGAGACCTCAATTTGCCGGCGGCGAAAATGCCTTAAGAAAATACATTTCCCACAGCATCAAATATCCTGAGACTGCCATACAAAAAGGCATCGAAGGTAAGGTCTACATAACTTTTATCGTTACCAAAAACGGAGAAGTTATGGATCCAAAAGTTACAAAGGGTATTGCCCCTAGCTTAAATGAAGAAGCCCTGCGGGTTATAAACAATCTCCCGAACTGGAAACCAGGAAAAAAGAATGGTAAAAAAGTAAATACATATCACACTGTCCCTGTTGAATTTAAGCCGACACTCGAACAAATTCAGAAATACAGAAAAGTAGGATGGGAGGGAAAACCTCTTAATAATTACAATTTCACCATAAGTGGAAGAGTAACAGATGAAAAAGGAAATGCAATAAGAGGTGCCGCCGTTCTTTTAAAAGGCAAAACTGTTGGAACGCTATCTGACACAAATGGGAACTACCAACTGAAAACAAACAGCAAAAACGAAACGCTGATTTTTTCCATGGTCGGCTACCAGACAAAAGAAGTATCTTTTGAAGGAAATACAGATATGGACGTACAATTATTTTCAGAGCAAAAAGGTAAAAAAGATGAAATAAAAGTTACCGGTTACAGGAAAAATAGTGCCGGAATAAAAATTAAAGGCAGTCATTTTGATGGAGAACCAGCCTATATTGTCGATGGAGAAAAAAAAGACAACATCGATTATTTAAACCCGGAGGATATAAAAAGTATATCCGTTTTAAAAGGTAAAACAGCTGCGGCATTATACGGAGATAAAAACAACGTCAAAAACGGGGTAATTTTAATTGAAACCAAATCCAATAAAGCCTTTGATTCAACCGACAAAACAATTGTTGTTGATGGGAAAAAATTTGATGGAGATATCAATGATATTCCTGTTGACGATATTGCGAATATATCTATTTTAAAAGGAGAAACAGCTTCACAAGAAATTTACGCTGAAAATGCAAAAAACGGAGTTGTAATTGTAAACACTAAAACAAAATTCTATTCCGATTTAAATAATGACAATAAACCATATATAGTTGTTGACGGAGAAGAATACGGTGAGCCAATGTCAAACATTACTCCTGAAAGCATCAAAGCTGTAAATGTTTTGAAAGGTGAAGCGGCGACAGAATTATACGGTAAAAAAGCCCAAAGTGGAGCAATTTCGATTACAACAAAAAAAAATGAAGTAATTACAACTCCTTTGCAGCTACGAAAATTTATTGCAAATTCAATAAGATATCCAGTCGAGGCACATGAAAAAGGACAATACGGAACTGTTGTTGTTAATGTAAAAATAAAAAATAAAACATGGAAAGAGGTCCAAGCGACTAAATCATCAAAACAAAGAGTCGATTTAGATGAGATTGTCGCTATTGGTTACGCACCCGAGAAACAGGTTGAACCAGCAAAAGGATTTGAATATTCTGCTTCGTTTGTTAAAGAAGTTCAGCGCGTTATCCAATTAAACCCTCTGATTGACATTCCTGAATTTGAAGGAAAAACATTACGTATCACAGTGAGATTCATGCTACAATAAATTTTAAAATTTTAAAAGGGGCTGGTTAAAAAGCCCCTTTTTCTTCCCACTTACCACAACTGGATCTCCCAGTTACAAAAGATCCGATTTTATTTTTCTTTTCTGTTAGTTCAGTGTTGCTTCACCCGGCACCCAGTCGCACGGCGTAAGTTCGCCCAACTGGAATGCATCAAGTAAACGAAGCGTTTCTTTAACATTTCTTCCCACATTTAAACCGTTCACCGAAACATGTTGTATAACTCCTTCCGGATCGATAATGTAGGTTGTACGATAAGCAATTTTGTTTTCTTTTTCTAAAATCCCTAATTCTTCAGAAAGCGATTTTGAAGTATCGGCGAGCATCGGAAATTTTAAATTTTTCAAACCCGGATGGTTGTTTCTCCAAGCAAGATGCACAAATTCCGAATCGATCGACGCCCCGATTAAATTCGTATTTCGTTTTTCAAACTCTTCAAACTGCTCATTAAAAGCTGAAATCTCGGTAGGGCAAACAAAAGTAAAATCGAGCGGCCACCAGAAAAATACAGTCCATCTCCCGTTACTAATGTTTTCTGAACTGATTTGTTTAAACTCTTTTCCCGGCTCCAAGGAAACTACTGCTTGTTTTTCAAATTCGGGGAATTTGTCACCAACTGTTAACATATTCAAAAATTTTTAAGGTTATTACTATTAAGACTTACTAAAAATTGAGGTGGCAAATATAAATTATGCTCAATCCCCGATCAAATTGATTTTTTTTAAGCGGAATAGAAAAAAGCTATTTTCAGAAAAGTAAAACATTGAATTTGAACAAATTTCAAAACAGGTTAATGTAAATCCCCGCATTAATTTAAAAAAAATGCTTTTCCTGTTGTATAAATAACAAGAAGCGGATCTTTGAACTAACCTTTAATATCATTATATTTAGCTGATTTTTGAAAAATAACATTGATAAACAGGCAAATGTCTATCCAATTAAAAACATCAAATTATTATGGAAAATTCTGATAAAAAAGCAGTTTCAAGAAGGGCTTTTCTTGGAACAACTGCGGCCGTTGCTGCAGGTATTACGGTTGTACCAAGACATGCAGTTGCAGGGTTGGGACACAAAGCTCCGAGCGATAAGCTAAATATAGCAGCTGTCGGTATCGGGGGAATGGGTAATTCTAACCTGAGAAATCTTCAGGAAGAAAACATCGTTGCTCTTTGTGATGTTGACTGGAAATATGCCGCTCCGGTTTTTGAGCACTATTCTGGTGCAAAAAAATACAAAGACTGGCGGAAAATGTACGATGAAATGGGTAAAAGTATTGATGGTGTAGTTGTTGCTACAGCCGACCATACTCACGCTATTATTGCAGCCCATGCCATAACAATGGGAAAACATGTTTATGTTCAAAAACCATTGACGCATACTGTTTACGAATCAAGATTACTAACCAAACTGGCTGACAAATACAAAGTTGCCACTCAGATGGGAAATCAGGGTTCATCAGGCGAAGGCGTAAACCTTACAACTGAATGGTTGGCAAATGGTGAAATTGGTGAAGTAACAAAAGTGGAAGCTTTCACTGACCGCCCAATTTGGCCTCAGGGTTTAAATACTCCGGAACAAGGACAATGGGTTCCTGATACTTTAGACTGGGATTTATTCACAGGCCCGGCAAAAATGAAACCTTTTAATGAAATTTATCATCCATGGAACTGGCGTGGTTGGTGGGACTATGGAACAGGTGCTTTGGGCGATATGGCTTGTCATATTCTTCACCCTGTATTTGTTGGTCTTGAGTTAGGTTACCCGATACATGCTCAGGGAAGTTCTACATTGTTACTGCAGGATTGTGCGCCAACAGCTCAATCAGTAAAACTTACTTATCCGGCAAGAAAACCAAAACGTGCATGGAAAGGAATGAAAAGAAATGCTGATTTACCTGAAGTTGATGTTTACTGGTCGGATGGCGGAATCAAACCAATGCTTCCGGAAGGTTGGCCAGATGGAAAAGATCCAAATAATGCAGGTGGTTATGTTTGCTTCCACGGAACAAAAGACAAATTAATTTGTGGTTGTTACGGAAGAGACCCATGGTTGCTTTCAGGTCGCGTGCCGGAGGCTCCGAAATTCCGCCGCAGGGTTGAAACCAGCCACGAAATGGATTGGGTTCGTGCTTGTAAAGAAAGCGCCGAAAACCGCGTTCCTACTGCATCTGATTTCAGCGAAGCAGGACCATTTAACGAAATGGTGGTAATGGGTGTTCTTGCAGTTCGTTTACAATCATTGTACAAAGAACTGGATTGGGATGGTGACAATATGCAATTCACCAACTTAACTAACGATGAAACCATTAAAACGGTTATCAAAGACGGTTTTGAAATTCACGACGGTCACCCAACATTCAAGAAAACATGGACCGACCCGGTTCCTGCAAAAGAATTTGCTGCTGAATTAATTAAGCATACTTACCGCAAACCATGGAGTTTGCCTGATATGCCGGCTTAATCTACCACTTATAAATAGTTCAAAGGGCGTTTGTTTTTTTACAAACGCTCTTTTTATTTTGTAGTTGATTGTGAAAGTATTTCAACCTCCCATCTCAATTTTGCGCCGGTACTATTTATTCATTTTCTTAAACCACATAAATTCGCCAACATTATAAAACTGATTTTCGAGTTCTGGATTTTCTTTTAATTCTTCTATTGAGTAAGGTCTGTGCGGTATGAGTACATCGTCACCGGGATTCCAGTTCGCCGGAGTAAGTACATTTTCCTTTTGGGTTAGCTGCAACGCAGTAACTGTCCTTATTATCTCGTCAATACTTCTGCCTACACTCATCGGGTAAAAATTTATGGCCTGAACAACATTATCAGGGTCGATAATAAAAACTCCCCTGACATCCCTTGAATCATTTACGGAAGAATGTAACATTCCATACTTCTTTGAAATTTTACCGGATAAGTCAGCAACAATTGGAAAGTTGATTTTAACACGTCCTGAATTATCCTTCAGTATCCTTTCTATAAACTCCTTCCACAACAAATGTCTTTCAACTTCATCAATAGATACGACGGCAATTTTTATTCCCAATGAATCCAACTTCTCCTGTTCGTATGCAAGGGCACACAATTCAGAGGTACAAACAGGAGTAAAATCAAGCGGATGGCTAAACAGTATCTTCCAACTTTTGCCAAAATCTTCCGGGAAGTTTAGCATCCCGTTCGTTGTATTCTCTTTAAACGAAGGAGCTTTGTCCCCAATTAAAGGTAGTTTACCATCCTTTGCCCGGGATGTTATTACAAAAAGTACAATTAAACTTGAAATAGCGAGTCGTTTCATAAAGTATTAATTTATTCGATTTCAACTGGCTGATTGTTTGCAGATAACAAAAACAAATACCGTTTCAATAAAAACATCGGATTTACAACTGTAGTTTGTTAATAATCTGTTAATCCGAACAACCTCTGGCAACAAAACTTAATTGTAAAAATTAATTAATTCATGGCTAAAAAAAATTAAAATGAGCGTAAATGTTGTATTAGCAGGTTTCAGAGAGATTAATCAGTAGGTAATACCTGATATTTTTTATATTTTGCGCACATAAATTCTCCAGTAAAACAGGATTGGTGATATGAAAAAAAAGAAAAGTATTTCTCGCAGAAACTTTATTGGAACATCGGCATCTGCAGTAGCAGGGATGACCATTTTACCTTCAAAAGTAATATCCGGTTTTGGATATAAAGCACCAAGTGATAGATTAAATATTGCAGGAATTGGAGTTGGTGGAATGGGACACAACAACCTGCGAAACATGGAAACAGAAAATATTGTTGCGCTTTGCGATGTTGACTGGAAATATGCGGAAAGAAACTCTTTTATCCGCTGGACACAGGCCAAAAAGTACAAAGATTACCGTGTAATGTTTGAGCAACAAAAAGATATTGACGCGGTTATGATAGCAACTCCGGATCATTCACACGCCCTTCCTGCGGTAATGGCTATGCGCGAGGGGAAACATGTGTATGTGCAGAAGCCACTTACACATTCAGTATATGAATCAAGAATTCTGCGCGAAACAGCCAACCGGTACGGAGTGGCAACCCAGATGGGAAACCAGGGAAACTCAGGAGAAGGTATTCGACAAATTTGTGAATGGATCTGGTCCGGAACCATTGGAGAAATAACCCGTGTTGATGCCTGGACAAACCGTCCTATCTGGCCTCAGGGGTTGGAACGTCCTGAAAAAGATCAACGTGTACCCAAAACGCTGGACTGGGATCTTTTTATCGGCCCGGCAAAATGGAGGCCCTACAATGAAATTTATCATCCCTGGAACTGGCGTGGATGGTGGGATTTTGGAACGGGCGCTTTGGGCGACATGGCTTGTCATATCCTCGATCCCGTGTTTAAAGCATTAAAGCTTGAATATCCTTCTTCAGTGCAGGGTTCGTCAACACCGGTAAATACCGAATCGGCGCCCAATGCTGAATTTGTAAAATATGAATTTCCAAGGCGTGACAATTTGCCTAAAGTTGGTATGCCCAAAGTGACGGTTCACTGGTACGATGGAGGTTTGATGCCTCCCCGCCCCGATGAACTGGAGGGAGGAGAACAAATGGGTGACAATGACGGTGGATGTGTTTTTTACGGAACCCGCGGCAAAATAATGTGCGGAACTTACGGTAAAAATCCAACACTGCTGCCTACCAAAGAAATGACTCATTTTGAACAACCTGAAAAATCAATCCGCCGAATTTCAAACGCACTTGAAGGAGGGCATGAACAGGATTGGATAAGAGCCTGCAAAGAAGATAAAAATGCAAGACTTGAAGCCTCATCCAATTTTAATTATTCCGGCCCATTGAATGAAATGGTGGTTATGGGAGTTTTAGCGGTTCGTTTGCAAAGTCTGCAAAAAAAACTATTTTGGGACGGACCAAATATGCGTTTTACCAACATCAGTCCAAGTGACCAGATTCGCGTACTTACAAAAGATAATTTTGAAATCGTAAACGGGGATCCCAGATTCCAGAAAGATTATACAACCTTGCCGGCAATTGAAACCACCGAAGAATGGATAAGGCATACCTACCGGCAGGGTTGGGAACAGATTTAAAAATATCAGGTTGCAAAATTTCTGCTACTGACCGGATTGTTTTAATTTTATCAGAAACCATAAATCTTTCAACAAATGCCAGGTAAAAAAGTCAGGTTTGGTATAGCATTAAGTGGCGGGGGTGCAAGAGGAATTGCCCATATCGGTGTTTTGGAAACGCTTGAAAAATATGGAATAAAACCTAAAATAATTTCAGGAACCAGCATGGGAGCAATTGTAGGGGCTTTTTATGCTGCCGGATACCCGCCCAAAGAAATTCTTGAAACCGTATCGTCGCGTAAATTTCATAAAATGATTAACTGGCACCTTCCTTTTAGCGGCCTGATTGATATGGATAAAGTTCAGGAGGTGATGGAGGAAAAAATCGAAAAAGATGATTTTTCGGCTTTAAAGATTCCTTTTTACTGTGCAGTCACAAATCTGAACAGCGGGCTTTTTGAGATAAAATCTAAAGGAAAACTTTTTCAATGGGTACTTGCCTCAGCATCGATACCCGTAGTTTTTGAACCTCAGATTATTGACGGGCAAACCTATGTTGACGGCGGACTTTTAAATAACCTTCCGGCAGCGTCCATCCGCGACAAATGCGAAGTGCTTATTGGTGTTCATGTCAACCACAATGGTCCCGAAGATGAAGTTAAAGGATTAATGACAGTTGCTGAAAGATGTTTCAGGTTAGGGATTGCACAAAATGTTGAGGAAAGTAAAAAACTCTGCGATTTTCTTATTGAACCTCCCGAAGCCCGCGATTTTACAACCTTTAATTTCAACAAGGCCCGGGAAATATATGAAGTTGGGAAACGGGAGAGTGAAAGATACATTGCCCATGCTTTCGATTCTATTGATATTGAAAAGATACTGGAACTCCAAAAAAGTCTGGCAAAAAATACAAAAAACTAAACCGCCCTTATTGTAACAATCACAAATAAATTTCCAAAGCCGGCTGTTTTTTGGTTTTTTTCGTAAATTAGAGTTTCACTAACAAACGAAATAAACCTGCTATGAAACAAAATCTATTAATACTTTTTATCATGTTGGCTTCAACTGGTTTTGCCCAGCAGAATGTGGGAATCTTCCATCTCAACAAAGATATTGGCGCCCCAAAAAAAGAAGGTTTCGCAGCCTACGATAAAAATACACAGGAATATACTTTAAAGGGTGCCGGCTATAATATTTGGTTTGGAAGAGATGAATTCCGCTATTTGTTTAACAAAATAAAGGGCGATTTTATTTTAACTGCAAATTTTGCTTTTGAAGGTGTAGGAGTAGATCCCCATCGAAAAATCGGTTGGATGGTGCGCGAATCGGAAGAGGATAATGCAGCCCATTGTTCAGCAGTTCTGCATGGCGATGGATTAACCGTTTTGCAGTGGCGCGTTTTACAGGGAGCTCTGATGCGCGATCCGCAGGATGAAATTTTTGCAACAAAACCCAATTATGAAATACTCCAATTGGAACGGGTTGGCAAACGAATCATTTTCAGGGCGGCGCACCCCCGGGAGCCCTTACAGGAAATCGGAAGTACAGAAATGGAATTTCAAGATGAAGTTTTAGCCGGATTGGTTATCTGCTCTCACAACCCTGATGTTGTCGAAACGGCAAAAATATGGAATGTACGAATCGATCAGCCTGTGGACAAAGATTACAATCCGGGACGCGAAGGGTGGATTGGATGCCGGCTGGAAACGATGAATGTTTTTGATGGAAAAAGAAAAGTAATTTTTGAAAAACCAAGTCGTTTTGAAGCACCCAACTGGATGCCCGACGGAGATAAATTGCTCTTTAATATGAATGGCTCTTTGTATAAAATTCCGACTGACGGCGGCGATTTGGAAAAACTCAATACCGATTTTGCCGATCAGATTAACAATGACCACGGAATTTCGTTTGACGGGAAATTGCTCGCGATCAGCCACAGCCGCGAGGGTGAAGGAGGTCGGGGTTCGTCAGTTTATGTTTTACCGCTGGAAGGTGGCACCCCACAGGAAATAACAAATGCAGTTCCTTCGTACTGGCACGGATGGGCGCCAAATAATAAAGAAGTAGTTTATGTTGCCCGGCGAAATGGAGTACCTGTGTACAATATTTACAAAAATTCAATAAAAGGAGGAAAAGAAGTCGCATTAACCGATAATAAACCCGGAGAGCATGTTGACGGATGTGAATATTCGCCCGACGGAAAATACATCTATTACAACGGCAGCCAATCGGGCACCATGCAGATTTGGCGCATGAAACCTGATGGTTCGGAAAAAGAACAAATTACTTTTGATGAGTACAACGACTGGTTTCCACATATTTCACCCGATGGAAAATGGATGGTTATGATTTCGTTCCCCCCGACAATTGATGTAAATGCACACCCTTCATACAAACGGGTAATGCTTCGTTTAATACCTGTTAACGGGGGGGTACCAAAAGTTATTGCCTATATGTATGGCGGTCAGGGCACAATTAATGTTCCTTCGTGGTCTCCCGACAGCCAACACATTGCATTTGTAAGCAATTCAAGCAAATAAAAATCGGATGGCAAAACCAATGTCTGTGCCGAAATTGGTTTTGCATTTTTGATTTGAACATTATATCTTTTCGTCAGTTTTACAATTGACCGACGAATAAATCATTCATTCTTCAAAATATTTATTTTATGGAATATAGAAAATTAGCAAATTCAGATTTACAAGTATCCGTTATTACGTTTGGAGCCTGGGCAGCCGGTGGCTGGATGTGGGGAAAAACAGAACGCAACGATGCAATTGAAGCCATTCGGGCATCGTACGATTTAGGTGCAACCTCCATCGACACGGCTCCCATATACGGACAAGGTGAGAGTGAGGAAATAGTAGGAGAAGCGATAAAAGGAATTCCCCGCGACAAACTGCAAATCCTTACCAAATTCGGAATGAGTTGGGATGGAACAGAAGGCGAATTTTATTTTAAAAGTAAAAACAACGCGGGAAAAGACATCGACATATATAAATATGCCGGAAAGGAACGGGTAATTAAAGAATGCGAGGACAGCCTTCGAAGACTGGGAACAGATTATATTGATTTATACCAAATTCACTGGCCCGACACAACCACTCCAATTACAGAGACATTTGAGGCCGTTGCAAAATTAATAGAGCAGGGAAAGGTTCGCTACGCCGGCGTTTGTAATTACAGTGCGGAACAAATGGATGAAGCAGAAAAGGCAGTAAAACTGGTTTCCAACCAAATTCCTTTTAGCATGGTCAACCGCGGTGTAGAAGATAAAACCGTTCCTTATTGTATCGAAAAGGGAAAATCGGTGCTGGCTTACAGTCCGATGGAAAGAGGTTTATTGACCGGAAAAATTACACCCGGATATGAATTTCAGGAAGGAGACCACCGCGCAGGACATGGAGCCTTCACCGATGAGAATATTAAAATTACAAACGAACTTTTGAATAAAATAAAACCAATAGCAGAAGAAAAAGGAGCGACTCTGGCGCAATTGGTTTTAAAATGGACCATAGAACGGGCCGGAATTACAATTGCTTTGGCAGGAGCAAGAAATGCAGAGCAGTCGGTTCAGAATACAAAGGCTGCTTTGATCTCATTAACAGAAGAAGAATTTAAATTTATTTCCGACGAAGTTGACAAAACAGTTCTGAAATAATCCCGGCTAATTAAAACCAACAGCTGTAAAACCGACCCAGTGACGATTTGTTGCGATTGCGGTTTTACCCATGCCTAAATCCTTAACCGGAAGTTCAGGGTGATCAATCGTAGTTTGATAGCCCAAAGGGACCCCGTTTAAGGATTTTGTTTTTTGTAATTTTTGCAGGTTGCCGGCAACTTTTAACCCCAACGGAACGGAATATCTTCCGCACCATGTCCACTTATATTCTTTAAAATTATCCTCGTTAACGGTAGTTTTAAAAAACAGGTTTGCCTTTTCGCTGGTTAACTCTCCGGTAAAACAACTTTCAATAATCCCCTTTTCTTTTTCAAGCGCTTTTTGTGTCCCCGGACTATCGGTTCCAAACGGGGCTAAATCCAGTCCGCTCCAATCCTCATCACCGTAATGAACGGCGTCGGTAGTAATAAGGATTGAAAAATCCCGCCCCCAGTTCAGGTTTTGTGCTTTTGCAATCGAGTGGATTGCATTTGCCAGTTGCAAAGAAATAGTATTCATTTTTGAAAGTGACATAAAGGGAACAAGAATACTGATGATCTCTACATTCGGATTTTGCTCCTGCAAAAATGGAATCATCGACTCAACGGAGTGTTCCACCATTTGCATACTATCATGAACAACAAAAAGATCCTTAGGTAACTTTTCAATAATTTGATTGCGCAACGAAGAAACGCGAACATCTCCGTAAGGTCCTTTCCATGCGTCAAAACTGTCGAAAACAATTCTGTTGTTCAACTGAAACAAAGCAGCTTTATGCGCAACTCCAAAAATGATAAGCGTTTTCGATTTTACATTTTTTAAAACTGCAGGATACAACCAACTCGCATAGGTGTAATCATCATGAGGGCAAATCGCAGCCTTCCAAAATAAACTGCTGTTCTGATTTACTTCTTCCAACTCATTTTTAAATCGAGAATTGATACGCGATACAACAGAATCCATCTGCCAGTCGAGATGAGCAAAACCAATGGTATCAATAACTTCCCGTATTCTCGGATTTTCACTTTCCGGAGGCTTCATCTGATTACAAAAAGTCAATAAAAACAAAAGGAGAAATGCCAGGAGCCAGACTGCAGTTTTCATTCTATTTTTTCCTTAATATACAAAATTTTAATCATGTTCAACAAACAAAAAGCCGACTCTTTACAGAATCGGCTTACAGACCTTAACGAATACATGAAATCGAAATAAGGTAAAAAGTCTGTTTTTCAAGAACGAATTTGCTGTTTAATTATTTTCCTCGCTTTCTTTTACTTCTACTTCCACTTCAACATCTTTTTTGTCGCCTCTTTTTATTTCTTTTATACGAATTACTTTTCCCTCCTCCTGAATGACTTTAACCGTCTCTTCTTCTCCTTCTAAATGAAATACATTTTTATCATCTGAAATCCGGGTTTTCCCATCCTTCGTTTTTGCAACAACCACTTTATGAACTTTTGGTGTATCCCGGAAAGTGGCATGACTTCCTTTTTCGTTAATTATAATTTCTTCTACTTTTTGAGTTTTAACTCTACCGGGTTCAGTTCTGATAATGGTAATCTTTTCCTTCCCATCTTTCATTTTTTTCTTTTTATAGGAAATAATTCCAGGGTCACTCAAATCGATAACATTGTCATCGTCTGCATTTCCAAAAAAATGGAGCCGGGGAACAGATGGCACCGGAGGAACTCCCGGAACTTTTGGCGCAATAAAAACTCGGTTTTCCCCTTTGTCGCCATGCCAAACCATAACATCGTGATCGCCGTGCAAGTAGTCCTTTCTCACATCAAACCGATATTCCAAAGTTGAATCTCCATCCGCCTTCAACACAAATACATTTCCTTTACCGTGGCTGGTAACATCGAAATCAAAATCCATGTCTCCCAACAAAGAGTCGGTATCAAATTCCTTTTTCGAAAACCATTTCATACCGCCGCCTATTGTATCGCCATTCCACACAAAAAAATCGTCGTTGGTTAAAATGGTGTCCAATTCTGTTTTATTTCCATCTTCATCAACCTTTACCAATTTTATGTGCCGTTCCTTCTTTTTTCCACGCGGAGGATCCTGTGGATTCTCACGTAATGAAAATGAAGAAAGTAAAAATGCTGCGCATACAAGTACCGTTGTAATCCCAAAAAATCGTTTCATATTTTTCTATTTTAATTCAATTCTATTTCGAAACAAATATAACTTACAACCAAACTATCAATCAGTTAAAGCCCGGTTAAAATCTGTTAAGGAAAAGTTAAAATCAGATTTACACCCACTTAAATATCTATATTTGAACTGTTTTTAGTTCAGTCTAAAGAATTCAAACAGAAAATTCAGAATGAATAAAAAGATTATTACAGGTTTAATCGTATTGATGGGAATTTCAATTCTTGGGATTATAACTGTGCAGTTGGTTTGGATGAACAATGCAATACGCATTAAAAATGAATTGTTCAGCAGAAGTGTAAACGATGCATTAAACAGCACGGTAGCCAAACTGGAAGATCTGCATAATTTTAATGTAGTAAACCGGATGGCTTTTGCCGATTCGATTCATTGGAACAGCACCAATAGGTCAAACTTCACTTTCAGAACACTGCCCCACCCTCCGGGTGTTTTATTGCCCGATTCGGTAAAACGCGCGCCGCAACCTGTGCGTGTTATTCGTGAAGTAAATCCAAAACGAAAAAATGCCCGTTTCGAAATAAAAATTGATTCCGACAATAAAACATCCGTAAATACTTATGAATATAGTTTTGATGTTGACACCGGGGAGGAACACGAAATTGAAAGGATTATTATTGCCGGCGACGATTCGGCAACAAATAATATTTTTATGATTAAAAAAGACTCTTTTATTACGAATATTGCTGATATCGATTCAATATATTCCGTGGGACTTGTGAGAATTGATTCTTTAATAACCAACCTTGATACGATTGCGGTTGTTGCACCCGATATCTCAAAACGGGCCGAGGTAAAAGCCGGCAAACTAAAAAGAATGGCCAACCAGGTAGTTACCGAAATTTCAGCCTGGGATGTGCAAAACGTTGATACAACGCTCATCAAAAAAGTACTGACAGAAGAATTGGCAAACAAAGATATTCCTATCGACTTTGAATACGCCATATTAAAAGACAGCAGTTTTTTGGATAATCCAACGGGAACAAGCGATTCCTTAAAACTTTTGAATACAGATTACAAAATTGAACTTTACCCGCACGATATCATTCAAAAAAACCTAAAACTGGCTGTGTTTTTCCCGGGACGCGATAGTTTTATTTATCGCTCGCTAAACTGGTTGCTCATTGCCTCTTTTCTTTTTTCGCTGATAATTCTGGTCACGTTTAGTTTGAGCATTTTTTACATTCTGCGTCAGAAAAAAATATCGGAGATGAAATCCGACTTTATTAATAACATGACGCATGAGTTTAAAACCCCAATCGCCACCATTTCTGTTGCCACCGACTCAATTACCAACAATAAAGTAATTCAGAATCCCGAAAAAATAAAATACTTTACGGGAATGATAAAAAAAGAAAACACCCGAATGAACCGGCAGGTGGAAGATATTTTAACCATTGCACGTTTGGATAAAAAAGAATTTGAATTCTCATGGGAACCTGTCGATGTGCACGATTTGATTCAGGATGCTGTTCAGGGAATTATTTTGCAGATTGAAAAACGAGAGGGAAAAATAGAAACACACTTTAATGCAAAAAATCCGGTGGTTACAACCGACAAAATGCATTGTACAAATATTATTTATAACTTGCTTGACAACGCCAATAAATACTCGGCTGAGCTACCTGAAATTAAAATTACAACTGCAAGCAAACCCAAAGGTGTATTAATTTCGGTTGAAGACAAAGGCATTGGAATGAGCAAGTCGGTGCAAAACAAAATTTTTGAACGTTTCTACAGGCAAACCAGCGGGAACATCCACAATGTAAAAGGGTTCGGGCTTGGATTAAGTTATGTAAAAGCAGTGGTGGAAGCCAACCAGGGAACGATTACCGTTCAAAGTGAAGCCGGAAAGGGCAGCCGTTTTGATTTGTTTATTCCCTACACAAGAAGCTAAAAAATGAAACCTGATTTTTTTGATTTTAATATAAAATGGATCAGCAATACAACATATTTCTCGTGGAAGACGATTTAAGTTTTGGGGCAGTTTTAAAATCCTATCTCGAACTAAACGACTACAATGTAACCTGGGTTGACGACGGAAAACTGGCAATGGGAAAATTCCGTGAAAATGAATATCATATTTGTATTTTGGATGTGATGCTTCCCAATATTGACGGTTTTATGATCGGGACTGAAATTCGAAAAATGAATAAGGATATCCCATTGGTTTTTCTGACAGCCAAAACCTTAAAAGAAGATATTCTAAAAGGATACAATGTAGGAGCCGACGATTATATCACCAAACCTTTCGACACTGAAGTTTTGTTGTGTAAAATTCAGGCAATTATCAAGCGACAATCAACAACTTCGGTAAACAACGATGTTCTTTTTGAAATTGGTTCCTACCGTTTTGATTCAAAATTGAGACACATTGAACGGAAGGGTATAAAACAAAAACTGTCTCCCAAAGAATCGGATTTGCTAAAGCTACTTTGCCAAAATAAAAATGAATTGCTTCCCCGTGAAAACGCCTTGCAAAAAATATGGGGCGACGACGGTTATTTTACGGCGCGCAGCATGGATGTGTTTATTACTAAACTTCGAAAATATTTGTCTGAAGATCCAAACATAGAAATCAAAAATATCCACGGAAGTGGTTTCTTGCTGGAGGTAAAAAATCCTTCCTGACATTCCCATAACATATCTTTTTCAGGAATCATACTGTTTGCGCTAAAAGAAAAAATAAGAGAACAGCTATTTCATTTTTGCACACACTTTGTTCGGGTTGAGGCACCTGTTGTTTGAATATTTCCGTTGCCTTTTTTTATCTTTAGGTCAAATACCACAAAGAAACAATGAAAGAAAAACAAAAAGTTGCACTTATTACAGGAGCCTCCCGTGGAATTGGGAAAGCCATCGCTATTGGATTGGCAAAAACAGGATACCGGGTTGTTTTAATGGGAAGAAGCCTGAATGATTTGGATAAAGTAGCCCGGGAAATTCAAAATTTCACCTCTCCTGAACCATTCGTTTATCAATTGGATATCAGTAACAGCCAGCAAATAACTGAAACCATAAAAAAAATAGTGAAAGAAACCGGACGGATTGATGTACTGGTAAACAACGCCGGTATTTTCTTTGATGGTTCGCTGTCGCTGTCTGAAGAAAAATTTAAAACGTTACTCGATGTCAATCTCACTGCGCAATTTGTGATTTTACAGGAAGTTGTTCCGGTAATGAAAATACAAAAAACGGGCTATATCTTTAACATCTCTTCCCGCGCCGGAGTAATCGGATTTGCCGGAAATGCAGGCTATGTAGCTTCAAAATTTGGTTTTGTTGGTTTGAGTCAGTCATTATACCGCGAGCTCACACCACAGGGAATAAAAGTAACCACCATTTGTCCGAGCTGGGTAAACACGCGGATGGCCTATGAAGCAGGGACACCTGCTGAACCGGAAGAAATGATCCAGCCTGAAGATATTTTTGAAACTATAAAATGGCTGTTGGGCCTGTCACCGGGAGCAAGTGTTAAAGAAATTGTTGTAGACGCCCCTAAAAGTATCCACTAAATTTAGGATTATTTTTTATCTTCAATCGTTGTAATCTAAACCTGGAAAAATGAAACCATCTCGCAGAATTTTTGTAAAAACAATGATGGCGGTGCCATTTGCAGCCTCCGGATTAAATCTGTTTGCGTCAAACTCAAATTCAGTAAACAAAGCGTACGGGTACAAATTTAAAATCAGCCTGAATGTATATTCTTTCAACCAACCACTGCGCGATGGAAAGATTGATTTGTTTGATGTGCTTCATTTTTGCGCTAAACACAATTTCGATGCTATCGATCCGACAGGATATTATTTCCCTGCATATCCCGATGTTCCTCCGAATGATTTTATGACAAAATTTAAACGGGATGCTTTTTTACTCGGACTGGACATTAGTGGCACAGGAGTGCGAAACGATTTTGCTAATCCCGACAAAAAAAGTCGTGATATGGATATCAAAATGATAAAAGAATGGATTCAGGCGGCGGCAAAAATGGGAATTCCAAACATTCGGGTTTTTTCCGGCACAAATCCCCACGAAGGTTTTTCGCGCGACCAGGTATTTGACTGGATGGCTGAAGATTTAAAAACATGTTGCAGTTTTGCCAAAGACTACGGCGTTATTGTTGCACTTCAAAACCACAACGATTTTATAAAAACGGCTGACGATGTCGATCGAATTTTTAACAGTGTAAATTCAGAATGGCTGGGACTAAATCTTGATATTGGAAGTTACAGACAAAGCGATCCCTATAAAGAAATTGAACGAAATACAAAATATGCCGTCACATGGCAGATCAAAGAAAATGTTTGGATAAACGGAGAGGAAACTCCAACCGACTTTGTCAAACTGTTCAGAATAATAAAAGAGTCGGGGTATCGTGGATATCTTCCGTTGGAAACATTGGGCGAAGATGATCCCTTCAAAAAAGTGCCGGTTCTTCTTGAAAAAGTAAAAAATGCACTCGATATCATTGAATCAGAATAAAAGTTATGCCGGAATTACCACAAAAAGCGACTTTAAAAAACTTTCAGAAATATGTTTCGGAGCTTGAATCTGAGCGGGGTTTTTCCCAACAAACAGTTCTCGACAAATGTCTTCTTTTAGGTGAGGAAATCGGCGAACTTTTTAAAGCCATTCGAAAATCGGAAGGCCTGGCTGTTGATGAGCATTCTCATTTTTCAGAAATCGGTGACGAACTGGCTGATATTTTTATCTATATCTGCGCCATTGCCAACCGGAAAGGAATAGACATGGAGACGGCATTCCTAAAAAAAGAAGAAAAAAATAAATTTCGAACCTGGAAGTCAATTTAAATATGGAACAAATAAGGATATCTTTTGATAAAATGAAATCGGTTTTTAAACGGGTTTTGCTGAAGTACGGTTTTGAAGAATCAAAAGCTGAAAAATGTGCAGATATTTTTACCACCAACAGCCTGGAAGGAGTTTATTCGCACGGCGTTTATCGCTTTCCTCGTTTTATCGATTACATCCGGCAAGGTTTTATAAAAGTTGATGCAACTGCGGAACTCGCAAATGCCACCGGAGCCCTGGAGCAATGGAATGGAAATTCAGGACCGGGTCCCATTAATGCTGAAATATGCGCCAAACGTGCAATGGAGCTGGCTTCAAAAAACACAATAGGATGCGTTGCGCTGGGGAATACCAACCATTGGATGCGGGCCGGACTCTATGGCTGGCAGGCAGCAAAAAAAGGATTTTCATTTATTGCCTGGACAAACACAATTGCCAACATGCCGGCATGGGGAACTGCAGACAGCAAACTGGGAAACAACCCAATGGTTTTTGCAGTGCCTTACGGAGAAAGTGCTATTGTTCTCGATTTTGCCATGACACAATTTTCTTACGGGAAAATGGAAGCTTCTCAACTGGAAGGGAAAAACCTGCCTTTTGATGGCGGATTTAATAAAAAGGGAGAACTCACAAAAATACCGGGTGAAATTTTAGAAACAGGAAGGACCCTTCCCATCGGATATTGGAAAGGAGCAGGGCTGTCATTATTGCTCGATATTTTTGCAGCCATTCTATCCGCCGGAAAAGCTACACACGAAATCAGTAAACACGAGATTGAACATGCGGTTTCGCAGGTTTTTATTGCCATCGATTTAAAAAATCTACAGAATTATCCTGCCATTGAAAAATCAATCAACGATATCATCAATGATTTTAAAACTTCGATTTCGGAAAATGAGACGAACAAAATCCGATACCCCGGCGAAAGGATAAAAAAAACCAGAGAAGAAAACTTTAAAAAAGGAATACCGGTAAACCCGTCAATATGGCAAACAATTACCAAATTATAACCCTACAATTTGAGAACCTGATCACCAAACAACGACGGCATTTTAACCGGAACTTGTAAAATCAAATCCAAATTTCCGACATAAAAACTAAATGAATTGTTAATGGCGTTTTTTTTTAACATTTGTCATTTAACTTTTTAACCTTGCACTAGTCAAACACTATTTAGTAACCGAAATTTTTAAGAAAAACAACAAATTGTGGCAACAAAAAAGATTTTCAGGATTTCAATAACAGTTTTATTGATTCTTGTAATGGGGGGAATAATTCTGTACCCTAAACTCAAACCATTGTTATCAAAAGAAAAAAACGCTCAAAGTAGTATGCGGATGGCAGGCAGCAGAGCCAATCAACCTTTAATGGCAAGTGGTTATGTGTTGGTTCCTACTGAAATGAGTGAACTACGAAAAGCCGTTGGTTCGCTTTTACCGGATGAAGAAGTTGAGTTATCCTTTGAAACATCAGGTAAAATTGTAGGAATTTATTTTGATGAAGGAACCCGAGTAAAAAAAGGTGATTTACTGGCGAAAATAAACGACAGGCCATTACAGGCGCAATTGTTAAAACTTCAGGCACAGTTGAAACTTACAGAAGAAAAAGAATTCAGGCAGCGCCAGTTGCTTGACCGCGATGCCATCAGCCGCGAAAGCTATGATCAGATTTCTACAGAGTTGCAAGCTCTTCAGGCCGATATCAAATTAATTGAAGCACGGATAGCCGAAACCGAACTCAGGGCGCCGTTTGACGGCATTGTTGGTTTGCGGATGATAAGTGAAGGTGCAATAGCAACCACACAAACCAAAATTGTACGACTTGTAAAAGTAAGTCCGTTGAAAATCGAATTTTCTATCCCGGAACGTTATGCAGGCGAAGTAAATCCCGGGTATCCCATTTCTTTTAATGTTGACGGTTTTACCGAAGAATTTCGGGCTAAAGTTTACGCTATAGAACCCAAAGTTGAACTGGAAACGCGAACTATTGTATTAAGAGCACTTTATCCAAATAAAAATGAAGAACTAAAACCCGGACGATATGCAAGTGTTACGGTTAAACTTTCGCAAATTGAAAATACTGTTTCAATTCCAACCGAAGCGGTTATTCCCGAAATGGACGGAGAAAAAGTATTCATTTTAAAAAATGGTAAAGCTGAACAAAGAAATGTTGTAATTGGCCTTCGTACTGAATCTCATATTCAAATTAAAAAGGGGCTGAATTTTGGCGACACCTTGCTTACCACCGCAACTCTTCAATTAAGGGAAAGCCTTCCTGTTCAACTCGATACCTTAATAACCAATCAAAATACAGTTTTGTAACATCATGAGTCTATCGTCATTAAGTATAAAACGACCGGTGTTAGCCACCGTATTTTCGCTGGTTATATTACTCTTTGGGGCTATTGGAATGACCTACCTCGGGGTAAGGGAGTTTCCAAGTGTAGACCCGCCGATTATTTCGGTAAGGACATCGTATCCGGGAGCCAACTCCGATGTTATCGAAACCCAGATTACAGAGCCTTTAGAGCAATCTATTAACGGGATACCGGGAATCAGGACATTAACCAGTTCGAGTAGCCAGGGAAGTAGCAGGGTAACAGTTGAATTCGAACTTTCTGTTGATTTGGAGACAGCTGCCAACGATGTGCGTGATAAAGTTTCACAAGCACAGCGGTATTTACCCCGTGACTGTGATCCTCCAACGGTATCAAAAGCTGATGCAGATGCCAGCCCCATTATGTTTATCGCTGTTAAAAGTGCCAAACGTTCACTCCTCGAACTTTCGGAGATTGCAGAATTAACTTTTAAGGAACAGCTACAAACTATTTCAGGAGTGAGTTCAATAAGCATTTGGGGCGACAAAAGATATGCAATGCGCATTTGGCTCGATCCGGTAAAACTGGCGGGCTACCAAATGACTCCGCTTGACGTGCGGAATGCTATTTTGCGCGAAAACGTTGAACTTCCTGCAGGAAGTATTGAAGGTAACTCCACGGAATTGACCATCCGCGCACTTGGATTAATGACAACTGCCGAAGAGTTTAACAGCCTTATTTTAAAACAGTCGGGAGAACAGTTGATAAGAGTTCGTGATATTGGCCGCGCAGAAATTGGCCCTGAAGACATCCGGGGAATTATGAAAATGAACGGGATTCCGATGGTAGGTACTGTTATTATCCCACAGCCCGGAGCCAATCATATCGACATTGTTGATGATGTTTACGACAGACTCGAATACATCAAAAAAGATTTACCCGACGATGTTGAGATTGAAATTGGCTTTGACAATACCGATTACATTCGGACTTCCATCAAAGAAGTTCAAACCACCATTTACCTGGCTTTCTTTTTGGTTGTGGTCATTATTTTTGTATTCCTTCGCGACTGGAGGACAACCGTTCTGCCCATACTGGTAATCCCGGTTTCGTTGGTTGGTTCATTTTTTATCATGTACATCGCTGGTTTTACAATAAATGTATTAACCTTACTGGCCATTGTACTTTCCATTGGCCTTGTGGTTGATGATGCCATTGTGATGATGGAAAATATATATGTAAAGATTGAACAGGGAATGTCGCCGCGGGAAGCAGGAATTAAAGGTGCCAATGAAATTTTCTTTGCAATTATTGCAACAACAATTACACTTATTGCAGTATTTTTTCCCATCGTTTTTCTGGAAGGAATGACAGGTCGCCTTTTCCGGGAATTTAGTATTGTAATCGCAGGTGCTGTAGGTATTTCATCGTTTGTAGCTTTGACGCTCACCCCCATGCTTTCAACAAAAATCCTGAAAACCAGACACAAAAGAAGTAAAGCTTATAACGCCTCTGAAAAGTTTTTTGTAAAACTTAACAGTACGTATCAAAACTCTTTAAATTCATTTTTAAAGAAAAAATACATCTCTTTAATTATCCTTCTTTCTTCCGGTGTATTTATTTATTTTTTATGGAAAATTATTCCGGCTGAGATGGCACCAATGGAAGACCGTTCTCAGTTAAACATTAACATCACAACACCGGAGGGTTCTACTTACGAATATAATTTTGACTATGTAGAAGAAGTTAACGATGTCGTTAACAGGCTTGTGCCTGAGGCTGAGAAAGTAACCGCGATGGTAAGGGGAAGCTGGGCGTTTGTCCGGATTGTATTGGTCGATCCCTCAGAAAGAGAACGTTCGCAACAGGAAATAGCCGCCCAGTTAACAGCCGAATTGCGAAAGATGACAAAGGCCAGAGCCAGCGTTATCCAGCAATCTACATTTGGAGGACGGAGGGCCGGCTTGCCGATTCAGTACGTTTTACAAGCGCCCACCATCGAGAAACTTCGGGAAATATTACCCGAATTTATGGCAAAAGTTCAGGACAACCCCATTTTTGAAATGGCAGATGTAAACCTAAAATTTACAAAGCCTGAACTTCAAATAGAGATTGACCGCGACAAAGCCAATTTATTGGGGGTATCAACTCAAAATATTGGACAGACACTCCAGTTGGCGCTCAGCGGACAACGATTTGGCTACTTTATAATGAACGGAAAACAATATCAGATTTTGGGAGAACTCGCCCGTCAGGACAGAAATAAACCACTTGATTTAAAGTCACTATATGTTCGGAACAATAGTGGTGAAATGGTTCAACTCGATAATTTTGTTTCCCTGAAAGAATCAACAGCCCCTCCACAATTGTACCGCTACAACCGATTTGTGTCAGCAACGGTTTCTTCCGGTTTGGCAGAAGGCAGAACCATTAGTGAAGGGTTGGCAGAAATGGATAAAATTGCAGCGGAAGTTCTTGATGACACCTTTAGAACAGCGTTGGCAGGTGACTCCAAAGATTTTATGGAAAGCTCATCGAGTTTGATGTTTGCGTTCCTTTTGGCGATTGTTTTAATTTTCCTTGTACTTTCGGCGCAGTTTGAAAGTTTTAAAGACCCGATTATTGTAATGATGACCGTACCATTAGCCCTTACCGGAGCGATGTTTTTTATGTGGTACTTTAATGTTACGATGAATATTTTTAGCCAGATTGGTATCATCATGCTGATTGGTCTGGTGTCGAAAAATGGTATTTTGATTGTTGAATTTGCCAACCAGCGCAAAGAAGCCGGCATGAGTAAATTTGATGCGATCAAATTTGCATCGGCTGCCAGATTCCGGCCAATTTTAATGACCAGTTTATCAACTGTTTTAGGAATTCTTCCTTTGGCAATGGGATTGGGAGAAGGAGCACAAAGCCGCGTTGCAATGGGTATTGCCGTTGTTGGCGGATTAACCATTTCAACATTCCTTACATTATATGTAGTACCAGGAATTTACTTATTTATTTCAAGTGAAACAAAATCTATCAAAGATGAATCAAAAAGTCCTGAAAAAAACAAACCGGCATATCATTAAAAAAACAACAATCATTCTTCTGTTTTTTGTGTTTGTTTTCCAGCACAACAAAGCGCAGGAAATCTATGATTTGAGTCGTTGTATAACAACCAGCCTTGAACAAAACTATGCGGTAAAAATCGTCAGAAACCAGGAAGAAATTGCCGAAAACAATGTAACCCGGGGAAATGCCGGTTATTTACCAACTATTACGACGACAAACCGGTATGGGGCAAATTTGACTACTACGACTCAAAATATGAATGACGGTTCGGAACGGGTGTCAAGTGGTATTTACAATACGACAGGATCGGCCGGACTAAACTTTAACATGACGATATTCGACGGTTTTAATGTAAAAACAAGCTATCAGAAATTGAACGAGTTAAAAAAAATGGGAGAACTCAATACCCAAATGTCCATCGAAAACCTGGTTGCTCAAATTGCCGCTGAATACTACTATTACATCCAGCAGATAAACTATTTCAAAAATATGGAATATGCTGTTTCATTGTCGAGAGAGCGGGCCAGAATAGATGAAGAACGTTATTTGCTCGGAGCCTCTTCAAAACTTGAACTGCTTCAGTCGATTGTTTATCTTAATGCCGACAGCTCAAATTTAGCCAGACAGAACGAAGCGATTCTTGAATCGGAAATACGCTTAAAAAAGCTGATGGCGGTGGAAAACCTGGAAGAACTTATCGGGGTAAAAGATTCTTCCATCCTTTTTAACCCTGATCTTGTATACAACGAGTTGCTTGATGCAACGATGAATTTTAATACAGGTCTTCAAATCGCAAGAAAAAATCAGACCATTTCTGAACTCGACTATAAAATTATTACATCAAGGGCTTACCCATACCTGTATTTATCTTCAGGATATACCTACACTTATCGCGGGTATGGAACAGGTTCAATAAGCGATTACGGAACACTCGCCATAAGTAACCAGCAGTCTCGTGCATTTAATTACGGAATCAATTTAAGTATGGATATTTTCGACGGGAATAACCGCCGCAGAGAAAAAGCAAATGCACAAATTGATGTCAAAAACAGGGGAATACGACTCCGCGAAGTAGAACAGGATATTAAAGCAGAATTACTTACCGTTTATTATGCCTACGAAAACAATCTTCGTTTGGTACAAATGGAAGAGCAAAACCTGGAAGTTGCGCGCGAAAATCTGGAAATTGCTTTGGAAAGATATAAACTGGGAAGCCTTTCAGGGATTGAACTTCGCGAAGTTCAAAAAAGTTTGCTTGATGCCGAACAACGATTAATCTCTATAAAATATCAAACAAAACTGGCTGAAATTTCATTGCTTCAAATTTCCGGTAAGATTATGGATTACGCATAAATTCAGGATAGTAGTTCGGCCCCGGGATATGATCATGCTATCCCGGGATATGATCGTTGTAGCCAGAGATATGATCATGCTATCCCTGTTTTTAGCACAAAAAAACGCTGTTTTACCACGTAAAACCGGGATATGATCATGCTATCTCAGGATATCATTACGCTATCCAGGGATATGGTCTTGCCCGCGTTGGATATTGTCATTCTATCCAGGGATATTATCGTTCTATCCTTAGATAGAATCATTGTATCCCGAGACAGGATGGTTCTATCCCTCTTTGCAATATTTCCAAAACCAGCTAACAGCGGGAGATTGAACAGTTTTTCACAAAAAGATATCCCTCGCGCCAAATTTACAGACCGGAAAAAAACTCCTTGGTTTTAAAATAAATGATTGTTATTTTTAATGTACAAAAAATCGCCGACACATGAGCTAAACCTGTTGTGCCGCCCATAAATCCATCCTTAAATGAATCGTTCGAAAGAAATATCCAAAAAATAATTTTGATTTTTATGAAAAAAACGATAACACAGTACATATTGCAGGGCGGGATTCAGTGGTACTCCAACTGCGGATTCTCATTTCGCAGTTCCGTGTCCTTCGGACAGGAATCCTCTCCGAAATCCGTAACGACAACTTGCAAATGATTGTTATCGGCAAGTTTAAATATAGAACAATCACTAAATTCATTAAACCTTTGGACTTTTCAACAAACTAACTTTGGGCTTTACAGCAAACCATTTTGTTTTTTATATGCTGAACTTTGATTCAGAATATAAAACAGTAAAAAACAAAACATGATGTGGACAACAAACAATATTCCGGATCAAACCGGAAAAACAGTAATCGTAACAGGTGCAAATGTTGGTATTGGCTATGAAACAGCCCTTGCTTTATACAAAGCTGGTGCAAAGGTGATGCTTGCCTGCAGAGATTCCAAACGTGCAAAAGATGCGCTGGCTGAAATCCAAAAAACAAATGGGAAAGGTCAATTGGAAAGTGCCATGCTGGACTTATCAGATTTAGATTCTGTTCAGCGATTTTCAGAAGACTTTATTCAAAATCACCATCAGTTGGACATACTGATTAATAATGCAGGGGTGTCAATGCCTCCTGCATCAAAAACGAAGGAAGGATATGAATTACAATTTGGTGTAAACTTCATAGGCCATTTTGCACTCACAGGCCATTTATATTCTTTACTTCAATCAACCCCGAATTCGAGAATAGTAACCGTTAGCAGTAACGGGTATCAAACCGCAGTAATTGATTTTGATAATTTGAAATCTGAAATAAACTATGAACCTTTGCGTGAATACAGGCAGAGCAAATTGGCCGACTTAATCTTTTCAATTGAATTACACCGTAGAATTACGGCAAAAGGAGATAAAGTACTTTCCATTGCAGCACAGCCCGGAGCAAATAAAACTGAATTGACACGCCATCTGAGTGAAGAAGCCATCCAGGCGGGGATTGAACGTTTGGGAGAATTTATGGAGCCATGGCAGGGTGCTTTACCATCGTTATATGCAGCTGTCTTCAACAAAGCGAAAGGTGGCAATTTATATGAGCCCGATGAGGATGGATACAGAGGTTATCCAACTTTAACAAGTATTAAAGAAAACGCTTTAGACAAAACAGTTGCTGAACGGCTTTGGAATTTGGCTGAACAAATTACGGGGATTCACTATCCAGTATAGCAGAAAACAAATAGGTTATCAATGAACTCAAAAGAAGAAAAATCGACCGGCTCAAGCCCTGATATTTGGCAAGAGCAATTTATCTCATCACACATTTTTTTGTATGTTAAGAAAGGGATATTGCGATTTTTTGACGGAGACAAAACGGTCACATTTAAGTCAGGTGAATACTTCATAGCAAGAAAAAACAGACTTGCCCGATACATCAAAGGAAGGAGTAATGATGAATTTGACTATGTTGCCTTTATCTATGAAGAGGATTTTCTAAAATCGTTTCAGGATAAATACACGATACAGGAAAAGGACTTTTACTCTGCCGATACGTTTGTAAGAATAAAAGAAACCGAAGCAATACCTTATTTCATTCGTTCACTTGAGTTCTATGATAATTCATTAGGTAAGCCGAACGACGCGTTCAGGAATGTGAAATATGAGGAACTATTAATCATTCTTCTGCAAAATCAACCTGAATTTGCCGGACTGTTTTTTGATTTTGGGTTCCCTCAAAAAATAGATCTGGAAAAGTTTATGAACGGTAATTACAGATTTAATGTAAGCATAGAGCGCTTTGCTTTCTTAACCGGAAGAAGCTTATCAGCATTCAAACGTGACTTTGAAAACATATTTAAAACATCGCCGGGCAAATGGTTGGTTCAAAAAAGATTGGAGGAGGCCCATTTTCTGATTCAGGAGAAAAACCAAAAAGCATCTGACATATATCTTAACTTAGGTTTTGAAAACCTGTCCCACTTTTCGTATGCGTATAAAAAACGATTTGGACATTCACCAGGTAAAGTAACAAATAACTGAGAAAATACCAGCCGATAGATTTTGCATATTGCAGGCCGGGGTTCGGTGGTATGCCAACTGTGAATTCTCGTTTCGGAGAGTGTCCGTCAGACTGTGCTAAAACTAATAGAGTATTCGGATAGGTACACATAAAAAAATGGAAGAAATGAAATCTCAAAAGGTTAAATACAGTTTTTACACAGACTCCCGTTAGGGTTAATTTAAAAATCAATTCGGCCCCTGAAAAAGCTCGTTTCGGAAATAAAAAAATTAGGCCGTTAATCAAGAATGTTTAGATTTGAGCAAACAAAAAAGCGAATAAATGAACAAATTTTTTAGAATATTAAAAAAGATAATTTTATATACATTTTTCATTCTTTTACTTCTTTCGGTTGCGGGTTACATTTACCTCTATGTTCTTCCCAAAGGACCTGAAATCACAGCAGCCAGTAAAATTAATGTAGGAATGGACTCTTTTGTAATCCATGCTTATAAAAATAGTGAGAGAAAATCAATTAAGGTATGGACTTACAAACCTGAAAATTGGAACAACAAAGACAAAATAATTTTCGTTATGCACGGCGGTGGGCGAAATGCAGATGGCTATCTAAACGCTTGGGTTGAATTAGCCAATAAAAATAACCTACTAATAATAGCACCTGAATTCGAAAATAAGTTTTCAAGATATACAACGAACGACTATCAAGAGGGGAATTTATTTACCTTTTTGGGAACTAAAAACCCGAAAAGCGAATGGGCATATACAGTCGTTGAAAATATATTTGACCACATTAAATCGGTTAATAATATTACAAACGAGCAGTACGATATTTTTGGTCATTCAGCTGGCGGACAATTTATACATAGAATGGTAATGTTAATGCCCGAATCGAAAATTGGTACAGCTATCGCTGCAAATTCCGGATTTTACAGTTTCCCAAACCAGAACCTTAAATTTCCGTATGGTATCAAAAATACAGAAACAGATTTGCAAAAATCTTACAAAAAAAGATTGATTATTCTTTTGGGAGAATTGGATAACGACCCAGGTTTAGGAACTTTTAGAACCACGGATTTGGCAATGGAACAAGGAGCACATAGGTTGGAACGTGGAACAAATTTTTATAATGCAAATAAGGAATTAGGAAATAAAAACAACTGGGAATTTAACTGGACAATAGACACAGTAAAAAATATAGGTCACAACTATAAAAAAATGTCTGAAAGTGCAATTAAGTGGATAAAAACTAACCCTGTATATACAAAATAGGCATGACAGTAGTAAAATCAATGGTTGTAGCCGCTTCAAAATTGTAACGGTTTGATAAGTTTGAAGCCCGCAATCGCCCACTTTGCACATACTCACCGTTAGTCAGAATCCAATAATTGTGACGCTAAACATTGCAAAACATAGATAATAACAAATTTATTTTTCATAAATTTGAACCATGTTAAATAATAATTTGGATATTGTATTGTAAACAATTTACACTTCTTGTGTAGATTGTCCTTTTCGTTTATTCTCGAATCTTTCTTTCGAGCAATTTTTCTATTAATATAACTAAAGTATAACAAGCATACTCTAAAATGAAAAGTATGCATTAAAATTAATGCAATGAGTAATAACGAAAAACATACAATTCACGATTTTGATTTAAACATCATTTATGAATATTTTTCAAGCACAGAAAGACAAGGCCCCGGAAATATAGACGAAACCCTTAAAGCGTTGAGTTTTATAGACGGTCTTACCGAAAAGTCCAAAATTGCTGATATTGGTTGTGGAACAGGTGGTCAAACAATGGTATTAGGAGCACACACACCGTGTGAAATTATCGGTATTGATGCCTGGTACGGTTTTATAAATCAATTCAACCAAAATGCCCAGAATAAAAATCTTCAGGATAAAGTGAAAGGCATTGTTGGGAATATGGAGAACCTTCCATTTCAGGAAGAAGAATTTGATTTGATTTGGTCAGAAGGAGCAATTTATCATATGGGATTTGAAAAAGGATTAAAGGAATGGAGAAAATTTTTGAAACAAGGCGGATATATCGCAGTTACAGAAAATACCTGGTTTACTGAAGAACGACCTGCTGAAATTCAAAATTTTTGGCAGGAAATTTATCCTGAGATTGATACCATTCCGAATAAAGTTGCTCAAATGCAAAAAGCAGGTTATCTTCCGATTGCCACTTATATCTTACCAGAGAAAATTTGGACTGATTATTATTCCTCGCAAATATTGAAACGTGAATCTTTTCTGAAAAAATATAAGGGCAACAAAACCGTAGAAGAATTTGTAGCCTCTCAGCAATATGAAGCAGAGTTATATTACAAATACAAAGCATATTACGGTTATATGTTTTATATTGGAAAGAAGATTTAAACGATGATGAACCTGCTGTAAATTTGCAGTTGGATTAAAATGTGAAATTCCTTTCGTGTGTTAGCTTTTACGCACGAAAGGTCTTTTACGAACTTTGTGAAATGAGAGTTGAAAAATGCCACCCGATAACACTTTGTATTAGTAATGGCAGGCGATGTGGTAAAATTAAAGGTTTGTAGCCGGCTCAAACTGCGTTGCAGTTTGACAGGAAAGAAAAGTACAATGCAATCTACTACTAATCAAACAAGTTACAGTTAGCGAACAGTCTGAATTACCAAACAGCCGACATTTAAAAAAGCTATTGACATACTTCCGCAGACGATTCACTATTCGACTGACTCAACTGCATTTTAACAGGACATGATTACCCGACCAATATTTGTGGAACAGTCGTTCGCTGACGTATAGGAAATTATTACGGAAAGACAATCATTCAGACTTACAGCCAACGAGCAATACTTTTTACCAAATGGTAAATGTGCACAGACTACAATTACTAATTTTACGATTATGAAAGAATTGATAAATTACTTATTACAGTTTGGTCATCTGAATAATCAGCAAATAGACCTTATAACAAACAAAGCAAAAGAAATCGAACTTCATAAAGATGAGTATTTTATAGAGGCCGGAAAAAGTTTAAAGCAAGTCGGTTTTATTGTAGAAGGCATTTTTCGTGTTTGCTACTACAACAATAAAGGTGAAGAAATTACCAAAATCTTTATTGAAGAAAATCATCTTTTATTTAATCCCAGAAACGAACCTTTTACTGAATATGTTCAGGCAACTACTGATTGTAAACTTGTTGTAATTTCAAATTCTGATTGGAAACAAATAGGCGATACCATTGTTGGTTGGGACAGCATTATACAAAAAGTAATCAATAAATCTCTTACCGAAAAACTTGAACGGGTTAGCCCTTTGGTTTCGCAAGACGCAGCTACACGTTATCTTGAATTTATTGAAAAATACCCAACGCTTGTCAATCGTATTCCATTAGCTTACATTGCTTCTTATCTGGGAATTACGCAACAATCATTGAGCAGAATTAGAAAAAACATTCGCTAATTCACTTTTTACCAAATGGTAAACGGCTTCATTTTTTTACTTACCACTTTTACCGTGTCAATTTAAAAAAAGTAAAAAATGAAAACAGTATTGATTACAGGTGGAAGTGCAGGCATAGGACTTGCTACTGCAAAAGCATTTATTAATAACGGTGCAATCGTTTTTATTACAGGCAGAAATCCTGACAACCTAAAAAAAGCGGAAGCAGAAATCAATAGTCCTAATCTGAAAACAATCGTTTCAGATATAACAGACTTAACAAGTATTTCGGCTTTGGCTCAAACCATTGCTGACAAAGAGGAAAAATTAGACGTTCTTTTTCTAAATGCAGGCATAGGAACATTTGCCTCTATTGAAACCACAAGCGAAGAAAATTTTGATGAGCAGTTTAACACCAATGTTAAAGGTATGTTCTTTACGTTACAGAAACTCATTCCGCATTTAGCTGAAGGTTCGGCTGTTATTCTATCTTCTTCCGGTGCATCTGTAAGTGCAGCACCGAACACAAGTGTATATTCTGCCACAAAATCTGCGGTGGACGCCATTGGGCGTGTAGCGGCAAGTGAATTGGCAATCAGAAAAATAAGAGTGAATGTTATAGCACCGGGACCAACTATCACGCAAGGTTTTAATAATTCTGTCCCAGCCGAAGCGGTGAAAGGACTACAAAAACAAACTGCGGCAAGCATTCCATTGAAAAGATTAGGTTTAGCCGAAGAAATTGCAGACACCGTTATTTTCTTAGCCTCCAATGCAAACATTACAGGAGCTTATTTATCTGTTGATGGCGGTTTTACCTTGCGTTCAAAAGTTTAACGGTAAGAAATGACACCACAACTTTACAACAACAATCCTGGGCTATTGTATTCTATATTGCCAAGTTTACTTTTATAAGCAAATTATCCACAGTGACACCCGAAATGGGGGTATAAACCAAGTTGGTAATAGGGATATAACCCAAAGTTTTGCGTTACACATACGGTGGCAGTAATTGAACATTGAGTAAACTGCGTTTCTCTTAAGCTATTCCAGGAAAAGCAAAATTATAGCCCAACTTTAAAATGTTGGGCCAATTTCTTAATAATTAAATCCAATTAAATTATAATACATTAACCAGGGAATAAAAAACAAAGCAACAACAACGATTACAGATTGGTATATTAAATCAAAAGTTCCCAGTTCTTTAAACCAAATAGCTTTTGTTAATAACCAGAGGACAAGAAGTTCTAATGGGATAATTATAAACGGTATCATTAGTGCTATTTTCATGAGCAACGGTATACCATATGAAAATTCCATGGGATCGGTCGTTATTAAAGTAAAAGCCACCAATGCAATAAAAAGTACAATTAAAGAGGCAAGTGAAAAATTAACGATTTTAATAAGATGACTTTTTTTATTGCGGACAAATAATTTACGTACAGCGCTAACCATGATGTAAATCAATAAAATAAGGATAGTAATCCCAATCCAGAAAATCTGAAACTTGACAGGTTCGTACCATTTTAATTTTTTGTATGCATAGGCATCGTTAAAGAAATAAGAAATTTCTTCTTTTGTATCTCTGCCAAAAGCCAGGTATTTGCCATCTTTTGATTGGAATGATAAATCGGACACCGGAACAAGTTTATCATGGTATGGTAATATCTCAAGCGTATCACCTTTTGTTACTATTTCAATTTCAGGAATTAAGCCAAACAGAACACCCAATTTATCCAACGTTCTTTGCCCATAACTGGCTGTATATCGGTATGTACCGGTAAACATTTCCAATGGTTCATCAACTTTACCAACTGTGGGTGTCACTTTTTTTTCGGTACTACTGGTTGGGATCAGCTGTGCTAAAAGATCATTAATAAACTGGTCAATAAATACCCTGCTTTTACCATATTGATAGCTCGAAGAGTTTGCACTAATGAAAAGACCTATATTTTTTTCCGGAATCAATGATAATTGACTTTCAAACCCCGGAATATTACCAGTATGCCCACAAAGTGTTATTCCGTTCCAATTCCTTTCCTGAAAGCCCATCAAATATCCGTATTCAGCATTTTTATATTGTCTGAATGGTTCATAAAACATTTTAGCTACAGTGGTAGAATCTAAAATTTGAATCCCTTTAAAATTACCATTGTTTAAGAACATGGAAATAAAGTGTCCCATATCTGATACCGTTGCGTTTAATCCTCCTTCCGGATAATTGAGTTGATAATTTGGTTTGCAAGGAATTAATTGCCCTCCCTTTTGCAAATAGCCTGTTACATAGTTTTCTTTGAGTCTGTTTTGCCTTTTAAAACTGCTATATTCCATTTCCAGTGGTTTCAATATCCTTTGTCTGATGTACTCATTACAAGGCAGACCGGATACATCTTCGATAATAAGCCCCAATAAACCATATGCCTGTCCGGAATACGATATGACCTTACCCGAAGGCCTTATTTGAGTTGGCATATGTTTTATTAAATATTGGGCTAAGGGAATTACATCTTTTTCTTCCAGAACTGCGGAGCCAATATAGTATTCATCTATACCTGCAGTATGGGTTAAAAGGTGACTTACAGTAATCGTGTCGTTGAATTTAGAATCTAATTGAAATGTTGTAAGATAGCTGTTAACGTCCCTATCAAGTTCTAACTTTCCATCCTCGTATAATTGCATAATTGCTGTTGCTACAAAAGTTTTTGAAACAGAACCTATTCCAAATATTGAAGAATTGCTATTCACCGGAGTATTGGATGCAATATCGGCTAAACCATAACCATTCATATGAAGAATAGAATCTCCTTGTATTAATACAATGGTAGCTCCTGCCATATTATAGGAATTCATACCTTCTGTAAATTGAGAATCGATCCAGGCTGATAAATCAACATTTTGGCTATCTGTATTTTGGGAATATGTTTTATTCCCGAATGAAAAAACAGAACATAGAATTAAAAGATTAATAAGTAAATGTTTCATTGATAGTATTTGATTTTGATAATTATTTTTTGCAGATGCACATAGTGAAAGTTTTGTACTAAATAGTACCCCGGATATAACGATACCTGCTTGCTGAATACATATAGCTTCACCGGCAAAGCTATCGGACAAGTAAGATGTGTTATTGAAAAATGAAATTTAAACGCTAACCTGCTTAGTTTGCTTTTTCTCAATCAAAATAGAAGCTATAAACCACAGTAGCAATGACAACAGGTAAATGAGAATGCCATATATGGTACATATCATGGTTGCACGTATCCCTTCAAATACTATTTCTGGTCTAATCTCTAACCCTTGTTCGGTATTTGCTTGAATTATTGAAAACATGCCGGAAAATCCAATCATCTGACCTAAAACTCCAGTTGTCAGTGAAAATAAGCCCATCATTCTACCATATCCAAGCTTTCGTAAAAAGACTGTTTTATCAGTTGATTTGGAATTGTATGCAACAATAAAATGATAAAATATCCAGGCAGTTGTAATAACCAATAAAATTGTTAGAGCACTCATAAAGGGACCTCCCATTAAAAATAAATCTTTCATAAATAAAAAACTTAATAGTTAATACTTCTGCCAAAGTATATTGAATCGCGAAATTCATCAAGGTCAAATCCGGTTCTTATCGGGTAATCTGCCGACTCTAAATGGTAATTATTATATCTTTAACGAAAATAGTGCGAAAAAATAAAAAATGAATAAAAAATCAAGTAATCTATATTACCATATCGCCTATTGGATTTTTGTATTACTTGTGTTAAGTATAACTTTTGGATTTTCTTGGGGAAACAAAACCGCTGCCCTTTTCTTCGTAAGTATGCTTCTTCCAATTGTTATCGGAACCTCCTATTTTTTCAACTATGTACTTGTTCCTAAATTTTATCTCACTAAAAAGTATAAACGATTTGCATTTTATACTTTTTGCACGGCAATTATATCAGTATACCTCGAAATGTTAGTTTTAGTTTTTTCTTTTGTCTACCTGGTAAATGTAAACTATCAAAACCTGAGTCCTAATGCTGTTCAAGTTACTCTTTTAGCGGTTGTATTGTATTTACTGGTATTTATTGGATCGTTTCTCTTAATGATGAGGCAGATTACGGAAAACAGACAATTGATACAACAACTTACAGATGAAAAAGAGAAACTGAAGAAATCCTTTCTTGAAATTATGTCAAACCGAAGGATGGTTAAAATACCTTATAATGAAATTATTTACATCGAAAGTTTGTCCGATTACATTAAGGTAGTTACTATTAATGGAGAAATTGTAAGCAAAGAAAAAATAAGCCTGCTAGTTGAAAGATTACCCGATATTTTTTTGAGAATTCATCGTTCATTTATTATCAACACAGAAAAAGTTAAAGAGCACTCTTTGAATGAGGTTTTAGTTGATGATATCAGACTAAATATTGGCAGAAGCTATAGGAAAGCGGTTAAAGAATTGTTGAATAGCAATCGTGAAACAACAACTACCGCCAATCGAGTAGATGGCCGGTGAGCTAAAACCGCACATTTGCAATGTGTGATTCAATCACTTCTATACAAAAAAGTACATAGAGAAAATTCACTCCGCCTACCGCTCGTTTGCTACTAAATTTAAACTGAGCCTGTTTTCACGAGATGCTTCTCAAAAACAACGGACAAGGTTTGTCTGCCACACACGACACCACTGCAGGTAATACCATAAATGTTAAATTTTTTGTTATCGTTTTTACTGAATTATGTTTATTTTTAGGTAGTTAAAAACCAAAACCGAAAATGAAACACCAGCCACGAATAACAAAAATCAAAAATCTGAAAAATGAATTTGCTGGATTAAAAATTGGTTTGAGCAGACGTTATGGGTCAGTTTAAAAACCAGTAATCAATTACGTTTATTATATGCTAAAACCAAAAAAATCATGAAACCAAAAAGAATATCTCTTGTACTATTAGGTTTGATTATTATCATTTCAACCGCTTGTCAAAAAGATGATACCCCTGCTTGCAGCTATCCAAAGAATGCGAAACTAAAACGTATCGTATCATGTTTAGATTTAGACTTTACCTGTCCTGCTATGGAATGTCAAAATATTCTGGGGATTGAGGAAGAGTATAAATACGACAGTAAAGGCAGATTAGAGAGGGTATTGATACGCCCAAGATATGAAGATGGCATTCTCACCTCATTGTTCAGTAATAATTTATACAAGTACAACTCAAAAGACCAATTGGTGAAAATTGAATATTATAGTTTATTTGAAGATGAGTATTATATTTATCAAACCGATACCTATACCTATTCTGACGATGGTAAAAAAATAAAAGAAAACATCGAATATCTTAATTCGGATAATCAATACAAACTTTATAAATACTCTGATAACAGATTGACAAGAATTGATATTTATAAATCAGATTCCGATGAAATAGAGTACTATATACTACTTGAGTACGATGATTCGGAGAATTTAGTTAAAGAAAAGTTTTATAATAAAGATGACGTTAATTGGTTTGATATTAAACATGAGTTTGAGAATGGATTAAATGTAGTAACGCATCATGCTACGGGCAAGTTTATAAAAACCTACGATGAGAATGAAAATTTAGTTTTTGTGGAATCAGACTATTTTTCCGGAAGCTCTAAAGGAAATTTCAGGCATAAATATGAATATTTTAATTAAAACCAACCCATAACGGTAGGTTTGAAGAAGCAACCAATTTCCAAGAAAAATCATCTTATGGAATAGCTAAATGATTAAACCAATGAAAACAGAACAATTAATGATTTTAATTTTCAGCATGATTCTTATCCTCAATTCAAGCTGCCAGAAAGAAAATGATTTTATCGAAAATCCTACATTCCCAAACAAAGGGAAACTGAAACGGATTTTGTTTTATCCTCCAATCGAAAGTAAAGATGCAGTTAGCATTGATAAAGAATATGAATATGACGAAAATGGAAGAATAAGTAGGATTAACTCCCCAATGTACGAAAATGGTGAAATAACAACAGGATTGTTTTCTTATGAATAATTACAATTCCATAGGACAGTTGGTTAAAATCGAAAATTATCATGCTAATTCAAATTCACCAACTGTTTTTATCAATTTGAAAAACTATGTGTATTCCTGTACAGACGATGGTAAAATTGACAAAATAGAAGTATCCAATGATTATTCCTTGTACAAATACGAAAATAATTTATTAACGAGAATAGAAGAATATGGAAACTCTGGTGGATTGGAAAGATATACAGAGTATGAGTATGACAATTCAGGCAAGCTTATTAAAGAAACTGATTATGGATCAGACAACCGACCTTGCGCGTATACAAAACATTCCTTTAAAAATGGGCTAAATATTCAGTCTGACATATATAACGGAGAGGAAATGACAACACGTGTACGCGAGATACATAGAACCTATGATGGAAATAATAATTTAATCATTAAAGAATCAAATGAATTGTTATTAACTAGCTCAACAATTAGCTATGTATTAAGATATGAATATTTTGAAGAATAAAAACCTTCCCACAGCAAATTGCATTGCAATTGCAGTGGTACATGTTGTCTCTGCTCCTTTCCTGACCGTCTTCGTCCTTCGGACTCCGACGTTCTTCTAAACCCGCAACGATAACTTGCAAGTGACCGTCAGGCTGTGCAAAAACTAATAGAGTATTCGGATAGGTATACATAAAAAAATGGAAGAAATGAAATCTCAAAAGGTTAAATATAGTTTTTACACAGACTCCCGTTATCACTCATTGGGAAAATAAAGATGTAACATAAAATAAAAACAATTTTTCTGAATCTTCATTACCACGTACAACGACAATAAATTTAAAGAATACTGTAAAAACAAAATGAAATATAGAAATAGGTTTAATATAAAACAAACAATATGAAAACAACGTGTCTTAATTTAATTTTTAAAAATATTTTCATTGCATCCGTGTTAATAGCAATGATTAGTTGTAACAAAGAAACTGAAAATCCTCCCGGAGGAGATCATCTTACACCAGAAGAAATAGAAGAACAGGCTTTTTTAGGGGTGACTGTTCCTTTTCTAATTCAGGAAGACAGTGATGGCATTTACACTGTAGGACTATCACCTCATGCAAGACCGTTCTCTTTTAGTGAAAAATTAACAGATGGAACAAAACATCTAAAACTTCTTAAAGACTCAAAAGAAACAGATATTCCTGTCAGAGTCTATGTTTATCCAAATACCAATGATATTTGGTGGGTCGAAGAAGCAACAAAGGAAGATATTCAGAAATATGAAGCTGCAAAACAACAAAAAGAGTAGCAGAAACAAAATACTGGAAATTTGAACTCAAATAAAAAATGTGTGGTAAAAAATTGCAAATTGTGTAATGCGGGACTTGTGCTTTTGCGCTCCAAGTTTTACCAGAAGAAATCATAGATTGGCAGATTCAAGAAGATGACAATATTATAACATTGATTAATCTATCTCAATTTAGATTTATGTTTTCTTCTTGGATTGGAATAATCGTACCAATGATTATCTGGATTAACAAAAAAAATAAAAACGTTGATTCTATCGGTAAAGCAATTTTAAATAACCAGATTTCCTGAAACATATATTACTTTTTGGAATGCTGATAGCCTCATTTGTAATAAGTCCACTAATAACTATAATCTGGTATTTATATAATTTTATATTATTATCAACACGAAAAAATATATCAAGAAAAAACCAGTGAATTATAAACCAGCTTTTAAAATTCTGTAATAAATTGCGCGACACGAAAAGTGCAACCATAAAATGGCTCACAAAAAACATAATCTATGACGAAAAATTATCCAAACGTAACGCAGAGTTTTGGAATTGCCGGAATTGTAATTTTAGGGATGTTATTCCTCAATCCGGTAAATATAGTATTGGAAAAATTGATAGGAAAAGAGGCCTCAATGTTTATTTATTATCTTTTGGCAATTGGACTACCTTTTCTCATTGTTTATACCATAAGAAAAAGAAAAACAAGGGAGGATTCATTTAACCTCAATATTGAAAACAAGCTTATAATACCTTTTGTAGTTGCCGGAACAATAGCCCTACTTTTTGGAATTATTTCACCAATTGGAAGTTTAATTCCAATGCCTGAAAATATTCAAAAAGTATTTATGGATTTCGGTAGTCAGACAGGATTTTTTCCATTTTTACTAATGGTTGTTGCCGCTCCGATATTGGAAGAATTGATATTTAGAGGGATAATCTTAGATGGTTTGTTGAAGAATTATTCACCCGAGAAATCGATCCTTCTATCAAGTTTTTTATTTGGGCTGGTACATTTAAATCCATGGCAATTTGTAACGGGATTCATAATTGGACTGTTTGCAGGGTGGGTTTACTATAAAACTCAAAGCTTATCACTGACCATAATAATTCATGCAACAGCAAATCTGAGTGGATATATAATGAGGTATTTTATAGATATGGATTCTTCGATGGATGACAGTTTGGTGAGAATGTACGGAGGGCTTACCAATTTAATATTTGTAATTCTTGGCTCAATTATTATCGCCTCTGCTTGTATATATTTCCTGGGAAAAGAATTTAGTAAAACGAAAGTAGAAATGGCCGCACAAAACAAAAGCTATATATAATGCGGGATACAACGGGTAAAACAACTGCAGTCCTCCGCATAAACAACACCAATTCATCTTTGATGATTTGGGTAGCTGACTTTAAAAGAATAAAATATTGAAATTTCAGGGATTTAATTTTACGTTGCAGACAAACTTGTTATGCTTTATTTAAACAGGGAGAAACAGCTTCAACGATAGGAAAAGTATAAGAAATTTAGTTTTAGTACCGAAAAAGGATTTCTACCGAATTCATAATTATAAAAAATACTAATTTATCATATGGAATACCTGGGGTCTTGTTTGTGCAAAGGAATTAAATTTAAAGTTACAGGTAACTTTGAGCATTTTTATTTATGTCACTGCAGATACTGCAGGAAAGACACAGGCTCCGCTCATGCTGCAAATCTGTTTTCAACAACTGCTAAACTTGAATGGATAAAAACAGAAACCGAAATTAGAACGTTTCGCCAAAAAAAAAGTGACCATGTGAAAGCCTTTTGTACAAATTGTGGTTCTGCGTTGCCCAATTTGCAAATGGAAGGGAAGCTTTTAGTGATTCCTGCAGGATGTTTAGACACTAAATTAAAAAAACGGCCTGATGCACATATTTTTATCTCAAATAAAGCAAATTGGGATGAGTCGCTGGAAAAAATAAATAAATTTGAACGTTTCCCTGATTAAATCGGAAATAGTAGAAGTATTAATATAAATAAAGCCGGAGAAATAGCTTACGGCGATTAATTGTTGAACCTAACTGAAAAATTCTCTCTCAGTCGATCACAACCATCTATAAAAAGCGGGGAATTTCAGAAATGAGATTCCCCGCTTTTTTTTATTCATATTCCTGAATTATCGTACCGGTAAGCCGCAACAATGCAGTGTGGGAATCAATAAAATTATAAATTGCTTCCAGTCTTTGTTGCGCAGCATTTAAATAAATATTCTGAACATCGCGAAAATTAAAAGAATTGATAGCTCCTGCTTCAAACTTTTCACGCGAAATCTGAAGATTCAATTTTGCTGCTTGAAGATTTTCATTAGCTACGTCCAGTAACTCTTTCCGCACCTGATAAAATTCAAATAAATTGGAAAGGCTATTGGTTAAATCATGTTGCATCTCTCCAATCTCAACCGTTCCCACTTCCTCATCAATCTTTGCTATTTGCAGGGCACGTTTTCGGTTTCCACCGCTAAAAAGATTAAAACTTAGTGTAAAGTTTCCATAAAATGATGCTGAATTCGCCCAGTTTGTACCCGAATTTTCGAAAGCGGTTCTTGCGCTGTTTCCATTCGCTCCGCCTGAAAAATCCAAGCTTGGAGAGAATGCACTTTTAGCCGAAGCAACTGCATTTTCCAGTAAACGCTGATTTACATATTGATTCTGCAAACTTTTGTTGTTCTCAAACATCTGTGTTCCCAGTTCTGCCAATGAATAATCCACCGGAATTGCCTCAAAACTGTCGGTCAGATTATAGGCAACATTACCGTTTTCCGCCATCAGATAATTTAAATCTCTAAGTGCATTCTTGTATGCCACCTCCTGCAACATAAATCCGGCTCTGTCAGAAAGGTAAGAATTCTGTGCCTGTAAAACATCATAGGTTACAAACGTTCCAAAGGCTTTTCTTTCTTCTGCCTGTCTGTACCTGTCTTCCGAAAGCGACATCACCTCGCGATAGACTTCAAGCTTTTCTTTCTCAAGCAAAACAGTATAATACGAGAGGATAACAGATTGAATCGTACTTTCTACCATAATAGCGGTATTTTGTTTTGAAAGTTGTTCAAGCTCCTCAAATCGTTGTTTGGCAATTCGAACTGACCAACCGTCAAATAATGTCCAATTCAAACTTGCACCTCCGGTAAACCTGTTTACCGTAGTGTTTTCACCTTCCGAAATATTATAGGAATTATTGTCGGCCAACGACAAATTCATGTAAGGATATCTTCCGGCGTTTCCCCAGTTATTTTGAATTTCTGCGATTTGCTGTTCACCGCGAATAATTTTCATTTGATAATTATTCTCAAGGGCTCTTTCAACAGCTTTATTCAAACTTAATGGCTGTTGAGCTAAAGCAACAAAACCTGTAAAAACAAACAGGATTAATATTGAAACTATTTTTTTCATTATTCGTTCTCTTTTTCAGGTTTCTTCCCGTTATCTATTTTCACCTGCGCATGTATCCATGCAATCTCTACTTCTTCCGGAGAAAACTCACGTCCATACCAGAACTTTCTGACTGTTCGACGAATATCGTTTAGCACTAAAATCAGAGCAGGAAAAAACAAAAGAATAAAAAAGGTACCAAACAATACACCATAAACCAATGAAATGGCCATAGGAATAAGAAACTGTGCCTGGAAACTCTTTTCCAGAATCAAAGGATACAAGCCAAAAGACGTTGTTAATGAGGTTAGAATAATGGGACGCAATCTTGTTTTTCCTGCTTCAACAATTGCATCTTTTACTTTTTTCCCTTCAACAATCAGTGAATTAAATTTTGACATAAAAACCACAGAATCATTTATTATCACTCCCGTTAAAGCAACAATTCCCCATAAACTTAATATCGACAATGGTTTTCCGTGTAAGCCATGCCCCCAAACTGAACCTAAAACAGAAATGGGAACTAAAATAAGTATGAGTAATGGTTGCTCAAATGATTTAAAGTTTATCATCAAAATAAATATAATGGCGAGAAAAGCCATTGGGAAAAGAAACATTAAATCGCCCATACTCCGCTCACTTTCTCTCTGTTGTCCCTGAAACTCTACACTTAATCCCGGGTAAAGCATTTTTAGTTCAGGTATTATATCAGCTTTTATCTGATCCAGTATTTCTGTAACCGATGCATCGGGATCAACCAGGTCGGCATTTACTCTTATCTCACGTTTTCCATTAAAACGATTAATGTTAACAGGCCCGCGTTTTAGTTCGTAATCGACCAACTCCGTTAACGGAAATTCTCCCTGTGGTGTTTTTATCCTCATTGCTTCCATTTGCCCGATTCGTGCTCTTCCTTCAGCCGGATATCTCACCCAAATTCTAAGTTCATCGCGACCTTCCTGCAGGCGTTGTGCTTGTCCTCCGTAAAAGCCTTGGCGCACCTGATTGGCAATGCTTGATTCCGTAAACCCCAACATATATGCTTTTGGCTTTAGTTTGAGTAATATTTCCTGTTTCCCCATCGCATTTGTATTCACAATGTCCTTTAATTGAGGAAGCTCATGTAATCGCTCCATCAAATAGTCCCGAGCGGCTTCCAGCTCCTGAATATTTCTGGAAAGTAAACCAACTGAGACAGGATCTCCAAACCGGTTCCGTGCACCAATCGTATATTTTTCCGCCTCGGGAACCAGCCCAACCTTCTGTCGTATGCGCTGAATTATTTCATAAGAACTTATCCCTGTTTCTTCTGAATTTCGCGGAGAAACGTCAACACTCCCTGTATGGGCTCCGGATTCTTCACCATCGAAAGCCGAACCTAAGTGTACGATACTATTTTCTATTATCGGGAGTGTGTCGTTATATTCGGCCATCATTTCCTCGTTAACCACCCAAACAATGCTATCAAAACGTTGCAGGTATTGCATTGTTTGTTTTTCTCCCGAACCGGGAGTAAATGCTATATTGATATTAAAAGAATCAAATTCCATTCGAGGAAAAAATGTCGTTTTAATAAATTGTCCGCCAATCAACCCTACAGTAATCAGAATCATGGCCAAAGGAATTCCCATTACAATATATCTCCACTCCAGTACCAAATTCATTACTCTGTCGTAAGCGTAGTCGCGAAGCCAATTAAAAAAACGCTCGGTATATTTCCGAATACCTTTTGCTTTTGCATGTAATACTTTTTCATTTAATACATGCTTATTGCTTAAGTGGGGAGGTAAGACAAAAAAAGCTTCAAACAAAGAAAAGAAAAGACTTAAAATTACGATCATGGCCATTTCGTACATCATCTCCATTCTCCCGGTTATAAAAATAAGCGGAGAAAAAGCTACCATAGTAGTTAACACTGAAGTAATTACAGCGGGAATTACTTCTACCGTTCCGTCGACAGCTGCTCGCATCGGGCTTTTGCCTTTTTCAAAGTGCTGAAAAATATTTTCACCAATCACAATCCCATCGTCCACAAGAATTCCAATAACCAGAATCATTCCGAATAGCGATTGGATATTGATTGTAATACCAATGGCATTGGCAACAATAAACATAGCCAGGAATGATGACGGGATTCCCCATGCTACCCACAAAGAGAGCCGTGTACTTAGCATTATCCCAAGAGCAAGTATAACCAACAGTAATCCTTGCCCACCATTCTTATATAACAGGCTTAACCTGGAATGTAAAATTTCAAGATACGAACGAGAAATAATTAATTCTACCCCCGGATTTTTTTTATTAAAATCAACTACATATTCTTTGATATATTTGTCAATATCATCCAAATCCTCCGTAATCAACTTCATTACGGTAATGTTTATCAAGGGTTTTCCTCTTTCCAATGCTTTGTTTGGCGTATCGGAGAATTTCTTTTTCACATCGGCAATATCCCGAATTCTCAATACACTGCCATCAGGATTTGCACGAAGAATAATGTCACCAATTTTATTTGGATCGGCGCTGCGGGATCGCAGCCGAATCAATAATTCTTCTTCCTCCGAGCGAATTTGTCCACCTGAAACATCTCGGTTATTTTGTGAAATTGCATTCTGGAGTTCGTCGAATGTAATTCCATACCGTAACAAATCTTCTTCTTTGGCTTCCACTGAAATTTCCAATGAAGGATATCCGGAGAGAGAAACCTGGCTAATAAACCCTGATGCCAGAAAGTCTTCTTCAACCTGCTGTGCATAACTTTTTAAGGTAAGCAAATCAACGTCGCCCGTAACCAGAAGCCGCATTGCCGGTGAAGTTGTACGTCTCTTCGAAACAATTGGTCGTTCTGCTGCTGTTGGAAAAGAAGATATTCCATCCACCGCGTTTTTTACTTCTATTAATGCTTCATCGATATCGTAGTTAGGCTCAATTTCGATCGTCACACGTGAGCTATTTTCTGAGGATACAGAATTTATTTCATAAATCCCCGGGATAGCTCTCACCGCCTCTTCTATTCTGGAAGTTACTCCTTCCTCCATTTCCACCGGTGAAGCTCCCGGATAAAATACACTCACTGATAAAATATGTGATTCTCGCTCCGGGAAGAATGACTTTTTCATTGAAACCATACTTAATCCTCCCACAACAACGAGAAACAGGATAATCAGATTTGCGTAAAATGGAAACCTAACAAATAATTCAACTGCTTTTTTCATTTTTAAGCCTGTTTGTCCGGTTTATTATTCTGATTATTTTGTCCTTCTCCCGTTTGATTATCTTCATCCAGAATTCCTACCGGGCTATTTTCTTTCACATTTATAAGTGGCTCAACAACAACTTCTTCACTCTCTTTAAGTCCATTAAATATAAGTGTTGTCTCATTGGTTTTTAATATATTAATCTGGCGTTTTTTGAGTTCTCCACCTTCTACGATAAAAACTTCATTTGAATTAAATATTGCATTTCGGGGAATTTCCATTGCACTGTGAATCTTCTGGCCCGGAAAAAGCACTTGTTTATATTCTCCAGTCAATAGTTCATCGTTATTTAAAGAGTTCACTCTGACAAAAATACTTCTAAACTGATTTTCGTTTACAAAGTCTGATTTTCGGACCACAGTACCAGGTTTCATATCTGTGTGGTTTCTTGAATAAACCTCTACTTTATCTCCTATTTTAATCCATTTGCTTTGTTCATTTACAACAGGCACTTCAACCTCCAGCTGGTCGGTACGAATCATTTTTGCAATTTGCCCGCCGGTATTTACATACGCTCCGACTTCAAAATTCACCTCTGTAAATGTTCCGCTAAATGGCGCGTACAAAGAGTGTCTGCTTAATCTTTTTTCATCCTGTTTGATGCCGTAATACTCACTCAAAACACCTCGGCTTGCCAAAAATATTTTTAATTGTTCTTGTTCTACCTCGGGCAATTCCGGCAAATTTTTATTCATATCAATAGCATTAAAAAACTTTTGAAATAATTCATACTGATCAGGATAATCAATTTTAATATCGGGAAGTAATGTTGTAATGGAAGTTAAAAAATTACTTTTTCGTGCTTTCAGAGCCAATTCAACTTCGTCTTTGTATATAGTGGCTATCAATTGTCCTTTTCGAAACGAAGTTCCTTTTCTTAATGACACTCCTCCTTCTTCTATTTTACCTGAAGCTTCTGCAACCAGCATCACTTCGCTGCTCGACACCACCCTGCCCTCGCTGGAAAGCGGTGAAACAATATCAGAGTAAACAACCGTTTTGGCTTTAACAAATCTTTTCAAGTCCTGTTCAGGCCTCATCTGCGGTTCGGGTTTTAGCGAAATAAATAGCATCGAAAGTGCTGCAGAGCCTCCCAACAATAGAATCAAGGCCACAACAATAAAAGTGATTTTTCTCCAACTCATAATCTAAACGTATTTAATGTTTCTGGTAAATTTTTTTGACACAAAATAAGCTTAATAACAAATGTTTAGGCTTTGCAAAAAATTGCAAATATAGATTGTTATTTGGTAATAATTCTTCTAAAATGAAATAAACCATCAACCTGCTCATTATTAGAAATCTACTTTGAGACTTGCTTTTTTATTGAAAGTTTAAATTTAAAACTGAAAAATATTTCAAAATAAACCAACAGTGATAATGCTGATTGTACTCTGAAACGTTCAAAAAGAAACTTGCAAAAAAAACAAACTAAAAGCCTTTTTCTTTATTCTCATAGAAAAACAGAAAGAAAAATTTTGATGATTTGAGCCAGTCTTTTAAATTCACTTTTCAAATTTTATTAAATAAAGATGTTCACTAAAAACAATTCAAAAGCATTTAAACCACTCATCGAAGGAGTTTTAATGCGTCCTTTGGTTTTTGAAGAAAAAACAATACTATGCGAATTCAAGCTTCAAAAAGGAAATATTCTGCCCAGTCATCAACATCCGTATGAACAAACCGGCTACCTGGTTTCAGGGAAATTAAAATTCAGAATAGGAGAAATATGGCACGATGCTGAAACGGGAGACAGCTGGTGTATACCTGAGAATGTGGAACATGAAGTTGAAATAATTGAAGATTCGATAGTAATCGAACTGTTCTCACCCATCCGTCCCGACTATCTTCCTTAATAAATCTATTATTCGTGAAAAAATTCATGTAATTGCTTAAAAGAAATACTAACTTTGCGCGTCGATCCGGAAAGGACTATTTTAATGCAAATACTTGAATTTGACACAGTTGTAATAGGCAGTGGATTAGCAGGGCTTACGGCTGCATTTCACTCTTCGAAATATGGGAAAGTTGCTGTTGTAACAAAATCGCAACTTGACACCAGTAATTCTTATTATGCCCAGGGTGGGATTGCTGCAGCAATTACCGATGACGATTCTCCTGAACAACATTTACGCGACACCAGCGATGCAGGCCGCGGACTTTGTGACATTGACGCCGTCGAGGTTTTAGTAAACGAAGGAAAAGAGAGAGTTTTAGACCTTATCAGTTTAGGTATGGCCTTTGACAAAAAAGAAGGGAACTATGTACTTGGACTGGAGGGAGGTCACAGAAAACGTAGGATTTTGCATGCCGGAGGAGATGCAACGGGGAAAGAACTAACCTGTTTTATGCTGCAGAAAGTAAAAACGCAAAAAAATATTCAGGCTTTTGAATATGTAGCAGCGATCCATCTGTTAAAAGAAAAAAACTGCATTTTAGGCGTTCAATGTTACGACTTCACCACGCAAAAGAATATTGTATTTAAAAGCAAAGCTGTAATACTGGCAACCGGAGGTTTATCCAGAATTTTTGCCCGTTCGACAAATCCGCACACAGCAACCGGAGACGGAATAGCAATGGCTTATGAAGCCGGAGCAAAAATTGCAGACATGGAATTTATTCAGTTTCACCCGTCGGCGCTGTATGTTCCCGGAAAAGAAGCCTACCTGATTAGTGAAGCTGTGAGAGGAGAAGGAGCCTGGTTACTTGATGAAAACGGGAACCGATTTATGAAAGACATTCATCCACAAGCCGAACTTGCACCGCGTGATGTAGTTGCTTACAATATTTTCAGACAAATCCAGAAGTCAGAATCCAATCATGTATATCTTTCTCTCCGGCACCTCGAAAAAACAAAAATTGAAAAACGTTTTTATCATATCAATTCTCATTTAAAAGAATATGGGTTTGATTTAAGTTCTGATTTGTTGCCTATATCGCCGGCAGCACATTATATGGTTGGGGGAATAAAAACCAACCTTGAAGCGGAAACCAACATTTCAGGACTATTTGTTTGCGGCGAAGCTGCTTCAACAGGGGTAATGGGAGCTAACCGACTCGCCAGCAACTCCCTACTTGAATGCCTTGTATTTGGAAAAAGAGCCAGCGAAAAGGCAGCAAAAATCAAAGAAAAAGAGTGTAATTTCCCTGAAATAAATCCAATAAACGTAGACCCTTCAAACGAAAAAATATTTCTGGAAATTCAAAATAAACTGGCAGAAACGATGACAAAATACCTCGGAATTGTCAGGACACAAAAAGAAATGGAAGATGCGCTGCGTTATTTCAACCAGCTTGAAACCAGATTTGAAAATTACAATAGTGAATACAATCTTTTAAAAATAAAAAACTCCGTTCAAATTTGTAAATTAATAACAATGGCTGCGCTGAATCGTAAGGAAAGCAGAGGTGGACACATTCGGGAAGATTTTAAAAATGAAAAACCGGAATTTGAACACCATAGCATTCAGCAAAAAGACAGGAATATTCAATTTGAACCAGTAAGAAAATAAATATCATGGATGAAAAAATATTGAAATCAGCAGAAGTGCTTTTTAATTTGGCATATGCTGAGGATATAGGGGATGGTGATATAACCACAAATAATCTGATTCCACCAAATAAAAACAAAACCGCTATTTTGGTAGCGAAAGAAGAAGGGGTAGTTGCCGGTCTTCCGGTTGCTGAAATGGTTTTTAAAAAATTTGACGGGAAACTGCAATGGAAAACGATATTACCGGATGGAAGTAAAGTAAAACAAGGAGATATTATCGCTGAATTCAAAGGGAATTACAGGGCCTTATTAACCGGTGAAAGAAAAGCTTTAAACTTTTTGCAGCGTTTATCGGGGATTGCTTCTTATGCCAGTAAATGTATGAAAGAAGTTGAAGGAACAAAAGTTGAAATTCTGGACACCCGCAAAACTTTACCCGGCTACCGTTACCTCGATAAATATGCCGTAAGAATGGGAGGGGCATCAAATCACCGTTTTGGTTTGTATGATATGGTTATGATTAAAGACAATCACATACAGGTGGCAGGTGGCATAAAACAAGCGGTTGAAGCTATTCGCAATAAGATTCCGAAAAGTATCAAGATTGAAGTTGAAACGACAAATCTTGATATGGTACAGGAAGCATTGGATGCTGATGTAGATATAATAATGCTCGACAATATGAGTTCCAGACTGATGACAGAGGCAGTTAAACTCATAAATAAAAAAGCTAAAATTGAAGCTTCAGGAAACATGACAATCAAACGTATCAGAAAAGTAGCGGGTACCGGAGTTGACTATATTTCCATTGGCGCATTAACGCATTCGGTAAAAGCGTTGGATATCAGTCAAAGAATTATTGATTAGATGAATCTGGTAATTGATATTGGAAATACCCGCACAAAGTTTTCGGTGTTTAACCACGGAGAAGTTTTAATAACGGTTCCCGTTGAAGAATTCTTACCGGAACATATTGAGGTTTTAAAAGACGAACATCCTTCGCTTGACAAAGTAATCTTATCATCGGTAAAAGAATATTCGCCACAGCTAAAGAAAGCGTTACAAAACAATTTCAAAACATTTATTGAACTGGATTACGAAACGCCAATTCCTTTAGAAAACAAATACATTTCAAAAAAAACACTCGGGAAAGACCGAATTGCGGCAGCGGTTGGTGCATACGATTTATATCCTGGCACAAATATTTTAATTATTGACGCCGGCACAGCAATAACATACGACATGGTAAACGACAAAAGCCAATACCTTGGCGGAAATATCTCTCCGGGAATAACGATGAGATTTAAAGCATTACATCAGTTTACCGGAAAACTTCCATTGGTGGAACAAAAACAATACAGCAAATTGTATGGTATCACCACTGAAGAGGCCATCCTTGCCGGTGTTCAAAACGGTGTAAGCTACGAAGTAGATAAAACCATTGAAAATTTTAAGGAATTTTATAGTAATTTAAAAGTTATTATTACCGGAGGCGACGCTGAATTTTTTGATAAAAAATTAAAAAATTCTTTCTTTGTACATTTCAATTTAGTAGCCTTAGGTTTAAATCGCATATTAGAACATAATGGGGAGAATTAGCAGAGTTAGTCTTATTATCGGATTAATACTTTTTCCGACAATATTATTCGCACAATTTAATAACAACACAACATCACCTTATTCGAGATTTGGATTAGGAGATCTTTCTTCCAGAAGTCTGGGGCGAACTGCAGCCATGGGAGGTGCTTCACTGGCAAGCCGAAACAGTTTGCAAATAAACATGGCAAATCCGGCATCGTACAACTCACTTGATTCGCTTGCCTTTTTATTCGAATTTGGAATAAATGGTAAGTTCTCAAAATTTAACAGTGAGCTGGAAAGTACAGGTGCAAACGATATCAATTTCAATTATCTGGCATTCAATTTTCGTATCACGCCTTGGATGGCTGCGAGTATGGGATTGACACCTTATTCAGATGTTGGCTACAATATTGAAATTTACGATTACCTGGAGAACACAGGCAATTTTTATACTGTATATTATGGCGATGGTTCACTGTCGAGGGCTTATCTTGGTTTCGCGGTAGAGCCCTACAAAAATATTTCTTTGGGTGCAAACCTTAATTATCTCTTTGGAAATCTATCTCACAACTCTGAATTATATTTTTTGGACTCGCCTTACTTCTATAATGCTCAAAAATATGAGCGGGTAAGAATTCGTCAGTTTGGTTTTGATTTTGGCCTGCAAGCCATTTTGCCGCTAAAAAACAACCAAAAAATTATTTTTGGTGCAGTACTGGAAAATAAGCCTGAATACAGAGCATTTAAATCAGACATCGCCCAAAAAAATATAAGTATAAGTGTTCCGGTAGGAACATCAACAACTACCGTCTCTGATCAGGACACCATAAACATCCAGGAAGAAGAAAAAGGAAAAATTAAATTTCCGTTAACATATGGAGCAGGCGTCTCCTATGTAAAGGAAAACGAGTGGGAAGTAAATTTTGATTACTACCATCAAACATGGTCAGATGCAACTTTTTTTGGAACTATAAACCCGGTTTTGACAGATTTAAATAAATTTGCAATTGGTGCAGAATGGATTCCTGATAAATTTTCTATTCGAAGCTATATAAAAAGAGTAGCATATCGCGCCGGGATAAAATATGAGAAATCATACCTTATGCTTAACAATCAACAAATTAATGATTTTGGCATAACTTTTGGTATTGGTTTACCGATATATCGTTCCAGTTCAACAATTAATATAGCTGCTGAATTGGGGAGAAGGGGTACAAAAAAGGATAATTTAATTGAAGAAAAGTACGCAAAATTAAATCTAAGTGTTAATTTGCACGACCTTTGGTTTATCAAAAGGAGATACGATTAAGAATAATTAAAATAAAAACTAATACTACAATGAAAGCTAATATTCGTAAAACGCTGCTATTTGTGTCAGTTTTGATGTTTTTCTCAACTTTCGTAATAGGGCAAAAAGTTTTTAAAGGTACAGTTTACCGAGATGGTGAGCCAGCTGCCGGGGTTACAGTTGAAGTTCACAGAGGGGGAGATATGATGACCAGTTTCGATGGTAAATATGAGTTACAAGGCGATGAAAAATCAAAATGGATTCGGTTTACGTTTATCGATGATACAGAAAAAATAGATATTCCTGAAAATTCAGATGGTATTATCAATTTTGCTTTTGACGGAAATATTCCTGAAGAAGGCGGCGGTGGTAGCACAGCAGTTGGAGGTGTTAGTATGAAAAGCCAGGAAGAATTGGTTAAAGAGCAGAACCAGGATTATATTAATGAATATTCGTTATATACTGAATTCTACAAACAAGATGATTACAATTCGGCACTTCCTCACTGGAAAAAAATATATACCAACTACCCAAAATCTTCTTCCAATGTATACATTCAGGGGATAAAGATGTACCAAAGTTTTGTTGAGAATGCATCTACTCCGGAAGAAAAAAACAAGTTCATCGATGAGTTGATGAAGGTTTACGACAAAAGAGTTGAACATTTTGGAGAAGAAGGATATGTTCTTGGAAGAAAAGGAACGGATTGGTTAAAATATAAAGTCGTTCAGCAGGAACTAAGCTTAGATGCCCAAAAAAGTGCATTAAAAAGCGGTTATGAATGGATCAGCAAATCGGTAGAATTACAAGGCGACAAAACAGAAGCACCTGTTTTGGTTTTGTTAATGCAAACATCAAAATCATTGTTCAAACTTGGTGAGCTTTCAAAAGAAGCAGTTGTAATGAATTACGAGAAATGTAATACCATTATGAACTCAATAATAAGCCAAGATTCCGATGCAGATATGGTTTCTTTAGTTAAAGAAAAAATTCAACCTGCAATTGAAAGTATTTTTGGAACGTCAGGTGCAGCTGATTGCGAAGCCTTGGTAAATATTTACAAACCGCAATTTCAGGAAAAAGGAAACGATATCGATTTCATCAAATCAATGCTTCTTAAATTGGGGCGTGCCGATTGTGACGAAAGCGAACTGTTTGCTGAAGCAACTGAAAAATTATACGAACTTGAACCATCAGCCTTGGCTGCCTACAACATGGCCCGCCGCCTCGTAAAAAGGAACGACATTGAGAAAGCAAAAGAATATTACAAAGAAGCCATGGAACAAGAAACAGATGAGGAGCTTCTTGCAACCTATTATATGCAGTATGCAAAAGTTCTTTTTAGCCAAAGTACCTATCCGGAAGCGCGGAGTTACGCAAGAAAAGTTTTGGATATCGAGGATAACTGTGAAGCGAACATGTTGTTAGGTGAAATCTATGTTCAGGCTACCCGTTCCTTTAGCGGTTCAAAACTTGAAAAAGATGCCATTTTCTGGTTGGCTGTTGATTATTTTGCAAAAGCAAGAAGAGGAGAAGATTGCTCAATTGAAGCAGCACAAAAGATTGCTACTTACAGCGCTTACTTTCCAAATAAAGAAGATGCTTTTATGGAAGGATTACAGGAAGGACAAACTTACAAAATTGGTGGTTGGATAAACGAATCAACAAAAGTAAGGTTCAATAAATAAGAAGAACACTTCTTCAAATAGGATTTACAAAATCAAACCTATTAAAATTGGTGGTCGGAATATATGAATCGTCAAAAATTAGGTTTTAAAATAAAGCAACAAATAAAAGCATTAGGTATTGCAGCTCTTTTTATGGGGGCTGCAATACTTTTCTTTGCCTGTGAGAAAAATAACCTCGAAGAAATAAAAGCATTCAGCTCCGCAGAAGATCTTCCTGTTCTGGAAGCATCTGATTTTGAAACCATCGATACCGACTCAGGTGTTATCAGATACGAATTAAAAGCACCTAAATTGCTTCAGTTCGAAACAGAAAAAGATTCTTATTCGGAATTTCCTGAAGGTGTTGAACTAACAGAATATGATGCAAACAAAAAAATAATCTTTAGTATAACTGCAAATTACGCCAAACAGTTTTTAGAGGAAGAAAAGTGGGAAGCAAAGAACAATGTTATTGCAATAAATGCACAAGGAGATACACTTAAAACAGAACATCTGATATACGAAGAGAAGGAAGGGAAGATATATACCGAGGAGTTTGTCCGGATTATTCGACCAGATCAGACCTACACAGGCGTTGGCTTTGAATCGGATCAAGCTTTGGGAAACTGGAAAATCAAAGATCTTAAAGGGACTGTTTTCGTATCTTCTAAAAATACGGAAAAAACGGAAGACAATATTTCTCAAGAAAATGATTCAGGGAATGATGCGGACACCCAATCAGGTCAGAAAAAAATAGAATTCAATTAGTAAACCAAAGATGAATCTGTATATTATCATCTTAATTACCATTCTTCTGTCTGCATTTTTTTCAGGTATGGAAATCGCTTTTGTATCTGCCAATAAATTGCGATTGGAACTGGATAAAAAGTCAGAGCCGTTTAGTTCCAGGATTCTAAAATTTGTTACGGCCGACTCAGGGCATTATATAGCAACCATGCTGGTGGGAAACAACATTGCCCTGGTAATATATGGTATCGCTTTTGCCGGACTTCTCGAACCGGCTTTCCGGAATTTTATTGAATCCGAATCATTAATTCTGCTCCTCCAAACCATTGTTTCCACAATAATTATTTTGGTTTTTGCAGAATTTTTGCCCAAAACACTGTTTCGTATTTTTCCAAATACCATTTTGAATATTTTTGCCCTACCTCTTGCATTGTTCTATGTGATCTTTTATCCAATTACAAAATTTACAATTAGTATAACCAATTCATTATTAAAATATTTCCTAAAAGCCGATGTAAAAAAATCATCCAAAGATCTCGTTTTCGGGCGGGTTGATCTGGATGAATTTGTAAAAGAAAATGACCTTCAAAGCCCCGACAAAAAAATAAATATCGAAACAGAAGTAAAACTTTTTAAAAATGCGCTCGATTTCTCAAAAGTAAAACTCCGGGAGATTATGGTTCCGAGAACAGAGATTGAAATGCTCGATATTAATGCAACAATTAACGATTTACGTCAGAAACTGGTAGAAACAGGCTATTCACGAATCCTGATTTTTGATGAAAATGTAGACAACATCATCGGGTACGTCCATTCATCGGTAATTTTCCAAAACCCCACCTCAATAAAATCTCACATTCAAAAAGTTTTGATAGTCCCTGAATCAATGCCAGCCAACAAATTGTTGAGTACATTCATTCAGGAACACCGAAGCATAGCTATTGTGGTTGATGAATTTGGAGGAACTTCAGGGATGGTTACCAGTGAAGATATTCTGGAAGAAATATTTGGAGAAATTGAAGATGAACACGACACCAGCGCAATTATAGAAAAGAAAATAAGTGAAAGCGAATACATTTTCTCAGGTCGGGCTGAAATTGATTTATTAAACGAAAAATACTTCTTTGAACTCCCCGAAAGTGAGGAATTTGAGACGCTTGCCGGACTAATACTTTTTCGTCATGAAAGTATCCCTAAAATTAATACGATAATAAAAATTGATAATTTCCAGCTAAAAATATTAAAAGCTACCAGCACAAAAATAGAATTGGTAAAACTCACACTGCCCAACGATTAGAAATTACCAAAGCACTGTCGCGAATTTATCTTAAAATCAAATGTTTACATTATTTAACAGGGTACTGTTAAAAAAAAAATAATTGTTCAGGTATAATATCGAAAATTGTTATCTTCGTAGCTCGAAAAAATTAAGTAGAAATTTATTAAAATTACTGTTATTCAATGGCAACGTTACAAAAGATAAGAACGAAAGCAGGATTGTTGGTAGCAATTGTAATTGGTGTTTCACTTGCCGCATTTATTCTTGGCGACATGCTACAGTCAGGAAATTCTCTGTTTCGGAAAAACCAGCTAAAAATTGGAGAAGTTGACGGAGAATCAATTCAATATCCTGAATTTCAACAAAAGGTTGAAGAACTTGGTGAAATTTACAGAATGAATTCAGGCCAAAGTCAATTGGATGAAAATACCTGGGTACAAATACGTGAACAAACCTGGCAAAATTTTATTCAGGAAAAAGTTATGGGAGATGTTTATGATGACCTTGGAATTGACGTAAGTTCCGACGAACTTTTTGATATGCTCCAGGGAAGCAATCTTCATCCAATCGTTCAGCAATTGTTTGCAAACCCCAATACGGGTCAGGTTGATCGAAATGCAATCGTAAATTTTTTGAAAAATCTGGATACAGGAGTTGATCCAGAACAAAGACAATACTGGCTTTATCTTGAACAACAAATTGTAAAGGACAGAATTCAGACAAAATATGCCAATATGGTTGGGAAAGGTTTGTATGTAACCACCGAAGAGGCACAAAACAGCCTCGTTGCCAGAAACAAACAATTCAACATCGACTATATTCTATTGAATAACAATTCAGTTGCCGACAGCCAGATTGTGGTTACACAAAAAGACATAAAAAATTATTACGACGCACACAAAGAAGATTATAAACAGGAAACGACGCGGAGAATAGAATATATAAACTTTCCCGTTGAACCATCTGCTACCGATTTCAGAAATACTGAAGAATGGGTCAAAGATATTAAAACCGACTTTGCATCGGCAACAGACAATATTCAGTTTGTAAATTCAAACTCTGATATAAGTTTTGACGGAACCTGGTTCAAGAAGGACGAACTTCCTGTAAATATTGGCAATTGGATTTATGAAGAAAATGCTGATACAAATGATGTTTTCGGTCCTTATTTCGAGAGTGAAGCATACAAACTTGCCAAACTCAATGCGATTGAGATGTTACCCGATTCGGTAGAAGCACGTCATATTTTGTTGCGGGTAAATACACAAGCTGAAGTTGCAGTCATACAGAATTTGGCCGACAGTTTAAAAACTGCTATTGAAAACGGAAGTGACTTTGCCACACTGGCACGCCAGTTCTCAACCGATCAGGGCTCAGCAATTCAGGGGGGAGATCTAGGTTGGTTCGGTCGTGGACAAATGGTAAAACCTTTTGAAGATGCTGCTTTTAGCAATAAAGTAAACGAGGTAACTGTTGTTATGTCTCAATTCGGGTTTCATGTAATTCAAACAACAGATCGTGGAAAATTATCAAAACAAATTCAGGTAGCTTACCTGGTAAGAAATGTTCAACCAAGTACACAGACCTATCAGGATGCATATGCAAAAGCAAGCAAATTTGCGAGTGAAAATACAAATTATAAAGAATTTGAAGCTGCCGTTGCTGAACAAAACTTAACCAAAAAAGTTGCGACTATTGGCGAGAATGACCGTTTGATTGCCGGGTTGGAAAACCCAAGACAGTTAATTCGTGCAGCTTACGAAGCTGAAGAAGGTGATATAATTTTTAGCCAGGAGGAAACACCTATTTTTGAATTGGGTGATAATTTTGTAATCGCTGCATTAACCAATATTACAGAAGAAGGAATTGCTCCTTTAGATGATGTTCAGGCACGTGTGGAGCTCGCTGTTACAAAAGAGAAGAAAGCGGAACTACTAAAAGAAAAAGCAGCTGCTGCAATGAATGGAAAAACAGATTTGCAGGCCATTGCAGGAGAACTTGATGCAACCGTTGAAAATGCAACAAGTATTAACTTTAACTCGTTCCAGTTGCCGGGAGTAGGATTAGAACCCGCTGTTATTGGAACTGCAGCATCGCTTGATACAGATCAGCTTTCAAAACCAATCGTGGGTAACAACGGAGTTTTTATTGTACAGGTTACGTCAGTTAACGAATTGGAAAATCAGGATGTTGCTGCAGAGCAAACTCGTTTGGCACAAAGCTTAACATTCCGGGCAAACTCTCAGGTTGTGAGTGCCCACGAAAGTGAAATAGAGATTGTTGACAAAAGATCTAAATTCTATTAAAAATATTTGAGAATAAGAGAGAAAAGCTGGCTCCATTGGGAGTCAGCTTTTTTATTTTTAATCTATAAGATTTCCAATAAGCGAATATCAAAAATCAGTGTTGCATTAGGAGGTATTTTGTTTCCTGTTCCTTTTCGCCCCCACCCTAATTCGGGAGGAATCCAAAATTTAAATCTGCTCCCTGCATTCATCAAAAGCAAGCCTTCCTGTAAGCCCTCAATAGCTCTTCAACTTTAACAAGCTCGGGAGCATTTTGTCGGTAGGTATCTTCTAATATTCTTCCATCAAGCAACATGGCTCGCTGATGAATCTTTACTTCGTCAAAAATGGCCGCAATCCTACCACCTTTTTTTTCTTCTACGATTGTATATTGTAATCCGGATTCAGTCTCAATTACGCCTTCTTTTTTTCTGTTTTGAACTAAGAAGTCCTCGCCAACTCTCCTGTTATTACCGGCGGAACCTTTATTTCGTTTCTTTTTCTCTCTCTTTGCCATAAACAATCTGTAAAATTCAACTATTTGAAATGTAAATAAAATATATAAATTTGCACGGTTTTTATTAACTAAATCCCCCCGGAAAAACAAAATTGCAACTTTAACCTAACTAAAAACGAATTATAGATGATTTCAAAAATATTTAATCTTACCGTCGTTATTCTTCTTTTGGTCACTTTTCAGATTTATGCCGGCAACAATCCAACAAACGACGATATCAAAAATATAAATACTACACGCATAAAGGGAGTTTCCCCCTACGGAAAAAAAGAAGGTAAACCGAAAGTTTTTATCGAAGGAATATGGCTCGATTTCGACTACATGAGACGGCACCTTCCATATATTGATTTTGTAAACGACCCTGCCGTTGCAGATATCCACATTATTATAAACAACCGCATCAGCGGTTCTGGCGGGCAGGTTTATTCTATTCGATACAACAACAATACGTTTGAAAACTTCACAGAATATACACTATCGTGCACAACAGCCTCAAGCGACACATACGAAGAAAGAAGAGGAAAAATCGTAAATACCATTACGCTGGGGTTAATGCCTTTTGCAAACGAGACAGAAGTAGCCGGCAACCTTTCTATTCGCTATCGTGGAGAACAAAATGAAATTAAACCGATTGTAACCGATGACCCCTGGCATAACTGGACATTCAGGGGAACCTTTAACGGAGATATTTATATGGAAGAAAGCCGAAAAAACTTCAATTATTCATATAATCTCAGGGCTGATAAAGTTACGGAAGACTGGCGTATAAGAAATTTTGGACAAATGAGTGTAAGAACAAGAGAATATGAGGATGATGGTGAAATATACCGTTCTGAAAACACCAGTAGTAATATTTCGTCAAGTGTAGTAAACAGTCTTTCAAGCCGTTGGTCTGCAGGTGCGTTTTTTGGTTATTCAAACAGCAACTACAGCAACCTCGTTTATTCTATTTCGGCAAAACCAGCTGTGGAATACAATATTTTCCCCTGGGATATTTCAGACCGAAAAGTTTTCACAATCGCCTATTATATCGGACCGGAGTGGAAAAGGTATTATGAAGAAACCATTTACGGAAAATTTCAGGAAAGTTTATGGGAACAGACATTGCGCCTGGACTTGCAAATTGTTCAGACCTGGGGCGAAATTGAAGCCGGACTGGATGCTTCAAACTATCTTCATGACTTTAGCAAAAACAGAATCACTTTTGACTCTGATTTATCCGTTCGTATTGTTCGCGGCTTCTCCGTAAATTTCAATTTCAGGGTTGAGAATATTCACGACCAGATTTATTTGGCAAAAGGAGATGTTTCACTGGAAGACATACTTCTAAACAAAGTTCAGTTACCGTCGACTTTCGAAGTGAGAGCAGGAGTAGGTGTCAGATTACAGTTTGGGTCCATATACAATAACATTGTAAACAACCGGTTATAACACCAGTTTAGATAAAGATTTACTTTTTACAAACAAGATCTCTTTTCATCTTAAACTAACTGTCTCCTTCAATCCATTTTTTAAAAGTTTTTACTTTTTCGCGCGCGACCAAGAAATCATCCTCAGCGGGGTTTTGAACTTTCAGCTTTAATCTTGAATTACTGTATGCAATTACATCCTGAATGCTTTGTAATGAAATGAGATACTTCCTGTTTATTCTGAAAAACGCAGATGGATTAACCATTTCTTCAATCATTTCCAGGCTGTAATCCAAAAGATAATCTTTCCCATCTGCCAGTTTCACATAGGTTCCTTTTTGATAACTATAAAAATACAGGACATCATAAATTTCGATAATCCGAAGATGACTGCCCACTTTTGCAAGAAATCTTTCTTTAAACTTTCTCCGGCTAAACGATGAAACAATCTCCTCTATAATTCCTGGCGAAAGATTCGGAGGTTTGGAAGGTGCTATTCTTTCATATTTTTGCAAAGCGTTTTCAAGTTCCTTTTTTTCAATCGGTTTCAGAATATAATCAACACTGTTAACTTTAAAAGCCTGTATCGCGTATTGATCATAGGCAGTAACAAAGATAACCGGGCAATTCAAATCTACTTGTTCAAATATTTCAAAACTCAGTCCGTCGCCAAGTTGAATATCAAAAAATGCCAAATCCGGTTCATCATTTTTCGAAATCCAGTTAATTGCAGATTTAACCGTATCGCAAACCTCCAAAATCTTTGCTCCCGGCTTCAAAGAAGCAATCAGAGCTGCCAGTTGCGCTGCAGCCAGAGGTTCATCCTCTACAATTAATATTTTTATTTCATTCTCCATCCAAAACAATTAAAGGCAATATGACTCTGAAGTAACGATTGTTTTCACTGATGTTTACTTTTTTGCCGGTTAAAAACTCGTAGCGGCTCGCCAGATTTTTTAAGCCTGTTCCACTACCCGGCTCCAACACTTTTTTAAATTGAATATTATTTTCAACTATCAATTCGTAATCATCAGTAATTGCAATCACTATTTTGAGTGGATTCGCTTTCGAAATCTCATTGTGTTTTACCGCATTTTCAACCAACACCTGTAAAGAGAGTGGAATAACTCTTCCTCTAATGTTTTCATTTGCTATAATCTCCACATCAAGTGCTTCGCCAAAACGGATTTGTTGTAAATAAATGTACTTTTTAACAAAAGCAATTTCTTCTTTTAACAAAATAATATCCTGATCTTTATAGTGAAGAACATCGCGGTAGAAAAGCGACAGTTCACGCGTAAATTTTTTTGCCTTTTCTGAGTCAACATCAATCAAAGATCCCAGCACATTTAAACTATTAAAGAGGAAGTGTGGATTTACCTGATTTTGTAAAACCTGATACTTTAATGACAACGCCTCTCTTTTTATTTCTTCCGACTGAGTAACCTCACTTCGCCATGCCTTGAAAAATGAGATCGCATAAATAATAGCTGCAACAATTATAAAAATAATATATTCAGAGATTATCATAGACGTATTTGAAGCCCAGAAATCTCTCAACTCCTGATCTAAAACTACTATAAACCAAAACCAGTTTACAATAAAGATTACAACACTTGAATATACAAAGTGCATTAAAAGAGCTGCAACAACACTTTTCACTGGTCGATTAATCCAGTCTATATACCGTTTTTCGTACCAGCGGAACAGATATCCGTTGGCAAACAACGGCAATCCGAGACACAAAGAATAACCCGCGTTCCAAACATAAACCGAAAAAGGCCGGTTTAATGTGCCGGTTATTAACAGCATTGTAGTTATTCCAATTAAAATGGAAATAAATGCAGCATAAACAATTCCAATAAAATTCTTTTGAAGCACGGTGCAATTTTAAAAAATGATATACATTATAAAAATAAACTAAAAAATCAGGGAATTAACAATCCTACGATTCTCCCAGGCAAGACTTTAACATTTGGGTATTGTGTTCTTTTCCCCAGGTAGGAGACAGCGAGCTCAGAGCTTGAAAAGCTTCAAACTTTTTTGTGGCTTTTTCAAAAAAGGGTTTGGCCTTTTCAGCTCCACCGCCAAACATTTTGGGAGTATGGTAGGTATTCATGCCACGCAAATAATAAACTCTCGGATTTTCAGGATCTAATTTTTCTGCAACGGCCAACGCTTCATTTGCCAATCCCGAATATTTCATCCCTTTTGTCATATCGGTTATTCTTAGTTGGTAAATAAACGCTTGTAAAACATAAACTTCTGATTCTTCAGAAGCCATATCTTTTAAAACATCCATTTCATTTTGAGCCATATCCAATCTCTGATGTTTTTCGTCGGCACTCATCTCGCCAAATACGGTCGACATAACAAAACAATACGAAGCATAATACCTTGGAAGCCATTTGTCTTTTTCAACCGAGGCAATCCGAAGAAACTGGTTTGCCTGGCTTAGCATTTCAGGCCCGGAAGTTATTTTATACATTTTCTCAATGTTTTTCTCCATTGTTTCTTTATAGCCAGAGGCAAAAGTGCTGCTCGCATAAACAGCAATAAAAAGAGTGACTATTAAATTTTTTTTCATGACATTGTTCTTTTTAAATTTACACTATTCAAATTTCTTACAGATTTATTCTTTTTGAAAAACTTGTTAACCGAACTGTTGATTTCTAGGGATGAATTGCAAATGATTAAAAATTCAGAAACAGCCCAATAAAAACCATTCGTTTTAAATCGCGTTTTACCGGAATCATTGTGTAGTTTCCCTGCGCATCCGATAGATTTGATGGACGATAGCTCAAGGTATTATCATTTCCCAAAACATTATTAACCGAACAGTAAAGAACCGAATACTGATCCCCGATATAAAAAACGTGGCTCAGGTTTAAGCTCAAGTCGGAATACGGTTTTGTCTTTTCCGCCATAAACTCATCCGAATTTATATTGTTATAAGGCCGGCCACTCGCAGCGGTGAACGAAAGACCAACCTGGGTATTGATTTGATTCACCCAGTACTTGCCAACAAATGAAAAATTATGATCCGACACAAACCAGGGCGTTACTTTCTCAGAATAATTTTGGTATTTTCTTTTTGTATCTATGTATGAATACGTTATCCAGTAATCAAAACCTTTGATTGATTTAAGGTCGCGCCAGAAAATATCAATCCCTCCGGCATAACCGGTTCCGCTGTTTCGGATATTGGAAATCTGATATTCGTTATCTCCGCTGTAAGTAACCAACTGGTTGTAGGTTTTGTAATAAACTTCAGCGCGAAACAAACGTTTTGATATATCGCCAAACTGGTAACTTAAAATATAATGATATGCCCTTTCAAAATCGAGCCTTGTTTGCCAGCGAAGATAATCAGTCTGCGGAGTTTGATGATACAAGCCCCAGGCACCGGAAACCTGAGCTTCTTTACCGGTTTTTAATGCAACAGCAAATCGTGGCGCAAAATTCCATTTATTTATTACAGATGAATATTCAGAACGAATTCCGGGTCGGATGGCAAGCTTTTTACTGAATTTAATCTCACTTTCAATAAAACCTCCAAGCAGGTGATCATCAAAATCCAGTTTCGAAGACGCGCTTTCAAACGGTTTGTATTCCAAATCGTATTTATTATACGTTTCATTTGCTCCCCATGTAATTTTCACACCATCTGAAACATCGTGAAATACAGAAAAACGCGTTTCCACATTCATTTCCAACGTTTGTATATTGTCAAAATCCAAGCCCAATTTGTTGTTCTGAATAGTTGACGAAACCCCAATTTTATAGCAACTTTTATCCGAAAAACAGTCGCGGTAGGAAAGATTAGAGTAGACGGTTGTTCCATTGTTGGAAATTCGCATTAACTCATCAGGTTTAGCAGCAGGAACAAAATACGAAAGATTGCCCCAATCGGTAGTTACATATCCTTTGAACATCCCACGTGAGCTGGTTTTGTGCCGGAATACAGCAGTTCCGTTTACTGCCTGAACCGGGTTTTCCCAGTCGATACTGCTGTTAAAAACCTTATCGTATGCCGAAAGGTTGGTATAGCCCCCCGACAACATTAGCGACGACTTTGTCCAGCGTTTGGTTTTGTTCACTTCTCCACCAATACTCATTATAGAGAGCCCTGTATTATCATTTTCGGCAAGGTCGTTGGAATTCAAAACCAGAACTGACGAGAGCGCCTGTCCGTATTCAGCTGAATATCCACCGGAATTAAATGAAACGCCGCTAAACAGCGAAGGAGCGAACCGCCCGCGGGTAGCCACATCAGGTGTTTTTGAAAAATATGGTTTTGCTGCAACAAGACCGTCAATGTATGTTTGTGTTTCATAAACATCACCGCCACGCACCAGCAAACGTCCGTCGTCGGAAGCAGCCTGATTTCCTGGCATGGTTTTCATGGCTGCCATTATATCGCCATTTGCAGTTGGTGTTGTATACACATCGAGCGATTTCATAACTGAAGCCCTCGATTCATCGGAAGCGGCAAAACTTCCGGCTGTAATCGTAACCGCATCAAGGGTATTTACACTTTCTTTTAAAATTATTTCAACATAAATATCTTCTGAAAGATCAACTTCTTTTTCCCAGCTTTTGTAGCCAATAAAAGTGGCTTTCAAAAGAAAAATACCCTTTTCGTCTGTTGAAAATGAAAAATCTCCGTTCTCACCGGAACTGGCACCATCGTATGTGTTTTCCAAAAAAATATTTACTCCGGGAAGTGCTTCTCCGTTTTCTGATTTTACATACCCGTTGATTTTGGTTTGACCACTTATTAAAAGAGAAAAAGAAATAAAAAAAATGGATAAAATTGTTTTCATGGCTTTGAAATTTATTTTGTAAAGTTCTGTTTTCATTTTCCGTTTGAATTGTTCATTCTTGCGAATCTTTTAATTCAAATTTCAGATGAAAACACAGCCTGTAAAAAACAATTCTACCGAACTGTAATTTTTTAGCGATGAATTGTAAAAGAGGTTCAATTAAGACTTATATCGCCTTCAATATATTTGTTTCCCAACCAAATTCGTCCGTCTGATTTCTTCCATTCACCAGCATCGACATTCGCCCCGGGAAAGGAAAAATAAAAGTGAACATTTCCGCTCGGTAAATCTGAAAAACCACCCCGGGAGATTGTTCTGGTTATCGATTTTCCCGGAACCAGTTTATAATACCAATTGCTTCTGATTTCCGGAGATGAAATACTTTCACTCTGCGAATAGTAACTAACATTATCTTTACGAAATGAAACCCCGTTTGTATAATAATGGAATCTCCCCTCGCCCATTTTGCTGGGGTCTAAAACGTAAATACTTTCTATATCGTTGTTTGTTATACGAATGGTGTATTCAAGTGTAGTTGCGTTTTTCTTTTTTAGCTTAGTTAGCTCAACATCTATTCCTTCGTGCAAAATCCCGGAACTTTCCAATGCCTCCCTGAAATGCTGAAAATTGGCACTTGTATCCACCGCCGAAGAAAAATTGATTCCACCTAAGCCGATAACATCTTGTGGATAAAAAAAGTCATCGTGTGCAACAATACTTGGAAATTGCGGCATAAATGACCAGTATACTGCAAAAAACACACCCAGGAGAAGAGGTGTATCACCGTCTTTTATTACAAAATAATTTCCCGAATATTGTCCTTTTTCCTTTTCTGTATTCAAATAAAAAATGTGAGATGACCAATCGTAAAATTCAATCTCCGAACTCTTTAACCATGGTGTACTCTCTAATTCCAACGACTCTAAATCCTCGTTTGGCTGAGAGCTGTCAACCTCCCCATCCTTAACAATATAAATAGAAATGTTGTTATCTCCGGTATTACGAAAATCGACATCCTCGTCAATACATGAAATAAAAAGCGGAAGCAAAAAGAACAGGAAGATTTTTTTCATGGTTTAGTTTTTCACGTTTTTAAACAGACGAAGTTGGCTATTATTTGGTTGCGTTTTTAGCTATTTAATTTTTAAAAAAGATTGATAACATGTTTTCGCAAAATTAGCCGAAAGAATTTGTTAAATCCTTTGTTTCATCCATTTGTTATTTCTTAAATGGATGGAAAAAAGATACTTTTGTCTGTTCTTTAAAAAGTAATATAATAAAACAACAATATTATGGCTGAAATACAAAAGACATTATTAATGATCCTTGACGGATGGGGGATTGGCGATGGTTCAAAAAGTGATATCGTTGCAACTGCCCCAACACCGTTTATGGATTCTGCAAAAGAGAAATATCCAAATGCACAATTATTAACTTCGGGAGAAAATGTTGGTCTTCCCGACGGACAAATGGGGAACTCTGAAGTAGGCCATCTAAACATCGGGGCAGGCCGTGTTCTATACCAGGACATGGTAAAAATAACAAAGGCAATCCGTGATAAATCGTTGTGGGAACATCCTCAAATTATTAAAGCCTACACTTACGCAAAAGAAAACAATAAAAAAGTTCATCTTCTTGGATTAATCGGGCCCGGTGGAGTCCATGCTTTGAGTTCGCATATGGTGGCATTGGCACAAATTGCAACTGATATGGGTTTGGAAGATATCTTTATCCACGGGTTAACAGATGGACGCGATACAGATCCTCGTTCAGGGTATGGTTTCATTGAGTCGGATCTGGAGGCTTTGAAACCAACAAATGCAAAATTTGCTTCATTGATTGGCCGATACTACGGAATGGATCGTGATAAAAACTATGACCGTTTAAAACTGGCATATGATTTATATATTGAAGGAAAAGGCGAGAAATCATCTAACATTTTAGCTTCTATTCAGGCATCATATGATAACGGTGTCACTGATGAATTTATGAAACCCATAGTAATGGTAGATGAAAACGAAGAGCCGATTGCGAAAATAGAAGAAGGCGACGTGGTAATTTGTTTTAACTTCCGCACCGATCGTTTGCGCCAGACGACCATTGCATTTACTCAAGAAAATCTTCCTGATTATGGCATGAAAACCATGAATCTGCAGTGGTACACCATGACCAACTACAAAGCTGACTTTAAAGGAATTAATGTTATTTTCGATAAAGAAAATGTTGTAAATACGATGGGAGAGATTGTTTCGAAAGCCGGGTTAAAACAAATCCGAATTGCCGAAACAGAAAAATATGCCCACGTTACTTTCTTTTTTAGTGGAGGCCGAGAAGATGAATTTGAAGGAGAAAGCCGAATTTTAATTCAATCACCCAAAGTTCCTACTTATGATTTACAGCCGGAAATGTCGGCACCCAAAATAAAAGATGCCATTGTTCCCAAATTAAAAAACGGGGAAGCTGATTTTGTTTGCCTTAATTTTGCCAATGGTGATATGGTGGGACACACAGGAGTTTACGATGCCATTTACAAAGCGGTAACCGCTGTTGATCAATGCGCTAAAGAAGTTGTTGAAGCAGCTATTGAAGGGGGATTTAATGTGATGATTATAGCGGACCACGGAAATGCTGACAATGCAGTAAACGCTGATGGCTCGGAAAACACAGCCCATTCTCTTAACCCGGTTCCCTGTGTTTTTATCAGCGACAAAAAAGATATTCAAATTGAAAACGGCATATTAGCCGACGTAGCTCCCACCCTTCTTTCTGTAATGGGATTGGAAATACCAAAAGAAATGACAGGAAAAGTATTAGTAAAATAAAATACTTTTTAAATTTTTGTGCAAATTGAGAGTTCTTATTAAAAGAGCTCTCAATTTGTTTTAATGAATAAAAACAGAATGATTGAAATTGGCCGTACACTAATTAGCCTCGACGTTTTTGAGAAACACTTTCTCTGCGACCTTTTAAAGTGCAAGGGAGCATGTTGCATCGAAGGTGATTCCGGCGCCCCGCTGACAGAGGAGGAAGCAGGAACTATCGAAAAAGATTACGCGGCTTACCGGGCTTACCTCCCCAAAAAGCACATCAGAGAAATTGAGAAACAAGGTTTCTCGGTTATAGACAGTGATGGCGACCTGGTAACTCCTCTCGTAAACAACCGGCAATGTGCTTATTCATTTTACGATGGCAATGGAATTTTGAAATGTAGCATCGAAAAAGCGTATTTTGAAAGAAAAACAACATTCAGAAAACCTGTCTCCTGCCACCTCTTTCCTATTCGAATAACAGAATATAAAAGATTTGATGCTGTTAATTATCAGGAACTCGACATTTGTAAACCAGGGAGACAGTGCGGTTCTTCAAATCAATTGCCACTTTATAAATTCTTAAAAGAACCTCTTATCAGAAAATACGGAGAAGAATGGTATAACGAAGTTGAAATTGCTGCAAAGCACCTGCAGGAGGGGACTTAGTACCTCTTCAAAAACTATCCTGCATCATACCGAAAAGAACAACAAAATTTTACCCCATGCCCCAAAATATATTATTTATATTTCTTTCGATACTCTTCCCTGTAATTTCATTTAGTCGTTTAAGGTTGGTCAATATAACAGGAAATGCAACATTTAATCGTCTCCTGTATAATGTCAGCGAAGCTGGAGAAGAATTCGTCTCCTCGCTCGAAAATGAATCTGATTTATGTCTCGACATTAAATATTCAAACATTGGGGACAAATGGTTGAATCCCAACAGAAAATAGAAAATCAGTGTTCAAAAAAACAGATATAAACTGGCCCCTGACATTGTAATCGAAACAAGAAGAACAGGAATGAGAAGCAGGTCGTGGCAAAGCCATGGCGTGGTAAATATCCGTTACGGGACAAGCTACCGGTCAATAACCAATAATCCTGTATATTTTTTCAGAGGCAAAACCGAAATTCTTAATATCCTCATAAGCATCAGAATAAGTGGCATTTCATTATATCGTGGAGCACAGGATTTTGAAACAAATATTATTATTACAGTTATGACGACTAATTGTCCTTAAACACCCTGAAAATAAAAACAGGAGCACCTTTAAACACAGCATCTTTCTCAAACTCCATTTTATTGTTTTTGGCAACCTCCATCGAAGCAATATTTTCCTTATGAACAATAGAAATCAAAGAGTCAGCAAAATCTCTCTTAAATGCAAATTCTCTGCATTCGTTTGATGCCTCGGTTGCATACCCCATCCTCCAAAATTTGGGATGAATTGAATACCCTATCTCCATTTCCAAAATACCGTCAACTTCCTGTACTAAAAGACCACACATTCCAATCCGCTCACCTGTAATTTTATCGACCAGAACATTATGCCCTCCTGTATTTTCTCTGTATCTTTCAAAAACCTTATCGAACCAAAAACGACAAAATTCTTCCGGATTTAAGTTCTCTGTAAAATCAAAATAACGGGTAGCTTCTTTATCCGAAGTAAATTCCAGCCACCATTCAAAATCAGTTTCCTCTAGATTCCGATAAAGCAAACGTTTCGATTCCTGTCCGGTTAGTAAATATTTCATTAATATTACCAGTTAAAAACCAAATCGTATTTAAGCGGATCCAGCCCCCATTTTTCAAATAATCCTCGGGCTGCACGCAAATCATAACGATTACGATCCATATCGGGCATCCTTTTTATCATAGCAATCACTCCGTCTATCATTTCCGGACTTGAATCTTCTGTTCCGTCAATGGCATTTAAAGCATAACAACGCGCAAAAGGATTCCCGTCTTCAAGAATTTCAATCAATGCTTTTTTGCCTTTCTCTTTTTCTCCCAGTTTGTAAAGTGCCTCTGCCGCTGCAACAACAACATTTGGAGATTCATCTGTTAGTGCATCTTCCAGGTCTTGCTTTGCTGAAGCAGCTTTTTCACCTAAAATCAATAATCCGGTTGCTCCCCAATACCGAACTGCGCTTTCATCATCTTTTAGATATGAAACCATCAAATCCACGTTCTCGGGTTTTCCGTGTGTTGCCGTTTCTGCCACCTCAATAAGTTTCTCCAGATTAACACTGCCATCTCTCATATAATCATAAAACGGCTCTTCTTCTGCCCGTTCAATCCGATCGGCTTCAGGAATAAATCCGGTATCTTCAATCCGCAACATCCAATCCTTGTTTGCTACTCTCATTCTATCTAAAACGTCCTTATAAGAAGGATCCTTTGCCAAATTATTTACTTCCCAAGGATCGTTCTCTGTATCGTACAATTCCTCCGCCGGTTTTGGTTCCCAGAAAACACTCTGCACTTGGTTACATTCACCGTCTTTGTATGCCCGCTCCCATGAGCCAATTGAAGGAGCACGCCATAAATATTCCAGATGCTGGCCATAAATCCGGTACGGCATGTAATTGCGAATATATCTGAATTTTTCATCCCGAACAGCCCTGCTCATATCATAGCGTTCGTCCATTCTTCCACGAAACATAAAAGCATATTCCGGATCTTTTGTTTTTTGCTCTCCCAAAAAAGCATCTCCCTGAAGGTAATCAGGTATTTCAATTCCGGCGATGCTAAGCAAAGTCGGGACAAGGTCAACAAAACTTACCAAACGGTCTACTTTCGCCCCCGGCTTGCTTTCAGGAAACAGATATTTATATTTTTCAGGGATACGAACAATAAATGGAACCCGTGTTCCCGATTCGTAAACGTATCTTTTGCTGCGCGCAAGCACACCACCATGATCGCCGTAATAAAAAACAATGGTATTATCAGCGAGGCCGGCATCTTCAAGCTCCTGTAGCCATTCTCCAATCTGAGCATCCATATCTTCAACCTTATCATAATATTGTGCCCAATCATGTCTCATTTCAGGAGTGTCAGGATGGTAAGGAGGCAGTTTTACGTCTTCAGGTTTGTGCCTCAGGTATTCGTTGGAAATCCACTTATGGATTGAACTTTCGTGTGAAATCGTAGTATTAAAGACTGCAAAAAACGGTTGCCCGGGTGCCCGATTCTTATAGTGAGCCTCCCTGCTGCATTCATTCCAAATTTCATCCGGGTTTATCGATGTCGTATTATAATCAGTTTTAACGTTATTGGTACAGTAATATCCTACTTCCCGCAAAAACTCGGGATATGTTTTTACTGTCTCCGATTTAGGATAATAACTCCGCATGTGCTGATTGCCATTTGAACAAGCGTAAACTCCTGTAATTATTGTATTTCGTGCAGGTGCACAAACTGGTGCATTTGCATATGCATGTGTATACAAAAACCCCTCCGACGCTAATTTATCCAGATTTGGAGTTGTAGCAAACTCATCTCCATAACATCCCGCAAAGGGGCTATTATCCTCACTTGTCAGCCACAAAATATTTGGCAATTCCCGGGGTGCCTTCTCCTTACAACTTATAAAAAAAATAAAGGTTAAAAAAGAGAATAACAAAGTTGATTTTTTCGAAAAATAGTGAAGTCTCATTGGTTAAGATTTTAGTTGAATCCCAAAAGTAACAAAACAACGGCTGCTTTTTCCGTTTCGGGGAAAATAATATTCAACAAAAACATTAAAGTTTCAGGCCACGATCTCAACCCTGTTTCCATCCGGGTCTAAAATGACACTTTCGTAGTGTCCGTCGCCTGTTGTCCGGGGTTTACTCACAACTTTAAATCCATCTTCCCTGAGCATACTCGTGAGTTTATTTACATCAGTTCTGGAATTCACTTTTATGGCAAAATGAATTAAACCGGAGAATTGTTTTATCGGGTCATTTTTTGATTTTGGAATGCCGGGCATTTCCATGATCTCCAAGCGGCAATCACCGTCAAAAGAAAGAAAATAGGAACGGTATCCTTTGGAATGATTATAATAAATCTCGTTTGAAGATGCATCGAAATAATGCATGTAAAAACTACGCATTCCTTCTAGGTTACTGGTCCATAACGCAATGTGTTCTATTTTCATATTATCTGTTTTTGTTAAGAAACGTTTTAAAACCAAAAGACTTTCTATTGTTGTAACCAATCATTTTCCATATTCAAAATTAAGAAACAAACATCATATTATTTATTCTAATTCTTTAAAAAATATTATCCCATTCAGAAAAAAACTGAAGAAGAAATTTTTCCATAAACTCGTGTCTGTTTTGGGCTATTTTTCTGGCTGTTTTAGTATTTAATCTGTTTTTAAGTAACAACAGTTTTTCGTAAAAATGATTGATAGTTGGAGCCGTGTTGTTTTTATACGCGTCAAAACTATTATGTCTAACCGGCTTTATTCCGGGATCGTAAATAATGCGGTTTTTATTTCCTCCGTAAGCAAAAGTGCGCGCAATCCCAATAGCTCCAATGGCATCAAGCCGGTCTGCATCTTGTACAATTTTGGCCTCTATTGTTGTTGTTCTTGTTTCAACACCTGCCCCTTTAAACGAAACCTCGCCAATTACCCGAAGAATTCTTGTCCGTTCTTCATTTTTAACGCCAACTTTTTCAAGCCAGCTTTCAGCTTTGCCTGTTTCTTCGCCACCGTTTAACTTCCAGTCATCCAGATCATGTAAAAGAGCTGAAAGTTCAATAACAAACTTTTCGCCTCCTTCCAACTCTGAAATTTTAAGCGCCAGATTGTATACCCTGTAAATATGCCACCAATCGTGCCCGGAACTATCTTTTTCAGAAATACTCTGGACATAATTGGCTGTTTGAGTAATTATATTTTTCTGATCTTCATTCATATTGATGCGAAATATAGTCATTCCCCGGCCATTTTAATTTCATAAAAAATGTTAATTCCTGCTCCGCACCAATCAAAAATCTGTTTTCCAGCCAGCTATACGTATATCGAAAAGTGGATATAAATGCTTTCGAAAGAATTGTTCATAGTTTTTTTACTATTTTTGCTCACTGAACAAAGCAGATTAGGAAACTGTTTTTTTATTGACAGTACAAGTTAAAAGTTTTAATAGTAGTAAATTAGAATGGTGAACAAATCGAAACTTACTTTACCTTCATTAATCAATGAATCGGTAGAAAGATATTCCGAGAACACCTCGATTGTTTTTGCAGGCGAGAAAGGCTACACCTACAAACAATTGGGTGAGGATATCAACCTGGTCGCCGATTTTTTAACAGAATTAGGAATCTCCAAAGGTGATAAAGTAGCTATTTTGAGTACCAATATGCCTAACTGGGGTGTTGCTTTTTTTGCCATTTCAGTGGTTGGCGCTGTTGCTGTACCCATTTTACCCGATTTTCATGAAAATGAAATAAAATCGATCCTACAGCATTCTGAAGCCAAAATTCTTTTTGTTGCAGGAGGATTATACAAACATATAAACAGCGATGCAGCTCAATCTCTTCAAAAAATAGTCTTGTTGGATAAATTTGCTATTATTCCCAAAGAAACACCGGCAGAACATTTGTATTCATTATCCAGTTCTCTTCCGGTTATTCCAAAAAAACAAGAAAGAATAAATGTAGAAGAAGAAGATCTGGCAACAATAATTTATACTTCGGGGACAACGGGAAACTCAAAAGGCGTTATGTTAACACATAGAAACCTGGCCTGGACAACGCAACAGTGTTATTCACTGTATCAGGTTAAATCAAAAGATCGTTTCCTTTCTATTTTGCCCTTGTCTCACACACTTGAAAATACAGTAGGATTTTTACTACCAATCAAGTACGGTGCGTCGATCCATTATTTACGAAAAGCTCCTGTTCCGTCGGTTTTACTTCCGGCATTTGAAAAAGTAAAGCCAACAATCATGCTTTCCGTTCCGTTAATTATCGAAAAAGTTTTTAGAGCAAGGATATTACCTGAATTACAAAAAAGTCCGATAACAAAATTTCTTTATTCGGTTCCTCCCACACGTAAATTATTACACAGAATCGCTGCTAAGAAACTCCATAAAACTTTTGGCGGCCATTTACATTTTTTCGGGATAGGAGGTTCCAAGCTCGATCCTACAGTTGAAAGGTTTCTCAACGAAGGAAAATTCCCTTACGCAATTGGGTATGGTTTAACAGAAACTTCTCCACTTTTAGCTGGTGCCGTTGTTGGAAAAACAAAAATAGGCTCAACCGGAGTAGCTGTTGAAGGAGTAAAACTAAGAATTGCGGATGCTGATGCGGCTACAGGAGAAGGAGAGATCCAGGCAAAAGGGCCAAATGTAATGAAAGGATATTATAAAGCACCGGAAATTACAGAAGAAGTTTTTACTGAAGATGGATGGTTCAGAACCGGCGACCGGGGTTGTTTTGATAAAAACAATATGCTTTACATTAAGGGGCGCATTAAAACGATGATTGTAGGTGCCAGCGGAGAGAATATTTACCCGGAGGAAATTGAATCGGTCATCAATAAAATGCGTTATGTATTGGAATCTCTGGTTGTAGAAAAGAAAGGCAAACTTGTTGCAATGATTCATCTGAATATGGAAGAGGTTGAGCAGAATTTTAAACATCTGAAAGCTGAAGCTCAACAATATATTCATATCAGATCAGAAGAAATATTAAAAGAGATACAGAAAAAAGTGAATGAGGAAGTAAATAAATTCTCAAGAATCCAACAAGTTGTATTACAACCCATTCCTTTTGAAAAGACACCAACAAAAAAAATAAAGCGTTTTTTATACGCTTAGCTTAAAAATACAAATTACAAAAATGGAAGGTCAAAACGATGGCTTTCCATTTTTGTGTTTTAAGGTGAATATAAAATATTAATTTTGCAGCCATAAATCCGAATTAATCGAATGGTAACTGAATCAAGATATAGCGCCAGAGGAGTTTCAGCGTCAAAAGAAGATGTGCACGAAGCAATAAAAAATGTGGATAAAGGACTGTTTCCAAAAGCCTTTTGTAAAATCGTACCCGATATTTTGGGTGGCAATTCGGAATGGTGCAATATTATGCATGCCGACGGTGCCGGAACAAAATCATCGCTGGCCTACATGTACTGGAAAGAAACAGGAGATCTTTCTGTTTGGAAAGGTATTGCTCAGGATGCTTTAATTATGAATGTTGACGACCTGCTTTGCGTGGGGGCTACCGATAATATTTTAGTTTCGTCAACCATTGGCAGAAATAAAAACAATATCCCGGGCGAAGTAATTGCGGCAATTATAAATGGCACAGAAGAATTGCTTGCCACGCTCCGCGACATGGGAATAAGTATTTATTCAACAGGGGGTGAAACAGCCGATGTTGGCGATTTGGTGAGAACAATTATCGTTGATTCAACCGTAACCTGCAGAATGAAGCAGGAAGACGTAATTTCTGCCGATAAAATCTCAGCCGGCAACGTAATCGTCGGACTTTCTTCTTCTGGGCAGGCAAGTTATGAGACTGAGTACAACGGCGGAATGGGTAGTAACGGATTAACCTCGGCCCGCCACGATGTTTTTGCAAATTATCTGGCGAAAAAATATCCTGAAAGTTTTGATCCGGAAGTACCTTCCGATTTGGTCTATTCCGGGAAAATGAAGCTTACTGAAAAGATTGAAGGTCTAGGTATTGATGCCGGAAAGCTGGTTTTGTCTCCAACCCGAACCTATGCTCCTGTAATCAAAAAAATTCTTGATCAATTCAGAAATCAAATTTCAGGAATGATACACTGTTCCGGTGGTGCGCAAACAAAAGTGCTTCACTTTGTTGATAATGTACATGTAATTAAGGACAATATGTTTCCGGTTCCTCCACTTTTCAAAATGATTCAGGAACAATCGGGAACTGACTGGAAGGAAATGTATAAAGTATTTAACATGGGACACCGTTTCGAAATTTATACAGACACTCGTACTGCAGAAGAAATAATTTCAATATCAAAATCATTTAATATTGAAGCTCAAATTATTGGCAGAACTGAACCCTCCAAGGGGAAGAAGCTTACCATAAATTCTGGAGAAGGGACCTATTTTTATTAGCTCATTCCCACGAAAGAGAGAACCTCATTTTACTTATGGCAAACTTCTGTGTTTACATATTAGTAAACAAGAAAGATGGAGTTTTGAATACAGGTTTAACAAATGAACTTGAAAGACAAATTGGAGAACACAAAAACAAAATATTAAAAGGGATTACTTTCTAAATACAATGTCGATAAATTAATATATTTTGAAGAATTTAACACATATGGAGAAGCTTTTAAAAGAGAAGAAAGATTAAAGAAATGAAACAGAAACTGGAAAATTAATTCAATTGAAAAAGAAAATCCAAACTGGTTAGATTTATCGGCAGAATGGCAATAAAAAAAATTCCCGCCTGCGCGGGAATGATGAAAGGAAAAAATAAAAATGGCACAATACGCATTACTTGAAAAATTTGAATCGATAAAACACCGCTACGAAGAGGTGGAACAATTAATTACCGACCCGGAAATAATTGCCGACATGAAACGGTACGTAAAGCTAAACCAGGAATACAAAACACTGCAAAAACTGGTTGCGAAATTCCAGGAATATAAAAACCTGGTAGATAATATTGAATCGGGCCGAGAAATTCTTGCTGAGGAAAGCGATGAAGAAATGCGCGAGATGGCGCGCGAAGAAATAGAATCCTCGGAGGAGATGATTCCTCAAAAAGAACAGGAAATAAAAATGTTACTTGTTCCGGCAGATCCGGAAGACAGCAAAAATGCAATTCTGGAAATCAGAGCCGGAACAGGTGGTGATGAAGCCAGTATTTTTGCCGGCGACCTTTATCGCATGTACACCAAATTCTGCGAGAAAAAAGGCTGGCGAATGGAAATAACAAACGTAAACGAAGGTACTGCCGGAGGTTTTAAGGAAATTGTAGCCAATGTTACAGGAGAGGGAGTGTACGGAATTCTCAAATATGAGTCAGGTGTGCACCGGGTTCAACGTGTACCTCAAACAGAAACTCAGGGACGTGTACACACTTCGGCAGCAACAGTGGCAGTTTTGCCCGAAGCCGATGAGTTTGATGTGGAGTTAAAGAATGAAGATATCCGCCGTGATGAATTTTGTTCTTCTGGTCCCGGAGGTCAGTCGGTAAATACTACCTATTCGGCCATTCGCTTAACCCATATCCCAACGGGAATTGTGGTAACTTGTCAGGATCAGAAATCAAAACTCAAAAACCTCGACAAAGCGATGACTGAACTTCGAACCCGATTGTATAATATGGAATACCAGAAGTACATCGACGAGATTTCTTCAAAGCGTAAAACCATGGTTTCCACCGGCGACCGTTCTGCCAAAATACGTACATACAACTGGCCGCAAGGTCGCGTTACAGACCACCGGATTAATTTGACATTATATAACCTGCAAGCAATCATCAACGGCGAAATCGACGAAATAATTGAAAAACTGATGATTGAAGAAAATGCAGAAAAACTAAAAGAAGCTGAGATTTAATAATCATTCCCGGCTAGCCGGGAATCTCAATATTTGATACCAACAGATTCCTTTTTTTACGGGAATGACAAAAGACAAACGATGAACAAAGATCAACTTTTCGAACAAATTCAAAAAAAAAGAAGTTTCCTTTGTGTAGGACTGGACACCGATATTCTTAAAATTCCAAAACATTTAAAAGACACTTCTGACCCCATCTTTTCGTTCAACAAGGAAATTATTGACGCTACTGCAGAATTTTCGGTGGCTTACAAACCCAACTTAGCGTTTTATGAAAGCCTTGGATGGCAAGGCTGGGAAAGTCTGGAAAAAACAGTTCATTATGTTCGGGAAAAACATCCTGATATTTTTCTGATTGCGGATGCAAAACGTGGCGACATTGGAAACACATCGAATTTATATGCCCGGGCTTTTTTTGATAAACTCGATTTTGATGCGATTACTGTGGCTCCGTACATGGGAGAAGACTCGGTGAAACCATTTATGGCTTATCTTGACAAATGGGTAATTCTACTGGCCCTTACTTCAAACAAAGGTGCTTTTGATTTTCAATTTTTGAAAGATGAAAGGTCGGGAGACCAATTGTTTGAGTCCGTTTTAAAAACCTCGCAAAATTGGGGAAACGATGAAAATATGATGTATGTTGTTGGAGCCACAAAAGCTGAAAAATTACAAGAAATTCGCGAAATTGTTCCCAATCATTTTTTGTTGGTTCCGGGAGTTGGGGCACAGGGAGGCAGCTTGCAGGAAGTCGCGAAAAACGGAATGAACAACAAGTGCGGGCTTTTGGTTAATTCTTCAAGGGGAATAATTTATGCCTCATCAGAAACCGATTTTGCAGAAAAAGCAGGCGAAGCTGCACAAAAAGTACAACGGGAAATGGAAATACTTTTATCAGAATCGAAACTAATTTAAGGATATTAAAAATGGGTAAAATGAAAGCTGCTGTTCTACCCGAAGCCGGACAGCCGCTCAAGATTTTGGAAATAGACATACCCAAACCTGGTCCGGGAGAAGTGTTAATAAAAATGCATGCCTCTCCTATCAATCCCTCTGATTTAGCCTTTATGGGCGGAGGGTACGGAATTCAAAAAAAATATCCGGTGGCTCCCGGATTTGAAGGCAGTGGAACAGTGGTGGAGGCAGGAAAAGGTTTTCTTCCAAAACTATGGAATGGAAAGAAAGTTTCTTGTGCTGCTTCTCCAAAATACAATGGCTGCTGGGCTGAATATATGGTAACATCAGCCAATATGTGTGTTCCGGTTTCAAAAAAAATAAACATGGAACAAGCATCCATGATGTTTGTAAACCCGATGACAGCACTTGCCTTTTTTGATATTTTTAAAAAGCTGCCAAATTTAGAAAAAGAAAAAAGAGGCATTATTAATACTGCTGCAGCAAGCGCCCTCGGCAAAATGATAATCAAGCTAGGAAAAAAATACAAGATCCCGGTAATATCAGTGGTAAGAAGACAGGAGCAAGTGGGTATGCTAAAAGCTGAAGGAGCCGAGTTTGTTGTAAATAGCTCTGATGTGGATTTCGAATCCCAACTAAAAAAAATTTCCCATAAACTTAATGCTACCGTAATTTTCGATGCCGTTGGAGGCAGCCTGGTCCAAAAACTGCTGGATGCGGCTCCCCGGGGTGCTCACTTGTTTATTTATGGCAGGCTCGACCCGGATATTTGTGAAATACTGCCCGGAAATTTAATTTTTTCGGGGAATCATATTCATGGCTTCTGGTTAACGGAATACCTGGAAAACAAAAACTTTTTTCATTCTCTAAAAACCACCCGTAAAATCCAGTCACTGATTGGCAATGAATTATCCACGCAGGTAAACAAAACTTTTCCGATTGAAAAAATATCAGAAGCAATTGAAACATATAAAAATAATATGAGTTCGGGTAAAGTACTGCTCCGCTTTTAATAAATCATTCACTGACAAAAAAGGTTGTCACTGTTCCCGGCGGCGCTTCGTAAAGCAACTTACCTTCTACTACCTCATATATCCCAATTTCAGTATATTTCTCCGATTCTGCTTCATTAGTCCGGAACGCCTTAAACGCTGATGCTTGAGTACCTGATATGGCGATAATACAGGGTTTATTCCATTTATCACTCATATTTATAATTACAAAAGCGTCGGTCTCCGCAGAACTTTCTTTACCAAATGCAATTACAGGAACCTGGCTTTCATTAGATGTCGTGCGGCAAACCACAGCTCCTGGTTGTCCGGCACGGGTTATCTGTTTATAAAAATAATATCCGCGACGGACTTCGTATGTATCGTCCTCATACACTATAAAAGCCGAGTCTGCCTTTTTTGTTTCATCCAGTAAGCTAAAACCGCCGTACTCCTGCTGGAAACTCATTATAATCCGGTGTTTATGCGGTTTCAACATAGTTAAATCCAACCCCAGCCCAGTCTCTTATTTTATGATCAAATTTTCCACGTATGTCTACTCCCTTTATTTCCGGATACTGGGCAAAAACTGAAACAAATACAAATATTGAAGAAGTAAGTAGAATAAACTTTTTCATCGGTTTAGTTTTAAGTCGAATACCTGAAATTTACGAATTCAACAGCTCAAAAAAAAGAATCTGTCGCTAAAGAATTAGGGTAAAACTGGTTGTAAACACTATTGATAAATAAACTCAAAAGTATCACTTCTTTTCACCGGATATCCTTCCGAATTGTATTCGTATTCATACTCTGTAATCTGCACTGGCTCTATATAATCGTCAACTTCGAAATGAATTGTATATGTTTCTTTTACAATGTTGTTCAGGTTGGTATTTCGCCCCGGAATCATCAATCCACGAAAACAATAATAGGGATTATGTTTGTCGTCAAACTCATATTCTGTTGTGGTTCGCAGCTCGTTATTGTCTTTCGACAACATGTTATACCGTTCAGTTTTTACCAGGTTGCCCTCAGCATCATAATGGTATTCATCGTACGATGAAGGCCTATTATTGGAGTAAAATGTTCTCCGGTTTATCCTCCCTTTCGTGTTGTAACTGTAAGTTAAAAAAGAGGTATAACTGTTTTTCACCCGAAACGTTTCAGATCTCTCCAACTGTCCTGAACGATCATAATAAAGTATTGAATACGAATCTCTTTCTGTATTTTCCGGACTCACCCATTCTGTCCGATTCATTGCCTCTTCCAAAACATAAGAACTACTGCTTGCAATTCTTTCGTCCCAGTAATTATCGGAGTGCACCAGTTGGTTAGAGCTGTTATATTTATGTTTTGAATAATGAAATTTACTTTTCTCTTCAAGCACAAAACCAGCGTCATTATACGTGTACGTGTAATAGGTTTCCCCACTAATTTTCACCTCTTTTAACAAAGTTCCGTCACCCGAAAAACCAGGTCTGAGAACAGGTTCTTTTTCACACGATAAAAGAAAAAGAAATACAATGGGGCTCAGAAGTACTTGTATTTGTTTCATCGGTAGTTAGATTTAAGTTATTTATCAGATGTTTAAAATAATAAAAAGGTTGCTTAATAAAAGGCAGTTTAATAAAATGAAAGCACTATTTTTATAGTTACAATTGAATAAACCAAATAAACTATCTGTTATGAAATCCATGCTTTCTGTTTTAGCCACCACCCTTTTTTTAGCTTTATTTTCCTGTACAACGCAACAAACCGGGGAAAAAGAAAACGCCGGTTCTCCCAATTTCGTTTTGGTTTTTATCGACGATATGGGTTATGGCGACATTGGTGTTTATGGTGCGACAGGGTTTAAAACGCCAAACCTCGACAAAATGGCTGCAGAAGAAATGCGCTTTACCAATTTTTATGCAGCGCAACCGGTTTGCAGTGCTTCCCGTGCCGGAATTCTGACAGGCTGCTATCCTAATCGAATCGGAATTTCAGGAGCTTTGTTTCCCTACGACAATATTGGAATTAATCCAAATGAAACTACAATTGCTGAAATGTTAAAAGCCAAAGGCTATTCGACAGCAATTTTTGGCAAATGGCATTTGGGGCATCATAAAAAATTTCTGCCGCTGCAAAATGGGTTTGATGAGTATGTTGGACTGCCTTACTCCAACGATATGTGGCCACTTGATAATGTAGGTCAACCACTGCCGGAGGGGCACAACAGAAATTCCTTCCCCGACCTTCCTTTGATAGAAGGAAATGAACCGATAGATTTTATTACTTCGTTACAAAAACAAGATACGCTTACAACGCTTTATACGGAAAAAGCAGTTGACTTTATTAACCGAAATGCCGACAAACCTTTCTTTTTATATATTCCACACAGTATGGGCCACATTCCACTTGGAGTTTCAGACAAATTCAGAGGAAAAACGGAAAAAGGAAAATACGGCGATGTGATGGAAGAAATAGACTGGAGTGTGGGTCAAATTGAAAATGCGTTGAAAGCCAATGGAATTTCAGAAAACACAATTTTTATTTTTACAACCGACAACGGGCCCTGGTTAAACTTTGGAAATCACGGTGGTTCTGCCGGAGGATTGCGTGAAGGAAAAACCACCAGTTGGGAAGGAGGACAACGTGTACCGTTTATTATAAAATGGCCGGGACATGCTCCTGCGGGAACCATCTGCAATAAACTGGCTTGTGCAATCGACATTCTTCCGAGTTTTGCGAAACTGGCCAATGCCAGTTTACCTCAATTAAAAATTGACGGAGTGGATATTACGACACTGTGGCAGGGAAATTTTGACGCCGAACCTCGTAAAGACATCCTGTTCTACTATGGGAAGAACAATTTAAATGCTGTTCGGAAAGGAAACTGGAAATTGGTGCTTCCTCATACCTGGGCTTCATATGATGCCAAACCCGGACAAGATGGATATGGCGGCCCAAGAATTAGAAAAACAGTGGAAAGCCCGGAATTGTACAACATGATGCGCGACCCGGGAGAACAATTTAATGTAATTGAATATTACCCTGAAAAAGCGAAGGAAATTATGGAACTTGTGGAAAACACACGCGCTGAACTTGGTGATCTAAATGTTGGGACTGAAAAAGGCAATGGTTCCAGAGAAATTGGAAGAGATTGATACTATTTTAAACAAAAAACCAAAATAAAGCAATGGGAATCATGCCAGCTAATGTATCAGTTTTGCCTTTTCTACTCTTCCTTTTTTTCTTAATAGTTATAAATAAATTTCTGTGTTTATAATTAGCTTGGAGTATGATTAGTGCCATTCACCTTCGGAGCAAATTCAATAAAAAACCCGGAAATAAGAAATTCATTAAATATTTGGAGTACTGGTCCACATACAACTGGTTTTATTTTCATATAAAAAAACAACATGGTCGGTTGGATTTACAAAAAAAATCGAAGCGAACAAACAAACTAATGTTATTTTTAAATTACTCGGGAACTAATACCAAATGACAAAAATAAATTTATACAGATACGTTATTATTACAGGTTTAATTTGCCTTTTTAATCTCCTAAAATTAAATGCCCAGGAAAAAATAACATTTATTCCACAATGGCTTCCTCAGGCGCAATTTGCCGGATATTATGCAGCTCTTGATCAAGGTTTTTATAGCGAGGCAGGACTGGAGCTTACAATTATTCATCCGTTGGCCAATATTTCATCTTTTGAATATTTAAAAAACGGAAAAGCAGATGTAGTTTCAGCTTTTTTAATGGATGGAATCAAACAACGGGAAAAGGGTACCCCGCTGGTAAATATTGCTCAGCTCTCACAGCACTCTGCCTTAATGATGGTTGTTAAAAAAGAAAGCGGGATTAATCAGATAAGAGATCTTCATCATAAAAAACTGGGGATATGGAGCAGTGGATTTGATGATATTCCGCTGGCATTTATGAACGAAAATAATTATGAAATTAAACTGATCCGTATTTTAAACACGGTTAATCTTTTTTTGATGAACGGTGTTGATGCCCAAGCTGTAATGTATTACAACGAGTACGACCAGATTATAAACAGCGGAATAAATGAAGATGAGTTAAACACTTTTTTCTTTGCCGATTATGGTTTTGATATTCCCGAAGATGGTCTTTACTGTTTGGAAGAAACACTGGTAAACAAAAGAGAAGTTTTGAAAAAGTTCATTTCTGCTACTTTTAAAGGATGGGATTATGTTACCCGGAATAAAGATTACGCCATTGATTTGGTTGTGGAAGAAATGAATAAAGCCCATTTACCCAACAATACGGCTCATCAACGATGGATGCTGGATAAAATTCTGGAATTGATGAAACCGGGCAAAAAAAATGTAAAAAAAGGACACCTGCTCGAACAGGATTATTACAGGGCACTAAGTGTATTTGGTTCTATAAAACCCGATTATTGCAAACAGATCTTACACCTGGAGAATTTTCACCAACCACTTTTAAACGAATAAGCAAATCCCGGAGAAATTAAGGATGAAAAAACGCAACCTTTCAATAAAAATTATTTCACGAATTCTGATTTTCTGTATCGGATTAGGGACTATTATCTTTTCAATTTACTACTATTATACGCGCGCAGCGATACAGGAGTCAACAAGGGAAAATGCCGTTATCCTGGCGGAGAATACAATCAACCAAATAGAGGAAGTAATAGAACCTGCTGAAAAGTTACCTGAAAACCTTGCGTGGATTATTGAAACAGGGGTTATACCAAAAGATTCATTACAATATTTTCTGGCACAACTGGTCAAAAACAACCCGGCAATTTATGCCAGTGCCATTGCATTCGAGCCCCATATTTTTTCAGAAAATACACCGGCATATGCACCTTATGCATTCCGAAACGGTGCCAGAATTAATACTATCGATTTATGGTCGCCTGATTACAACTATTTCATCATGGACTGGTACCAGATTCCGGCCATACTGCAACAACCTTACTGGTCTGAACCCTACTACGATGAAGGAGGTGCCGAGGCTTTACTTTCAACCTACTCCGTGCCATTTTTTATGAGCAAAGAAGGTCAACAGGTTTTGGGTGGAATTATAACTATCGACATCTCTCTGGATTGGCTGACTGAAATCGTAAATTCAGTAAAAATATTTGATACCGGTTATGCTTTCCTCTTGTCACGAAATGGTGTTTACGTTACCCATCCCAATCATTCGCAAATAATGAATGAATCCATATTTACCCAGGCGAAAGAAATGGAGCAACCTGAAATGAGAGAAATTGGGCGTAATATGATTAAAGGTCAAAGTAACTTAACTTCCCTTAATTTGAAAGACAAGGGCAAAGTCTGGATTTATTACGCTCCCATTCAGTCTACAAAATGGTCTTTGGGTGTCGTATATCCTCACAATGAAATGTTTGAAAGCCTCCAAAACTTAAATATTATTATCCTTCTGCTTGCCTTTGCCGGACTGGGATTACTTCTCTTTTTCACAATAAAAATCATAAATCAACAAATAAGTCCGCTGGCAAAATTTGCAGATTCAGCCAGAACGATCGCTGAAGGAAACTTTAACACCCGATTACCGAATGCCGGCAATAGCAAAGAAATGAAAGAGCTGCATGATTCTTTTGAATTCATGCAAAAAGAACTCGATAACTATATTGTTAATCTAAAGGAAACTACTTCAGCAAAAGAAAAAATCGAAAGTGAGCTTCGTATAGCCAAAGAAATTCAGATGGGAATGATTCCGCGCATTTTCCCTCCCTTTCCAAACTTAAAGGAAATTGATCTTTTCGCGTCGTTGGAATCGGCCAAAGAAGTTGGTGGTGATTTGTATGATTTTTTCCTGCTGGATGAAGAACACCTGTGTTTTGCTATAGGCGATGTTTCAGGAAAAGGAATCCCGGCTTCTCTCTTTATGGCTGTTACACGAACATTGTTACGATCAGTTGCCGACAATAAAAAAAGTACAGCAGAGATTGTTGGTTCGATTAACAAAACCCTTTCATTTAACAATGAATCAAATATGTTTGTCACATTTTTCCTTGGCATATTAGAGATAACCACAGGCCGGCTGAGATTTTGTAATGCCGGGCATAATCCGCCAATTCTTATTAAGAATAAAACAGAAGCAAACTTTTTCAATATTACAAAAGGCATTCCTGTAGGTTTATTTGAAGATTTTAACTATTCGGAAGAGGTTGTTCAAATCGAAGCAGGCGACCAGTTATTTTTATACACTGACGGGCTAACGGAAGCTGAAGACAAAAACAATAAGCTCTTTGAAGACAACCATTTACTCGATATAATCAGACAATATGCCGAATCAGTTCCAAAAGAAATTATCGAAAAAGTAACAAAGGAAGTTAGCCTGCACGTAAACGGTCACATCCAATCCGATGATTTAACCATGATGAGCATAATTTATTATGGAACAAAAAAATAAACAACTCACTATTCTAAATTCGGTCGAAGAGTTACACCGTGTCGTCGAATTTCTCGATCTGCTGGAAAAAGAGTGGAATTTGGCAGAAGGATTGAAATCGTTGATAAACCTTGCGCTTGAAGAAGCGTTGAGTAATATTATTTTTTACGCTTTTGAAAAAGACTCGAAAAATAAAATTACAATTGAATTTGTCCTGAAAAAGAAAAAACTGACTATTATTATAAAAGATAAGGGAAAATATTACGATCCGACAAAAAAAAGAGATCCCGACGTCAGCCTTTCGGCAGAAGAAAGACCAGTTGGTGGGTTGGGGATTTTTCTTATCAAACAAATAATGGATGAAATAAATTACCGGCGGGATGGTGTTACAAACCAACTTTTAATGGTGAAAAAATTATAGAAAAAATATCAATCAAAATAAATTACTTTTTCAAATGGAAATTACAAGCCAAAAAACCGATGATGGAATTATAATTTTTGTAAAAGGAAGAATCGATACAACCAATTACAACGAGTTTGAGAATGCTGTCAACGATATATTCAAAGATGATGTCTCGCAAATATATCTCGACTGCAGTGCTCTCAATTACATTAGCAGTTCCGGACTTCGTGTTTTTCTGACCATTCAGAAAAAAATGATGGGTACAGGAGGTAAATTTAAATTGTTTGCCATGCAACCTTCAATTAAAGAGATTTTCGACATTTCAGGATTTAGCTCAATTTTTTCTATTTATGCTGATTTTGAGACTGCCAAACAAAATTAAAATCCCCATAAACGGGGCTCATTCAATTGAAATATGACAATAACCTTATGGGAAGTATTGATAGTGAAAATAACATGTGCTGTGTATTCTTTCTTTTATGCCCTTTGGCATGGGTCTCATTCTCATCGCACTATTTCCAAAGGAATTAGACTCCATAATTTCACAAAAAAATTTAGATATGAAACACATCTTCAAATTTAATAAAATAAGCCTGAGCATATTTTTATTTCTATTTTTCTTAAGCTGCTCAAAAGAAGAAACCAACGAGATTGACGAACAGCTTGTTGTACAAGTTTCTACCATAGATGCACTGTTGCAGGGAGTATTTGATGGCGAAACAACGCTAAATAAATTAACAAGCTGGGGAGATTTTGGGATTGGAACGTTTAATTCGCTTGACGGTGAAATGCTTTTTTATAACGGAACTTTCTATCAGATTAGAGGTGACGGAAAAATATACAAACCTTCCGGAGATACAAAGACACCTTTTTCTACAGTAACCTATTTTGCCCCGGAAGTCAATTATAGTTTAAATTCTTTTTCCTATGAAGAATTGAAGAATACAATCGACACGTTGATCGTGAGCCCCAATTTATTTTACGCGATACGGTTACAGGGAAATTTTAACTACGTAAAAACCAGAAGTGTCCCGGCGCAGCAAAAACCTTACCCTCCTTTAGTGGAAGTAACCGCAAACCAACCTGAATTTGAAATTCAGTCGGTTTCCGGAACTTTATGCGGTTATTATTGTCCGCCTTTTGTAACCGGAATTAATGTGCCGGGCTATCACCTTCACTTTATCTCGGAAGATGAAACATTTGGCGGTCATGTGCTGGAATTTGAGTTGGATGAAGGAACACTGGATCTTGATCAAATTACAAACTTTAAACTCATTCTTCCGGGCGAGGGCGAGTTTTTAAACACAGACCTTAACGAAGATCTTTCAGGCGATTTGGAAGATGTAGAAGGGAGTTAATCCTTTGTTAAAACGGCTTTATCGTTAGTTTATATCTCCCAACATGCGCCTTTACCCTGTATTTTTGCAATTGACGAATGGCTGTGCCTCCCAAACCTGAAACTTCATAATCCACATTCAAAATGGTATTGGGTGCTTCGTTTAGCTGATAAGTATACATTGCTCTGGAAAGATTATCAGTGGAATATTTGTGCAGACTAAAATTCAGTAATTCGCTCCCTTTTATTAACAAGCCGTCGCCATTTTTATTCTGAACTTTTAGCCAGCGCACATCAGTGCGATTGCCATAATCCTGCGGAATCACATACGGCGTATACATCTTATCAGCATTCGATTTATATACGGCAACCTTTGCACCCGTTTTGCGGTCGGGGTAGGTTTCAAACGGCCCACGACCATACCATTCAACCATATTGAATTCCTTGTGTAACTTAAATTGCAGGCCAATTTTAGGCACCATATCCGGCATAGGGCCGTAGGGAATAATTTCCTGTTCCAGTTGAATGGTTCCGTCGGCAAATACCGTCCAGATTTCGTTTCTTTGAAAAGCGGAGAAATAACCTCTCCCATTTAACCTTTTGTTGGCGGGCAACGAAGAATTTGAAAAAGCCTTAATTTTCACCACAACTTCTCCCCCCGGCTTTTTAATAATTTCTGTTTCATGAACTTCCGGCTCAAGATCACGCATTCCCATGCTACGCAGCTGATTGTCGATACTTCGTCCCAGCCCATCTGTCATTTTACTCCTTTCAAAGAAATAACTCCCCCAGGGGTCGATATCATTCGCCAATGGCGCCCGCCAGACATTAAAAACAGGGCCATCTTCAACATATTCTTTACCGTTAAACTGAAGAGACATTAATTTACCCGTTCTTTTATCCAACACATAGTTAAAATTACTCCCGGTGACTAGTATTTGGCTCTCATTTTCCGAAGCATTTACCTCACCTTTTTTAAATTCATTTTCAAGGTTATAAACCGGAGACGTTATATACAACTGCTCCCAGGCAATTTCATGCCCGGCTTCGGCCCATTTCGTATCTTCTTTTAACTGAAAAGAAATCGTCAGCAGGCACTCCGAGTTAATTTCAACTTTGGGTATTCTAAAATCAATGGTATCTACTTTTGATAGTTGTGCAGGAAGGTCTGTCTCAAAAAAACCATGTTGAATTGTATCACCGTTTACGGTCAATTCCCACACTCCGGCCAGTTCATTCAAATTTTTAAAGTGATGCCGGTTGGTTATCTTTAAAATTCCATTTTCAATATCAACAGATTCAATGTGAACCGGCTGCCCCGATTTTTTTATTTGGTGAATTTCGGGCTGAATCTCCCTGTTGGGCCAGATAATTCCGTAGGTACGGCCCCCCAATCCAACAGCAAAAAAATCATCTCCTTTTTTATTTTCTTCAAAATTGAGTGCTAAAACTTCGTCGGATACAGGTTCTTTCAACTGAGAAACCGGAACAGCTCTGTCAAATACCCGCACTTCATCAATCGTCATTTCCGACAACCTGCCTGAATATTCTCCCTGATCCTGTGTGTCGGCTTCTCGGCCAATACAAAGTGGGAAAGGTGTGTGGCTTATGGTTTCGCTAAAACGGGTTTCTGCTACAATGTTTTCATCAACGTATAATTTCAACGACTTGCCATCGTAAATACCGGCGATGTGATGCCAGTTTTCATAAAAATTTTCATCGACCTTTGATTTTGCTGAAATCCGTTTTCCGCTATGGATATAAAATTCGAGTGTTTCTTCATTTTCCATTCGTATACCGTACTGAAATTGCCCTTTTGCAACAAAGGTATTTGGTTGAGGAATTTTAGAAGGTTTTACCCAAAAGCCTATGGAAAGCTCATTTCCGGTAATATCAAGACTTGGGGCACGGTAAAACTCCACCCAATCATCATGTCCTGAAAAAGCTAGTCCCCAGCCATAGACGCCCTGCTCAAAAACAGGCCGTCCCATAATTTGCCCGTCATTTTTATGGTTCGATAAATCGGGTAAAATCCAACGCTGTGTTTGAATTGCCGGGCTCACCCAATCCCAAATGGCGCCCCCCGTTAACCTTGGATACTTCCAAATCCATTCCCAGTACTCATCCATTCCGCCCAAACCATTTCCGGTTGCTGCCAGGTATTCATCCATAAAAGAAGCGCGTTTATCACCTATACCCAAAACTTTCCCATCAGCAAGATTTTTATAGTCGATGGGTGCCCAGTAACGCGGCCCAACCAAATCTTCATAAGGAATATAGAACTCGTTTCCTCCGTACATCCAGGCAGGTCGGCTTGGATCAATTTTCTTACCGGTCCGAATCACCTCATTAATATTATTTCCGCTTCCTGATTCATTTCCCGCACTCCATACAATCACCGACGGATTGTTTCTGTCTCGGCACACCAGTTTTCGCGAACGGTCTTTATACATTTCGGTCCAGGCCGAATCTTTTGAAAGCTGGGTATTTGAATGTGCCTCGTCACCCACTTCATCAAAAATATATATCCCCAGCTCATTTGCCATTTCAATGTATTCCGGCGTTGGCGGATAGTGGCAGGTTCGTACACAATTGATATTGAATTGTTTCATAAAAATCAAATCTTTTCGCAAAGTCTGAAGCGGAACTGCCTGTCCGTGCAGAGGATCGTGCATGTGGCTGTTTACGCCGTTTAATTTTACCGGCACACCATTTACAGTTAAAATATGATTTTTGTATTCCACTTCACGTAATCCAATTTTTTTGGTGAAAGCTTCCAGTATTCTCCCGTTTTTAGTTTTAAGTTGAAAAAGAACGGTATACAAGTTCGGATATTCTGCCGACCATTTTTTGGGGTCAATAACCACCGTTGAAAGGGAAACTTTTTTAGAAGAATCAGCCGGAACTGAAAATTGAATAGCAGGAGCACCATCTGTCAGAATGGATCGCTGTTTGGCATCAAAAACATCAATTTCCAGCGAACAAACCGCAGAATCCTTTAACGTATTGTATATCTCAGTTTCAACATTTAGTGTTACATCTTTATAATCGTTGTCCAAATCGGTAACGATATAAAAATCGTGAATAAATGTTTTGGGCTGCGTGTACAGTTTTACATCCCTGAAAATACCTGAAAGCCGCCACATATCTTGGTTTTCCAAATACGACCCATCGGAAAAACGGATCACTTCAACAGCCAAATCATTTTCACCTTCCTTTATAAATGGAGTAATATTGTACTCGGCAGGTTCAAATCCGCCCTGATTGTAGCCTACTCGTTTTCCGTTTACCCAAACATATGAAGCCGATTTTATACCTTCAAATCGTAACATCACCTCCTTTTCTACCCAACTTGCAGGAACTGTAAATTTGCGTTTATAACAGCCAACAGGATTATAATAGTCAGGAATATGGGGAGGATCACTTTCAAAAGTGAGTCTTACATTTCTGAATTTGGGGTGGCCATATCCTTTCATTTGCCAGTTGGAAGGGACTTTTATTTCATTCCATTCTTCCACTTCAAAATCCGGTTGCCAAAAAGCTTCCGGTACCTGGTCCGGAGTTTCCACCCATTTAAACTTCCACAGCCCGTTTAACAACTGGTAGTTTTTATTGCCTGAAATATGATTTCGAAAAGCTTCTTTTTTTGATGAAAAAGGGATATGAAAAGCATGTGGTGCATTTTGTCCTTTTTCAAAAACGGCAGGATTCTCCCAATCATCGGGCAAAAAATCAATTTCCTGGGAAAAGGCAGTTATATTCAAGAAAATAAAAACAGTAAGCAAAGGACGAATTCGATTCATGATGTAGCTTTTTGGCTTTGTCTTTTTTTTGATTCTTCTAAATTAAAAACAAACATTGAAATTTAACTGACCATATCAGTTTTTATTGAACTGCCTGTAATATTCGGTAGGAGTAAATCCTGTATGTTTTTTAAATATCCGGTTAAAATTGGAGAGATTATTAAAACCAGCCTCAAAACATACTTGAGATATTGTTTGTTTATGCTCAATAATCAGTTTGCAGGCATAACTTATTCGCATGTCGTTAACATAGCCCAATAACGACTTTCCGGTTTTTTCCTTAAAAAATCTGCAAAAAGCCGAAGGGTGAAGATGTGCCATTTCAGCTACTTTCTCAAGCTTAATAGTGTGTTGGTAATTGATGTTGATATAGTGCATTACACTTGTTAGCCTATCACCGTCAATCTCAAACTTTTCCGGCTGATAAAATTCCCCTGCCAGCAACTCGTATTCGTTGGTCTCTGCTAACATTTGCAATACCTTCATTAGCTCGATAATTCGCTCAAAACCTTTTAAATCAGTAATTTCAAGTATCAAATTAGAAACCTGTGCTACTACTTTAGGTTGAAACCGTATTCCCCGGTTTGAACGTTCAAGCAAATCGGCAATCAGACGAAACTCCGGATATTTCGATATTTGGTCGTGAAAAAAATCATCAGGAAACTGAATGACAACATATTTCACTTTCTTTTGGCTGCCTACCAATTCATATGACTCATCATTTTTCCAGAAATGAGGCAGATTACTCCCAAGTAAAACCAGGTCGCCCGAGTTAAACGGTTGAATAGAATCGGCAACATAACTTGTTCCTGTGCCGTCGATCACATACAACAATTCATATTCGCTGTGAAAATGCCACGGATAGGTAAACCCTGGTTCTTCGCGCTTTTTTACTTTGATTGCTGAGCGCCCCGGAAAATCAATATGCTCGTGCATTATTTTCATCACCAATATTAACAATTTTGCAAACAAAGTACAATATATTGCTAAAAAAGTACTGTCAGACTGCTTATTATCTCCATATATTTGTAATAACTTCAACCTAAATTTATGACAAACGAACAATGGGAAATCCTACTAAAAACGGTAAACGGAAAAACACCTAAAAACCCGGTAACCGGATTTATTATAGACAGCCCCTGGTTGCCTGGATGGGCTGGAGTTTCAACAATGCAGTACTATTCATCTGAAGAAATTTGGTTTGAAACCAACAAAAAGGCTATTGAAACTTTTCCGGATATCACATTCCTTCCCGGGTTTTGGTCGGAATTTGGAATGTGTACCGAACCTTCGGCATTTGGAGCAAAACTGGTTTGGAATGAATACAACCTTCCTCACGCAGATAAGATCATCAGCAATATTTCGGAAGCCGGCAGTCTAAAAATACCTAATCCCAAAACCGATGGGCTGCTTCCTTTTGTTATTCAGCGTCTTGTGAATTGTCAAAAATCTATTCAGGATATGGGCCATGAAATAAGATTTGCCATCGTTCGCGGCCCTTTAAACATTGCCTCTTTTTTAATGGGAACCACCGAGTTTTTGATGGCCTTGATGATGGATCCGGAAAATAGTCACAAGTTGTTGGATACCATTACAAAATTCACCACAAACTGGCTGGAGTTTCAAAAAGAGAAATTTCCATCGATTGAAGGCATCCTCGTACTGGATGATATTGTGGGCTTTGTGGGCGACGAAGAATGTAAAGAGTTTGCCGTTCCGTACATCAAAAAGATCTTTCAGGCGTTTGACTCCAGGCTCAATTTTTTTCACAACGATGCACAGGGTCTGATTTCAACGCCTTATCTAACGGAAATGGGTGTACAACTTTTTAATTTCAGTTTCGAACATTCAATGAAAGAAATAAGGGAACTTGCCGGACCCGACGTGGCATTAATCGGAAACCTTCCACCTCGTGATGTTTTGGCTGAAGGAACACCGGAACAGGTAAAAAATGAAACCATAAAAATGGTTAATGACTTTGGGGATAAAAACAGGGTAATCTGGTCGTGCGGAGGAGGAATGCCTCCAAATGTCTCCACCGAGAATATTCTTATTTTTAAAGAAACGATTGAAAACGAAATACGTAACTTGTAATTTTATTCAACCAAACCAAAAATGAAAATAAAATACTATATAATCCTGATGTATGTGTTTTTATCGCTGCAAACAACTGCGCAGGAATTATTACGGTTTTCAGTTCAACCTTCTGAAAAAAGAATCAACGCCCCGGTTTCAGTACCTTTAAACGGAATCAATTACAATTCGGATGACGGAAAACTCGTATTGTATGAGATTCTGAATGGAAAAGAAGTGGAAGTTCCGTGCCAGATCGAGTTGGGATATTCAGCCCGGCTTTGGTTTCTTTTGGAGGGAACAACCGAAGCTGAGGTTAAAAAAGAATATGTTTTAAAGCTGGAAGATAAAATTCCCAAAGGGAAGTTGGGAATCGCCTTAAAAAAAGACCACAAAGATCTGCATCTTTTTAGCGGTGAGAAACCAATTCTGAATTACCGTTTTGCGACAACGTTCCCGCCGGATAGCATCGATCCGATATTTAGACGTTCTGGTTTCATTCACCCGCTATGGTCTCCCGGTGGTGAGATCTTATCACGGATACAACCGCCCGATCATTATCATCATTACGGGATTTGGGGTCCCTGGACAAAAACCAGCATCGATGGCCGCCATGTTGATTTCTGGAATTTAGGCTCCGGTGAAGGCACAGTAAAATTTACCAGTTTTCTTTCTCAAACGGAAGGAAATATTTACAGTGGCTTTCAGGTACTTCAGCAGCATATCGATTTTGGTGCCAAAGGTGAAGACCAGGTAGCTATGAATGAAATTTTGGATATAAGAGCCTGGAATCTTGGTGAAGATATTTTTATGTTCGACTATACCACGTCGTTAAACAGCCCGTTGGGAAACGGGATTCTGCTTGAGGCTTACCGCTACGGTGGTGGAATTGGTTTCCGTGCCACTGAAAAATGGCACAAGAACAACTGCACTGTACTGACTTCAGACAACAAAACCCGTTTAGATGCTGATGGCTCCTATGCCAGATGGTGTATTGTGGAAGGAGAATCGGACACCGAAGAAGGTCGTTCCGGACTATTGTTTTTAAGTCATCCTTCAAACCGCATGCACCCCGAACCCATGCGCGTTTGGCCGCTCGATGCCAATGGTGGAAGGGGCGACATGTATTTTGAGTTTGTTCCTATTCGCCACGACGACTGGAAACTGGAGCCCAAAAAAGAATACACACTAAAATACCGCGTTGTGGTTTTTGATGGAAAGATGAATGCTGAAACAGCAGAAATGTATTGGAATAGTTTTGCAAAAATACCCAAAATAAACAGTAATTAATAAATCTGTGTATATGCTTTTTCGCCACAGATTCACACATAGAATTAAACTATAAATTCAATAAGAATGAAAAAATTAATCTTACTATACCTGCTAATTGTTTCCACATTTTCCGGGACATTAGCACAACAAAAAATAACTGCTGAAAAGATTGGCGATAAAATTGAATTCCGTATAAACGGAAATTTATTTAGCAGCTACATTGTCTCAGAATTTGAAAAATACCCTTTCTTTTACCCGGTAAATGGTCCCTCAAATGCCGGTGTCACTTCGACGCGAAACGCCAATTATCCGCACCACAGTTCTTTGTTTTTTGGATGCGATAAAGTTAACGGTGGCAATTACTGGCAGGAAGGTTTGGAACGCGGGCAAATTTTATCTCTGCGCGAAGATATTATTGAAACAGGCGGTCCAAGAGCCGTAATCGAAAATGAGTGTATATGGAAGCGCCCGGGGGCTAAAGCTCCGGTTAAAGACATCAGAAAAATAACGGTAAGCGCTCCTTCTAAGGAAATGTTTCAAATTGATTTTGAAATTACAATTGAAATGCTTTTGGATGTAACCATTAGTAAAACAAACCACTCTCTGTTTAGTGTGAGGATGGATCCGGATCTGGCTGTTATCAACGGAGGAACAATGATAAATGCAGAAGGAAAAACAGGAGAAAAGAATACCTTTGGGAAAGCTTCTGCCTGGATGGATTACTACGGAGAAAGAATGGGAAAAACCGAAGGGTTGGCCATCTTGCAACACCCCTCAAACGATTGGTACCCTGCACCGTGGTTTACACGCGATTACGGATTTTTCTCACCCACTCCGATGTACTGGCCCGAAAATGATGAATTCATTTCGCTGAAAAAAGGAGAAAAAATACATTTAAAATACCGGGTGCTGGTTCATTCCGGTGACCATTTGGAGGCTGATATTGCCGGAGAGTTTGAGAGCTTTAAGGAAGAATAATACCGGTTGAGACAACAGAAGGTAGATAAGCGGTGACAGATGACTGGTAACAGTTGACCGGTGACTGATGACCGATGGTGGGTGACGAAAAAACTAAAAAAAATGAAATTCAAATTTGAAAAGCTTGTAGTTTGGCAAGATGCAATGAAATTCGGAGAACAAATAAATACTTTGACTGACAATTTCCCACCCAAAGAAATCTATAATTTGTCTTCGCAAATCAGACGAGCTGCTGATTCTGTTGCTCTGAATATTTCAGAAGGTTCTATTGGTCAATCAAATCCGGAACAAAAAAGATTTGTAGGATATTCCATTCGTTCTTTAGCTGAAGTTGTAACATGTTTGTACAAAGCAAAAATGAGAGAATATATCTCAAATGAAGAATTTCAGTCATATTACGATTTTTCATTTAAATTGATGAATATGCTAATTTCATTTAAAAACAACATAAAATAATTGACATTGAGCACTGATCATCTGTCTTCGGTCAGAAAGAAATAATTACTAAACCAAAAAATAATATCATGAAAAGAAGAAATTTTATAAAAAAAACGGCTGCAACAGCTGCCGGAACAATGATAATTCCAACGATTGTTCCGTCATCAGTTTTTGGAAAAAGCGCGCCGAGCAACAAAATAAATATTGGGCAGATTGGTTGCGGAAGAATTGCGCGTGGGCACGACATGCCGGGAGTATGGCAACACGAAGTGGCGCAAATCATGGCTGTTTCCGACCTTGACAGCAACCGGATGGCCGATGGAAAAAAATTAGTAGAAGATCATTACAATGAAAAAACCGGAAGCAACAATGCGGTTGATGTAAAAATGTATGCCGATTACAAAGAGATGCTTCTCGACAAAGACATTGATGCGGTTGTTATCAGTACACCCGACCACTGGCATTCCCAACCTGCGATTGAAGCTGCTCTGGCTGGAAAGGACATTTACCTTCAAAAACCAACTTCGTTAACTATTACTGAAGGACGGTTGTTAAGTGATATCGTACACCGCCAGGGTGTGATCTTACAGGTGGGGACCCAACAACGCTCCTCTCCTCAATTCAGAAGAGCTGCTGAGTTAGTGAGAAACGGCCGGATTGGTAAGGTTCATACTGTAAAAATCGGCCTTCCCGGCGATCCTTCCGGGCCACTTTTTGAAGAAATGCCGGTTCCGAAAAGTCTGAATTTTGATATGTGGCTGGGCTCAACACCTGAAATTCCTTACACAGAAAACCTGGTTCATCCGCAGAAAGGATACGATCGCCCGGGCTGGTTACGTCATGAAAATTATGGTGCCGGAATGATTACCGGTTGGGGACAACATCACTACGATTCAGCTGCATGGGGAATGGACACAGAGTTCACAGGTCCCATTTCAGTTGAAACAGTAGCCCAGTTTCCAAAATCGGGAAGCTGGAATGTACATGGTGATTTTATGGTAAAACACGAATATGCTAACGGGATGACGGTTTATACCAGCGGTGGTTTTCCAAACGGAATCAGGTACGAAGGTACTGATGGATGGATCTTTGTAACCCGCGGAGCATACCGGGCTACAGCAAGCGACCCTATACCGGAGGGTTCAACCAAAGCACTGGATGCAAGCAGCGAAGATATTTTACGATCGCAGATTGGCGACGATGAAATTCACCTGTATGTAAGCGAAGAACAGCATGGAAACTGGCTGGACTGTGTTCAATCGAGGAAGCAACCCATTTCACCTGTAGAAATTGGACACCGCGCCTGCACGGTTTGTTTGATTAGCCATATTGCGATGAAAATTCCAGGTGTTTTGAAATGGAATCCTGAAGCAGAAAAGTTTGTTGATAACGATGTAGCAAACTCCATGTTAAGAAGGCCGCAACGGTATCCTTACGGTACTGATTATATAATGCGATAAATTCAATTTCAGAAATTCTTAGTCAGAAAAAATAAACCATAATGCATTGAAAATACATAGGTCCATAGATTAAGAATAAAATTCAAAAGAACCATAATACTTAATTGGAAGACAGAAGTATTTTTTTCTGTCTTTTATCTTTGGATCTTATTATATCTGAAATTTTATAGAAGCTAAAGTATCTGCGACGAAATTGCAGTTTTTTTTAAGCTCTAACTAAATAATAAACTCTATTTTTCAAAAACTGTAAAAATCATAATAGCTATCCAAATGCGAGCAAAAAGAATATTTATAGGTGTTGTTCTGCCGCCCGTTTGAAATTTTTCGGAGCCAATTGTTAATTTTAAAGCTCCCTGAAAATTTTGAAGTTGATAATTAAGGTAGACAACGAACAAAACCGCGCAGGGAATGAGGTAAGAAGAATCTCACTATCAGAAATTAACTATAAAAATGATAAAAAAACATTGCAGCGGGTATCCGAGTTTAGCTTTTCTCTAATCCGGCTTTTGGGAAATTCTTCCAATACCTATGATTACCTATCTGCACCAGTCGGTGATTTTTAGTAATAAACCATCTATTGAAATAGATTATGCTTTAAACATAATCGAAAATGGTTGAATGCTGCCGTTTAAATTTGTATGTTTTCTAACACACAGGTATGCAAAAAAAGTATTATGTTTTGTTAAATCTATTCTAGATAATAATCCAGAATTTATTTACTTTTATGTGATATTTTTAATTGATGTTTTGGAAACACTTAATTTCAAAAATTCAAATAAAAAAACATAACTAAAAACTAACTTAAACAAATTTACAATGAAATACATCAAGCCTCTCTTCTACACTTAACATCTTTATAATTTGCTATTTCAAACAATTGGACAGGGGTCCTTTTGTTATTCTTTATAATTTATAAAAATCTCTATTTATGCAAAAACTATTAACTTTATTAATGGTAATTTTTGTTACCATTGGTAGTGCAATGGCACAAAAAGAAATTTCAGGAACAGTTACATCTGAGGGTGTACCCTTACCAGGTGTTACTGTTTTTGTTAAAGGAAGTACGATCGGATCCGTCACCGATGCCGACGGCAATTACAACCTTTCAGTTCCCGATAATGCAACTACTCTTGTGTTTTCTTTTATTGGAATGAAAACACAGGAAGTTGAAATTGGTAATCAATCCAATATAGGTGTTGATTTGGAGCCTGATGTCATTGGCCTTGGAGAAGTCATCGCAGTTGGATACGGTACAATGCGAAAAAGCGACCTGACAGGTTCGGTGGCCAGAGTATCGATGGAAGATAAGGCACTTCAGGCTGATCTAAACATTTTACAATCTTTATCAGGGGCATCAGCTGGGATTAACGTTCAGCAAACAGGAGCCGCCGGAGGAGAGCCTGATTTCTCAGTGAGGGGGCAAACTTCTTTATCTGCTTCTGATAGGCCTTTGATTGTACTCGATGGTATTATTTACAATGGTGACATTGCCGACATTAACGTTAGCGATGTTGAATCGATTGATATATTAAAGGATGCCAGTGCTGCTGCCGTTTACGGATCACGCTCGGCAAACGGTGTTGTTCTGATTACTACCAAATCAGGAACTACCGAAAAACCACAGGTAGAGTTTAGTATGTACTATGGTTTTCAGGATATGACCAACACTCCGATGAAGGTGATGAATGCAGAACAGTATGCCATTCGTCTTACCGATTATTACTATCAGCAAGATTTGTACACCTGGTATAAAACCAATCCGACAAGTGATGCGGGAAAACCGGTAAGGCCGGATATAACCAACCGGGAAGTTGTTGCTTCAACTCTTCGTACTCAGGAAGAAAAAGATAATTACCTTGCCGGGAACGAAATTGACTGGGTTGACGAAGTCACTCAAATTGCACCAATACAAAACTACAATTTAAGCTATTCGGGCAATACAGGGAGAACAAACTATTACGTATCTGGTTCCTATGCAAATGAGGAAGGAATACTGGTAAATGATAAATTCTCGAGATTTACAGTTCGATCAAATATAGAAAGCGATATTAATGACTGGCTTACAGTAGGATTAAATACAGCTTATTCTTATCGCGACTATTCTGGATTGTCCGCGGATCTCGATGATAATACGATTCTTGCAGACGCAAGAAATTGTAGCCCGCTGGCAAACAATCATATTGGTCAACCAGATTATGATATGTACTTAACCGGCGAAGCCTACATGCCATACCCATTGATCCATCTATATGCCGACAATAGCGATATCAGGAATAACCTGTTTATGGTGGGTAGTGCAAACATTAAAATTCCCTGGATAAAAGGATTAAGTTTTGATATTAATTACTCTAACACCAGTTACACCCGAAATAATTTTACATTCTTCCCAGTGACTCACTACGACGGAGCTGGCAATAATGGTGCTGGTAGTAAATACCATTATGAGGAAAGAAGCTGGATTCAGAACAACATACTTACCTATCTGCGCAATTTTGGCGACCACAATTTAAATGCAACTTTCCTTTACAGTCGCGAACATTCGGCTGCAAATGCCTCTACCTTGTCGGCATCAGGATTTGAAAACCAACAGCTTAGCTACAACGGACTTGGATTAGGGACGCTTTCTACTGTATCTACTTCAGCATGGGAAGAAGACGGAATATCTTACATGGGAAGAGCTAGTTACTCGTATAAAAACCGTTACTACCTTACAGGTACTATACGCCGCGATGGTTATTCAGGCTTTGGCGCAAACAATAAATTTGCAAACTTCCCATCCCTTTCTTTAGGTTGGGTTATTTCTGAAGAGGATTTTATTGGCAGCAGTTTTCCATACATGAAATTGCGTGTATCCTATGGTATAAACGGAAACCAGGGATTGGGACGCTATAAAAGTTTTTCAACAATGGAGACACTCTCATATATTTATGGTGCTGAAACAAGTATAGGTCTTTATCCAAGCGAAAGCCTGGGCAATGATGACTTAAAATGGGAAAAGACAGCATCAACCAATATTGGTGTCGATTTTGCATTTCTGAATCAAAGAATTTCCGGATCTTTGGATTTATACAATGCAAATACCACAGATGTACTTGTACAAAGGGCATTACCTGCAACCGCAGGATATGAAAACGTTTACACAAATATTGGAGGGATTAATAATAAAGGGATTGAAATCATGTTGAACACCATTAATATGGAACAAAGTGATTTTAAATGGACTTCAAATTTTACCTTTAGTTTGAACCGAAATGAAATTACAAAACTTTATGGCGATGAAAACGATGCCGATATTGGAAACGAATGGTTTGTAGGTGAATCAATTAGTGCTCAGTACGACTATAAAATGGCCGGGGGCGTCTGGACTGAAGAAGAACTCTACAGCGGGCAAATCCTCGACGATTGGTATCCCGGTCAGTTTAAATATGTTGATCAGAACGGAGATGGAGTAATTGATCCAACTAACGACAGGAAGGTAATTGGCTACGAAGATCCAAACTTCCGCTTCAGTATCAACAACTCATTATCTTACAAAAATTTCAGCTTAAACTTTCTGCTTAACTCAATATGTGGTGGAAATGGTTATTACATAATGGATAACGCTGGTGTTCTTAATACGAAGTGGAGGTCCGATGATGTATATCGTACAAACATGTCGGCAGTACGTCAATACTGGACTCCGGATAACGGAGTAAACAATGCAACTGGAATTTACAACTCACCGGCTGTGTCAAGTGGAATTTATCAAAGCAGAGGATTTATCCGGCTTCAGGATATTTCTCTGTCATATAAATTCAATGATTCGGTATTAAACCGATTGAAAATATCTAATTTACAAATGTACATTTCAGGTAAAAATTTGTATACCTGGACAAAATGGTCGGGTTGGGATCCTGAAACAGGCACCAGTAATACGCCATTAATGCGAAATATCACTGTAGGAGTAAAACTTTCGCTATAATTAGTTAAGGAGATTAGAAACCTATAAATTTTAAAACGATGAAACAAAAAATATTTAGAATAATCAGAACATACATTTTAGCGGTATTGATTATTCCATTGATAGGCATATCATGCAACGAAGATGAAATATTGGAAGAGACACCACTGGATTTTTTGGCACCAAAAAATGCATACAGCAGTGTTGCCGGAGCACGGCAAGGTATTTCGGGGCTTCACGCCTATGCCCGTAATTATCTGTTCAAAGATGCAGCTTCACAGGAATGTTTTGCATGGAGAAGAGGAGTGAGTACCGATATCGCTTACCATGGTGAAGATCCGGCCAGTACTAAATTCCCCTGCGATTTTGTCTCCTTTTTTACTTCTACCAATTATGTTAGTCGTGATAGCTGGACACGTAACTATAAATTGATACAAAATGCAAATGTATTAATTGCAGCAATCGAGGAATCGGATCTGGAAATATGGGAAAATGAAGATCAGATGAATGCATACAAAGCCGAGGCTATGTTTTTCAGGGCTTATGCATATCGCGAACTTGTATCGTGTTTTGGTGCTGTTCCTATTGTTACAGAAGTGATAAATGCGCCAAAAACTGATTTTACAAGAAACCCTGTTTCAGAAGTTTATGCAGCAATGGAAAGCGATCTGAAGTTTGGGACTACCTACCTTCCCGTACGTGGAGAAGAAGAAGATCCAGGCAGGATTACCCAGGGAGCAGCATGGCACTTTTTGGCAGAAGCCTATGTGGCACAAGGGAAAAACCAGGAGGCTGTGGAAGCTTGTACCCATGTGATAGACGATTATGGTTATGCAATTATGACCGAACGTTTTGGAAGTACTGTTGATGTTTTTGGAAGTGGCGATGTTTACCTTGACCTGCACGCTTACGGAAACCATAATCTTGATGCAAACACCGAAGCAATTTGGGTTGATCAATACGAACCCCTTGTTGAAGGAGGTTCTAGCAACCTTGGTGAAAGGGGATTTGGTTGTGCTTATTTCAGGATGGGAAATACCCCCGACGGTTATCAGGCATTTTTAGGAGAGTACTACAACGGAAAATACACAGGATATTCTGACACTCTTGGCCGTCCTGTCGCCTGGATTAGACCTACATATCACGCTGCGAACGCCATTTGGAAAAGCGATTGGGACAACGACTATAGGAATGCAAAACATATGATAAAACGTAAGTTCTATTGGGACAACCCGGCATCAGCCTATTACGGACAAGCGGTTGACTTTAGCCTTTATCCATCCGATGCCGGAAGGGATCCAATTAAAGATACCTGCCAGTATATTTTCCCGTATTTTATGAAATTTGCCGATCCGTGTAACCATTTTACCAGTCCGGATCGCTCTGGCGGAGGGAACAACCACAAAGATCAGTATGCATTAAGATTAGCTGAAACATATTTGTTACGCGCAGAAGCATATATAAACCTAGGGCAGAAAGGTAAAGCAGCAGACGATATTAACGTAATTCGCGAACGTTCAAATGCAACCCCTATTACAGCCGATGAGGCGACTATTGACTATATGCTCGACGAACGTATCAGGGAACTTTGGGGTGAAGAACAAAGACAAATCACTTTGCGACGTACCGGAAAACTAATCGAAAGAATTCTTAAATACAATAACAATCCTAAATTTCCGGGGCTTAATGCAAAAGACTACCATGTTCTGTTGCCTATCCCACAGACTCAAATTGATCTGAATATAGATGCTGAATTTGACCAAAATCCAGGATACTAATAATCTTTAGAAAAGGATTATAGATAGTTTAGTTATAGTTTGTGAACATTAGTCAGCGATAGTTCTGAAAATGAAATTGCTTAAGCATTTAAGAATGATCGCTGACTTTTTTTAACTTGTTAACATAACAGCGGGTGTGCCTGTTGTAATATTTTTTGTAAGCTGACAGCAAACACGATTTTAACCACATTTATAAAACCTTAAAACTTTTTACGCAAATCTAATTTAATCACATTTTATCCAATCATTAATGCATTATTTATCTGCTTTTGGACAATAATTCTTTTACTGTGTATTTAATTTTGTATCATAAATAATATAATAAATATACTTTGTCGTTGTCAGCTTCTGAAATTCAATCAAATAGTCTAGGTCAAATCAGCCAAAACGAAGGCTAACCGGGACCTAAAGAAAACATCACTCCTTTGAAAGGGGTTGATGATGAAGATGAAATTGCAGAACAATAATAATTTGCACTTTGATAATAACTAATGTTTGGTTAGATTTAAAGATAAAGCGCTATTTTCTTATTCAAAAAAAACAATCCTTCTATTTTATATTGTCAATTAGATAAGATTAGCATTCAACATTGTAAAAAAACTTATCCGCGCCCAATTACTCCCTACAAATAATTCTTAAGTATTGTTTGTTCTCAAAGAAAATAGACTATATTAAAGTCAACTGTTTAATTAATATAAGAACACTAATCCGGCAATCAATGAAAAAAGCATTTGAAGTTAAAAATCCTGATTTTGAGTTAAGTCCGTTAACCGGGATGACAAAGAAACATTATATCGAACTTGCCAAATACCTGTTGAAAAGGGCTTTCAAAAATATCGACTCAATAAATACACCTTTGTCATTTCCAAAGGTTCCGGGTAAAAGCTATCCACAGCCGAATGCACCGGACTGGAGATATCGATCGGCCGAATTTGAGGCGTTGGAAAGAACGTTTACCCTGGCAGGCCCGCTCATTCATGTCGACCCTGAAATAGAAATAAATAATATAAAACTGCGTGATTATTACAAACTTCAGATATACAACACATTTACCCCGGGGCATCCAAATTCGCTGCCGTTGCCTGATGAGTTGCCCGATTCCAACTACCAGTTTACTTGTGAATTCGGCGGTCTTTTTAAGACTTTGCTTTTAATGCCGGAAACCATTTGGACACAATATTCGGAAAAAGAAAAAGTGGAAATGGTGGAATGTATTTCCAAATGGGCTCACCACAGGACAACACAAAACAACTGGAGAATCTTCAACATTATCACACTTTCTTTTCTGAAAAAATATGGCTATAAAATTGATGATGACCTGCTAAAAAGCCATCTTTTGTGGGTGGCTTCCTATCACTCGGGCGATGGCTGGTATCTCGAACAAACATACAATTACTACTCAATTAGTCTTTTTATTGTTTATACAACCATTTGGAACCGCACTTTCGGTGACGAATATTACCCTGAAATTGCTGCAATTATTGAAAAATCGGCTCAAAAACTAATGGAATCACTCACCAGCTTTTTTGGTCGGGATGGATATATCAATATGTGGTCGCGCAGTATTTGTTACCGAACCTGGGTTTCCGGGGCATTCCCGGTTGCATTTATGCTTAAGAATCCTTCGCTGCTGGATGCCGGCTGGGCACGGAGACTTTGTTCCGGTTCGCTCCTTCAGTTTGTAACCAAAGAAGAATTTTTCTATAACGATATTCCAAGCCTTGGTTTTTACGGGCAAAAGGAGTATATGATTCAGAATTACAGTTGCGCTGCCAGTCCGTTTTTAATGTTTCTCCCCTTTATTTGTCTTTCATTGCCTGATGATTCGCCGTTTTGGACCGCCAAAGAAAATGACGGGACGTGGGAAAAACTTGGAAATCATTCTAAAAGAACAGTATTGGAAAGTCCGGGGTTGGTTTTGGTAAATCATGGAAGAAATGGGACTTCTGAGATTATCCCCGGTAAAGTATATTACGACGATCCCAATTATTCAAAGCTAGCCTACAATACACATTTCCCGTGGGAAGATCATGATCCAAACGGTGGGACTTCCATGGAATACAGTTTCCGCAGCCAGGATCCACGAGATGTAAGAGGCGACGACATCAATTTTTATTTAACCGGCTTGACCGTTCAAAACGACTCAGACAAAAACCAGAAATACACCATTTCGCAAAATATGCTTTTTAACGGTGTTCGTGAAAATATTCTGTACCGGCAGGCAATCATGCGGCGGCCTCCAAACAACGGAGTTGGATACATTATTGACCTGGCGGAAATAACAATTCCCGGCGGAGTTATTCGTGTGGACCGCTCACGACTCGCATTTGAGTATGAACTGACACTTGGACATTTTGGACTGCCTCATTTAGAGGGAGAAAAAGCCGTGGTAAATCAAATTGAAGACGAAACAAAAAAGGTGATTACTGCTGCCATCAACGGACGACAAACTGCATTAATAACATACCGTGGCTGGGATACGATTGAACACTTGGTTCATACTAACCGAAACGCTGAAGCGGATACAAGTACTGTCATTTATGCCTACAAAAAGCGGTTGCAAAAGAATCCGCCAATGGAACTAATGATTTCGGCAATGCTGCACAAAACGGACAACAGTGAATGGACAGAGGAAGAATTGTCACCCATAAAAGATATCGAAATCATGGACATTACTTCTGAATTTTCTCCACTGGGCGCCAAAATCACATTAAATAATGGCGAAAAATACAAGATCGACTTTAAAGATATTGACGGCAAAAAAACATGCTGATTTTATATATTTATGACGTTTTCATTTAATTAACGATCGATAAAAACAAAGTAATGAACAGAACAAAAAAACTTAGGTTTCCCGTATTGCCGATAATTTTATTTGCTTTGGGAGCTAGCTTTTCAGCTTGCAACTCAAATAAAAATGTAAAAGAAAAAACAGATTCAATTGCAAAAGATACTATTCCAACATTAACCGACGATGGCGCCTGGTGTTGGTTTTCTGATCCGCGCGCCATTTATTATTCAGAAGATAAAATTGTAACCGGGTGGGTGAAAAAGGATGGCTCAATTGAAACCGCTTCATTAAATATTGAAACAGGTGAAAAAGAATTTGAAAATATAAATCCCAAAATGGAGGTTGACGACCATGACAATCCCGCATTTGCTGTTTTATCCAACGGGAACATCATTACCATGTACGCGTGGCATTCCACAAAAAAAGGTGTAATTTCAAATACAACAACCAACGGTTCCGATGTTCATTCATTTGACGAAAACGTTGTTTTTAAACCTGTATCTGACGAGCTCCTTGAGAATTTTCCCCGTGAGACATACACCTACGCCAATCCATATATTCTAAAAGCAGAAGACAGTAAACTGTTTTCATTTGGCAGGTGGATAGGTTACAAACCCAACCTTATAATTTCAGGCGACAATGGAAAAACCTGGGATCAGCAATATGTGGTGGTAAGCAACGAACCGTTTGACCCTAATAACCGTCCATATGCAAAATATTATTCCGACGGAGCATCCAAAATTCATATGATTTACACCAACGGGCATCCCCGCAATGAAGAATTTAATTCTGTTTATTACTGTTATTACGAAAACGGGGCATTTTGGAAAGCCGATGGGACAAAAATCTGTACTCTTTCTGAGCTTCCTTTTGACGTTGAAGACGGCTCTCTTGTTTACCAGGCAAGCACCGAAACCGGTCGGGCATGGATTGCTGATGTGGTTGAAAAAAACGGAGCACCATACATCTTATATTCGCGTCATCCGGAAGAAACAGATCACCGGTACCATTATGCATGGTACAATTCGGGCTCACAAAAATGGGAAGATGTAGAACTTTGTAAAGCAGGAAAATGGTTTCCTCAAACACAGGAAGGAGAAGTTGAACGTGAACCTCACTACATGGGAAATATGACATTTAACCCTCAAAATCCAAATGATGTTTACCTGTCACGGGAAGTAAACGATATTTTTGAAATTGAAAAGTACAGTACCAATGACCAGGGAAAAACCTGGGATATTACTCCGATTACAGAAAACTCGGAGTACGACAATGTTCGGCCTTATGTGCCGCGCTATCTGCCTGAGAGTGCAAAAACTGTAGTTTTGTGGATGGAAAACAAAAAATACATCCATTACACAGATTACGATACCAGAATAAAATATATGATTGAAGAATAAACCGACTTCCAATAATTTAAAGCTCAATCCACAGAAGAAAACATACAATTAACAACAAAATGAAATAAAATTGTACTTTTGTGTGTACGTACACGGAAACTACTTAAAATTCTATTCACAATGAAAAAATTACCGATAATTGCACTTGCTGCTGCATTTCTTTTGGCATGTTCAGGAGGCAATAAATCAACAGAAACCGAAGAAGTAAAACCCATGTTTACAGGAGCAAAAGGTGAAGTTAAAATTATGACGCTGGATCCGGGACATTTCCATGCAGCGCTGGTTCAGAAAAACATGTATCAACAAGTTGATCCAACTGTTTATGTGTATGCACCTGAAGGACCCGATATTCAGGGCCACCTGGCTTTGATAAACAGTTACAACACTCGTGCTGAGAATCCGACCGCCTGGGAGGAGAAAGTATATACCGGAGCTGATTTTCTGGAAAAAATGCTGGAAGAAAAACCAGGAAATGTTATGGTAACAGCGGGTAACAATGCAAAAAAAACAGAATACATTTTAAAAACCATTGATGCAGGAATTAATGTTCTGGCAGATAAACCAATGGTTATTTCTCCCGAGGAATTTCCAACCCTGGAGCAGGCGTTCAAAGTTGCCGAAGAAAAAGGTGTTCTTTTATACGATATAATGACTGAACGTCATGAAATAACGACTATGTTGCAACGCGAACTTGCACATATTCCTGAAGTTTTTGGAACATTACAAACCGGAACTGAAGAAGAACCGGCAATAACAAAAGAAAGCGTCCATCACTTTTTTAAATATGTTTCAGGAAGTGCATTAAAACGTCCGGCCTGGTTTTTCGATACAAAACAACAGGGCGAAGGTATCGTTGACGTAACTACACACCTCGTTGACCTAATCCAGTGGGAAGCCTTTCCGGAAATTATTTTGAGTAAATCGGATGTAAATGTATTGTCTGCAAAAAGATGGACCACAGACCTTACACCCGAAATGTTTGAAAAAGTTACCAAATTAACAGAATATCCCGATTATCTGCAAAAAGATGTTGAAGACGGTGTATTAAAGGTTTACAGCAATGGAGAGATAAACTATACTTTAAAGGGCATCCACGCCAAAGCCTCTGTAATCTGGAATTTCCAGGCACCTGAAGGCGCCGGAGACACACACTATTCGATTATGCGTGGAACAAAGTGTAACCTGATTATCAAACAGGGAGAAGAAGAAGGCTACAAACCTCAACTTTATATTGAAGCAAGTCCGGATGTTGACATCAAAGAATTTGCCGGTTATTTGTACAATGCAGTACAGGGATTAACATCAAATTATTCCGGCATTGAGTTGGAAAAACTCACCGACACAACATGGAAATTAAATATTCCTGCCAAATTCAAAGTGGGCCACGAAGCACATTTTGGACAGGTTACTGAAAAGTATTTGCAGTATCTTATTGACGGGAAATTACCGGAATGGGAAGTACCCAATATGATTGTAAAATATTATACGACTACTGAAGGTTTAAAAGCCGCAAGGTAAGGGCCTCCCCTAACCCCTCCGAAGGAGGGGGATTTAAAAACAGTGGTGTTGTTCACAAAAAATATTAAGGAAAAGCTGTTCGGAATCGGGCATTTTTTTTAATTTGCCGGCGATCCTGTTTTCCGAAGTGGCTCATAATTTGCCACCTCATAGCCAACCAGAAAAACAAAATCGGCTACCCGTTTCATCTTATCAAAATTAATTTTTGAAACTTCATCGGTGGGCTTATGATAATCGGCATGATAACCGGTTGCCACGTTCAAAATCGGCACATTATTTTTATGAAAATGATAATGATCACTGCTTCGAAGAAATTGTGCAGGCAGTGAATTATCCGGAACCAGGTGCAAACTATAACAAACGGAGTCACTAATCTGCTTCAATTCCGGCCACACATCGTTAGTAAGTGTAAACAGACCATCAAAATTCTTCACCATTTTGGGTGAACGCCTCCAAACCGAATCCCTTGGTTCATATACTCTTCCAACCATATCAAGATTAATACAGGCCGTTGTTTTTTCCATTGGAACAAGCGGATTTCCGGAATAAAAACCAGAACCAAATAAGCCAATCTCTTCACTGGTCACCCACAAAAACAAGAGGCTTCGTTTAGGTTTTACTTTCATTGAAGAAAAAGCTTCCGCCAATTCAAGCAAAACGGTTGTCCCCGAACCGTTATCATCGGCACCGTTATATACATCCCCATCCTCGCTGATTCCCAAATGATCGTAATGAGCCATATAAATTACAAACTCATCTTTCAAATCAGAATCGCTTCCTTCCACCATTCCCAGAATATTTCGTGAATGAAAAGTTTGAATCTCTCTTTGAATATGAATTTCAATCTCATCATTTTCCGGCTCCAACAAATTTGCTTTATTTTCTTTTACAATTGTTTCCAGATACTTTTTGTACCTGTTTTTTCCTCCCAACAAAAAATCGGCAAATTCGGGAGTGGTAATAAAATACTTTTCTCCTTCGCCTTGATTTTCAGTTTTTAACGTGAAATTATTTCTATTCATCCATTTTTCAAGCTGCGCAAAGATCTTATTTTTTTTGTCATTTGGGCTGGTGATAAGAACAACCGCCTCTGCCCCTTTCTCAAAAGCTAATCGTCTCTTTTTATGTTCACAACGATCACTCCATTGAAAATTTTTGTCTTCCTGAAAGGAATCCATATCCCCGGAGGAAAGCAAAACCACTTTCCCTTTTACATCCACCCCCTCGTAATCGTCATAGCCCGCCGATTCATCTTCTTTCCCAAATCCGGCAAAAACCACTTTGCCTTTAAAATCCAGGTTTAGTATCTGCTTATCCAAACAAATAGCAGGCGACTTTAGGCTCTTTTTCTTTTTGGAATGTTCAGCTTTTAAATAGGTATGCGAATTATCTGGATGAATCGAAAAAATATCAACCTTCTGCGTGTAACTATCATTCAGCGGCTGTAGTCCGTTTCTTTTTGCATTTCTTTCGAGATATTCAGCTGTTTTTTCCAAACCATCGCCTACTCCAAGCTTTCTACCCTGTAATTCGTCAGAAGAAAGAAAAGTCAAATGTTGTTTTAAATCGTTCTGAACAATTGATTTTAACGCTTGTTCCTGAGAAAAAGTCAAGGTGGAGATTAAAAGAAAAAAAAGCGGCAGGCAAAACCTTTTATTATTATGCATAAAAATTTCTGAAATTGTTCAAACAGCGCTAAATTTACCAATAAAGGCTGAAAGTTCAAATCGACACATTTAAATGAACTAAATTATTGATTTCAAAAGATTAAGACTTTTATATGAAAAAGATACTAATTTTATCAAAACTCGTTTTGCTAACCGCCGCAATTTTATTGATTCCTTCGTGCGCAGTAAATCCGGTAACCGGAAAGAAACAGCTTATGCTAATGACTGAAGAACAAGAAATTGAGTTGGGAGCACAATACGATCCGACGGTTATTGCCACATTTGGATTATATGAGAATCAGGATTTACAAGCTTTTATAGAGGAAAAAGGTACTGAACTCGCAAAAATCTCGCATCGCCCAAACCTGGAATATCATTTTAGAATTTTGGATTCGCCTGTGATAAATGCATTTGCTGTTCCGGGAGGATATATCTACATGACGCGGGGAATTCTGGCCCACTTCAATAATGAAGCGGAATTGATCGGTGTATTGGGGCACGAAATGGGTCATATTACAGCGCGTCACACAGCCAGCCAGCAAAGTAAGCAGCAGCTGGGACAATTGCTTCTGGTAGGCGGGATGATCGTTTCTGAAGATTTTCGACAGTTTGCTGACTATGCCATGCAGGGGATGCAACTTTTGTTCCTGAAATTTAGCCGGGATAATGAACGACAATCGGATAAACTAGGCGTTGAGTATTCAACCAAAATTGGTTATGATGCACATAAAATGGCTGATTTTTTTCATGTCCTCGACAAGATGCAAATGGAAAGCGAGAGTGGCGGTATTCCAACCTTCTATTCCACACACCCCAATCCGGGGGACAGGTACAACGATGTAAACCAAAGAGCAACATCATGGCAGGACAGTCTTAATTCGAACAACTGGAAAGTAAATGAAGACAGCTATTTACGTATGATAGACGGAATAGTTTACGGAGAAGATCCGCGACAAGGTTATGTTGAATCCGGTATCTTTTACCATCCCGAAATGAGATTCAAATTTCCGGTCCCTTCCGGCTGGAAACTGGAAAATTCTCCCTTACAGGTACAAATGGCTCCCGCCGACGGCAAAGCAGCAGTAATATTCACCCTTGCCAAACAAAAAACAGCATCGGAGGCGGCACAAATTGTAGTTCAGGAATTAAATTTAACGACGCTGGAAAGCAGGAATGTAACCGTAAATGGCTTACCCGCTGTTGTTATTTCGTCACAACAAGTATCGCAAAATGAGCAAACAGGAGCGGAGCAAACAATTAAAGTTTTGTCCTATTTTATCGAATACAGTGGTTCTGTTTATGTTTTTCACGGCGTTTCGTCGGGTGAAGATTTTAGCAACTACCTGCAAACTTTTGAACTTACAATGTCAAACTTCAACCGCCTTACCGAAACTTCAAAACTGAATGTAAAACCGAAACGGATTAAAATCCAGCAGGTGAGGAATTCCGGATCGTTGGCAGATGCCCTCAAAACTTTTGGCGTTTCGCAAAACCAAATGAATGAACTGGCTTTGCTAAACAACATGGAACTTACCGAACAGGTTTCACGTGGGAAACTGATAAAACTGATTGGAGATTAAAAAATATTTGATGTAAAACCTTGTAAGTATTTTGAACGTCTGCAATTCTTTTCCGGATGTTCACAAACAATATCTGGGCGTTTTTCGCCCACCAACACCCGCGAATAACCATAACTGTCATCAATGTACTTTTTATGCACAGGACATCTTCATATGAAATGTAATGGTCTTTAAATTGCCTCCAGAATTCATTTGTAAAATCGGGGCCAGGCATTTCCCGAAATGCCTGGTCAATTAATCTTGCTGAACCGGCTCTACGAAAACGAAACTTATAACCTTCAGGATTCAGCCAGTTCCCGGGGTTTATTCCCTGAACAAAAAAATTGCTGCCATCAGGAGCGACTGGATCAGGTCTGTTGATGGTAATAAACTTTAGCGTTTCTTCGGTTTTGTTCAGGTTGTTCAATTGAGCTTAAAAACACAAACAAGTTAGCAACAGCAGGTATAAAGGCAATTTGTTTTTTTCATTTTAGCCAGTTTGTTTACTATCAAATGAGAAGACAAGGAAAGAAAAGGAACTATATAAAAACTTACAAAAACGTGGAACTCTCCGGGGCACAAAACTCAAGTAACCGAAAAGTCTCAACCTTGTTCCTTTTTATTTTTACTGACTTTCTGGAAAATATAAAAGCAAAAAAAAAGCTCCACAATGTTTTGTGAAGCTTTTTTTGAGCGAGAAACGAGACTCGAACTCGCGACCCCGACCTTGGCAAGGTCGTGCTCTACCAACTGAGCTATTCTCGCAATGGTACCCGAGGCGGGACTTGAACCCGCACGATCATAATGATCATTGGATTTTAAGTCCAACGTGTCTACCAATTCCACCACCCGGGCATCCTTGAATATCGTGATGAGCGAGAAACGGGACTCGAACCCGCGACCCCGACCTTGGCAAGGTCGTGCTCTACCAACTGAGCTATTCTCGCGTATTTAACAGAACGTTTCTTTTAAAGCGATGCAAATATATGGGTAATTTTTTTTCCTGCAAAATATTGAAAAAAAAAGGTAAGTTTTATTTTAAACCTGTTAGCTTTTTTATCTCGTTTAATTTATTTAAAGCTTCAATTGGTGTTAAGTTATTCACATCGAGATAGGCGATCTCATCACGGATCTGTTTCAATACCGGATCATCCAACTGAAAAAAGCTCAACTGCATTCCCTCGCGGTTTCCACCAATTTCTTCCAAAGGTTTTGAAAGATTTTCCGTCTCTTTTCCACCTTCAAGTTTTTTGAGTATCTGTTCGGCTCTTTTTATCACCGATTTTGGCATTCCTGCCATTCCTGCAACATGAATCCCAAAACTGTGGTTACTCCCTCCGCGAACCAGTTTTCGTAAGAAAATTACTTTATTTCCCACCTCTTTTATGGAAACATTAAAATTTTTCACACGTGGAAAAGCGCCCTCCATTTCGTTTAGCTCGTGATAATGAGTTGCAAATAAAGTCTTTGCTTTCGCCTTCGGATGCTCGTGCAAATGTTCCACAATCGACCAGGCAATGGAAATCCCGTCGTAAGTAGACGTTCCGCGCCCCAGTTCATCAAAAAGAATCAAACTTCTGTCGGATACATTATTCAGAATACTGGCCGCTTCATTCATTTCCACCATAAAAGTAGATTCGCCCAGTGATATATTATCAGACGCTCCTACCCTCGTAAAAATCTTATCAACAAAACCAATTTTAGCCGACTCTGCCGGAACAAAACTTCCCATTTGAGCCAATAAAACAATCAGAGCTGTTTGCCGCAGCAGTGCCGATTTACCTGCCATATTGGGTCCGGTAATAATAATAATCTGCTGGTCATCCTGATCCAAAAAAACATCATTTGAAATGTAGGATTCCCCGATCGGAAGCTGCTGTTCAATTACCGGGTGTCGCCCATTCTTAATGTCAATTGTATTAGAATCATTTACCTCAGGCCTGAAATATCCGTAGCTGGTTGAACAACCGGCAAAAGACAACAAACAATCAATCCTCGCCAAAATATTCGAATTCAGCTGAATGGCAGAAATATAATCAGCCAAAGCAAAAACAATTTCGTTAAAAATCTGAGTTTCCAATACCTGAATTTTCTCTTCCGCTCCCAATATTTTTGCTTCGTATTCTTTTAATTCTTCCGTAATATAACGTTCTGCGCTTACCAAAGTCTGTTTGCGAATCCAGTCCTCCGGCACCTTATCTTTGTGTGTATTCCGGACTTCGATGTAGTATCCAAAAACATTATTGTAACTTATTTTCAACGAAGGAATTCCATACTTTTCACTTTCCCGTTTCTGAATTTTTGCGAGATAATCTTTCCCGGAATAGGCAATATCGCGAAGTTCATCCAGTTCCTGTGAAACGCCTTCGGCAATTACTTTTCCTTTATTGATTGCAGTTGGTGGATCGGGTAAAATTTCTTTATGAATTTTTTCACGAATACCGTCACACGGATTTAATTGCTCGGCAAACCTTTGTAAGGTTTTATTGTCTGCATCGGCACACCATTCTTTTATTGGCAAAATAGCATTTAAAGCATTTTTTACCTGAACCATTTCACGTGGATTAATTCTGCCCACCGCTACTTTTGAAACCAAACGCTCGAGGTCGCCAATCTGGCGCAGATGTTCCTCCAGGTTCTCGCGGATTTGAGGATTTTTCAGAAAAAACTCAACCACATTCAGGCGGTCATTGATCGGATCTACGTCTTTTAACGGAAGCGCCAACCAGCGTTTTAACAAACGTGAACCCATGGGCGAAATGGTTTTATCAATCACCTGGATCAATGATTTTCCACTATCATGCAATGGCGAAAAAAGTTCAAGATTCCGAATGGTAAACCGGTCGAGCCATACATAGTGTTCTTCTTCAATCCGACTCAGGCCGGTAATATGTTTTAACTGGCTGTGCTGAGTGATATCAAGATAGTGCAAAATTGCTCCAGAAGCGATAACTGCCAACGACATGCCCTGCACACCATAACCTTTTAATGAGGCAGTTTCAAAATGCCGAAGCAAACGATCGTTGGCTGATTCATCCGTATAAACCCAATCATCAAGATTAAACGTATAAAACTTATTACCAAAAATTTCGGTAAACTCTTTTCCTCTTCCACGCTGAAAAAGTACTTCTTTCGGCTGAAAGGAATTCAACAATTTATCGATATATTCATAATTCCCCTGTGCAGTTAAAAACTCTCCGGTTGAAATATCAAGAAAAGCGACACCAGCCAACTTTTTGTCGAAATGAACAGAGGCTAGAAAATTATTCTCACGGTTTTCAAGAATATTATCATTAATAGAAACTCCGGGGGTTACCAGTTCCGTAATTCCACGTTTAACAATTTTCTTGGTCAACTTTGGGTCTTCAAGTTGTTCACAAATAGCGACCCTCTGCCCTGCGCGTACCAATTTGGGCAAATAGGTATCGAGTGCATGATGCGGAAAGCCGGCCAGCTCAACATAACTTGCCGCCCCGTTTGCCCTGCGGGTAAGTGTAATCCCGACAATCTCTGCTGTTTTTATCGCATCCTCTCCAAATGTTTCATAAAAATCGCCGACCCTGAACAATAAAATTGCGTCAGGATGTTTGTCTTTAATAGCATAGTATTGCTTCATTAAAGGCGTCTCAACATATTTTTTTGAACCTGTCAAATCCGTTTTATTTTATGAAAAACAAAGATACAAGTTTAGCTACAGGAAGGAAACTGCTCAGGATTTTGTTCACAGATTTTTTTCAACAATCAGATTAAGTTAACCGGTCAAAAGTTTTACCCCGCAAAACGAACAAAGTATTCAATACAGCCCGCGCTAAAACAATCAAAGTTAAAAGGTAAAAAACAACATGGAATTTCTGGGGGACAAGAGAACCTAAAAGCAAAAAAAGCAACAACCACACTGAAACAACAACAAAGTAATACCGAGTTACTGTCCTCCACTTTTTTATTTTCCAAATAAATATAAAAATTAGATTCACGGGAATTGCCCACAAAAGATTATAATTGGGGTGCATAGCCGGATGTTCTGAATACAAAACAAACCACAACATAACAACTCCCATAAAACCGTTAATCCCAAAAACCAGGTAATCTGTCAAATAGTTTATCTTCTTTTTCCGCCATTGCCGAACAGACACATAGATAACGAGCAGCAGCAAAATGCCAAAAACTACAAAAGGACTAACTATTTTCAAACTTTTAAATGTTGATTCAGGTGCCTGGTAAATTACATTGGTGGCTCTTACCAAAGGTTTTGTTTCGTTTCCGGTTGTTATTGTTGAATTAGTGAAATGACCCATAAGATAATCGGGTAAAAACATTTCTTCAAAAGCCGAAGCATCTTTATCGGAAGGAGCGACAACAATCAGGTCGATTCCAAAATTTAACCACAACAATTTGGAGTGATATTCCTTTATTAAATCCCTGAATGTTTTTTGATTTTCAGGCTTCTCCGGAAAATTAACGTTTCCATCAGACTGCTCCTGAATGACGTCGCGAACCCGGGTGGCGCAATTATCAAAGAGAAAATTGTAGCGGTAAACCCGGTTTTCCGGTTGGGCATTCCAAAGTAAAAAATCAAAAACTTTTTGTTTTTCATGTTGTGTGAGATTTAATACCTGTTCGTAAATGCTTCTTTTAGCGGCGATATAATCATCAACAAAATCAGAAAACCCGTAAGCCCCAAGCAAATAATCGGTTTGCCCGCTGGCAAAACGGTAAAGAAAATTGGGAGAACTAAAATCAAAAATTCCGTAATTAAAAACCACATCATAATTATACGACTCATCCTTTACACGAATAGCAGAATGTCCGTAAACCGAATAAGCTTCATCTCCGGGACTGCAGGTTAAAACACTTATCTCGGAATGCCTGCTAAGCACAAATGCCCGGGTTTCTTTATTTTGAAGCAAGAAGGCCAGAATCAATAAAAATGTAAGGCGCTGAATTCTCATCGACATAAAATTTCCTTTGAACAAATTTATTTTAAAGGAACAAAAAAAAGCAGAATCCGAATGGAATTCCGCGCCCGAAACATCTATTTTTTATATCTGTTTGTTGTGTTTTTATCTTTTAGTAAAGAAAAACACAACAAAATTTAGTGCCATACACCTAATATTGCCCCCATCAGCACATAAATCACCAAATAATAACCAACATTAATAAGAAACAGTCCAAAAGGTTTTCGTTCATAAAGAACATCGTTTAAGCGACTGGTACCAATCCAGAAAATTGCAATCATAAAGCCGGCGAAAATGCCAAATGACATGTTGGATTCTGCTCCTATAAACATAGCTATGGCAAAAGCTGCCAAAACTGTTGCCACATAATTGATAATCATAATCAAAGGCATTGACATTCCTCCACCTTTCTTGAGTTGTTCTTCGGTAAAACCATTCAGTTTCATCCACTGTTTTCCAAAAAGCGGACCGTACCACAACCAGCCAATAACAAATGCACTTAAAGCCGAAACCAAAACGGCTAAAAAATTAACGCCTGCAAAAATTTCTTCAAAATTCATAAGTTAAAATTTTAATTTAGACTACATTAATTTACGATATTTAAATCTTTTTTCAATCTTTGCACTGGATTATTTAAAAAGAGGGGAAAGAAAACAATGAGTTGCAATGGATGTTCACTTAATAATTCGGCCGGTTCTCAAACAACGGATGTTTTTGACTGGATTAACGATTTACCCGATACGACAGACCAATCAAACATAGTTGAAGTAAAATTTAAATCAACCCGCAGAGAGTTTTTTGAAAACAACAGTCGTATTTCTCTAAAACGCGGAGACAAGGTTGTTGTTGCAACTTCTCCGGGGCACGATGTGGGAGAAGTTCAGTTAACAGGGTATTTGGCCGAAAAACAATTTACAAGAAAAATTAGAAATCCTGAAAGATATACTTTAAATACAATTTACCGCAAGGCTACCGAACTCGACCTGGACAAACTGATTAAAGCGAGGCTTCGTGAAAAGCCTACGATGATCCGTGCCCGGCAGATTGCTGCAGATTTAGGCCTCGAGATGAAAATCGGAGATGTTGAATTCAGGGGCGACAATAATAAAGCTATATTTTATTACATTGCTGAAGGACGTGTAGATTTCAGGGAACTGATAAAAAAATATGCACAGGAGTTCCGCATTAAAATTGAGATGAAACAGATTGGTGCCCGGCAGGAAGCCGGACTGGTTGGGGGAATTGGCTCGTGCGGAAGAGAGTTGTGCTGCTCAAGCTGGAGAACCGATTTTAAAAGTATCTCTTCAGAGGCAGTTACCAAACAGGGGTTATCCCCTTCTGCGCAAAAAATGGCTGGTGCCTGCGGAAAATTAAAATGTTGCCTTTTATATGAACTCGACGCCTATATGGAAGCGAGAAACGATTTCCCAAAAGAATTGCTCGATCTGGAGACTTCCAAGGGACTCGCAAAACCCATAAAAACTGACTTTCTAAAAAAAGAAATCTGGTATTCTCTCGCAGAAGGTTTACCCGGTAACTCTTTCAAACTATCAGTAAAAGAGGTAAAAAGTATAATTCAAAAGAATAAGAGAGGAATAAAGCCTGAAGTTTCTACACACTTAAACAGTGAAGAAAAAGATGTAAAAATGGAAGTCAGCCTGGAAGACAGGCTTGACAGATTTGACAAAAAGAACAGAAACAGAAACAAAAAGCGTAAAAATTACAGACACTGTTTCACAAAGTGTGTAAATTAAAAATACCGAGGGTTTAGCTATTTATAGCTGGACCCTTTTTTCAAATATGACTAAGAACTGATTTA
>NZ_JAIKLE010000190.1 GCF_022267315.1 Maribellus maritimus
GCAAAAGAAATACAACAACAGAAAGAAGAAAGACTGAGGAACCAAATAATCAATGCACATGAAAAAGTTTTGCCTCAACATCCGAAGAGCATTTTTGAATATGCGGAACAAATGAAATTGTTTGGTATTGAAATGCAACAGAAGCAAGCTTCCGATGGAAAAGTTGTGGGTATAAAATTTAAGATTGGTAAAGAATCGATAAAAACCAGCTCCGTTCACCGTCTACTTAGTGCAGCCAACCTGCAGAAGTTAATTTTACAGAACCAGAGAACAACTAATCCTCAACAGAAAAGTCAACAATATAAACCAGATAAAAAACGAGGATTCAGGTTATGAGAAAAAAT
>NZ_JAIKLE010000191.1 GCF_022267315.1 Maribellus maritimus
CGAGGTTCCCATTACAAATGGCCTCGATAATTTTTAGGCCTGTAAGTCCACAAACATCATTAACTACTATATCTAATCTGAAATTCAGAAACTTTAAGTACTTCTGCATCTTTCTTGAAGCACTTGCGGCAAGTTCTATCCAGTTTGTCCTTTGACGGCAATAAGTACGCAATATCTCTGTGGTTTCATCGGGAAGGAAACTTCCAGATAACAAACCCAGGGAATGAAGTTTCTGAATCCACCGGCTATCTTTCACATCGGTCTTTTTCCCTTTGGCATGTTTTGTAAACTTTCCATTGCACAGGATCACTTCTATTCCTTGTTTTTGCAACTCTACGTAGAGG
>NZ_JAIKLE010000192.1 GCF_022267315.1 Maribellus maritimus
AAAAATTCTGGTTTGATGTCATGGAATGTATTTATCAATTGCCTTTTTGCATTACTTATAGCGATATGTACCCACGGCAACACTTCACCAACTTTTTCTTTAGGTATTACCTGTGAATTATGCCTCGGTATATAATCTTTTAGGTCAACATAAGATGTTGAGTCATCTGTATCTACGTCTATTGCATTACTTGCTAAATTATTAACCAGTTCATTTATGGTGTCACTTTTTAAATCCTCAATAACTTTCATTTTCAAATAACCTACTCTTCGTGATTTTTGTCCCGGTTTCGGGGATTCTACCATCTCGCTTTCTGCCATTACAAGGACTTTTGATTT
>NZ_JAIKLE010000193.1 GCF_022267315.1 Maribellus maritimus
ACCTTGTTTTTATGTATTGCCATATTTGTTCAGAGGGATTCAATTCCGGGGTATATGGAGGAATGTTCAGCAGGAATATGTTCTCGGGGACTTCACCTGGCTTTATCAGATGGAAGCGGGCATTATCGATAACAACAATTTTATATTCATTTGGCCTTTGTGCTGAAAAAGCCTGGAGATAACGCTTAAAAATATCGATACTTGTACCATTAATTTCCCATACGAAAGAATTTCCATCAATGAGCGAATAACTTCCATACAAATAGGTAGTTGAAAAACGATGTTGATAACTGATGATTGGGCGTACGCCTTTTGCTGTTATACAGCGTCCGATATGA
>NZ_JAIKLE010000194.1 GCF_022267315.1 Maribellus maritimus
ACTGCTACCGACAATTGCGATGCAGATGTGGATGTCTCTTTTAAGGAAGTTTATTCCGATACTATTTGCGATAACAGCTACACCATCACCAGAAAATGGACAGCTACAGACAACTGCGGAAACAAAACTTCATACACGCAGGTAGTAACTGTACAGGATACAATTTTACCGTTCTTTGTGGAATCACTGCCTGCTGACACTACACAAAACTGTGATGCCGTAACAGTCGCAGCCACTTTAACCGCTACCGACAATTGCGATGCAGATGTGGATGTCTCTTTTAAGGAAGTTTATTCCGATACTATCTGCGATAACAGCTACACCATCACCAGAACATG
>NZ_JAIKLE010000195.1 GCF_022267315.1 Maribellus maritimus
ATTGTATATAACGAAAACCACGGATATTGTCTGATTTATCGATTTTTGAACACAAAACCCCTTACCCATGAAAAGTGAGGATAAGGGTGTTGTCAATAAATTGAAAATCTGCCAGAACAGGAACATGTACATTGCTATTAGATATTATTGTATACGGGGTAGCTACGCTCCACCATTCAATTTTTCAAAATGTCCCCATCTCCAGAATTCTGAGCGGGTTGATTTTCCAACCTTTACGCCATTTTAAACACCGAGCTTCGAACTGGCTCATTCCCGTTATCAAAACTATTTTTTAAAAATCAATAATCAAAATAAACTCCACTTTAATAGGGGAAT
>NZ_JAIKLE010000196.1 GCF_022267315.1 Maribellus maritimus
ACAGGGCCATCTGTTGGTGCCGGCGGAGAAATTACCGGATTTTCAACCGGACAGGCTTACACTGTGACTGCAACAAATACAGGAGGATGTACTTCGGAAATTTCGGCTCAGTTTACGGTTGAAGGCCCCCCGGATGCACCTGAGCAGCCAACGGTTTCGGTTGTTGATGCAACCTGCAACGAACCGGGAAGTGCAAGCATTACAAATTACAACAGTGACTACACTTATACCTTTGACCCCACAGGGCCATCTGTTGGTGCCGGCGGAGAAATTACCGGATTTTCAACCGGACAGGCTTACACTGTGACTGCAACTAATACAGGAGG
>NZ_JAIKLE010000197.1 GCF_022267315.1 Maribellus maritimus
AGTGGTTTTAAGTTTTTTCTTTTCGGGTGATTTTTTGATTTCACTTTTGATTAGACGCTCAATTTCTTTGTCGCATGCTTTTATCTTTCTTTGGAAAAACTTGTAGCTGTCGTACTCCTGCCGTAGCCCAAACAGATAATCTTCGCGGTTATTCCCATGCAAGGCTTTTGCGATTTCCTGTTTTGGTTTCCTGCAATTGTAATGCCTGTACTCTGCCAGTGAAAATGGGTCGAGGTTCCCATTACAAATGGCCTCGATAATTTTTAGGCCTGTAAGTCCACAAACATCATTAACTACTATATCTAATCTGAAATTCAGAAACTTT
>NZ_JAIKLE010000198.1 GCF_022267315.1 Maribellus maritimus
TCATCTGCCACATTGTGTTCCTCGCCAATATCTGTTGAAAGGTCGTACAATTCAGTGGTAGTTTGTTCGGGTTTTAAAACATTGTACTGTACCAGCTTCCAGTCGCCTTTGCGAATCGCTTTCCTCCCGCCTTTTTCATGAAACTCCCAATATAAATAATCGTGCTCTTTTTGTTCTCCCTGGTTTAACAGGGTAGGAAGAAACGAAATACCGTCAATATTCCCGGGGGCTTTAATTCCCGCAATATCCGCCACTGTTGGCATTATATCCCAGAAAGCTGAAATGTGACCACTTTTTGTTCCTGCTTCAATTTTCCC
>NZ_JAIKLE010000199.1 GCF_022267315.1 Maribellus maritimus
TGAATCGGCAGTAGCAAACCGGGGGTATTGTCCATATAATTTCTCGTGTTCATCCAGGTGGGCAGGAAGTGTAGTGGTGTCGGTAGTGGTTTGTTCTACCGTATAATTAACCACAAATTGGTTATTGGTAGAAAACTGCCAGTTGTAAGCGGGTTTTAACTGCCCGTTTCTCATGTGGTCTTCTTTCATACGCATGAAAGTTGCGTCATGATCGGTTTTGGAATAGCTGTTACGCTCCTGTAGTACCTCTTCCTGTTTTTCGTATTTCGACAAGTTTACCGGCCAGTTCCTGGCTGCGTACTTCAGTTTTTTTT
>NZ_JAIKLE010000019.1 GCF_022267315.1 Maribellus maritimus
CATTCGCCATCCCAGATGTCAATATTATCAACAAAGAACCATGCAGCAGAAGTGGTACCGGTTGTTTTGAATGCGATACGTTTGTATGCAGAGTTGATGTACATTGCATATGTATCATCATTTGGTCCGCCGTGCATAATAACACCCTGGTAATCTGTATATGTTGCATCGGGTTTTACCCATGCGCTAAGTGTCAGCTGGTCCTGTACCTCACAAAAGCAGTGTCCCAGGTTAATGTGGCCTTTACCTGTGAATTGCAGGCCGCCTGCATTTGCTCCATCACATCTGTTTTCTTCATTGATTATTGAGCCGTCGTTTGATCCTTTTGAGTCGATAACTGTTGCTCCCGAAGCTTCTTCAAACAGGTATTCAGAAAATGGAGAAGAATTATCTTGAAAAACAACGTTGATCAATGCAGAAATTGAATTTGATACATTTCCAGCTTCATCTTTTGTCCAGGCGAACAGTTCAAAGGAGCCGCTTGAAGTAAAAGTGTATGAATCAGGAACTGAGGCCGACCAGTTTTGGTCGTCAGCAGCTGGTGTGTTCTCGGATTCAGTAATCAGATACCCGGTAATAGCTTTATTGTCAGAAGCTTCAAATGTTAAAACCGGAATTTCCAGAGAAGAAGTTATTTCTGGTACTGAGAAAGCAGAGATAACCGGGGCTGTTAAATCATCAGAGCTTGCATTTGTTTCGTCGTTATTTACTACTGCGAAGATGTTAATTGTCACAGTTGCAGAAGCAGACAGCGGATCTGTGGCGTCATCGATAACAGTAACAAACAGTTCGATTGTCTTATCTGCAGAAGCGTATATGTCGGTATTTGCAAATATCTCTCCGGTTTTAGAATCGATATAAAATAAATTTTCGCTGTTTCCTCCTGTTATAGAGTAGTTTAGGGTTTGTTCATCCGGATCGTTTGCTACCAGTTGGCCGATAATTGTATTAGCAGCTACATGTGAGTCAATTTCAAAAAACTGGTTTTGGATTTCAGGTCTCTGATTAGTGTTAATATTTTCTGCATTTGTTCCGATAAGGATTTTTGAAGTAAAGGGCTGCAGTGTTATTGTTCCACTAATCGGATTGCCATCAACATCGAGGTATACAGAGCTTCCAAGGTTAAATGTTTTTGCCTGTTTTGTATTATTGTAAATTAACTTTTCAGTTTTCCCGTTATCGAGGGGAGTCCCGTCAAAAGTTGAATTTCCATCGTGGCCAGTGACAGATTTCCATTGAGCATATGTTTTGTACGAATAGTCCTTTGTATTTGCGAATGGCGTATCCCTGTGCTTATCAATGTATTTGTTGTTATTAATATCAACAATAGAGCTTTCATTTGAATTTAATATACCCAGAGTTGCTTTTGAAGTCGAACCGGAAGAGGCAATGTTTAGGATAATATTATTTTTGATACTGTTGTCTGATGCTCCGAATGAACCGGTAGCCCTATATCCGCTGCCGTTATCATAAACGGTATTGTTTGAAACACTAATAAACCTGTTGTTATGTAAAAATATTGCATAGTATGAAGATCTTGCTATTGTATTATTTTCAATTGTAATATGATGGATGCGGTCATCCATGTAAATGCCTGCACCTTGTTTCGTGCTTGATGTGCACCCTTCGGTATTTCCAGGTACGTTATCAATAATATTTCCACGGATTTCAGAGTATTGACATCCGGGGTCTGAAGTACTGGTGTTATAGCAATAAATACCACCGCCATCCTGTGTTGTAAGACACGTATTCTTAATATAATTGTATTCGATTACTGTATAGGGTGCAGCAAAAAAGCCAATTCCGTTGTACCCAATGTTTTCTATGTGGTTGTACCTGACTTTGCTATGTTCACCAAGAATAATTATACCTCTTTTTCCTTGTGGTGAGCCCAAACCGCCAACGCCAAAATTTTCAAAAAGGCCAATATTTTTAATTGTATTGTCTTCAAAAGTATGATAGGTACCGTAGGCTTTTATCCCATCGTGATTGGCACCGATGATAGTATTGTTTGTAAATGTCAGATTTTTTGCAGAACCGGAGCTAATTTCAACTCCAATATTGTCCGGATAACTGATTTCGCAGTTTTTAATAGTTATATAGTCACAATCCCCCATTGTTATTCCATTTCCATTGGAATGCAGGAATTCAATGTTTTCAAGGGTAATGTAATTTTTAGAATTGATAACCACAGCATTTTCGAGAACCGAAGCTCTAACAGTGTAATTTTCAGGCGAATCTCCGTTGGGGGTCCACAGATACAAATATTTACTGTTTTTGTCATAGTACCATTCACCTGCGGCATCCAGATATTTTAAGTTATTCAGTAATACAAATCCTTCTCCCGTATTTAGGCTGTAAAGCGGTGCTTGTGAGATATTGATGGTTTGTGAAGAAGAACTGGTAACGGTAGATGTAGATGTTGACCATTCTTTGTCACGGAAAACGATAACTGAACCTGAGTAATCAATTTCACCGTTGATAGCTGTTGATTTGAATTGCGTAGAACTGTTAACAGAAGATATCTTAAAATAACCGCTGTTAGGATACCTTGCCGAGCGTACAGGGTTGTCATTAATAAATACCCTATCAATACTTTGAGCACTAATGGAAGCCCTGTATATATTCCCGGAATAGACAGACCATCCGGACACGGCAGTTGAATTATAAATTTTTGGTTTTTCTCCTGTTCCGTAAGCTCCAAAAACGATTGGATTTCCTGAGCTACCAGACACATTGATTGTTAGAGTACCAACCCATTGGTCTCCACGATTGAAAAGTATTTGATCTCCGGGGCTTGGAGAAAAGCTGTTTACTTTTTCCAACGTACGCCAGGCCTGACTCGAACTAGTGCCGGAGTTGTTGTCGTTTCCGGCAGAGCTAACATAGTAAGTGGTAGCGAAACCATTACTGGCAAGGAATACCAATAAAATAGCTGACAAAACAATTTCTCTGAATGAGAGTAATTTATTTTTTAAAAATAAATCACCAATGACACCCTTGGTAAGGGTATAACCTTTCCGATTTAAAAACATAAGTAAAATATTTAAACGTCCAATTTGATTTTGTATCGGTAGCAAAAGTATCAATTAGGATTAAAACAGGGGTTGGGCAAAATGCCTATTTTACTATCGGTAAAGTGCTGAAAGTTAAACTGTATAAGTCTAACAGGTTTTGAGAGTTTGTTTCCAATAGATTAAATTGGACGAAACTTTGGTCAGTAAAATGGTGTTAACATAATATTTTTCAGAGTCGGATACCTTGGGTTATCAGGGAAAGGCGAAGAAAATTATTAGGTTAAACAAACTTTTTTCTTACCATGTGCAATAGCTGCTAAAAAAAACAACTCTACTTATTAAAGCTATATTTTAACAAGTAGAGCTGAAATCTGAATTTTTACGCAATGTGGGTTGTCAATTTTGAGCTGAATGACAAGTTTATTTATGAGACAGCTTAATATCGTGCATATAAAGATTAAAATTTAATATTTACTTTATCATTAATTTTTTTGTATTTGTTCCGTAGTTTGTTTTGGATACCACAAAGTATAATCCAGGAGTTAAATTTTCTAAATTAATTCTTGTCAATTTGTTTACAATCAATTGGCTGATCTGAACTACCCCGTTACTATCTATTATTTCCAGTAAAGCATTAGAGTCTGGAGGAAATCCATAGTCAATATTTATAAATGAACCTGTTGTCGGGTTAGGATAAATTATAAAGTCAGAAGACGGATTAATCTTTATTGAACTAAGATTCTCATTGCTTCTATAATCTTCAGTCTGCACGTTGTTGAAATTATAATCCGAATTAAAGGTTAAAGACTTATTGGATGTGTTTTCTGTTGCTGTAGAATCGTCTGTACTATTTTCAGTATACGATTCCACAGTAAGCAAAGTTGTGACAATGCTATCGCAGCCGGTTACAGAACTTAGTGTTCTTAAGTATTCACCCTCTTCTGTCCACCCCAGATAGCTTTCACCTTTTTGAATGGTAACTTCTTCAGTTATTTCATAATTGGGGTTTACAATTAATTCAGTAGTAATAATGCTATCCGTTCCCAAAAGAGTTGTTAAGATTTGTTCATAAGTTCCGGTTTCTGTCCATCCCAGATAATTATCTCCTTCGCAGATTGTTATGGATTCAATAGTGTAAGCAGACGAAGAAATTAGTGGTTGCTGAGGTTTATTAAAAAGTTCGCTTATTTGCTCAATGGTTAATGCGTAGTTATAGATTCTAACCTCGTCGATTAGTCCTTTGTATAGGAGAGTTGGCTTCTCAGTATCTCTTCCGGCTCCAATTAATAAATTGTATCCTTCTCCAGCCGAGATATTTCCTTCATTAACCGATCTTCCAATAACTATGTTATCTAAATAGATAATTTTTTCAGTGCCGTTATAAACGGCTGTGATATTATGCCATTCCCCATCCCATAGTTCATCTGTTTTATCGATAGCAAGCCATGGTTCCGAAGTCTCGGTTGTTTTAAAAGCGATTCGTTTAAATGTTTGATTAATGTATATAGCATAGGTATCAAAATCTGATCCTCCATGCATAATAATTCCCTGATAACCGAAAAATTTTGGATCTGGCTTTATCCATGCACTGAGTGTTATTTGGTCCTCGATTTTTTCGGCAAAGCATTCCCCTAAATTGATATAATTTGAACCATCAAGTTTCAATCCACTACCTATAATTCCCTCTGTTCTGGTTTCTTTATTGTAAATAGTTCCGTCATTGGGACCTTGTGAGTCATATACTAACGGACCGGACTCTTCTTCAAATAGATACTCAGAAAATGATCTGTTTAAATCTATCTCTACCTGTGTTGAATAAGAATTTGAAATATTTCCTGCCTGATCTTTTGTCCACGCGTAAAGAATCGAAGTTTCGGCTGAACTTGCAAGAAAAGTATCAGGTGCGGAGGAGAGCCATGCTGAATCAGTTGCCGATGGCTTAAGCCCCGTTTCGGTAATTAGGTATCCTGCAACTCCGTTGTCGTCGGTAGCTTCGAATGTTAAAACAGGAATAGATAAAGTGTTTATTGATTCCTGGACTGTAAAGGAAGTGATTGATGGCGGATTAACATCTAAAATCAGCCCCGTTTCATCACTTTTAGTTGCCAAAATATAAATCATTACAACTGCTGAGGCAGATAACGGATTCGTTCCATCATCCGTTGCAGTAACAATCAATTCAATGGTTTTATCTTGAGCTACAGAAATATCTTTGGTTGAGTATATCCTACCGGTTGATGATTCGATATAAAACAAATTTTCATTATTTCCTCCTTCTATTGAAAAAGTAAGGTTTTGGTTTTCGTCAGGGTCGTTGGCCAATACTTGCCCTACGACCCCCTCCGCAGGGAGCTCATCTTTTATTTCAAAAGATTGTCCATTTATTTCAGGTTCTCGGTTTGTATCAATATTTTCGATATTTGTCCCGATAAGAATTTTAGAGGTGAAAGGTTTTAAAGTAATTTTTCCTGTAACCTGATTTCCATCGGAATCCAGATAAACCGTATTTCCCAGATTTATTGTTTTTTCTTGTTTGGTGTTGTTATATATTAATTTTTCTGCTTCGCCGGCACTTAATGGTTTAGAGTCAATCGTAGAGTTCGAATCGCCTCCGCTAATTGACCTCCATTGTGAAAAAGTTTTATATGTATAGTCTTTTGTATTTGCAAAAGGTGTATCTCGGTGTTTATCGATATATTTGTTACTGTTAATTTTAACAATAGACGATTCAGAAGAATTTATTAATCCGAGAGTTGCTTTTTTCCCAGAGCCTGATGAGGAAATATTTAAAAAGGTGTTGTTCTGTATACTGTTTTGAGTTGCCCCAAATGAGCCTGTTACGCGGAAACCACTTCCGTTATCAAAGATTGTATTGTTTGAGACGGTAATATATCTGTTATTGTGAAGATATATGGCATAATAGGAAGCTCTTGCTACAGTGTTATTTTCAATAATAATGTGGTGGATACGATCATCCATATAAATACCCGCGCCTTGTTTTAAGGTTGTGGTACAGCCATCAATATTTCCGGGAACATTGTCAACAATATTTCCGCGAATCTCTGAGTATTGACAACCTGGTGCCAAAACACTTCTGTTATAGCAGTATATCCCACCTCCATCTTGTGTTGTAAGACATGTATTTTTGATATAGTTATATTCAATTTTTGTATATGGTGCATCGAAGAAACCAATTCCATTATACCCAATATTTTCAATATGGTTGTATTGTATTTGAGAGTAACCACCAATTATACTTATTCCTCTTCCTGCCATCGGGTCTCCAAGACCGCCAATGCCAAAATTCTCAAATAATCGAATATTTTTTATTGTATTATCCGAAATTGTATGATAAGTTCCATCAACTTTTAAACCATCGTGGTTTGCTCCATTAATCATGTTATTCGAAATTGTTACATGGCTTGAAGCAATGGAATTAATCGTCATCCCTCGGTTATCGGGATATAGAATATTGTTGTTGTTGATCGTAATATGTAGTGATTTGCTAACATAAACCGCATCAGTGTTTGAATGTAGTAGGTTCAGATTTTCGATATTGACATAGAATCTGCCGTCGATATAAACTGCATAATCTTTGGTCGAAGCCCGAATTGTATAATTTTCCGGAGAATCATTATTCGGTGTCCAAAGATATAGTGTCCCTGAGTTTTTATCGTAGTACCATTCTCCAGCCTCATCCAGAAATTCCAGCTTACCAACTAAAACAAAACCTTTACCTACACCTAGTCCGTATAGTGGAGCAGATGCCAGCGTAATGGTTTGAGAGGAAGAGCCGGATACATTTTTAGAGGAGATTGACCATTCTTTGTCGCGTATTACTGCCATTGCACCACCGTAATTTATCCCTCCGTTTAAATCTTTAGAAGTAAATTTGTTTGCTGCATTTACAGAACTTATGTCAAAATAACCGTTATTTGGATACCTGGCGGATCTTAGCCGGAGATTGTCGTTAATAAAAACCTGTTCGATTTTATCAGCAGAGACTTTAGCTTTATAGATGTTTCCGGAATGAATTTCCCAATTGGTCACTTTCTCCGAATTATAGATTTTAGGATTTTCTCCAGAGCCATATGCTCCATAGACGACAGGATTACCCGAAGAACCAGAGCCACCTGCTTTTAATGTGCCAACCCAGCTATTCCCTCTTTTAAAGAGAATTTGATCTCCCGGGCCGGGATAAAAGCTGTTTACTTTTTTCAGTGTTTGCCAGGCCTCGGTAGGACTGGTTCCGGAATTATTATCATTTCCGGAGTTACTGACATAGTAAACGGTTGCATAACTGCTGGCAGTAGAAACTACCAGAAAAAACAAAATCGGGAAAATATAGATAAATTTCTTTATAAGAATTAATCTCTCCCCTTTCAACATTAAAAATGTTGAGCCTAAATTTGAAAACACCATGGACATACTTAACAATATAATTACAAATAGATTCAAACTCAATAACGTTTCAAAGATAGGAAAAAGTATATTTTTCAAAATAAGTGTCAATATGATAGAGAGTTACAATATTTAAATATTTTACATAATGTTAGAATGTCGACGAAGTTTTGATAATTAGAATTTTTCTTAGAATTTATTATAATAGAGGCTTTCTTATTTAAAGTTGTATTTAACAATTGTTCTGATCCTTGGTTCTTTTTTTGGATAATTTTGTCACAAAATTTACGCAATCGATATTCTAATAAATGATAAAGGTTTATATAGAAATATTCTATAAGATTTCAGAAACAAAATGATACCTGACTTCGCAATTGAACAATAATATGTTATATTAGGGCGTATAGTATTTTTATAATTTAGAATCACTTTAAATAATAAAGAGTCGTTATTGCCCCTTTGCTATAGGTTGCTAATGTTTTGTTAACATAAGGGTAACACTAAGATAACACCGTGGCTTGCTTTCACTCAACGATTTTTTGTTCACTAATTTAAGTGACAAATACCGAATGTTAAATAATCATAATAAAAATTATAAGTTTTTAATTATTAAAGAGAGCGAACTACCAAAAATAGAAAATGTAGGTGATATTTAATAAAAAAAAGGATGACTAATTAATTAGCCATCCTTCCTAATTGTTCAATTTCTTATTTTTTTTAAGCCTGCCCTGCTGAACCTAAAACATTCTCGTTTTTGTGTTTATACAATTCTTTTAATGAGTCACGGGCAGGCCCCAGATATTTTCTTGGATCAAATTCACCTGGTTTTTCAGCCATAACTTTGCGAATAGCAGCTGTCATTGCCAAACGTCCGTCAGAATCAATATTGATTTTGCAAACAGCCGATTTTGCTGCCTTGCGCAACCATTCTTCCGGAATACCTACTGCATCTTTTAATGCTCCGCCGAATTGGTTAATAATAGCCACCTGGTCTTGTGGAACTGATGAAGAACCATGAAGAACAATTGGGAAGCCTGGAATACGTTTTTCAATTTCTTCCAGAATATCAAAACGAAGCATTGGCGGAATTAAAACTCCATCTTCATTTTTAGTGCATTGTTCTGGTGTAAATTTGTTTGCACCGTGGGAAGTGCCGATTGAAATTGCCAGCGAATCAACACCTGTTTTGGCAACAAAGTCTTCTACTTCTTCCGGACGGGTATAAGTTGATTTTTCGGCAACTACATCGTCTTCAACCCCTGCCAAAACTCCAAGCTCTCCTTCAACAGTTACACCATGTGCGTGAGCATATTCAACTACTTTTTTGGTTAATGCAACATTTTCTTCGTAGGAATGATGCGAACCATCAATCATAACAGATGAAAATCCATTGTCGATACAATCTTTACAAAGTTCGAAAGTATCGCCATGGTCGAGATGAAGAACAATCGGAATTTCATATCCCAGTTCTTTTACATATTCAACAGCACCTTTGGCCATGTTGCGCAACAAAGTTGCGTTGGCATACTTACGTGCACCTGACGAAACCTGTAAAATAACCGGCGACTTTGTATCAACGCAGGCCTGCAGAATGGCCTGCAATTGTTCTAAATTATTAAAATTGTATGCAGGAATTGCGTATCCACCTGCAACAGCTTTGGCAAATAAATCTTTACTATTTACCAGACCTAAATCTTTATAACTTACTGTCATTTTTATTTGAGTTAGATTTGATTTTTAATTTTTGGTGGGTGAAAGTAATTAAAATTCAATAATTCATTCGGATTTAAAAACCGGGAAATATAAAATTTAACTTTAATATTTTGGTTCAATAAAAAATGTCGGAAGAATAATGGTTTCCCTAATTCAGAATGAATTAATGAATTGTGAATCAGCAATATTAAATAATGAAGAATTTAATCTTCGTTAACATCGTAATTTTGCACTCCAAGAACTGAAATCGTAATTTTGTGTTGTTTTTAAGTAATCAATAATAAATTAAATATTTGAAATTATGGGAAAAATAGCTGATGCAGTTAAACCGGGTGTGGTTACCGGATCCGATTTACAGTTTATTTTTGAGGTAGCTAAGGAAAAACACTTTGCCCTTCCGGCAGTAAACGTTGTAAGTTCATCTTCAGTTAATGCTGTTATGGAAGCTGCAAAATTGGCAAAGGCTCCGGTAATGATCCAGTTCTCAAACGGAGGAGCTGTATTTAATGCAGGAAAAGGACTAAAACTGGATGGACAGGAAGCGGCGGTTTTGGGCGCTGTTGCCGGTGCAAAACACATTCATACCCTGGCCGAAGCTTATGGAGTGCATGTTGTTTTACATACCGACCACGCTGCAAAAAAATTGTTACCCTGGATTGACGGCCTGCTTGATGCCAGTGAAAAGCATTTTGCTGAAACAGGAAAGCCGTTGTTCAGCTCACATATGCTTGATCTTTCGGAAGAACCGCTGGAAGAAAATATTGAAATCAGTAAAAAGTACCTCGAAAGAATGAGTAAAATGGGTATGACCCTGGAAATTGAATTGGGTATTACCGGTGGAGAAGAGGACGGTGTTGACAATACCGGTGTTGACAGTTCAAAACTATATACACAGCCCGAAGAGGTTTGTTATGCCTATGAAGAACTAAGTAAGGTAAGTCCTAACTTTACGATTGCAGCTTCATTTGGAAACGTTCATGGAGTTTACAAACCAGGGAACGTAAAACTGACTCCGAAAATTTTAGATAACTCCCAAAAATATATTCAGGAAAAACTGGGGACGGAAGAAAAACCAGTAAATTTTGTTTTTCATGGTGGTTCTGGATCTACTCATGAAGAAATTCGGGAAGCAATTTCATATGGAGTTATAAAAATGAATATCGATACCGATACTCAGTGGGCTTACTGGAAAGGTGTTCGTGATTTTGAAGCAGCTAACCACGGTTATTTGCAGGGACAAATTGGTAACCCGGACGGAGAAGACAAACCGAATAAGAAATTTTATGATCCACGTGTTTGGATTCGCAAAGCGGAAGAAGCAATGATTGAACGCTTAAAAGTTGCTTTTGACGATTTGAACGCAATTGACAGTATTTAAGGAATTTAGATGAATATTATGAAGAACCGCTTTTTTAAAGCGGTTTTTTTATTGCAAAATTTAGAGGGATACAGTGTAATCCTGAAGATTCTTCTGATGCAGTTCCCCGGAGAATAAAAAAAGCAGAGCTTCAAAATGAAACCCTGCTTTAGTTAATCAAACTATTATTACTGAATCGATTGAGTTACTTCAAAAGTTTACTCATTCAAATCTTTTATCCGTATGTTTTTGAATTTTAATTCAGAACCGTGCCCCAAAAATCCAATGTAGCCTTTTTCACGTTTCAGCCCCGGATGTTTTTTGCCATCCAAAGTTCCGTTTTTGCTGGCTTCTTTGATGTCGCCGTCCAGAATGGTTTCGCCATTCAAAATTACTTTCACTTTTGAACCCCGAACAATTACTTCTTCAGAATTCCATTCTCCTACCGAATTCTGAAATCCTCGCTTTGCCGGGATAACACCATAAACAGAACCATGGTATTGATACTCGTGCAGGTTGGCATAAATCGCTGCCGTGTTATCCAGAATTTGCAATTCCATTCCCACATAAGCAGCGTCGCCTTCCAGAGGAGCCCGGATTCCTAGTCCGTTATTTGCTCCGGGTGTTAATTGAAAATCAAAACGGAAAATAAAATCACTGTATTCTTTTTCTGTAAAAAGATTTCCATGTCCGCCCCGTTTTGGGTTTACAATTAACTCACCATTTTTAGCATAGTAGTCAGTTTTATTGCCTTGCCAGCCATTCAGATTTTTTCCGTTAAAAAGTGAAGTAAATCCGTCAGCAATTTCGTTATTGCTTAACCCGATGTGATCGGTGTTGATTTCGCGAACATAAATATCGCGGAAAGCCAGTTCGTTTCCATGGGCCTGTAATTCAATGGTGCCGCTTTCAAAAATCGGAATACTGCGATCCCAATAATTGTCCATTCGGACGTTGTCAACAACCAGCTCGCCATTTAGATAAACCGTTACATTTTCACCGATCATTGTAATACGGAATGTGTTCCACTCGTCAATAGGATTGTCGGCTACTTTTAGCGGGTTTCGAATATTGTCGGCATTGTTGTTGTACAGTCCGCCTGAACCAACCTGGGCACCCACTTCAACACGCGATGTATCCCAGATTTGTACTTGTGGTGTTCCTCTCAGATAAATGCCGCTGTCGCCCTCTTTGGTAATTTTCCAGTCAACAATCATCTCAAAGTCTTTGTAATTTTTTGTTGAAACCAGGTTTGCTCCATGCCCGTTAAAAATAATCTGGCCATCCCGGACACTCCAGTTCTCAAACATTTTTTTATTGGCTTCTTCCTGAGCTTTGGCGCGTTCTTTTTCACTTAGTTCAGCAATTTTAATGGGATTTCCATTCAAAAGCATTCCCTGCCAACCGTCAAGATTTTTGCCGTTAAACATCGAGACAAATCCTTTTTCTTTTGGCATATCTTCAAGGTAATTCCGAATGTTAATTTTATCGTAATCACTTTCTTCACCAGAAAGAACAGATGTTACCCTATCCAAAAGATTTTTTACAAATTCTCCCGAAAAACCTTTTTCTTCCGAGCCCGGAAGTGCAATTTTCATAACAGAGCGTGCAGCTGTTTGCTGCAACTCACTTTTGTCAAGAAACTGTTCAAGATAAACCAATGCAAGGAAAGTCTTAAGATTTCCAATCGAGCTGATAACCGTTGTTTTTTCCTGTGTTGACTTTGCAAACGGCATTACTTTACGGTATTGAAGCAATTTTTGATCATCAGGGATATTGGCAGAACGCACCTGACGAATAAAACTTGCAAAAGCTTTTTCGCGGAAAGAACTGTTTGTTTGGCAAATTTCATAAAGTGTTTTTGAAGCATCATATTCTTTCCAGTTGGTTAATGCTTCAAACGCAGCTTCTTTTGTTTTTCCGTTTGAGTTATTAAAAAATCCGGCAACAGTTTCAAGTGCAACAGGGCCGCCAATTTCTGGCAGGATGGCAATAATTCTTTCTTTGTCGTCGGTTGATTTTAAGGCTCCCAGAACTTTGCCCTTTTCACTTTTTTCCTCTTCAATGCCTTGTGCAGCAGTTATAACAGCAGCCTGTACTTCACCAACTTCATTGTCATTTATCGATGAAAGTAAAAGCATAATCAGCTGATCCAGGTTTTCTGAGTTTGAAATTCTTTTTAGAGCGCTGAAAGCGGAATTTCTTACCACCTGATCTGAAGAGTTGGTAAGCGCATAAATCTCACTGAAATATTCGGAACCTGATTTTGCAGCAATCAAATCAATAAATGCAGCTTTTGTTTCGCCCGAAGTTTTGGGTATTTGCGTTGCAACAGGTACCAGATGATTTTGATCAAGTAATTGAAGTAATGCATTGTTTGCAGCAGAAACATCTTTTCCCGCTGCCAAATGGGTAATTAATACCGGAATTGCTTTTGTTTCCTGTAATTTAACCATCGCTGTAATTGATTCTTCTCTTACTTTTTGTGATGAAGAATTCAGGCTTTCTTTGATAAAATCGAGGGCAAATTTGTTTCCTTTTCTGCCCAACATATCAATAATTTCTGCTTTTATATCTTCCTGAGAATTTTTAGCTTTTTCAATCCAGGCGCGTGTACTGGCAATATCATCGGTTTTTTCCGCCAAATTTAAAGCAGAATAGCGGAAAGCCTTGTCGTTGTTATCCACTGCTCCTAGCAAAAGCGGTAATGCATCTGCACCAAAATATTTAGAATAGATTGCCAGAGCTTTTGAATAATTGTGCAATTTTTCCGCGCTTTGGTTGGCTTTGAAAATCACTTTGCAGGCTTTTTTACAAAGCTCGACCTGGTTTTTTTCTCCCAGTTTTTCAGTATAATTTAAAAAAGCTTCCGTTGCGTTGGTTGCTTCATACGTAAAGTCAACATTTTTTGCGGCGTTGTACAATGTTTTATATGAGGCAGGAGAACCGATGTTGGCAAGTGCTGCCAACGAAGCTTTTTTTAATTTCTGATTTTCGGTTTCTGCAAAATGTGCAATTGCATCAGCAGCCTGACTGTATTCTAAAACTCCAAGCGCTCTCGCCAGTGTTTCTTTTGTGGCATCTTCCTGAGCTTTCGGGAGCGCTTCAAACAATGCCCACGCTGCTTTCTCAGATCCAATTGTTACGAGCGTTTGTGTTATTGGCTCTGTCAAATCTTTTTCTGCAAGGTGTTTTTTGATGGCATCAACGGTTTTATCGTCGGCAACTAAATTCAACTGATTGAGTAAAAATGTTTTTACTTCTACGTCGTGGTGGGCATCCAAAGCTTTTAAAAGTTGGGTCTCGGTAAAAGTTTTTTCTTCTTCCTTCCCAAAGGCACTTGAATATCTTGCCAAACTGTTAATCGCAAAACGAACGGCTGTATCGTCGCCGGTACCAAGTGGAACAAGTAATTCTGAGAATTTTTGAAACCCCTCCGGTCCCAGTTCAAACATTTCGGCTATAACACGGTCGCGGTGAACCAGATCTTTTGTTGGCATTTGTGCCAGGATATCGGCAACTTTTGTATCAAGAGTCCGGTGATCTTGTGCAAAGGAAGTTAAAAAAGCCACCGTTAGCAGGAGAATGGTAAATAATTTGAAAATATTTTTTTTCATCGTTTTAATCCTTAAAATAGTTAATCTTTCATCCTTTAAATTGTCCATGGAGCACGCATGGGTTGATTGATCATTTTGTTTGCCCCCTCGTCATCAATAAACTCAAGTTGTTCAGGATCAAAATGAAGTGTTCTCCCAAGTCGTACTGCAATAATTCCCAGATTTACCATTGTTGCTGAACGGAACCCATTGGTTTCATTCAATGCAAATTTTTTGCGTGTTTTTACTGATTCCGAGAAGATAGAAATTTGTGGTTCGGGATCAGGAAGTGTTTCCAGGAATTTGTGAAGATTAGGAATGTCTGATTTAAATCCCCTGAAAATTTTTCCGTTTGGCCCTTCAATGTATGCCGCATCTTTATCCCGGTTTTCACCATCCAATATTATTTGGCAGCCATCAGCATAAGTGTAGGTAATTCTTCTCCATGAGCCTACTGCATCGTAGTGTTGTTGTGGAGCGTCCACTTCAATTTTTACCGGACTGGTATCATCTTTTCCCAACAAATATTGAACCGGGTCGAGATAATGTTGCCCCATGTCACCTAATCCGCCACCATCATAATCCCAGTATCCGCGAAATTTCGCGTGCACACGGTTTGGATTGTAAGGTTTATATGGAGCCGGCCCCAGCCAAAAATCGTAATCGAGGTTTTCCGGTACCGGCATAGGTTTTAAATTGTGTTCCCCGCTCCAGTAAAATTTCCAGTCGTAGCCGGTAATTCCGCTCACGGTAACTTTTAACGGCCATCCCAGAATTCCGCTGTCAATAATTTTTTTAAGTGGTTTTACATCTGTTCCCAGTCCGTAAAAAGTATCTTTAAAACGAAACCAGGTGTTTAGTCGAAACATTCTTCCATGAGCATTTACGGCTTCCACCACTTTTTTACCTTCTCCGATGGTTCGGGTCATTGGTTTTTCACACCAAATATCTTTTCCGGCTTTTGCTGCTTCAACAGCCATTAGCCCATGCCAGTGCGGAGGAGTGGCAATGTGCACAATATCAACTTCCGGTAAATGGCAAACTTCCCTGAAATCGTGAAATTTTTTTACATCGTAATCAATTTTACTTTGTGCCAGTGCCAAATGTTCAGTGTCAACATCGCAAATAGCAACAACGCGGGTTCCCTCGTATGGGATGTGGCCGCGTCCCATCCCTCCAACTCCGATAATGGCTTTTGTGAGTTGATCGGAAGGTGGAATAAAACCATTGCCTCCCAGAACATGACGCGGAACAACGGTAAAACCGGCTCCTGCAACCAATGCACTTTTCAAAAACCGTCTTCTTGATGTTTGATTTATTTTGCTCATTTTGGTGATATTTATTTAATTATTTGAACAGTAAGAATTCGGATCAATATTTAAAAATAATTCCAAAGATAAAATTAACTTATTAAAAAAATATAAAACTTTAATGTGAAATTGATGTGGAGACGCACATTTCTCTCAACCTGAAGAAAGATACATGGAACTTATAAGCAGATCAAGGGCTACTCTATGTGACGTAGTTCATTTTAAAAACTATTGTCGGGAATTTGAAATGCCGGATGAGAGATTTAATAGATAGAATTAAACTTTTCTTTCAGGATCGACTTAACCTCTTCCAAATCAATTTTTCTTCCCAGTTCCTGTTGGATGGAAGTAACACCAAAAGTTAGTCCACAGGGATTGATGTAAGTAAAGTAACGCATATCGGTGTTCACATTTAATGCAAAACCATGCATCGTGACGTAGCGGCTCACGCGCACGCCGATGGCACAGATTTTTCGGGAACGGACTTTATGGTTAAAATCGAGCCAAACACCAGTAGCACCTTCTTTCCTGCCGCCCTCCAAGCCATATTCGGCAATGGCGGCGATGATAGCATCTTCCATTTTTTCGATGTACTCGCGCACACCAATTTTGTAGTGTTCCAAATCGATGATGGGGTAGCCCACAATCTGTCCCGGGCCGTGGTAGGTAATGTCACCTCCACGGTTGATTTTATAGTAAACGGCTTTAATTTTTTTCAGGAAATCGGCATTGGCCAGCAAATTTGTTTCATCTCCACTTTTTCCCAAGGTGTAAACATGCGGGTGTTCAACCAAAATAAACTGGTTTTTTGCTGTTGGTTTGCCGCTTGCCCGTTTTTCAGCAACCACATCAGCCAGTATTTTTTCCTGATAATCCCAACATTCTTTGTAGTCTTTTAGACCTAAATCGTTGTAATTAAAATTTGTCACTTGTTACTCAATGCTAATTGCTTTATACTCTTTTTTTATGCATTCACATGTTCTTCCGCCCGGTATGAACTTCTTACCAGCGGAGAGCTTTCTACAAATTTAAATCCTTTTTGCCTGCCTATTTTGGCGTATTCATAAAACTGCTCAGGAGTAATATATTCAACCACCGGCATATGTTTTGAAGTTGGTGCCAGATACTGCCCGATAGTCATTACTTTGCAGCCTGCTTCCAACAAGTCGTCCATCGTTTGCAGGATTTCTTCATGGGTTTCTCCCAATCCGAGCATGATTCCTGATTTGGCAATTTTATAGTTTTGTGCAACATATTTTACTACATCGAGGCTGCGGCGGTATTTTGAAGCAAACCGAATAAAAGGTGTCAAGCGTTCTACCGTTTCCAGATTGTGCGAGATCACTTCCGGGCCTGCTTCAATAACCTGTTGAATCAAATCTTCCTTTCCTCTGAAATCAGGAATCAAAACTTCGATTTTAGTATCCGGGTTTACACGTTTAACTTCCCGAATGGTACGGGCCCAAATTTCAGCTCCCTGATCATCCAAATCATCCCTGTCAACAGAAGTTATTACACAATGCTTTACGCCCATAATCCGAACCGATTCTGCCAGCTTCCCGGGCTCTTCTAAATCAGGAGCCAGTGGACGGCCACTTTTAACAGCGCAAAATTTACACCGGCGCGTACAAACATCACCCAAAATCATAAATGTCGCTGTTCCACGGCTCCAGCAGTCTCCGATATTGGGGCAGTTTCCGCTTGTGCAAATGGTGTGAAGTCCGTGCTGTTCAACAAGATTTTTGACTTTCGAGTAGCTTTCTCCCTTTGGCATTTTCATCTTCATCCACTTCGGCAGTCGCTGCCTGTCTTTCAACTCGTGTGCCATATCAAAATATATTTTTTATAAAAGTAAAGTAATCTGTTTAAAAAGTAACTGTATATTGTAAAAAGTAACAGAAAGAACCGTTTATGGTTTTAAGTGTTATTTTTGTAGTGACCATTTTGAAAGATTATGAGATACATAGCCATATTATTTATATTTATTTTTACATTACAGGACGCGTTCGGCCAACAACTTCAGCAAAAGGAAAAAACCGATGCTCAACTTGCCATTACATATTATAATTCGAGAGATTATGAAAAGGCAATTCCTCTATTACTTTCGGTATATAAAAAGTCTTCGAATAATTATTATTTCAGACTTTACATTAATAGTCTGCTTCAACTCGATCGGTTTGCCGAAGCAGAGGAGAGTCTTACCAGCGAGATAAAAAAGAGCAAAAATCCCAGTCCTGAACTTGTTGTCTTCCTGGGTTATGTTCTCGATGAGCAGGGGAGGTCTGAGGAAGCAACTATTAAATACCAGGATGCTATTCGGTCAATTCCTCCAAATAAAGGAAGTTATTTGGTTACAGCAAACACCTTTTTGCAGTGGGGAAAATATGATTATACAGTTGAAACCTATTTAAAAGGGCGACAGGAAATTCAGGGGGAACAGTTTAATTACGAACTGGCAAGAGCCTATCTCTACCAGCGGAATTACGACAATATGCTCGAAGAATACCTCAATCTTTTACGTCAGGATGAAAAACAGCTGGCAAGAGTTCAAAGCAGCCTTTCTTCGGCAATGCGGCTCGATATTGATGACGGTTTGCGAAACCAGTTTCGGGGTCAGGTTTTGAAAAGAATTCAGGCAGATCCCAATGTTATAGGTTATAACCGTCTGCTGATTTGGTTTTTTCTTCAGGAAAAAAAATTTTCAAGCGCTTTACGACAATCAATAGCATTGGATAAAAGAACAGGAAAAGAAGATCCGCAAATTGCACAGTTGGGGCAATTGGCCCTAAATAACAAAAGTTACGGCGACGCTCAAAAAGCATATGAATATCTGCTCGCAAAAGGGAAGGAAAATCCTTATTATAACCGGGCATTTTCGCAACAGGTTCACGTAAATTATCTTCAATTTATAAACGGTTCAAAAGAAGATATTGAAAAAGGAAAAGAAATTGCCAGTCAATATAATAGTGTGCTGAATTATTTGGGTTACGACGTAGCATCGTTAAATATGATTCAGGAGTATGCCCATCTTTTGGCTTTTTATTTGAATGACTCAGAAAAAGCAATTGGTGTTTTGCAAAAAGGTTTGGAAATACCCAAATTAAAACCGGAACAATCAGGATTGTTAAAAACTGAAATGGCGGATATTTATGTGTATTCCGGCGATCAGTGGGAAGCAACACTGGTTTACTCTCAGGTTATTGACGCAAACAAAATGAATACTTTGGGTGATGAAGTGAAATTAAAGAAAGCAAAATTGGCCTATTACATGGGGAATTTTAGCTGGGCCAAAGCGCAGTTGGATGTGTTAAAGGCCAGTACATCGAAATTAACTGCAAACGATGCCCTTGACCTTTCGTTGTTAATTGGCAATAATTTGAATATGGACACTACTGCTGTTCCGCTAACCATGTTTGCAAAAGCAGATTTGCTTTTTTTTCAAAACAAGCCTGAAGATGCAATGGCTGTTTTGAATGGCTTACAGGAAGTTTATCCCTACAATTCTTTGGTCGACGACATTTTATTCCGGAAAGCAAAAATTGAAATAGAAAGACAGGAGTATGAGAAAGCTGCCGCTTACCTCGAACAGATAGTAACAGATTTTAGCTATGATATTCTGGCCGATGATGCTCTTTTTGAGCTTGCAGGACTGTTTAATTACCATTTGGGAGAAAAAGAAAAAGCCCGCGATTTCTATAAAAAAATGTTGTTTGATTATCCCGGAAGTGTGTTTGTTGATGAATCGAGAACAATTTACAGAGAGTTACGGGAAATATATCCGGATGAAGAAATAGATCAAAAACCCACGGAAGAAGATTTATTTATGCAACCAGTCAATCCGAATGAAATCAACTGAGAAAGCCTATTTATTTGCCGGCTTGTCCGTATTTTTTTGGTCAACGGTTGCCACATCTTTTAAACTGGCCTTACGCGGATACGATTTTATCCAGCTTATTTTTTATATCTCGGCAGTGTCTGTATTGTTTCTTTTCGTTTTTATTGTCGTTCAGGGGAAATTTAATCTCATTTTTAAACAATCACCGAAGAAGTGGTTAACGTCCATGGGTATGGGTGCATTAAATCCATTGATTTATTATTTGGTTTTATTTAAAGCTTATTCCCTTTTGCCGGCACAAATTGCGCAACCCATAAATATGGTTTGGCCCATTGTTTTGGCGCTGCTTTCGGTTCCCTTTTTAAAACAGAAAATTGGGTGGGTAAGTTTTGCCGCACTTTTTATAAGTTTTACCGGAGTAGTTTTTATTTCATCGCAGGGCGGTATTGAAGGATTCAAACAGGTTAATGTTACGGGTGTAATTCTGGCTCTGATTACTTCTGTGCTTTGGGCTATCTACTGGATCTTAAATGTTCGCGATAAACGCGATGAAGTGGTCAAGCTTTTTTTAAACTATTTTTTCGGTTTATTGTATCTTACCGTTGCCGTGGTACTTTTCTCTGATTTTGAGATGGAACTCAACCCAAGTTTTTGGGCGGCAGTTTACTCCGGAATTTTTGAAGTAGGAATCACCTATGTGTTGTGGTTAAAGGCTATGAACCTTACCACCAGCAATGCAAAAATTGGAAACCTGGTTTTTCTGGCACCCTTCATTTCACTTATTTTTATTCACTTTATTTTGAAGGAAACCATTTACATCACTACTTTTATTGGCTTGGTTTTTATTGTTGCGGGCATTTTTGTGCAGCAACTCGACAAAACAAATCAAAAATTTTCATGATTTCAGAACCGATAAAAATATTAGGAATAGACCCCGGAACCAATATCACCGGTTATGGTTTGGTTGAAATACGCAACAAAAAACCGGAGATTCTGGACATGGGAAAAATAACACCAAAAAAAGGGATGGTTCACTATGAGCGGATAAAGGTGTTACATGAAGAAGCGTTAAAACTGATGGTAGCGCTAAAGCCGGATGTGATGGCCATTGAAGCGCCTTTTTACGGGAAAGACATTCAGGCAATGCTAAAACTGGGGCGTGCGCAGGGAGTAATTATGGTTGCTGCACTGATGCACAATATTCCGATTCATGAATACGCGCCGTTGCTGGTAAAACAATCCATTACCGGAATGGGACGCGCATCCAAAGAGCAGGTGGCCTATTTTCTGCAAAAGGTGTATCATTTAAAAGAACTGCCCGACAAAATGGACATTACAGATGCCATTGCTGTTGCCATTTGTCATTTTATTCAATTGGACAGGCCACAGCAAAAAAAAGAATATAAAAATTGGAACGATTTTATTAAAAAAAATCCGGGTAGGGTGAAATAGAAAAATTAGTAAGAGGGCACATGAAAAAAATTGCAGAGTTTGTAGAGATCCTTTTAATTTCTTTTGTGATGTTTTTATTTATTCCTGAAATCTTTGGATGGATTTTTCGAGGAACTTTTAATATTACGTCGCAGGATTTAAAAAATTCTGCCTTTTTGGCTTTGGCGGTTCCTGTATTTTTATATTTCTCCAAAAAAATAAGGAATAGCGTTGCTTTTATATTGTATATAATCTTTGTGGTTTTAATTTTGTTTGAAGCGGTACATCTAATCAGGTGGTAAAAATAAGATTTAGAAATACTAAAAAGTCTCCAAATCAATAATCTGATGAAAAAAGCCAGTTAATAATTTCGTAAACAGATTTTTATACTATCTTTGCGCCACATTTTCAAAAAAATAATTTTAGAATTATGCCAGTAAAAATGAGATTAGCGCGGCACGGCCGCAAACGTTATGCTTACTACCACATTGTGGTAGCAGATAGCAGGGCGCCACGAGATGGCAGGTATATTGAAAGGATTGGCTCTTATAATCCCAACACTAATCCTGCTACGATAGATCTCGATTTTGACAAAGCTTACGACTGGCTTGTAAAAGGCGCACAACCTACCGACACCGTACGTGGAATTTTATCGTACAAAGGTGTACTCTACAAAAAACACCTGATGGGTGGAGTTAAAAAAGGAGCTTTTGATGAAGCGGAAGCTGAGAAACGTATGGAAAAATGGATGGCTGAAAAAGAAGCAAAAATTCAGGCTAAAGTCGACCGGTTGGCCGGCGATGCCGATGCAGCTGCCCAAAAACAACTCGAAGCTGAAACTAAAATCAAAGAAGAAAGAGCAGCTGCCATTGCTGCCAGAAATGCTGAATTAGCTGCTGAAACAGAGGCTGAAGTTGCCGAAGAAGAAGCAGAAGCTGCGAAAGAAGCTGCCGATGAGGCTGCTGAAACGGAAGCAACAGCTACAGATGAAGAAGCTCCAAAAGAATAGGGTGCTGAATCTGAAAAAGACAACATCTGAACATAGAAAACCACCGGTCGGAAGACCGGTGGTTTTTTTTGCTTCAGGTCTCCGTCATCCTGAACATAGGGCAGCATGTTATAATTAGACATTGAGTAATCAGAAAGATGAGTCGATAAATATTTTCCCTATTTTTACTGCATGGAAACAATACCAAAGGCAGATTGTACACAAATTGGTTTTTTTCGGAAAACACACGGTGTTCACGGAGAATTAGTTTTGGATTACGAACCTGAATATGAAACTTCGTTGGAAGAAGCCGAGCATTTTTTTGTTGAACAGGAAGGGCTTTTGGTACCCTTTTTTATTGCTGAAAATGGTTTTCGTTTTCGATCTTCAAAGTCGGCCATTATAAAATTCGATTGGGTGGATACCGAAAATTATGCCCGTCGGCTGGTTGGAGGTTCGGTCTGGCTTTTTAATCATGAGATTGTTTTGGAAGAGGCTGAAATGACAATCTCAATGTTTGTTGATTTTATTCTGAAAGATGAAAAAATAGGAAGAATAGGAAAAATCACAAGCGTCGAGGATTTCTCAGGAAACATGGTCTTGAATGTTGATTATAACGGGAGCGAGGTTTTGGTACCTTTTAATGAAGATTTTCTGGTTTCGGTTGATGAGGAGCAAAAAGTGCTGGTATTAAAGCTTCCCGACGGACTGATTGATATTTAAATCCGGCTCATAATCAATAAGCTTTTCTCTCCATTTCTGCGGAATAAATTCCGAAATTCTTTTTTTCATATCAAAACAAACCATGGTTGTTTTCCCAATTGCAACCGGCTCAGTTTGCCCGTTTTTGAAAACCTGTTGTGTCATTGTCAGGCTTTTTTCGCCAAGTGAACTCACGTGGGAAACCACCTCTATTTTATCTTCAAGAAAGGTAGACTGTAAATAATCTGTTTTTACCGAAGCAATAATCAAACCTTTGTGTGTCCAGCTAATTAAATTACCCAGAACTTCCTCAAAATATTTAATGCGGGCCAAATCGAAAAATTCCTGGTATTTAGCATTGTACACGTGTCCCATTAAATCAATATCGTTAAACCTGATTTGAACCGGTATAATATGTTCGTTTTTCATGTTTCTTTTATTTCAGCGTCAAAAGTTGCACTTTTTTTTGTTCAATGTGCAACTTTAGTGTTATTTGCACGTCATTACAAGGTATTGATAATATTCAAAAACAAAATAAACATGAAAACAAAAATCTTTATCCTCACTTTTCTTTTTGTAACTGCTTTGTTTATCAATCCCTTATTTGCTGAAGACGAAGAGCGTGAAGTGTCTTCTTTTTCAGAAATTTCATTGCGTGTTCCCGGTAAATTGTATCTGGAACAAGGGAAAACACAAAGTGTTGAAATTGTTGCCAAGTCATCAACAATGGAAGAAATTGTTACAGAAGTTAATGGAAGAAGACTTACCATCCGGTTTAAAAACAAAAATTATTTCTTCAAATCATTTAATCCTGGTAAAATAGAAATTTATATAACTGTTCCCGAGATTGACGCGCTTGCAGTATCCGGTTCGGGAGATATTATTGCTGAAGATGAAATTAAAACACGTATTCTGGATTTGGCCGTTAGCGGTAGCGGTGATATAAATTTGGCTGAATTGGATACAGAAAGAGTAAAAGCTTCTATTTCCGGTTCAGGTGATATTGTTATCGGGAGTGGGGGAGTTGCTGACGATTTATCAGTTTCAATTTCCGGCTCCGGCGATGTAAAAGCCGAAGACTTTGAAGCCGAAGATGTTGTTGTTCGAATAGCCGGTTCAGGAAATTGTTCGGTCACTTCCAATGGCTCTTTAAAAGCAAGAGTTGCCGGTTCCGGGAGTGTATATTATCACGGCAGTCCAAGTATCGATTCATCTGTTGCCGGTTCCGGTAGAGTGAAAAAGATGTAAATAAACAGTCTAAAATAAAGTGAACCACTGCAACCACTGTAGTGGTTTTTTTTGTGCTGAATCTCCAGCTTGAGTTAGTATATTACCCATTGTTTTTTTAGGGTGTGATTTAATTTTTTTGTAAATTTTACAAATGCTCTCCCGTTTTTCTCCCCGTTGGATTTTAATCTATCTATTTTTTAGTAGTTTTAGTGTCGAATTCATGATTTTAAGAAGGGGGACATTTCATGAGTTTAAAAAGAGACTATCAACTAAAATTAAGGCATAGCATTTATCTGTTGTAGTTTGCAATATTTTTTTATAACCCTGTTGCTTCGATCTTACAATAGTTACTTAAATAAATTATGAAAAAACTGTACTGTTTAATTGTAACGATTGCATTTTTTACATTTACGCATGCACAAAATTTATCTCCGGTTTTAGGAGTTGGCGATGAGCGCCCGGAAGTGTATGCTTTTATAAATGCAACCGTAGTAGTCGATTACCAAACTGAAATAGAAGATGCAGCTATGGTAATTAAAAAAGGTAAAATCACCGGAGTAGGTAAAAACATTGTTATACCGGATAATGCGGTGGTTTTTGATTTGGAAGGAAAATATATTTATCCTTCGTTTGTCGATCTCTTTACTGAATATGGGATTGAAAAAAAGAGTTTAGGGACATCTGCTTCGCGGTCTTATTTCTCAAGGCAGCAGGTATTCGATTCAAAAATTGACGGGCCTTTTTACTGGAATGATGCCATTAAACCTTATCAGAGTGCAATTGAAGAATTTCACGTAAATTCCAAGGATGCGGAAGATTTCAGAAAAGCGGGTTTTGGGGCTGTTGTTACTCAGAAGAATGACGGTATTATGAGGGGAATTTCGGCTTTGGTTGCTTTAACCGACGAAGACGAAGAACAAGTGGTTTTAAGCGGGAAAGTTGCTTGTGGTTATTCATTTGATAAAGGAAACTCACAGATGAATTATCCGGGTTCGCTAATGGGAGCTTTTGCTTTAATTCGCCAAACTTTCTACGACGCCGAATGGTACGATTCAGATAGTGATAAAAACGTTTTCGACGCTTCTTTGGAAGCAGTAACTGAAAACAAAAGTTTACCTTCTGTTTTCCAGGTGAGAGATAAAATTAACTTGCTGGATGTAGCCAGATTAAGCGATGAATTCAATATTCCTTTTGTAATGAAAGGGAATGGCGATGAATACCAGTTGCTTGACGAAATTGTTTCAACTGGTGCACCGCTGATTTTGCCTTTGAATTTTCCTGAAGCACCTGATGTTGATGATCCTTATAAAGCAATTTTGGTACCTTTTGAAGACTTAAAACATTGGGAATTGGCACCCTATAATCCAGGCAGGTTGGCGGACAAAGAAGTAGAATTTTCTTTTACAACCGAGGGATTAAAAGATAAAAAACAGTTTAGAACGAACTTGCTGAAAGCGATTAAGTGTGGCTTGTCAAAAAGAGATGCGCTAAAAGCTTTGACAGAAACACCAGTCAAACTGATTGGTTGCGAAAATATGTTGGGTTCGTTGGAAGATGGTAAACTCGCTAATTTTTTGGTTACTTCTTCAGAAATATTTGATCCGGAATGTATTGTTTATGAAAACTGGGTACAGGGCAGGAAATATGTAATTACCGACAGTAGGTTGCCGGATTTGAAAGGGGAGTACACCTTGGCTTTAAGTAACGACGAGCATTTTGACCTTGTAATTGAAGGAAAACCTGGTTCATATTCTTTAAAGGTAAAAACCGAAAAAGATAAAACGGAATCGGGGACAATATCGGTCTCAGAAAATTTGATTTATCTTTCGTTTCCGAAAGATAAAAAGTGGGTTCGCCTTTCTGGTTGGATGGAAGATAAAGCAATAGAAGGAACAGGAGTTCTTCCCCAAGGAAAAAACGTTACCTGGGAAATGACTTTGGAAAAGGCAGGAAAAGACAAGGCGAGGAAAAAGAAAGATGAAAAATTAACTGAACCCGGGAAAGTAATATATCCGTTTGTAGCATATGGAAGCGAGATGAAACCACAGTACAAAGATTTTGTAATTAAAAATGCTACAGTGTGGACTTTGGAAGATGAGGGAATTATTGAGAATGCAGATGTCCTGGTAAAAAATGGAAAAATTGCGCAGTTTGGGAAAAATATCAATGCAGGAAATGTTTGGGAAATTGACGGAACAGGGATGCATATCACTCCCGGGATAATCGATGAACATTCACATATGGCATTGAGCGGAACCAACGAAGGTTCACACGCAATTACTTCAGAAGTGCGGATGCGAGATGTTTTAAATCCTGAAGATGCAACAATTTACCGTCAGTTGGCTGGCGGAGTCACCTGTTCACATTTATTACATGGTTCTGCAAACCCAATTGGCGGCCAATCCGTGTTAATAAAACTTCGTTGGGGCGGCAATCCTGAAGAAATGTTGGTGAAAAACCAGGTAGGATTCTTAAAACACGCGCTGGGCGAGAACGTAAAACAGTCGAGAATGCCTACCAGCGAGCGTTTCCCGCTAACCCGTATGGGAGTGGAGCAATCCATTCGCGATGTATATGCCAGAGCAAAAGAATATCAGCAAAAATGGGAAGCCTATGATGCGCTTTCTGAAGCTGAAAAGCTAAAAACTCCGGCACCAAGAAAAGACCTCCAGCTGGATGCTATTGTTGACGAGTTTAACGAAAAATCGTTTATGGTTTGTCATACCTATGTTCAGAGCGAAACCAACATGATTATGAGGCTGGCACAGGAATTTGACATAATACCACATACTTTAATTCATAATACAGAGGGATATAAAGTAGCTGATAAAATGGCGGAAGCCGGGGCTGCGGGTAGTGTTTTTTCTGACTGGTGGAATTATAAGTATGAAGTAATTGATGCCATTGCTTATAACGCAGCAATACAATCGAATGAAGGTGTTTTGGTTTGTATAAACTCCGACGATGCGGAAATGGGAAGACGCCTGAATCAGGAAGCAGGGAAAATTGTAAAATACGGTGGGCTTTCTGAAATTGAAGCAATAAAACTGGTTACTTTAAATCCGGCTAAAATCCTTCATCTTGATGACCGAATGGGGAGTATAAAGGTTGGTAAGGATGCTGATTTGGTGCTTTGGACTGATCATCCGCTTTCGGTTTACGCAATGCCCTCAAAAACATTTGTTGACGGCACAGTATATTACGACAAGGAAAAAGACAAAGAGATGCACAATTCCATTCAGGAGGAGCGTTCACGGATAATCAATAAAATTCTTGCCGAAGGAGGTGGAAGTAAAAAAGGGCTTGGAGGAAGTCGTTCCCCGATGCGTGTAAACGATCAGTTTATATACGACGATGAGGATATCACAGATTATACCATTGATGAATAACCAAAAAAGCAAAAAATGAAAACGACATTCAAAAATATAATTTATACCATTTTACTATTGGGGTTTGCTTATTCAACTTTTGCCCAGGTTCCGTCACCAGCTTCGGAGCAGGATCACGGAATTGTTCTGATTGGAGCAAAGGCTCATATAGGAACGGGTGACGTAATTGAAAATTCAGCCATTGCGTTCGACAATGGGAAAATAGCTTTTGTTGGAAAAGCTGATGAATTGGGGAATCAGTTTTCCGGTTATGAAAAAATAGATGTTACCGGGAAAGAGGTTTATCCGGGTTTAATCATTATGCAATCACAATTGGGATTAGCCGAAATCGGAGGAGTTCGTGCAACATTGGATAATAGCGAAACAGGCGAACTAAATCCCAGCGTTCGCTCCTGTGTGGCGTATAACACCGATTCTGAAATAATACCGGTGACCCGTTCAAATGGAGTGCTTTTGGCACAAGTAATTCCGCAGGGAGGAATGATTTGTGGATTATCATCGGTTATGAACCTGGATGCGTGGAATTATGAAGACGCTCTTTACAAAACCGATGAAGGAATGTGGCTTAACTGGCCTTCATATTATTCCAGAAGAGGCTACGGAAGTAACCGGACTTTGCAGGAAAATAAATTGTATGCTGATGAAGTTAAAAAGCTGGAGAAGATTTTTAGTGATGCAAAAGTATACAAAGGTACACCTGCCAATTCGAAACTGGCAGCTATGCAGGGGATTTTTGACGGTTCAACCATTCTGTATATTCAGGCCGACTATGTTAAGACAATTATTGAAAGCATCAGTTTTGCAAAAAAAATGGGTGTGAGAAAAATTGTTTTAGCAGGAGCCGACGAGGATGCCCTGATGGTAAAAGATTTTTTGAAAGAAAATGAAATTCCGGTGATAGTTGCCCCGATTCATCGCCTGCCTAAAAGAAAAGATTCGTATACAAAAGCTCCATACGAAATGGCAGCAAGGTTTAAAGATGCCGGTATTTTAGCTGCCTTAACTTACGATAATACAACAAACAGTGCAAACCTGCCGTTTGTTGCCGGGCATGGTGTTCCTTACGGATTAACAAAAGAAGAGGCCCTGCAAACGGTTACTTTGAATCCGGCCAAAATACTTGGAATTGAAGATAGGGCAGGAACATTGGAAATGGGGAAAGATGCGCATATTGTGGTTTCTGATGGCGATTTACTCGATATGAGAACCAACAAAGTCACCCTGGCATTTATTAATGGACGGAATGTAGATTTGGACAACAAACACAAAAAATTGTACAGAAAATTTGCGACAAAATATGGTCAGGAAATTACGGAGTGATTTCTTTGATTTATCTATGAAAGGGAACAAAAGGGCTGCCTTTGTATGGCGGCTCTTTTTATTTTCTGATAATATCGATTCTTCCTCCCGGGCCAAGTTTGATAATACTTGAGGGTTGTGACGGAGTGGTATCGTCCTGCCGGTATTCAACAATGTAATCGACCTGATCTTTAATTTCTTCGGAAATTTCATCAAAAAATGCCGGCGATTTTTCACCGCTTATATTTGCCGATGTAGAAACCAAAGGTCGTCGGAAACGCTGCAAAAGTTGTGAGGTAAATTCCTCCTTTGTAAAACGAATCCCGATGCTTCCGTCTTCAGCAATTAAATTTGAAGCCAGATTTTTTGCATTTGGATAAATAACGGTTAAAGGAGTAGTGGTAATTTCAACCAAATCCCAAGCAACTTCCGGGACATCGTCAACATAACGGTCGAGTAGCGCAGGATTTTCCATCAAAACCAACATACTTTTTGAGTCTTCTCTTTTTTTTATGTTGTAGATTCGTGTTACAGCTTCAGGGTTTGTTGCATCGCAGCCAATGCCCCATATGGTATCGGTAGGATACAAAATTATACCTCCGCTTTTTAGAACTTCCAATGCTTTTTTTAAGTCGTTGTGCATAAATTTTATGATAAAACTTGGGAGTACAAAGAAATCATTTTTTCTGAAAAACAGGCAGGATGAAAATGTTTAGCTCGTTTATGACCTTTGGCAATATATTTTTCCCGTTCTTTTTTGTTTTCTATCAATTTTGTTAAAGCAGTGCCAATCTCTTCAATATTTTTTGGGTCACATAAAATTGCCGCGTCATCTGCTGTTTCCGGCAAACAGGATGCATTTGATGTGATAACCGGGCATCCGCTGGCCATTGATTCAATCACAGGTAGTCCAAATCCTTCAAAAAAGGAAATATAAATAGATAAGGTTGCCATTTGATACAAACCTGCCAAATCTTTTTTGGGGATATTGCTCAAAAATTTTACTTGATTTTCCAGTTTATTTTCCGAAATGAATTTTAAAAGTTCAGCACTGTAAATGGTGGGCGTTCCAACAAAAACAACCGTCGTTTTTATTTCGGATGAACGAATGGCTTTCAATATTGCCAATTGATTTTTCCGGTGCTCAATTGTTCCCACTGAAAGAATAAATTTTTCGGGGAGCTCATATTTCTTTAGTAGCTCTCCTGTGTTTTGAGTTTCAAAAAACTTTGGTGAGACAGACTGATAAACTACTTCAATTTTTTCGGGATCTATGTGAAAATAGTTTACTATGTCTGTTTTGGTTTGTTTGCTGATGGCATGGATTTTTGTAGACGCAGAACAGGCATATTTTACTTTCCGGTAATAAATATTTCGGTCGATAGGTTTATAAAATTCGGGGAACCGCAAAAAAATAAGGTCATGGATAGTTACTACCGATGGCACACTTGTTTTATGAATACCGGCAGGAAGCTCATTGCTTAAACCATGAAAAACATCGAGCTCTCGTTTATTTAAATAACCGCTAACCGAAAAGCTTCGCCACAGCGATTTAAAAATTTTTGAAGTAGGACTGTCGGGAGAAATAACATCAAATTTTTCGGAATGATGAAAAAGCTCTTTTTTAATTTCAGGGGTGAACAGTATATAATGGTTGTCGGGATAATACTGATGTAGCGCGTTTAAAGTATTACGACTGTAATTTCCTAAACCCGATGAGTTTAAAAAGGCGCGTTTTGCATCAAAACCGATTTTCATTTTCTAAATATTTGTATTTACAATACGAAAAAGGCCGGAAATTAGTTCCCGGCCCAAGTTAAATATTTTGTAAAATACTTTATACTGAAAAATCTTTTAATCCGTCAAAATCAAGCGTAGCAAAATAATCTTCCACTGTTTCTGCTCTTCTAATCAGAACAACTTCTCCATTTTCACGCAACAACAACTCAGCCGATTTTAGTTTTCCGTTGTAATTAAATCCCATGGCGTGTCCGTGAGCACCTGCATCGTGAATTACCAGAGTATCGTCGGTTTCAACTTTGGGTAACATTCTGTCGATAGCAAATTTGTCGTTATTTTCACACAACGAACCAGTGACATCATATTTTTCAGTATGTGCTTCGTTTTCTTTCCCTAAAACGGTGATGTGGTGGTAAGCCCCGTACATAGCCGGGCGCATCAGGTTTACCATACATGCGTCCATCCCGGCAAACTGTTTATAGGTTTTTTTTATGTGCCGGACTTTGGTTACCAAATATCCGTAAGGCCCTGTAATTGCACGACCTGATTCAAAAAGAAGTTTTAACGGCGCCAATCCGTTTCCAACAATCATTTTATGATATAATTTCTGAATTCCGGCACTTACATATTCCAGATTTACCGGTTTTTGTTCCGGTTTGTAGGGTATTCCGATGCCACCACCTAAATTGGCAAATTCAATCTTAACACCTGTTTTTTCCGAAACTTCAATAATCAGTTTGAAAAGAATTTCAGCAGTTTCAATAAAATAATCAGGGTCTAGTTCGTTGGATGCAACCATGGTGTGGATACCAAAATGTTTTACTCCTTTTGATTTCAGGATTTTATATCCTTCGATGATTTGTTCATGCGTAAAACCGTACTTGGCATCCTCTGGGTGGCCAATAATAAGGTTCCCTTGTTTTAAGTCGCCGGGATTGTATCGCATGCTGATTGTATCAGGCAATCCAACATGTTTTTCAAGAAAAGCAATGTGGGAAATATCGTCGAGATTAATAATCGCTCCCAAATCACTTGCCAGTTGAAATTCATAAGCCGGTGTGTCATTTGAAGTGAGAATAATTTCCTCGCCGCGCATACCAACCCGTTTAGCAAGTTCCAATTCGGCAATTGAACTGCAATCGATACCAAATCCTTCTTCACGTAAAATTCTCATCAGATAAGGATTTGGAGCAGCTTTTATGGCAAAATATTCCTTAAATCCTTCATTCCATGAAAATGCATTTATAAAATTACGCGCATTTTCCCGAATTGCTTTTTCATCGTAAATATGAAATGGTGTGGGGTGCGTTTCAATAATTTTTTCTATTTGTTCTTTTGAAAACGGTAGTTTTTTTTCTGCCATAATTATACTGCGATTTTTTTAAAGATACAAAGGTACAATTTATCCAAGAATTGTTAGAATAATTCTAAATAAAGCATGTTTTGGGGTGAATAAATTTAACTTCAGGAAATATTTACAAATCGGCAATGAGTTCATTGCTCAGGATTCCGGATGCAATTTCTCTTACTTCGCCTGTCATCTTGAGGTTCCAGAGATCATCAATTTCAATTTTCAGAATACCTCCCGGCATTTTTACCTCCAGCTTTTTTTCTGTTAATCCTTTTTTAGCAACAATCGATGCAACGGCACAGGACGAACTCCCTGAGGCCAGTGTCCAGCCGGCACCGCGTTCCCAAATTAAAATCTCAACCTGGGTTGGAGAAATTATTTTGGCAAACTGTACATTGATCCGGTTTGGAAACATCGGATGGTGCTCAATCTGAGAACCAAACTCCCTGATTTCTTTTTCATCCAGTTCATCTTTTAAAATAACACAATGCGGATTTCCAACCGAAACACAATTGATTGTATAATCTTTATACTCCAGGTTCAAAATCTCGTCCAAACATTCTTCATTTTCACAATCTACAGGAATCTCCTTCGAATTAAAGATGGCTTTTCCCATATCTACTTTTATGGTTTTTGCTTTCCCGTTTTCTTCTTCCACAATTTCTGCGCGAACCAGGCCTCCGGGGGTTTCGATGGTAAACATTTTGTCGCGCGAGAATTTATTATCGAAAAGATATTTGGCAAAAATACGAAGTCCGTTTCCACTTTTTTCTGCTTCCGAACCGTCAGGATTTAAAATTCGCAAGCCAAAATTCGCATTGAAACTCGGAACCTTTAGTAAAATACCATCGGAACCAATTCCGTAATGGACATCACATATTTTTTGGATGGCTTTTTTTGTTAATTCAAAGCTTATCTCGTACTGATTTAAAACTATATAATCGTTTCCCAAACCATGGGATTTAACAAAGAAATTTTGCATGACATAAAAATTTAAACTGCAAATGTATTAAACCAAGATGAAATTTTATGCTGTATTTAGTGCAATTATTTCGGTGCGATAATTATTCTTAAATTTGTTGTCCTTTTTAACTCGAATCATAATTAAACAAAATAAAGTATGGCAATTATTAATGAAAACTACCTTAAACTGCAGGCAGGTTATTTATTCCCTGAAATTGGAAGACGAGTAAGTGAATTTATTGAAGCAAATCCGGATAAAAAAGTCATTAAAATGGGTATTGGTGATGTTACCCAACCTTTGGTTCCATCAGTTGTAAAGGCATTTCATGAGGGTGTGGAAGAAATGGCAAAAGCTGAAACCTTTAAAGGCTATGGCCCGGAACAAGGCTACGCTTTTTTGCGAGAGGCGATTGCTGAAAATTCATACAAAACAAGAGGAATTGATATTTCTGCCAACGACATTTTTGTTTCAGATGGTTCAAAATGTGATACCGGAAATATTCAGGAGATTTTTGGAAATGAGAATAAAATTGCGATTTGTGACCCGGTTTACCCGGTATATGCCGACACAACTGTGATGGCAGGGAAGACCGGTGTTTGCCAGACCAATGGTTATTACGACGGAATAATTTACATGCCTTGTACAAAAGAAAATGGGTTTATTCCTGAACTTCCAACTGAAATCCCGGATTTAATCTTCTTGTGTTATCCGAATAATCCAACCGGAACAGTGGCTTCAAAAGAAGAGTTAAAAAAATGGGTAGACTTCGCTATCGCAAACAAAAGTATCATATTGTATGATGCAGCCTACGAATCATTTATTCAGGATGATGAAATTCCGCACTCTATTTATGAAATTGAAGGTGCCAAAAAGGTAGCTATCGAATTTCGAAGTTTCTCAAAAACCGCCGGATTTACAGGGACACGCTGTGCGTATACTGTAATCCCGGAAGAACTGGTTGCTTACGATGCCGAAGGGAAGGCACACCCTGTAAAACCGTTGTGGAACCGTCGGCAGTCAACAAAATTCAATGGCGTTTCTTATCCGGTTCAGAAAGCAGCTGCCTCTATTTTTACTGAAGAAGGTAAAAATGAAGTAAAGGAGGTAATTGCCTATTATATGGAGAATGCCCGTATTATGAGAGAGAGTTTGCAGGATGCTGGCTATGAGGTTTTTGGAGGTGAAAATGCACCGTATGTTTGGGTGAAGACAAAAAACAATACCAAATCATGGGATTTCTTTGACAAAGTTTTGAATGAAGCGAATGTTGTAGGAACTCCGGGTTCTGGTTTTGGCCCTTCGGGTGAAGGATACTTCCGCTTTTCTGCTTTTGCCGATCGTGAAAATGTTCTGGAAGCAATGGAACGAATAAAAAATTTAAGCTAAGATAGATGGTCAACCGGTTTGAAAATTCAGACCGGTTTTTTTTGCTATTTATATTCGATGGTTATCAGCAATTCGTTTGTATGAGGATTTAAACTCGCGTTCCATTTTGTATCGTTTCTTTCCCCTTTTTTAATAAACAAATCACCACTTTTTTCAAAATTGTTATTTACCGTATAATCGGAGATATTAACCCGGGAGGAATCAATAACAAATTTGGAGACCTTTATATTTCCATTGCAGTTACACTCTGATTTTAAAACAGCCGGAATATCAGTATGTGTCCTTAGCTCGATATTGTCGATATTGAATCTTTTGCAGTCTTTTCTGTCGTAAATACTTTTGGCCAATAAATTGAATCCTGTAAAGGTTAATGCCAGAAAAAAAACGATTCCCAAAAATATTTTTACCGTCCTTATAATGGTTTTGAATTTTTGTGAGGGCAACTTTTGTTTTGTCATTTTTAGTTCGTTTTAGTTCAGATAAAACGTTGATTTTATTTAATATATTGTTTTTTATCTGTCTAAAATTACTATCCAGGATTTCGGTATTTATGTATCGCCGGACTTTGGAGACCCACAAATCCTCCAAAACTGATTTTATTCATTCAGTACCGGCAAAATAATTTTTGAAGCATTTTGGGTGTCGTGGAAAATTTTAATTTCACTTTTCACGAAATCTGATTCATCACAATGGTAAATATCTACAAACTGTTGCGGGTTTCGGTCAACCAGTGGAAACCAGCTGCTTTGAATTTGTACCATAATCCGGTGGCCTTTTTTGAAAGAGTGCGCTATTGGTGGCAACTCGAATTTAACTTTTTCGATTTTTTCTGGCGTAAAGGCTGTTGGATTTTCAAAACTGTTTCTGTACCTGCCACGAAAAACCTCACCACGCACCAGCATCTGATAGCCGCCCATCGGGTAATTGTTTTCTGTGCTTTTAATACTGTCGGGATAACTAAAATAATCCGGGAAAACGTCAATTATTTTCACCACAAAATCAGCATCAGTGGTTGAAATGCTTGTAAGAATATCTGCTGTTACATTGCCAGTGACAGTAACATCTTCTGTTAATGTATCGGTTTGAAAAACCAGAACATCCGGACGGCGTGCAGCAAAACGCTGGTCGTTCGACATATATTCGCGGGTTCTGGAGAGATGAATATGTTCTTCATAAGGAACTGGTTTCGTTGGATCGCTTACGTATTCAGAAAAACTCTTGGTTCCGGCAGGTTTTGTTTTTGTTAATTTCCCGTTTGCCTGGAGATACATGGTTTTGTCTTCTTTTTTCGCCGGTGGCCACTGTTCGAATTGTTTCCATTCATCTGCTCCTGTGATGTATACATTGGCTTCCGCGATTTGAGAAACGTTACCTTTCCCTTTTAGGTAGTAATTAAAAAATGGTATCTCAAATTCCTGCTGATAATATTCACTTGTATTTGAGCCAAACTCGATGTTACCATGGTTTGCTCCTTTCCCCCGTGCCCATTGTCCGTGAAACCAGGGGCCTTCCACAATTTTATTGAATGCTTTTCCCGGGTTATTTTTCTCCGCCGCCAAATATGCATTCCAGGCGCCCCAGCAATCTTCTGCATCAAATAAACCACCAACCCAAAGCATTGCCGGTTTTAAATCAACGGTTGCATTTCTTGCGTCGCGTGCCTGCCACCATTCATCGTAATTGGGGTGTTCCATCATTTCGCTCCAGAATTTGATGGTATCGCCGGTTAATTTTGTGAGGTTTTTTAAGTTCTCCTGTTCGAGATAAAATTTGTAATTGTCCTTTACCGGAAAGCCCACCGATTTTGGGCCTTCGGTAGTTGGTTTTGGGCGCGGTGCTCCAAAACCCCAGCCGACAGAAGTGTAGAATGAAAAAGCATCCATCAGGAAAAAAGCTCCGTTGTGGTGAAAATCATCGCCGATAAACCAGTTGGTTACCGGCGCCTGCGGACTTACCGCTTTTATAGCAGGATGATTGCTTGCTGCCGCCATCGTGGAATAAAATCCGGGGTAAGAAATTCCGAAAACCCCAACATTCCCATTATTGTTTTGAATATTTTTAATCAGCCAGTCTACGGTATCGTATGTATCACTGGCCTCATCAATTTCGTTTCCCTTTTTATTTGGAATAAATGGCCTCACATCCGCATATTCTCCTTCACTCATCCATCTGCCCCTTACATCCTGCGTAACCATGATATAACCTTCTTTTAAATATTCCATTTTATAGTTATCCCAGAAAGATGAAAATTTGTCTTCGCCATAAGGACGGCAGGAATATGGAGTTCTTGTAATTAAAACGGGGTGCTTTTCTTTCATATCTTTCGGAGCGTAAATGGAGGTAAACAGCCGGACTCCGTCGCGCATGGTGATGTAAACTTCCTTTTTTGTGTAGTTGTTTCTAACCCATATTGAATCTTTATCTTCGGCTTTTGATACAATTGTTGAAACAATAAATAACAGAAAGAGAATACGTTTCATTTTTTTGAATTTGAGTTATCAGGAAAAATGGAATGTTAAAGCAATGGCCTAAACTTTCCGCGTTTCAAGTTAGAAATAATAACAATGTAAAGGTTATTTTTGATTGTTTTCCATAAAAAATTAAGATTAAAGTCTTTGGAAACAAAAAGTCCGACAAGAATTTTCGAGCCGGACTTTTACTATATAATAAAAATGGTCTTAGTTATTTTCTTTACTAAAAGCTTTTTGTCTGACTTTACTTCCGGGGTAAACTTTTAATGCTTCCTCCAGAATTTTCAAACAAACAGCCAGATCTTTTTTATTCAGCACATATGCAATCCTTACTTCATCAACTCCCTGATTGGCTCCGGTATAAAAACCTGAGGCAGGTGCCATCATAACGGTTTGCCCTTCATATTCAAAATCGGAAAGCAACCAGGCGCAGAATTTATCCGAGTTATCTACAGGTAGACGCGCCACCGTATAAAAAGCTCCCATCGGAATAGGTGAATAAACACCGTCAATCCGGTTTAATCCGTCGATGAGAAATTTTCTGCGGTTTACATATTCATTGTAATTATTAAGCATGTAGTCCGGATCTGCATCCAGTGAGGCCTCTGCGGCAATTTGCCCGATAAGTGGCGGGCTCAAACGTGCCTGGCAAAATTTCATCACATTTTTCTTCACCGCCTCATTTTTGGTGATTAAAGCTCCGATTCGAAGGCCACACTCGCTGTACCGTTTTGAAACGGAGTCCACAAGTACAACGTTTTGTTCAATTCCTTCCAAATGGAAAGCTGAAATATAGGGAGCACCGGTGTAACAAAATTCGCGGTACACTTCATCGGAAAAAAGATACAAATCGTATTTTTTCACCAGGTCGCGAATTTTATTCATTTCTTCACGTGTATATAAATAGCCGGTTGGGTTGTTTGGGTTACAAATCATAATCCCCTTGGTTTTCGGGGTGATGAGTTTTTCAAATTCCTCAACAGGCGGCAGAGAAAACCCTTCCTCTATTTTGGCTGCAATCGATTTAATCTCAGCACCGGCTACAATGGCAAAAGCTTCGTAGTTGGCATAGGCAGGTTCCGGAACAATAATTTCATCACCCGGATCAAGGCAACTCATAAAAGCAAAAGTAACCGCTTCGCTGCCTCCCGATGTTATGATGATGTCTTCAACCGAAACATCAATGTCAAATTTCTGGTAATATTTGACCAGTTTTTTCCTGAACGAAAGAATACCCTCGCTTGGCGTGTATTCAAGGATGGTTCTGTCGATATTTTTAATTGCCGCGAGCGCTTCAGGAGGTGTCGGTAAATCGGGTTGTCCGATGTTTAAATGATATACCTTTATCCCTTTCGCTTTGGCCTTTTCGGCAAGCGGGCCCAACTTTCGAATTGGTGAGTCGGGCATTATCTTTCCCCTGTCTGAAACTGTCGGCATGTTATTAAAAATAGTTTTTAAAAAGTTAGCAAATATACAAGTATCAATTTGAAATCTATAATCTGATTAAAATTTCATTTTGAAATCTTATTAAAAAATTAACTTCCTAATTATTAAGTCTGTAAAAAGACCTTTTGTTTTTGTTGCAAATCATTAATTTTTATCATGTTTTAGTACATTGTTGCTGCCTATTTTTGAAATTCAAATACAATTAATATTTACTGAAATGATAATTGGAGTACCAAAGGAAATTAAGAATAACGAAAATCGTATTGCATTAACCCCGGCAGGTGCCGCCGAATTAGTTAAACACGGCCATGAGGTTTATGTTCAGGCCGGCGGAGGAAATGGAAGCGGGTTTCATGATGAAGATTATATCGCGGCCGGGGCCATAATTCTTCCAACAATTGAAGATGTTTACGGGATTGCTGAAATGATAATCAAAGTAAAAGAGCCCATTGAACTGGAATATAAACTGATTAAAAAAGGACAGATTTTATACACCTATTTTCATTTTGCCTCTTCGGAAGTATTAACCAATGCCATGATTGAAAATGGTTCAGTTTGTTTGGCTTATGAAACTGTTGAACTGGCAGATCGCTCGCTACCTTTACTTGTACCAATGAGCGAAGTAGCCGGAAGAATGTCGGTTCAGGAAGGTGCAAAATATTTGGAAAAAACATACGGTGGTTACGGTGTCCTTCTGGGTGGTGTGCCAGGTGTATTACCTGCAAAAGTTTTGATTATTGGTGGTGGAATTGTGGGGACTGAAGCAGCAAAAATGGCTGCCGGATTGGGTGCAGATGTAACCATAATGGATGTGTCGCTAAAACGCCTGCGCTATCTCGATGATATTATGCCGGCCAATGTAAAAACAATGATGAGTAACGAATTTAACATTCGTGAAATGGTGCAAACACACGATGTAATTATAGGAGCAGTGCTGATTCCCGGAGCAAAAGCTCCGCACCTTGTTACCCGCGATATGTTAAAAACTATGAAAGCCGGAACTGTTTTGGTGGATGTTGCTGTTGATCAGGGCGGCTGTTTTGAAACCACAGTTGCAACAACACATGCTGAGCCAACATTTACAATCGATGATGTTATTCATTATTGCGTTGCCAACATGCCGGGTGCGGTTCCGCGTACTTCAACTATTGCACTTACCAACGCGACCTTACCTTATGCCATTCAGATTGCTAACAAAGGGTGGAAGCAGGCTTGTGTTGATAGCGTACCGTTGCGAAAAGGATTAAATGTTGTAAATGGAAAAGTAGTGTACGAAGGAGTTGCAGAAGCGTTTAACCTGCCTTTTGAAAATGTGGAAAGCGTGCTTTAACAATAGATAATAATCGTAAATTTTAGGGGAAGCCCGCTATCATCTGATGGTGGGCTTTTTTCTTTAGCAACCATTCCTTATATTTAGTTGTTGAAATAACTTATGAAAAATACCCGGGATAAATTATACGAAGTAATTTTTGAAGCCGACACAAAGGAAGGTAAAGCTTTTGATGTGGTTTTACTATTTGTAATTTTATTGAGTATCGCGCTGGTGATGCTCGAAAGCGTTCCCTTTGTAAGAGAAGACTACCGGAGTATACTCAGAATAATGGAGTGGACAATTACCATTATCTTTTCAATAGAATACATTCTTCGGGTTATTATTGTAAAAAAAGCATTCAAATATATCTTTAGTTTTTATGGGATTATCGATTTTTTATCTGTTATACCCACATATTTAGGACTATTTCTTATTGGTACGCACAGTCTTGTTGTTATTCGTATATTACGTTTACTTCGGGTTTTCAGGATTTTGAAGCTTACACGTTACACGCATGCCGGACGAACTTTAGCCAGAGCGATGTGGGCCAGCCGCGAGAAAATTAGCGTTTTTATATTTTTTGTGGTGACCATTGTGGTGATTGTAGGAACAGTTATGTACCTTGTTGAAGGCGAACCACACGGTTTTACAAGTATTCCAAGAAGTATATACTGGGCAATTGTAACGCTTACAACTGTTGGTTATGGCGATATTAGCCCGCAAACTTCGCTGGGGCAATTTTTGGCCAGCGTGGTTATGATTTTGGGCTATGCAATTATTGCTGTTCCTACCGGAATTGTTACTGCCGAAATGATGAAATCGACAAGCGAAAGCAATACCCAGGTTTGCCCAAGTTGTTTGCACGATAAACATGACGATGATGCCGTTTTTTGTAAAAAGTGTGGAGCCCGCTTAAATCCCTGACCTTCGTTATAAAAGTTGACAACGTATCAATATTTGTGGATATTTAAATGTTAATTTAAGAAATCACTTCTTTTCAAAACTTTATTTTTGCATCAAACAAAAGAAAATGAGGCAGTATTTAGATTTATTGGAAACCATTCTTGAAAAAGGAAGTGAAAAAGGCGATCGCACAGGGACAGGTACCATAAGTAGATTTGGACACCAGATGCGTTTTGATTTGAGCGAGGGATTCCCGGCGGTAACAACCAAAAAGCTGCATTTGAAATCAATTATTCACGAGTTGCTTTGGTTTTTGGCGGGCGATACAAATCTTAGATATCTTGCCCAAAATAATGTTCATATCTGGGATGACTGGCCGTACAGGCGGTATAAAAACAGTCCGGACTTTCAGGAGGAATCGATTCGTGAATTTTCACAGAAAGTAGCGGAAGACGAAAAATTTGCCGCTGTTTGGGGCGAACTTGGTCCGGTTTATGGAAAACAGTGGCGCGACTTTTCCGGAATCGACCAGATTAAATGGGTGGTTGATGAAATTAAATATCTTCAGGAAAACAAAGAAAGTCCCAATGGAAGGCGCCTGATTGTTTCTGCCTGGAATCCGCCGGAAGTAGAAGAGATGGCAAAAGCCGGACTTCCTCCTTGTCATACCCTTTTTCAGTTTTATGTAAATAATGGAAAACTTTCATGCCAGCTATACCAGCGCAGCGCCGATGTTTTTTTGGGTGTTCCGTTTAATATCGCTTCCTATGCATTGTTAACCATGATGATAGCACAGGTCACAGGCCTGGAAGCTGGCGATTTTGTGCATACATTTGGCGATGTGCATATTTATTCCAATCATATTGAGCAGGTGAAACTGCAACTCAGCCGTGAACCCTATCCCTTGCCGACGATGAAAATAAGTCCGGAGGTCAAAAGTATTTTTGATTTTAAATATGAAGATTTTGAGTTGGTAGGATACCAGTCTCACCCGCACATAAAAGGGATTGTGGCCGTTTAGTTTTGTTGCAAAAGATAAATTCGAAGTCTGAGCAGTTTATCTCTGAAATTTGAATGTTGAAGATTGTTAATTGAACGATTTTAAAATATGATCCATAAAAATATATCCATTATCGTTGCTATTGCTGAGAATTTTGCCATCGGTAAAAATAACGACTTGCTTTTTCATTTACCCAACGATTTAAAACGTTTTAAGGAAATTACCTCGGGGCACAGTTTAATTATGGGAAGAAACACTTTGCTTTCGTTGCCAAAGTGGCCTTTACCTAATCGGCGGCACGTCGTAATTACTGACAAAAAAGATGACGTGTTTTCAGGCTGTGAAGTGGTTTTTTCTATCGAAGAGGCGATTGAAAAAGTAACAAATGAAAAAGAAGCTTTTATTATTGGCGGAGGAATGGTTTACCGGCAGTTTTATCCGGTGGCGGGGAAACTCTATTTAACGTTGGTGCATAAACCTTTTGACGCTGACGTATATTTTCCCAAAATCGAATATTCTGAGTGGAAGGAAACTTCACGTGAAGATTTTTATGATGAGAAAAATGATTTTAACTATTCCTATTTAAATCTGGAAAGAAAGGATATGTAACGACGAATTTTTTGCCTGTTCACGTTATTAAAAAGATTTACAAAGTTTTAAATGTAAATTTTCTCCGTAAAAAATTATATTTTTCCGCATTAATTTTTATTCCGATGAAAAGATTTTTTTTTACCCCTTTTTTAGTTCTGTTTTGTTTTGTAGTTTTTGCTCAGAATAAGTCGTTGCTTGAGTTGAAGTATGAAGAAAATTATACACCAACCTACAAAGAAGTAATCGAAATGTACCAGCTTCTGGATAAAACTTATCCGAACGCATCGCTTTTGGAAAAAGGCAAAACAGATATTGGGAAGCCTTTACACCTTTTTGTTATCAATAGCGAACCTGTTTTTGATCCGCAACGAATCAGAGAACAGGGAAAATCAGTTTTGTTAATTAATAATGGAATTCATCCGGGAGAACCCGTAGGGATTGACGCCAGTTTGAAGTTTGCTGACGATATGCTTCGAAACAAAAATAAAATGCAAAAGTGGCTTGAAAACACGGTGATTATAATAATACCGGCCTACAATATTGGCGGCTTGTTAAACCGCAGTGCAACCAACCGGGCCAACCAGAGCACTCCTTATGAAACGGGTTTTCGGGGAAATGCAAAAAATCTCGATTTAAATCGTGACTTCACAAAAAACGATTCAGAAAATGCAAAATCTTTTACCAAAATATTTCAGGAGTGGAATCCCGATGTTTTTCTGGATACACATACTACTAATGGTTCCGATCATCAGTACAGTGTAACCTGGATTCCTCCTTTCCCGGATTATTTTCCACCAGCACAGGAAAAATTCCTTCGCGAAAAAATGCTTCCGCAAATGTTTGAGAAAATGAAGAAAGGTGAGTATGAATTAACACCTTATGTAAACTGGATGCATCGCGATCCCAAAAAAGGGATTCAAATGTGGCAGGATGCTCCCCGCTATTCTTCCGGTTTTGCAAGTCTCTTTAACAGTTATGGAATGATGACCGAAAATCATGTTTACAAAGTTTATTCCGACCGCGTAAAATCGTGTTACGAATTTATATGTAGCCTCGCAGAATTTACCTTTGAATATTCTGAGGAAATAATTACAAGCCGGGAAACCGGGATTGAGGAATTGCTGTCGGCGGAAAACTATCCTTTAAGTTATGAAGTTGATACCATGAAATATAGCACAATTACTTTTAACGGATATGAGGCAAACGACGAAATTATTGATAAGGTAACCGGACTTCCACGTTTTGGTTATGATCGAACAAAACCTTATTCACATGAAATTCGGTATTATGATGTTTACAACACGGTGGAAGAAACTCAGATTCCTGAGTATTACATTTTACCACAGGGATGGAAAGAAGTGATAGAACGCCTGAAACTAAACGGAATTGAATTTTATACCATCTCGAAGGACATTTCTTTTGATGTGGAAGTTGATTATATTGATGATTTTGGTGGTCCGCCGCAACCTTATAACGGGCATTATTTTCATAGTAAGGTAACAACGCACAGAGAAATACAGAATTTGGAATATTACGCAGGTGATATTATTATTCCGGTTCGGCAAAAGAAAATAAAGTATATTCTGGAAATGCTGGAACCTAAAGCGATGGATTCATTTTTTCGATGGAATTTTTTTGATTCGATTTTGGATCAGCGTGAATATTTTTCAACCTATGGTTTTGAAGAAAATGCATTAAAATATTTGGAAAGCCACCCGGATTTTAAAAGCAAGTTTTTAGAAAAAAGGAATTCCGATCCTGAATTTGCTAAAGATCATCGCGCTCAGTTGGCCTATATTTACAACAATACCGAGTGGGCGGAGAAAACCTGCAAAAGATATCCTGCTGCGAAAATATTTAAGAAGTTTTCCGAAAACGAATTAAAAAGCTTCTAAAAGAAGTGAATATTCCCAAAGTAGTCTTTGGTCGTTCTAAAATCGTATCAGAACCTTTGGGTTTAAAAATAATCAGCCCCGGAAAATTCAGAATAGTTTTTGAGCGGTTTTTTTAAGAAAGCAGTTTTCCTAAATTGTCAAATCTTATGTTGTAGTCTTCCATCGATCGTTTGATAACTTCGTAAGCTTCTTCAATGCCGTAAGTTGCCGTAATTTCTGTATTACTGTCTTGGCCTGGCATATCTTTATAAGTTAAGAAGTAGTGTTCCAGTCGCTGAATTACAATTTTGGGTACTTCATTGATATTTTTCATATGACCATAAACTGTATCGTTATTGAGCACGGCGATGATCTTATCATCGGCCTGATTGCCGTCAATCATTCTGAATCCTCCAATCGGACGTGCATTTACAAGAAGATCGCCATGAGCCAGCGTTTTTTCGGTTAAAACACAAATATCTATGGGGTCTCCGTCTCCTCTTATATCTTTTCTGCCTGTTTTCTGATTACAGTATTCGCCTACTTTATCGCCACAATAAGTTTGAGGGATAAAACCATACAATGCCGGTACTACATTTGAGAATTTTTGAGGACGGTCAATACGGAGATATCCGCTTTCTTTGTCTATTTCGTATTTAACGGTATCTGTTGATACTACTTCAATAAAAGCGGTTAATTCTTCCGGTGCATCTTTCCCTATAAAAACTCCGTGCCAGGGGTGTGATTTATAACGAAGTCCCATCAATCTTCCAATGGGGTCTGATAATTTATCTGCCATTCTGTTAATTTTTGTTTTACAGTGGAACCAAAATAACAGAAATTAGTTCATTCGGGAAGTTTAAATTTTCGGAAAAAAATCGTTAAATAAGGTTTGCTTTCGCTTTATTACCGGCTTTATCCACAGCTGCTACACTTACCCCAGAACCCATATTTTTAAGTTCAAAAACAAAAGGTTTTTCTTTTAGTACCTGTGGTTTATGTTCTACTTTTCCTGCCGTTTTTCCATCCACCATTATTTCATAGTGAGATATCGGCTCATCGCCGGCATATGCCGTTTGCCAGGTAACTTTATTTCCTTCTTTTTGAAGATCACGCGGTGCTGACAGTCCTGATTTATCAACTACCTGGAAATAATTACTCCCTGGTTTCATTTTTAGTGCATGTTCTTCAATCTTTTTACGTTCGTCTGCCGGCATTCCATCTGGTTCAATTTGCGCAGCGTAAAAATTTTGTACCAGCTGGCATTTTACCGGATCATCGTCAATTTGACCAATTCCGACAATTAGAGTGTGTACGCCCGGAGTCGTCAGGGTATATTCTATGAGCGGGCGACTAGGTAATTCCGGAGTTCCTATTTTCCGGAAAACATCGGCAGGAGTTTGCGACCAACGAGGTTCTTTGTGATACATCGCGGCATCGGCAAATACTTTCATGCCAATGATGCCCATTCCCTTGGCTTCCGCAACCGGGATGACATTGTTCTGCATGTTCATTTTGGTTTTGTCGTTTGCATTTATTGCGATGAGCATTCCATCCAGAATTCCATATCTGTCGCGTTGAATCATATCTATCATCGCCGGAGGATTAGCATGACCTGAAAAACCGATATGTTTTATCAGCTTTTCATTTTTGGGATTCATCCCTGTCAGGTTTGTTCCGTCTCTTAAATCGCGCAATGCAACCAAAGCTCCAAAATTTTCTTCAGGGGCAAGTTCTGATTCCAGCCCTTTATATAAAACATCAACTTCTTCAACTGTTTGAAGTGTATGAACAAGTACCATGTCTAAATATGCTCCTTTAGGATAATTTCCATTATTGTCACCAAAAATTTGGGTAAGTGAGCGTTTTACGTCATCAACAGCACAACGTACCTCTTTTCCATTCGACGAGTTTCGTACTTTATCCTGTGCTTCCCAACCGGGTTTTCCCCATCGCATCGCTGTTTTGCTGGTGAGCCATATGGATTTACGGAGTTCCTCGTTATATCCCTCTTCGCCGGGAATGAGGTTTAGTTGTTTAAAAGCTTTGTTATAGTTCAGCTGGCTGCCTGCATATAAATTTGAAGTATCAAAATAGTTAATGCCCATTTTAAAGGCTTTCAAAATAATCGGAACAGGATCAACATCCTCCGGAGTCCATTGTAATGAGGCCTGTCCTCCCAATGCAATGGTTGTAACATCGAAACCAAGATTTCCGAACTTACGTTTCATTGGGGCCGGTAGATTTTCAACGTTGCAACCTCCGAGTGATATTGCAGAAACAGCAGCCGTTGAAGCCGCGGAAACTTTTATAAAGCTTCTTCTTGAAATCGGATATTTTTTTTGATTAGCCATAGGTTTAGTTTTTCTTTAAAATTACAAAAATTATTGAATATTAAAGAATTAGGAGCTGGCTTTTCTAATTGATAAATCCTACTAAGGCATAGACCAACGCAGCCTGCCAGTTAACGGCAATCTCGTTGTGGCTGTATGATTCCTGTTTATCTACCCAGTCGGTTGCGGAATGACCACCACCAACAATATAACCTGGCCACGGCGCATCTATATTGTCGGCTCCTGAACGGCGATCGTGCGGGTACATGGGCGGGTCAATTCCTAAACCTGTGACATAAGATCGGTTGTAGAAATTATTTCCAAAAATATGATCCACGGCTGAAAGAGCGGTCTCGATATATTCTTTTTTTGGCTGAATTTTATTGGCCACCTGCAGATTAACAGTTTGTCGCGCAACAGTTCCGTTGCAACCCCAGTAATATCTTCCTCCCAATGGTCGGGAATAAACATCAACACCGGCTTTTTTAACCAGCGCATCGGCATTGGCAATGATGTTGCTTTTAATCGATTGTTCGGTATCTGCATTTTTTTCTTTTCTTTTTGAGAGGGCGTAGGTAAACATTCCCAGGTTCGAAACACTTCCCCAGTCCCAGTTTTCCTCAATTTTGAAATCCATTTCAGCAGCACGTTTTTCAAAATCTTCAAGGCAGGTTGGGTTACCTGTAGTTTCCCACATCTCGGCAGCGGCCCACAAACGGTCGTCAACATCGTTGGTTTGGTAACCACCGGTTTGAAAATCACCCTGAACAAAACGTTTGTATTCGGTATTTTTAAGAAGAAAACGGTAGCTCACCCATGCCGCATCGAGGCATTTTTGCGCATATTCTGTATCGTACGGTTGAAAATACCGGGAGGCCATGGCCATAATTGCCACAAAATCGGCAGTGGCGGCTGAACTCCATTCAGTAAAGTATCGTTTCTCTTTATCTTCACCGGGCATAATAAAAGCTGAAAAATTGGTCCTGGTGAGTTTGTGCGACACTCTTCCCGAGCCATCGGGGTACTGCATTTTTAAAATCCAGTCGGTTTCCCATTTGAGTTCTTTTAAAAAGTCAGGGAATCCGGGAGCGGTTTCCGGGATTTCGAGATTCATTTTTTCGATTTTGGGTTGGAAATGATCCCACGCCATAAAAAGGACACCCATGGTTACACCGGCATTTACAACATATTTTCCATAATCGCCGGCATCGTGCCAGCCACCGGTACCGTCTCTTTTCGTGCCTTTCTTGCTAGTGTAATTTTCAAAGGCATCTTCCAAATGACACGCATCCTGGTGGTAGTGAATCTCGTTAAAATCTCCTTCAACAGCCATTCCGCAACGCCATAAATAGAATGCCCGCATACTTGTTTTTGCAGCAAAATTGAAAACATCGTCAGCGATTTTAAATCTCACCGATTGACCAACACCCGGAACTTTCAGCATATATTCGCCGGGTTTGGTAAATGAGGAAAAATCTGCATGCCAAACATTTTGATCTACGTCTTTTTGATATTCCGGCCCCGTTGTTTTTCCTGAAAAAACTATTTTCCCGGTTTCATCAATAAGGTTAAATTCAGAACACACTTTGGTAATGGTTGCCGTTTTTTTGAGATGAGGAAAAAATCCGAGCGAATTTAAATGAACTGCACTGTTTTGTGCGTGTAGTATTAGTGCATTTAAAAATAATAATGCCGAAAGAATAAGGTATTTTTTCATTGTTGTCAGTTAGTTTGAATTCCCGATTTGAAATTACAAAAATTATTTATTGTTCAAATTACAAAAAGTAAGAATATTTGAAATAGGCTAAAACTGCCAGTAGCACCTAAAGGCCGCTAACTAATACTACAGAGGAAGTAATATTATAAAGGGAGGTATTTTCGATAACTTACTAATTAAAACTAAATGAAAACAATCAACGACATACAACCGTCACCGATAGATATCAATATATTGCAACATTAGTGACTGCACAAAAACTTGAAGAATATTATTCAACAAACCATACCCGTGATATAAATGAACGAACAAGCCAAAATACCAATTCCATCTTTTGATGACTTAAAAAAGAATATTGATGAACTCCTTTTAATTGATAAATGGGATAATTATAAAATAAAAAGCAGTCCTAAAAAATTCGAGAAAAGGCTACATCAACTTTTTAGTAGCAAACTTGGTCTTTTCCCTCAAGTCTTAAAGTTTATGAAAGGAAAAGACTTTACTTTTCCATTCTATCGACTCAGGAAAGAAACATACAATATGAATAGGGTTTTAATTTCAGAGTATTCTTATCCACCAAATAAAATTATAAAATCCACACAAAGAGCAAATATCCCATATCATCCAGTGTTTTATTGCGCAGATAATCCAATGACTGCAATTCTTGAAACAGTGAGAGATGAAAAGGAGATTAATCCAAAAACGAATTATTACTTGTCAGAGTGGAAGTTGAAACCAGATATTGACTATAGAGTTACACCTTTCCTTTTTGGAAATCTTGATGCTTCAAGCCCATTCAAAAGTATGTCTGACGATAATTTTAAAAAAATTGAAAAAATGCTTGAAGGCTATGAAAGAGAAGAAATTGAAAGTTTTAAAAAAATTATGCATTTTTTAAGTCATCTTTTTGTCTACGATAACAGCTATGTAATTTCGAGTTTTATTGCCCATAGCCATTTATATGCTCCACATAATTACCGTACAGATATTTTTATTTATCCAAGTCATCAAACTGAAAGAAAACACGTAAATTTTGCCATTCATCCAAATGTTGTGACAGAAAAAATGCAATTGAAAAGTGTGTATAAAATGAACATTGAAAAGCTAAATTTAGATGAAGGTTTTTGTACTGTGAAAACTACCCAGATAGGAAAAAATAATGATTCAATAATTTATTGGGAGAATGTTTCAGAAACAAATGGAAAACATATTATGGAACTGAAAAAGTTATTCAATGAATAAATTAGAGCTAAAATGGATGAAATACTTGATTTGATTCTTTACGAGAATGAAAATATTAGACTCGATTTTAAACGTGACGAATATAAGAAAAATGACTATGTTTCTTTGTTAAAGGATATTCTTTCAATGGCTAATGCATTCACAATGCAAGAAAGATTTATAATAATTGGATTAAAACCTAAATCAAACAAAAATCGTGGAATAAAAGGCATAGATGGAGAACTTACGGATGCTGCTACATATCAACAGCTTGTTCATGAAAATATCGAACCTGAACTGTCCATAGATTACTTCCCTTTTTATGCCGAAGAAAAAAAACTTGGAATAATAAAGATTTCGAATTGTACTAATCCACCTTATTTGATGAAAAAGGATTATGGAAATGGTGAAAAAAAATTATTCAAAGGAGAAGGTTTTATTAGAAAAGGAACGCATCAAGCGAGACTAATAAGAAGAGATTTTGATAGATATATGCAAAATAGATTTGATGAAAAATACTTTAATGATGAAATAAAAATCAGTTTTGTTGCAAATAATCTAAAAAACCAAATTGAACTTGTTTCTTTTGACGACATAAAAAGACCATCCCAGATTCAGAAAGAGAAAATTCAAACAATTTTAACTAAAAAAAAGGAAGAAAAGGAAAGGTATAAAGCTATGGGGATGCAAGATATTAACATTGATTCTCTTTCAAATTCAATGGATTACATGAATGCTGCATTTAGAGGAGGCGGAATACCATATAGGAGTAGAAGTATTGAAACACTTGAAGAAAACCTAAAAAATGTTGAAAAAACTTATTACGAGGAGGATTTATATGAAGTGTTTGAAAAAAATTCTGCAAAATGCAATATCTCCATTTTTAATATGGGGCATAAATATATTGAAGAAGCCTCAGTAATATTAAAAATACCCAAACTTGATGGTTTAGCTGTTGTTGACCAAGTTTATAGCAATCCCGATAATCCTTCAGGATTTGTTGGTACTCTGCATTATCCAGAAGTGACAGAAGAAGAAGGTTATTTCATTATAAAAGATGATGTTGGGAACATAAAACATCAATTAGACCAAGAACTTTTTGATATTCCATTGAGAATTTTTGCTTCCCAAAGAATCATACAGAACTCATTTATGATTCATTGTGAACTATTCGCAAAAAATATTAAGACATCGATTAAAAAGGATATAGAAGTTAAAATTAGTACTGGCAACAAATAGCGAGATTGGTTATTATTAAAAAATATACCGTTTATGACAAGACCAATACCTGATGAAAATTCTTTAGTTCAGTTAGATGATATTTATTATCCTGAAAAAATAGAGTTGGTTGAACTACTTATGTTTCCGATTACTAAGAAAAATCAATATCGCTTTAGTAAGATTAATTGGGCACTTTTTCATATTTGGAAGAATATATGCAATAAGTATATGATAGACCATGAATATCGATACATATATTTCGATTATTTTCATTCATATGAGAGTCAAGAACCTTGGGAGGATGAAATTGATGAAGTAAAAAGGGCAAGAACCAATGCAGAAACATGGATTGAAAAAGCAAAACAAGAAATGTTAGATTTTTGTGCTCCATTGTATTCCTTGATAGTAGACAGAAATGATTATCCTAAACATTATCCAAGATTTGGTGAGTCCAAAGAGAGTATAAAAAATCGTTCAAGGAATAATGACGCAATTTTGCTACCAGAATACACCAATGCGTTACAAAACTTTCTATTCACAAAAGTTGTAGAATATGGCTTCCCGATAATCTTAACGAAAATCAATTCTGTTTTTATAATTGAAAGAAAAAAATTAACTGGTTATTCAGAAGGATTTGAATGTACTAAATTAGTATGCAAAATTAACTCCACATCTAAATTGGTTCATTTATATCCAATTCATGATAATGAGTTATATAAATATCAAAAAATATATCCTAATCCTATTTTGACAAATCATATATTTGGGATAGATGAAGATGATGAAAATGAACATTTAAAAGAAAAAGAAATTAAGAATTTAATTGAGATAGATTAATAAAATTAGCAAAATTTTTTATACTGATTTGCAACTTAAATTAAAACCTAAAAAGATGAACTTCTATTCCACTAAAATGCACTTACACAACCCAATTGGGGATATAAAACAAAGTGATACTAACGGAAGAAATATAATTATACATTTCCGCATACGTTTATGGGCAAGCGAAAAAAAATGTAGCGCATCAAGATAAAATATATCAATAATAATTTACAGAAATGAAAGAAGTTAATTTGCTCTCATTAGTGCAAGCTCACAACAAATTGGAAGACTCCCTATATTGTGAATATTGCAAATATTTTGGAGTTAGCACGAAAGCAAATGAAATTGATGATATAAGAAAGTATATTAATAAGTTAATAAATGTTAGTCCTGATATTAATGTCCTTGATAATTATTTTATTGGATATACAATACCTCAGATTAGCAAAGAATTTGACCTTTTGAGAATTGGTTCAGAAGACATTGTAAATATTGAATTAAAGAGTGAAAATACAGGAGCAAAAATGTATAAACAACTCTTGCGAAATCAGTATTATTTAAGTTTTTTGGATAAAAAAATTTATAATTTCACATATGTATCAAGTGAAAATCAACTCTACTCAATTAACGATAATCAAGAATTAATAAAAGTTGACTTTAAAAGTCTATTTAAAATTCTTGCTAATCAAACCAGAATAGAAATATCTGATATTGATAGGTTATTTAATCCTTCTAATTATTTGGTTTCTCCATTTAATTCAACTGACGAGTTTATAAAAGAAAAATATTTTTTAACCGCCCATCAAGAAGAGATAAAAAGTAAAAGTCTAAAGTTTATTGACAAAAAGGGTGAGTGTTTTTTATCAATTTGTGGTAAAGCAGGTACTGGAAAAACGCTTCTTACTTTTGACATTGTAAAGGAATTGTATAAAAGTGAACACAAGATACTTGTAATTCACTGTGGATTTTTAAATGATGGACACATTAAACTTAGAGATGAGTATGGATGGGATATTATCTCTATTAGAAATTTGGGTTCTCGTAATCTCTCAAGTTACTATTTAGTTGTTGTTGATGAAATACAAAGAATTTATCCAAATCAATTAGACTCCATAATCAGTCAAATAAAAAGTTTTAAGCGGAATTGTATTTTCTCATATGACAAACAACAATGCCTAAGAAACTGGGAAGAGAACAATAATATAGCTCAGGTTATTTCAGAAAAGACCAATTCCACTTTATTCGAATTAACTGAGAAAATAAGAACTAATAAAGAAATAGCCTCATTTATTATTGCGTTATTCAATAATACCAAAATAATCGAAAAAATAAATCGAGATAATATTGAATTACATTATTTCAAAAACTATAAAGGAGCTAAAAAATATATTGAATTATTAGGAGAACAAGGATGGAAAATAATCAATTATACTCCATCAAATAAACATACACATCCTTACGTAAATTATGCAATTTCAATGGAGGATAATACACACAAAGTAATAGGACAAGAATTTGATAAAGTAATTGCTGTAATCGATGAAAATTTCTACTATAACGGGAATAAACTTGACACCAGAAACTATGAACACACACCTTATTACAATCCGACAAAGATGTTGTTCCAAATAGTAACAAGGACAAGAAAAAAACTAAGTATAATTGTGATAAACAATGATGAATTAATGACCAGATGTTTATCAATTTTAAATTCGACACCCATATAAATGACAAATGAATCAGAAAATCATTGAAACTACTAACCTTGAAAAAGAAGTTCCTCAATATCGCACTTGGTTTAGGTTACATGGAGAAGTATTTCCAGCAAATAAAACTCGTAATTGATTTGTTGAAATAACAAGATATTGTAATCGAATTAATTATTTTTAGATTTTAAAATTAAAAACGCATAAAAATCAATTATAACTAATGTCCGAAGAACTAAAGAAAATCCTTGAAGCACAACTCTGGGGAATAGCAAACCTGCTTCGAGGTAAAGTGAGTGCAGATGATTACCGTGATTATATTTTAGGTTTTATATTTTTCAAATACCTGTCCGAAAAGCAATTAATATATGCAAACGAATTGCTGGAAACAGAAGATATTAAAGATTATGCCAAGGTAACTGATGAAGCAACTTTAGAAGCCATTAAAGAGGATTCGTTGATTAAATTGGGTTATTTCCTTCGCCCAAGTGAACTGTTCAATACACTGGCTGAAAAGGGCAAAAACGGGGGCGATAATTACATACTTGATGAACTTCAGGCAGTGATGAACCACATCGAGCAAACAACGATGGGTACGGAATCGGAAGATGATTTTAATGCCTTATTTGAAGATATTGACTTGAGTTCAACAAAAATAGGACGTACACCAAAAGCACGGAATGAAATTATAGTAAGCATACTGAACTACCTGAATAAAATTGACTTTAAACTGGAAGAAGCTGAAGCCGATGTGCTTGGTGATGCTTACGAATACCTGATTTCAAAATTTGCTGCTGGTGCTGGCAAAACGGCTGGTGAGTTCTACACTCCACAACAAGTATCGAAGATATTGGCAAAGATAGTTACCACTGGTAAGCAAAAGATAAAATCAGCATACGACCCAACATGTGGTTCAGGTTCATTATTGCTTCGTATTGCTAAAGAAGCAGAGGTTAGTGAGTTCTTCGGTCAGGAAATGACCAGAACAACTTATAACCTTGCTCGAATGAATATGATACTTCATGGTGTACATTATCGCCAGTTCGACATACAGCATGAAGATACACTGGAAAATCCACGACACTTGGAAATGCGATTTGAAGCGGTGGTTGCCAATCCTCCATTTTCTGCTCATTGGAAAAGCAATGATAATCCATTAAACGATACAGATGAACGGTTTAGTCAGTATGGGAAACTTGCACCGAAAACCAAAGCTGATTATGCATTCATAACCCACATGATTTACCAATTGGCTGATAATGGCATTATGGCAACCGTTGTTCCTCATGGTGTGTTGTTCCGTGGTGCAGCAGAAGGTACTATACGTGAATACCTGATTAAGGAACTGAACTATTTGGATGCGGTGATTGGTTTACCAGCCAATATTTTTTATGGCACTTCAATACCTACTTGTATCATGGTTTTTAAGAAGTGCAGGGAGGTTGACGATAATATCGTGTTTATTGATGCTTCGGGTGAAGGGCATTACGAAAAGGTGAGCAACCAGAATGCACTGCGGAATGAAGATGTGGAATTAATTGTTGAAACGTACCGTAAGCGTGAACCCATTGATAAATACAGTTACGTTGCCACACTGAATGAAATAAAAGAAAACGACTATAACCTGAACATTCCAAGGTATGTGGACACCTTCGAGGAAGAAGAACCAATAGACTTGGAACTGGTATCGAAGGAGTTAAAGGCGATTGATGCGGAATTGGCGATCGCCAATTCCGGCATACAATCGTACTGCAATGAACTTGGAATCTCAACACCTTATTAGTATGAAAGAATTAAAGAGCGTACCCGAGTTGAGGTTTCCTGAGTTTACTTGTGGTTGGGAGAAAAATAAACTACGAGATGTTACAAATATTTATGATGGAACACATCAAACACCAAAATATTTGGAAAGTGGTGTGAAGTTCGTAAGCGTTGAGAATATCAACAATCTCGAAGGGACTGATAAATATATTAGTGCTGAAGCATTTGAAAAGGGGTTTAAAATAAAACCACGGAGAGATGATATTTTAATGACCAGAATAACAGCTGGTGTAATTGGTGCAACAGCAATCGTTCCCAACAATAATCCTTTAGGATATTATGTGAGCCTTGCATTGATTAGAAAAAAAGGTGAAATTGATACTCGCTTTCTTGATTATAAAATCAATACCGAACAGTTTAAAAATGAGTTACACAAAAGAATAATTCATGTTGCTTTTCCTAAAAAAATAAATCTGGGTGACATTGGTGATTGTATAATTACTAAGACATCCCTCCCCGAACAAACTAAAATCGCCAATTTCCTAACCACGGTTGATAAACGAATTAACTTGCTCACCCAACAAAAAGAAAAACTGGAACAATACAAAAAAGGTGTGATGCAACAAATCTTTAGCCAACAAATACGGTTTAAAGATGAACATGGGAATGCTTTTCCTGAGTGGGAAGAAAAGAGGTTGGGGGAAATTACAACATATGTAGATTATCGTGGAAAGAGTCCAATAAAAATGGATTCAGGAATATTTTTAGTTACAGCTAAAAATATTAAAAATGGATATATTGATTACGAATGTTCAAAAGAATATATTTCTGAATCAGATTATAATGAAGTGATGAAGCGTGGGTTTCCACAAAATGGTGATGTTTTATTTACCACAGAAGCACCTTTGGGAAATGTATCCCAAATTGATAATGAAAAGATTGCTCTCGCACAAAGAGTAATTAAATTTAGAGGGAAGAATGTTTTAGATAATTCATTTTTGAAATACTACATGTTAAGTGATAAATTTCAGAATGTAATTCAAAAAAAAGCAATAGGTAGTACTGTTAAAGGAATTCAAGGTAAAGTGTTACATAAATTGACAATTGGACTGCCATTATTAAAAGAGCAACAAAAAATAGCATCCTTCCTTTCATCCATTGATAAAAAGATTGAACTGGTAAACCAACAAATAGAGCAAACTAAAACTTGGAAGAAGGGTTTGCTGCAAAAAATGTTTGTGTAATTTTTATAGTATGACCGTGCCAAGTAGACATTTAATTTTTAGTGATGAATCAGGCTGGGACAATAGCAATAGGTTCGGCAGTTTGGCAATGATTTCAGGAGCATTCCAAGATACTAAAGATTTAAACTTCGAATTAAAAGCTATACTTGATGACAGGAATAAAAAGGAGGTTCGTTTTAAGGGACTAAAAAACAACCATGCCGTAAGTGTTGCTGAAGAATTCCTGAATATTAGTTTTCAATATTTACTTACGTCAAAAATAAAAGTACATGTATTGGTCTGGGATAAGAAGGATTCAAGACATGATGTTATTGGTCGCTGTGATATCGAAAACCTAAAAAGGATGTACTATAAGAACATGATGGTGACAAAGAGGCATTGGAACGTTAACACCACTTGGGAATTTTATCCAGATGAATTTACAGCTATAAATTGGAACGATGATATAATTCGTTACCTTCAAAATACAACCATACAAAAAAAAGATTCACATCCTCAACTTTTTGAGGCTTTTGCAGAAACGAAGTTTCCCACTTATACTAACGTCAGGGAGTTGGAATCGAACAAGTATGCAATTATACAATTAGCCGATTTATATGCAGGTTTAATTCGCACTTCACGAAGTGAATCTGAAAGATTTGTACCGTGGTATCTATACAAAAAGGCTACTGAACAACCGACCCTATTTGACATGGGAGTTTCTCCATCTGTTTCGAATAGCCAATTACCGAAGTTTGAGTTGATGTATCGGTTTAAAAAGAAAGCTGATAGTTTAAGTTTAGGGATAAACCTGAATACAAACAAATACTTTGATAAAATTGGTAAAAAGTATAATCTTTTCATTTGGCATTATGAGCCTCAAGGAGATTACGATAAAGCACCAACAAAGAAAAAGCAGCAATGAACACCCAACCTGAACAAATATTAGAGAACAGCCTCGTTGCCCAATTGGAACAACTCACCTATAAAAAGGTGCAAATTCAGGATGAAGCTGACCTGCTTATCAATCTGAAAAAGCAGTTAGAAGTACACAATAAGGTTAGCTTATCCAATAATGATTTTACGCAGATACTAAATTACATCAACAAGGGCAACATCTTTGAACGTGCTAAGCTATTGCGTGACCGTGTGCCATATACCAATGATGAAGGGGAAGCAAAAACCATTGAACTGATTAACCAGATTCATTGGTGTCAGAACCAGTTTCAGGTTACCCAGCAGGTTACTATGGAAGGTAAATACAAAAACCGTTATGATGTAACCATATTGATTAACGGTTTACCATTGGTGCAAATCGAATTAAAAAGACGAGGTTTAGAATTGAAAGAAGCATTTAACCAAACCAACCGATATGAACGTCATTCCTATGGTGCTGGGTATGGTTTATTCCAATTCATACAGATATTTATTATCAGCAATGGTGTTAACACCAAGTATTACGCAAATAGTCCGTTAAAAGCACGTTCATTTAAGCAAACATTCTACTGGTCGGATGAAGAAAACAAACTGGTGACGCAATTATCGGAATTCGCTGATATATTTTTAGAACCGTGCCACATCGCAAAAATGATTACCAAGTATGTGGTCTTGAATGAATCACAAAAGATTCTGATGGTTTTAAGACCATACCAATACTATGCCGTAGAAGCGATTATAGAGCGTGTAAAGACAAGCAGAAAGTACGGTTATATTTGGCACACCACTGGCTCAGGAAAGACACTCACGTCCTTTAAAACGGCTCAAATATTAACAGCAATACCCAAAGTGCATAAGGTGGTTTTTGTGGTTGATAGACAGGATTTGGATTACCAGACCATTAAGGAATTTAATGCATTTGCAAAAGGTAGTATTGATGGAACGAATAATACCGATACGTTGGTAAAACAAATGGTTGGCGATAATCCGTTAATCGTTACAACCATCCAGAAGTTGAATAATGCCATTGTAAAGCAACGCTACTTAAACAAAATGGAAGCGTTGAAAGATGAACGTATTGTCTTCATATTTGACGAGTGCCACCGTTCACAGTTTGGTAAAACACATGAAACGATTAAGAATTTCTTCACCAGTTGCCAGATGTTTGGATTTACTGGAACACCGATATTTGAAGAAAACGCAGGCAGTAACGAGTATGGTAAACGAACTACGAAAACATTATTTGAAAAGTGCCTGCACAAATACGTGATTACAGATGCGATTCGGGATGAAAACGTATTGAAATTTGCCGTAGAATATATTAGCACCTTTAAAAAGAAAGACCATATACTCGACATTGAGGTCGAAGCAATTGATGAAGCTGAAGTAATGAATGCGCCACAACGATTAAACAATATCGTAGATTACATCATTGCCAATCATAACCGAAAAACACACAGCAAGGAGTTTACAGCCATAATGTGTGTGTCATCGGTTAAGACGCTTATTGATTATTACAGCATCTTTTACCAAAAGAAACAGGATGGTGAGCATAACCTGAAACTGGCAACAATCTTTTCGTACCAAGCCAATGAAGATGATAAAGATGCCACTGGGTTTATGGATGATGATGAATTTTTGGGTGGTGATGAATATAGCCAAAACTTGGCAGCAGAAGGTAAAGGAAATTATTCTACAGCAAACAATAATCAGCACTCACGTGATGTACTGGAAGAATTTATAGGGCACTACAACAAGGAGTTCAATATGAACTTTACGACCAAGGACAGCAAGTCGTTTCACAACTATTACAAAGACATTTCCAAGCGTGTAAAACACAAGCAAATTGATGTTCTATTGGTGGTGAACATGTTTCTAACTGGATTCGATAGTAAGGCACTTAACACCCTGTACGTGGATAAAAACCTGAAATATCATGGTTTAATTCAAGCATACTCACGCACAAATCGAATTTTAAATGAATTAAAATCACAGGGCAATATTGTTTGTTTCAGAAACCTGAAAGATGCAACAGACCAAGCAATAACTTTATTTTCCAATAAGGAAGCGATTGAAGAAATAATCATGAAACCTTATGAGGAATATGTTGCTAAATTTAATTTAGCCTTCATTGAACTTTTAAAAATAGCACCCACCGTTAATAGCGTAAACGATTTGAAAACCGAAGATGATGAAGCAGAATTCATTAAGGCTTTTCGGGAACTTATGCGAATTAGCAACGTGCTAAAAACCTTCACTGAATTTAAGTATGATGACCTTTCAATGACAGAACAGTCGTTTGAAGACTATAAAAGCAAATATCTCGACCTATACGATAAAACAAAAGGGGCAGGTGCAAAAGAAAAGGTATCAATACTGAATGATATTGACTTTGAACTGGAACTGATTCATCGTGACGAAATAAATGTAGCTTATATTTTAAAGCTGCTTGCCAAGTTGAAGGATGCCACACCTGAAGAACACGACAAACGTAAAAAAGCATTGATTGAACTGGTTTCTGGTAACACTCAATTACGAAGCAAACGTGAACTGATTGAGAAGTTCATACACGAAAACCTACCTGAAATTGAGGATTCGGATGATATACCAGAAGAATTCAACAAGTTCTGGGACGAAGAACGGATAAATGCGATTAAAGCACTTAGTACAGAAGAAAATCTGGATTTAGAAAAGGTTGAAAAAGTAATTGGTGATTACCTATTTACTGAAAAACTACCGCTACGTGATGAAATTATTGGTACGATGAAGACCAGACCCAGATTGAATGAACGTGGCAAAAGTGCTGAACGGGTAACCGATAAAATCCTGAATTTCGTTGAAACATTTATTAGTGGGATTACTGGAAAGTATGTTGAGGTGGAATGAAAATCCATATACGATAATTAAATGATGAAAGTTAATGATAGAAGGTAGTCAAATGAAAACTGATAATAATGTTGTGATAAATAGAGAAACTTATTGGAAAGAGGCTTTGTTTACCAGAGGGAAATTCGGTTATAATAAAAATTGGACGTTCAATATCAATCAAACATCAACTATCTCTGATAAATTTACTTCTAAAACATCAGCAATCTTCTTTAATGTTAGAATGGTAGGGTTGGTTCTTCCACTTTCAATTCTGCGTAGTGACGAGTCATCAATGTCAAGTTCAATAGCAAGGTCTATCTGTCTAAGTCCTTTTTTCTCTCTTAATCGTACAATATTTTTACCTATTTTTTTTAAAAAGTCTTCTTTTTCCATTCGGATTGTATTGTAAATACACAAAATCCGAAATCCTGCTAAATTCTTCAGAGCATATATGTCCTGTCACGATTTGTTTATGTATCTTTATCACTCTTTAGTATTGATGAAGGATATGATAAATAAATTCATTCTATTTATATGAACGAAATAGACCAAATAAAAAAACTTAAAGCACTCTTGGACGAAGGTGCAATCAATGAAGATGAATTTAATGCACTAAAAAAGAAATTGTTACCAGACGAAGCAGATTCTATAGACGCCACAGATACTGTGAATCATACCGTTAAATTGGAATCTAAAGATAAGGTAGAAAATAGTGAAAATACATCTTCAAGTTCAACTGAAACATTAAAAAAAGAAAGTGCATCAACAGAATTAAAATCGGGAAAAAAAAAGAAAATATATTTTAAAGCGTTTAAGGATTATAACAAAATTTTAATTGCTCCACCTGAAATAAATTCAATAGACATTAACAATATTCCCGATGATGAAATAGATTCAATCAAATCTTTTATCCGTTTAAAACAAATTTGCGCTCCTGAAGAATTTACTAAAGATGAAATTAAAATTGGGAACAAACTCTTTTCAATAAAGGAAATAAATAAAATAAATTCCGAAAGAAGAGGGATGAACCACTTAAAAGAGTTATTACTTGCCATGTTTATGGCATGTACTTCTATTGGTTTTTTGTACATCAGTCCATGTTTCATATTTTTTGCAGCAGGATTAGCTTTTTTAATTTCTCTTGTGACTGCAATTAAAATTTTATTTAAAGACGATGCTACTAAATTGGATAAAATATTTTGTTTTATTGTTCTGGGTTTATGTTTAACTGCCATGATGGTCTATTTTACAGGAATAGATAGAACAATGGGATAAAAATTACATATTTTCTTTTTGCAATACCCATTTGTAAGTAAGTTAATTCCAAATCATGGAATATAAATATAAAACATCGAAAATTAAATAATGTGACGATTAACAGTATAGAGGGGAAAAGTGTAGAGTTAATAAATATGTACAATACAATTAATAAAATTTTATTGTTATGGTTACTACTTGTATTAGTCTATCCAATTTATGCCGTTCAATCGAAAACAGTATATAAGTGCAAATATTATGAGATGTATGGGAAAGAATGTATTTCGTGTGGGTTGACAAGGGGATTTAGTGCCTGTTTTAAAGGAAACTTTAGTAAAGCACAGTCCTTGAATTCTTTAACTACTTTTCTTTTTTTTACGGTAATTGGTCAAATCATTTTTCGATTCATTATTGCATTCAAGAAAACAAATAAGGCATTGATATATATTGATATTGCAATAACCTTAACTGTTGTTTTTACGACTATTATTTTGATTACTTGAAAATCATAAAATGGTTAGCCTTTGAATTATAATATTAAAATGAAAATTATGAGAAGAAATTATACAAAAGTTATTTCAACTGTATTAGTTACTGTCATCTTTTTGGTGATTGGGGGTAGTGTTATTTCCTGTTCCAATAGTAAAATTACACCTGAAAGTTTAGCACAGGAATGTTGTGATTGTTATCAAGAAATGAAATCAATCCAGAATGAAACAAAAAGGTATCGAAAACTTGATGAATATTCAACTCTTGTAAAAACTAATTTAATGAAACTCCAAGAACTTGGCGTTAAAAATGATTGGAATAAAGAACAGGTGGAGGATGCAAGAAAGCGTTTTGACGATATATTAAAAAAGTGTTCAAATTAATTTTTGAAAAATGCAGGATACTAATTACCCTGCACTTTTTTATTTGCCCTAAACTATATCATGTTTATAATTCTTACTGATTCTGAAGATTGTGAAATAGAATATTCATTTGCCATGTTGTCGTTTCATCATAAATTAAATCAATCACTGGACTTTTTTGGCTTATGCTATAACAAACGGTTTTTGATTTTCCTTTGCGTTGGATATTATAACCTTTCTCGGACATTAGTTTTCCAATGCTGACTGTGTTAATTCTCCTGCTGAAATTTTGATATTTATTGATAAGGGTATTAACTAAATCCAAACTTGTAATGTGATACACATCATCCTTATTATTAGGCAATTCAACCATTTCAGACAATATCAAATCAATATCTGAATGCTGGATGTAGTCTTCGTAAATAAGTCTGAACTCTGCTTTATTATGCATCTGGAACGAATATTCAAAACCATTTATTAATAAGTGATATGCTTCTATAAACATATCAATCAAGTCAACCTGAGCCAGCTTATCATGATGGATTTTTTCGAGTTCAACTGGTATTATTCTACGGTTTTGTTCCTCTCTAACTACAAACAAATTGTTGCCTGAACCTGCAAAAGAACATCTTCTGTGTACGGTTGATATACGTCTATCGTATTTTCTTCGCATGGTCATGTTGCTATCACTCATCATTGATTTAAATGATTTGTCAGATTCATACGTCCTACCATCCATTTCGTCATCGATAATTAAAAGAGATTGTGACATCAGTACCTTGAAATCATCATCATAACTAAGTGCATGTTCTTTTCGATAAGAATGTAACTCTTTGGGTAAAGTATAATTGCGAAGCAATGTAGTCTTACCAATACCTTGCTCTGTTGAAATAAACATTAAAAAGTATTCATTAGAAAATTCATAACCAAGTGCCTGAGCAATAATGCCCACATACCATTTTTTGATGTACTTCAATAATATGGTTTTATCAATATTTTTATTTTTTAGCACCATTGAATCCATCCACTTTTCAAATGTACCTTCAGGTTTTCTGTTTTTATATTTTTCAATAAAATCAACCAGAGGATTGGTAATTTGGATGTACTTTGATTTGATAACTTCTTCGAACCTTGTTCGTGGTATTTCCTTGTCGAAATGCTTTTTCAAGTCGATAAAAAGGGTGTTGTATTCCAATTCTTCAATGATATTTCCATTAAGTGTTAAGTCTTGAATTAATATATCATTTCGAACACCCTGAGCATTCAAATAGTTAGCAATATCATCAGCACTAATCTTATTGCTTTTTTGTTTATCAGCAACAGTATAACCATACTCAGGCAATAACCTCAATGAAGTTCTATAATCGTTTTTGCCTTCCAGCAATTGCAAAACCTGAAAGTTATTGTAAGGTTTTTCTGGTTTGAATGAAGTTGAGGTTGAAAAGCAAAAAAAGACTTTACTTTCTTTAAAATAATATCCTGAATGCTCTGCCAGTGAACCTTTACGCAGTAAATATATTTTTTCATCATCTTCTTTAACCACTTCCCATTCATGTTTTTCTAATACAGGAATGATATTAAACTCTTTATTAAAATCGTTGATTGCTGGTTCACTGTAACTGAACTGTTTTTCAGTTTTTGCAGTATTTATGGGAAAGTATCTGGTGAGGCTACGTGCAGATTCCAATAAAAAAACACGTTCATCTTTTGTTATAATTGGAATTTCGCCTTCAAGGTTAATAAGGTCAAGGTGACCATTGGCAATCTTGTTATTTTTCAGGCTGGTGCAGAAATATCCACCTTCACCTCTGGTTTCAATTATTACTTCACCTGTAACATCTAATGCTAACTTTTGATTTGCCTCGATTACCGCATCGGGGCATCTATATATCAGATGAAATCCGTTATTTGGTGTGGTTTGAATCAATAGTCTTTTTAATAATTCATCTGGAATAAGGTCAGAGTATTCAGTCATTATAGTTCTTTTTGAATCATTCTTTATATCCACATCAATGATTTCCAGATTTCCACTTATTTTACCTGTGATAATTCCTATCGTACCTTCATTCTTGAAATGTGAATACCAATAATCTATTGGTGTTATTTCCTTTTGAAATTGTATCCAAGGTTTAAATGGTATCTTTTGCGAACTAACTGGTATGATTGAAAGGTTTAATTGTTTTGCATCAAGATTTTTGTTTGCTCTCTCATTCGTTTTCATTTTGGGTTAAACTTTTTAAATCGCTGTTATTTTTATCGAGAAGATTTTGCTTCAATAGCCTTCTTATATAGGTTGCTACCTTCAAGAATTCATCTTCTGCTTTTTGTTGAATGAGGTCATAGAAATCCTTTTTCAACGTCAGTGTAAGTTTTACAACTTCTTGTTCTTTAGATTTTTTCATGCTTTTAAATTTTATAATCTTTATTATTTTTTTTGCACCATTGAGGTACAGTCAATAATAAATACGTGAGAAAAAAGCAAAAGCAAGGCAAAAGCCATTTTTACACGAAAAAAACTTTCAATACACTAATCTTTTTATCCTTTTTTTGGTAGTAGGGTGGACAAGGTACAAGATGAAATACCCTTTTTGATAGAAATTAGAGACAGTGACAGTAGGATTTTAGTACACTGAATTTTCACTGTCACTGTTTCGTATATGTTTCAAAATATACCTTTTAACTTGTACCCTGTCCACCTTAAAAAAAAGATAAAGATTATTGAAAAGTAGAAAGGTTTGTAAAGGGACTAATCCATACCGTCAAAAAACTGTGACAAGGTTAATCCAGTAGCATCAATACAATTTAATAGCGTTATTAGATTTGGAGTATTTGAATAATTTTGATTTTCAAGATTATAAATACTATTCACATGTACATTGGCTAATTCACTGAATTCTTTTTGTGTTAATGCTTCGTTTAATCGCCAGTTCTTTATAAAAAGAGTTATTTCTGCAATTCTTGAAAGTTGGTGCTCTGGAATATTTTTCTTGGACATTACTTATTTGTGTTTTTTATAAATACGTAAATCACAAAAATATGTGGTTATTGATGTATCAAAACTTGTTTTAAGAGTACTTTATGTAGGTTTTATTATACTTTTATTGTACCGATTTTTATGGAATTCAATCGAAAAAGTGGTGGTGTAAACGCTGATTTATGCATTTTTTGGGAGTATAAGGTCTAAATAGTCCCTGCACGCATATCATCGACTCTAAATTAATAAATTTTATAGGAAATATAAATTAGTGAAGTTAGATAATTACTTAATCCCTGTAAAGAATTCTTCAGGTGTAATGCCAAGTGCATTTAAGACTTCAAGAAATGAACTCATTTTAAAATCTTCACCATTTTCAATACGAGCAAGAGTATAGTAATTGATATGATGCACTTTCGCAAAGTTTATATAGTTTTTCCCATCAACAGCCATTGAACGTTTTTCTTTAACCTTTTCGCCAATCTCCTTCAACTTTGAATCTACGACCTCTTTGGGTAATTTTGGAATTCTTTTCTTTTCGAACATCTCAATAAAATTTTAACAAATATAAAAAACATAATGAAATATGTATTACATAACGCATTATGTACTATCTTTGAATTATGACTGTGCAGGAAAAACGCATTATTATGAATATTCACTTTTAACCAATAGTGAATATTATTCATCAAAAGTCAACAATGATAAGGGTTGTAGGAGATTTACAAAACAAGAGATAAAAATAAACATTCACTTTTAGTTGAAAACAAATAAAACTGAAACAAAATGAGCAAAAAATTTAGTACAACCACAGCAGACCACCTTGAGTGGAATCAATCGATGAACCTGATAAGAAATTTATACGATGATGGTAATTATAAAATATCGTTATTAATTGCTATCGGTTCATTTTGGGGTTTAAGAATTTCAGACATACTAAAATTAAGATGGGAACAAGTTTACAATCTGGATGAAATAATCATAGTTGAACAAAAAACAGGAAAAACCAGAGAGATTAAAATAAACCAGCAATTAAAACAACACATCACCAATTGTTATGAGAAAATTAAACCCAGAACCAATGATGAATTTATTTTCACCAGTCAGAAAGGTTCGGTTTATAGCATTCAGCGAATTAATGTAATCCTAAAAGAAATTAAGGCAAAGTATAATCTTAAAATTAAAAACTTTTCCAGTCATAGTTTGCGAAAGTGTTTTGGTAGGGAAATTTTCAATCGTTCTGGCTCTAATGCAGAATTGGCTTTAGTTAAACTATCCCATTTGTTCAACCATTCCAATCCATCAATAACACGAAGGTATCTTGGTATCGCCAAAGAAGAACTGATGCAGACTTATGATGTTTTAAGTTTTTAGAGTAACTTTCAATAAAAAAGATATGAAAATTTACAATCTTGCTTGCGATAATTTCAAGATGTACAATCCAACAACAGGTGAAGTGATAGTCGATGAAGAATGTAATGATAATGCCAAGTCATTAATCGCCTATTGGTTGGATGATTTTGCCCACTTCAATAACGAAACGTTGATGAAAGCATGGGAAGCCTACGAAGAAAAAACCAATAAAGGCAAAATCGATAATTATTTCAACTGGAAACGCTTAATTAAATTTATAGAACAATACGATTCACCTGACTGGATTTCGTATCATATTAATGTTGGTGGATACGATAGTTATACCATTTTATTTGTAGTCCATAAGGAAGTTGAGGTTGAAGAAACTGTTGAAAATAAAATGGACAATGCAGATTAATACCACGGTTAATCTTAGCCTTTGAATTATTACCTATCAGCATTATTTCCCATTACCACCCATGCAATAATCATATACTTCCATTTGGTCAGCCACTTTATCCATAACCATTTTCATACTTGATTCATCCAGCAAAATCCATGGACATTCGTTTTTGGTGTCATTAAAATCTATCTGGATTTTCAAAGATTGTTTTGAATGAATATCTACGAGAAAAATATTTAAAAAAACGTTATCGTGATAGCAGTCAATAAACTTAACCACCAAATAGGACATTCCATCAGGGTTGAATCCAGATATAAGTAGGTAGGTTTTATCTGGAATTAACGTCTGGTCACGTATAAGAATACATGGATGATTCACGTAAAATGTTCCATCATCGCTTGCGATATATTGATTGTTTAAGCCTAATATTGCTGAATCATAATTGTATTTATCTTGTAGTTTCATTGTTTAAATGTTTTATACATAAATACTATTGTCCATTGAAACAGACCCCCAGTATCCGACCCTCCCCCATAACACCCACACCGTCAGATATATACAGGAGCGGTGCACCAAGAGAAGGAAATATAAACTTTAAAAAAATGAGGTTTTACGAATTATAAAAAACTATAAATTTTTATAATCTCAGGGTTATTAGTATTCAACCAATTCTCGGAACACGTAAAAATGATATAAAAAATCTGAGGCTATATAGAAAAGTGTTTTTATTCAGATGGCTAAAAAAATCCAAAAATAAAAATGCGTTTTCGGGAAAGTTAGTCTTAAAAATTTTGGGTAGAAAAAATTAGGAAATAATTTTTTGTAATCATTAACTTGAAAAGAAAGGTCATCAGAAGTAAGGTTCAAAATGTATTTATCATACCTGTCTAATCGGCATTCCATATTTTTTAAATAGTCCCCAAATAGCCTGATTACGTTGATATTATATTTATATTTATAGTCAATAAATAATACCATTGACCATCTTTAAATATCAACTCCACATTATGACTGTATAATAAGATATGTTTAGGGAATAATTTACTTGCAAAGTGTGATGGTTAATCGCTACATTTAATTTGTGACCAAACAAGAAGTATGAGTACGAAAAAGATACATAGCGAAGATGGAAAAAGTGCCTACAGAATATTTTCTGATGACAAGGTTGAGAAAGTAAATCCAATTGAATATTACAAATCCTACGAAATAAAGAAAAGAGCGACTGTTTTCAGGGATTTGCTAAAATCAACCCACCCATCTCTTGCCTCTACTTTAAATAATTCCTTTTTCGAAAAGCGAGCAGAAGATAGTTTGATTGGCTTTTTCGAACAGAAGGAGCAGACAGATATCCACAATAACTTTTTAACCCTGTTACAAACATCTCGAAAGAAAGAACAAGAAAAATTATTAAAAGGAATGTCTTTAAATCCCGACCAATTGTATTCGTTAATCATAAAATCGCATAAAGACCATAATTATTTGTATAGCAGGTATCTGTTTGAAAATTTGCCCAAAGGAACTAAAGAAGAAGACCTTCCAGAAGTCATTTTAATAGAATATGATAATACAGTCAAAAAGATTGGCTCTACAGGTTTATCGGATGGAGAACTAAAAAATCTTATTGAACACAGAAAAGTAATCGTATCTCATTTTTTTGAAAAAGATGATGTTTGGCATTGTTTCTTCTTGACATATAATAGCATCGCTGGAAAAGAAAATCATAATCAAGGTCAACCACATTTCCACTATATTTCAAGTGCTTTTGGAATTCAGAAAGATGATTTTATTGAAAGTATGCGTACAGGGAAATATAAATCAACATCAATTCATATAGATTTATTGGATTATGGAAACCAACCTAAAGAAAAAACAGAGTAAAAAATGCCAAATTATTTACTACAATATAAATTTGATTCAAAGAGTTTTGACAGGTCAATAATTGCGAAATTTAAGAGTTACAATGAGACAATAAAATATTGAACATTGATGCCATGATTAGATTTAAAAAAGAAAACGCCAAACTCATTTTAATATACGAGAGAGAACCTTATACAGAGATTGATTGGCTTATTGAGAAATTTGATGACAATGAATCTCATACTTTCCGAAACACTTTTACTTTTAGCAAATCACATTTATTAAGCAAAATAAAGGGAAAAAAAACTTTAGAAAGCATTTTTGACTTAGATAATGCTGTCGAATTTTTATTAGCCAAATTAGTTGATAATTATTACAAATTAGACTCCAACGTATTTGGAATAAAAAACAATATTTATCTGCACAAGGATATTAAAATAAAAACAGACTTATTTATTGCTGTAACCAATATTTCCATTCTTAGCAGAATCGATACATTAATAAATGAAGATTTATGGATTGGTGGTGACTATGAACATTCAATGCCAGAATCTGAATATCGAAAACTACTACAGGCATTTCCAAACTCGTATGAAATAAAGAAATATTCAGAAGCAAGGTTAGCGACAGTCCTTCGGAACTATTTCGACTCAACAATTGATGCTGAATCAAAGTATAATAAATATATGGCTAAAAAAGTCAGTGCTAAAGGCGCTGATTTATCGGCTATCTTTAAAGAAAATGAACTTAACAAGTTTATCGCAATTCAACAAAAGTTGCAGGAAATGCTTGACGATGAAATCACATATTCAGAACCCCAATGGCAAAAAGAAATCCTTGATATGATTTTGTTGATATTTCCAAAATATATTCATGTTTTTGAGGAAGTGAAGATTCGAGATTCTTACAACGATACATACCGAAAATTGGATTATCTTTTATTGGATTCATCTGGCAATGTAGATATAGTTGAAATAAAAAAGCCATTTGATAATTGCATAGTAACAAAATCAAAATACCGAGATAATTATATTCCTTTGAGAGAACTGTCTGGCACAGTAATGCAAATTGAGAAATATATCTATTATTTAAATAAATGGGGAATTGGTGGAGAGAAAAAACTGACAGAGAAATACAAAAATAAATTACCTACAGATTTCAAGATACAAATCACCAATCCAAACGGAATTATCATCATGGGTAGAGAGAAAGGACTGTCCAAGCCTCAAAGATTAGATTTTGAGGTCATTAAACGTAAATATAAGAATGTTGTTGATATAATTACTTATGACGATTTATTGAAAAGACTATCCTTTACAATTCAGCAATTAAAGATTGAAATTGCAGCTACTCCTAATTAACTTTACAAATACGAAAATCCTTGTTCTTCAAAAAATTTGGGTAGAAAAATCTAAGAATCTAATTTTGAAATCACCAACTTAAATTGAAAAACACGGTCTTCAGTAGCAATGTGTAAAAAGTATAAGCCAGACCTTATGCCAATCGTTGATAATTTGTAATTACCAGTAATATTAAAACTAATTATCTTTTCACCGCTTAAATTATATACTGTTCCCTTGGCTGGGTTATTATTAAACAATTCAATATTCAAATAATCTTTGGCTGGATTTGGATAAATCTTAATTTGTGGTTCGTTAATTACATGCGTTGAGGTTACAGTCCAAATTTCATTCACATATTCAGGATGGTCTATGAATGGATTCCTGTTCCCTTGAAAGGAATAAACAACATTATTCCTATGAATTTCAAAACTATCCACTGGGTCTTCAATATTCCACGCCAATAATGTTGAAAGTTTTCCCATATAACCTTTTCCATCTTCATTTAAATCAAATGTGTTTACTTGGTCAACCAGTTCAAGGTCTGGTTCACCATTCTCTCCTTCATACCTAATAGCCATATAAAACAGCATTCTTGCTACATCTCCTTTGACTGCATCTCTGGGTTGCCAACTATCTGCATCTGAATAACATTCTGTTGCACCATCTCCATCAATATAGAGTGAACCACCATTATCGAAGTCCTTATTATTTCTCGCACTATTAACAGTAATATCAGCAGGTCTGAGATGATGTGCATCTGTTCCTGCACCCATTGTTGTACCAAAATCACCATGAGATTTTGCCCATACATGCTCTCTTGACCAACCATTACCATTATTATATTCTTGTGCTGCGTTAATTGACCAACCAGTATAAAAAAGAATTACATTCTCTGGGTTAGCTGTATCTCTGTCTGTTTCTTTTAATATATCCCATACGTCTGTTGATGAAGATGTGTATGGGTATTCTGTGTGGTTTTTGATAATATCATATAATGCTGTTTTCAATTGTTCGCCAGATAGTCCGTTTGCTGAATCGTAATACCCAGATGGAATCTGTGCTGAAACCAGTTTTGTAATAAAAAATAAGAAAAGGAATGACAGATATTTAAATTGCATATTTTTACTTATAATTCAAGTGATTCATACTACTTAATATATAAATCCAACTTTTTTTCATCTTTCATCGGCTCAATCTTTTCAACAATAATACTGTCTCGAAAGTACCAAAGTTCGAAAAACACATCTTCCAGTATATATAGCTTGATATTATAGTTGTCAAACTCCATATATGGATTTAACAAGCTTTGCAGCCTGACTTTTTTTACTTAAAAACTTGCTTTTGCCTTAGAATAGTGTTAAAAATGACTTTATTTAAAATTCAATTCCAAATAAAGTCCCAGAAACATCATTATCATGCAATTTCAATACAATTTCACTATCACTGAACTCTTGAATTTGATTTGAAATATCTAATGGTAAATCTGATTTTATTGCCGAAAGAATATATTGAATTTTATATTTCTTAGTAATATCATGAATGAGTTCTAATAGTCTGGTTTTTATGCCATTATCTTGCTGAGATAAAACGTCATCATGATATACAAATCTGAAATATGATTCTTTATTGTATGCACACAAAATAGCTAAATCAAAGGTAACACATAATAGTTTCATATAGGTATTACCTTCGTCTTTTGCAGTGTCTATATTCTTATTATTTTTTGATTTTACTTTTGGAGGTATAAAATCTACGTTATTCTTTGAATTAATATTCCATGAAAGAACAGCATTTTCATTCATAACATGTTTGTAAAACTTGGAGAACAATGCTCTTATTTCATTGTATTTTTGATTTTTATCAGTTGTTTGATGAATTTTTTTAAGTTCACTAATTGTTGATTTAATATCGTTTTGAAGTTTCTCTATTTCATTTTCTTTTTTGATTATCAAATCAATTACATTAATTTTTTCTTGGAATTTTAAAAGTTGACCTTCCACCTTAACCAAATCCTTTTGGCATTTTTTAAATTTTGTGAAAGTATCACTATCTGTGAGATGATTTAAAAGTCCAACTCGTTCAAGATGTAAGTCTTCTAAATTCGAATTTATTTCTTGGAGTTCATTTTCTTTTTCCTTTATTGTTGATTTTAAGAGTTTATTTCTTTCTGTAGTTAACTTCTTATTAAAAGAAATTAAATCTTCATAGTCAGAGGTTAATTGTTCTGAAAAATAAATTGATGTTTCATTAAATACTTTCTTAACCTTATTGATATCGAAAGAAAAATTGTTTTTTATCGAAGATTTAAGTTTTTCAAGTTCGTAATTTAATCTGTAAGATTCAGAATTTAGGTTTGAGATTTTATTTTCTATTTCATCTACACCTTTTTTGATTAAAGATTTATCTTGTCCATAAAAATTAAATCTATCGATTTGTTCTTCAACCTCTTTAAATTCATTCTCTACGATAGCTCGTTCTGCTATTATTTCATCCCTATCTTCAACTTTAACCGAATAATCATTTTTATAGGAGCTAATCAATGAACTTATTTCTTCAATTTTAGAATCATTTTCATATTTTAATCGAAGCAATTCACCTTTAAATCCAAGCAAATCAAACATAAATGGTTTCCAATCAATATCTTTCCCTGCTGAAAACTTATTAAGTCTATAAACATCTTTAAAATCATCCTGTGTGCGAAGTGAATAGTTGATTGATTTTCGATAATTGTATGTTTTGTTGTGGAAGAAATCGAATGCAAGATAATCTGAGAGTATATCACGAGCCTTATCAATCGAGACATTTTCGTAGTCCCATTTTAAAGGAGGACGGTAATCTGTAGTTGTTTGATTTTGCAATGCAAATGAGATTTTTGTATTGGTTTCAATATTTCTCCTTATTGTCAAAAATTCATTCGAGTTTAAATATAATTCTAAATAGAATACATAATTAATGAAGATGGATTTATCATTTTCTTTAATCTTTAGAAAAAAATGATTTTTGTTTATCTTCTTTAAAAGCATAAAATCTATAACCTCTGTAAGTTTCGTTTTTCCTAAATCATGAGAATTTTTCTTTTCTTCTAAGTTAGATTTAACATCAGCGTATATCACATTTAACTCATTTGTTTTAAATGTGATATCTTTAAAGTTCGTATTATTACAATATAACTTACTTAGTTGCATGGTATTTAAAAGAATCTGTTAATTCTTCATATTTAAGTTTACCTAATAGATAAAGAAAATTCAAAGCATACGGATAATTCTCTTTAGCTTCAACTCCCAATTCATCTACTACTTTTTTCAGTAATTCATCATAGTCAATATCATAGAAAGCATTTAATTGTTTTAAAATAAATGCACTAATATTTATGACTGATATGTCAGGATTGATATGTCTATCTGGTTTTATCATTTTTTGCCAATCAAGCATTCATAATACATATAGTGCAAAAACGTTGTTACGTGCCTTTTACTTCCTTTTAGAGTAGTTGAACCATCACAAATCAATTTATAAATAAATAGGAATATTTCTTCAAACAAATCAAAATTATCCCTTTTTAAAAAAATAATTTGATTTAGTTCATGTGCTGTGTCAAAATAATAATCTTTCAAATCTTCATTAACTGGATTACTAAGAAATTGCCCTATTTTATCGAAATCCATTAAAGATTCACCAACAATGTGTTCATGAAAGTATTCTTCACTAAGTCTATTTTTACTGTTTTTTTCCTTTTTATCAATAAAAGTAAAATCTTGTTTTAGCTTATTAACTTCATTTTTGATATCGTCTTTGATTTCGGGTAGTTGCTCCCTAAAAGCTAAAATAATCTCTTTGATTTCTTCATCAGAAAAATCAAATGAAATGTGATTTAAATCCAGCCTGTATAGTTTAACGATATCTTTATTTGAATTTAAAAATTGATTGTTGATTACTTCTTTTCCGATAATTACGCAATTTTTGATTCCAGTCTCGGTAATAATTTTATTAAGTAATCTTTCACCTTTAATACCACTATATTTTCGATTTGTAAACAATAAATAGTTATCAATCTCACCATTTGCTTTTAATTTTTTGATTTTGAGGATTTCATCTTCAACGATTTTTTCAAACTCATTATCAGAACAAGAAGCAACTGGATTCTCGGTATGTTTGGCTTGAATTATAAATTTTCCCGACCAGCTATCTTTTGTAGAAGGATAATTTTGGGCAGTCCCAACAAATTTTCCATCCCGACCTCCATCTTTACCTTTTGAAAATTCAATAACACCTGTTCCCAGAACATTCTGACAGATAGTGTTTACCATCTTCTCAAATTCGTTGTCATTGATATTTTCTAATCTATAATCCATAAGACAAAACTAATATTTTAAGTCTTTATTTCTCAATATTCTATTAGATACTTCGGTCTCACTGTCTAAAAGATTTTTATTGCTTAACAACTTCAATCATTTCTGTTTTTACCAAACGATTATTCGAAACTTCATAACTATAAATGGGAAATCCTCTAACCGTGTAAAAGTTATATGTATTAAAAAGTGTTGTGATAGTTACTTTTATTAGTCTCTTATAATGTTTTAAAGGGATGATAGTTTTTAAAGGTGCAAAATCATCTATATTAATATTCTTGACAAGAATAGATTTAATCAATGACTTGGTATAATAACTATACAGTTCTTTGTCAACGAGTAAATGGCTATCAGTCGCTTCTATATTAAATTTTTTAAGATTGTCCTTCAGTGTTTTATAAATTTCTTCATCCTTGGATTTTGATGTTATTTCGGTTTCTTGGATAAGTAATTTATTTAGCTGTATTTGACATTTATCAATTGCTGTTTCTATAATTTGTTTCCTTTGTTTATATTCATCAATTGGTAAGTCGAGTTCAATTGCTTTTGTATTAAGGTTATAAAGTCTTTTATTTAATGCTTTAATCTCATTTCGTTCAATTGAAATACTTTGACGTAATTCAGTAACTGCTTGTTTTTTATCTGCACCTGACGCTATTATAATATTATCAAGTTGTGTAGTATTACTAAATTTTAATAAGTCTGATATGATTGCGTTATATGTCAATGAATTCATCAGATTAATATTTATTGCACTGTTGTTACATGATTGTTTTAACTGCCCTGTTACGACTTTTCTATTGCTCATGCACTTATAGGCAAAATCTCGTTTATTCTTTCTGGCATGTTGATAGTAAGGTAGACCACACTTCCCGCATTTAATTAGCCCAGACAGATAATTAATATATATTGCTTTATCCTTATTTAGATTTGAGTTGTTTTTAAAAATTTGTTGAACCTTCAAATATTCAGATTGTGTAACAATTGGTGGTATATCAACAGTTCCAAAGTTGTATTGGCGTTTACCGAAATACATGGTATTGTGCAATATGTCACGAATTTGAACGTCTGACCATTTTCTATTTTTTTTTGTTGGAATATTTTCAGCGTTTAGTGTTTTTGCAATGTAAGGAGAAGATTTGCCATCAATGAATAATTTATAAATCTTCTTTACTACTTGTGCTTCATCATCATGAATTACAAGCATTTTGTTTCTATTGGTATAACCATAGGGTGCTAATGAAAAAGAACCACCATCTTTTAAATGATTATTTAATCCTCTTTTACTTCTGGCTATTATCATGTTTCGTTCATATTGGGCGACACTTCCCATTATGCCAAGAATCATCGTTGCGGTTTGATTTTCACTTTTATCGTCATTAAGTGTATTTAAATTTTCCTTTTTTGCATAAATATTAATTCCTTTTGCAGTGAAGTGTTCAATGATTTTAAGTGTTTCTAAAAGTCCCCTTCTGGATAATCGGCTAACTTCCCAAACTAAAATATTTTCAACTTTGTTTTCATCACAAAATTGAACCAATTCTTCAAAAGCATTTCTATCAGCCGTTTTTGTTGTACCAGATATTTTTTCATCAAAAACATCCAGAATCTCATACTCCATATAATCAGCATGTCTTTTTAGGTCGGCTATTGCAGATTCATTCGATTGATGTTCAGAGCTAACACGACTGTAAATTACACAGCTTTTGGGTTTCTTCATAAGTGTGTGGCTTATTATTATCTTTATACATGTAAAGATACAAGAATGTCCTCATATAAAAAAAGTATTTCTGAGGAGATGGTATGATGTGGGTTTAATTTTACTCGCCGTAATGCGCCCCTGAAAATATCGATTCGGAAGCACCTGTTTTTCGGACAACTTTATATTGGAATCCCAGCAGAATTTTGGTAAATAGCAAAGCTGACCTTTCTTTTTTTATCTGCGACGATAATGCGAGGTACAAAATTCTTGTGGAAGGAGTTACCAAAAAGGAAAGATTTGTTTGGGTAGCGGCATGTTTGAAGTAAGTGTTGATTTTGAAGAGCGAGGCGATAGCTTTTCGTCGTCCTCTAAATAAAATTGTAGCTTGTCTGAGTACCATTTCACTACTTTAGCTATCGTCACTACTAACGAAGGACTGGGAAGGTATTTCGTTTACGTAATTATTTACTATTGAATCTTTGTATTGCTCGAAAATTTTTTTCTGGTAATCATTTAGCATAGGATAATGATATTTATAATAATAGAAATATCTTCCCTTTATAAAAATGGCGTCTTTTGCTGGAGAATACCGATTTTCAGAATGTTTGAAAGAATACAACAGTCTTTTGCTTTCGTTATATGCGAATACATAAGTTGTATCTCCAATATTTATTTTTTCTTGGTAGTCATTAAAAAGAACCTCTCCTTTTTTCAAAACAGAATTATCCTTTATCATACACGCAAAAAACAATAGTTTATTTGAATCAACAGAAAGAAGTGTGTAGTCTCTAAATGTTTTAAAATTAGCGATGTTAGCCACTTTTAAACTATCTAAATGATATTGAGGATATTTTCTTTCGAATTCTGTAAAAATCTTTCTCTTATTACTACAGTATGACGTTGTCAGAGCTATAAAAGTGATAAATATTGTTTTAATCCAATATGATTTTTTCATAGTTTTTATTACTGTAATCAGATATTCTGACCTGACTTCATTATTTTCTCTGCATACTTATTTATGTCAATTCTGCCAACTGCGACTGTTCCCTGTCCACTTTCTTATCCTCCCCAGTTCTCCCGGTCCAAACTGCGATAGTGAATGGCTTCCGAAAGATGATGTGCCTGAACATTTTCTTCACTTTCCAGGTCGGCGATGGTGCGGGCTACCTTTAAAATGCGGTCGTAGGCGCGGGCAGAAAGTCCCAGCCGGTCCATCGCATTTTTGATGAGTTCGTTGCCGGCTTCATCCAACAATACAAATTTTCGTATCAGTTTTGAATTCATTTGGGCGTTGGCGTAAACCCCTTTATGTTCAGCAAAACGTTCTTCCTGAATCTTTCTTGCCTGAAGTACTCTTTCGCGCACCTGTTCACTTGTTTCTGAAGATTCCATTTCCGACAGTTTTTTGAATGGAACCGGAACCACTTCAAGGTGGATATCAATTCTGTCGAGTAGTGGGCCTGAAATTTTATTTAGATATTTTTGAACGACCCCTGGTGCACAAACACAATCCTTTGAAGGGTGGTTATAATATCCGCACGGGCACGGATTCATAGAAGCAACCAGCATAAAACTTGCCGGATATTCCACAGAGAATTTTGCCCGTGAAATGGTAATGTTCCGATCTTCCAGCGGCTGGCGCATCACTTCGAGAACAGTACGTTTAAATTCAGGCAATTCATCCAAAAATAAAACCCCGTTGTGCGAAAGTGAAATTTCTCCGGGCTGTGGATAATTGCCGCCACCGACTAAAGCAACATCACTGATGGTGTGATGCGGACTGCGAAAAGGCCGCTGTGTCATCAGTGAGGTCTCTTTATCAATTTTTCCTACAACTGAGTGGATTTTGGTAGTTTCCAGTGCTTCTTTCAAAGTAAAGGGTGGTAAAATGGTTGGAATTCGTTTTGCCAGCATGGTTTTTCCCGAACCCGGAGGGCCAACTAAAATTATATTGTGGCTTCCTGCCGCAGCTATTTCAAGTGCGCGTTTTACATTCTCCTGGCCTTTTACATCCGAAAAATCGAGCGGATTGTTGTTTACACGCGCATAAAATTCGGCCCGTGTATCTACAATGGTTTGTTCCAAGTTTCCTTCATCGTTTAGAAAGTCTATTACTTCTTTGATGTTTTCAGCGCCAAAAACTTTAAGTTTATCTACTACCGCTGCCTCGCGAGCATTTTGTTTTGGGAGGACAAAACCTTCAAACCCCTCGGCTCTCGCGTTTATTGCGATAGGTAAAACGCCTTTTACAGGTTGCAGGGTTCCGTCAAGTGAAAGTTCGCCCATTAATACATAGCTGCTGAGTTTGTTGGCATTTATTTGTTGTGATGCCGCTAAGATGCCGGCAGCAAGTGGTAAATCGTAAGCTGAACCTTCTTTACGGATATCGGCCGGCGCCATGTTAATAATAATTTTGTAACGCGGCCATTTGTACCCGTTTAGCCGCAGAGCCGACTCAATACGTTGCTGGCTTTCTTTTACAGCATTGTCGGGTAAGCCAACCAGCATAAATTTTATACCTTTTGTTACATCAACTTCAATGGTAATGGTTGTGGCGTCGATTCCAAAAACTGCGCTTCCGAAAGTTTTTACTAACATAGAAACCGGGGATTTTTTGTTTCTTTTAAAAATAGAGAAATTAATTGAAAAGAAAAAGGACGTTATTGGATTGGGATTTTCCTTTTTTGTTGGCTCAACAACAGGATAAACTCTACAAATTAGCGTTCAATTGTCGGGTAAATTGTTAATACAATCTTTTTCTTTTTACCAAATAAGAAAATAAAACTTCCTGGAAATCTTTGTTGATGTCAGCTTCGGCCAAATCAATTTGATATTGGCCACATTTTACTTTTAAGTCTTCGAAATATGTTTTTACAGTAGAAACGTAATGATTTTTTACTTCCCACGGATTCAATTTTATGGTGTGTCCGCTTTCTAAATCCACAAATTTATGCGGACGGTTATTGAAATCAAATTCTCTTTCCAATGTATGATCGGTAACATGAAAAAGAATCACCTCGTGTTTGTTGTAACGCAAATGTTGAAGGGCTGAAAAAAGTTCGTCGGTTTTTTGATTGTCGAGCATGTCGGAGAAAATAATGACCAGTGACCGTTTATGAATATTTTCAGCAATTTGATGCAACACATCCGTTGTATTGGTATTTTTCCGAAGATTTGCGTTTTCGGGTTTTACCAGATTTGACAGTTTTCCATACATTAACTCTGCATTTACAGAAGAAATACGGGGAGTAGTATGAAATTCAATTTCGTCAGAAAAAAGCGTTAATCCCACTGCGTCGCGTTGTTTTCGCATCAGATAAATTAGTGCAGCTGCGGTGTAGACTGAAAAGGCCAGTTTATTTTGCAGGTGTTTCTTTCCTTTTGAATAAGGGAAAAGCATAGATGACGAGGTGTCGATAACGAGTTGACAACGCAGGTTGGTTTCTTCTTCGTACTGTTTTACAAAAAGCTTGTCGGTACGTGCAAACAATTTCCAGTCGATGTGTTTGGTCGATTCTCCCTGGTTGTATAAGCGGTGTTCTGCAAATTCTACCGAGAATCCATGAAACGGACTGCGGTGCAAGCCGGTAATAAAACCTTCAACTACTTCGTGCGCAATTAACGGCAGATTGTCGAACTGATGAAATTGTTCTATGTCGAAAATGTTTTTCAAAATAACATAAAAGAAAACTGTCATTTCGATGAAGAACAAAAAGAAATCTGTTTTATTATAAGCCGATCTCTTCCCTGATATCCGGGACTCCTCATTCGAAATGACAGCGAATCAAAATAAATATTTTACAATAGTGCGTCCAATTTTTGAGTAAATACCTGTTTTGGAGCGGCACCTACTTGTTTGTCAGCAACTTCTCCCCCTTTAACAAAAAGTACAGTCGGAATATTTCTGATACCGTATTTCATAGCAACGCCCGGATTGGAATCAACATCAACTTTTCCAATCACTGCCTTACCTTCATATTCACCAGACATTTCTTCAACAATGGGGGCAATCATTCTGCATGGACCGCACCAAACCGCCCAAAAGTCAATCATAACTGGTTTGTCAGATTTTACTACCAAATCTTCAAAATTGGCATCGGTAATTTCTATGGCCATAATTCTACTATTTTAATGGTTATTATTTTTAATTGAGTTTACAAAATTAACTAATTAATTCTATATCCAATGTCCGGTATTTTTTCAAAAAACTTTAGGAAATTGTCGCTAAAATTAATTTTAGTATTTCTTGAAAACAGTTCTATTTGCATATTGTTTTCAGTGTCGTAAACATTAAATCTTAACAATGCTTTTCCTTTATTGTTTTTTGCAAGAATTTCAATTTCACCCACTGTTCGTTCATTCAAATGATGTAATGGCATGTTAATGGTTACGCTTTTAATGTAATTTTTACGCACTTCGGAAAGTAATTCAATCTGCGATACTTTGAATTCGTAGTATTCGCTTCCAAATCTTTGTTTTACAGTACCTTTTACCATGATGAATAATCCGGATTTACAATAATTATGGAAGTTTACATAGTCTTGTCCGAAGAAAAACATCTCATAAGAATCTGTATAATCTGATAAGGTTAATGTACTGTAAGGATTTCCGTTTTTCGATGTTCCTTCCCTTGCAGCAGTTACCATACCACCAAAGATTAGGTCTCGGTTTTTGTATTTCTCAATATCGTTATTTAAATCTTTTAGGGCGACTTCGCGTGAGCAAAAATTCTCAAGTTCAAGCTTGTAATCGTCGAGGGGGTGGGAGCTTAGATAAATCCCGATGAGGTTTTTTTCTTTTTCCAGAAAAACAAGTTTTGGCCATTCATTTACCTGCGGAATATCGGGTTTCTTAATTACAGAAGCACTTCCCATTCCGCCAAATAAACTTTGCTGCATGCTTTGGTTTTCGCTTTGAATTCTGTTCCCGTATTTGATAAGTTTTTCGATAAAAGTGGTAGGATCATTTTCATCTTCTCCTGCAAAAAAGCTACTTCTTTTTATCCCGTCTAAATTATCAAATGCCCCGGCTGTTGCAAGCCCTTCAAGATTCTTTTTATTTACGGTTTGCAGATTTACATTTTCAACAAAATCGTAAATGGTTTTAAATTCACCATTTTTTTCACGCGCGGTGATTATGTCTTTGGCAGCACCTGCTCCAACACCTTTAATGGCGCCCATTCCAAAACGAATATCTCCATCTTTATTGGCGGTGAATTTTATAAAACTTTCGTTCACATCCGGCCCTAAAACATGCAATTTCATGCGGTTGCACTCGGTCATTAATTTGGTGATGTCCGCAATATTGTTGAGGTTCCGGCTCAAGTTGGCAGCCATAAATTCAGCCGGAAAATGTGCTTTCAAATAGCCGGTTTGGTAAGCAATATAAGCATAACAAACTGAATGTGATTTGTTGAATGCGTAGGAAGCAAAAGCCTCCCAGTCTTTCCATATTTTTTCGATTACATCATCGGGTTTTTTCCCCTTCAACTTACATTCATCCACAAACTGAAAGTTGGCTTTACAACCTTCCTGAAACTTTACCTTCAGTTTATCCATTACCGCTTTCTGCTTTTTCCCCATGGCTTTACGCAGGGTGTCAGAGTCACCTCTGGTAAATCCGGCAAGCAAACGAGAGAGTAACATCACCTGTTCCTGGAATACTGTAATACCGTAAGTATCACTCAGGTATTTTTCCATCATTGGCAAGTCGTAGTCGACTTTTTGCCGGCCGTGTTTCCTGGCAATATAACTCGGAATGTATTCCATTGGACCCGGGCGATACAATGCGTTCATCGCAACAAGATCCTCAAAACGGTTGGGTTTCAAATCGCGAAGATGTTTTTTCATTCCGTCCGATTCAAACTGGAAGATAGCAGTAGTTTCACCGTGGCTAAAAAGTTCGAAGGTTTTTTCATCATCCCACGGAATATTTTCAATATCAACCTCAATCCCTTTTGAAAGTTTAATATTTTCAAGGGCTTCCTTAATAATGGAAAGAGTTTTTAATCCAAGGAAATCCATTTTTAACAGCCCGATGCTTTCTACGTACCTCCCGTCGTATTGAGTTGTAGGGAGTGTTTCCTCATCTTTTGTGGGCATTAACGGGATATGGTCGGTTAGCGGGTCGCGGCTGATTAGGATTCCGCAGGCATGAACACCGGTTTGGCGAACCGAGCCTTCAAGTGTTTCAGCAAATTTAATGGTTTTTGCGACCAAAGGATTTGTCGAATTTCTTTCCTGTTTTAGGTCGTTGCTTTCTTTGAAAGCTTTTTCAAAGGTCATTTTCGGAGCCTCTGGAACAAGTTTTGCCAATCGATCTGCTTCGGGGAGAGGTAATTTCAAAACTCTGGCGACATCGCGGATAGCCAGTTTTGTGGCCATCGTTCCAAAGGTACATATATGTGCTACTTTATCGTGTCCGTACTTTTTAGTAACGTATTCCAAAACCAACTGGCGTCCGTCATCATCGAAATCGATATCCACATCAGGAAGTGAAATACGGTCGGGATTCAGAAAACGCTCAAAGAGAAGGTCATATTTTATCGGGTCGATATTGGTAATCCCGGTTGAATAGGAAACGGCAGCACCTGCGGCGGAACCACGTCCTGGCCCTACCAATACTCCCATTTCACGAGCTGCATTTATAAAGTCTTGTGTAATTAGGAAATATCCGGGGTAACCCATTTGTTTAATGGTGTTTAACTCAAACTCCAAACGGGTTGTTACGTGTTCAGGTAAAGGATCGCCGTATCTTTCTTTTGCACCTTCAAACGTAAGATAGCGTAGATACGCCGATTCCAGCTTAACTCTGATTACTTTTTCGTAGCCCCCCAGCCTGTTAAATGCGTTCTCTCCAAACTCTTCAATTAGTTTTTCTTCCGGGTATTCTTTTATTAATTCATCTTCCGTACCAAATTCTTCGGGAATAGGAAAAATGGGCATGATAGGAGCCGAATCCAATTCAAACTCTTCTATTTTCCCAACAATATCAGCAGTATTGGCCAGTGCCTCGGGGATGTCGCCAAAGAGCTCATTCATTTCTTCCTGAGTTTTGAACCATTCCTGCTTCGTGTAGCGCATCCTGTTTGGGTCGTCAACATCTTTTCCGGTATTTAAGCAAATCAGCAAATCGTGCGCATCGGCGTCTTCAGCATTGGTGAAATGTACATCGTTTGTAGCAATTACCTTAACGCCATATTTTTTTGCCAACGGAAGGATGAGTTTGTTTACTTCTACCTGTCTGTCGTATACATCTTCCCGTTGCTGAGGCATCTCTGCCGGGTGGCGTTGCAGTTCTAGATAGTAGTCTTCACCGAAAATATTTTTAAACCACTGGATTGAATTTTCTGCATCAGCAATGTGATTGTTCATTAACAGGTTTGGAATCTCACCTCCCAAACACGAAGAAGAAATAATTAGTCCTTCGCTGTATTTTTCAAGCAATTGTTTATCTATTCGTGGCTTGTAGTAAAATCCATCGGTATTTGCTATCGAAATTAATTTAATAAGGTTTCTGTATCCGGTTTTATTTTTAGCCAGAAGAATGAGATGATGTCCCGAGCGGTCAATTTTGTCGTTTTTGTCGGCTATCGTCCTGGAAGCCACGTATGTTTCACATCCTAAAATCGGTTTTATTCCCTGTTTTTTGCAATTTAAATGAAACTCCTTGACTCCAAACATTGTTCCGTGGTCGGTAAGTGCCAATGCAGTCATTCCATCGGATTTTGCTTTGCTTACCAGATCGTTAACACTGGCGGCGCCGTCTAATATTGAATATTGTGAGTGTACATGCAGATGTGTAAATGGAATCATTTTTCAACCTCTTTTCTATTAATCCTTCAATTCCTTTTTGAACCCATAAAGTTAAAGTTTTTGGGAAGTGTATTTGAGAGATGTTGATAAAAATTAGAAAATAAAAAAGCCCGAATTTCTTCAGGCTTATAATTCAATATTTTGTGCGATTTGTTTTCGGATGTCTTCAAACTCCCCGGGTGAGAATTTGAGTTTTTTTGAAAAATTCAGGATGTCGGCTTCGTTTTGCATAGGGGCCAAATGAATATGTGCATGTGGAACTTCGAGCCCTAAAACCAGTACTCCTACTTTTTCACATGGAATGGTTTTTTTTAAACCAACAGCTACTTTTTTGGCAAACAATTGCAGTCCTGCGTATAATTCGTCATCAAGATCAAAAAGATAGTCAACTTCTTTTTTTGGAATAACAAGTGTGTGCCCTTTTGCCACCGGAGAGATATCCAGAAATGCATAGAAGTTTTCATCTTCCGCTACTTTGTAGGAAGGAATTTCACCGTTTATTATTTTGGTAAAAATACTTGCCATTTTAAATCGAAATTTCTACAATCTCAAACGGGATAATGCCGGAGGGAACTTTTATCTCAACTACATCGCCTACTTTTTTCCCCAGCAAACCTTTGGCAATAGGAGTACTAATAGAGATTTTTCCTTCTTTTAAGTTTGATTCACTATCAGGAACAAGTGTATACTGCATTGTAGCGTTATTCTTTTTGTTCTTGATTTTTACTTTGTTCAATATCTGAACCTGGGAAGTGTCAATTTTTGATTCATCAAGAATTCTGGCATTGGCTATTTTTGCCTGAATCTGTGAAATTTTTGCTTCCAGCATTCCCTGAGCATCTTTTGCTGCATCATATTCAGCATTTTCGGAGATATCTCCTTTTTCAATAGCTTCTCCTATTTGTTTTGAAATTGCAGGGCGTTCAACATTTATTAAATGCTCCAGCTCTTTTTTGAGTTTATTGAGTCCTGCTTGTGTTAAATATGTTACCTGGGACATTATTAAATCCTCCTTTTCTTTCTTGTTACCACATAAAAAAAACAGAAAGAATCCCGGATTTCCAGAACTCTTCCTTTTGCAAAATTAAATTTTTTATTCTAATTAAAAATCTTCTGGCCTAAAAATTATTAAGAATGAATGTATTAAGTGTATTTTCTGTTTAATATCTCGCTGTAAATAACGGCTTTCCTTAGTGAAAAAGTGTTCGAAATGTTTTCTTTTTTTTCTTCTTCCAGGTTCTGTTTGATTTCATTTTTAATGGATGAAGTCTTTTTAAAAACCGAGTCCTTACCCTCGTTTTCCGCATTAAAAGTATATTGTCGTTTCTTAACAGGCTTTTCTTCAATTGTTGCCGGTTCATATTCCGGTTCCTTTGGTTCCGGTTTAGTGGTCTGAACACCAAAATCTTCCAAAACGTCCCAGAAGTTATCTGAAGAATTTTGTTCTTCTGTTCCGGGGTCGGTCTGTTGCTGTTTCTTCTTTTTAATTTGGCCAATCGCACCAACAACAGCTACAATTAGCGTTAATATTATAACAATTAAATCATCCATAAACTCAAAATTAATATAATAAATGGTTTACTTTGAAGTTTTAAGTAAAATTAAATAAAATGAAGCAGTTGTTTCGGAAAAGAGCTAAATATTTAGTTGTTGTCATTGTAATGGTATTGCTTTCAATTTCGTGCGATAAGGAGGATGAAGGAATCATTCCGAATGTTCTGGTTCCGTTTGCGATTAATTTGAATATTTATAATGATTTAACAGTTCCCGGGAACTCGGTTTTTTTTGCCAATGCAGGTTTTGGAGGAGTAATTGTGTACTGTGAACTTCCGGGGACCTATTATGCTTTTGATGCAACCTGTTCCTATGAAGTGAGCAGTACGTGCAGGCTCAGGAATGAGGGTGTTTTAGGAACCTGTGAATGTTGCGGCTCCCAGTTTATCCTCATCGGAGGAGGATATCCTTCAGATGGGCCAGCTAGTCGTCCGCTGAGGTCTTACCATGTTTCTTTTCTCGACAATTCAACGCTTCGGGTTTATTAAAAAAATGGGTTTCGGAGAAAATCCAAAACCCATCTATCTTTTTTTGATGAATTAAATTTAATATCTGTAATGTTCCGGCTTATAAGGACCATCTTTTGAAACTCCCAAATATTTTGCCTGTTCTTCTGAAAGATTTGTCAGTTTTACTCCCAATTGTTCAAGGTGTAGCCGGGCTACTTCTTCATCCAGTTTTTTGGACAAGCGGTACACATCAATTTCGTAATCGTTTTGCCATAAATCAATCTGAGCAAGTGATTGATTGGTGAATGAATTACTCATTACGAATGAAGGATGGCCTGTTGCACAACCTAAATTTACCAATCTTCCTTCAGCAAGCAGAAAAATACTATGTCCGTCTTCGTAGGTAAATTTATCTACCTGTGGTTTGATATTCATTTTTTGAACTCCAGGCCATTTTTCAAGTTTGGCTACCTGAATTTCATTATCAAAGTGACCGATATTACAAACAATAGCCTGATCTTTCATTTTTGACATGTGGTCTGCTGTAATCACATCTTTGTTTCCGGTTGTGGTTACAAAAATGTTTCCTTCGTCAAGTGCATCTTCCATTGTTTTTACTTCAAAACCTTCCATTGCTGCCTGCAGTGCACAAATCGGGTCAATTTCGGTAACAACTACTCTTGCTCCATAGCCTCGCATAGATTTTGCACAACCTTTGCCAACGTCACCGTACCCGGCAACAACAACAACTTTCCCGGCTATCATAACGTCTGTTGCTCTTTTAATACCGTCGGCCAGTGATTCGCGGCAACCATATAAATTGTCAAATTTTGATTTGGTAACCGAGTCGTTTACATTAATTGCGGGGAAAAGCAATTTGCCTTCTTCTTTCATTTGGTACAACCGATGAACACCTGTAGTTGTTTCCTCTGAAACTCCTTTTAAGTCTTTAGCGGTATCAGCCCATCTTGATGGATTTTTATCAAGAATTTTTTTCAATGCTTTGTTTAATTCTGTTTCATCCTCTCCGTCAACGGGAATATCTAAAATTGAAGCATCTTTTTCTGCCTCATAACCCCTGTGAATCATTAAAGTAGCATCGCCACCGTCATCTACTATCAGGTTTGGGCCAAGACCGTTTCCAAAATCCAAAGCCTGATCCGTACACCACCAATACTCTTCCAAGGTTTCCCCTTTCCATGCAAAAACCGGTATTCCGGCTTCAGCAATTGCAGCAGCAGCATGATCCTGTGTTGAAAAAATATTACAACTGGCCCATCTTACTTCTGCTCCCAGTTCCGCTAAAGTTTCAATTAAAACAGCCGTTTGAATGGTCATGTGAAGGCTGCCCATGATACGGGCTCCCTTAAGTGGTTTTGAAGGCCCGAATTTTTTACGAATCGACATTAAGCCGGGCATCTCTTTTTCAGCAATCTCAATCTCTTTTCTACCAAATTCAGCCAAACCGATGTCGGCTACTTTATAGTTGAGTTTCTCTTTTACGGTTGTTACAGTCATTTTTCGAAATTTTTTTAGTTAAAAGAATATTTGGAAATTAATTTCGTACAAAACTAAATATATTCAACATTCTACAAGAAGGAAAGTTTAAAAAAGGTTTTGTGAATGTTTTAGTTTCCCATGTCGGAAATGAATTTGACTCGCATTAACCGTATATCTTCTTCAGAATACTCATCTTCTCCCAACTCTTCTACAGCGGCTTCAATTGTATCATTTTCTGCTTCTCTGAAATATTCGAACATTTCTTCCTGCCGGTCTTCATCAATAACATCGTCAATATAATAGTCAATATTCAAACGCGTTCCTGAATTAACAATAGCTTCAACTTCGGTTATAACATCATTTACTTCTACTCCTTTTGAATTGGCGATATCGTCAAACGAAATTTTTCGGTCAATACTCTGAATAATAAAAACTTTCATTTTCGACTTGTTTGCCACAGTTCTTACTATCAGATCTTCCGGGCGTTCAATTTCGTTTTCCTCTACATATTGTTTTATTAGTGCAACAAATTCTTTTCCGTACCGCTTTGCTTTGCCCTGGCCAACTCCCTGGATTTTTTGCAGTTCGTCGAGTGAAACCGGATACTGAATTGACATATCGGCCAACGAGGGGTCCTGGAATATTACAAAGGGGGGGAGATTATTCTTTTTGGCAATTTTTTTTCTGAGATCCTTCAACATTGAATATAACTGTGGGTCTCCGCTCGTGGCTCCAGAAGGCGCACCTCCTGCATTTGTAGAATCATCTTCTTCCTCGTATTCATGATTCTTAACCAGCATAAAACTGGTTGGGTTTTTTAAAAACTCATGACCTTTTTCTGTTACTTTTAATAACCCATAATTTTCAATGTCTTTATTAATTATTCCGGCAATCATCGATTGTCTGAAAACTGCGTTCCAAAATCTTTCATCGTGATCTTTCCCGGAACCAAAGGTTTCCAATGTATAATGTTTAAAAGATTTTATTGCCGCTGTTTTATTTCCAATTAATATGTTGGCTATGTGTTCTCCTTTGTATTTTTCATTTACTTCAAGAATGACTTTTAAAGCTCTTGCAACTTCATCACCAGCTTCAACTTTTTCTTTTGGATTCAGACAGTTGTCACAGTTTCCGCAATTTTCGTTTTCATATTTTTCTCCAAAATAATTCAGTAGAATAATTCTGCGGCAAATGGCAGATTCAGCATATGAAACCGTATCAAGCAAAAGTTGTTTCCCTATTTCCTGTTCAGCCACCGGTTTCCCATGCATAAATTTTTCAAGTTTCTGAATGTCCTTGTAACTGTAAAAAGTTATACATTTCCCTTCCCCTCCGTCGCGACCTGAACGACCAGTTTCCTGGTAATACCCTTCAAGACTCTTGGGAATATCGTAATGAATGACAAAACGAACATCCGGTTTGTCGATTCCCATTCCAAAAGCGATTGTTGCAACAATAACATCAACTTCTTCCATCAAAAACTTGTCCTGGTTTCCCGAGCGTGTAGCAGCATCCATTCCTGCATGATAAGCCAAAGCTTTAATTCCGTTTACTTGCAGTGTTTCAGCAAGCTCTTCAACTCTCTTTCGGCTCAGGCAATAAATAATCCCCGATTTTCCTTCGTTTTGTTTTATAAATTTTATGATTTGAGTTTCGGGTTTTATTTTTGGCCGGACTTCGTAATAAAGGTTTTCACGGTTAAATGATGCTTTAAACACCTTCGCACCCAAAATGCCAAGATTTTTTTGGATATCGTGTTGAACTTTTGCCGTGGCTGTTGCAGTTAACGCAACAATGGGTGATTTGCCGATTTCTTCGACAATTGGTTTAATTCTTCGATATTCTGGTCTGAAATCATGTCCCCACTCTGAAATGCAGTGTGCCTCATCAATAGCGTAAAAAGAAATCTTTACTTTTTTTAAAAATTCTATATTTTCTTCTTTGGTTAAAGATTCCGGGGCGACATATAAAAGTTTTGTTTTACCATCCAGTACATCATTTTTAACCTCCTGGATTGCTCCTTTAGATAATGAAGAATTTAAAAAGTGGGCTATGTTATCTTCCGACTGCATCCCCCGTATGGAATCCACCTGATTCTTCATTAACGCTATTAATGGTGAAATTACAATTGCCGTTCCCTCTAATAAAAGAGCTGGTAATTGATATATCAGTGATTTTCCTCCCCCTGTTGGCATTAAAACAAATGTATTATTGCCGGCAAGAACACTTTTAATTGCTTCTTCCTGTTGGCCTTTGAATCTGTCAAAGCCAAAATAGTGTTGTAATTTTTCTGTTAATGAACTCTCCCTATTCATTTGTTTCTAATTTCCCTAAACCTGTAGTTCTCTTTTCGTAAATTCTAAATTATTAAAAGTAAGAAAAATGGCAATAAGATTTAATAATTTTTATGAATTAATCACTATTCGTTAAAATAAAAATCAGGTTCGGAAATTACTAATATTAAGAAGTGTTTATATTTGTGGAGTTTTTGATAAAATGAACTGAAATGAGCGAAAGCGAAAACAGGGAAGAACAATCCACGAAAAAAAATAGAAAAAGTAAGAAAATCACGGAACAGGCGGAAATGTCGTTTCTTGATCATTTGGAAGAATTGCGCTGGCATATTATCCGTTCGGCTTTGGCGATAGTAGTCTTTGCAGTTGCAGCTTTTATATTAAAAGACTTTATTTTTAATACTGTAATTTTGAACCCGCGTACCCCAGACTTTTGGACAAACCGGATGCTTGCGAGGTTAGGCGATTTGGTTGGGTCAGAGGCTTTAAAAATTAATCAGAAGCCGCTTGAAATTATTAGTATCCAAATTGCGGGTCAGTTTATGACTCATATTTGGGTCTCGATAATTGCCGGAATGATATTATCTTCGCCGGTTATTTTTTATGAGTTTTGGCGTTTTATAAAGCCGGCTCTTTATGCCAACGAAAAGAAATATGCCAGCGGAGCTGTATTTTTTACTACAGTATTGTTTCTGTTAGGGGTGTTGTTTGGTTACTTTTTAATTGTACCGCTTTCCATTCATTTTTTAGGATCGTACAATGTGAGTGGCGATGTCGCAAACCAGATTAATCTAAAATCATATATTGGATCTGTCACATCTATCTCTTTGGCGGCAGGTGTCGTTTTCCTGATTCCTATCTTCTCGTTCTTTTTGAGCAAAGTGGGGATTTTAACACCTCAGTTTATGAAAACATATCGCCGGCATGCATACGTAATAATGCTTTTGTTATCCGCGATTATTACTCCCCCCGATATCTTTAGCCAGGTGATGGTGTGTTTTCCATTGGTCTTTCTTTATGAAATCGGGATTATTATTTCACGTCGTGTAGTTAAAAAACGTGAAAAAGAGTTGGATGAAATCTAATTCCGACTGAAAATTACGTTATTTGTTTGAATGATACTTCGAGCCGAAAATATTGTAAAAAAGTACAGGAAGCGTACCGTTGTAAAAGGAGTTAGCTTTGAGGTGAATCAAGGCGAAATTGTTGGTTTGCTTGGCCCGAATGGAGCAGGGAAAACCACTTCGTTTTATATGATTGTCGGATTAATACAACCTTTTTCAGGGAAAATTTTTATTGACAACGAAGATATTACGAAACTGCCTGTTTACAAAAGAGCTAAAAAGGGAATCGGTTATCTTGCACAGGAAGCCTCAGTATTCAGAAAATTGAGTATCGAGGATAATTTAAAGGCTGTTCTGGAAATGACCAATTACACCAAGGAATACCAGAAAGAAAAGTTAGAAACCCTGATTTCGGAGTTTGGTTTGCAGCACATCCGAAAAAGTAAAGGGGTGCAACTTTCAGGGGGTGAACGGCGCAGAACTGAGATTGCCCGGGCATTGGCAATCGACCCCAAGTTTATTCTCCTTGATGAACCTTTTGCTGGTGTTGACCCGATTGCCGTTGAAGATATACAGGAAATTGTTACAAAACTAAAGGAACGAAATATTGGCGTTTTGATCACCGACCACAATGTGCACGAAACGCTGTCAATAACTGATCGTTCTTATCTGCTTTTTGAAGGCTCGATATTAAAAGCTGGAACTGCTGAAGACCTTGCTAACGATGAAGATGTACGTCGGGTTTATCTTGGTCAGAATTTTGAGCTTCGTTAATTTCTTAAGATTTCTGCATTTTTCTTTTATTTTGATTTGCAGATTCAAAAAACATCATTTTCTTTGCATCGCTGTTTTAAAAAATACTTTTTAACGAAAAAAGCATTCAAAAAGCACAAAAAAATTCTTTGAAAATTTGGTGGATTACAAAAATGAAGTATTTTTGCAGTCCCAAAATTAAGGGAATATAAGGAAGGCCCGTTCGTCTAGGGGTTAGGACGCCAGGTTTTCATCCTGGTAGCAGGGGTTCGAATCCCCTACGGGCTACTAAAATTTAAAGGCATTAGAATAAAATGGCACATCACAAGTCGGCTTTAAAAAGAATAAGACAAGACGAAAAGAAGAGGGTACACAATAAGTACTATGCAAAAACAACGCGTAATGCTATAAAAGATCTTCGCAATGTTACTGATAAGGCGGAAGCCGAAAAAATGTATCCGAAAGTAGCTTCAATGATTGATAAACTGGCAAAAAAGAATATCATTCATAACAATAAAGCTGCAAATCTGAAATCAAAATTAGCTGTTCAGTTAAATCAGCTATAAAAGATATTGTTTAAAGGAAAAGCCTTCTATCGTTTGATAGAGGGCTTTTTTTTGTCTGTTTTTTCCTTCTCCTTTTTTTTCTTCTTTCAATTTGTTTATTTTTAAACAAATAACTCCAGACCTCATGAATACCTGTAAGAAACTAAACATTAAGGAGTGGGCAGTGGAGGATCGCCCGCGTGAAAAGATGTTATCAAAAGGAGCACGTGCATTAAGCGATGCTGAATTAATTGCTATTTTGATTGGTTCGGGCAACCTCAATGAAACTGCAGTTGAACTTTCAAGACGAATATTAAGCTCCGTGGGGAATAATCTTTCAGATCTTGGACGAAAAGGCATTGATTATTTGAAAACTTTTAATGGAATAGGAGAAGCAAAAGCCGTGACAATAGTTGCTGCACTCGAACTGGGAAACCGGCGAAAGGATGCTGAGGTTTTCCTTAAAAAGAAAATTACAGGAAGTAAAGATGCGGCAGAATACTTTCAACCTATACTTGGCGACCTAAATCATGAAGAGTTTTGGATTTTATTACTTGACAGGGGAAACAAAATCATTGATAGTTTTATGGTAAGCCAGGGAGGGATATCGGGAACTGTAATCGATGTGCGGTTGATTTTGAAATCAGCTATCGAAAAATTGGCAAGCGCAATCATTCTTTGTCATAACCATCCATCGGGAACAATGCAAGCATCGGAGGCTGATTTGAAAATTACCCAAAAGATAAAAGATGCTGCAAAACTTATGGATATTTTGGTGCTAGATCATTTAATAGTCGGGCAAAACAGTTATCTTAGTTTGGCCGACGAAGGTATTCTGTAAAACCAAAAATACTGCCATGATACTATTTTATTCTGAAGAAATTAATCCGAGGATAAATTACATCACCCGGTTAATATTTACACAAATTCTTGGGAATGAAGTTATTTTTACTTCAAATTCGTCCAGTTTTCAAAAAAGTGATAAGCCTAAAATCAATTATTCTTACGAGAAATTTGACGATGAATTTTATATAAAACCCCATCGCTTATTGTATTGCAAAGCGATGATTAATCCTGATTTTAAGTCAGTGTGGTACGAAGGGGAGAAGTATTTTTTTGAAAGCTCAAAAGATTCAGATTTGCCTTTTGATCCTTTGGCTGCCTCATTTTATCTTGTAACGCGGCATGAAGAATACCTCGAAGAAGAACGGGGAAAATATAATCGATATCCGGCTGAAAGAAGTGTTCTTTCAAAATATGAACTGTTAAAAAAACCGGTAGTAAATATCTGGGCCTGGCTTCTGGCCAAAAAGCTGAGCGAAAAGTATCCCGAACTTGTATTTAAGAAAACAAAGTTTCAGTTTTATTCTACCATTGATATTGATAATGCGTGGGCCTTTTTGCATAAAGGACTCTGGAGAAGTGCCGGAGCAATTGCCAAATCTGTCCTCAAAGGAAAAGTTAGTGAGGCAAAAAAACGTTTTAGTGTTTGGTCTGGAGGCTCGCCTGATCCATATGATACATATGGATATTTGGATTCTGTATTTAAAGGAAATGAAGACAAAATACGATTTTTCTTTCTTTTAGGAGATTATGCCCGTCATGACAAGAATTTGCCTTACAGAAACAAACATCTTCGTAACCTGGTTAAACAAACCAATAAAAAATACACAGTGGGAATTCATCCTTCATTTTCATCGAGCAAGAAAAAAGGGAAAAAGAAACTCACTAAAGAAATTCAGCGGCTGGAACAGATAACAGGCGAAAAAGTAGAAAAAAGCCGGCAACATTTTTTACGTCTGAAAATGCCCGGCACTTACAAGCGACTTTTAAAAAATGGTATTTTGGAAGACTATACCATGGGTTACTCTTCACATTCAGGGTTTCGGGCAGGAATTTGTACACCTTATTTTTTTTATGACTTAAAAAAAGAAAGGGAAACAAAATTACGTATCGTGCCGTTTCAGGTTATGGATGTTACTTTGCGCGATTACATGCAATTAAATTCGGAAAAGGCAAAACAGGAAATTTTGGATTTGATGCGGGAAGTAAAAAATGTAGGAGGAACTTTTGTGAGTATCTGGCACAACGAAACGGTAAACGATTTGGAAGGCTGGAAAGGTTATCGCGAAGTTTTTGAAGAAATGAACAGAACAGGTTTTAAATGGGCGCATGAAGAACGAGCCACTTAGATACATAAAACATCAGGATATCGATTCCAAAAAATGGGACTCTTGTATTGCTAATTCTCAAAACCGCCAGGTGTATGCAACATCCTGGCATCTCGATCATGCTACCGAAATCTGGGACGCTCTCGTAATGGGCGATTATAAATTTGTAATGCCACTGCCCATAAAATCAAAATGGGGAATTAAATATGTATTTCAACCATTATTTTGTCAGCAACTTGGGATATATCCTACGCCTCCGGAAGAAATTGCTAAACAATTTTATTTGGTGTTAACCCAAATTTTTAGGTATGTTGATACACAAATAAATTCGCAAAATACTCCAATTCAGCACCAAAATGACATTGAGTTCACTTCGCGGCGAAATTATATTTTGCCAATGAATATGAGCTATGCGGGTCTGTTTTCAGCCTATTCAACCAATACCAAACGAAATTTAAAAAAAGCAGAAAAAAATAGTTTAAACTTTGTTTCTGGAATTAGCCTTGAGGATTACCTGGAATTTAAGTCAGAAAATCTGCAGGTAACACTTTCGAAGAAGGAGTTGGAGCGATTAAAAAGTATTATCGCTTTTGGCCAGTACAAAGGAACAGGTAAAATTTACGGGGTTTATACTTCGGGGAACGAATTGTGTGCGGCCGTTTATTTTTGCAGATATGAAAACCGGGTAACATACATGAATGCAGCTTCAGATAAAAGAGGCAAAGAATTGGGAGCGATGGCTTTTTTGATTGATAAATTTATTCAGCAAAATGCGGGGAAAAACCTGGTTCTGGATTTTGAAGGTTCCATGATTCCCGGAGTCGCTCGTTTTTATAAAGGATTTGGTGCCTACCCTGAAACCTATTTTCAACTTAAATATAATCGTTTACCTTTGCCCTTGAGGTGGTTAAAACGAATATAAATGAATAAATTTCCACGGTTTGTCAGTCAACAAGTGAGTCGTCTTTTTCCGGTAAATTCACTTTTTAAAATAACCACTCCTGCTTTTCTTCCTTTTTATCATGTGGTTAGTGACCGGAAACTTCCCCACATTCAGAATTATCCTTATCGTAACACAACGCAATTTGAAAGGGAACTCGATTTTTATTTGAATCATTTTAAACCCGTTTCGTTGGAGTATTTGCTTGAGAACAGAGGTTTAAGAGAAAATATTTTCCATTTAAGTTTTGACGACGGACTAAAAGAATGTGCAGAAGTTATTGCGCCAATTCTGCAGAAGAAAGGAATTCCGGCAACTTTTTTTGTAAATACGGCTTTTGTCGACAACAAAATGCTTTTTCATAAATACAAAGCCAGCCTGGTTTTGAATCAACTGAAAAAGAAACCAAATCAGGAAGCTGAGAAGTTGCTAAATGAGGCAGGTTTTTCGGTTGATAATATTTTGAGTATTTCAATTTTGCAGGCTTCGGTTTTGGATAAGGTTGCCGAAATCATTTCTGTTCATTTTGACGATTTTTTGAAAATAGAAAGCCCGTATTTAACACGCAGCCAGATTTTTGGCTTAAAGAAAGATGGTTTTTCAATTGGCGCGCACAGTTGTAACCACCCGGAGTTTTGGAAGATTTCAGAAGATGAACAACTGGAGCAGGTACAAACAAGTATGGCGTGGATAAACGAAAATTTACAACCTGAAGTTAAGGCTTTTGCATTTCCTTTTACCGACGATGGTGTGCCTGCAGCACTTCTGGACAAAATAGAGCAAGAAAATATTTGCGATATTACATTTGGGACTGCCGGTTTAAAATACGATACTTTTCATTTTCATTTTCAACGATATCCGGTGGAAACAGGAGGAGATTTTATTCAAAATATTAAAGCAGAGTGGGTGTATTTTTTTCTGCGAAAATGGATGGGCAAAGCAAGGGTAAAACATTGATGCTTGAGATAAAAAAAATACGACTGTTTGAGCTGGACGATTTTGTAAAAAGCGAAATATTTCAGGAATTTAGTGTTGTTCCGATTACTTCTTTCCGGGCAAAATCGTATTTACGAAATCCATTGGCAGAATCCGATGACGTGGTTTTATATCTCGGGTTGGTTAAAAATCAGCTTGTAGCTTTTCGCAGTTTATTTGCCGATGTTGCTTTTGTCAATAATAGTCCGATTCGTTTTGCCTGGTGCAGCGGAAGTTGGGTAAGCCCTGATCATAGAAGAAAGGGATTCTCGCAACAACTTTTAGCTGAAGCTTATTCCGACTGGCAAGGCATGTTGATGCTTACCAATTATTCGCCTGAGACAGAAAGATTATTTATAAAAACAGGCTGGTTTCGTCCTGTTCATCGTTTTGATGGAGTCCGGTGTTATTTGTTCCCAAAAACCGGAAAGCTGCTTACGGTTTCAAATAGAAATAAATTTACCGGGTTGTTTTTTTTGTCTGTTGATTTTTTGATAAGGTTTTTTTCTTCTCTTAAAACACGTTTCTATAAGCCAAGAATCAATTCCAGTTTTCGGTTTGAAGAACTTCAGTTTCCAGATGTTGAGTGTTTTGAAAGGATTCGGGAGAGTAAAGGCACATATCTGTTTAACAGGGGAGAAGAACATTTGAAATGGATTTTTGAATATCCGTGGATTTCTGACAGTGACAAAGGATTCCGGGAAATATATCCTTTCTCATCGTTTTCAACGGAATTTTATTATCGAACGGTAAAGATTTTTCACTTAAATAGATTTGTTGGATTTTTTATTTTTTCGGTACGGGAAGGTCATCTGAAAACACTTTACTTCCAAATTAGTAAGGAATTAGAGGGAGAAATCGCCAGCTATTTAAAAAAATATTGCGTTGATAATAAGATTGAGATGGCAACCATTTATAATTCAGAGCTCGCAGGGGTTTTATTTAAGCAAAAATTCCCATTTTTGCGCGTGAAAAAAATGGGACAAAAAATTTACAGCACATTTGCAGTTTCCGGTGACCTTCAACTTCAGGATGGTGACGGAGATGTGTTCTTTACTTAATTTTTAAAAAATGGAAATAAAAGTTTTAGGCAACAATCATTCGGTTTTAGATCAATACCTGGCTGAAATCAGGGATGAATCAATTCAAAAAGATCCACTTCGTTTTCGTGAGAATTTGTATCGTATAGGAGAAATCTTTGCTTACGAAATAAGCAAAACATTTGATTTTGAGGTATCGCAGGTTACTACTCCTTTGGGAGTTGCAGATGTTCCTAAAATTCAAAAACAGCCGGTGCTGGCAACTATTCTTCGGGCCGGGCTGGCAATGCACAACGGATTGCTTCGTATTCTCGACCGTGCAGAAAATTGTTTTATTTCTGCATTCCGAAAATATACTGCTGATGGAAAATTTGAGATAGAGTTTGAATACATGGCTTCACCTTCACTGGATGATAAGGTTGTTATTCTTTCTGACCCTATGCTGGCCTCGGGCAAATCGATGGAAATTGGTTATGAAGCACTTTTTAGTAAAGGCAAGCCTTCGCATGTCCATCTGGTTGCCATAATTGCAAGTAAGCAGGGGGTTGAGTATGTGAAAAAGAATATTAAAGCTGAAAATGTTACGCTTTGGCTGGGTGCCGTTGACAATGAAATGACTGCAAAATCGTATATCGTACCCGGGCTTGGCGACGCGGGCGATTTGGCTTACGGTGAAAAGATTGACTCAAAATGAAACAAAAAACCCGGAATTCTCCGGGTTTCTCGTGTTGTTAATTATTAAGGTATTTAGAAATAAACTTCTACATTTACGCTGTCTCTGTCGAAACCTTTGTCTTTCAGAATTTCCATTGCATCAAAAATCATGTCGCTGTTACCACACAGGTAGAAAGCGGTATTTTTGTCAAATTCAGCTTGTTTAATGTAATCCGTAACACGTCCGTTAAAGTCACCGTCTTTGTCGCGCGAGGTACATAAAAAATAGCTGTCTTCGTCATAGTGATCTTTTTCGTAAGCTTCTTCCATGTGTCGAACCCCATGAATTAACTGGTAATCGAGGTTTGGGTAGCTTTTTACCATACTGTGAAACGGAGCAATTCCGGTTCCGCTTGCAATAAACACATGTTTATGTGTAATTTGTTTTTTTGTATCCAATCCAAATTTTCCAAATGGCCCGTGTACTTCTACCATGTCACCTTTTTTCAGATGTTTTAACTTAGGCGAAAAATATCCGCCTTCCACTTCCTTAACCAAAATTTCCAGGTTTTGACCTTCTTCAGCACTGTAAATAGAATATTCACGACTTTGGTAGTCGCCTTCTATCGAAAGTGAAATATGTTGGCCGGCAATAAATTTAAACCTGCTTTTAGGCAGTGTTACAACAAATGTGTTTTCTGTTAAATTTCTAATTTCGAGTACCTTGTAATAGTTTGTGTTAATCTCTACGTCCGGTTTCATTTGTATTGTCATGGTATCTAATTTCTACTATTTTTTGTGCAAATATAATTCTAAAAAATAATTAAAGACATTTTTGTGTCTTTTTTGACCGATGTTTATAGAGTGTTAACCGATTTTTAACAGAATTGTTCGATTTGTATTTATATTTTCACGTTTCGTTTGAAACAATTATTTCGAACACAAGTCACTATCAAAGCCAAATAAAAAACAAAGACATGAAAACATTGATTAGTTATTCAACATCGCACGGCTGCACAGAAAATACAGCCAGGGAATTAAAAGAGCATTTAGGAGGAGAGGTTCAACTTGCCAACTTAAAAGATAATCCCAATCCTGAGTTGGAAAAATTTGATCGCATAATTATAGGAGGTTCGATCCACGCTGGGCAAATTCAAAAGAGGGTTAAGGATTTTTGCGCAAAAAATATGGACGAATTGAAAGCCAAAGAGTTGGGGCTTTTTATCTGTTGTATGGAAGAGGGTGAAAATGCGCAAAAACAGCTGCGTAACGCGTTCCCGGAAGAACTTCATGAGGTGGCAAAATCAACTGCAATTTTTGGGGGTGAGTTTGATTTTGAAAAAATGAACTTCTTTGAAAAAATGGTTGTTAAAAAGGTTGCCAAAGTAAAAGCAAGTACTTCGAAAATAGATCATCAGGCAATTCAGAAATTTTCAAAACGAATGGATAAAATATTTAATCCCTTCTTGTTTTTAGTTTAGAAATTGAGATAAAAATCTTTCGTTAGGTTTTTATATGTTGTTGAGAAATTTTTTCCGCCTTTTTCAAAAATGGTTAAATTGTCTTTCTTTATTTCAGCATAACTTTTACCGAATTCCATTAGAAAACGGTTCACCTCCTTATCCGGAGTTGGTTTAACTTCGGTAAGTCGGATTAAATGTAAGCCCTTTTTGTTTGCTTTCTCAATCAGTTTTTTTGCCTGGATGACGGGGAGAATCATAGCCAGTTTCCCCATGTCTTTTAATCGTTTATCCGAACCACTTAAAAGTTCATCAAAAGAAAGAAGGTCGTTGTGTTTGGCAATGGCGAGCTTGTTATCTTTTGATTTTTTATCGTTGGTGAAAAAAGGCGGATTGGATATGATGAGGTCAAAATTAAAGTCTGCTGTTTTTGCAAAATCCTGGAATGAAGTATGTTTTATCTGAATCCGCTGAGGCCACGGCGAATTTTTGCAGTTTTGTCTGGCTTCTTCAGCAGCGTTTTTTTCAATTTCAATTCCGGTAATTTGAGCTGAAGTTCGTTGTGCCATCATTAGAGCAATAACGCCTGTTCCGGTTCCAATGTCCAAAATTTCTTGTCTGTTATGGACATCTGCCCAGGCTCCGAGCAAAACACCGTCGGTTCCGATTTTCATTGCTGCTTTTTCCTGAAGAACCAAAAATTGCTTAAACTGAAAATAGTTATTCCTGCCCATATTCAGAAATTTTCAAATGCTCCCAGTCCAAAAAGAGCAAAATCATATTTTATCGGGTCAGTGACATCAAATTTACAAAGTGTTTGTGTAACTTCTTCCACCGCTTTCCAGTCGTTTGATTTCCTTTTTAAGATGCCCAACTTGCGTGCAACATTCCCGGTATGAACGTCAAGCGGCAGCATTAATTCTTTTGTTGGGATTCCTTTCCATAACCCAAAGTCTACACCACAATTATCTTTTCTTACCATCCATCGCAAATACATGTTCAGGCGTTTACCTGAAGCTCCCTTGTCAACATTTGATATGTGTTTGCGGGTGCGTTCACCAGCTAGCTCAAAAAAGACAGAATAAAAATAAGCAAGTGCTGATTTTACTTTTTTTTCCTTTTGAAATCCTTTTTCAAAAACCGATTGGAGCCCGTTATGATTTTTATAAATGTTCTGTAACGAACGGTTAAAATAGATACAATCTGTCCCGTTAAACGTTCTGTGTACAAATTTTCTCAGAATTTTTTGGTCCTCTGCCGATGAGTTTAAAATAAAATCATGTGGTTGAAATTCCATCAGTGACATTAATTTCATCGCATTTTTTATGATTGCAGGACGACTACCCCATGCAATGGTTGCAGTTAAAAAGGCGGCGATCTCAATGTCTTCTTTTTCTGAAAAAATTTTGGGAACCTGAATGGGATCGGTTTCAATAAAAAAAGGCTGATTGTATTTGTTTGCTTTTTCGTCCAGAAAATCTTTCAAATCGTCCAAATGCATCACAAAACTCATTCTATCACACCATCTTTAATATGAATTATTTTGTCTGAACGTTTCGCAAAGTTATCATCGTGGGTGACAATAATAAAAGTTTGTCCAAAATCATCGCGGAGTTTAAAAAGCAGATCATGCAATTCATCGCGATTTGTTGAGTCGAGATTTCCGGAGGGCTCGTCAGCCAATACTGCTGAAGGATTATTTACAAGTGCACGGGCCATTGCGACTCGTTGCTTTTCTCCACCTGAAAGCTCTGATGGTTTGTGTTCCATTCTTTCTGAAAGACCCAGGTAATTGAGTAATTCTTTTGCTCGTTTTTCTGCTTTTGCTTTTGAAATTTTTGCTATAAAAGCCGGAATACAAACATTTTCCAATGCAGTAAACTCCGGTAGCAGATGATGAAACTGAAATACAAAACCTATTTCTTTATTTCGAAAGCCGGCAAGTTCTTTTTCTGAAAAAGCAGATACTTTTTTATCATTGTAATAAATCTCTCCGCTATCAGGATTGCTTAGAGTCCCTAAAATTTGAAGTAAAGTAGTTTTTCCTGCACCACTTGCACCAACAACAGAATATATTTTGCTCTCGGGAATCTCAAGATTAATTCCTTTTAAAACGTTGAGGTTTCCAAACGATTTTTTTATGTCGACTGCTTTTATCAACTTCCGGAGTTTATTTTAAAACTTTAAATATAGAGGATTATTATTTCCCTTACCACATAAATAGCATATAAGAGGACTAAAAATATTCCTGAGATTTTCCCAACTCTCCATTTGCTAAAAAGTAAAAGAAAGAACAACAATATTACTGAAGAAAAGAGTATAATTGTGGAATACAGCAGATTTCCATCGCCGGCACTGACTTTGCCACCATGAATAAACATGTAAATGGCAAAAGGTAATCCCAGGCCAACCAAAATATCAAAAATATTTGATCCAATGGCATTACTTACTGCCATGTCGCCACGTCCTTGTTTGGCAACAATCATCGATGAAAACAGGTCGGGAATGGATGTTCCGATGGCCAAAACTGTTAAGGCAATGATTCCCTCGGGGATATTGAATTGATGAGAAATAACAACAGCCAATTCAACCAAAACCCAACTTAGTCCGGCAATAATTATTATTGATTGCAGAAATACCAGATAATAGTATTTTTTTTCGGGAAAAAGTTTGCCTAAAAACTGATCAAAAACATCAATAATCCCCCTCTTTTTCTTTTCTTCTGTTTTTGTCTCATCAAAAGGAAGGTCGGTGTATGGGAGGAATCTTTTCCAGTAGATAGCTGCGATTACATATATTACGTATACAGCGAGTAGAATTCCGGCCTCAGCTAATGAAAATGAACCATCCCAAATAAACAGCAGGAGTAATGAAACTGAAATCGTATAAAAAATCAGATCGCGGATTACCGGCTGCCAGGTTAGTTTTGCTTTTCGAACTATTGCCGATGCACCAACAATGACAAGTAAATTAAAAATGGCACTACCCACAATGCTTCCCACACCAATTGCTTCGTGCTCACCGGGTTTAAATATCGCAAACAACGCTACGAATAGTTCCGGAGCACTCGAGCCTACAGCCATAAGTGTAGCTCCTGCGGTATCGCTTGAGAGTCTGAGATCTTTTGAAATCCGATCTAATGAATGAATAAAAAACTGATCAACTATCCGGGCAAGTAGAATAAAACAAACCAACAACCCCAGGATATAAGCAATGATCATAATTTTCTATTTTGAAAAAGAGGCTGAAAAGAGGCTAATCTTCAAACCGTTCTTTGACGTTATCATTAATTTCTTTTGTGTCTTTTTCAACATCTGAAACGGCAGAGTCGATATCTTTTTTCAGATCAGATGTTTGTTCATCAAAATCTTTTTTTAACTCCTGTGTCTTTTTATCAACCGTTCTTTTAACATCATTAATATCTTTTTTTATATCTGATGTGTGTTCGTCAAATTCGCGTTTTATTTCGTTGGTGGCCTTTTTAAATTCCCGCATACCCTTACCAAGTGTCTTTGCTATATCAGGGATAGCTTTTGAGCCAAAAAAAAGCAAGGCCAGCAACATTACCAGAACAATTTCCCCACCACTTATGAATAACATATAATTAGCCATCATTATTATTTTAACGCACAAATATACAAATTGGAGTTATCAATATTACCAGTTTCTAAAAAAAATAATAGCCCTGCAAGTTGCAAGGCTATCACTTAAAAATGAATAAATACTTTTATTTTTTACGTTTTGCAGCAACTTTTGCAACACGCTTCTGAGTATCAAACGCAATGGGAGTTGCGATAAAAATTGATGAGTAAGTACCAACTACCACACCAACAAGCAATGCAAATGTAAAGCCTCTGATTGTTTCACCACCAAAGAGAAAAATGGCAAGTAATACTACAAATGTTGACAGCGATGTACTAAATGTACGACGTAGCGTACTATTGAGTGCGCTGTCAGTATTTTCTTCTCTTTTTCTTTTCGGATGTAAATGTAAATATTCCCTGATGCGGTCGAATACAACTACCGTATCGTTTATAGAATAACCCAGCACCGTAAGAATCGCAGCTATAAATGCCTGGTCAATTTCAAGTGAGAATGGCAGGACACCATACGCCAGCGAGAAAATACCAAGTACGATCAATGAGTCGTGAGCTAATGCAGCAACTGCACCCAAACCATACTGCCAGTTGTTAAATCGAATAAGGATGTAAATAAATATAATGATCAATGAAAAAACGATGGCAATGGCAGACTCTTTTCGGATATCATCTGAGATGGTAGGCCCGACTTTTTGTGAACTCATTTGATACTCATTAGTGAATTGTTCTAATGTTACATTTTTATCTATAAAGCCACCGTTTTGAAGTCCTACCATTAACATTTCTTCAACTTCGTTGTCAATGTTTTCGCTGTTGTCTTCAATTTTATATTCAGTTGTAATTCGAACCTGGTTGTTTTCTCCGTAGATTTTTACTTCCGGAGCTTCCCCGTAAACATCAGCCAAAGCCTGTTGTACATCTGCCACCTGAACATCTTGGTCGAAGCGGACTACATATGTACGGCCGCCTTTAAAATCGATTCCGTAGTTTAATCCGCGAACTGCCAGTGAGCCAATAGACAGAATGATTAAAGCTCCTGAAATAATATAAAATGTTCTTCTTTTTTCAAGGAATTTTATCGCTGTACTCCGAAGCCAGTTGTCGGTAAGAGTGGATGTAAACAGAATTTTTTTGTTTCTTCCCAGTCGCCATTCGAAAATCAGGCGGGTGATAAAAATTGCTGAAAACAGAGAAGTAAGAATACCAATAATAAGGGTTGTTGCAAAACCTTTTATCGGGCCGCTGCCAAACAAGTACAGTACAATACCTGTTAAAAGTGTGGTAACCTGTCCGTCGATAATTGCTGAGTAAGCATTCTTATACCCGTCGGAAATGGCGAGTTTTATTCCTTTTCCTGAGCGAATTTCTTCTTGTACCCTTTCGTAAATAAGCACGTTGGCATCAACCGACATACCAATGGTAAGTACAATACCTGCGATACCGGGCAGCGTTAGTACGGCTCCCAATGAAGCCAGAATACCGATGATAAAGAACATGTTTGCTATCAACGCAATGTTGGCAACAAGTCCTGCATTTTTACTGTAAAAGAATAACATGTAAACCAGCACAAGAATAAATGCAATCATAAAAGAAAAGAAACCACTGTTTATCGCTTCCTGTCCGAGAGACGGTCCGACAATTTCTTCCTGAATGATTCTTGCCGGAGCAGGCATTTTTCCTGATTTCAGAATGTTTGCAAGGTCTTTTGCTTCTTCGATACTTTCCAAACCGGTAATGCTCGATCTTCCACCCGAAATTTCGTTTATTACATTTGGTGCTGAACGTACATAATCATCAAGAACGATTGCGATGGATTTACCAATGTTTTCTTTGGTCATTCTTTGCCAGGTTTTTGAACCTTCGGCATTCATGCTCATTGCAACCTCAGGGTTTGAGCCCATTTGGTCATAGTCCTGACGTGCATCAGTAATTACCTCTCCTGTTAACGGAGCACGTCCATCTCTGGTGGTTACTTTTAAAGCAGCCAAACGATAAAAATTTCCAGCTTCATCAACCGAATTCGCTGCCCAGCGGAAAAACATATTTCTTGGAAATATGTTTTTAATTTGCTGCATTTGCAAATATTCGTTAATCTTTGAAGTATCTCTCGCTTGCGCCATTCCAACCCACGGTCCCTGAAGCAGCTGTCCTGCCTGATCGGTACTGGGATTTAGCAATGCAAAAAGAGGATATTCTTTTTTGAAATCTGCGAGGTTGTCCATTGCAGCTGTAGTATCACTCTCGGCACCGGCTTCAAGCTCTGAAAGAAGTGAACTTTCTTCGGCAGAAGTTGTGTCTGTTTCTGTTGTAACGGCATCTTCATCAGAAACTTCATCTGTATCGGTTTCATCACCAAGTCCCATTTCTTTGATTCTTTCATTTGCCTGTAAAAGGTAAGGATAAGCTTCCTGGTTATCATAGGTTTCCCAAAATTCCAGTGTAGCCGTTCCCTGTAGCAGGTTACGCACCCTGTTTTGATCTTTTACACCAGGCAACTCTACCAAAATCCGGCCCTTTGTCTGCAATTGCTGAATATTTGGCTGTGCAACTCCAAAACGGTCGATACGCGTGCGCAGAATATTAAACGCGTTGTCTATAGCAGCAGATGTTTCCTGGTGTATTACTTCTAGAACTTCTGCATTGGTTGAGTTGAAGTTTATACGATCTCTTAGCTCAAGCGTATTAAAGATGGATGCCAATTTTGCGTTCGGATCAATTTCTTCAAAAGCCTGTCCAAAAAGATCAACAAAATCGGTCTGGCTATTTTCCTGAAGTTCTTCGGCGTGTGCTATTGCTGCATTAAATGTTGAATCGCTGCTGTAATTTGACATGGCACGAATCAAATCTTTAACCTCAACCTCCAGCGTTACGTTCATCCCACCTTTGAGATCAAGACCCAGGTTCATTTCCAGTTCCTTAACATCTTTGTAGGTAAATTTTTTCAGTCCCAAAAAGTTGTATACAACTTCTCCTGAAATTGAGTCGAGATAGAAGTATTCCTTATCAGGATCTCCCTGTGCGTATTCTATGGCTGCTTTTTCAACTTGTTTGGCTTTCCAGGTAAACGTTAACTGGTACAAACAAACCGCGGCCAACAGAATTGCAAATGTTAAAATTGCACCTTTGTTTTGCATTTGATTTTAGATTTTAATGTTTAAAATTTTACTATTGTCTTTTTAATAAATTACAATTTTATTCTCGGAACGAGATTTTTGGATCAGATGGATCCTTTCCAAAATAAATATTTGGAAATTAAGCTATAAGCGGAATATCATCATCGGGGAATGTGAAATGATAACTTCGAAAAAGAAGAAAACAGCAAGTTAAAATCAAAGGCTTATTTTGAATTCCGGCCTCCTTTTTCATCATCTGGTAGCTTCTTAACTGATGATATTTTTGAAGTAATTTGTTATGCGAATGCTGAAGAATTCTCTGATCTGGAATTCTCTGGTCGAACGATTTTACCGTTGTTGAACTGCTTTGCGAAAATAAATAAATGGTTCCGTGTTCGCTTGCAGCATGTCCTGAGCCTTCCGCAATATTATTCAACTCAACGGGATTTTTTTCAAAATAATTATCAAGAAAAATGGCAAGTCCTGTTAAAGCCGCAAAGATCAACAGCTTTGCTGCCATTTTTTTTGATATTTTTATTTTGATTACCACTGCATTTTTTTAAGCGGAGCAAATATACCGAAATAGTTCAGGTTTGCAAAAACGAAGTAATTAAATTTGAGGTGTTTCCAATATTAATGAAGCTTATGCAACACATTTTTGTTTACGGCTCACTTCTTTTTCCTGAATTGGTAAGAAAACTTACTGGCAAAAGATTTAATTCAGTTCCTGCAACGGTAAAAGGATTTAGAAGACTTGCCGTGAAAGGTTGTGATTATCCGGCTATTGTTCCCTGTAACGATTGTGCGGTTCAGGGACTTCTGCTGCTCGATGTTGATAAAGAGTCAGTTCACGTTTTAACTCTTTATGAAGGAGAGGAGTATTCAAAAAAGGAGGTCGATGTGTTTGCGGGAGAATTAAAGTACAAAGCAATTGCTTTTGTTTGGGAAAGTGATCTTTGCTACCTCGAAGATTCCGACTGGGATCAAAATGCTTTCCGGCAGCAGTCTCTTCAGAATTATGTTGTCAATATTGCTCCAAATATTGAACGAGATTCTGGAAATTCAGATGTTTAGCTGGAGGACTCGTCGTTTGTAATCGATAACAGCTTTATATTTTACCAGAAAATCGCCTCCGATTAATCCACTAATTTCGAGGTTTGTTGCCCTGCAATACAGCTGATTGATATGAGAGAGATCGATCAAAGCAACTTTTAATTCTTCGACCTTAAATTTTCCCAGGTGAAAAGATTTTAGTGTACCTATTGTTGTTATCAATGGTTTTTCGCCAATGCCGGCCGAGTGAATTTCCTCTGATATATCATCTGTGAAATTGTAGTATTCTTTTAATGTTTTGTCAAAAACGGTTTTTGAAGCTCCGGTATCAATTGCCCAGTAACCGGTAGTATCGTCTTTAAATCTCCCGTTGGCGATGATGTGGAAATTACCTTCTTCCAGTTCAATCACCTGCAGTGGAATTTTTATCTTCATGTGGTGAAAATATACAAAAAACGGCTGACTCAGAGAATCAGCCGTTTATATTTTGAGAAGAATCCTATTTACAAAATATTCATTCCGTCGAGAACGTCCATTACGCCTTTTACTGCGTTTGAAGAACTAACAAGTAACTCTTTTTCGCTTTCGTTCAAAGCAACTTCAATAATTTCTTCAACCCCGTTTTTACCGAGCTTAACCGGTGCACCAACAAACATATCGTTTAAGCCGTATTCACCTTCCAATTTCACACAACAAGGGAAAATGCGTTTTTGGTCCATAACGATGGCTTCTACCATTTGTGCAGCTGCTGATCCCGGAGCATACCATGCCGATGTTCCCATAAGATTTACCAATTCGCCACCGCCTTTTTTTGTTCTTTCAACGATAGCATTCAATTTTTCTTCGTCAATCAACTCAGTAACAGGGATACCTGAAACAGTCGTATAACGAGGAAGCGGAACCATTGTGTCACCGTGTCCACCCATTAAAAGTGCCTGGATATCTCTTGGAGATACGTCCAAGGCTTCGGCAAGAAAAGCACGGTAACGTGCAGTGTCTAAAATTCCGGCCATTCCCATTACTTCTGTTTTTGGCTTTTTGGCTGTAACATAAGCAGCATAAGTCATTACGTCCAACGGATTGGAAACAATAATGATTTTTGCCTTTGGTGAATATTTCACAACATTTTCAGTCACGCTTTTGACAATTCCTGCATTGATAGAAATCAAATCGTCGCGGCTCATTCCGGGTTTTCTCGGAACGCCGGATGTAATTACCACAACTTCTGAATCAGCGGTTTTTGAATAATCACTTGTAGATCCAACTAATCTGGAATCATAATAATTAATGGGAGCAGTTTGCCACAAATCCAAAGCTTTTCCTTCAGACACACCTTCTTTGATGTCGAGCAAAACAACTTCCTGAACAATATTTTTTTCGGCAACAATTTGTGCACAGGTTGCACCAACATTACCAGCTCCTACTACTGTTACTTTCATTTTGATAATGAGTTTTTTATGATTAAAACAAGACTATAATATAAACAATTTTTTTCAAAATATTTTTGAGAAGTGCAAAGATAATTGATTTTACGAATGTTTGAAACTATTATTCAAAGCGAATCCCGGTTTAACATTTTAGTAAAATCCCGGTTATTTACCTGTTTTTTGTACAGTTAGTTTAGCCAGTAGGTAATTTTTAAAACCAATGCCCGGTTTCGGGAATTCCAGCTACCTGGGATATAATTGTCGGTATAAACGATGTAAATATCAGAAACAGGTTGGTATCGCCACTGCAAACGCGAATTGATATTCATATTGTCAATCTGTTCGTTGTATTGCACAAATGTCGACCAGTATAGTTTTTCTGTAAACGTTACATCAATCTTTGGACCTACGAGCCAGAGCTTTGCATGCTCAAAGGGTTGCGGCAAATTTATATCGGTGTAATTAAAATTTAAGGACAGGTTTATGTAAGGTTGATATCTGTATCCAAATCGTCCGGAAATGTATTGGATATCCCCGTTGTAGAAAGTTCCTTTAGCCGCTTCTGCCGCCCAGTTAAACATGGTTTTTCGTGTAGAAGTATAACTTACTTTAGCATGTCCGAAGTTATACTCTGTTCCTGCAGGCAGATAATCTGCGGAGATATGCGTAGGATCAAAATCTCTTTGGAGTTTGATAAAAACGCTGTTGTATCCTATTTTAATGTTGGATCGATCCTGAAATTCAAATTGGTATGTGGCAGCATTTTCCTGGTCTATCCGGTTAAAATCCTGGTCGAAATAGAAATTTGTTTCCAGTGTAAGTCCGTGGCTCACAATTCGTTTGTTGGGAACAAACAAATATGTTATTTCGGGGCTGATGTGGTGATAGCCTGTGCGCGTAATATATCCCGTTTCAGCATTGAAATTTTCACCTACTGAGCGTTGGCCAATTATTGCCTGAATATTTTTTGTACTATAACTTAACAAGGCTCCCTGAGAATATTGATCTCCCGGATTGTCCGGTTGGAGAGACCGATGGTAATAGAACTTTCCTGACCAAATATTATTGGCACTTGCCAGGTTATAATCTACACCCACTACACGGTTAAACATTGATGTGTCAACAGGTTGATCGATGTATTCTTTATTTACAAAAATAACGCCGATATTTGAGCGTGCAAAGACTTTCTTTTGTATCGACGCTACTGTAAAATTTCTTGCCAGAAAATTACTTGTTTTCTGAGTGGTCATATTCATAAAACCAATTCGCCAGTCATTTCCAATCTTTCCGCTAAGTCTTGCACCGGCCAAAACAGGAGCATCCAGACCAATTCGTCTTGAGAAGAAAGGTGTTGCAGTTTTCGAGCCGAAGTCGGCAAAAAGGTCGCTGTTTTCCAGAAAGAATTGTCGTTTTTCTGGGAAATACAACTCAAACCTGTCAATATTGGTTACTTGTTCATCAACTTCAACTTGTGCAAAATCGGGATTGTAGGTTAAGTCAAGATTCATTGATGTTGAGAGACCGACTTTTGCATCAAAACCAAAATCTTTTTTCCAGACATTTCCTGTGCCGGCTTCGTAATCGTTTGAAAAGCTTCCAAACAGATAGGGAATTAAAGAGAACATGATTTTTGATTTTGGAAGTGGATCGGCAAATTTTAATACTCCAGCGTAAGCAAGACTCGAAGTGGGGAATTGTCGGGGAACCGGTGCCCATGCCGATTTTTCGTTGGTTTTCAAATCGAGACGGCTAAAATTGGCATTCCATACCTTTGTTCCCGAGGGATAACGAATGGACTTAAACGGGATTCTCATTTCACCAATCCATTTGTTTTCGTAGTGTTTTACTTTCGATTCCCATTTACAATCCCAGTTGAGGTTGCTGCCGGCACCTCCATGCATCACACCGTCCCATTTAGCTCCTGATGCCGAAAGGCCAAATGTGAATCCGGTTGTCTGGTCGAGAAATGTATCAAAAAAACCAAGGAAATTATCGTTGTTGTAAAAAGTAAAATCGCGCCGGAACGATTCCATAATACGTTTTCCCGGAATGGTATCGTAAAAAGTAAAAGCAAGATAAAATGCTTTATCGTCATATGTCATTATCACTTCTGATGGTTGAATGGCCAGTCCGGTATCGATGGGTAAAACGGCGTGAAAATCGTTTGCTTTTTCGGCTGTTAACCAGGCTGGCTCGTCAATTACTCCATCAATATTAATTGCTGATTGCGCTTTTTTTATATTTAATACAAAATCTTTATTGAATGTATTTAAAGTAGTATCTTTTTTTGACTGAGCGAAAAGATGAGTAAAACATGCCAGCAGCAAAACCGGCAACCACAGTTTTTTCATTGTTAGTTTTTATTTTAGCTGGTTAAAGAAAGCAAATATATTCAATTTGTCAGATAAACAAACAAAGAATGCAATGATTTGAAGAACAGGCTGATATTTTTGATATTAATGAAACATTATCCTAATTTTCAGGTTGAACCAGCTGGTATTTCTCATCATATAATTTTAATTGCCGGGCTTTCCATTGAGCTCCTTCCAGAAATACAGGGTGGGGTTGTACCACATCCCAGTCACCCAGCTTTTTTAACATCGATTTTGTTTGTTCCAGATGGTCTAAAGCTACATCGTTTTGCTCTGAAATATCTTTTGATAAATCAAAGAGCATGGGTAACCTGTCGGGCAGCCGTATCAGTTTCCAGTTTCCTTCGCGGATAGCAGCACTAATTGTAAAACGCCAATTAAACGAATTGTGAGGTTTTGTATTCATTTCGCCGGTTAAAAACGGAATTAGGTTCACTCCTTCCAATTTTATATCGCTTGTCACTCTACCTCCGGCCAGTTCAAAAAATGTGCGGGCGATATCGATTGAAATTACCGGATCGTTGAAGGTTTTACCAGCCGGAAGTTTTTCTTTCCATTTCATAATAAACGGCACATGAATTCCACCTTCAAGTAAAATTCCTTTTTGTCCGTTAAAAGGTGCGTTAACAGACGCGTTTTGGTCGCAAGGACCGCCATTATCACTTAGAAAAACGATTAATGTACTTTCTTCCAGTCCCTCCTTTTCAAGGGTTTTTATAATTCTGCCGACGTTTACATCAAGCCGGTGAACCATAGCACAATAAGTTCGGCGTTTTTTATCTTTTATGTGTTTGAATAACTCAAGATCTTCTTTGGTTGCCTGCATTGGCGCATGCGGGGCATTAAACGACGCAAACAAAAAAAATGGTTCGTTTTTATGACGTTTGATAAAATCGATACATTCGTCACCTTTGTCGTCGGTAATGTAGGTAATTGGCTGTGGTGTTTTATAGTTGCATTCAATGGGGCATTTATAACCATTGCCGTCGTTTTCGGCAACAAAGTAATCGTGGCCACCACCGGTGTAACCCCACATTTCATCAAAACCACGTTTTAAAGGATGAAAGTAAGGTTCCGCTCCCAAATGCCATTTCCCGATTAACCCGGTTACATAACCCTGTTTTTTTAATCTTGCGGCAATTGTTGTTTCGGTGAGTGGAAGACCGTTGTATTTTTCGTCAAATCCGGGTTGAACTTCTGCCAGATTATTGTCATGGCCAAAATGCACCTGGTTTCTGCCGGTTAATAATCCAGCTCTAGAAGGGCTGCAAACCGGTGCTGAAACATAACCGTTTGTAAAATTCACCCCATTCTCCGCCAATCTGTCGATGTTGGGAGTGTGAATTTGCTTGCTGCCATTCAGGCTCAAATCAGCAAAACCCAAATCGTCGGCAAGTATCAGAATAAAATTTGGCTTTTCTTTCACCTGAGCGATTGTATTCTCTGAAAAAGATAAGAAAGAAATCATGGACAGAAGTATAGAAATATGTTTCATAAAGAACAGTTTTTTGGGATTAATGTAAATATTTGTGTTTTGTACTTTCCTCTGTTGTAAGTGTAAGAATTTTGCTCAACTGAACAGGAATATCCGTCTCAAGCGCGTCAATTCCCAGTTTTAATAAATCTTCGTAATCTTTTTTGAGTGATTCTATATCTTTTACTTCTCCGTTTGAAATTAAAAGATCGAGATTGCGCGAGGTTCCCATGATACAAATTGCTCCACGTTTGTGGATCATGTCAATTACCTCTTTTTTTTCCGGTTGTTGATGCCCGACAAATGCAATAATATTACTCCACGGAATTTCAGTATTGTCAAATTCCAGGACTTTTTCCGGACTACCTATAAAAACCTGTATCATTATATTTTTATTCAGGTTATAACAGGTTTTGGCATCTTTGAAAGAGTATGCTGATATAATTGTATAAGCTTCGGCGTTATTTTTTTCGACTATCTCCAGCCGTTTTTCGATTGAAACATCTTTTTTATCCAAGAGTAAAATGGCTTTTCCCTTTGCCCATTGCAGGGCTTCATTTAGGGTTGGAATACCATAATCGGCAACATTGCCGTTGAGATCTTTTAGTTTTAGCCGGCTTAACTCGTCAAATGTAAAATCTGAAACTTTTCCTCTGCCGGTTGTAGTCCGTTCAAGGCTTGAATCATGCAATAATATAACAACGCTGTCTTTGGTATATCTCGGGTCAACTTCGAGAATGGAAGGCGTATGGTTTGCCGTATTCTCAAATGTTGCAATACAATTTTCAGGCATATTGTTTTCAGGGCCGCCTCTGTGGGCGCTAATCAAATGAAAGTTGTCTCCCTGGTAGCTCAAAAATTGTTGCAGCTCGTCAAATGTTTCCAGATGAATGTAGTTGTGCTTTGTATTTTGGGATTTTGCACCTGAATTCAAAAATATACTGAAAACACAAAGTATCAGAATGTGGATAAGTTTTAATCTGTTATTTGGTTTCTTTTGCATAAGAAAATCAACATTTTAGTTGCTCGCGAATTTGTATTCCGAATTTAACTCTTCGGGGACGGGTGCGTTTATCTCCTCCCGCCATTTTTTTAGCAGGTTTAACAATTCATCTCTTTTGGCAGGATTTGATTCCGCCAGATTATTTTTTTCACTGATATCATCTTCGAGATCATACAATTCAATGTCGTTGTTTTCAAAATACTGAATAAGTTTCCAGTTGCCCAAACGAATAGCAGATCCCGGGCGGGTGCGGAAGAGCGGATCCTGGGTTGTTGTATCGTTTTTGACATACGCTTCAAGATAAATTGGAAAATGCCAGAAGAGTGGTCGTTCTTCCGGCGTCTCGTTTTGGGTTAAAACAGGCAGGAGACTTTTCCCATCCAGGATTTTGTTTGTGGGTTTTTCAATCCCCGCAACGTCCAGGATTGTAGGATAAAAATCGAGGTTTGTTACCGGAGCATCGGATTTACTGCCCGGTTTTACTTTGCCAAACCAGCTCACAAATAGGGGTTCCCGGATTCCTCCTTCGTAGTAAGAACCTTTTCCTGAGCGCAACGGCCATTGTTTGGTAATTCCGTAGTGTCCTCCATTATCGGAAGTAAAAAGAATAAATGTATTTTTGAGTTTATCTGAATTTTTAAGTTCACCAATTAATCTCCCGATTTGAGCATCGATATTCTCAACCATTGTAGCATATTCCGCATTGTTTTGTCCGTTCCATTCCGCTTTGTTTTTATACTTGGGAAGTAATTCAGTAACAGGCTGAATCGGTGTGTGCACAGCATAAGATGCATAATACAGAAAGAAAGGTGTATCCGTGTTTTTTATGAATTTGAGGGTTTTATCCATTATTAAATCAGAAAGATAATAATCGTCCTTTGGTGCTTCCAGTGAAGGTACATTTTTATAGGGTGGATAGTAACTTCCCGGATTACCTGCATGGCTGCCACCAATATTTATATCAAACCCGAAGTTAATCGGATTGTCTGAAAGGTGCCATTTCCCGGCATGACAGGTTTTGTATCCGGCTTGTTGCAAAAGCCGGGGGAAGAGTAAATTGCCTTCCGGCATGTATTCGTTGTTAACGACCGGAATTAATTTTCGGTCGCTGCTTTTTCCTCTTTCCGAATTTGCAACGGTGTATATGCCGTGTCTTGGGGGCCACTGGCCGCTCATCATACAGGCGCGGCTGGGAGCACAGTTGGACGCTGAGGCATAGGCGTTTGTGAAAATCATTCCACTGGCTGCCAACGCGTCTATATTTGGGGTTTCATAGTATTCCGAGCCCATAAAACCTACATCACGCCAACCCATATCATCAATGTTTATTAAAATGATGTTGGGTTTTGGTTCAGACTTTTCCGGAGTTCTACTACAACTGAACAAAAAAAATGAAATCAGAAGGCTTGAGGTAAAATGAAATATTATTGTAAACGATCTCATTTTTATTGAAAACTTCTGATGGATATTGTTTTCACGGTGCGACTTAAAGTGGCGCACCGTGAATGGTATATCATTTTAGTTCCAGTTGTTGAATATTTTCAAAATCAGCTCCTCTGATTTGCTTAAATATTTCAACCATCTCTTGTAATTTCTCCGGGTTTTCTTTTGCCTGGTTTTTTTGCTCACCAATATCACTGGAAAGGTCGTACAATTGAAATTCGGATGAGTTACCCAACTCAATATTCACTGAATTGTTTTTTGCCGGGCCTTCATATGGCGGGATCATTACCCAGTTTCCTTTGCGTAGAGCTGTTCTGGAAGTAGCTTCCAAAACCAACTCTTCACGCCCTTTTTCAGATTTGCCCATAAACACATCAAGCAAATTTTTACTGTCTTCGGTTTTGTTATCGCTACCAACCAGTTCTGCCAGCGACGAAAAAATATCAATCTGGCTTACCATCGCGTCTGAAACGCCGGGTGTAACTTTACCATTCCAGTATACAACAAACGGAACTCTTGTTCCAGCTTCAAACAAACTGTATTTGCCTCCACGCAGAGGTCCCCATGGAGTATGATCTCCTAATTTCTCAACTGCATCATCATAATAACCGTCATTCAGAACCGGGCCGTTGTCGCTTGAAAAAATAATAAGTGTGTTATCCAGAATTCCTTCGCTCTGAAGTGTTTGGATAAATTCACCAATACACCAGTCGGCTTCCACAATTGCATCTCCTCGTGGCCCCATACCCGATAAACCAACAAATCTTTCGTTCGGAGTTCTTGGTACATGAGGTTGCTGAAGTGCGTAATAAAGAAAAAACGGACCATCTTTATGTTGCTGAACGTATTGTTTTGCTTTTTCAAGAAAAGTATCGGCCATATCTTCATCAATCCATTTCGCTTTTTCACCGCCTTTCATAAAACCGATTCTTGGAATTCCGTTTACTATGCTGTTGTTGTGACCATGATGCCATTTCATTTTGAGAAGTTCCGGGTTATCTTTACCTGTGGGTTCTCCTTCAAAGTTTTTTTGGTAGTTAACCTGAATTGGATCGTCTTGCTCCAGTCCAACCACATTACCATCTTTAATATATACCGTTGGAACCCTGTCTTGTGTGGCAGCCATTATATATGAGTAGTCAAAGCCAACCTGGTTGGGTCCGGGAGCAATGGTTTCGTTCCAATCTACATTCCCACTTCCTAAACCCAAATGCCATTTCCCCACAACTCCTGTGTAATAGCCTTTTTCTTTTAGCATTTTCGGAATTGTTAATTGTTCAGTGCCAATGAGAAGAGGAGCTGTTCCGGGAAGAATTTTTGCATTTTCATTTCTCCAGGGATATTGTCCGGTTAACAGTGCATACCTGCTGGGGCTGCAGGTTGCTGATGAGGCATAACCGGTGGTAAACCGCACTCCGCCGTTCGCCAGTTTATCCATGTTAGGTGTGTGAATCTCAGTTGCGCCATAAGCGCCAACATCTCCATATCCAAGATCATCCATATAAATAATGACGATATTCGGTAATTTTTCCGGTTCGTTTTGTTCTTTTTTAGAACTATTCTGACAACCGAAAACACCAAGTGTCAGTATAATGATAAAAATTGAAAACACTTTATTGGATTTGGTTCTGACTCTCATTTTCATTTGAAATTTTGTTTAAAATAAGTTTAATTTAAGTCTCTCGGATACGATTCAAGTGAGCAAGTTTATAATTTTTTTGTTAACCAACAAGAAGGAATACGCCTGACAGGGGATGAACTTCTTTTGAAATTGATTTTGATTCTTTTCCCAAACTTTTTCCATTGTATATGTCAAGAACTTTTACTTTACCGTTTAACCCCAGTTTTTCAAGAGATATTTCAATTTTCCCGGTTTTTTCCGCATCACGATTAAGTAAAAGAACGGCTTTTTTTCCATTATTTAGCTTTTTCACCCAAACTTCTGTATTCCCTTCTTTTTGAATTCGCCGGCCTTGCTCTGTCGGATCCTGATTAACTGCAATGGCAATTTCGTTTGTGATTATCTCTTTTTCTTCCGGTGTCATATTTCGGGGATCGTTTCCAAGTATTAACGGAGAAGACATAATACACCACAGAGCAAAGTGTACTTTTTGTTCATCAATTGTTAATCCTTGTTCTCCTGTAGCCAACATATCGGGGTCATTCCAGTAGCCATTTCCGGCAAATTGAGCTGATTCATTATTTGTTTCTGAAACACCCATCACGCTTAACGGAATACCATCAAAAACAGCTCCTTTTGAAACACGGGCTTTGATGTCGCCGGTAGTCCGGGCCATCTGACCAACCTCGGGATACCAATCGCGCCACGTATAAGCACTGATACTTAAAACAATGTCTCTACCTGATTTTTCCAGAAGATTTTGCCACTTCTCATAGGTTTGTTCCAAAAGTTCTTCGTTCCATCCATCAGCATGTTTACATTTGTCGAGTTTGATAAAGTCTAAACCCCAGTCAACAAATTGTTGGATTTGAACTTCTTCATTTCCAAAACCTCCCACTGCATCGCCTCCACAGTCGTGTGTGCCTGGAACAGTGTGCAGTCCAAATTTTAATCCTCTTGAATGGGCATAATCGGCTAAAACTTTTATTCCGTGTGGAAACCTGTCAGGATTAGGTAAAAGCTCACCCTTTTCGGTAAGTTTTACATCTCTCCATCCGCCATCGATTACAAAATACTCGTAGCCTGCATCCAATAAACCTTCTTCAACAACGGCATCGATACATTCTCTGATAACATCTTCGTTGATGCCATATTTACCAAACCAGTTCCAACTGTTCCATCCCATAGGGGGAGTTGGTGCAAGCAATTTTTCATTCTGTGAAAATGCCTGATGACTCAAAATGATAAGAATAAAAAAAACGATTTTTTTCATGATAATATTTCAAAAAAAAGCAGTCATTTTAGTCTGTGATTTTCAGGTTTATTGGTTTAGGCTATCCCTTTTCTCTCTGACTAAAATGACTGCGTTAAAAGATTAATCTAATAGTCCCGGGTTGATATTGGTTTCAGATTCGGGGATTGGCCAAACTTCGTCTTCTCCAATTCTGAATGCTTTATTATCTACCCACCATCTGTTATGTCCGGTAGGATCTTCTACTGACCCTGTATTTTCGGCATCGGGAAATGAAGCTCCCCAAAAATCACCTTGCATGGTTTCGCCTAGTATGCCCCAGCGAAGGAGATCCCAGTAACGAATTCCCTCAAGTGCCAGTTCGATTCTTCTTTCTTTTCTGAGCATCGGGCGAAGCAGCTCCGGATTTGTTTCTGTAATTGGCGGCATTTGAACCGATTCCCGGCCACGGGTTTGGTTAATGGTCATATCCAGTAAATTCTGAGTAATTGGGGTTCCTGCCTCAAGTTCTGCTTCGAGATAGCTTAGTAAAACTTCAGCATAACGAATAATAGGAAGATTACCTCCATAACCGGAACCTAAATCTCCCGAGAAATTCTCATCAAAAAATTTACGGAGTCCGTAACCTGTTCTTGTAGCCTGTTTTGAATAGGTTAACTGGTCAACTGAAGAATTATGGTCGGGATGACAATCGTAAACATTTCCTCCAAAAATACAACCGTCGTAAAGGAAAGTAGCGGCAAAACGAGGATCACGATTTTCGGCCATATTATGCGAATTGAAACGTGGATCATCATAAGAGAACGTGGTTCCGTCGGTAAAGTCGTATTGGCTGGCCAAACTCTCTAACGGGTTTACAATGTGCCATCCACCTTTGTTCGCAGGGAGTGCATGTTGCGTTAAAGCATTGCCGGCTAATCCTTCATAATACTGAACGCTAAAAATATTTTCAGCACTGGTTTCATTTGTTGTGTTAAAAATACTTGCATAGTCCGGATCAATAATATTATCGCCAAAATCGATTATTTGCTTGTATGTTGTGGCTGCATCAGAATATCTACCTTCTGAAAGGTATATTCTTCCTAAAAATGCTAATGCTGCTTGTTTGGAAGCTCTTCCAAATTCAGAAGCTGCCATGTCTTTATACCGGGGAAGATCTACAGCAGCTTCGCTAAACTCGGTAATTACAAAATTTACAATTTCAGATTTCGGGTTTTTTGTCACGGTGTTTGCTTCGTCAGGTGTTAATGTACTTTTTACCAGTGGGACGGAACCCCAAAACTGAGAAAGGTAAAAATACTGGCATGCACGGATAAATCTGGCTTCAGCAATCATCCTGTTTTTTGTTGTTTCGTCCATTTCGACACGACCTATATTTTCCAGGAAATCGTTGGCTATGGCAATTCGGATATATGAGCCTTGCCAGTAGGTTCTGATAACAGCGTTATTTGCCAATAATGTTCCGTTGGTTAAACGGTTTTGATTGGCGTTTTTACCCCTTCTGTCAAAAGCATTGTCTGTTGCATGTTCAAAAAATACCAGTCCGCAATAGGTCCACCAGTCGCTTGGGTTTACCTGGGTCCCATAGTTTATATTTCCTCTGTAAACACCTGTCAGCCCAATCATGGCATTGGCTTCATTTGTCCAAAAATTCTCCTTGTCAAACTGGTTCTTGGGATATTGTTCCAACTCATCGCTGCATGAGCTTATTCCTAGAAGTAAAGAAATAAGTAAAATGCTCGTAAGTGTATTTTTAATTCTATTATATGTTTTCATTGTTATGATTTTTCGAAGTTTAATGAATTAAAATTTAACATTTACTCCTAAAGTAAAAGTGGCCAGAATGGGATAGTAACTACCATTGGTATTAATTTCCGGGTCCCAGCCCTGACGGTACTTGTTAAATGAAAAAAGATTTTCTGCACTACCATAAATTCTTAGATTACCTATGCGAGATGATTCAAGAATACGAGCAGGTAATGTATATCCAACCTGGAGGTTTTTTACTCGCAAGTAGGAGGCATCAATAGTCCAGAAATCGGAAAGAACGGTATTGGGAGTACCACTGTTGCTAACAATTTCCAATCTTGGGTATTCCGGATGCCGAACCGGATTCTCCGGGTCGAAGCGACCGTCAATCTGCCATTGTTGAATGGTTCCTAAATTGTTAAATGCATACCCTACATAGCCATCTAAACGTCCTTTAACTCCGGCAACTCCTTGCAGGAACGCAGTAAAATCGAATTGTTTATACTGTGCAGAGAGGTTGAAAGAGAAAGTATATTTTGGAATTCTGGAACCAATAAAGGTTCTGTCATAGGTCGCATCAACAACACCATCCGGTACACCATCCGGGCCACTAATATCTTTGTAACGAATGTCTCCGGGTTCCGGATTTGGTGTAACTTTTGATTGGTCAGCCCAGTCCGTAATATCTTCTTCTGAAATAAATACACCATCAGACTTGTATCCGTAATACATTTGCATCGGATATCCGATAAAAAGATCGCTGCCGTTTCCAATCATTCCGTTGGGTTGCTCAACATTTCCTAAGCCAAGGGTTGCAACTTCGTTGTTTATTATCGAGAGATTTGAGTTTATTTGGTAACTAAAGTCTCCAACAGTATTCATATGGCCCAATTCAAACTCCCACCCTGTATTTTTTACTTCACCAGTGTTGGTTTCGCTAATTCCAACACCTAAGATTGAACTTACGCTTGATGATGGTTGGTAAAGAATGTCATAAGTGAATCGATCAAAATATGTTAAATTGAAGGTAAGCTTATTATCAAAAAAGCCTGATTCAAAGCCGAAATCTTTTGTCTCGGTCGTTTCCCAGTGTATCGTTGGATCTTTATATGTTCTGTAAGCTGCGCCATTCGCAATCCCTGTTCCAAACGGATAATTTCTTCCGGTTACGAGGGTTGACTGGTAAGGATAGTTTCCAATATTTTGGTTTCCAAGAATACCCCATGAGGCTTTCAGTTTCAGGTTCGAGACCCATGGCGCAGCTTCTTTAAAGAAACTTTCTTCAGTAACGCGCCAGCCGGCGGCTAATGATGGGAATGTCCCGTATTTTTGATTTTCAGGGAAACGGGAAGAACCATCGTGACGTACCGTGGCTTCAAACAAATACTTGTGATTGTAATGATATTTTAATCGCCCGAATAACGATTGAATGGCCCATTCAATATCATTCCCATAAACCTCCTGATTGTCTACTCCACCCATACTCATAACCGTATAGTCGTTACTTGGGAAATTAATTCTGGTTCCGTTGAAGTTTTCAGTCTTCTCGTCTTCGAAGGAATATCCAGCCAGGGCTTTAATATAATGTCCGTTAATTTCTTTTGAATATTCAGCAAAAAATTGCATAGTTTTGAATACCACGTTGTTTTTATATTGGTTAAGTGTTGCCAACGGTAGAGTTAAAGAGGGATTTAGTACTTGTGAGGCCCGATAATGACGGCCTTCCCCCAGTGTAAAGTTGTAACCACCTACAGCCGAGACGACCAAATCTTTGTATGGTGTCCAGTCAAGACGTGAATTTACACTTGCTTTAGTTGTAGGTCGGTTGTAATACCCTTTTGAAGCCAGCCATGATACAGGTGTACCTGCACTTTCGGGACCTCCTCCAAAATCGCCATTTGATGCCTGGCCAAGATAAACAGCAGGATACCGTACAGCTACAACTACTATTCCTTCCATTTCAGAAGGAGTTCTGTTGGCTGTAGTTGTTGGTTCATTGGCTTCCTCAAGAGAGCCGGCAACTCGAGTAGTAAGTTTTAAGGTTGGAGCCAACTCACTTTCAAGATTGAATCTGAAATTATACCTTTTATAGTAGTTATTTTCTACGAGTCCTTTTTCATCTAAATATCCCACAGAAAGGAAATACTGGTTTGATTTCTGTCCTCCTGTAATGGAAATATCATGCCCGGTTTGTACTCCATCTCTTGAAAAAGTTTCTTTCAGAAAATTTGTATTTGGATAATTGTCGGGGTCACTTTGCGATTTGTATTTTGCGATATCCTCGGCAGAATAAGTCTCGGTTCCGTTGGCAATATTAAACATCTCTGCGTATTCCCATGACGTAGCTAAATCAGGAAATTCAGTAGCTTTCGAAACACCATAATATCCGTTGTAGCTAACGCTGATTTTTCCTTCCTTTCCTTTTTTTGTTGTGATAAGGATTACTCCGTTGGCAGAGCGTGCACCATAAATGGCCGCTGATGACGCATCTTTCAAAACTGAAATCGATTCAATATCATTGGGGTTGATTTCATTCATTGAGCCAGGTATTCCATCAACCAGTATAAGCGGATTAGGTGTTGCACCAAAGGAGCCTTCCCCACGGATTCTTATTGTTCCATCGTTAAAACCCGGTTTCCCGGAACGCTGAATAACCGTTACCCCCGACATTTGCCCTGTAATGGCATTGGACAAGCTTGATATCGGACGGTTTTCCAGGCTTTCAGAAGTGACCTGAGAAACAGAGCCAATTACATTTACTCTTCGTTCTGTACCATAACCAATAGCAACCACCTCTTCAATACCAATTGAACTCACCTGCAAGGTAACGTTGATAGCTGTTTGGTTCTCAACTACTATTTCCTGGGCTTCCATACCCACAAAAGAAAACACCAGAGTAGCTCCCTGTGGTACGTTGTTTAAAGAATACACCCCATCGGCATTTGTTACGGTTCCCTGAGTTGTTCCTTTAACCATTACTGTAACACCGGGAAGAGGCATGTTTGAGTTGTCTGTCACTTTCCCGCTGATTTCTTTTTCCTGGCGAACATTTCCTTTTGAGTTGGCATTGCCTGCAGAAAGTACGATTTGTCGGTCTACGATAGTGTACTTAATGTTTGTCTCTTCAAAAAGAATGTCTAGAACTTCATCAATCTTTTTGTTTTTAAGATTAATGCTTACTTCACGGTCGACCTTTACAATTTTACTGTTGTACAGAAAATAGAACTCAGATTGGTCCTCAATGTTGGAAAGTACCTCCTGTACCGTAGTATTTTCCATGTTAAGGTTTAGTTTTGTTACCTGAGAATAGCCGTTTAAAGCCAAACTCTGTACGGTTGCAAGTAGCAGGACAAAAAAAGTAAGCCTCATACTTCTAAATGTTTTGCTGACCCAAAGATTTTTTAAATCAGGCCAATGGTTACCACAAATTTTTTTCATAAGTTTACTTTGCTTTAGAATTAATAATTTTAAATGTTGCCTTTTCTTTCGGCCAAGAGAGAGAAGACAAAAATGTAAAGGGAGGCAGGCCAATGCTTCCCTTTGTTCTTTTATTTTTGAATTATTTCAATTTCCATTTTGCTAAAAGTTTGATCATTTTTCTTATGTCTTTTAATGATTTTATATTCAATCGGGGCAGATATTTTTAATAAATCGAGAATTTGATTTAACGATTCATCTTCGAATGTTCCGGTGTAAACATAGTCTGTTAAGTCGTTGCCTGTTAGCTTGATGTCTACATTAAACCAATGGTTCAATCTTTTAACAACCTGCGGCATCGGATCATTCCTAAACATTAAAATGCCATCCTTCCAGGATATGTATTTGTCTACATCCACATTTTCAATGGAAATCCGATCCTGACTGACGATATAGTTTGCTTTTTCTCCCGGTTTTAAGCGAATAATATTTTCTTTGGATTTACCGTATTTCCCCGAAAACAAATTTATACTTCCTGAAACCAGAACAATTTCAGTTAAATTTTCATTGGAATAGTTGGACGCTTTAAATTGAGTTCCTGTTACCTCAATGTTAATTTTCCCGGTATTGACAATAAATGGTTTCTTTTTGTTTTCAGCAACCTCAAAATACGCTTCTCCATGTAATGTTACGTTACGCAAATTGCCGCTAAAGGTAGCCGGAAAACTAAGGCTCGTTTTTGAATTGAGATAAACTTTTGTACCATCAGGAAGGATATATTCTGAACGCATTCCTGCCGGTGAGGTTACTGTAAATAACCGGTCGTCTTTTACCGCTGAAATGTCTTGCTTTTTGAGGGCAAAATATAATGTCGAGATTATTAACGGAAGAATCAGAATTGCAGCAATTTTTTGAATGATTGTGAGAATGTTTTTGTTTTGCCGCTCTATTTTTGCATTTACTTGTTGCAATGCCTTTTCAGAATCGTACTTTTTCATGGTTTGGAGTAGTGTAATTCCTTGCCAGGCTTTCTCCGATTCTTTAAATATTTTTTGATTCTTGTCAGAAGATTCTTTCCAGACTTCTACCTTTAATTTGTCTTTTTCGGATAAATTTCCGTCGAAATATAAAGGCAGTATTTCTTCTATTTCAGACTTGTTCATTCAGCTTACATTAAAGGGTATATACCCTCGGTTTTGAAAATTAGACGCTTCAGCGATCAAATACACATACGTAATTTTCAAATTTATTTTAAAAGAAAGTATATCAGGAAAATAGGAAGGAATGGTTTTAGTTTGCAGCGTAAACTTTTTAGAGCATTACTAATCTGAAGTTCAACGGTTCGTTTCGAGATTTCAAGTTTATCCGCGATTTCCTGGTTTTTTAACCCTTCAAAACGACTTAACACAAAAATTTCTCTGCAGCGGGGGGGGAGCTTTTGTAAACAATCCTCGATAACCCGGGTTAACTCCGATTCGGCAAACCAATAAGTTGATAGATTTTCAGCAAGATCTGTTGAGTTTGCAAGTACATTTATTTTTTTTGCCTTCGTTTTTTCGCGTTTTATAAAATCTAAGGAACGGTTTTTAACAGAGGTAAAAAGATAATTTTTTAGCGAGGACGAAATTATAAATTGTTCATTTTTTGTCCAGAGCGTTACAAATAAATCCTGAACGATGTCTTCTGCAGCTTCCTCATTACCTGTTATTTTCTCGGAAAAAGCACACAAGCCACTATAGTAGTAATGAAAAATAAAATCGAAAACAATTTTATTTTGAGACTTGATTCCATTTATGAGAAAAGATTCATCCAAGGCATTAGGTTTAGCCGGCAAAAATAGCGATTTATGTTTTTAAAAAAACATGTTATAAATCAAAAAGCCCTGACGACATACGTCAGGGCACAAAAAACAATGTTCAAGCATGATAGTCTGGAGAAGTGTTTCTCCGCCATCTAATAAGGTTACAATTCAATTGGAATTCCGTTATAAAAGTCAAGTATTTTTGTTCTGAAGATATATTCGTATCTGGCCTGTAGCAATTCCGACTGAGCTACGGTCAGGTTATTTTTGCTTTGATTATATTCAACCGAGTTTACCATTCCGACATTAAATTTTTCTTCGGTGTATCTGAAAGCTTCTTCCGTTGATTTCACCGCTTTTTCACTGGAAACATAGCGGTTTAATGCAGCTAATGCGTTGGTATAAGCCTGCTCAATATCTTTTCTTAATACGTTTCTGGCCGATTGTAAACGGTATTCATAATCGGCAACCTGTAGTTTGGCATTTGAGATACCGTTTTTTATCTGGAATTTATTAAAAATCGGGATACTAAGATTTAATCCCATACCATACCTGCTGTTTGATTTTAACTGATCATCAAAGGATTTCTGCGGCAGATCCGAGTTCATAATCTCATAATACTGATTGTTGTAATTAAGCCCCAGACTCAGTGAAGGATATCGGTTGCCTTTTGCGATTTCAAGTTGTTTGCGGGCACTTTCCACCCGCAGTTGCGATGCTTTAATTTCAGGCCTTACGTTAATGGCATTCTTAAAAACATCGTAGGAGTTTGCCATGGTAACATTGGCTTTAATTTCAGGTAATTTGGGAACTTCGACCTTGAAACTTTCCGATATGGGAAGTTCCAGTAACTGATAAAGTGTAAGGTAGGCCAGTTGAACGCTGTTCTCACGGTTTACCAAAGTTAATTCTTCTTGTGCCAGTTGTGCTTCAATTTCGAGCAATGCACCGCGGGCCAGACTTCCAGCATCAACCAATTGTTGTGTGCGATTAATTTGTTGCTGAGTAACTTCAATTTGGGCGTTGGAAACCTCTACCAGTTCTTCAGCAAAAAGAATCTCCAGATATGAGGCAGCAATATTCAGAACTAAATCATCTTTTGCTTTTTCAAAGTCCTGCATTGTTGCCTGAAAATCCAGTTCATACTGGTCGATGGTATTTTGAAGCGTTAGTCCATTAAACAGTGTAAGGTTTGATGATAAATATCCGTTTAACTGAGTTGAGTTTACGCTTTCATAAACATTATCGGCATTTAATGAACGCCCAAAGCTGTAGTTGTTTGATAAATTTGCGTTGAGGTTGGGAAGACGGTCTGATTTTGCCTGACTAACCTGGTTCTGGTAATACTGGTTATTTAATTTTTGTTGTTGTATCTGGATGTTGTTTTCCAGAGCGTAGTCGATACATTTTTGCAACGACCATGAGCTTTGTGCAAAAGTTGTTGTCGAAAAATTTAATAATAGTCCTAAAAATAAGGCAAAAAGATTCTTCATTTTATTTTGTTTTTTGTTTAAAAGCGAATTTACATAAAGCCAAATTAAAACCCTAAATTAACCTTGAGAGGAGTCGTTTTCTTTGAGCTTTTTAGGGTCTATTTTTTCACCTTTTACTTTGTCTTCAGGTTTTAAACCTTCAGTAATTTCAATATTTATACCATCAGATAATCCGGTTTGTACGAACCGTTTTTCAAAATGCTGTTCTTCTCCTGTTTGAATTTCAACATACGACGAGTCATCTTCGAACATCAACATTCCTTCAGGGATAACCAAAACATTGTCTTTTCTGTCGAGAACAATGTTGGCATTTGCACTGTATCCCGCCCTGATAAACTGTCCTTCTTTTAGGTGAACGTCAGCTTTAATTTCAAACTGGATGGCGCCATTTTCCTCTATTCCTTTGGGTGAAATATATTCTAAAACGGCCTCAAATTTTTCTTTGTCAATCGCTCCTATTTCCAACTCAATGGGCATTCCTTCTTTAATTTTACCAACTTCAGTTTCGTCAACTTTTCCTTCAAAAATAATGTCGCTCATGTCGGCAACTGATGCGATGGTTGTCCCGTCGTTAAAGGTGTTGGCCTGAATAACAGAGTTCCCAACCTCAACCGGAACATCCAGCACCATACCATCAATAGTTGAACGCACCAAAGTATTAGTAGCACTTTGTGCCTTTTTTGTTACACCGTTTTTAATTAATTCGAGGTTATTTTCTGCAGCCGACATTTCCTCTTTTGCCGAATCGTAGCCTACTTTTGAGTTTTTGAATTCTTCGTAAGAGATAACATTCTTGTCAAAAAGCTTCTGCTGGCGATCGTAATCAACCTGAGCATCTTCAAAATTTATTTTTGCTCTGTTTAAGCGTGTTTCTGCTGCGTTTAAGGTCACCATGTCAGGAATAATCTTAATCCGGGCAATGGTTTGGCCTTTTTGAATACGATCTCCTGCTTCTACAAAAAGTTCATCAATAATTCCAGAAACCTGTGGTTTGATTTCAATTTCTTTCCGTGGTACAACAGAACCTGTTGCAACAGTTTTCATAATTACGTCGCTTATAAATGGATTTTTAGTCTCAAAAACTTCCGGTTTCTTTTTTGATTTGTTATACAGGAAAAATAGTGTTCCGCCAAATGCCGCAACTAAAATTACTATTCCTAAAATTCTAAATACCTTTTTCATGACTTTTTGCTTTTTGTTTTCTGTTATTATTTATTTTCAGTTTTTATCCTTAATGCTTTTCTAGATTCCTTCGTCGCGAAGTGCATCAATGGTTTTTATTTTTACGGCACGTCGTGCGGGAATTAACCCTGCACCAATTCCGGCAAAAACAAGTACGGTTAGTGCTGAAACAGCCATTTTAAAACTAACTTCCGGACGGCGAAAGAAAATTTCATCTCCTCCTGAGTCAAGAGCCATATTTAAAAGCTCAAGAATTCCAACACCAAGTGCAAGACCGATATAACCGGCGATTACTGTGAGAAAAACACTTTCGGCAACAATATGCATAATTACTTTGCCGGGTGTTGCACCAATAGCCCGCTGAATTCCGATTTCCTGTGTGCGTTCTTTGATAATTACCAACATTATGTTGCTAACTCCGATAATTCCCGCAAATAAAGTTCCTGTTCCAACAATCCAGGTTAGGATTTGTATCCCGTTAAATAGCCCCATGTATTTAATCCACTCCACTTCGATATTGAACGAGCCGATTGCCTGAACGTCGTCGGGCGCAATATGGTGTCTTTCCTTTAGAAGTTCTTTTAACCGCATTTCAACTTTGCTCACAGGAACTCCGGGAGTAGAGGTAATGGAAAAAAAGTGAACAACATCGCCGTAATTGTAGGTTTGTTGCATCGTGGTAAAAGGAATCATAATATTTTCCTCTTTTCGGTTTCCATTAAAATTGACGCGTGTCTCGGGATGAACGACTCCGACAACCTGATAATATACACCATTAATTTTCAGGTATTCTCCAATCGGATCTTCGTTTTTGTCAAACATTACTTCAACAACCCGTTCTCCAATAATACAGACTTTTCTTTTTTGCAAGATGTCAATTTGATTTAACATTCTTCCTTTTAAAACAGTCCATGAGTCGATTTCAAAAAATTCCGGGTAATCACCCGATATATTAAAAGCGCCGGTTTTTTTCCCGCGAATGGTATTATCGCCGCTATTTGAATTTGAGCCAAAGAGTTTTGGAGCCAGGTATTCAATGTCGTTAACATTTGCTTTGATATACTCAATATCTGTATTTTTATAATTCCATCTTCTTCCACGCTGAAATCCTTCGTATGGTTTGCTTGTCGGTTCTGTCCAGAAGAAGGCAGAATTTGAAGCAAATGCCTTGATTCCATCCATTACACCATTTTCCAATGCCTTTCCGGCTCCCGACATAATAATCAGCATGAAGATTCCCCAGAATACACCAAAAGCTGTCATAAAACTTCGCATCCGGTTTTTTTTCAGGGCGCTTAATATTTCCTTCCAAAGGTCTAAATCAAACATGGTAAAGCCTCCCCCTTTCCCCTCCAAAAGAGGGGTGATTATTTGATTCGATAATTATAGTTGTTTTCATTTTATTTTAGTTTAGCCTTTCCCATAGCCCTCTCCTCTGGGGAGGGTTTGGGAGGGGCCTTCTTTTCTATTCGTCGCGTAAAGCTTCAATCGGTTTAATCCTGGAGGCACGTTTTGCAGGTATAAAACCAGCAAGCGTCCCGGCAAAAACCAGTAACATCGTTGCTGCCATGGCTACATTCAGGTTCACAGTCGGATTGCGGAACAAGGTGTCCCCATTTCCTCCGTTGGTAGCAGCCGAGGCTGCATATTGCTGTTCAACAAAAAAGTTTACTCCCTCCATTAATCCGGTTCCCAAAACAAGCCCGATATAACCGGCAATGGTGGTGATCAGAATTGACTCCAGCAAAATAAGTCCGACAACTGAAGCCGGACTGGCTCCAATGGCTTTTCGGATTCCAATCTCTTTGGTTCGCTCTTTTACAACTATCAGCATAATGTTACTCACGCCAACTACTCCAGCTATCAGCGTCCCAATCCCAATAATCCAGATAAATATTTTAATGGCCTGGAATATTTTCATGGTTTCGATAACGTCCTCCAGTTTATTGTAGGAGCCTAATGCTGATTCGTCGGTGGAATCAAACTTATGTTTACGAGCCAGTCTCTCTCTTACACGGGTTTCTATGACCTGGCTTTCTTCAATGGTTTTTGCGTCGACGGTTAATGCAAAATTGTGTAGGCGGTTAGACCCGTTAAAAACTTTTTGCCCCGTTGATACAGGAATATAAGCATTCCGGTGACGGGTACCTCCACCTTCCATGCAAATTCCCACTACTTTAAAAGGGATATTGTTAATACGAACATATTCTCCGATGGCTTCTTTATCTTTAAAAAGTGCATCGTAAATATCTTTTCCCAGAACGACTGATTTACGGGTTTGTTTTAAATCTACTTCATTGACAAACCGTCCTTTTATAATTTCGATTGATTCAACTTCTTTTAGATCGGGATGGCAGGTGATGGCAGTGTATTCGCCATATTCATTTCCATACGAAAATGTATTCCCGCCGATATAATACCGGCCTGAGGTGTATTCAATTCCAGGTAAATCTTTTATTATATCGTAGTCGTTATTGGTAAGCCTGATTTGCCTTCCCTCTTTCATCCCCTGATAAGGAATACTGGTTTTTCCGCTCCATAGCCACATGGCATTGATCGCGTCGCGTTTGAAATTCTCAGAAACCCCGTTGCTCAGCCCGTTTCCGGCGCCCAGCAAAATCATAAGCATAAAAATCCCCCAGGCAACACTAAAGCCAGTGAGGAAAGTTCTCATTTTATTTTTTTTGATGGTGGAAAGTATCTCCTGCCATTTGTCGATATCAAACATTCTGGTTTAACTTAAAAGTTTAATATTGAAAGGTTTGTCTGTTAATTGTCTTTGATACGGCAACTGCTCGCTGTCTTTACGCAGTTTCAAGTGCCTTTGTATACTGTTCCTGAAAGTGTTTTAAATCGCCGTTTTTGATAATTTCAGCAATTTTACCGTCTTTCAAGCGAATGATTTTTTGAGTCATTGCAGCGATGTCGTGCTCGTGTGTAACCAAAATTACAGTAATTCCTTCATTGTTTATATTTTTCAGAATTTCCATCACTTCATAGGAAGTACTTGTATCAAGCGCTCCTGTTGGTTCATCTGCGAAAATAATTTTAGGCTGCGAGATCAACGACCGGGCAATGGCAACTCTCTGTTTCTGGCCTCCGGAAAGTTCATTTGGCATGTGTTCCGCCCAGGGAAGAAGCCCCAGTTTATCAAGATACTCCAAGGCAATCTTGTTTCTTTTTTTTCGGTTTACTCCCTGGTAATATAAAGGAAGTGCAACGTTTTCCATTGCATTCTTAAACGAAATCAGGTTAAACGACTGAAAAACAAATCCAACCAGCTCATTTCGTAATTTGGCCGCTTGTTTTTCCGACATGTCTTTCACCAGTTTGCCGTTTAAATAGTACGAACCGTCATCATAGTTGTCTAAAATACCAAGGATGTTCAGTAGGGTTGATTTTCCTGAACCTGAAGAACCCATAATGGAAACAAACTCTCCCTGTTTGATTTCCAAATCAATGCCTTTTAAAACATGCAGTGAATTGCTACCGGTAGCGTACGATTTGTGAACGTTGTTAAGACTAATCATGGCTTTTAAATTGTTTTCTTTTTGTTTTCTGTTTTCGAAAACCAAAATATAACTTTGATTTTTGGTCTAAATTTGATGAAATTGCAGAGAAACGACTTCATTTTTTCGATAAACACCGTCAATTTTTAGCTGAAAATGTTTTTTGTATGAATAACCCGTTTAACGTCAGTATGACGCCTGATATAGAAATAGGTTACATGCGCCGCAAATTTTCAGATCTGTTTTTGGTAGGGGATTGTATTTTTAAAAGCCTTAACTTCACCCTTAAAAAAATGAAATCACTGTTTGCTTTTTTCTGGGTATTTTTGTTTTTATTTCCAGTTTTGAAAATTGATGCTCAATTCCAATGGCCTGACGGTGCAAAAGCTGCCGTTTGTTTTACTTACGACGATGGTTTGGATTGCCATTTGGATGTAGCTGTTCCTCAATTGGATGAATTTGAATTAAAAGGAACTTTTTACTGTACCGGAAATTCAGCCTCACTGTATAATCGAATGGAAGAGTGGCGTGAAATTGTTCGTAAGGGGCACGAATTGGGTAATCACACGCTTTTTCATCCCTGCGACGGGAATACAGGTGATTGGGTAAAACCCGAATACGATTTGAATAATTATACGCCCGACCAAATTATCGCAGAGTTAAAAACGGCAAATACTTTACTTAAGGCCATTGATGGAAAGGAAAAGAGAACCTATGGATACACATGTAGTAACACGGTAGCCGGAGGAGAAGATTTTACAGATGACATTCAAAGTTTATTTATCGGGGCTCGTTGCGATGGTCCCATTCCCGAAACAATGAAAGGTTATGATGTTTATAAAACACCAAGTTTTGCTGTTGTAGATTTATCAGCTGATGAAATGATTAAAACAGTAGAAAATGCCCGTGAAAAAGGAACCATTGTTGTTTTTATGTTTCACAGTGTTGGTGGTGGTTATCTAAATGTGGATGCCACTGAACATCATAAATTGCTGGAGTATATCGCAGAAAATAAAGATGATTATTATAATGCTACTTTTGGAGAAGTGCTGGAATATATAAAAAGCCGACGTTAGCGGTTTTTATACCTCTAAGTTTGAAAATTCTTTTGTGACTATGTATGAGTATTCCGGATATTCGTACATTGGCATCCGCGGTTCGGTCTGACCGATAGAGTAACCATAAATGCGTTCATAGTCTTTTCGTTTTTCGCCCATTGCTTCCAACTGGTCAAGATACTCTTCGAGCGATTTAGATTCAATTACAATAACCTTTCCCATTTTGTCGATAATCGGGCTGTGGTTTCGTGTCCTGTCATGGTCAAACTCCAAAATGCGTCTTCCGTAACGGGTAATTCCAATTGTTCTGAAAGTAAGACTTTTTCCCACCCCCGGCAGATTTAAAATGTTCCTGTCGGTTGCTAAAAAAGGAAGATCGTTAACGGTCCGTATTTTTTCAATATTATTTCGGATGTTTTTAGGAGTGGCCATGAGTTTTTGAGCGAATTCCATTTCGTCTTCAGGAATCCTTCCAATAACTTTTTCTTCCATTTCTTCTTGTACTGCCCGGGCATTGGGTGCAAAATTGGAACTGTTTTCTTTAAAGCCTTTCACTGTAAAAGTATAATATGCAAGTACGCCTACATCGTTTAGTACTTTTCGGAGTTTAGCAGAATGCCCTCTTCTGGAAGCCGCTGTAGTAAAAACAAGCTGATTGGTAACTGCCCACCCTGAATTAAGCAGAATCTGAATGGCCCTTTTGGCTTCAGGTGTAACCTCCATGGGAGATTCAAAGTGAGTTTGAATGACAAATTGTTTAATGCCTATTTTCGAAGCTTTGGTTTTAAATTCTGAAAGAATACTGCCAAGCTCAGGAGTTATTCGTTGAGGCAAATAAACCGGTAGGCGGGTGCCAATTCTCACTCTTACAATTTCTGCATATTTTTTATTCTGAGCACGTAAAATATTCTTATTCTTTTTTCGGAGGGCCATTTTGTAAATTTCATTCAGAATGTGTTTCAAGCTTTTGTTGCTGCTCATTAGAGCATCACCTCCGGTAAGCAAAATATCGCGTAATTGGGCATCGTCTTTAAAATAGTCGAGCAGTTTCGGAAGTCTTTCTTTCCAGCTTTCGTTGGGTTTGAGTTTTTCCAAATCGAAGTTAAACCTCCCGCGCTGAAAATCGTACATTCGCTGGCAACTTGCACAAAGTCCGCCGCAGGCACGCCCCACCGTATCGGGTATAAAAATGGCTACCTCAGGGTAGCGACGGTGTATATTATGAGAAGGAAGGATCCAGCCCGCTGCATTTGGTTTACCGGGTTCGGTTTTATCCTCTTTTTCCCACGCGACAATTTCACCAAACTCCTCAACCAGTTGCTGGCTGTAAACTACATAACAACGGATCGCTAAATCGGCGCCAACAGCAAACTCAGGTGTTTGTACATTTAGCAACGATAGGTAATAAGGATTTACAAAAAACGGGATTCCCTTTTCTTTTGCATTATACAGGATTTGCATGGTATCCGGATCAAGCGAATAATCGAGCATCTCATTTAGTACCTCAGGTGAGCGCACAGCAAATTTTAAATGAAATCTGCTTTCATTCCACCATTCCTCCATCTTTTCTTCCTTTTCTAGCTGAGAAATTCCGGTTTCAAAAAAATATTGTTTGCTTCTGATTTCTTTATTCTCAATTTTTTTGAGTAAAATTTGTAAGATTCTTTTTTTATTCTGCATTCGAAGATCAATAATCTTTTTGTCTATACCCGAGGGATATCTGTCCATCCATTCTATTATCTGATGATTCTGTGGCGGTATCCACGGGAGAGAACTCTTTAGCTGCCTGAACAATTGAAGCATGTCTTTAAAAAAGCCGGGTTTGGCACCACCAACACCAAAATTTGTCGCCAGCCAAAGCATTTTTATAGGATTGGTAATGGCAACTTCACAGTGTATATTTTGGTCGGGATATTCTTCGCCGGCATGGTCAATGTAATCCAAAATCCGGATGGCAGCGTAATCTTCCCAGAATAGTTGTTCAAACAGTTCCGGATTATTTTTTTTGCTATGATAAAAATCTTCAGCAGCGGGGTTTCTTTTTAGTTTGGGGAAAATCCAGTTTTTTATTGCCCCAAGTGCATCTTCCTCCGTGTTTGCATTTAATAATATTTTTTCCAGTACCGGATTTTCATCCAAAAGTTTTCGAAGAATTTTATGTGCATGTACGGAGATAGCGATTTTGTCCAACTTGTTGATCAATTCCATGACTAAAGTTTTTTTGAGAGAGACGGTTAACTTTAATATACAAAAAATGGTGCAAATTTCAAAGATAAATCTTGCCAAATGGCACTTATGGTGGTATATAGAACAACATTTTTTTTATAGAATTGAAACAATTTCGCGGTGTTTATTGTAGCTAATTCAAATAGATTATCTTTGCGCTGATTTTTAATACATTGAGTTTTGAATTAGAATCTGTTAAAGGGGAAACAGACAACATTGTGAAAAGGTAAAAAATGGTACATAAATCAGGTTTTGTAAATATTGTTGGAAATCCGAATGTTGGTAAGTCAACCATAATGAATGCGTTGGTGGGAGAAAAGTTGTCGATTATTACACAAAAGATGCAGACTACCCGGCACCGGATCAAAGGAATCGTAAGTGGAGAGGATTTTCAGATCGTATATTCCGATACTCCCGGAATACTGCAACCCAATTACAAATTGCAGGAAACCATGATGAAATTTGTGGATACTGCGCTGATTGATGCCGACGTGATTTTATTTGTAACTGATGTTCAGGAGAAAATGGGAAAAAACCCTGAGTACATCGAAAAGGTTCGAAAATCAAATATGCCGGTAATTGTCCTGATTAATAAAATTGACTTGTCAAATCAGGAGGAGGTAGTAAAACTTTATGATTATTGGGCTGAAACTTTCCCGGGGGCTGATGTTTTCCCTATTTCAGCAAAAGAGAAGTTTAATATTAAGCCTATTTTCGACCGGATTTTGGAATTGCTTCCTGAAAGTCCTCCCTTTTTTCCGAAAGATGAATTGACTGACAGAAATGAGCGGTTTTTTTTACAGGAGATTATCCGTGAAAAAATATTGCTGAATTATCAGAAGGAAATTCCTTATTCGGTGGAGATTGAGGTGGAAGAGTTTAAGGAAATGGATAAAATTATTAATGTGAGGGCGGTAATTTATGTCTCGCGCGAAAGCCAAAAAGGAATTATTATCGGACACCAGGGAAAAATGATAAAGAAAGTGGGTTCGGAAGCAAGGCAAGATGCCGAAGAATTTTTTAACAAGAAGATATTTTTGGAACTTTATGTAAAAGTTGCAAAAGACTGGCGTGAAAAAGACGGTCAATTAAAGAAGTTCGGATACGATGCATTCTAATTGTGAATAAAGCACAAAATTGTTTCGTAACGAGATTTCAGAATTTATTGTTTTTATTGGCTCCGGCTTTTTAGGGGAGCAAATACACCAGTCAGAAAACGGGCGCAGGCCCTTAATAAAACAAAGAGATGAGCAGCAAAATAGTAGCTATAGTAGGAAGGCCAAATGTAGGTAAATCAACCCTGTTTAATCGGATTACAGAGTCGAGAAAGGCCATTGTTGATGAGGTGTCGGGAGTTACCCGCGACCGGAATTACGGCAAAGGCCAGTGGAACGGTGTGGATTTTTCTATAATCGACACAGGTGGTTATGTGGTAAATTCCGATGATGTTTTTGAAGCAGAAATCAATAAACAGGTCCACTTGGCGATTGATGAGGCCGATGTTATTTTGTTTTTGGTTGATGTGGAGGCCGGGATAACGGATCTTGATGACGCTGTTGCTGCTATTCTGAGAAAAACCAAAAAGGAAGTAATACTCGCTGTTAACAAAGTAGATAATAACCAGCGAATTTTAGATGCTCAGGAATTTTATTCACTTGGCTTGGGAGAACTGTATTGTATTTCTTCGATGACCGGAAGTGGAACCGGTGATTTGCTTGACCACCTGGTTGCAAGTTTTCCTGTGAAAGAAGAGACAGAAGAAGAAACAGAATTGCCTCATCTTTCAGTAGTTGGCCGGCCAAATGTCGGAAAATCTTCATTTATTAATGCACTGATTGGCATTGAGCGAAATATTGTTACCGATGTAGCTGGTACAACACGCGACTCAATTCACACGCGTTACAACAAATTTGGCCACGATTTTATGATTGTGGATACTGCAGGATTGCGAAAAAAGGGAAAAGTGCATGAAGATTTGGAGTTTTATTCGGTTTTGCGTTCGGTGCGAACCATCGAAAATTCGGATGTTTGTTTGCTAATGATCGATGCAACACGTGGCATAGAGGCGCAGGATATGAATATTTTTAACCTGATTGTAAAAAACAAAAAGGGAGTAGTCGTTCTGGTGAATAAATGGGATTTGATAGATAAAAATACCAACTCGACAAAAAAATTAGCTGCCGAAATTAAGGAACGATTGGCTCCGTTTAACGATGTGCCAATTATTTTTATTTCAGCGAAGACAAAACAACGGGTTCACAGAGCGTTGGAAACTGCAATTGAAGTTTTTGAAAATCGCAGAAAGAGAATTAAAACTTCAGAATTGAACGAAATACTTTTGGAAGCAGTAGAAGCTTATCCTCCGCCTTCAGTAAAAGGTAAGTTTATAAAAATTAAATATGTAACTCAATTGCCTTCACCAACTCCGGCTTTTGCTCTTTTTGCAAATTTGCCGCAATACATTAAAGATCCTTACAGAAGATATATTGAGAACCAGATTCGCGGTCATTTTGATTTTACGGGTGTACCGATTCAGGTTTTCTTCAGGCAGAAATAAAAAAGAGGCTGTCCAAAAAGGATTTTGTATTCGGGTAGGTATCTGAGAAATTTTTCAAATACTCAACTCTTCAAATACATAATCAGACTTTTGGGAC
>NZ_JAIKLE010000001.1 GCF_022267315.1 Maribellus maritimus
CCCAAAAGGATTTTGTATTCGGGTAGGTATCTGAGAAATTTTTCAAATACTCAACTCTTCAAATACATAATCAGACTTTTGGGACAGCCTCTTTTCCTATATGTTTTTACAACTTACTCTTTCTTTAACAAAGCACTGGTTACAAGGTATGCAACAATTAACCCCAAACCTCCGCAAAACAGTATCATTGTAAAAAATGCTGCAACTTCGTCAATTACCCCTGACAAAGCGTAGCCGGTAATTACACCTACAGCAAGAGCAATCAAAAATATACCCCATTTTAACAATGCATATTTTGATTCCCCGCCCTTAAAAATACTGGCATCTGCCCCTTTATCAATTAAAGCCAAACGTTCTTTTGTTCTTGTAGTCCAGTACACATACAAAATGGCAAACAGTGCCAGAAAAAATCCTATTGGTACAAATATTCCTTCCATGATATTCAGTTTTTAAATGTTTATTTTTTCGTTTTCTGCCTTTTGGACGCAACTTTGTTTTTGCGGTTACACTTTTTTACAAAATTCTTTTTTTTGTAATTTTATTGTAACCGGAAAACTATTTTTTCGTCAAAGTGACAGATGGAAAGTAAAGACGATATTTACTATATTGAAAAAGTAAAAAACGGGCAAACCCAATATTACTCTTATATTGTTGAAAAATATAAGGATATTGTTTTTTCCATTGCACTAAAAGTTCTTAAAAATCGTGAAGATGCTGAAGAAATGGCACAGGAAAGTTTTATAAAAGCTTTTAAATCGTTGCATACCTTTAAAGGAAAAGCAAAGTTTTCTACCTGGATCTACCGAATTACTTATAATAATTGCATATCGGAGGTCAGGAAAAGGAAAATACATTTTGCTTCCACTGAAAGTATTGAAATTAAAGACGATGACAGTGATTTTAACCTTGACGGACTTCCCGAAGAAAACCGGGAAAAATACATAAAAGCTGCGTTGGAAAAACTTCCCGAAGATGAATATACACTTGTTTTACTTTACTATTTTGAAGACCATAGTATTGAGGAAATCAGCAAAGTGACTCGTCTTTCGGAAAGTAATGCAAAAGTAAAATTGTTCAGAGCAAGAAAAAAGCTTTATACAATTTTGAATGATATGTTAAAAGAAGAAATTTATACGATATTATGAAAACCTTTGAAGAAGATAAGAAATTGAAATCGGTATTAAAATCGGTAAAACTGGAGTCGCCCGGGAATGATTTTTCATTGAATGTGATGAACAGAATCTTCCATGAAGAATCTCTTCTTGAAAAGGCAAAACGGGAAAAGGTTCTTGGAAAAGGATTTTGGATAATACTGGCTTTATTTATTGCTCTCTTTGCTGCAATGTTTATATTTTCATCAGCAGGAGGTGATACCGGCGAACTTGGAAAATATATTCCTGGACTAAATACAAATACGGTTACTCAGGATTATGAAAATTTCTTTCAGAGAATAGGATCTGTGCCGCTAAGTATTGCCGGCATCCTTCTGGCATCTTCTTTTCTGGTATTTATTGACAGATTTCTAAGTTCAAAAATCAGAACATTATAAAATAGGGATTCCCGGTTTCCAGCCGGGATTTTTCATTCGTATTGTTTCAAAAGTCCGGTCATTATCAGATACTGTGCCCCGATGTAAGTCACCATTACAAAAATCCCTTCATAAGGAATTGTCACAAGAAACTTATTTATTGCAATCATGGTATCGGACAAAACAAATAAAACCGAACCGAAAAAAACCAAACTAAAACTGATAGGATGCCCATTCCCAAAACGGTTTAATGCCATCACCGACATCCCCAAAAGAGCAAGCATATAAACAAAGACAGCCACTCTCAAAATCGCATCCAACTGTTCAAATAGTAGAATATAAATTATAAGTCCGTAAGCGATATAAGCAATCAGCCAAAATGGTCGTTTCTTTAAAAAAGGCTTTTTACCTGAAAGATTGATTGTATGCAAAAACAGATTCATATATATAATTTGAGCTACCAGAAAAGCCGCCAAACCGAGAACAAAAAATAAGAATTTGTCGTTTCCGAACATCAGCAAAATATCGCCAAACCATGAAAACAAAAAAGCAAAAACTGCAAATTGCACCACTTTTCGGTCAACATTCCGGCTATAAAAAAGAAAAAATCCGGCAATCCAAACCATAATCAGAGGTTTGAAAATATAATCCAACTTCTCAAGCTGAAACAACTCTCCGGCCAGATCTCCGGCGACAATTAAAAAAAAGACGACATGAAGGAGAACTTTTCTCATTCTTAATATTTTCTATAAAAATAGAACTATTCGACTGAAATAAAAATAATGGAGTTTGAGAACAAATTGAAAATTAATAGCATGTGTCGGCCAGCAAATACTTCCCTACATAGTTTTCCACGCCTTCCTCCAACTCTGTAAATGGTTTTGTATATCCAATTTCCCTGAGTTTATGAATATCAGCTTCTGTGAAATACTGATATCTTCCCCGCAACTCAACAGGAGTGTCAATAAATGAAATTTCGGGGTTCAATTTCATGCTATTAAAAACAGAACGCGTTAAATCGAGGAAAGTGCGTGCATGCCCTGTTCCAACGTTATAAATTCCAGGATTTTCCTGTGTTTCCATAAAATGAATCATTACATCGGCAATATCATCTACATATACAAAATCGCGAAGTTGCTCACCATCTCTGTAATCTTTATGATGCGAACGGAACAACTTCATTTTCCCGGTTTCTTTAATCTTCTGATACGCATGCAATACAACAGAAGCCATCCGCTTTTTGTGATATTCGTTGGGCCCATAAACATTAAAAAATTTCATCCCTGCCCAGAAAGGAGGGGTATGTGTTTGTTTTAGCGCCCAAACGTCAAAATCGTGCTTCGACCATCCATATAAATTTAGCGGACGAAGATTAGGGATCCTTAAGTGTGAATCAGAAAAACCATCTTCACCGTTCCCATAAGTTGCGGCAGAAGAAGCATACAAAAGCGGCACCTGAATCTCTGCACATATATTCCAAAGCCGCTGCGAATAAATAACATTCAACTGTTGGTATAACTCAGGCTCCTGCCCCACTGTATCAGTTCTGGCTCCCAAATGGAATATAAAATCCACTTTTGACGAGTGTTTTATCAACCATTTGAAAAAATTATCACGGTCTATAAATTTCCGATACTTCTTGTGAAGAATATTTAAATCTTTTAGAGGGTCATCCATTCTATCAACCAAAATAAGGTCGTTATAACCTGCCTGATTGAGCTTCCCAACTAAATAACTACCGATAAATCCGGCTGCTCCTGTAATAACTATCATTTATCTAAGCGGTTTGTCTGGTACAGCAATTATCTCTGTTTTCTGAAATTTGGCTGTAATTAAAACTTACATTATTTGGGTTTATTGCCCAAATGTTTAGAAAATTCTAATTTTTTTTGTATTTCTCCGCGATAAAAAGTCTGACCAGAAAAATATCCTAAAGAAAACGTCCGCAAAATTAAAAAAATCAATGAACTGAAATAGTGACTTTCGTCAAAACTTCCAAAACTGATGTTTTCAGATTTTCCAGAGCAAGAGGTATATTCCAGTGAGCAACTTCCCGGGGTGCAACATAATTTGAGATAGCTCTTATTTCATAACACGGAATTCCGTACCAAATACAAACGTACAAAACCGCAGCTCCTTCCATTGACTCGATTTGAGCCGAAAATTTTTCTTTTAAAGCTGTTATACTCGAATTTTTTCCGTGGCTTTTATTTGTAGTAATTCCACGTACTTTATTAAGGTTCATCAACCCGTTGGATGGAGTTGCTTTTAAAATCCCATTTTCAAAAGGAAACTCATTGCCTTCCATAAATCCTGATTCAAAAAGAGTCAAAAACTGTTTCTTCTCCTCAACTCCGAGGTCGGCAAACTCTTCCGAAATTACATTTACAACCTCTCCTATTTTTAAATCGTTCGTAAAACTTGCTGCAACACCAATGTTCAACACCAAATGATAATTGGTTTTCTGCAATGTGGTTGTTAAATGAAAAGTAGTAAAGGTTGTTCCAATGCCGGCAATCAATACATCAATTCTATTTCCTGCCAGTTGATATTCATATAAAAAGTGAGTCTTCTCTGCTAAATAATCGAATTCATCGATTAATAATTTTACCTCCATCCAGGTAGCCGCAACAATTAAAATCTTCATAATTAAAAACTGGTAAAATTTTCCATTTACGAAAAGCGTACAACCTTTCTTACTGATTTTATGAAAAAAAGTTAATCTTTGTGTTAAATTTTTATTTATAAATTATGTGTTCGCCTAAAATTGATACTTCCAACGGGTACGAAAAAATTGAAAATTTTGATGAAACCCTCACCAAAGAGCTTTCAAAAAACTACAAGAATATACTTTCATTAATTGGTGAAGATATTTTTAGAGAAGGTTTGGATAAAACTCCGGAGCGAGTAGCAAAATCAATGCAGTTTTTGTTACAGGGATACAAAACCGATCCGGTTGAAATCCTAAAATCGGCGATGTTCAAAGAAGACTACCGACAAATGGTAATTGTAAAAGATATTGAAATATATTCTATGTGTGAGCACCATCTTTTACCTTTTTTTGGCAAAGCACATGTTGCATATATTCCCAACGGAACGATTACCGGCCTGAGTAAAATTGCGCGTGTTGTCGACGTTTTCTCACGCCGCTTACAAGTACAGGAACGGTTGACCTCGCAGATAAAAGACTGTATTCAGGATACGTTAAACCCCCTTGGAGTAGCTGTTGTAATTGAGGCACAACATCTTTGTATGCAAATGCGTGGAATTCAAAAACAGCATTCTATTACAACAACATCTGATTTTACGGGTGCATTTCAAAAAGAGGCAACCCGCGATGAATTCATTAAACTGATTAGCACAAAACTTAGTTAAGAAACTCCAAACAAACAGGTGCCGGAAGTTGAATTTGTTTTCCTGTAAATTCCGGAAATCCGGTTTCTTCATTTATTTTAAAAACAGTAATATTCCCGCTACGTTGGTTAGCTACCAACATAAATTTATTGTCAGGACTTAGCGTAAAGTTGCGTGGCCAGTTCCCTTCTACACCGACCGTTCCTTTGTATGTCAACTTCTGCGTTAAATTGTCAATCGCAAAAATAGTTACAGAATTGTGTCCCCGGTTTGAGCCATACAAAAAACGAGCGTCATTGGAGATGTGCACATCGGCACAATAACTTTCCGCTGTAAAATCACCAGGCAAAGAAGAAATATTCTGAACAACCTTCCATTCGCCATTTTGATTTTTCACAACAGAAACCGTTGAATTTAATTCATTAATAACATAGATTATTTCCCCATTCGGATGAAAATCAAAATGACGTGGTCCCGATCCCTCAGGTATTTTCACAAACTTCTGTTCTGTTTTTGTCAACTTTTCATTTTTTAGTAAAAAGATATCAAGCTGATCGGTTCCTAAATCGGCAGAAAAAACACTTGAGTCAAAAGGCGAGAATTTTATGGAATGCGCATGAGGCGAAGCTTGTCGTGATTTATCAGGACCTGAACCTTCATTTTGATTTACCGAGCAGGCTGGATTTACGGTCCCGTCCTGAGCCACCGGATACAGCGCTGTTGTTCCACTGGTGTAATTAGCAACGGCAACAAACTTACCATCCGCCGAAACATCCACATGACAAGGGTCTTTTCCATGCGAAATCTGTTTATTTAGAAATGAAATATCGCCATTTATCTCAATCTTATAAGCGTAAATATATCCCCCGCTTTTTTCAATCTTTTCGTTTGCCCTTCCGGCAACATAGATGTATTTTTTATCCGGCGATATCTTCAAAAAGGAGGGATCATCTATTGCCTTAAACGTTCTTTCGAGCTGAATATCTCCTGTTTTAGGATTAAAATTACAAAGATAAATTCCCTCTGCCCCTTCCGAAGTAAAAGTTCCAACATATAACTTTTCCCAACCTTCCGTATTCTGGGCAAACCCCGTTAAAGTAACACTAAACAGCAGTAAACAAAGAAGTAAGTTTTTCATTTTTGATTTTATTTTGCTGAAAACATTTTAATAAAAAAGTTTTCATTTGCGAAATGGTTTGAAACTTAGTAACTTTTGAGTTAAATATATAATGATTTAACCATGAAAGCAATTTTAATCATTTTCATCTTTATTTTTAGTCTTGGTATTTTTTCTTCCAAAGCAATAAGATTAGAAAAGGTTTGGGAAACAAAAGCGGACTTAAAAACTCCCGAATCAGTGTTGTATGATGCTGAAAGCGATGTTATTTATGTTGCGAATATTGATGGAGACCCTTTGGAAAAAGATGGAAATGGCTTTATCAGTATTTTAAATCCTGATGGAAGCGAAAAAGATTTATACTGGATAAAAAAATTAAATGCTCCTAAAGGGATGGCCATTTTTGACGGTAAATTATATGTATCAGACATCGATCAACTCATTGAGATAGATATAAAAAAAGGGAAAATCATAAAAAAATATGAAGCGGCAGGAGCCAAATTCTTAAATGACGTTGCAGTATGCATGAACGGGATGATTTTTGTATCGGACTCTGAAACAGCAAAAATTTATGTTTTAAACCACGGTGAGTTTAAAGTTTGGATGGTAGGAGAACCTTTCGTATCGCCCAATGGCTTATTTACTGAAAAAGGAAAACTATATGTTGGCGACACAGACATATACGAAGTTGACATCCTGACACAAAAGATTAATTCCGTTGTTGAAGATGCCGGTGGTGTTGACGGACTGGAAAAAAATAGTGATGGTGATTTTATATTCTCAAACTGGCCGGGGCGTATCTTTATCAATCAAAATGGAAAAACAATCAAACTTCTGGATTCAACAGCCCGGGAAATTAATACAGCTGATATTGATTTTGCATTAAAATATGAGTTAATTTTGGTACCTACATTTTATGACAATCATGTGGTAGCATATAAAATAATTAACTAAAAAAAGAACCTTTAAATTTGTTAAACTATGACAAAACCGAAAATTGCAGCAAAAAGTCCAATTCAAGTATCACTTGAGCCCGGAACACACTTCTGGTGTGCCTGCGGACAAAGTAACAACCAACCTTTCTGCGACGGCTCGCACAGGGGCACTGAGTTTACTCCTGTGATGTTCAAAATTGAAGAAAAACAAGATGCCTGGCTTTGCAGGTGTAAACAAACAGGAAATAAACCGTACTGCGACGGAACCCACAATTCTTTGTAATAAATAACAGAAATTAGTACTGTTAATCCTCTCTGAAGTAATCTTTAGACGCATTACAAATCGGACACTTGTAGTCATCGGGTAGATCTTCGAACGGAGTGCCGGGAGGAATTCCCATTGTTGGATCTCCTTCTTCGGGATCGTAGCGAAACCCGCAAATTGTACAAGTGAAAGTACTCATATTGTCCGAACCGGACTCTCTCTCAGGTTGCTTTTCTGGTTCTTCCTGTATTTCCGCTTTTGGTTCTTCTTCTCTGTCAAGCCGATCTCTTTCAACATAAGTGGGTGAATTTTTGGGTGACAGCATTTTGTACTTCTCGCGATAATACGCATAGGTCAACGGTTCTTCTCCTGAAAGGACATCACTATCCACAACCTCTCCAATAATTAATATATGAGAACCGACATCAACAGTATTAACGACCTTGCAATCAAACCAGGCAATACAGGAATCTGTTACAATTGGGGCTCCGGTTTTTGAAGTTTTGGTTTCTATGTTTCTGAATTTATCGATATCCGTACTCGACATAAAACCAAATTCACCTATCAACGTGGTATTTACTTCTTTTTTTAAAACCGATAACGAAAATTTCTTGCTGTTAATAATCTTATCAGTAGAGTTATTTTTTTTATGACTGCTAATGGCAATTTGTGAAGGACTTGAAGTTATCTGAAAAGCAGTATTTCCAATATATCCGTATTTTTTCCCTTCAAGCTCTGTAGCGATTAGATACAGTCCATATGACAACCTATGAAAAGCTTTGTATTTCATAATATTCTATTTGTTGGTTTATTTTAAAAATTCAATAAATCAATTTGAGTATTTCGCCTAGCGAACATTAACCGAACCAATAAAACATTTTAGTCGGCGTGTTTATTCACAAAATCGAAAACTTATCCAAATAACGAGATTTTTTTACATTTATAAAACTAATTCCTGAAATATGAAATTCGTCGGATAATATATATTTTTCGGAGATAAAACACGAAGTAATATCTAAAATTATGAAAAAATCAACACTGCTAGTTACACTTTTCACACTATGTGCATTATTTACGAATGCACAAAACACAGATTCTTTAAAAAAAGAAATTGAGCAACTGCAGAACTCAAATGAAAACATGGATCACCGGATAGATCAGTTGGCAAAAATGATTGATGACATTCTTTGGTCTAACAAAGTTGGTGATATTGCACATGTTGACAAACTTTATATCTATGGCCCTCCTAAATGGAAAGAAGAAAATCCAACAGCAAAAGGCGCCGGAAATCCGGTAAAATTCTGGACCTACGTTTTTATCCCGTCAAACATTGATTTATCAAAAAAATACCCTCTAATTGTTTTGCCACACGGTGGAGTTCATTCCGATTTCACAACTTATTATGCACACATAGTACGTGAATTAATTAGCGAGGGCTATGTAATTGTAGCTCCTGAATACAGGGGAAGTACGGGTTACGGAAAAGGTCATTATGAAAAAATAGACTACGGTGGGCTCGAAACCGAAGATGTATATTACAGCCGAAATTATATGATTGAGAATTACAGTTTCATCGATAAAAACCGGGTAGGAATTATTGGATGGAGCCATGGTGGTTTAATTACATTGATGAATATCTTTGATCATCCTGATGATTACCAGGTGGCCTTTGCAGGAGTCCCTGTCAGCGATCTGATCGCAAGGATGGGGTACCACAAGCAAAGTTATCGCGACTTATACGAGGCTGATTACCACATTGGGAAAAGTGCCAATGACAATGTACAGGAATACAGAAGAAGATCACCTGTATGGAACACTCATAAATTCGACGGAACACCATTATTGATTCACACCAACACCAACGATGATGATGTAAACGTTCTGGAAGTGGAACACCTCATCAAATCGTTAAAAGCTGAAGGAAAACCATTTGAATACAAAATCTTTAAAGATTTGCCGGGAGGACATTCGTTTGACAGAATGGATACTAAAATCGCGAAAAAGATAAGGTTAACAATCCACCAGCATCTTGCCAAATACCTAAAACCAGAAAATCCGATTAAAACATTGGAAGATTTACAAAAGGCTGCATACAAATTTTAATTGAAAAATTCCCAAAAACTAAAATTTTCTTCCAATAAGAGAAAAAAATAAGAAAAAATTCCTATTTTGAGACAGATTTACAAAATTTGCATTTGGAATAGTAGAAAACACCAAAATTTCACCACATGCCCAATCATAAAATAAACCACAATTACAAGATTTTTATTGTTGAAGACAACGAATTGTATGCACAAGTTTTAAAAAAACAACTGGTTAGCGATCAGTTTCAGGTTAAAGTATTTTATAACGGTAAGGATTGTATCGCAAATTTAGGTGAAAATCCCCACATCATTACCCTCGACTATACTTTGCCCGATATGACAGGACAAGAAGTTTTAAAACAAATACAACAAAAACTACCTGACACACATGTTATTGTAATCTCAGCCCAGGAAAATATAACTACAGCAATAGAACTGATGAAGAGCGGTGCTTACGATTACATTATGAAAGCGCCCGATACCCGGGAAAAGCTGAGCAACATCATAAAAAACATATACAAAAGCGACCAACTGAAGAATGAAAATATTCTTCTAAAAGATGCGGTGAAAGAAAAATACAATTTCAGAAAATTGATTAAAGGAAACAGCCGCGAGATCGATCATGTTTTTGACCTGATGGAAAAAGCCATTCAAACTCAAATATCCATTTCGGTTTCAGGTGAAACAGGCACAGGAAAGGAACTGGTGGCAAAAGGTATTCATTATAATTCCAAAAGAAGCACAAAACCTTTTGTAGCGGTTAATGTTTCGGCTATTCCTGAAACCCTTGTTGAAAGTGAACTTTTTGGACACGAAAAAGGCGCATTTACAGGTGCTGATTTTAGAAAAATAGGAAAATTTGAACAGGCAAATTCAGGAACTTTGTTTCTTGATGAAATTGCCGACCTGGACATCGCCATTCAGGCTAAATTATTGCGGGTAATCCAGGAACGCGAAGTTACCCGCTTAGGAGGAAGCGAAACCATCCCCCTGGACGTTAGAATAATAACAGCTACCCATAAAAACCTTTCTAACCTGGTGGGCGAAGGACAATTCAGACAGGATTTGTATTACCGCCTGCTGGGGCTGCCCATTGAACTTCCCCCATTAAGAGAACGCGGCAATGATATCATCCTCCTGGCAAAATATTTTGTTGATGAATTTTGCAAGGAAAATGAAATGGAGCCCAAATCGATTTCCGATGAAGCTAAAAAAATGCTACTGACGTACCACTTTCCCGGAAATATAAGGGAATTAAAAGCTGTTATGGAGTTGGCCTGTGTAATGACAAACCGCGATGTTATAAAACCAAGTCACTTAAATATGAATGTAGATGACAGCGTTCAGAATTTGCTCGCCAATGAAAAAACACTTGAAGAATATAACAATGAAATTATAAAACATTTTCTGAACAAATACAATCAAAATGTACGACTGGTAGCATCAAAACTTGGGATTGGAAAATCGACAATTTACAGAATGTTGCAAAAGAAAACACTGGTTACTTAAATAAAAAATCCCGGAAGAATTTCCGGGATTTTGCTTTCTATCTATTTCTTTTTCTTTCTTATCCTTCAAAGCTATTTACTCCTGATGTTTCCATCGCCCGGTCAACTTTTTTAACCAGACCTTGTAATACTTTTCCCGGCCCGATTTCAGTAAACGAAGTGGCGCCATCTGCAATCATATTCTGAACTGTTTGTGTCCAGCGAACCGGCGCAGTCAACTGAGCAATCAGGTTCTTTTTAACGGTATCCGGATCTGTCACAGGTTTTGCGTTTACATTCTGATAAACCGGACAAACAGGATTACTGAAAACAGTTGATTCAATTGCCGCCGCCAATTCTTCCCGGGCAGGCTCCATAAGTGGAGAATGAAAAGCTCCTCCAACTACTAATTTCAATGCTCTTTTCGCACCTTTTTCTGTCAAAATTTCACAAACTTTGTCAATACCCGCCATTGAGCCGGAAATTACCAACTGCCCCGGACAATTATAATTGGCCGGAACTACAACCTCTTCAATACTGCTGCAAACCTCTTCAACTACCTCATCATCCAATCCAACAATTGCGGCCATTGTTGAAGGCTCAATTTCACAGGCTTTTTGCATCGCCATCGCACGTTTTGAAACCAGTGTTAAACCATCTTCAAAACTTAATACACCATTGGCGACCAATGCTGAAAATTCACCCAATGAATGGCCTGCAACCATATCTGGAGAAAAATCTTTTAATGTTTTTGCCAGTAAAACCGAATGCAAAAATATAGCCGGTTGTGTTACTTTGGTTTGTTTCAGATCGTCAACCGAGCCTTCAAACATAATATTGGTAATATTAAAACCCAGAATTTCATTTGCTTTATCAAATAAAGCTTTTGCTTCTGCCGAATTTTCATACAAATCTTTTCCCATTCCCGGGTACTGTGCTCCCTGACCGGGAAAAACAAATGCCTTCATAATTCTATTTTTTAAATTCGGTGCAAATATAAAGCTTTTTCATTGGCCAGATAAAATTTGACATTCCCACACGAATCTTTCCTTCAAAATTAATCGGGAAAAACGGAGTCAGCAATGGCTAAAAAATCAAACTCAGAATTACATATTTCAGAATCAATCCTATCAAACTGAAAACAATCAAATCTCTTAATTTGTACTTCAGCATTCCTGCAACCAACGCAATAACAGGCGATGACAACGGGAATAAATTAAAAATAAAAATGGTTAGATTGCCATACTTCCGAATGTGTTTCTCAGCTTTTATGAGGCGTTTTTCGCCTACAAAATTGCGTATAAACTTTAAACTGAATGAATATCCAATCAGGTAGTCAATTAGTTGCGCGACAAAAGCAGTTCCCAAAGCAATTGCTATAAGTTTCGACTCTTCGTAAAATGAAAGATAATATACAAAAGCCGCTTCAACGGGCATCAGCAGAAAAAACAGGTAACCGGCAAAATGAACTGCTCCAAAAGAAAACATGCTGTCGCTTTTCCCTTCGTAAAATTCCTTCCCCACAGTAAAAGAAACAATAAGAACAGCTAGAATTATTGTAACACAAAAAATAATAATCTTTGAAAGTTTTACTTTCTTTTCGCCTGTACTGGAATTCATATAGTTTAGCTATACCGGATAATACAAAGGTGATTTATTTTTAATCTTATCCAAAGCTAATTTTTACAATTTGTATTGAAAAAAATAATCGATGAAAAGCACTTCCTGACAGACTACCAAATCAAACCGAAGGTTAAAATATAATCTCCTACCCTCTTTTAAGTAAAAACCTTATTTCAGGACAATGCTTCATTCCACTGTAACCGACTTCGCCAAATTGCGGGGCTGGTCAACATTACATCCACGTAACTGGGCGATGTGATAAGCAAGCAATTGCAACGGCAAAACTGCCAGCAATGGTGCTACTGCAGGATGTGATTTCGGAATTTCAATAACATCGTTTGCCATTTCCTTTAATCCTTTGTCACCCTCAGTCACAATGGCAATTACATTCCCTTTTCGTGCTTTTACCTCCTGAATATTGCTTACAATTTTTTCATAATATGCATCGTGTGGAGCAACCACAACCACCGGCAAATTATCGTCTACCAAAGCAATTGGTCCGTGTTTCATTTCGCCGGCTGCATAACCTTCAGCATGGATATATGAAATCTCTTTCAGTTTCAAAGCACCTTCCAAAGCCACCGGAAACAAATATCCGCGTCCCAAATACAATGCATTTACAGCGTCTTTATATTTTTCGGCCACCTGTTTAATCGCTTCATTATTTTCCAGAACCTGCTTTCCTTTTTCCGGAATTTCCGACAACTCTTTCACCAGCTCCTGGTATTCTTCTTCGCCAATATTGCCTTTTGCTTTAGCGAGCTTCAAGGCAAACATGGTTAAAACTGTTACCTGAGCAGTAAATGCTTTTGTTGAGGCAACACCAATTTCAACCCCGGCATGTGTATAAACTCCGGCATCGGTTTCACGCGACAACGACGAACCAACCACATTACAAATTCCCAACACCAGCGCACCTTTTTCCTTTGCCAGATGCAAAGCTGCCATTGTATCGGCAGTTTCGCCACTTTGGCTGATAAAAATAACAGCATCTTTTTTGCCCAGCACCGGTTTGCGGTATCTAAACTCGGAGGCATATTCCACTTCTACCGGAACACGTGCATATTCCTCCAGCATATATTCACCAATTAACGCCGCATGCCACGAAGTACCACATCCTACAATAACAATCCGTTCGGCTTCCATAATCCGTGGAAACACGTTTAACAAACCGCCAAGAACGATTTCTGAATATTCAGGTTTTAAGCGGCCACGGAATGTTTCTTCAATGGTTTTGGGTTGTTCATAAATTTCTTTCAGCATAAAATGCTCAAAATCACCTTTATCGAGTTCACCAATTTCAAGGTCAAGATTGGTAATTTTCATTGAAACCGGATTGTTTTGTATATTTTTCAATGTAAAATTATTCTTGTCAAGTACAGCAACATCTTCATCGTTCAGATAGACAACATGGTTTGTAAATTCGGCAATTGGAGAGGCATCGCTGGCAACAAAATATTCGCCATTTCCCAGGCCAACCACCAGCGGGCTTCCTTTGCGGGCTACAATAATCTTATCTTTTTCTTCGCTACACAAAACGGCAACTCCATAAGCGCCAATAACTTTCGAAAGAGCAAGCCGAACCGCAGTTTCTGCAGTGATATCATCACCCTGATTATAAAAAAACTCAAATAAGTTGGCCAACACCTCGGTGTCAGTTTCGCTTGAAAAAGTAAAGCCATGTTTAACGAGATCTTCTTTTAGTTTGGCATAATTCTCTATTATCCCATTGTGAACCACAGAAAATTTCCCATTCATTGATAAATGAGGATGAGCATTTACATCACTTGGTTCGCCATGTGTGGCCCAGCGGGTATGACCAATGCCAACATTACCTTGCACTTTTTGGGAAAGAACAAACTCCTCTAACTCACCTACTTTACCTTGCTGTTTATAAACATCCAGTGTTCCGTTTAAAATGGCAACCCCTGCTGAATCGTAACCGCGATATTCCAATCGCTTTAATCCATTTATCAAAACAGGGAATGCTTCCTTGTTACCAATATAACCTACAATTCCACACATATTTATTTTATTATCTGGTGATTAATCCTGATTCACGTGAACTCGTTTGCTTATTGTTTTTTTCATCCGGTTTATAAGCTCGTCTCCCAATCTTTCTTTCGTCTCCATATGCACTTTTATAGCCTTTACCGTAACATTCTCTTCAAATTCTCCTCTAACTTGTGTAAAGTCCATTTCCCTGTCGCCATTTTGCCCGTCAACTCCAAAACCAGTCATTTTAGTAAGCGAAAACTCTTTTTGTGCGTCTTCATAGAGCAGCCTGTCAATTCCCAAAACGCTTCCTTTCCATTTTTCAACAATATCAATAACATCCTCGGCTGTAAAATCCTCCGGTTTCCGGCAGTAATACCTTCCCAAAACATCATGCGCCCAGGTCCATTCATAATTGTAATAATTTTTATGCAGTGCTGTCAGAGCTGAATTAACTTCTTCCAATGAGGTTATGACTTTATCTTCAATAGACTTTAAAAGATTATTCAAAGCTTCATAGGGACAAATAAGACCTGACAAGTCGACCCACAAACCAACTCCCAGCGCTGTGTCTTTTTTCATTGTTTTACGAATCTCATCATCATTTTTATACTCCTTACCCTGAAGGCGTGTAATCAGTGAGTTACCCAAAAACTTCCAGATGGCCATTTCATACAAATCAATTCCACGGTCCAAAGCCTTCTTTTCGATTTTCATTTTTTCGTAGCTGTACTCGCTGGCAAATTCACCCGATGTCTTCCGGATGGCTTTCAATTTTTTCCGTCCATTCATCATTTTCTGAATGGTGTAAGGACTAAGCAAATTAAAATTGATTAAATCGAGCAGGTTTGAATCTTTCCGGTTATCGCGTTTAGGCCACTTTTGCGAATCGCGAATAGTACCTATACTTTTTAGGTTTATAGCAGGCACTAGAATACTCTCATCTTTACTCTCAATAAGATATGAAAATGGGAAATCAGTAGTATCACTGTGTTTATAATGCCGCCCCATCACAAGCGAAAATGCTCCAATTCGCGAAGGCCACAAAACATAAGAGTCGCTGGTTGTTTTGGCGCCTCGCTCCATAATTCCCTGGTGGATAGGCCCCAGTTTATACAAATGATTACTTTGATTGGAACCACTCCCTGCATTTAAAAAAGAGTACATCCCGGCAATGAGTAAAGTGGATTTATGATGCGTTACCGTATACGGCCCGGCAAATATGGAACATGCCTCTCCGTGAAACCCCTGACAGTTGGCAAAAAACAATGAGTTTACCGCTGAATAGTGTTTATCAAGGATACACCCCTGACCGATAAAACATTTTGAAACCAGCGTTGCATCGGTAACCCGGGAGCCGGAACAAACAATAAAATCCTCCATTATCACACCTTCCCCTATCTCCACCGGTGCTTCAAAATTACTGTTAATGCTGCCATTCTTCAATTTTTTACCGCCATCGACAACGGTTGCCGGTCCCATTTTCACATTTAAAATGGTATTGCAGTTTATAATTCTCGAATGTGCACCAATCACTCCAACATCATTTTTTACGTAGCCGGAATATTCATCCACCATTTGAACAAGGGCTTCCACCAATTTAGGACGATGACGGTACAAAGCCATCATATAGGCGACATGTGTTGACAGATGATCATAAATTGGAATTTCACGACCACCTCCCTCGTTAATTGTCTCAACACGAATTCCGTTTCCAAAGGTAGTTTCACCGTCAACTGCAACTGTGGTTACATTATGGATAATTACACCCTCACCAATATTGTAATTAGCAATATAACTCCGCACATTGTGAATAAGTGCATTCTTTCCTACTTCGCAATTGTGCAACCAGGCATTGTAAATTCCGGCCTTAAAAGTTATACCACCTATTAACTCAACTGTTTGACTAAAACTGTTTAACCGGATATGACCTGTTAGCTTGCAGTTCTCAACATTATCGGGAATAAAATCATTTGAAACTCTTACAAGACTCCAGTCAGTGGAAGAACACCCCTGATGCACCAACTGACCTATTTCTTCATCATATAACGAACGGTAAGATTTTTTTTCTGTGAATTTGGACATGTTTATCTTTTTAGAATGCTTCAAATATATTTTAAATCAATCTAAAAACATAATAAAAAAACAATACATCAACTCATACATAATCTAATAAAAATATACAATATTAATATAAATAAATATAAAACAACACATTAAAGAACATAATAACACTACAAATAAAATATACAAATACAAATAAACACTACAATAAACAGAAATTCAAATGTGGTCTACATATTCCTTTAAGCGTTCCTCCCGTTGAAGTTTCAATTTTTTACGAAGCCTGCCTCTGGAGACTTCAACACTTTTGGAATTGATATTTTGCAAACCGGCAATTTCCTTACTTGAAAGACCGAGACGAAGATAAGAACACAACTTTTCTTCTTTTGAGCTTAAATTCGGGTGTTTAAGTTTTAGCCTGTCGATGAAACCGGGGTGCAAATTCTCGAGTTGTTGAACAACCATTTCCCAATCGACTGGTGATATAGAAACACTTTCCAATGTTTTCAACAGAGCGGATGCTTTTTGATGAGCCTGCTGAGAAGTCCCCGAAACAATTTTTTTTAGCTGTTTCTGAACCAATGCCAAAAGTTCGTTTTTTTGCGAAAGCTGCAACAAAGAGGATATCACTTCACGCTCCTTGTTGTCCAATTTCGATTTCATCCGCCATTTTGCACGGTTTTCAAATTCTTTTCCTTCAGAAAGTTCCTGAATATGTCCCAACGCCCTTTTCAAACGAGTGATATCATGTACAGACGCTCGAATTCCCAAATATCTTCCTTGTTTATTATATACTCCACGCACATTCACCGAACACCAGCAAAGTTGTTTATGGCGGGTCAAAATGCGAAACTCCAGCGATTGATTCATTATTAGTTGATCGAGCGAATCGGAAATAAAATGGTTAAATTTTTCCCTGTCTGGCTCATAAATCAATAAAACACTAATATTTTCAGAAGCAATCACCTGGTTTGCAGTAAAACCTGTTAAGTCCTGGCAAGAAGGAGAACAATACTTTATTTTTCCCGACGGATCGAGCCACAACTCCCAGCCAAAAGTAAAATCGGCCACAAACTGATAAAACTGCCGCTGGTTCTTTTCTTCCTCCAACGCAGCCAGGATTTCCTCCATCTCCATTTTTATTTCGGAAAGTTGCGTTTCAAAATCCTTTTCCTCCCTAAAACTATCGTCTCTGTTTTTTTGAATTACCATCAAAATACTTTCTGAGATTATTCTCTAAAAATACTACCAAAAGCCAGGAAAAGCAAACCACCAAATATCTGTTGAAAAAGAAATATAAAAACTACATTTATGTAGGTTCCGCTTAAAAATTCTTACAAAAATGAAAGACTTCCATTCTTTAAATTAAACTAAACTACTAAAAATCAACAAACGATATTTTATGGCACCGGGTTTGTCTGCTTTTTTGCATTCAAAAAATTAAAATATGAAAGTATTGCTACCTGTAAAAGATGATACAACGAGAAGGAACGAGGTTGCAGAGGGATTTCACAACCTCGGACATGTTTGTATTCACGACACTGATTTAAAAACGACGGAATGGATTTCGGCAAAAGAGATTAGCGAAACACCAGGCGGGCTGAACTCAGGGTTGTTGGAAAAAAATATTTTTTCCATCATAAGCATGAACATCACCCCCATGGTTTTGTCGATGTTTAACAGAAATGGCATAAACGTATTTAAAGCCCGGAGTTTTGATGTTGAAAAAAACATCAGGTTGTTTCAGGCAAGTGAACTGAAATCTTTTACAACAGAGGAATCAAGACTTATCTCTTCATCATCGTGTAATAGCAACTCATGCTCAAGCTGTGGTTCTACATGCAATTAAAATAAAAAAGTATGGCACTTGGAAAAGCAATAAAATTTGTAAAACAGATAGGAGTTGATAATGAACTCCGTAAATCATGCTATAAATACAATTCGAAAGAAGAACTTCTAAAAAAGCTCGATTTCAACGAAGGCGAGTTTGAAGATGCCATTAATATGGAACTGGTAAAATGCCAGACATATGAACAGGCCGAACGTTTTCAGCAGCTAAAAATGTGGTTTTTAATCCTTTAAAATTAACAATATGAAATTTAGAAATCTTGAAGCCGTACGCGAGATTGTAAAAGAAGCTACAGGACTTGATATTACTTATGCCTATGATGATTTAGTCTTCCCTGAACATATGGCCTTTTTAATCCAGTTTGACGACAGCAACGATAAAAATTTATTTTGCTTTTTCCATGTCGATTGTAATCCTAATGATAAAAAGGATTTGTACAGCCGAATGACTGAGGTTTCTTCAGAAAATAATTATTCGCTTGTAAACAAGGGAATCTTTAATCTTTCGCAAAAAGGAGAAGATGTCGAAATCAGATTTCGGCGTTAACACCTTTCAAAAAAAGAAATAAAAGAGTTTATCGTGTCTAGGTATTTTTTGATTTCGGACGAATAATCAATCGTAATGATTGATCGTAGGTCATATAATTCCAGAGCCAGTTAATAAAAATAACAAGTCGGTTTTTTACACCTACAATCGACATCAGGTGGACAAACATCCACACCAGCCAGGCGGGAAAACCTGAAAATTTGAATCCGGGCAAATCAACTACTGCGCGGTTTCGCCCTACAGTTGCCATTGAACCTTTGTCGCGATATTGAAACGGAACCAGGTTGTTCCCGTTTTTAATATTTATCAGATTTTTTGCCAACAGAGCTGCCTGCTGGAGCGCAACCTGTGCGACCTGCGGATGCCCTTTGGGATAATCTTTTGTTTCCGTGTATGCGATATCGCCAATTGCAAAAATTTCGGGAAAGTCTTCTAAGCGATTGAATTCATCGACTTTTAAGCGATTACCTGCAACTATATTGTCAGCAGAGATTCCGTCGGGCATTTGGCCTTTCACTCCGGCCGCCCAAATTAAGGTTCGTGTTTGGAAATTCTCCTGATCTTCAAGCTCAATTTCCTTTCCATCGTAACTCTTTACTTTGTGATTTAACTTTACTTTTACTCCCAGACTTGTAAGGTATTCGAGCGCTTTTACACCAGCCTCCCGGCTCATTCCGTGCAAAAGCTGTTCGTTGGCTTCTACAAGAGTAATTGTCATTAAATTAAAATCCAAATCGGGGTAATCTTTGGGAAGGACAAATTTTTTCATTTCTGCAAGTGCCCCGCATACTTCAACACCGGTTGGTCCACCTCCCACAACTACGACGCTCAGCAAACGATCAATTTCGTCCCGATCACGAAGTGTTACCGCTGTTTCAAAATTTTCAAGCAGCTTATTTCGTAAAAACAAAGCCTCCGAAGTTGACTTCATGGGAATACCGTTCTTTTCAAAACTATCTACGCCAAAAAAGTTGGTTGTAGCACCGGAGGCAATCACCAGGTAATCATACCAAGCTGTCCCCAGGCTGGTTTCAATAATCTTCTCCTGCGGGTTAATTTTTTTTACTTCGGCAACCCGGATAAATACATTTTTTACTTTTTGAAAAACCTTTCGTAAAGGAAAAGAAATTGAACTCGGCTCCAAACCAGATGTAGCCACCTGGTAAAACAGCGGCTGAAACTGATGATAGTTGTTCCTGTCGATTAATACGATTTGAAAATCGTGTTTATATAATTTTCGTGCCAGCCGCAATCCGGCAAATCCGGCACCAATAATCAGAACTCGGGGCTGACTTGTTTCTGGAATATTTACGGGCATTGTTTTTTGCTTTTGTCACCATTTCAACAATACTTTAAATAGATTGTTTTCCTTTAAGTAAGACTACACAATGAATTAATATTTTCTTAAAACCAGAATTTTAAAATAAGCATAACTCAATCTCCAACCGAGTTAAACATTTTGCAAAACCACAAACCCACTTATATACTTTTTGAAATAAATATTAAAATTTTATTATCAAAATGACAACATAGAAGACAATAACTATCATTATGTAATTAATTTTCTTATTTTTAATTATTCACAAAGGGTTAAACAAATTTCCAAAGGAATGAAAACAGGGGAAGAGACAAAAAAAAACGGATTATTTAACAACTATCCGAAAATTCAAAATATGTTTGATGAAGTATTTTCTGCAAACGGAAAGGTGCTCGAATACTATCAACAGTTGATTTCTACATTTGACACGATTAACGACACCGAATACGAAATCATCAACGAATCGGCAAAAAATTCTTTTCTGAACCAGGGAATTACCTTTGCAACATATAACGAAAATCCCAAAGGAGTGGAAAGGATATTTCCATTTGATCTTTTCCCTCGAATTATCCACAAGTCTGAATGGAATACCATTGAAAAAGGATTACTACAGCGAGGGCATGCTATAAACCTGTTTTTGCACGATTTATACCACGACAAAAAAATCCTGAAAGATAAAATCATTCCGGCTGACTTGGTTTTTTCGTCGGCACACATGCTAAAAGAAATGAACGGCTTTACTCCACCGGGCGGAAGCTATTGTCATATTTCAGGCACCGATCTTATCAGACACTCAGATGGAAACTACTATATTCTAGAAGATAATATTCGCTGCCCGTCTGGTGTAAGTTATGTACTTGCAAACCGCGAGGCAATGAAACGCACGCTTTCGCACATTTTTAAGCAATTCGATGTTTCAACAATTGTGGAATATCCTTCGGCACTGTTAAAACTTTTACACTCGGTACGCCCTACCGGTGTTGATGAACCGGTTTGTGTTATTCTCACTCCGGGAATGTATAATTCTGCGTATTATGAACATTCCGCGCTGGCACAAAAAATGGGAGTTGAGCTGGTTGAAGGGCGTGATTTATTTGTTGATCATGATTTTGTTTACATGAATACGATTGATGGTCCCGTTAAGGTCGACGTAATTTACCGCCGTATTGACGACGCGTTCATCGATCCACTGGCTTTTATGCCTGAATCAGTTTTGGGAGTGCCCGGATTAATGGGGGCCTACCGGAAAGGAAACGTTACTCTGGTGAATGCCCCCGGAACAGGAGTTGCTGACGACAAAGCAGTGTATACATTTATTCCGGATGTTATAAAATACTACTTGGGAGAAGATCCTATTTTAAACAATGTTCCCACGTATCGTTGCAACATCGAAAAAGAAGCTAAATATGTTCTGGAAAACCTTGATAAGTTAGTAGTTAAGCCGGTCGATCAATCGGGAGGGTACGGGATATTTATCGGAGCAAAAGAGACAAAAGAAAATATTGAAAAACAAAAGGAAATAATAAAGAAAAATCCGCGTGGATACATTGCTCAGCCCATTATGAACCTATCGTTACATTCAACTTATATCGAAGGAAAAAAAGCATTTGAACCCCGGCATGTTGATCTACGGACTTTTAGCTTAATCGGGAATAAATATGAGTTTGTTTTAAAGGGAGGTTTATCGCGTGTAGCGTTAAAAGAAGGAAGTTTGATTGTAAATTCTTCGCAGGGAGGTGGTTCAAAAGATACCTGGATAGTGGATTAAAAAAAGTAGTTAGTTATTTCTTCTAAAATCAAAAGAATACAATGTTATCAAGAGCAGCAGAAAATCTTTTTTGGATGGGCAGGTACCTCGAACGCACCGAACACCTGGCAAGATATATCAATGTTGAATATTTTTCTTCACTTGACAGTTCACACCCAAAACAACATGAACTGGCACTGTTATCAATTGCTGATATGATTGGTTTCCCCGTACCGGAAATGGGTGAAAACATCAACGAGGAAGAAGTACTTGTTGCTGCAGCTTTAGACGACAATAATCCAGTATCGATTGTATCTGCGGTATTTATGGCACGTGAAAATGCGCGCAGTGTACGCGACGCAATTTCCACAGAATTATGGGAAGCCATCAATAATTTCTACCATTTTATTGCCAATTATCCCGTAGATATTTATAAAACAAAAGGACTGTCTGACTTTACCTACAATGTTATCGGCAGCTGCTCAAATGTACGCGGAAGGATTCAATATACTTTATTGTATAATGTGGGCTGGTATTTTATTCAGCTTGGCCTTTTTCTGGAAAGTGCTTCACAGGTCGTACGAATCATGATTAGTAAACTAAATGATATCAATGAAATCAGTAAACTAAAAATTGGAGATGCCATACACGAACGCGAATGGGATATTTTACTCGATTGTGTTGAGGCAAAAGACATGTGCAATAAATATTACACCAGTATTCCCAACCGGCAAAATACAATAGAATTTCTTTTGTTTAACAAATCTTTTCCGCGGTCGGTAGTGAACCGATTGGATATGGCGCTTGATTGTATTAGCAAAATTTCTCCGGAACATTCATTAAATAAAAAGAGTCTTCATTTTAGAGTTGCCAAAATTATTACCCCGTTTCAATATATGGATGTTGATGAAATTGATGATAACTTAACTGAATTTCTGGAAGATTTATTATCAAAAATTTATTTAATTAGCGACCTGATTGCTGATGAATATTTTAAATAGAAATGCCTGTCTATCAAATAACTTATCACACAACCAATGAATATTCTGAATTCATTCACGAGGCCATACTCGAATTTCTGGTATTTCCGGCAAGTATTCCCGGTCAAAAAATAAAAAGTATTCATTTCGAGCACCAACCGGTTTCACAATATTATACCAGCGAAAATTGTTTTGGATTTGAACTTTTACGTTTCAGAATTAAAAATCTGGAAAAAAACTTCTCTTTTACTTTAAAAGCATCGGTTGAAAAAGAAGAGACTAATCCTTTTGAGTTTTCTTTTTTGCCGGTTGAAGAAGAATACAAAATAATAAACACTCCCGGGTTCCAAATAGATAATTATCTTTTTCTAAATATTGGTGAACATACTCAAATCCCGGTTAGATTTGATTTTCCAAAAAAAGAAAAAACAGAAGGAGTCTTTCAGTTTGTTCAACAGGTCAATCAGTTTGTACACTCGGAAATAAAATACGACAACCTGGTAGACGATCCTCACCGATTACTTCAGGCAACCATTAACGAAAGACGTGGTGTTTGCCAGGATTATGCACATTTAATGCTGGCTATTTTGCGGAAAAATAAAATTCCGGCCCGATATGTAAGCGGTTATTTAAACCCGGGCGAAAATGCGGTGGGCGCAAGTGCAGTTCATGCCTGGGTTGAAGCTTATGTTCCAAATGCTGGTTGGATTGGTTTTGATCCCACCAATAACCTGCTGGAAGATCATCATTATGTAAAGATTGCGCATGGTATTGACATCAACGATTGTACAACCTTAAAAGGAGTAATAAAAGGACGCGGCACAAACCAAACCAATTACCACGTTTTGGTTGAAGAACAAAATAAAGAAGCAAATCAATGACATACTGTTTAGGAATCCGTTTAAAAGAAGGGCTGGTAGCTTTAAGCGACACCCGAATAACTTCAGGTAACCAAACCGTTACTGCAAAAAAATACAAATTATATAAAAAAGGCGACTATAATATTTTCCTGATGACTTCGGGTTTGCGTTCGGTGCGTGACAAAACACTGACTTATTTTTCTGAAATAATGGAAGAAAAATTAAAAGACATGACCCGAATGCACCAGGTGGTTAATGCGCTGGGAGAACAGATAAAACGCGTTGCAAAAGAAGACAAAAAAATGCTGGAAGACAGTGGTATCGAATTTAGCATAAATACCATTATTGGAGGGCAATTGGATGGCGACGAGGAACAGAAACTATATCTTCTATATCCGCAGGGAAACTGGATAAAAATTGGCAAAGGTTATCCTTTTACTATCATCGGAAATTCAGGGTACGGAACTCCGGTTTTACGACGAACCATAAGTTATTATGAATCGAGTATCCGTTTTGCATTAAAAACAGGCTTTTTGTCTTTTGACTCAACTCGGGTTTCTGCCAACGATGTAGGTTTTCCAATCGACGTAATTGTTTATCCAAAAGGAAGTAAAAACCTGATTATAAAACGTTTTGAAGAAAGAGAGCTTTCTGAAATATCACACCTTTGGGGTGACAAGCTCACTCAGGCTGTTCAGGAAATTCCGGATGATTGGGCGGATAGTGTAATTCATGGTTCTGATTAAAAATTACTCCACCCTCAACCCGGTCACCAAAGTTTTCTTCTGAAGCGAAATCCAGGTCAGGCCAAAAATCCAGAAAAAACCATTGACTAAAATCAATGCGGTGATTATAGACACCGTGCTGAAAGACGCATCGGAATTAGTGGATAAAAATGCAGGAAGCGTAGCTACCACTGCGGTTATAAAGCCGATGATTACACCGATTACCAATAAAATTAAATATTCAGTAGTTATAATTTTAAAAATAGGTTTATTGTTAAAACCAATGGCCTGCATCACCGAAATTTCGCGGCGTCGTTCCAAAAGTGTCCTGGCCAGAATTACTGCCAATCCAATGGTTCCAAGAATTAATCCCAAAGCTCCTAACGCCAGAAAAATAGAAAGGTAAGTATTTGTTACCGAGTAGAATTCAACCAAACGTTTGGCTGTCGATTCCATTTCCCATCCATAATCGCGAAAAACTGACTGAAGCTCGTCTCCTATTTGCTGCGCATTTTCCGGATCTCCATCAATCAAAAAAATATGAGAGCCACTGTTTGTTGGATAATTTTTTAAAAAATTCTGATTGCCAATAAGCACGTACCCCTGAAAAATAGAAGGTGTTGTTCCTGCAATCAATTTTAACCGCAGTGTGTCTCCCAGTTCGTTTTGATATAAAAGTACATCGCCCACTTTTTTGCCAAGTCCCCATTGAATTACCGTTTGATCGGCAATGGCGGGAATCGTTCCATCATCAAAGGTTTGGTTCAGCACCTGCCAGGGTTCTTCATCGCCTAAGTCTTTTATTTTTGCAGCAAAAGAAAAACGTCCCTGCAAGGTCTCTGAATCAACGCCTAAAATTGCCGGTTGAGATATTCGATTGAGGTTCAAGCAACTGGCATCGTCACCTTCCACCTTCCGAAACTGAACGGCATTAAATTCCTCAAAGATACCTTCTTCCGCCCGCTTTTCCTGATTATTCAAATCAAATAAAACAGGCATTGTAGTTTCTGCAAAATAAAGAAATCCACCTGTGCCACTCGACTTATTTTGTGCATTGGCAAATAAATCCATTTTGTAGGAACCGGTTGAAATAACCGTAAAAGTTCCCAATGCAAACAAAATAACCACTGTTAAAGACCGCCCTTTGTTACGCGAAAGGTTGAGTTGAGCCAAACGTCCCAACCAGAGTGTTTCTTTTTTACTGTTTTCCATTTTACTAATAAAACGCCGGAAAACAAGCAGTAATCCAATTAACAGTAACCCGCCAACAACAAAAAACAAGGACGAATCCATTTGATTGGAGAAGAAAATCTGAAAGCCAAAAATCGCGACTGAGACAAACAGAGTGAATCCCATTACTACGCTCCATATTCTTTCCTTTGTTTTATTCTTTGCTGCCAGTGTTTGTTTTTGAAGTTCAGAAGTTTTTTGCTTCTGGAAACGGGAAACTGAAATATAAATTGCTGCAAGTGACACGAGTATACTTATAACCAAACCTAAAAATGCGGTAAGCGGATAAATTTTTATAAGTAAAACATCCGTCCTGACAATATCAAACCAAAGTGTATTCAGAACTTTAAAAACCAGCTGGGTATAAAATACCGACACAATTATTCCTAAAATTCCACCAAACAGTGCAACAATAAGACCTTCCCACAAATAAAACCCTCGTACCTGCTTCTGCTTAAATCCCAATGCATCGAGCAGTCCAATCTGCGAGGAACGGGTTTCCAGATTTAACCGGAACAACAATGAAGTGAGCACAACTCCTGCAACCAACAAAAAGAAACTCAGTCCGATAAAAAGCCCGCTAAAATCAGTTCCGTTCTTTGCTGCACTTACACCCATTTCACGGATAGGCTCGACTGATATTCCCAAATCGCCTGGTGTAATATTTTCAGCAAAAACTTTTTTATATTCTTCAAGGTCAAAAGAATTTACAGAGTAACGTACTGCCGTATAATCACCAAAGCGGTTTGACCAAATTTCCAAAGCTTTCTCCAACGAAATATATGCTTTGGGTGCTCCTTTATAATCATTCCAATAATCTTCATCTTTATCGCGAATGGCATCCAAATCTATCGGAACACCGGCTTCCCATTCGCGGCAATGACCTGCATCTGAAAGTCCGGGAAGATTGGGAATTCGTGTGCTGTCTGCCCAACCGGGAACCATGGGAACAATTTTTGTTAAAACAAAATCAGACTTTTTCTCAATCAGCTTACGGAGTGGGCCAATTTCCCAGTATTTTAGCCGTATGGAATCGCCAACCTGAACACCCAAATCATTTGCCGCCCATTGGTTTAGAATAATCTCATCTTTGTTTGCTCGGGAAACCAAAGTTGAAACAAAAGAATATGGGATCCCGGCTTTGTTTTCCTGACTTCCTGCTTCCAACTTCGAAACTTCATTAACAAAATAGGTTAACATCGGCTGGGCGCTTGGCAATTTTTGAAGTGTTTTCGCCACTTTTTCTTCCATAAATACACGCTCGGTAGAAACTTCTATTTCGTCGGTGGCTTCAATATTTTTTATTTTTAAGCCTGCATCAGAGGGAGTCAAACAATTTTTTACAGCTTGAAACACTTCTGCAGTTTCCAGATTGGTTGAAATAAGAATCTGATTTGCTTTTCCTTCAAATTCCATTAACTGATTTAACTGTGAAATGGGAAGAAAAATATTGTAGGGAGCTGTTTGCGAATTTTTTAAACTAAACCGCCCCAACTCATCACGTTGAACAATTTGTTTAACCGTTGCCCGCAATGAAACGCTGGTTTCTTCTGCTGAGATAAACGGTGCGTTCAGTGGAATTAGACTGGCCTTTTTTACCCGTACCAATAAATTGTCACCCTCATTTATTTCAAGCCGCTCAGCCAAATTCTGACTCACAATTATTTCACTGTTTTCAATTTCAGAAAAAACAGTTGTTTTTGAAATCTTTTCGAAATCCTTATCAACGCCAACAATCTGTACTTTATTTGCACGGCGCTGGCCACCGTCGGCCACAGCAACACCCTCAAGAAGCAAAACCGGGGCAGCCTCAATTTGCGGATTGTCAGCTTCTATTTCTTCTGCCATTTCCTGTCTGAAATAACGTTCCACAACCGAAACCAAATGTGTTGTTTCTCCCAAGCGGTAAAATGTAGATTGCTCCAGACTGTACCGCACTGAATCGCCAATAATGAGCGAACCGGTTAAAACCATAGTACTGACTACCACACCAAGTGCTACCAGCAAATTAGCTTTAAAATAATGAAAGAATGTTTTTAATACAAAGCTCCCTCTGGCTCCCCCAAAAGGGGAGAAAAATAAAGAACGATTTTTATTTAAATACGATTTTTTTGATTTCACGTTGAATACGAATTTATTACCACTACTCTCTTATTCCCCTCCAATGGAGGGGGCAGGGGAGGCTTTTCCATTCTTAAGTAAATATTTTTTATCCATCTGCTCTGCCAAAACCGATGAGTGTGTTACGCTTACGAGCGTCACACCTTCATCGTCGCTCAACTGCTTTAGCAAATCGGTTAAGGCAGTTGCATTTTCTTCATCGAGCGCGCCGGTTGGTTCGTCGGCCAGGATCAATTTGGGTTTATTGATTAATGCGCGAACCACCGCAGTTCTCTGACACTCTCCTCCCGACATCTCTGATGGTTTCTGGTATCGCTGTTCCCAAATCCCCACTTTTTTAGTCAGATACTCGGCCCAGTCTTTTTGTTCTTTTGAAATTTTATTTCCCTGTGGCAAAATCGGCAACAGCACATTTTCCCATAAACTAAGCTGCGGCATTAAATGGTGCAACTGAAAAACAAAACCCAGATGTTTATTTCGAAAAGTTGCTAATTCTGTTTTTGAATACCCGGTAATTTCTTTCCCTTCAAAAAGAATTTTGCCGGATTCCGGCTGGTCGAGCGCTCCAATCAGATTCAGCAAAGTTGTCTTCCCGGAACCACTTGGCCCTACGATAGCCACTTTCGTTCCCCGCACTAGTTCAAAATTTAAATCTTTCAGAACCGCCCGGTAACTGTGTGTCCCCGGTTCACCGTATCCTTTTGTTATGTTTTGTAGTTGTAGTAGCATTTTTTCTCTGTCACCCTAAGCGTAGTCGAAGGGTGTTTTATTTTAATTTGTTTGTTACTCATCCTTCAACTTCACTCAGGGTGACGAAGACTTTCGTATAAAGTTATAATTTCTTTGGCGTGATTGTGAATATTGAACTTTTTAGTTACTCCTTCATAACCATTTTTGCTCAATTCTTCTAATTTTCCCGGGTTCGATAATAACTCAGCCCAGGTTTCACTTAATTTCTTAGGTGTATTTGGCATGTAATTAACTCCGCCACCAGAGAGTTCAACTATTTCGGGAAATGCTCCCAAAGCAGGCTGAACCACCGGAACACCGGAAGCCATGGATTCAATCATGTACATTCCAAAGGCTTCTCCAATTCGAACAGGCACCGAAACCAACGAAACCCTTTTGAAAAAATCATTCACTTCTTTTCCTTCAAAATCGGGTAAAATTTCAAATGAATTCAGTAAGTTGTTTTCCTTTAGTTTGTGTTTTTGTTCTTTATTAAATTTTGTATCATCGCCGGTTGAACCGCCTGTGGCAATCAATTTCACATCTTCAAAACCGGGTTTCTTTTTTAACTCAATAAACGCATCAACCACAATATCAAAACCATCTTTGTGGCACATCCGCGAAATATAACCGACATTCCGGTCTTTTTCCTTTGTTGAAATATACTCGTAATCATCAATATCAACGCCCAAATGAATCGTAGTAATTTTCTCATCCGAAAGATTCATCCGCTCTTTCATAACGTCGGCAAAAAAGTCGCTCACCGAAACCAGCATATCCACATCCTCCGCCCGCTGGTGCATCAAATCCCAGATTTTCTTCTGAAATTTAGGTTGCATGGGGTCAATCCACACATCTTCATCCTGCAAGGTACAAAGCACGGGAACACCAATTTTTTCCTTTAAACGCTTTGCTAATCCCAGAAGTAATGCATTTGAAATATGAATAATATCGGGCTGACAATGTTCGGCAATCCAGGTTACCATGTGGTCGAGTTCTTCTTTTTGCTGTCCTTCTTCGCCCAAAAGCATGGAAACAGTCATATCCTCCAATCCCTTGGCTCGTGTGGAACCTGCCATGGAAGCCGCCATTTTCATCATCGGTTTTGAATTTAACAATTTGTCCAACCACGCCGGCGCTTTCCGAAAAATCGGATACACCTGTTTTAGGTACAAACTGATAGCTCCATAAAAAATGGGCACTTCCGAAATGTCATGTTCATCGGCAAACAGTGGCAAATACATGGGAATTTTCGTCACGTTATGGCCTTCAGCGCGCAAAGCATTAAAATATTTGCTGTCGCGAAGACAGTTTCCGCAATAAAAACTGCCTCCGGAACCCGGAATAATTTGTATGATGTTCATAATAAGAAGCCCCTCCAACTCCCCCAAAGGGGAGAGTTTTAAGAATTCATAATTATATTAAATTTTATCTTTTTTACTAAATTCCAATTTCTCCCCTTGGGGGAGATTAAGAGGGGCTTTATTCCCCAAAACAGTACACGTTTCCATCGTAAGCCCCCACAAAAATCTTCCCTGAAGCAACGGCAGGATTACTTATTATCTGACTGCCGATTTCATAACTCCAAACCAATTTCCCGTCTGAAAGGTTCACAATTGCCAGATCACCACGCATATTGCCAATAATCACTTTATCTTTTACAACTACCGGCGATGCTTCTACCTGCCGACCGGTATTGTATTCCCACATTTTTTCGCCTGAATTTTTATCAAAACAATACAAAAATTTGTTGTAATTGGCAGTCAAAACTTTGTCGCCAATCAACGCGGGAGAAGAAATAAACTGCAGGTGTGTTTTATCATCTTCCCAAACCCAGGTTGTCTTTTTTGTTTTCAAATCCACCTGAAAAAAACGGCCATCATAATCGCCTATGTAAGCTTTATCGTTTTCCACCGCAACGGAACCTGCAACATAGGTAGCTACATCGATTTTTTCATCGAGTTTACCGGTAGCAACATCTACAACATGTAAAAAACCATCGCAGCCACCAAACATCGCTTTGCCGTTGGCACTCGCGGCCGCACCGTTAATGTAATTATCCGATTCATATTTCCATTTCAAATCTCCGGTTTTGGCATCCACACAGTGCAGGTAAAAATCATAACTTCCTGCAAAAATGAAAGTTGATTTTCCGTCGCTCCACCAATTTGGGGAACCAATTATTTGGTTATCACACTCGTATTCCCACAATTTTTTACCTGAATCCAATTCAAATGCATACAGCATACCATCAAGATTTCCAACGTACACCACTCCATTGTGAATCAAAGCCGGAGCTTCAATAGTGTTATTCGTTTCAAATTTCCAAAAGAGTTTTCCATTCATATCAAGACAATATACAAAACCATCGGTGGAACCGACAACTATTTTTCCATCTTCAACAACCGGAGCAGATTTAATATTGTCTCCGGTTTGAAAAGTCCACAATAATTTGGGACTATCGGGAATTATTGTTTCTGAAACGCCGGTTAACTGCTGATTACCACGAAAAATGGGCCATGAATTGCTTGATTGGGCAAAAGTTTGAAATGCCAAGCAAACTGAAATTGTTATAAGTAATAATTTTTTCATCTTTATTTTTTTAACCACAGAGGGCACAGAGAAGTTAAATTTCCCTCATCGAAATTGCTCCTGTTGGACATGCATTTGCCACTTTTTCAGCAGTTGCAGTCAAGCCTTGTTCCAACTCTTCGTTGAAAGGCACTCCAATTTCCACATCAAAACCACGACCAATGTATGTGAAGCCAAACTTCTCAGTATATTTTTCTGTAAGTCGAACGCAGATACCACATTTAATACATTTTTGTGGTTCATAAACAACCGAACCATGATTCATTTTTTTTGTGATACTTCGCCGTTCACTGGTTTTAAATCGCTTCTGATCCGCCTGATATTTATCTGAATATGTTCGTAATTTACAATCATCGATGGCACGGCAATCGCAGTGCAGGCAACGTTTTGCTTCTTCTATCGCCTCTTCACTTGAAAAACCTGAACGTCCCCCCTTCTCGGGAAACGTCCGTTTCTCATTCACCGATTCTTTTAGATATTCAGCAAATTCATTGGCTACCAACTTTCCGAAACGCGAATTAAACATTCGAGGTTCGCCTTTCGGTTCCTGCCCATTTAAATATTGCATCACCGAAAAAGCAACTTCTTTTCCCTGCCCGACGGAACGTACTGCCAAACGCGACGAGCGCAACACATTTCCGATTGCAAATACTTTTTCATCAGATGCCTGATATGAATCTTTATCAACAAGAATTCCTTTCGGACTAGCTTTCAAATCGTATTTTTCTGAGTTTTCAGAAACGGTTCCGGTTGCTAAGACAAGCGCATCAAAGTCCTTTTTCATCGATTCAAACTCCGTTATATTGATTTCTTTTCCTCCCTGAAAATCAACACCCGTATTTAAAATCGTTTCAATTTCTTTATCCAATATATTTTTTGGAAGAATCTCATCATTTATTTCAGTACGAAGCAAACCGCCCGCTTTTTCATTTTTATCGAATAAAGTAACCTGAATGCCTTTTAATTGTAAATAGTAAGCGGCAGCTAATCCTGCTGGTCCGGCTCCAAGAACAGCAACTTTTTTTCCGATCTGCTCAGCAGGAATAATCTGAGGTGAATTTCCATCTTCTCCAACAAATCGTTTCAGCAAACAAATAGAGACCGGATCATCTACCGTTTTCCGATGGCAAGCGCCTTCACACGGAGCAGGGCAGATACGCCCCAGAACTGCGGGCAAAGCGATATCTTGCTTAACTACTTCCAAAGATTCATCAAACTTTCCGGTAGCAATTAAACGATTCATTAAAGGAATGTTCATGTGAGCCGGACACGCTATCTGACATGGTGCTTCGCAGTCGCCGGTGTGCTCGCTTAACAAAAGTTCAAGCGCTGTTTGGCGCGCCTCCTTAATTTCCGCATCGTCGGTAATAATTTCCAATCCTTCCGTTGCTTTCACCGAGCATGAAGGGAAAAGTTTTCCATTTTTTTTATCTTTTACCAAACACAACATACAGGAAGTAAAATGCTCCAGTTCATCGTGCCAGCATAAATTAGGAATATCAATGCCCATTTTCTGTGCAGCTTTCATCACTGAAGTTCCTTCTTCTACCTGAATTTCCGTGTTATTTATTTTGACTGTAATCATTGTCTTTCTGCTCGTTTCAGATTCATTCTTATTCAATACGCTTTTTCAAAACTGGATACAGTTCCCTGGCAATATTCATAAAACCTAAATCGGTTAAATGAACACCGTCAACCGTCGCTTCCTGACTATCCCCAATTAAATCGTCAGCTTTTACGTAAAAAACATTCTTGTCGCCCTTTGCCTTCTGTTCTTTGAAAATCTGCTTCAACGTTTCATTTTTCTCCAAGATCAGTTTATGAACATTTTGATCAAAATACATGTACGGATACAAAATATTTTCAATCATTATTATTGGAACTTCCTGATTCTTCTTGCGAATTGTCTCATAAAACCGAACATATTTTTCATTCATTAATTCAGTCGTTACATTCGGCAAACAATCAATAACAAAACAGGAAGCATCAATAGCTGCCATTGCTTCAGCCACTTCAAGATCAAGTTTCCCATTGCCACTAAAACCAAGGTTAACAATCTCCCGATCCAACATTCGCGACAAAATATTCGGATAAGCCATCCCAGCCCGGGACGCACAACCTCCCTGGGTAATACTTGTTCCATAAAAAACGACAGGTTTTCCTTTTTTGGGGGAATTTATTTCCGGCGGCAAAATCTCTGCATTTTCAGCCACACCAATCTCTATACTTTCCAAACCATCATACAATGGCAAATACAACATGTACTCCTTTTCTTGTTCCGGCATATTTTGAATAATTACCACCTTTGAGACTTTTGCCGAAGGACGTGCAGTGTTTACAAATTGCCATTCGCCGTTTTCAAGACAATACAAATCCAACCCTTTGATTCCGGTCATTGTAAAATGATTCATAAAAGCGTCGTTGGTTACTTCCCACTCTGCTCCAATAACCGTTGAATTGGTGCGAAAACGGATTGCTAAACCGCTACAATTTTTCGACAAATTCCACACCGGCGGGCGGGTTATGTTTTCCAATTGTGCCGGCAAACGGTCATACCGGTTTTGAGTATCTTCGAACCCTTTCCCAATCAATGGAAGAGTAGCCGCGTCAACATATTTTAAACTATCTGCAGAAACTGCCATTCCCGCTACCGGGAAAATTAAAATCAGAAAAAGTATTAAATATTTCATCTTTTTAATATTCTTCAGATTACTCAATTTATTCATTTTAATACACAAACCTTTTTTTTATTTGACGTCAATTGCATCAACGGGGCAAGCAGCACGGCAAGAATCGCATTTAATACACAACTCAGTATCAATGCTGTGTTTCTCATGTGGTGTAAACGGAATGGCATCAACCGGACATTTTTGAACACATTTGGTACAGCCAATACAATTGTCGTTTACTGAATAAGTAATCAGTTCAGTACACTTCCCTGTCGGACAGACTCCGTTTATGTGCGCTTCGTACTCGTCTCTGAAATATTTTAATGTACTCAACACAGGATTTGGCGCTGTCTTTCCGAGTCCACACAAACTTCCTTTTTTTGTCCACTCGGCCAATTTCTCCAAGTCTTCGATATCCCCTTGTTTGCCTTTCCCTTTTGTAATATTATCCAGAATATCGAGCATACGTTTTGTGCCCACACGGCAGAACGTGCATTTCCCACAAGATTCTTCCTGAGTGAACGACAAAAAATAACGGGCAATATCAACCATACAATCGGTGTCGTCGAGTACAACTAAACCACCTGACCCCATCATTGCCCCCATTTCACTTAACGATTCGTAATTAATTGGTGTGTCGGCATGCTCCGCAGGAATACAGCCGCCGGAAGGACCACCAATTTGAACCGCTTTAAATTTTCTGCCATTGGCAATACCTCCACCTATTTCTTCAATTACCTGTTTAATACTGATTCCCATAGGAACCTCTATCAAACCGCCACGAGCCACTTTTCCAGCCAGCGCAAAAACTTTTGTTCCGGTACTTTTCCCTTCACCAATATTTTTGAATTTTTCGGAACCTTCTCTTAAAATATATGAAATCTGGGCAAATGTCTCTGTATTGTTTACCAATGTAGGATATCCCCACAAACCGCTTTCTGCCGGAAATGGTGGCCGAATTCTCGGAAAACCGCGCTTTCCCTCAATCGAAGCCATTAAAGCGGATTCCTCTCCACAAACAAATGCACCAGCGCCTTCGTATATCATTAGCTCAAAACCGAAATCAGTGCCAAGAATATTTCCCCCCAGCAAATTATTCTCTTTGCATATTTTCAATGCCTCACGAATTCGTTTTACCGCCAACGGATATTCAGCGCGGATATATAAATAACCGTGACTGATTTCAGCGGCAAAGGCCGCAATCAAAATCCCTTCAATTACCCGATAAGGGTAAGACTCAAGCAACATCCGATCCATAAATGCACCGGGGTCACCTTCATCTCCGTTACAAATCAGATATTTTGTATCGTTTTTTTGTTTTTTTACCAATTCCCACTTAATCCCCGTAGGAAAACCAGCTCCTCCTCGTCCGCGAATTCCACTGTCTTTCACTTCTCTGATTACTTCATCAGGAGACATTGATTCAATTACTTTTTTTAATGCAGTAAAACCTCCGCGTTTTTTATATTCGTTAATATCCAGCGGATTAATCATTCCACGATATTCCGTAGCAATTGGAATTTGTTTTCCAAGAAAAGAAGCGACCGGTTTTTCACGCATACTTATTTCGTAACGTTCAATGCCATCCCAGTTACGGTCGGTTTGAATGTCTTCTACCAAGTGCAGCAATTTGTTTTTGGTTTTGGTGAAAAAGCCAGGTGCTTCAAAGTGTGATTCGACAATGTTTTTCACATCCTCCGGCTTTACCTTGGCATACAAGGTCGGCTCGCCTTCGTTTGGAACGACCTCAACAAGAGGAACCTGGTGGCACATGCCTACACAACCGACGTGTTTGAGGTGTACCCGCAGCCCACTTTCATTTACAACGCTTTCCACTTCCTCCCGAATTTCTTCACTACCACTAGCCACACAACAAGAACCGAGTCCAATCCGGATCTCCCCCTTGATTTCCGAGCCATCAGCTTTTCTTGCTTTTTTCGGATTTTTATTTCCTTTGTTGCTTTCAAAATCTGTAATAATCTGCCCCACCTGGTCTGTGGCTACATGTCCATATGTTATATTATCAATCTGAACTACCGGTGCCAATGTGCAACATCCCAAACAACTTACTTTCTCCAGCGTATATTTTCCTGATTCCTCTGTATTTACACCCTCCGGCAACTTTAATTCGCGACGGAATGCATCGTAAACCTGAACTGCTCCTTTTACATGACAAGCAGTTCCCACACAAACTTTAACCATGTGTTCACCAACCGGTTGCAACCGAAACTGCGAATAAAAACTAGCTACACCAATAATATCCGAAGCCGTAATAGATGTTTTCTCGGCCACATACCGTAATACATCCTCAGGCAGATAATTATATTCTTTCTGAATAGCCTGTAAAATCGGAATCAAGCTCTTTTTTGTGAAACCTTTCTCCTGAATTAACTGGTCAATATTTTGAAAATTATTTGTCATACTATTTTTTGCAAAAACAGAAATACATTACGATTCTTTCTTCTTAAAAATGACACGTAAAGGCAACATTATTCCGACACCGAAACATATTCCTGCAAAAAACCCAACAATTTCTTCGTCCCAATTAATGGTCGAGTTTTCCAACAAAAAGTGAATAACAATTGCCGACAAAATCAATAAAACCGATACTGCTATTGTAGTTATTTTATTCATTTTTTTTAAGTCTCAGTTTTAACAAATCATCTTATTTGCCGATACAATATAAATTGTTTTCTCCGCGGATATAAATATATCCGTCCATATAAGCCGGGGTTGTTCCGGCAGTTTCACCGAGTTCATTTTCGCTGATTTTTTTCATTTCCTTTGAACACTCATAAATCCGCATTACTCCGTCGTTATCCATCAAATACATTTTCCCATCGGCAATGGTCGGCGACGAATAAATAGCAGAACCGGTATCATCTTCCCAATATTCCTCTCCGGTTTTCAAATCATAGCAAACAATAACACCATAACTTGTAGCAATAAACAAAAGCCCGTTATAAGCTACCGGACTGGAAGCCTCGGGCAAATACATATCGTCTTCCCAAAGCGTTTCTCCCGTTTTTATATCAATGGCAACCATTCTTGCATATTCATTGGCAGCCACAACAATTCCATCTGAATAAGCCACTGAAGGACCAACTTCACCCATCATACAATCCACTGACCACAGTTCCTTTCCTGTTTCCACATCGTAACCCGCAACAATGGGATCAGCCGTTAAAACCAACTGGTATTTGCCATCAACTTCTGCCAAAACAGGGCTGGCCCACGAAATCTTAGACTGTCTTACGGTTTCCCAGGCTGTATTTCCGGTTGCGGCTTCTAATGCTATAACCTTACCACCACGATTGGTATCAAACTGAACAAAAAGCTTGTTTGTCCATGTAATCAATGATGAAGAATGCCCGTAGTGATTTTCCGGAACTCCCAGATTTTTTGCCCAAACACGGTTCCCGTTCATATCAAAAGCAACAACATCACCTGTAGCAAAAATGGCATAAACCCGTTTCCCATCAGTTGTTAAAGTGGAGGCTGAAAGACCAGTATCTGGTGTAACCCTGGGCATTGAGGACGGTGACCCCTGAATATTATCGGCCTTTGCTGTCCATAGTAATTTCCCGTCGGCCCGACTATAGCAATATATTTCCCGGGAGGAAGCATCTGCACCTGCAATAAATATTTTATCTCCCCAAATCACGGGAGAGTTAAATCCATGTTTTGGGATGGGTGATTTCCAAACTACATTTGTTCCGGCAGTTCCATCCCATTCTGTTGGTATATTTTTACTGTAACTTATTCCCTGCGCTAACGGACCTCGAAATGAGTTATAATTTTTCCGAATTTCGGCGAAGAAATTGTTGGAAGTTGCCGCTGTTGAAGGTTTGGGTTCTGTTTTCTTCACCACTTTTTCTTCATTCTCATTGACTCCGGAATCCACCTCTTTTTCTGCCGAAGTTTCCACGGGTTGCGATTGTTCCGGTGTCGGTTCCTGAAGAGCTTGTTCCTGTTCACTTTTGGTATCTGCCTCCTCAACATTTTCACCAACTTCAATCACTTCAATCCCCTCTTCTTCCGGTGTTGGCACAGCCTGCGCAACACTATTCTCTGCATCGTAATAATTTAAATGATTTACAGTAGCAAACGAAGCTCCCAGCCCCAAAACAAGTACTAACGCACCAACTATTATTATCCCTTTTTGCGCCAGAATCCTACTGGCAATTTCATTCTCATGCTGTGTATCAGGCACTTCAATTTTTGATTTCAAAGAATAATAGTATCGCAGCGCGAGCGCTAAAACAATGGCTCCGAACAATAGAAGATATGCGCCTGTTTTTACCTGCCACTGACTATTAAAATAAGCTTTTCTGGCTAACAGGTCGAAATTACGGATTTCTGCCTTTAATTCTTCGTTGTTGGGTTCCTGTTTTAATCGTTCCACCAAAGCTTCAATTACTTTACTTTCTGTCGGGTCGCTTTTTGACATCTGCCAAAAGTTTAGAAGCAACAACAACGCTACAGTAACGCAAAAAATGCCGGAAAATACTGCTACGTTTTGTGAAAGTTTGATTTTATCTTTTAGTTCCATTTTATGTTTGTTCCTTTTTAATCCTGGTTTCTTTTTGCGGCGAATGGTTCCCGTCTTTTCGACTTGGCGGGAGTGAATGCGCCTTTTATTCGCTTTGTTTATTTTCCCGGAGTAAAAATTCCGGGCTATTTTTATTGAACTCCTTCGGAGTTACTGTAATCAAACTCTTTCAGAGCTCTCTTCGTTTCATTATTTCAACTTTCCCCAAACAACTCTATCCTTTATCCCCCTCCTTAGGAGGGGTTAGGGGAGGCAGCTTTTTCATTTTTCTACCGGGCAATAATCCATACAGCGCCCGCAACTATAACAATTTCCTTTGTGTGGTTCGTAGTCCTGTCTTTTTCGAAAAACAACCGTATTTAATAGAGTCATACCAATTACCAATCCCAAAAATCCGCCGGCAATCATACTTCCGGTGTAGAACTTATCCTGAATTACTTCTGCTTCTTCAACAAGTGTCTCCATTGATTTTCCTGAAGCCAAAAAGGTTTGCACATCGATATTATCCGGATCATTTTTTACTTCGGGTTGCGAAATCAGCAATTCAGCCAGATAAACATCGGGATTTGCTTTTGACAAAAATGTGTGTGATTTTACACCAACAAAAACACCTGCCGCAATCCACAAAGGAATTATTAACGCATAGGTAATAAACCTTTTGGGGCCTAATCCTGACTTTACAACCTCTTTTTCATTGGTAGGATAATCAATTGCATCAAAAGGGCAGGATTTTGAGCAAAGTTTACACTGAATACATTCAGAAGGTGTAATGGTTAAATGCCGCTTTGAAAACCGCGACATCCAACTCAGCAGAACTCCGTAGGGACAGAGAAAACGACAGTAGGGCCTTCCGATAAACATTCCCATCAACAACATGGCAACTCCCAGTATAATCATCAGAGCCTTCGCGTCCATGCGGAATATACCGATAAAAGGATCGTAACGACAAATGATAAAATCGGTTCCTGTTGCTGCAAAAAGTACGGCAAGAGATAAGTAAACATAGGGAATCAACCCCAAAGTTTTATTTAACCATTTTGGTAGACTTAAAGGTTTGATAATCACTAAATCCTGGATAGCTCCCAGCGGACAAACACCTGCACAGAAGGTTCTTCCGTAAAAAAGCGTAACAATAAGAGGCAATACAAAAAACAACAGTGCCGTTATTGATACTGCATACGTTGCATCGAAAAAAGACAAGGTAACATTCTGAATAGCACCAATGGAACATATACAACCGTTCCGGTAAAAACCAAAATAAAGCAGGGCCAAAACAGAAAGCCACAAAATTCCTCTGCGCGAACGCTTTTTTATAATCAAATAAGATGCAACGGCGAGAAAAATTGCCAGTATTAAAACATCAAAATATTCGAGTTGAAGCGCACGCGGCTCAGGTGTTATTGTACTGGGCTGTGTATAACCGGAGTCAAACTCCGGTTTTGGAAACCTCTGTTGCTGAGCATACACCGAAACAGTCAGCAATAAAAAGGCAAAAGTGTAAAGTATGTATTTTAGTTTTTTCATGTCTAACTCAAATCCTTAATCAGATAGTTGGTTTTGTCCAGTCTCCTTTAATATTGTAGGCTTCACTTGCCTTCACTCTTTTTATTGCATCAGAAGGGCACATCCTTGCAATGGAACATTCATTACAATTCAGGCAAATGTCGTGGATAATCTGAAGGTGCAGCGAGCCGTTTCCAAACGATGTACAACCTTTTACACATTTGGCACAACCAATACAAAGGTCTTCGTTGATATGATATTCAAAATAAGGCTCTTCGATAAACTTTCGCTCAATAGCGGCAGTGGGACACAACTGATTTTCTGCCGCAGTTGTTCTTGCATTTGAGTCGGGTTTCAGATAACCTCCACATAAATCGCAGTAACCACATAAATCATAGGCATGTACACATTTCACAGCCGATGGATTCAAAACACACTCGGTGGCGCAACGTCCGCATTGTGTGCAGGCAAAAGGGTCGATCTGCCACACATAATCATCTTTGATTGCTTTACTTAACGACAATCCGCTAACACCTCCCAACGCGAGAGCAAGCGATAAACGTACTCCGCTTTGCAGAAATTCCCTTCGATTTTTTGATTTATTGTTTTTTTCCATGTCTCTTAATGGTTCTCTCGTTGTGCGATGCATGGAACACCGTTTTCAAAAATACGGGCGTAGATGCACCTTTTATTTCGCTTCGCTCACCGAACTTCTGAAACTCTATCTTTTTTCCCTTTCGGTTTTAACTTCCGGATTGACACAGTCGGAATAAATTCCACAGCTTTTGCAGGTAGAAGAAACACTGCAGTTTAAGCTTACCTTTTTATTGACAACCAAATATCCTGTGGATACTGCTATTCCTCCCAACAGGAATAATCTCCCTCCGGTTTTAAAAAATTCTTTTCGATTCATAATTTCAAGTCGGAATTCTGAATTGGAAAACGGGCGTATATCCCATTCCCAATTTTACCATTCCATTATTGATTCTTCATTTCAATTCAAAAACACGTATTATTTTTCGCTCAAAATCGAGCGCGTAAATATTTCCCAAACTATCTGCGGCTATATCCGGCGCTTGGTCCTCGGTGTCAAATTTAACCGGTGGTGCTACAACGCCCAGCAATTCCCCCGATGGTTTATGCACTTTTATTCTAACCAGCCCTTTTTCGCTGGTGACAAAATTCCCATCGGGCAAAAAAGTAAAATGTGCCGGATTACAACACCCGCTGAATCCGTCTATTTTCATGCTTGTGTTCTCCCAAAAAGCCCGCAAGTCACCATCAAATGTATAATTTTCAAGTGCATGCATCCCGGGGTTTACTACCCATAATTCACCTTCACCATTTATATCTATGTCAAAATATGGACTTGGAATGATAAAACCGTGTAAGATATCATCGCCGGCTTTGCCTTCAAATTCTGCAATTTTTTCTCCTGCTTTTGAGAAACGAATAATTCTCCTGTTTCCGGCATCTGCAACAAAAATATCGTTTCCAAAAACCGCGACAGAAGTAAGATATGTATTCTCACCAGGCAGATCCATTTTTAAAAGTTCATCGCCATTTTCAGAAAAAACCAAAACCTGTTTTTCAAGTGTTACATAAACACTGCCTCCTTCAATCTTTAATGAATGAGATTTTCCGGGTAAGCTGAATTCATTTTGTAAAACCCCGGAAAAATCAATAATTTTCAAACTACCGTCTCCGGAAACTAAAATCTTTCCCTCTCCCGCAGCAACAGCATCTGGTTCATCAAAACCTATTTTGAAATTTTTTGTCTCTTTATATAAAACCAAATCGTCATCTACATCCTTAAATTCATCGATATTATATTCATAAGGATTTGCCTTGCTTTTATTGGGTTTATCCGACATATATTCACCCACAAAAACAGCCACAATTACCAAGGCCAGAATTACCAAAAAAATAACGATTCCTTTGTTTTTCATTTTGATAAATTAGACGTTCAAATCAATACAAACCATTGTTTTTGAATCCCTCATAATTAAATATCCATCAGACAGGGCAAACGGAGCCCAGGCATCGTGCCCGTCTTCAATTACTTTCACCTGATCGAGCTGAATATAACTTTGGGTACTTGGTTTTACAATAGTAAGTGTACCGTCATCGCTCAACACAAACATTTTGTTGTCGGCCATAAAGTAAGGGCCCAAACCAAAACGAACCTCTTTACCACTCGACCATACTACTTTTCTTGTATCGGAGGGGTCTACACAAATCAACTGATTCCTGAGAGCACCACCATCTTTAGGTAAAATTCCAAAAAGATGATTCTCCCAAAGAATTGGCGTTTGCTGCTCACAAGCTAATCCATCCTTTGGTGCATATTCATACAAAGGCTCAATGGAATAAATGCCATTGTTTTCAGAAAGCTGAAGCACCATACTTCCTGCACCGTAACCGGCAGTCATAAATATCTTCCCATCGGACATACATACCGGTGAGGGCGCAACAACAGAGTGGTTCCAGGCGGGTGTTTCCCAAAGTATTTGTCCGGCATCGTCGCCTTCAGCAGCCACAGCAACCATTCCACCAACTGCACTGTAGACATACATCTTTCTCCCTCCAAAAGTGAAAGGAATTACTGAAGAATGCGACATTAACCAATTGTTTGGATTAGGCGTTTCCCAGATTTTTTCTCCGGTTGCACAATCAATTGCTACCATCAACGCTTTTCCTCCGGTTGCAATTATCGCTTTCCCGTCATCGATTAGCGGACACTGACCGGTGTACCACAATGGAATTTCCGATTCATACTCCTTGGCCACATCCAATCCCCAAATTAAGTTGGCCGTTTCACGCTCCAAACACATTACGTGGCACATTGGCCCCATTGTTAAAATATAGTCTTCGGTTACGGCAGGAATTGTGCGCGACATTCCATGGTTTCGTTTGATATTTAAACTGTAACCACGCGCCCACATTTCTTTCCCTTCCACAACCGAAAAACAACGCAGCATATCAGCACGTTTTTCCTCATCGTAATCCAACACATAGGCAAGTCCCTTATATATAGCTGCTCCCGAGTGGCCTTCACCCAATTCAACGCTCCATAAAATCTTTGGTCCCTCTGCCGGGAATTTGTCAATCAACTTTACCGGAGACTTCGAGATGTTGTCAAAATCAGCTCCCCTGAATCTTGGCCAGGTTTCTGAAAGTTCGGTATATTCTGTATTATACTCGCGAATAATCTCACCTATATTTACCATCTGAACCGAATCGCCCGCCCCGCGATTATCAGCACCTGCTTCGCTGACCTTAAAGTTATGGGTCGGATCATTGCTCAGCCACCAAAATATAATTCCGACTCCAATGAAACCGGTGATCAGAAGAATGATTTTTATGGTTTTTTTGTCGTTCATTCTAAGCTTTTATGTTATAAACCATCAGAACATCGCCATGCCTAATAAAAAGCATTCCGTTGTAAATGGCAGGATGCGCCCAGTGTGGTCCTACTCCTTTGTCAACCTTAAAAGTACTTATAATTTTTAATTTTTCAGGAGAAGGTTTGACAAGAGCAACATTTCCTCTTTTTTCTTCAAAAAGATAAAGCATTCCATCCGCAAAAATAATGGAGCCTTTATTTTCCCAATCTGTTTCCCAGTTTGTTTTACCGGTATCCCAATTTACACTGGCCCACTTTCCCCGTGCGTTATTTGTCCAGGTTGAGCCGTAAATATTCCCATCAACCAAAACTGTTCCGCCATGGTGTGTATCCAAAGTATCATTTTCCCATTTTATTTCTACGGATTCACCATCTTCAGAAAGAGAAAACAGTATACCTGGATGATTGTAGCCACTGGTTTGAAAGATTTCTCCGTTATGGTATAAAGGTGGATTTGTTTGCGCACCAACTCCAATACTTTCCGTGTGAAATTGTAAAAGGTCAAAACTCCAGATAATCCTGCCATCTTCCGGAGCAACTGCGATGAAGTCCTCCGATGTTTGTGCCAGAATTATTTTTTTTCCGTTATGATTTATTAAAACCGGCGATGCGTATGATTTTGCACCTCCCATACTTTTTGTTTTCCAAACAAGCGAGCCGTCTTTTTTATTTAAGGCAACCAGTGCATTTTCTTCTCCTCCTGTTGTATATAAAACGGCGTCATCGATCAGTAACAACGCCTCTGCATCGCCATGCTTAAAAATTTCGCCTCCATATTTTTTTATGGCATCAACCTGCCAAACTACTTTTCCTGTAAGTGCATCAATACAATTTACCTGTCCGGTGCCACTTGACACATACAATTTTTTGTTTTCATAAGTTGGTGTGCTGCGGCTGTCGATATAAGAGGCCGTCCAGGAACGCCCGTAAGGAACATCCCAAAGCAACTCCCCTTTTAAATTATATGCTGAAAGAATATCGATGGTATCTTCTTTTATACCTGTAATAAAAATTGTTTCATCAGCCAAAATTGGTTGAGAATATCCTTTCCCGACTCCTTCAATTTCAAGGAAAACTTCTGGTCCGCTTTCAGACCACTCTTTTAAGAGGCCCGATTCGTTATAAATACCTGAACGATTATCTCCTCGAAACTCAATAATTTCCTGAGCAAACAGTACTTCTCCAGACAGCAACAACAATAGTATGGTAAATATGAATCTCATGAATTAAGTTCGTTGATAAAAAGCAAAATTATTCCTTTAATTTTTATTTGTTTTTGATATCGTAAACCATCAAAACCTCACCATGGCGCATAAATAATTTACTGTCGGCAATAAACGGATGCGCCCAGTGTGTTCCGGCACCTTTACTAATTCTAAATTGACTAACGACTTCAAATCCATCAGGATCCGGTTTTACTAAGCCTACATTTCCTCTTTCGTTGTATGCATACAACATACCGTCGGCCATTACAAGCGATCCTTTGGTATCCCAGTCGGCAACATATTTAATTTCGCCGGTATTCCAACTCATACAAACCCAGCGGCCTCTTTTGTTATCAAACCAGTTTGAACCGTATAAATAACCATCATACAGAATAACTCCATGGTGATGATTATCAAAAGTATGATCGACAAATACTTCAGAAACACCGGATCCCAATGAATCCATTTCAAGCATTACCGCCGGATAATCATAGCCCATGGTTATAAAGATTCGATTGTCTTTACAAAGAGGAGTATTTGTCCAGATTAAACCATTGTCCTGCCATTTCCATTCTTTCGGTTTCCAATATTGATACGTCCATTTTATTTCCCCTGAATTCGGATCCAGGGCAATCAGGTGCGAAGCAATCACAGCCAACACAAACCGATGTCCGTTAAATTCATAAACGGTTGCAGAGGCGTAAGCTCTTGGTCCTCCTATCGATTCACTTTGCCAGGCCAGTTCCCCGGTCATTTTATCAAAAGCAACCACGCTTGTTTTCTGTCCGCCGGGAGTACAAATAACTTTGTCATCAACAATAAGCGGAGTCTCAGCATTTCCCCAAACGTGGTACTGGCATTCAAATTCTTTGTCCACATCCACGGCCCAAATTTCTTTACCGGTTTCCCGGTTTAAACAAACCAGTCTGCCGGTTCCGCTTTGTACATAAATACGGTCGTCTTCAACTGTGGGAGTACTTCTTGTGTCAGGAAATGACTGGTTCCAAGAGCGGCCATATGACACCTGCCACTTTATATTTCCGTCCATATCAATAGCTGACAGATAATCAAGGGTATCAATCATTCCTGTTGTGTAAATCATGTTATTGTAAAAGATCGGAGATGACCAACCTTTGCCAATTTTTTCCACTTCCAGAATTTGTGCGGGCCCATCGGCAGGCCATTCTTTTAACAAGCCTGTCTCATTAAAAATCCCATCACGGTTCGGGCCACGCCATTGCGCGAGTTGAGCACTTAAACTCAAAGCGGACATAAGCAAAATAAAGATTGTAATCGTTGTTCTCATTATTAGTTTTTTGATTGATATTATTTATTTATAAATCCGTTATAATCAAGGCGTTTAAATACCGCTTCTTTATAACTTGTGCCGATCGGAAATTCCTTTTCACCAATATAAATACTTACCGGACTGAAACTTGTTATTCTCTCTGTTGCCACGATAAAAGAACGATGAATACGCAGAAAAACGTCGGAAGGGAGAATATCACCGATGGAAGAAATTGTATAACGAATGTTTATTTCCCTATTTTCAGTAACCACTTTCAGGTTGTCGCCCATACTCTCGGTAAACACAATTTCGGAGACCGGAATTTTATGAATTATATTTTTTTCTCTTAAGTATAAAAATGCTTCGTTTGTTCCTTTTCTACGAACGGATACTTCACTGCCGGATACAAAAAACGCGTTAAACTTATCAACTGCCTGCATAAACCGTTCAAACGAAATAGGTTTTAACAAATAGTCGAGGACATTTAAGTCGTAGCCCTGAAGGGCATATTGCCGATGGGCGGTTGTTAATATTACATGAGGCGGATTTTTGAGCGTTTTGATGAGTTCTGTTCCTTTCATTTCAGGCATATGAATATCAAGAAACATTAAATCAACTTTATTTTGGGCTAAAAAATTAAAGGCATCATAAGCGTCACAGGCAGTTCCTGCAATTTCAATGGAATCTATTTTACTGAGGTGTGTTTTCAACACTTCAATCGCAAGAGGTTCATCATCTACTATTAAACATTTTGCCTTTTTATCCATCGTTAATTAATTATTCCAAAATATTTTTAAATCTACCTCAAAATGTTTTTTATCAAATTTGATAAGCAAATCGTGCAAATCAGGATATATCAGTTCAAGTCTTCTTTTTACATTTTTCAAGCCTATTCCTTCGCCAACAGTTTCGTCTTTTTTAGTCTCTCCCGGAACTGTATTGAGCACATTTAACCGCAAAAATTTTTCACCAACTTTTAAGCTTATTTTAATGTTGGGCTTTGCTCTATCGTTACTTGCACCGTGTTTAAAACTGTTTTCGATAAAAGGCAACAAAATAAGCGGTGCTATCTGATGACTATCAATATCTCCTTCAATTTTATAATCTAATTCAAGTCTTTGGTTATACCTCATCTTTTCCAATTCAATATAGCTTTCCAATATATCCAGTTCTTTTTCCAGCGGTACATAATCGTCATTACTTTTATAAATCATGTAATCAAGCAAACCGGCAAGTTTTAATACTATATCCGGTGTTTTTTCTGATTTTATTAAAGTAAGCGCATACAAATTATTGAGTGTGTTAAAAAGAAAATGCGGATGAACCTGGGCTCTCAAAAAACTCAACTCTGCGGCCAGTTTTTCTTCTGCAAGCTTTTTATTTTTTTGCTCATCGACATACCATTTCTTAAAAATTATTATTGCAGTTGCCAAAACCGGAATTCCATAATTTGAAATTAACTTGTTGAAGATTTTAGGGAGATAAAAAAGCGAGTAATGAGAAAAGTCATAATACCCGGTATATCTGTTTGTAAAATAATAAGAACTCCAAATGATAAAACCATAAAGAACAGCGTGGAAAACGGCAAGAATTCCAAAAGTAACGAACTTCTTTTTCTCCGTTGCAAAGGGAAGAATCAAGTATATGAAGACATACGTACCAATAATCCGCGACGGTAACAAGGTAAGGCTAATAATAAGTTCTTCATGATAACGATCGAGGTAGCCTCCATAGGTAATCCAATACATCAGAAAAATCAGCACCCAAAATAAAAGATGCCACAAAAAGCGGAACCTGAAAAATATAGGAAGCTGATTTTCTGCCATTTTAATTTTTGATTTTTACCAAACTTACTTCATGCCTGATAAACAAACAAATTGCTGCGACGAACACATAATAAAAGAAGATGTTTAGATGTTTTAAGCTCCTCTTTCTATGTTATTTAGAATGAGTCTTTATTTGATTTTATAGGCAATCAGCACATTTCCATGTCTTACATATAACTTACCGTCGTTTATCACCGGATGAGCCCAATGTTGGGCTGAACCTAACTCTACCTTTGTTTGACTTATAACATCAAATTTTTCAGGAGTGGTTTTCACCAGTGCCAGTTCTCCTCGTTCGCTGTAACAATACAACATTTCGTCGGCATAAATTAACGTGCCTTTTGTTAAATCTTTTGATGCATATTTTTCTTCACCTGTTTTCCAATCAACGCATCTCCATTCGCGGGCGTTGTCACCGGAGCCGTATAAATATCCGTCAACCATTACCATTCCACCAATGCGGCTATCAAGTTTCTCACTTTTCCATACTTCCTTCACGCTGCTTCCGTCGGCACTAAGTTCAAGTTTTTCCCCTCCTTGTCCGTATCCGCTGAAACAAAATATCCCCCCTGCTTCATAAATTGGTGTATTAGGATGAACGGCCCAACGATTGGTATGTGGATAAGACCATAGTAATTTACCATCGGCAGCATCAAGTCCGATCAAATGATCGGCGGTGTGAGTAACCAAAAGTTTCCTTGCGGGCAATTCCACTACCAGAGGCGTGCAATAAGCAGAAAGCTCACCTTTCCCTTCCGATGACCATATCACATCTCCGTTAAAACGGTTTAAAGCAACTACGTTATTTCTTTTCCCTCCGGGTGTAACAAAAACCCTGTCCCCGTCAACAACTACCGTTTCAGTAACTCCCCACTGAATATTTCTGCCATCAAAATCATTCAACATATCTTTTCGCCATTTTAAGGAACCATCTTTTGCATCCATACAGGTGAGAACTCCGTAACCGGAATAAATGTATAACAAATTGCCAACTACGGTTGGCGAAGACCGAACGCCGGGGTAGCTTTCAAAAAATTCTTTTCCGTATGATTCTTCCCATAACAATTTTCCGTTCTTATCGAGAACAATAACATACCCTTCATTATCTTTCCCTCCGGTTATATAAATCATATCGTTCGCAAAAACAGGAGATGAGAATCCTTCTCCCAAATCATCAAAATGCCAAATTATTTCGGGTCCTGATGCCGGCCATTCTTTTAACAAACCAGTTTCATCATAGATTCCATTTCCATGTGGACCACGCCACTTGGTAGGAATTTGTGCATCAGAAACAAAGCTTGTTAGCAAAAGGATAAAAACTAGCAACAAAGTATTTTTACTCATGACTTTAAGGTTTATATTAAACGTCTAAAATAAAATCAATGCGCATCATTTGCAATGGGTGAATTCAATTTATTACATGTCTAAATAGTAATATATGTTTACATTTTATTAAGATCTTGTTAACAAATGCAGACATAAAAAAAGCCCTGCAAAACAGAGCTTTAAATTATTTTTGAATATCAGTCTTATTCCTGAGTAACCGATTTTGCCTGTCGTTTCCGGTCGTGCTCATTTAACAGGATTTTTCTCAAACGCATATATTTTGGCGTAATCTCAATATATTCATCATTGCGAATATATTCCATAGCTTCTTCCAGCGAAAATTTTATAGCCGGAGCAATTGCGGTTTTATCGTCGGAACCGGCAGCACGCATATTGGTAAGCTTTTTTGTTTTTACAATATTGAGGGTCAAATCATCCTGGCGGGTATTTTCTCCGATTACCTGGCCAGCATAAACATCTTCGCCTGGTTCAACAAAAAATTTTCCCCGATCTTGCATCTTATCAATTGAATAGGCAATGGCTGTTCCGGTTTCCAGCGAAATCAGGGCTCCGTTTCTGCGAACTCCCAAATCGCCTTTCCAGGGTTCGTACCCATAAAAACGATGGGCCATTATTGCTTCTCCCTCGGTTGCTGTTAACATTTGGTTTCGCAACCCGATTAATCCACGCGCCGGGATTAAAAAATCAAGATGAGCGCGGTCCTCCTTGATCTCAATATTGGCAATATCTCCTTTCCGCTGTGTAACCAGTTCAATCACCTTTCCCGAGAATACGTCGGGAACATGCACTGTTAAAGCTTCAATGGGCTCGTGTTTTTTTCCGTCAATTTCTTTTGTGAGTACTTTCGGTTGTCCAACCTGCAACTCAAAACCTTCACGACGCATGGTTTCTACCAAAATAGACAAGTGAAGAATTCCCCGGCCATAAACCAAAAAAGAATCGGCCGATGCAGTATCTTCAACCCGAAGTGCAAGATTTTTTTCTGTTTCCTTATACAATCGGTCTCTTAACTGGCGCGAGGTAACAAACTTTCCATCTCTCCCAAAAAAAGGTGAGTTGTTTGCTACAAAATACATACTCATCGTTGGTTCGTCCACTTTTATCGGCGTTAATCCCTCCGGCTCTTCTCCGTCGGCAATGGTATCGCCAATATCAAATCCTTCCAAACCAAGCACGGCACAAATTTCACCTGAAGGAACCGGCTCTTTTGTTTTTTCTTTTCCCAAACCTTCAAAAAGGTAAATTTCTTTGGCCACGGTTTTTACCACTTTTCCGTCGCGTTTAACCAGCGAAACCTGAGAACCGGGCACCAATTGACCACGTGTTACTTTTCCAACAGCAATCCGCCCGGTGTAAGACGAATAATCCAGTGAGGTAATGCGCATTTGTAATGTTCCCTCTTTATGTTGGGCTGCAGGAATATGTTCTATTATTTCATCCAAAAGATAACTGATATCACTGGTGGGTTCTTTCCAGTCGGATCCCATCCAGCCAGCTTTTGATGAACCAAAAACGGTGGGAAAATCCAGCTGATCTTCGGTTGCCTCCAGGCTGAACATCAGATCAAACACTTTTTCCTGTGCAATTTCAGGTGTGCAGTTTGGCTTGTCAACCTTATTGATCACAACAATTGGTTTTAAACCAAGATCAATAGCTTTCTGCAACACAAAACGGGTTTGTGGCATCGGGCCTTCAAAAGCATCAACAATCAGTAACACTCCATCGGCCATGTTTAACACACGCTCTACCTCGCCTCCAAAATCGGAGTGACCGGGGGTATCGATAATATTGATTTTTGTGTCTTTGTAACGTACCGAAACGTTTTTGGAAAGAATGGTAATTCCACGTTCACGCTCCAGTTCATTATTATCCAAAATCAAATCCTGAACTTCCTGGTTTTCACGAAAAAGATTCACCTGGTGTAAAATCCTGTCAACCAGTGTCGTTTTCCCATGGTCAACGTGTGCAATAATTGCAATATTTCTAATTTCTGTCATTTTCAAATTTTACTAAAAACTAAAACCATGTTTACCTAAAAATGTTCTCATTCTTTGTTTGCACTTTAAACTGAATCAGAATGATTTAAGTAAATTGGCGCGCAAAAGTAAGAAAGTTTTTTTTCAGAAAAATCAAATTACGGTTAAATCGGTATTTATATGTAGAAAATTAATATCGGATTCTGAATACACAAAACAATAAGTTTTAAACTTCCAATATTTTCAAAATGGAATCTCTTATCTACTCAGTCCAAACAGTTAAATATTCGATTAGAACCGAAAAATTAAGGGTTAATTCTTCGGTTTTAATCGAAACAATATACATTTTATAAAAAAGTAAATGATACCAAGAATTCTGGAGCATACAATAACAGAAGATTTTAAACTCAAAAAAAGCAATCGTTCTGACTGGCGCCCGACAGGTTGGAAAAACAACTTTATTACAAAAACTTGTTTCTGATTATAAACATGTGAAAATAATAAACGGAGACGAGCCTGATTCCAATGAACAACTTGTAAATCTGACGTCTTCCCGCTTAAAATCGACAATTGGTAACGCCCAAGCAATTTTAATTGATGAAGCTCAGCTAATTCCCGATATAGGAATTGCATTAAAACGTATCACAGATTATTTAAAAGATGTACAATTATTTGTCTCAGGTTCCTCGTCTATTGAACTTGCCAATAATATAAACGAACCACTCACAGGAAGAAAATTAGAATATCAACTTTTCCCCCTTTCTTTTGAAGAAATGGTTAATTACACAAATCTGACAGAAGAAAAACGACAGTTAAAACATCGCATGATTTTTGGTTATTATCCCGACATTGTAACAAATCCGGGAAATAAAATAAAACTATTAAAAAGCCTGGCCGGAAGCTATTTATACAAAGATATTCTCTCTTTTGGGACCATTCAAAAGCCTGTGCTACTTGACAAATTACTAAAAGCACTGGCACTCCAACTTGGTAATGAAGTATCGTTCAACGAGCTAAGCCAAATAGTTGGAGCTGATAAAGAAACTGTTGAACGCTATATCAACCTACTCGAAAAAGCATTTATTATCTTCCAACTAAACGCCCTTAACCGAAACATCAGAAATGAAATAAAAAAAGGCAAAAAAATCTATTTTTATGATAATGGGATCAGAAATGCGCTAATAGGTAATTTTCAGCAGTTTGAACTACGAACCGATAAAGGAGCTCTTTGGGAAAACTTTATTATAAGCGAAAGAATTAAAAAATTGAATTATAATCAATTTTATGGAAACTACTATTTCTGGAGAACTTTCAGACAACAGGAAATAGATTTCATTGAGGAAGCAGATGGGAAATTTTCAGCATTTGAATTTAAGTTAAACTCAAAAAAAAGAGTTCGCTTTTCAAAAACGTTTACTGAAGCCTACCCTATTAATACAACAAAAACGATTTCACCTGAAAACATTGAGGAGTTTCTATTTTCCCAATAAGCAGGTTCCTTCTACTCTATCAAATACAAATTCTTTTCTGTACGCAGTAGTAATTTATCCTGAATAAAAACGGGAACCGCTTTTACAGTTTCATCGATATCATTTTCTGCTATTTTTTGGAATGTGTCTCCGGGTTTAACAATCGAACAAAAACCTTTCACATTGATAAAATAAATATTTCCACCTGCGTAAACAGGAGAAGAATTAAAATTCCCTCTTAGTTTTTCTTTCCAGATCACTTCTCCGGTCATTGCATCAAGGCAGGTAACCATTCCACGATCGTGTACCATGTACATTTTCCCGTCAATAATCACCGGAGTTGGAATTTGCGGTACTTCATCTTCATACATCCATTTAATATGAGTTTCTGTAACATTTCCTTTTCCTGTAGGGTCTACCGCATATTGCCGTGTAAAATAGGGTTTATTATCCAAAAAAATCCAGCCTGAGTTTACAAATACCAATCCGTTCCAAAAAAGTGGCTGGCTGACGGTAGAATCGTAGCCATATTCAATCGTCCAAATTACCTCACCAGTATTAATATCGTGTGCGAAACACATAAATGAAGAGTTACTGATTAACAAATCACGACCGTTTACATTCACTACAATTGGCGTTTGGTACGATTTGCGGTACACCGGTTCCAGCTTATCATAAACTTCCTTTGGCCGCACACTTTTCCAAATGGTTTCACCTGTAAACTTATCAAGCGCAACAACATACGGATCTTCCGTTCCCTCCAAATGCACAATCAATTTATCTTTATAAATAATAGGCGATGATGCCGGTCCCTGCATGTGGTCGCATTTTAAATCTTCGCGTTTCCAAACTACGTCAAAATTATTCGTGTTGATGCAAGCTGTACCAAATGTTCCGTAATGTACATATACAAAATCGTCTTCGATACAAGGTGTGGGCGTTGCATAAGAATTGGTGCTGTGAATGCGTTGTGGTTCCACGCAGGAAAAGATTGTTTTTTCATCCAACAACTTTCCTGAATTTAAATCGAAACAAAACGTATAAAATTCTTTCCCATCTTCCGTTGCCGAAGTGAGCCAAATCTGATTGCCAAAAACAACCGGAGATGACCAGCCCGTTCCTTTTACCGGAACTTTCCATACAACATTTGTGGAATCGCTCCAATGTAAAGGTGCTTTTGTAACCTGCGCGTGTCCGTCCATATTAGAGCCTCGAAAATGTGTCCAGCTATTCGGATTCTGAGCAAAACTTACAACACAAAAAAGTAAAATGGGAAATACCGTGGCTGTGATTTTTCGTTTCATAAACTTAGGTTTAGGTTACAAGCAACCAAAGTTAACCTAAAAATTATTACAGCCTCAAAATAAAAGCATACTTTTATTCCAACTTAAACGAACGTTATGTACAAATATCTAATTATAATCATTGCTCTGATCGGTTTTTCAGGGTTTCAGCAAAAACAAAAGAAAATCTTAATTATCGGAGACTCCATTTCGATTGGCTACACTCCGTTTGTAAAAGAGGCGTTGGCAGATAAAGCGCTCATAGTTCATAACGAAGGAAACGGCCAACACACAGGCAACGGATTGGAAAAACTGGACTCGTGGATAAATAATGAAAAATGGGATGTAATTCAGTTCAACTGGGGTTTGTGGGATTTATGTTACCGAAGTCAGGATTCCAAAGAACAGGGAAACCGCGATAAAATAAATGGAAAAATTACCTATTCAGTTGAAGAGTATCAGCAAAATCTGGAACAACTCGTAAAAGAACTAAAAATGACCGGAGCTAAATTAATTTTTGTGACAACTTCTTATGTTCCCGAAAACGAAGCGGGAAGATTTCCCGGCGACGAGTTGAAATACAATAAAATGGCAAAACAAATTATGAAAGAAAACGGAATTTTGGTAAACGATATTTGGAAAGCCACTAAAAAAATCCACAAAAAATACGGGCAAGCGCCAAACAATGTCCATTATACCCCGGAAGGATATAAACAAATTGCCGACAAAATCACTTCTTTTTTAAAAAAGGAATTATAATATTTTATGAAAAAATGTATCTTTTTTCTTTCCGCTTTTTTGATTTTCACAGGAGTTAAATCGCAGGAAGAGCAAACAATTCGGGTGTTAACCTTTAATATTTTACATGGCGCAACAACCAAAGGAGATTTTGATTTGGATAAAATTGCATCTGTGATCAAACAAACCAATCCCGACGTGGTGGCTTTGCAGGAGGTAGATTTCAAAACCAGGCGTGCCCGGGGTTACGATTTAGCCACAGAACTCGGCTGGCGCACAAAAATGGCACCACTGTTTGGAAAAGCCATGGATTATGATTGCGGCGGTTATGGGGAAGGCGTTTTGTCAAAATATCCGATTATCTCCAGCAAAAATGTTTTGCTTCCTCATTCTCCGAAAAATGAGCCACGCGCAGCATTGGAAATTACAATAGAACTCCCTTCCGGCGACACCATTTGTTTTATTGGCACTCACCTTGATCATCTGGCAAATAGTGTTGACCGAATTACGCAAACCCAAAAAATTAATCGTGTTTTTTCTGAAAACAAATATCCCACAATTTTAGCCGGCGATTTAAATGCTACTCCTGAAAGTGAAGCCATCGGTATTTTAGAATCTGTTTGGACAGATGTTTATCAAACCGAAGCTCCTTTTACCTTTCCTTCGGATAAGCCAAACAGAAAAATTGACTACATACTTTACAAACCAGCAAGCAAATGGAAAGTAATTGAAACCAAAATAATTTGCGACAGTATCGCTTCAGATCACTGCGCTCATTTTGCGATACTAAAACTGCAAAAATAAAAAGCACCAATATCGCTACACGTCAAATTTTATTCCCTGCGCCAGAGGCAAATTTGTACTAAAATTGATGGTATTTGTCTGCCGCCACATATAACTTTTCCAGGCGTCGGAACCCGATTCCCTTCCGCCACCTGTTTCTTTCTCTCCGCCAAAAGCACCGCCAATTTCGGCTCCCGAAGTTCCAATGTTTACATTTGCAATTCCGCAATCAGAACCTTCGTGTGACAAAAATTTTTCAGTTTCCAATAAATTGGTTGAAAACATTGCGGATGACAATCCTTGTGGAACGGCGTTGTGCAAACGAATCGCCTCATCCAATTCCGTATATTTTATCATATAAAGCAAAGGTGCAAAAGTTTCTTCCTGAACGATTGAAAAATGGTTTTCAACTTCAGCAATCGACGGGCTAACAAAACATCCTGACTCAAATTCATCACCAGTCAAAACTTCTCCTTTCAAAATCATTTTTCCACCTTCTTCTTCCACTCGCTGAATGGCATTCAAATAATTTTGCACTGCTTTTTTATCAACCAGCGGACCAACCAGCTTTTGTGGGTCGAGTGCATGACCAATAGCAAGTTGTTTGTAAACCTCCACCAACTTTTCTTTAAACATTTCAAAAATAGATTGATGAACGATGATTCTCCGCGTTGAAGTACATCGCTGCCCGCAAGTTCCCACAGCGCCAAAAACAACGGCGCGGAGTGCCATTTCCGGATGGGCATTTTTAGTAACTATGATTGCATTGTTTCCGCCCAGTTCGAGAATTGCTTTTCCAAGTCTTCCGCCGACAAGTCGCCCTACTTTTTTCCCCACTTTTGTTGAGCCGGTAAAAGAAATAAGCGGAATATTTCTATTACTGAGAAATTCGTCGCCGAATTGATTGGAATCGGCAGCCACTAGGTTTACAACTCCTTCCGGCACATTATTTTCTTTCAAAACATTGGCAATAATTTTATGCACGGCAACCGCACACAAATATACTTTTGAAGACGGTTTCCAAACCACTACATCGCCACAAACCAGCGCAATCATCGCATTCCACGCCCAAACAGCCACCGGAAAATTGAATGCTGAGATCACGCCCACAACTCCAAGCGGATGATACTGGTCATACATTCTGTGTTTTTCGCGTTCAGAATGCATGGTAAATCCGTACAACTGCCTCGATTGACCAACAGCAAAATCGCAGATATCGATCATTTCCTGAACCTCTCCCAAACCTTCCTGCAAAATTTTTCCCATTTCATAAGAAACCAATCTGCCCAGCGGTTCTTTGTATTTTCTCAATTCCAAACCAATCTGCCGCACAATTTCACCACGTTTGGGAGCAGGAATCATTCTCCAGGTTCCGAATGCATTTTTAGCTGTTTGAATCACTTCATAAAAATCTTTGGGAGAAGCCTGGTAAACGCCGCCTATTAATTTCCCATCAGAAGGAGAAAACGACTTCACAAAATTCCCGGTCGTTTTTTTCCATTTTGTTCCGGTACAAATACCATAACTTTCTTTTTCAACCCCCAGTTTTTGAAGGTCTGCATTTATATCAAATTGAAATTTCATTGTTTTCATTTTAAGTATTAAAAAAAATCACCTCAACTCAGTAGTTGTGTTCACAGAAGAAAAAGTTGAAAGGGAAAAACTAATGCGAAAAGGTATCCTCATCGAGACATTCAGGCATCCCGACATAAAAGAAAACCGGACATGAATACGATTGAATCATCTATTTAATTTACGAAAAGTTGTTCACTTAAAAAAAACAGATCGCAAAACCTTTTTATTTGTACTATTTAGAAATGTTGTATAACAGCACGGTTTTTGTTTAAGTAACATTAAGTTCAGTTTTAATTCCAAAAAAATCACCAACTTTAACTTTCAAATAAAAGGGTGGCAGGAACTACAACAGAAAAACCAGTTCCTGATTTGAAAAACAAAATAAAACATGAAAAAAGTACTTCTTTTTGGTGCGGGAATGGTAGCCAAACCAATTGCAGATTATCTTCTCGACCACAAGTTTGAGCTAACCATTGCAAGCCGAACGAAAGAAAAAGCTGACAAGTTAATTCAAAACAGAAACAACGGGCGCGCAGTATCCTGGACTATTGAGCGCCGGGAAGAGCTGGATAAAATGGTTTCGGAACACGACCTTGTGGTTTCGTTGTTGCCTTATACCTACCATGTAAACGTTGCCCAAGCCTGTCTGAAGTTCAAAAAAAATATGGTTACCACTTCCTATGTTTCGGAAGAAATGAAAGCCCTTCACGACGAGGCAAAAGACGCGGGAATTATCATTTTAAATGAGATCGGCGTAGATCCGGGGTTTGATCACATGACTGCGATGCGAATTATTGACAAAGTACACAGCGACGGAGGAAAAATCAAAGAGTTTTACTCGTTGTGTGGTGCACTTGCTGCTCCTGAAGAAGCCGATAATCCTTTTCGATATAAATTTTCATGGTCCCCCCACGGTGTAATTATGGCCGGAAACAATGGAGCCAAATTTCTTAAAAAGGGAGAAATTGTTGAGATTCCAACTGAAAATCTCTTTAAAAATCCACTTCAGATTGATTTTCCCGAAGTTGGGAGAATGGAAGTTTACCCCAACCGCGATTCGCTGGCTTATATTGATATATACAATTTACCCGATATTGAAACGATGTTTCGCGGGACATTCCGTTACCCAAACTGGTGCGAAACACTGGACGCTATAAAAGCACTGGGAATGGTAAGCTACGAAAAGAAGGACTTCAAAGGAAGAGCATATTGCGATATTATTGCTGAAAATATAAATGTTTACCCGGCACGGGTAAAGGAAAAAGTTGCGGAAAAATTAAAACTGGATTTGCTCAGTCCGGCAATTGTTGCGATGGAATGGCTGGGACTGTTCAGCAGAGAAAGAATCCAGTTAAAAGAGGGAAGCACATTTGACTTAACTGCCGACCTGATGTTAAAAAAGATGATGCTACCTGACGGAGCGCGTGACATGGTAATAATGTTGCATTCATTTCTTGTTGAAAAAGCGAACGGCAAAACAGAAGTTATCAAATCGCATTTACTGGATTATGCAACCAAAGAGGATACGTCTATAGCCCGGACTGTTGCGCTACCCGCCGCAATAGCTGTAAAAATGATACTGGAAGGAAAGATTAAAGATACCGGGGTGCATATTCCTGTAGCAAAATCAATTTACGAGCCGGTTTTAAACGAACTGGAAAAACTTGGAATTGCGATGGTGGAAGACTGGGGCTTACCCGTATCAGAACAATTGGGATAAACAATTTTTTCATTCGAATATTGGCAACCAAACAATTGATTCCGCGTATATTTTTTAACATCGGATATATAACTGAGTCATGAAAGATAAATTATTGAAGGCACTGGAATTGGATAAAAATGGTGATTGGGATGGAGCACACAAATTAGTTCAGGATGTTGGGAACAGGGACGCATATTGGATTCATGCATATCTTCACAGAAAAGAACCTGATTTAAGCAATGCTTCCTACTGGTATTACCGGGCGCAAAGACCAATGCCTAAAACCAGTTTTGATAAAGAATGGCAGGAAATCCACGATTTTATTGAGCAACACTATATTTCCTAAAAATTATTTCATTATTATTACCTTTACGAATAATGCAAATATTGCCGTAAAACCTGTTCATGGAAACATCAAAAAAGATTTACATTTTTCTTATTGTAATAACAGTGGTTGTGGTATTAATTTATGCCCAATCGATTATTATCCCTTTCATTCTGGCCATTCTGTTCTGGTTTATGATAAGGGTAATAAAAAAAATCCTTTCGAAAGTTAAATTTATAAGGCGCTGGCCAAAATGGATTCTGACTCTTATTTCCTCAATACTGTTGCTGAGCTTCCTGCTTTTTGCTGTGGAAATGATTTCAGCCAATATACAGCACATTTCAAAAACACTCCCGGTTTATGAAAAGAACGTGAATAAAATCACTCAGTCGATAAACGAACAGTTTGATGTGGACCTGATGACGATGCTAAATGATTTTGCAAAAGACCTGAATTTTGGAGATATTTTGTCCAAAATATTCTCAGCTCTCACCGGAGTATTTGGCGATGCATTCACAGTGCTCCTGTACCTGGTTTTTCTTTTGCTGGAGGAACCCATTTTCCCCAAAAAAGTTAGGGCCATGTATCCGGATAAAAAGCGATATGACCAGGTAAATGAAATGATTGACAAAATAGATCACTCCATTGGCAATTATATTGCATTAAAAACACTGGTAAGTTTACTTACCGGATTTTTGAGCTACTTTGTTTTGCTTCTTATTGGTATTGATGCCCCGCTTTTCTGGGCCTTTCTGATTTTTATTTTGAATTTTATTCCTACAATTGGTTCTCTTATAGCTACTATTTTTCCCGCTATCTTTGCTATCCTCCAGTTTGGTGAATTCACACCCGGCTTGTTGGTTTTGGCAATTGTTGGAGCAATCCAATTGATTGTAGGAAATTTAGTGGAGCCTCGAGTCATGGGAAATACACTCAATATAAGTCCGTTGGTTGTATTTTTAACGCTTTCACTTTGGGGTGTGATGTGGGGAGTGATTGGTATGTTACTCAGTGTACCGATAACTGTAATTTTAATTATCATTATGTCTGAATTCCCGGGGACACGTCCGTTTGCAATTTTATTAAGTCAAAAAGGAAATATAAAAATACCTGTAGATCCGAAATAAGTTAACGAACTATGAGACAACCACTGGTATTTCCAAAAAAAGGAATCGAAGATCCTGAACTACAGAAACTAATTGAATTTTATGAGGAGACACTGGGCTTTTGCCCGAACAGTATAAAAACCATGCATCACCGCCCGCGAATTGCCTACGCATTTATAGAAATGAATAAAGCAGTAATGGAAAATAAGGGGCGTGTTACCAGCGCTTTAAAAAGAATGATTGCCTATATCAGCAGCAACACAGCAGGTTGCAAATATTGTCAGGCCCATGCCATACGGGCTGCAGAACGCTACGGTGCAAAAGAAGAACAATTGCAAAATATATGGGAATTTAAAACCCACCCGGCCTTTTCGGAAGCTGAACGAGCAGCACTCAATTTTGCATTTACTTCCTCCACAGTCCCAAATTCTGTAAATGATGAAGTGGCTGAAAAACTCAGAAAATACTGGAATGAGGGTGAAATTGTGGAAATTACCGGTGTGATTGCACTTTTTGGCTACCTCAACCGCTGGAACGATTCAATGGGAACCGAGCTCGAAACAGATGCAAATGAATCAGGTGAAAAACTGCTTTCCCCAAAAGGCTGGACTCCGGGAAAACATACTTATTAGTTGCAGTTGTTCGGTTCACAAATTCTTCTGAAAATATTAATAGAATATTTTTTGATTATATCTTTTCCAATACATCCACCAGGTGATCCCAAAATTTTCCGGTGGTGTGAATGTCCAGGCGTTCGTCTGGCGAGTGAGCGCCCTTTATCGTCGGACCAAAAGAAACCATGTCGAGATGTGGGTATTTTTCCAAAAACAAGCCACATTCCAAACCGGCGTGAATTGACCGAACAACCGGCTCAACTCCAAACAGTTTTTTATAGGAATCAACAGTTATCTTTAAAACTTTGGAATCGGGATTTGGAGTCCATCCGGGATAGCCATCGGTGTGTTCAACTTCTGCTCCGGCGAGTTTAAAAACCGACTCAACCATCCCGGCTGCCATAAACTTACGGCTTTCCAATTCACTGCGTTGACTGGTTGTTATATAAATTCTATTGTCCTCCAAAAATTTCACGGAAGCTAAATTTGTAGAAGTTTCTACCATATCCTCCATTCGTGTACTCATTTCCAAAACTCCGTGAGGACAAGCATTTACTGCATTTATCAAATTATATTGTGTTTCCTCATCAATAACAAATTCCGGAGTTTCGCTTTCTTCTGCATTCAGTTTCAGATTTGGTTCAGATAGCTTATATTCAAATTTAAGCTTTTTAGTATATTTATTAAAACTTCTTAGAAAACTCTCTTTTTCATCTTCGGGAATGACAACTAAGGCGAAAGCCTCGCGTGCTATAGCATTTCGCAAGTTTCCTCCATTAAATTCAGCTAAACGAAGTTTAAAATCCCCGGATGCCCTCCACAAAAAACGATTCAGAATTTTATTGGCATTTCCACGGTTTTTATGAATATCATCGCCGGAGTGACCGCCCAATAAACCTGAAACAGAAAGTTTCAAAGACGTAGATTTTTCAGAAATCATACCTCCTTCAAACGACAATACAGCTACGGTATCAATTCCGCCGGCGCAACCGATAAAAATCTCCCCTTCATCTTCCGAATCCAGGTTAAGCAACACAGAACCTGTCATAAAACCAGGTCTTAATGAAAAAGCACCGGTAAGTCCGGTTTCCTCATCTACAGTAATCAAACATTCCAGCGGGCCATGTTTTATTTCTTTTGAGGTTAAAACCGCCATTTGAGCTGCAATCCCAATTCCACAGTCGGCTCCCAATGTAGTCCCGTTGGCTTTTACCCAACCATCTTCCAGCACTGGCTCTATCGCATCTTTTTCAAAATCAAAAGTTTTATCGCTATTTTTCTCACACACCATATCCATGTGAGTTTGTAAAATAACTTTGGGAGCATCTTCTCTTCCTGGTGTTGCCGGTTTTGAAATTAAAACATTCCCGACTTTATCTGTTTTAGCTTCTAAACTATTGTTGTTTGCAAAATCGAGCAAAAATTGCCTTATCTTTTCTTCCTTTTTGGAAGGTCGGGGAACCTGGCAAATTTGTTCAAAATAATCAAATAAAGGCTGGGGGTTCAACTGCGCAAGTATTTTATTCATGGTGCAATTTTCTTTTAAAAATTGACAAAAAATCAAGCCTGATACAGATACTCATCATAAAGAACAAGAATACTCACTATCAAGAAAATCCTCTGTTCCTGGCGTTTAAAAATTTACAAAAGTTTGCCGTTAACCACCACATTGTCTAACACAATTCCATCAAAAACAGCGGTGTCAATTCCCGGATTTTCAGCCTCAATCTCTACGTTTTCAAAAGTAAAGCTTTGCAAACGATCATGTTCCGTTATTCCAATGTTGGTAAAACTCTTCACCTTCATTTTTATATTCCGAAAGGTTATATTTTCCGAAACGGAAAGCGGTGGCGTTTCGCGGCCTTTTAAATCAAAAAACTGGGTCCAAGGACGAATATAAATACAATTTACGCCGTTTCCCTCTATGTTCTCCATCGTTATATACTCATATTTCTGAGGTGTGTCCGGCCGCATTTTCAAATGAATCAAACGAGCAACCTCATCAACTTTACAATTGCGCATAAGAATATTTCGGTTGTGGATGGACTCACTCCCACACGTAAGCGCTGAATGACAAAATCCAAAGGTGTTATCTTCTATCAGAATATTCGTATTTTCCCCATTATCAGGATCGTTATCGGCCCACGGCCCTTTTCCTCCTTTTAATGCAATAGCGTCGTCGTTCACCGACATATAGCAGCCTCGAACCAAAATATTGGAACAAACATCCAAATCGATGGCATCAGAGCTAGGTGCCGGTATTGGTGTGCGCGGAGCAAAAATGTATACATCCAATATTTTTGCATAATTGCACTGATAAAGATGTGTGGTCCAGAAACCGGTATTTTGCAGGTGCACATCCTGAATATAAACACTATCACAGCCCCAAATAAACACCAGTCGAGGACGTGAAACTTCCAGGTTGGTACATTGTGGATTTTCTTTTCGACGTTGCCAGAAAGCTTCCCAATATTTTTTTCCGTTTCCGTCAATTGTTCCTTTACCTGTTATAGTAAAACCGGGAACATTGTATGCGTTTATCAACGCGGGAAAATATTCAAGATTCTGTCCCTCCATCCGCGATGCCTGCATTGGATAATCAGAAATATCGTCTGAACCTTTTAAAATTCCGCCTTCTTCCAAATGCAAATGTGTATTGGTTTTAAAAAAGAGAGCCCCACTGCGAAAAGCTCCTTTCGGAATAACAATTACCCCTCCTCCTTCTGCCGAAACCTGATTGATAAGATTCTGAATGACCTCTGTATTCAAAGTAGAATCATCTGATATAGCTCCGTAATCGGAAACTAAATACATTTTTCCAAGAATTGTTACATCTATTTTTGTGGTGTCCGAAAACCAGTTAGGGATTGCGGTTCCATCCGGAAAAGTATCTCTTACCTTCTGCTGACACGAAATAATTGTGAAAATGGAAATAAGAAAAACTAATAACCTGCTTACAAAATATCTTTTAAATAGAATACTCATTATTCTGTTTCTTTTGGGTTCTTTTTATTCTGAAGATAAAAGTATAAAATTTAGAGTTAATGGTACAATAAACCCCTATTCATTCATATTAAAAAAAAGAAAGTCAAGAGTTAAATCCTTCGGCTTTTACACAAAACAAAAGTCCGTGAATCAGGGAAATAATTTCCAATCATCACGGACTCAAGCTTCCTCATAAAAGTTAGCTTATCAAACGCATATTCTTATTTTTCACCCTACCAACCAATTTTACTATTTACGTAAAGGCCTATGAAATCCGGACAAACCGGACTCCACAGACACATATACAAGGGCTCTGTCACTCTCTCCAAGTATCAACCTCTTAAGTATATCTTCCAGAACCACCACAATCCCTATCGCTATTTTTATTACAATTTTTCTATTCATATTTGTTCCTATTTACTTTTGAAAAATCATTTCATAAAGCTGTAAAGCAAATACCAGTTTCATGCCAAAAAACATAAAAAACTAGCCCACAACAACTTATCACAACATAAAAGAAACACACGTAGTCCACAACAGAGAACACTGTCCATTGTAGGGACTACAACTCAAAATGACACAAGGAAAAGCAAAACGAATTGACATAGTTTAGCCCAAACCGTCTTTCTGGTTGAATGTAAGCAGTTTTAAAGATTTGCAGATTTCGGAAATATGCAAAACAAATACTCCAACAAGAAAAATATACTATTTTAGTCGAAATAATTTTGCTAACTAAAAATCTACATGAAAAAATTGCTTCTTTATTCAGGCATAATCGCCTTTCTGGTTTTATCAGGTTGTACGGAGAAAAAATCAAAAACAGAATACTCCAACCCGCTGGATGTAGCTTTTGGAGATCCCTATGTTCTTAAAGCATCCGACGGAAAATATTATATGTACGGAACGGGAGGTGTAAAAGATGGTTTTAGGGTTTGTTCTTCTGACGATCTGGTGCATTGGAAAGAAGAAGGCCAGGTTTACAAGGGGAATACAGAAGATTCATGGGGAATCGGTGATTTCTGGGCACCTGAAGTATATGAAGTCGAAGGAAAATTTTACATGTTTTTTAGTGCGCAGTGGAAAGAAAATCCAACAAACGAGCTTGAAAATTTCCGAATTGGTGTAGCTGCATCCGATAAACCAACCGGCCCTTTTAAAGAAATCAGCAATGGACCTGTTTTTAATCCGGGATATCCCATAATTGATGCCAACCTTTTGTTTACCGACGATGGCAGAGTTTTCATGTACTATTCACGCTGCTGTTATAAACACGCGGTAGAAAGCGAAGTAGCCGACTGGGCTCGCAAACAGAATCTGTTTGAAGAAATTGAGGAAAGCTGGGTTTACGGAGTAGAAATAAAGCCTGATTTCTCCGGAATAATTGGCGATCCGGTTCTATTGCTTCGGCCGCCGGTGAAAATGGATAACAAACAAACCGAATGGGAAAGCAGATCGGTAACATCGGGTGAAGTAAATCGCCGATGGACTGAAGGTTCATACATTTTCAAAAAAGATGAAACCTTTTACATGATGTATTCAGCTAATTTTTATGCCGGAAAAAATTATGCCCTAGGATATGCAACATCCAAAAGTCCGCTGGGACCTTTTACAAAAGCAGATAACAATCCGGTTTTACAAAAAAATACAGAACAGGGTGGTGAAGTAACGGGAACCGGGCACAACAGCGTTACTTGGTCGAAAGACGGTAAAAAAATGTATTGCGTGTACCACGGAAGAACCAAAGCATCGGGACAGGAAAGAGTGGTTTTTATTGATGCAATGGAAGTAACAAATGATGGAAAATTACTTGTACACGGACCTACAACCACCCCGCAGGTTTTGGATTAGCAGATTAACCAAAATCGACCACATATGAAAACCTTCTTCGCAAACATCCTGATTGTAATTTCTTTGGCAGCAACAAGCCAGGAAAGATTTACAGACATTGACGGACAAAAGTTCCGCATAAAAACATTAGGAGACGGAGACATTACTGTTTTGTTTGAAAATGGTATGTCCGATAGCCTGGAGGTGTGGCAATCAATTCCGGATTCGGTTGCAAAATTTGCAAAGGTATTTTTATACGACCGCGCAGATATTGGAAAATCTGATCTTTCCCGCCAGGAACGAAGCATCCCCAATATGGTATCCGAACTAAAAAGCATTCTGAAAAAAGAAAATATCAAACCTCCTTATATTTTGGTTGGGCATTCGTTGGGGGGACTTATCGATCGTTATTTTGCATACGAGTACCCCGAGGAAGTTTCAGGAATGTTATTGCTCGATCCGAGCGCAGAATCATATTGGAAAAGTATGAGCAAAAAAAAGCTGAAAAAATACATCGAAGGTGGCACGGAATGGTACGAAAGCCGTTTTAAAGTAAAATACAGAAAAGAGTGGTACCAATTTATTCCCAACCTGAATTATATGAACAATTTAAAAATCCCGAAAGACATGCCAATAATATTACTCTCAGCAAAACAATTGGAATGGTCGAAATATCAACCTGATATTATTGAGGGTTTTGCAAATGCAAAGCTTGTTGAATTAGAAGGAGATCATTACACACATTTAGCCCACGCAGAATTAACCATAAATTGGATAAAAGAGTTGATTGAAAGAACAGATTACTAAATATCTTGCCCCTCAACATTAATAAAATAAAAAACATTTGCTACTTTTGCATTACTTTCAAAAAGAGAAAAAACGTATCAAAAATCCCTTCCGGGGAAAATGAAAAGCACTTACTGATGTAGAAAAGTTATTCATATACATTCGTGCTTTTCAAAAAATTCATTATAAAATTTTCAAAATTTACGTTGACCGACAAAGCAACATTTGTCGTCAATCATTAAATCTATCATTAAAAAGAATAAAAATGAATATCAAAGAGATAAGCACATACACAAAAAAACCGGAACTGTATACACCCGGCACTGATGTAATGTGGACCAACGACTATATTTCCGAACAATTACTACAGGTTCACCTTGATACCGAAATTGACCTGGCAAGTCGCAAGGGAAGCACCATTAAAAAAACCACTGACTGGATTTTGGGACAAGTACAAAAAACGTCTCTCAGAATTCTGGATCTGGGCTGCGGCCCGGGTCTGTATTCAGAGCTCTTTACACAAAAGGGGCACAAAGTTACTGCGGTTGACTTTTCAAAAAATTCTATTGAATACGCACAAAAACAGGCGGAAGAAAAGCAACTTAACATCTGCTATAAAAATGAAGACTATCGTAATCTTCAACTGGAAGAAAACCAGTTTGATTTGGTAATTCTCATTTATACTGATTATTGTGTATTAAAACCTAGCGAAAGAAAACAGCTTTTAAGTAATATTAAAACATGGTTAAAACCGGACGGAACTCTTATTTTCGATGTGAATAACGACCAAAAACTGGAACAAAAAATTTTTCCCAGAAGCTGGGAGGCACAGGAAAAAGGTTTCTGGAGTGATAAGCCTTATTTAGCACTTTCAGAGTCATTTCATTATACAGATGAAAAGGTTATTCTCTATCAACACATCATCGTCAATGGATATGAAACCCCAAAAATTTATCGCTTTTACACCCATTTCTTTTCCGAAACAGATATTAAAAATGAACTTTTACAGTCTGGATTTAAACAGTTTAATTTTTATATTAATGTCCTTCCTTCAGGAGATTTGTGGAATGGTGAGCAGGTAATTTTCTGTGTAGTAAAAAACACAAAATAAAATGTTAACCGGAAGGACCAGAGACCAGGTTCTTCCGGTTACTTTTTTTATTGAACCGGAAATTAATTTAAAGTCAATTTCAATTTTCACCCACTAAAGAAAATACTACTTTTACTCGCTTAAAAATCAAACTAACCGGTATTATGAATATTTTAGTTGTACTTGCTCACCCTGATAAAAATAGTTTCAACTATGCAATAGCCCAAACCTGTATAAAGCAACTAATAGAAAATGAACATTCCGTTATCTTTCACGATTTATACCGGGAGAATTTTGATCCGGTGCTAAACACCCCTGAAATTCCTAAAAAAGGAGTGATTGATGAGATTATAAAAAAGCATTGTGAAGATTTAGTAAAAAGTGATGGAATTATTATCGTTCATCCCAACTGGTGGGGACAACCGCCTGCCCTCTTAAAAGGTTGGATCGACCGTGTTATCAGACCCGGAATTGCCTATGAGTTTGAAGAAGAAGATGGAGGCGAAGGAGTTCCGGTTGGGTTACTGAAAGCCAAAACTGCTGTGGTTTTCAATACATCAAACACAAGTAAGGAAAGAGAAAATAATATCTTTTTAGACCCATTGGAAACACTCTGGAAAAACTGTATTTTTGATTTATGTGGAGTTAAAGAGTTTTATCGTAAAATGTTTCGCATAATTGTTACCAGTACAACTACGGAGAGAAAGTACTGGCTGGATGAAGTAAAAACAACAGTCGGTAGTTTTTTTCCCCTGGCGAATAAATTTGAGTAAAAAAACTGCAATTCTTGTTTACCGCAACTTCAAAAAAAACAGCACCGTACCTGAATATTTTTGTAAAAAATTCCTGGAAATATTTATAAACAGGAATGTTAAAATAGCCCCTCCTTCCAACCAACATTGTAGTCCGAAGTAATAGGAGAACCAATAAGCGATGCCTTTTTTTTGACATTTATCAAACATTCCTCCACAAGGTGTTCATTACTTTTGTAATAAAAACGAATCCAAAAAATACACCAATGGAAATCACAACAAAAATTTTTGTCAATAGCAGCCTGACGGTTTTGTCCATCATCTTTGGAATAATTTTACACAAAACCGGAAAACCTTTTCAATCGGGAACTTTTACCATCCACAAACTAGCAACATTCGGATTTATAATTCTCACTATTATACTGATGATACACTTCTCAAAAAACGATGGAAAGACAAGCTTATTTGTCACATCAATAAGTTTGGCTATTGCATCTGTTTTAGTGATTATTTTGTCAGGATCAATACTGAGTACAGGAAAATTTGAATCCATTATGCTCAAATTACACAGAACTGCATCTGTGACGCTATTGACAACAATTTTTATTTCTTTTTACAAGCTCCTTTGTCTATAGCTTTTATTCAAGCGAAACCCCACTATCGCTTTTCAAACTGAACAAGGACTCCTTTTTAGAGCTTCTATATTTTCTTTAGTACAAAAACAATAAAAAAATTACAGCCGCTATTTGTGCTTCCAAATCAAACAACGCCCAGCAAACAAAACCGAAAAGAGAAAATTCAAATATTAACCTTAATCTCCAGATGCCGGAATAATACCGATTAGCTTCAAGAACACACTTTGTTTCAAAGTTTGAGTAAAAATACTCAATCTAACAAAAAAAACTGAATATGCAGTATTTGAAACTTTTACTACTTTTACCGGAATCTAAATCAATTTATCTCAATAATGCAAAAGCTTTTCATCTTACTATTTCTTTTCGTTTCTACTATTTCGAAATCGCAAAATACAAGTATTGTCCCAAAAGAAGACTGGATAAATCTATTTAACGGAACCGATCTAACAGGCTGGGAAATTAAAATTGCCGGAATTCCGGTTGATCAAAACTATAAAGAAACATTTGTGGTAGAAGATAGTATGATTCGTATTCGTTATGATAACTACTATGAATTTGAGGACTATTTCGGACACATGTACTATAAGGAACCTTTTTCGCACTACAAATTAAGTTTTGACTACCGTTTTGTTGGCGAACAGCTAAAAGGAGGTGCAACCTGGAATATCCGAAACAGCGGTGTTATGTTACATTCGCAATCGGCGAAGAGCAACGACTACGGGCAGGATTTTCCGGTTTCAATAGAATTGCAGCTTCTGGGTGGACTTAACCAGGGAGAACGCACCACTGCCAATGTTTGTACGCCGGGCACTGCCGTCGAAATGGGAGATTCTATAAATTTTAACCACTGTATTAATTCTACATCAAAAACATATAATGGTGACCAGTGGATACATGTTGAAGCAATTGTTCTTGGCGGCGAAAAAATGACGTTTATTGTTGAAGGTGACACTGTCTTAGCCTTTCAAAAACCGCAAATTACAAAAGGATTTATAAATGCCGACATCGATAATGACTGGCAAAATTTTGGAATAACAGAAAGTAAAAATAACTGGCTGGCACGTGAAGGTGAAATCCTTACGGAAGGATATATTGCTTTACAGGCTGAAAGTCATCCTATTGATTTCAAAAATATAAAATTGTTAAATCTTTGCGGCTGTATGGATAAAACAGCGAAAAATTACAAACCGTATTATATTAAAAACGAGCCTGAAAAATGCAAATATTAAGCTTTCCTAAAAAGTAGTATTGAGTCTGAGCTAAATTCTGGAAAACTTCTCTATTGGTCTTTTAAATATTTGGCAATACATCTGCACACACTAAACTAACACCTATATATAAAAACCATCTGAAAAAATCAACTGTTGTCTTTTTCTGGAGATAAACCTCTGCGAAGATTAGGCGAAATAAATCCAAAAATCCAAACCGCTAAAAACAAAAACAGGAAAAACAGGTTTTATTTAGAAAACGGGGTTTGAAATATGATAAAAAAAAATTTATTATTGGAAATCAATAACTCAATCTTCCTGCGAAGCGTGTTATTTTATCTAAAACTGCAATCTCATTTATCAGTCTTTTCAACTACCAGACTTACAAAATATTAACAATAAAAAATTCGCATAGTTTCTCAATTTTTCATATATTATAAAAAATTCAACACTCTGACACCTATTTGTATTAAGAATGAATCAAACCGAAGATTACATTAAAAAGCTCGAGGAAGAAAATCAAAATCTGAAAAGGTTTCTCGATGTTTCTGATAAAAAAGTATTAAGGAAGATGTTTAATTCCCACCGGGCGATAATGCTTATGATTGAGCAGGAAACCGGACAAATTGTAGACGCTAATGAAGCGGCAGTAGCATTCTACAAGTACCCTAAAAAAGAACTTTTATCCTTAAAAATTGAAGACATCAACATGCTGTCTCCGGATGAAATAAAAAGAGAAAGAAAGAAAGTAACCCAGCGAAAAAAGGATTATTTTATTTTCCCGCATCGGATTGCCGACGGGACAATACGGCAGGTAGAAGTTTATACTTCGCTTTACAACATAAATAAAAAACCAACATTGTTTTCTATTATTCATGATGTTACGGAACGAGTTGAAGCTGAAAAAGAATTGCGCAGAAATGAAGAAAAATTTGTAAGTGCCTTCAAATCGAACCCAAACTCAATGATTATAAGCAATCTAGACAACGGAAAAATATATGATGTGAATGATGCCTTTTTCGAACTTACAGGGCTAACCCGTAAAAATATTACTGGGGCAACAACGCTTTCAATTGACTTGTATGCCGATCCAAATGACCGGGATAGACTTATTCAAATCATAAAAAAAACGGGATCGGTAAGAAATTTTGAAACGAAACTGCACCACCTCTCTGGCAAAACTTTAACTGTGCTTATATCAAGTGAACTGCTAAAAAAAAGCGAGGATAGGACTATCATTACTACGATGCTTGATATTACACAAAGAAAACAATTAAAAGATCAGCTTGAAAGTAACAATGTACTACTTCAAACCATTTTCGACAGCGTCCCGGCGATGATTACCATTTATAACCCGGATTTGCAACAAATAGATGTTAACAAAGAATTTGAGAGGATAACCGGCTGGAGTGAAGTTGATATCAGGAAAAAAAATATAATGGAACTTGTTTATCCGGATCCTGAATACAGAAAAAAAGCTGCAATGTTTATGCAGTCGTTACAACCTGGATTTAAGGATTTTGTTATGACAGGGAAAGGAGGCAACGAAATCGAAACCATTTGGGCAAACGTAAAATTGGAAGACGGCAGACAGGTTGGAATCGGCATTGACAATCGTGAAAGAAAGGCGGCTCAAAAAGAATTACAACAAAGCCAGGAAACAATAAAAGCTGCTCTTTACAGTATGACTGACGCTGTATTTATTTTTGATCCCGAGCTCAAGCTTCTTTATTACAATGACGCTTTTGTTACCTTTCACAGATTTAAAAACAGAGAAGAGTGCCCGAATGTACTTGCGGATTATAACGAATTTCTTGCACTTTTTTTCCCTGATGAAAGCCCTGCACCGGTTAAAGACTGGCCTGGAACAAAAGCTTTAAAGGGCAAATCAGCCACAAATGCTGAATATATTTTATTAAGAAAAGACACCGGCGAAAAATGGGTGGGCAGTTACAGTTTCGGTCCGATCATTTCAAACGACGGAAAAATTACCGGCGCAGTAATAGTTGTACGAGATGTAACCCAACAAAAAAATGCTGAAGTAGAACGCGAATATTTGTTGAAACAGCTGGCACTGGACAAACAGGCACTCGCTGAATCAGAACAACGTTACCGTATAATGGGTGAATCGGTTGATTATGGAGTATGGGCAACTGATGCTGAAGGAAAGACAATTCATATTAGTGAGTCGTTTTGTAAAATGGTAGGGAAGTCATTTGAAGAAATACAGGATTTTGGTTGGATTGATACCTTAGTTCCCGAACAACAACAAGAAGTAATGGATTTATGGATGGCCTCTGTAAATACAGGTGATCGTTTTGAACATGAACATAAATTTTTAACTAAAGATGGCGAATTAAAAATGGTACTGGCCATCGGAATGCCTATAAAAGATGACAATGATAAAATCGTTTCTTGGGCGGGAATTAATCTTGATATTACCGACAGAAAAAAAATAGAATTGCAACTGGAAGAAAAAAATAACCACCTGACGAAACTAAACGATGTACTTGAAGATTTTTTTAAAATAGCTGCGCACGACCTTCGCTCTCCTATCCAGAACCTCATTGATATTAATGAACTTGTAAAACAGTCAGCACCGGAAGACAAACTTACGCTTGTTGAAATGTTAGAACCAACGACCATTCGTTTAAAACGAACGGTTGACGGGTTGATGGAAGCCGTAAGTATTCAAACAAAACAGGAATTAGCCATTGCACAAATCAGATTTATAAAGGTTTGGAAAGAGGTTGCGGCAGAATTAAGCAATCAGATTACCAATTTTCAGGGAACAATTGAGACCGATTTTGAGGATGCTCCTGAAATTCATTTTATTGAAGCCCATCTGGTTAGTATTTTACGTAATTTGGTTTCCAATGCAATAAAATACGCTTCTGAAGCAAAAAAATCATTTGTGAAAATTTCAACCATAAAAGAAGAAAAATCGGTGCTTTTGAGCGTAGAAGATAATGGAATTGGCATTAATCTCAAAAATGCCGGTTCCGAATTATTTAAACCTTTCAAAAGATTCACTTCAAAAGTGGAAGGAACCGGAATGGGGCTTTATATTGTAAAAAATATTGTGGAAAAAAATGGAGGTTACATTCGGGTGGAAAGTAAAATAAATAAGGGCACAACTTTTTATTGTCATTTAAAAGAATATACAACATAAAATATCGAATGTCATCAGACAAGAATTTTGTTGAATTTATAGTTGACCAAATTGAAAACGCCGGAGAAATTAGTTTTCGAACGATGTTTGGAGAATATGGAATTTACTCCGGTGGCAAATTGTTTGCACTAATTTGCGATAACAAACTTTTTATAAAACCCACCGCTGCCGGCAGAACATTTATTGGAGATACAATTGAAGCGCCGCCTTATCCCGGAGCCAAGCCAAGTTTTCTGATTGAAGACAAAATAGACGACCGTGAATGGTTAAGTGAACTGGTTAGGATAAGCGTAAAAGAACTGCCGGAACCCAAAGCAAAAAAAAGGAAAAAATAAGTCCGGTTCCAAAACTTGTATCTCTTTTTTACAAGAAAAGCCACCCCGAAAAACGAAGTGGCTTCTCCAACACTACGGTCAGCTCTACTTTTTAATCACTTTTCCAACAATTAGATTTTCTTTCCCAATTAATCGATAAGTATATAGTCCTGATTCCCATTCCCGGGTTCTTACAACACGGGTGTTTTCTCCCCTTACTAACCGAACTTTTTCTGAAATTTTTAATTTTCCAAGCAGATCATAGAATTCAATTCTAATTTCCTCTGCTTTCTCACAAATAATATTTAAAGAGACTGTATTATTAAATGGATTTGGATAGACTTCACAAGCAAATTGTTCCTCATCCATAATGATTACAGATGTAGCTTCGCAAACATCTCCCACTCCATCATTATCAGCATCAAGTTGATCGGCGTTTGCTGTTAACGGGCAATTATCATATTCATTTAACACTCCATCGCCGTCAATATCGTCATCACATTCATCTCCTTCTCCGTCAGCATCAGAATCCTGCTGAAGTTCATTAACAACAAACGGGCAATTGTCGTTATTATTCAATACATTATCATCATCAATATCTCCGTCGCAGCTGTCTCCCCGCCCATCTCCATCGGTGTCGATTTGATCATTATTGGGCGTTACTGGGCAATTGTCCAGCTCATTCACAATTCCGTCTCCATCAATATCATCATCGCACATATCTCCTATCCCATCGTAATCAGAATCCTGCTGATATAAATTAAATACCAATGGACAATTATCGTAAACGTTCAGAATTTCGTCTCCGTCAATATCGTTATCACAGATATCTCCAACACCATCTTTGTCTGCATCGGCCTGGTCAGCATTTGCGGTCAACGGACAATTATCGGTAACATCGGGAATCCCATCACCATCGGAATCATTTTCACAAATATCGCCAATTCCGTTATTGTTTACATCGGCCTGATCTGCATTGGCTACATAAGGACAATTGTCAGAATCATTTAAAACACCATCGCCATCGAGGTCACCATCGCAAACATTCCCAATACCGTCTCCATCGAAATCTGCTTGCCCACTATTTGGAGTTATTGGGCAGTTATCAGTACTATTAGGAATGCCATCGCCGTCTATATCTTCATCACATAAATCTCCAGTACCATCGCCATCAGTATCAATCTGTTCTTTGTTTGAAGTATATGGACAATTATCAATATCATTCAAAATTTCGTCGCCATCAATATCATCATCACATACATCTCCAATACCATCATTGTCTGTATCAATTTGATTGGTGTTTTGTACGAAAGGGCAATTGTCCATCGAATCGGGTATACCATCTGCATCAGCGTCATTTTCACACACGTCACCAATTCCATCGCTATCTGTATCCGTCTGGTCTGAGTTGAAGACATAAATACAATTATCATTGCTATTTAATACTCCATCTCCATCAATATCGTCATCACAAATATCACCAATTCCGTCGCCGTCAGAATCTGTTTGGTCGGTATTAACTGCCAAAGGACAATTGTCGTCGCCATTCAGAACGTCATCACCGTCAATATCTTCATCACAAACATCACCAATGCCATCGTTGTCAAGGTCTTCCTGATTTAAGTTTGACACATAAGGACAATTATCATCGTCATTCAGAACCGTATCACCATCAATATCATCATCACAAACATCACCAATTCCGTCATTATCGACATCGTTCTGGTTTGAATTTGCGGCATACGGACAATTATCTATGTCGTTTATTATTCTGTCCCCGTCAATATCATCGTCGCATACGTCTCCGCTCCCGTCTTTATCTGTGTCGTTTTGGTCGGCGTTTTGCACATACGGGCAATTGTCAACATCATCTTCTATTCCATCGTTGTCGGTATCAAAATCGCAGGCATCGCCTTCTCCGTCGCCATCATAATCTGCTTGGTCAGCATTTGCTATCGTTGGGCAATTATCAACATTATTTGGAATGCCATCCCCATCAATATCATCATCACATACATCGCCAATACCATCATTGTCAACATCTTCCTGTCCTGGATTGTAAACAAGAGTACAATTATCTGCTGCATCAACAATGTCATCTCCGTCGGAATCCTTATCTCCGTTATTGAGATAGGCATTAATATCGTCAACAGCAAAGCCCCAGACAATTGTATCGGTGTTTATATTTCCGTATAAATCGCTAACACCAGTTAGCTTTATTAAAAGGTAATCACCATTGTCAACACCGGTAAATGAAGAATTGAAAACAAGCATGCTGTCGGAACACCCCCATTGTATATCTACCGGGATATATCCTTGAGTTACATTTAAAAATTTGACATTATCTTCATTAATTTGATTACAACCAATAGCTTCATTAAAAGCTACATAAATGTAATCTTCATTTAGCAGATTGTCAGATAATGGACGTGGATAACCCATCACTTCCGGAGCATTTCTGTCGACCTTCACTTCTATGCTATTTGAGTAGTTTTCCGAACCTCCATTGGTTATTTCTGCCCTGAAAACAAAATCACCATCTTCAACATTATAGACAGGAACAACAATATCTGTAGCATTCTCATTTAAATCTTCCACCAAAACCTCTTTCAATGTCGTCCAAAAAGTAGCATCCTTTTCACGAACCTCAATAAAACAATAATCTATAGTTGCTGTGTCATAATCAGAAAGTGTCAATATCATAACATCTTCCGTAATAACATTTTTCTCTGAAGCAATTGTCAGATCACTGCATTCAGAAGGATAGAAAACACTGAGATAAACATCATCAGAAATATCGCTTTCACACTCTGATTCAAGCGTAAATTTCAAACCGGGATAAGCTGTTGTTTTTAAAGGGCCTTTCGCAATGGTTACTGTTGCAAAGACAGACTCGAACGCCGGGATACTATAAGGTATTTTTTCTCCACCGCCAACGGTGTTCCCTCCTATTGTAACAACTGCTCCATCGGGGTTGCTGGTAGCGTCGAACATTAAATTATAAACCTGGTCTTCATTACTGTCGCTGAGGTTTGTTAGCTCAAGAACAAAAACTCCTCTTTCTGTATTCGACGAAAGTGTCTGGTTATAAACGTCAGCTTCTAATTGAAGTCTTTCGCGATGTTGTGTTTTTTCTTCGTAAGGACAACTCGAACGACCTGCTACGGTATTAAAAGCCGGTGTACCGTAAACCTGGTCTTTCAAAACATCAACACTAAAATAATCGCCTGAATCGTCATCCTGCAAAACATAACCAACCGTTTGTGAATTTGTTTCCGTGGCGGTGCTTGATTCGCCAATTTCAGCTTTAACAGAAACGCCCACACCTGCAGAACCGCCGGAACCGCCGACCAAGCATCCTGCCTCCGCAGCAACCTCTGCATCAACATATACTGTATACTCAAGACTCATTGAACGGGTTGAAGACGACTCAACAGATGATTCGTAATTTACACCAGAGCTAAAGGATACATTCTCTACAAACTCTGCTTTTTTAATATTGTCGTGGTTATTTTCTATCATTTGCCGCCATACATCAGCCTGGGTCAAATATCTTTCTGCTTCCAAATCATCGCCATCCAGTTCTTCATAATATGCCAATTCTTCCAATTGAGGAATTAAGGTTTGGGAAATATGTTCTTCTGAATACATAAAAGTTGTGTTAAACCCATCCGGGGCAACAATAAGTTCAGTACTTTTTACCGGCTCACAATTATTGTAGTCGTAGGTTATGACATCCGTGAGGGCATAAATCAAATTTAGCGCCCCGCCTACATATACATCTCCATCAGCGCCGGTAATTTCATCACTTGATGTTTCAAACCGTTCGGTGTTGGTAACTATATAAATCAATTCGTTATTTTCAACTGATGTTGCACCTATAGTTGTAGAAACACCAACCGAGCCCCAGATTTCAGTTTCGGTATTAAGGAACCCTGAGCCTGCTTCAAATTTTACCCCAAGCCTCGCCTCGGACCAAGCATTTACAGCTCCGTCCTTGAGCGTGCTAAAACTCATGGAGTTTTCGATGGTCGTACTTTCTTCAAGATAACTGTAACTTGCGTCTCCCGGTGGGTCGTGTAGAATGAGAAAAGGCATGGAGGGGGTAACAGTGGTAAATGTATTATCCCGGGGATTGTTACCAACAACCAGTATATCTATTTTACCCGAAGAAACTTCGTTATTACCCAAATAAACGGTTGCGTAAAATTCTTTTAGAAAGTCTCCGGTAATTTTAGGTTTACCCGGGACTATTGTCAAAGTGTCAATCCCGTCTTCAAAAAACAATGTGTCGTAAGAAAAATTTTCTGATTCAATATTTTGCTTTACAACAATATAACCGCCATTAGCATCACACACTTGTCCGTTTAACTCTTCGGTAACGTGAAAAACAACATCACTTGTATCTCCCTGTTCCATAATAATTAAACCGCATGATGAAGATTTATTGTCCCCCCAGTCAATATCAAGTTTTGGAGGGAGTATATAAGTTGCATTATAACTGGTGTCATGGTATGTAAGATCTATACTGTCGGGTTTAAAATATGCCAATACATCGTTGGCCGCTATCATATCCTGATCGACGGAAATAAACGATTCCATATCAATTGTGTATTTTCGAGCCGGTAAATCTACTGAATAGTAACCGGTTGCATCTGTTTCTACCAGCATACTAAAATATCCGTCAACATCGGAAATGCGGAGTTTTGCCTGCCCTATATAAGTATTACAGCTTGCAGAAACATAACCATCGAGTTTAAATTCTGTGGTATCAATAAAATTAACTCCTTCTTCATTGTCTAAAATATTCAATGTTACTGACGGAGGGGAAAACAAATGAGAATCCAGAGCCGGAGTAAGTTTATGCTGCCCTGCCATTAAAATTGCCACTGCAAAATTACCGGCCGAATCAGTTACAAACCCCTGACTGTTGTCATCGTCCAATAAAATATCTACGCCGGATAAAGGGTAATTTCCAGCAGGTGTCCTTTGTAGTACCTTTCCCTGTACTATAAGCGACGTGGTATCTTTAAATCTCATACCTGTTTCCTGGTTATGAGCAGTTGTCAATGAAACAGTATCTTTTGAAGGATCAAAATTATGATCTTCCAATACAGGATAGACTACAAAATCAGAACTTTCGTTATAGTAAACTTTATCAATTGAAAATTTTCCCTGCCCGTTTGTCATTGTAGAATAATAAGTGGTGGTATCCGACTCAACAGTGCCTATACGTTTGGCAATCACTTTAACATTGGGCAGCCCACTCTCAGAATTGGTGACTACTTTTCCTGATATTATGCCGTCAGGTAAAAGCCTTCCATTTGTTGAGTCGCGAAGATAGCCCTCTGGTATGGAGGTAACGAGATAATTATAATAGTAACCGGGCACGATCGAGGAACTTTCGTCTGCAGCGCTTGTTAGTGAAGGTAAGTCATTGTAACTTTCACGGTAATTATCATATACATAATCATAGGTTCGCCGTTCAACAACGTAGCCGGTAACTTCCGGTGCAGTTGTTTTATTCCAATTCAGAACAATTGATTGTGACTTATCGGTACTAGCCTGTAGATTCATTTCAAAACATTCGCCCGTTTCATGGTCATCGTCATCGTAGTCTTCATAAGGATAGTAATCGGTATAATGACGCATCGCACAACCATCCACATCTAACTGGTCACCATAATTGGGCAAAATTTTATAATAACACGCCTGAAGCTCATAATTAAAAATATCTCCTGCTGACAGACCTCGATGGTAAAAATAGAAACAGTCGTTTTCTTCATCAACTTCAACATTGCTTACTCCTGAGTTATTATCAAACAGTAATGCGAGCCATTTTGTACTTCCATCGGCATTTTCTTTGTAAAGCCTCATTTTACTCGATTTCTCATAGGCCCATAAATGTTTGTCGTGTACCTTAACTTTAATAAAGTCGCTGTAACATGACGAGCACTCTTCGATATAAACAGCCGGAACTTGAAGAGTATGATTTTTTGAAACAGAAAAAGGATGGGATGTATGATATATATTAAATCTCATGTACCAGTAATTAACCTTCATTGTAACGCTTATTTCTTCACCCGGATAAAAATCGGTAACATCTACATCTGTAAAACGGTAATACGGAAAATATGGATTATCCAGAGTATCTAAAGCTGTTGTTTTTGATAACGGTCTGGATTTACTGGAAATAACAAATTGTACGGTAATGTATTCGGACGCATCATATATACTTGGTCCTATATCAGCAACAAGAGAGAGTTCTCCGTCACGATTATCAATTATATATAGGTCGTAATTAGGTTCAGCTGCGACCATACTCTTTGTAAGTCCCAAAAAGCAAATAACTATTACGCATAAGCGCAGAAAAAATGAATGGGTAAATAAATTTTTCATATTTTTAGATATTATTGGTAAACAAAATATTTTTTACATTATTCAATATTGTACAAGCTTATCTCTCAGATTTTATTTACTACTGATAAACTTATTTTGATCAGAACCTGAAAAGGATATTGATTCGTGAAAAATTTCCGATTTGTTGAATAACAAAAAGGACGAAATATACTACCCCCTAAAAAAAGGCATGACAGATCCATGATTCCCGGTTTTTATTTTTCTTAATTACAAACTCACACATTTAACCACGGTAAATCTAGCAGTATTGGCTATTAGAGGAGGCAAAACATACCTAACAAAATCTTAACTTTTGCTGTTTAATTGAAAATAATTGAGAAATATTGGGAATTTTGTCCTGGTCTATTAAAGATTGCGAATAAAAACAGAAAAAAATAAATAATCTACTTAATTTCTATTTCAGAAACCACGGCATATAAGTTTTCATGATTTTCCAATCCCATCTTTTTGCGCAGCCGACTTCGGGCCACATCAACACTTTGCTGACTTTTTCCTGTAATTAACGCTATCTCTTTTGAAGAAAGTTTCATTTTTATAAATGCACAAAGTTTATTTTCGCTGGCAGTTAAGTTTTGATATTTCTTATTTAGCGCGTTATAAAAATGCGGATGAACAGCGGCAAAATGACTTTCAAACTCGTTCCAGTGATTATTGTTTGTGTTTGATTTCAAATTTGACATTAATTCCAGCAGCTGATTCTTTTGAATTTTTTCCTGGTTTTTCAGCTTTGACAGCTGCTTCAAAACAGTTTTTTGCATCGATTCTTTTTGTGAAATAACGATGGCTTTATAGGTTAAATCGCGGTTCTTTTTATCGATAGTCTTGTTCAGCTCTTCAAGCTCTCTTTCCTTTTCAAGCTTTTCATTTTTTAAATAAGCAATATCAAGTTGTCTTTTTATTCTAATCAGCCGTTCATTGTAATGAGCAAAGTTTATTGCGATTGCAAATAATAGTATTTCAATATAAAACCCTGCCTGGTATATGTATATGTGCTCGGCAGATATATAAAACAAGTTGGTAATTATAGCCGCACCTCCACCTGCCGCCAAAAATAATGAACCTGAAAGAATTATTTTTACAGCAAGCGGCACTTTACGAACAAGTAGGAAAAATATTAAAACAATTGTGATACCATTCAAAACCGACAAGACATCACCAATGTGAACAGCTATATTATATCTAAAAAGCGAAATAATAATAATTATAATACTTAACGATAAAACTACAAAGGCATATCTAAAAATCAACTTCCTGTAGTCCCTCTGGTTTCCTTCGTTTAAAGCATAGTAGAGAAAAAAGAAGTAAAACGGCTGCCCTAAAACAATGCTAAAAAAGAAGAGTTTATTTACCAAAGGGTGCTTAGGAAACCAAAATAATTCGATATAGTCGTAATAAAAAAAGAAATATAAACTTGCAATAGCTATATAGACAAAATAACTCAAATAAAGTTTTTCGCGGGTTAAGAGAAAAAGAACCAAATTAAAGAGGCATAATATAGCAATAACGCCGGTGAAAAAACTTTGAATTATATCGGTCTTAGTTCTGAAATATTGATATTTTTTTACCGGAATTATTTTAACAGAAGGAAACGAATATGTTTCGTAACCTTCTCTTTTTACTTTTAAATAAACTACGGTTACATTTCCTTTAGCTCTTTCCAATAAAACTTTGTCTTTGAAGAAACCTTTAAAAGAACGGATTGAAAGCGGAATATGAGTTCCGCCAATGTATTTTGTGATTCTGCCTTGAGGGAAAAGTTGTATCAGTTGAATTTCAGAAAAAAAATCGTTAAAATGAATAAAATACGACTCACACTCTAAAACCTGATTACTAAATGTGAGTTTGAACCAGTAATATTCATTTGGATTTAATAGTTCATTTCCATAGGTTGTAAATGGTGCATTGGTCAACTCCAGGTCTGAGATATCCTGAATTCTATTTTCAATTAAATACTGAACTGATGTTAGTGATTCTGAGTAATCAGATTGCCTGTCAGCAAACAGTTCAACAGGAGATACACAAAAAAAAACAAAAATTATTCTAACTATATGGTTATAAAACAAATCCATCTAAATTGGGCTAGTCCTCTTTGACTCTCGGGTAATAATGCCTCTAAAAATAATTCTTTATCTATTCACGACCTCATAAAACGATAGATTTCATTGTTAATGAAATAATAATTTCCATCTTCTTCTCCAACTCAAACTCATTTTCCGAGATTAAGAAGACTTGGACAAATATCTCAAACGTTTTAGTCTTTACATTAAAAACCCAAAAGCCACCTCAAAAGATGAAGTGGCTTTGCCATTTTATAATAATACTAAATACTCTGTACTAATAGCTTATTATCAAGCTCTACAATTCTAATTTGTAGCTCCTAGGTCACTTAGTTCAGACCCCAAATGTACTCTGCATGTGGCTTTAACAGATTCTTCGGAAAAGTCAACCTTCCGGTTTTTTATAAAAATAAGTGCCTAAATCTAAAAAAATTATTAATCTTTGGCACAAATCTTCATTATCTCCAAAGCAAACGATTTTGCTAAAGATTCATTATCAAAGAAAAATTTATAAGGTTTATAGGCATTACTCATAGCTTTTGAATCAACTCCGGCTTCCGGATAAACAATTTTTTCACTGGTAGTAACCACAACCATATTTTCTTCCTCTTTCCTTCCGGGAGGGTCTAACTGAACGACAATCGATGTAATTAGTTCTTTTTTAACAACCACCATGTCAACCAGGGTTTCATCATCAAAATTATTATCTGCTGCGGTTCTGCACAATTAATCAATATAAATAAAATCTCCGGTTACTTTTATTTTCAGAGAATCCGAATTTTGAGCATTTACGATAGCGGCAATGGAAATTGCTAACAATATAAAACAAACTTTTTTCATGATTTTTGATTTTTCTGAATTAAGACAAAGATGGTGCCAAATGGGAACCATAAAAAAAGCCGCCTTCATACGTTGACAAAAGCAGCTTCTTAAGGGAATATGTATTTTAAAATACTACAATTCGAATTTATAAGTTCCGAGATCACTTAACTCAGAAACCCGGATATATTCAGCATGTGATTTTACCTGCGCCTTGGCAAAAGTAATGTAATTTTTGGCTGAACGCAGGAATGAATCATCGCGGTTTGTATCGAGCAACAGCAAATAACTCATGATAATGTGTCCGGCCATTTCAACCAAACGGCGGGCATGGAAATCGACAAACTCGTTGTCGTCTGTTGAAGTTACTTTTTTCACTGCCTGCTCATACTCATCAGTAAGAATAATCAGCGAACGTTTCAGGTATTCAAGTTGAGGTGAAACCGCCTGAGATTCATAGTACCGAATCTGGTTCAGAAAAACACCGGTTGTTACACCGCGAATAGCAGCTACTACCTGTAACTGTGTTGTTCCTTCATAAATTGAGGTAATTCGGGCATCGCGGTAAATACGTTCCACCGGATAATCCTTCATAAAACCCGAACCGCCATGAATCTGAACAGCATCGTAAGCCAGTTGGTTGCTGTACTCACTTGCCATTCCTTTTACTAGCGGGGTGTATACATCGGCCAAACGCTGATATTTTTTCATTTCTGCACGTTCTTCTTTTTCCAGATTACGTTCTTCGGAAATATGCTGGTATGTTTTATACATATCAACAAAACGTGCTGTCTCGTATAACAAGGTTCTTGAGGCATCCAGTTTAGCTTTCATCATAGAGAGCATTTCGTAGACAGCAGGAAAACGAATAATTGCCTTTCCGAACTGCATTCTTTCTTTGGCATATTCTATTGCTTCGCGGTAAGCAGCCTCACTAACACCAACTGATTGGGCAGCAATTCCAAGACGAGCGCCGTTCATCAATGCCATTACATATTTAATCAACCCCAATTTCCGTGAACCAACCAACTCAGCCGGAGCATCTTTGAAAACCAGCTCACAGGTGGGTGAGCCAATGATTCCCATTTTATGTTCGATACGGCGAACGGTTACTCCACCTTGCTGTTTATCGTATATAAACATCGAAAGTCCACGCCCATCTTTTGTTCCTGGCTCTGAACGCGCCAACACAAGAGAAATTTCTCCGTCGCCGTTGGTGATAAAACGTTTTACTCCATTTAACAACCAAACATTCTTCTTTTCATCCCAGGTAGCTTTTAACTGAACTGCCTGCAAATCGGAACCTGCATCAGGCTCGGTCAGGTCCATTGCCATCGTGTCGCCTTTGCACACACGCGGCAGATATTTTTCCTTTTGTTCTTCCGAAGCAAATTCGTTGATGGTTTCAGCACAATCCTGCAATCCCCAAATATTTACAAAGCCTGCATCGGCACGCGAAACGATATCAGCCGCCATAATATATGGTACAATCGGAAAATTAAGACCTTCATATTTATAAGGCAATGACATTCCCATCAACCCAGCTTTGTTTAGTGCATCAATGTTCTCCTGTGTCCCGCGGGCGTATATAACATGTCCGTCAACTACCTGGGGTCCTTCTGCATCTATACTTTCTGCATTCGGGCCAACAATGTCTCCACAAATCTCACCCACAATCTCCAGCACTTTATCGTAGCTGTCGAGAGCATCTTCATGATCCATCGGAGCAAATGAAAATTCATCTTTAAAAGAAAAATCCCGTTCTTTTAAGCGAACAATCTTTTCCATCAACGGGTGGTTCAAATGGAATTTTAGGTCGCTGTTATCTGTATAATAATTTGCCATTTTAGTTCATATTAAATGTCAACACTATTTTGTATTCGTTTTATAATACTTGATCATCTTTGGAACGATGTCAGCAATATCTCCGGTAATCACATAATCTGCTATGGAATTAATCGGCGCTTCAGGATCGGTATTAATTGCAATAATCTGGGCCGATTGTTCCATTCCCGCACGGTGCTGGATTTGCCCTGAAATACCACAAGCGATATATAATTTTGGACGAACCGTTAAACCAGTCTGACCAATTTGCCTTTCGTGTTCCACATAGCCCGCATCGACTGCTGCGCGGGATGCACCAACTTCGCCACCTAATACTTCGGCAAGTTCATGTAAAAGCTGGAAATTCTCTTTAGAACCAACGCCGTAACCACCGGCAACAATAATAGGAGAACCTTTGATATTCAACTTACTTTTTTCCATATGCCGCTCAATGATTTCGACAACAAAATCGGTATCATTCACATATTTCGACACATCAAGTTTTACTGTTTTCCCTTTGTATTTCGGATCAATAATGCTCTTTTTCATTACACCTTCGCGAACCGTTGCCATTTGTGGACGGCAATCCGGATTTATAATGGTGGCAATAATATTTCCTCCAAAAGCAGGACGAATCTGGTACAGCAAATTCTCATACTTTTTGTCCGCTTTTTTATCGTAATGTTCGCCAATGACCAAACTCGTACAATCGGCTGTTAAACCGCTGTGCAATGCAGAAGACACTCTGGGACCAAGATCGCGGCCTATGGACGAAGCCCCCATAAGGGCAATCTGAGGTTTTTCTTCTTTAAACAGGTTTACGATGATTGAAGTATGTGGCAACGTTTGGTAAGGATACAACCTTTTATCGTCTGCCAGGTACAGCGTATCCGCGCCATAAGGAATTATCTGATCAGCAATACCTTCAAGTTGATGGCCAATGGCAATCGCTTCCAGTTTACATTTTAATTCATTAGCCAGCGTTCTACCCTTGGTCAGCAATTCCTGACTTACCTCGGCTACCTGGCCGTCTTCTATTTCGCAATAAACAAATACGTTATTCATTTCTTTCTAATTTACAAAGGTACAACTACCCGATGGTATGACTCTCAATAAGTTCAAGCATCATATTTTCAATATCTGCATCGTTGTCTGAAATAATTTTGGAATCTTTTGCCTGAAGTACGACATTCTCAATGGATTTTACTTTGGTTGGAGAACCAGTCAACCCCAATTGAGATTTGTCTGTTTCAATGTCGTTAACCGTCCATTCCGGAATATTTAACTCCGGCCGATCGTTATACAGATGTGTATAGTCCTCATTTTCTTTTTGCAACTCGGTAACTGTTTTTGCTCTTTTGTAGGTCATTAACAACTTGGCATTTCGTGCCCTGCACTCCGGAGCTGAACCATTTACTGTAATCACCAGAGGCAGCGGACATTTTACAGTTTCCACACCTCTTTCCAACCTGCGTTTTAATACGATCGTATTATTCTTAAGTTCCTTTACTTCTTCAACATAAGTCACCTGAAGCATATTTAACTTTTCAGCAACCTGTGGCCCTACCTGTGCAGTATCTCCATCGATTGCCTGACGACCTGCAATCACCAGGTCTACGTTTTCAATCTTTTTTAAAGCCTGCCCCAGGGCGTACGAAGTAGCTAAAGTATCAGACCCGGCAAATGCCCTGTCCGTAAGCAAAATACCTCCGTCAGCGCCACGATATAAACCTTCGCGAATAATATCTGCGGCACGTCCCGGTCCCATTGTAAGAATTTTAACTGTTGTTCCGGGAAATTTATCTTTAATCCGTAAAGCCTGTTCCAGCGCATTTAAATCCTCCGGGTTAAAAATAGCCGGAAGTACAGCGCGGTTAACCGTCCCGTCAGCTTTCATTGCATCTTTGCCAACATTCCTCGTATCAGGAACCTGTTTGGCCAAAACAATAATGTTGTAAGCTTTCATCTATACTTGATTTAATTAAGTTTTCTAAATTTTTGCTTTGAGGAAAACACGAAACTCTTTTGCTTTTGGCAAGAAGAGAGGCAAATATAAATATTCACTCTAAAGAAATCAAGACACCTAAACCGAGGTTCAGAAAAATTGCTTCATTGCCAAACAAAACGCGGTTTTTCATGCTTTTCTATTTGAAAAACACAGCCCTAAACCCTTTTAAATATTGACTTTAAAACAATCAAACAAATATTTCTAAAATTCCCGCCTAATGCGATACTTTGTTATTTATATTTATTTTAATTAAGAAAGAAAGGGTTTGCAGCAGTTATTATAAAAAAAGAGGAACCAAAAAAATGATTCCTCTTACATATTTTATAAAATCCTTTATTAAGCCTGAGCAGTTGGCCCGCCAAAATTCATGGGCGGCATCATTGAATCATTGCCAGGTTTCACATTTTTTATAGGTCCGTGAATAGACTCATATTTTTTTATGTTATCCTGCAAAGCCATTAACAAACGTTTGGCGTGTTCCGGAGTTAAAATTATCCGTGACTTCACATTTGCTTTTGGCACTCCCGGCATTATCCGAACAAAATCAACAACAAATTCTGAACTTGAATGTGTTATAACTGCAAGGTTCGAATACACCCCCTGTGCAACGTCCTCACTCAATTCAATATTTAATTGTTGTCCTTTTTGTTTTTTATCATCCATGATGTTGCTCTTTTTACTCTATTTAGGATCTTTTCAAGTCGATCAACTGATCATATTCTGATTTTGACCCCACTACAAGATTTTTATATTCCTTCAACCCTGTACCGGCTGGAATTAGGTGACCGCAAATTACATTTTCTTTCAATCCGTCGAGATAATCGGTTTTACCGTTTATCGCTGCTTCATTGAGGACTTTTGTTGTCTCCTGGAAGGAAGCTGCTGATAACCAACTGCGTGTTTGCAACGCCGCTTTGGTAATCCCCTGAAGAATCTGGCTTGAAGTTGCGGGGATTGCATCCCTCGCTTCAACCAGTTTTTTATCTCTTCTCCTCAACTGAGAATTTTCATCTCTTAATCTTCTGGCAGAGATAATCTGACCTGACCTCAAACCTTCTGCGTCACCGGACTCGATAACAACTTTTTTGTTATAAATCCAGTCATTTTCAGAGATAAACTCGTTTTTATCAACAACCTGTTTTTCAAGGAAGCGGGTATCACCCGGGTCATCGATTTCAACTTTCCGCATCATTTGGCGAATAATGATTTCATAATGTTTATCATTAATTTTCACACCCTGCATGCGGTAAACGTCCTGCACTTCATTCAAAATATATTCCTGAACTGCTGTCGGACCTTTAATAGCCAAAATATCAGAAGGAGTTGTAGCTCCGTCGGAAAGCGATGTTCCCGCCCGAATATAATCGTTCTCCTGAACCAAAATCTGTTTTGAAAGTGGTACCAGATATTTCTTAACGTCGTTATTTTTGGTCGTAACGATAATTTCGCGGTTACCTCGTTTGATTTTCCCCAGAGAAACCTCACCATCAACCTCCGAAACTACTGCCGGATTTGAAGGATTACGAGCTTCGAATAACTCGGTAACACGTGGCAAACCACCAGTGATATCACCTGCTTTACCAGCAGCGCGAGGAATTTTAACCAAAACAGTACCCGCTTTAACTTCCTGATTATTGGATACGGCAATGTGACCACCAACCGGAAGGTTGTATGAGCGTATCATCTCGCCTTTTTTATCCATGATTTTCAGCGTCGGGTTTTTGGTTTTATCCCTGGTTTCGATAATTACTTTCTCACTGTAACCAGTTTGTTCATCTGATTCTTCCCTGAAAGTAATACCATCAATAAGATTTTCAAATTCAATGGTTCCGTCAAATTCGGTAATAATTACACCATTAAACGGGTCCCATTCGCATATCAATTTTCCTTTTCTTATTTCCTCACCATTTTTCACATACAATTTTGAACCATATGGGATGGGGTGAGTAGACAAAGGAATATTTGTATTTTTATCGATAATTTTTAATTCAGCCAAACGACTTACTACGATATCTATTCCTTTTCCTTCATCGTCTTTGCGCTCAACCGAACGAAGTTCTTCAATTTCAACATAACCATCGTATTTTGATTCAACCTGCGATTGTGCTGAAATGTTACCTGCAATACCACCCACGTGGAATGTTCGTAATGTAAGCTGTGTTCCGGGTTCACCAATCGACTGTGCAGCAATTACCCCTACAGCTTCACCTTTTTGAACTTTTTTACCTGTAGCCAGGTTTCTGCCGTAACATTTTGCACAAACCCCAACTTTTGATTCACAAGTTAAAACCGAACGAATTTCGACACTCTCAATCGGAGATTCTTCGATTACATTTGCTACTTCTTCGGTAATTTCGTCACCTGACTTAACAATCAGATTTCCGTTTAACGGGTGATAGATATCATGAACTGATGTACGGCCAATAATTCGGTCGAAAAGCGAAGCAACAACTTCCTCGTTGTTTTTAATTGCAGTTGCTACCAAACCACGCAATGTTCCGCAGTCATCTTCAGAAATGATAACATCCTGAGCAACATCAACCAAACGACGTGTAAGATAACCAGCATCAGCAGTTTTTAATGCGGTATCAGCCAAACCTTTACGCGCACCGTGAGTTGAAATAAAGTACTCCAACACCGAAAGACCTTCTTTAAAGTTGGCCAAAATCGGGTTCTCAATAATTTGGGAACCAGTTGATCCTGATTTCTGTGGTTTTGCCATCAATCCCCTCATTCCGCAAAGCTGACGAATCTGCTCTTTCGATCCACGGGCACCAGAGTCAAGCATCATATAAATAGAGTTAAATCCCTGTTTATCTGTGCTCAACGTCTTCATCACTGAATGAGTAAGCTTTGAGTTTGCATGAGTCCAAATATCAATAACCTGATTATATCTTTCATTATTGGTAATGAATCCCATATTGTAGTTGCTGATAACCTCTTCTACTTCTGCATAACCATCGCCAACAATTCCTTCCTTATCTTCAGGAATGATAACATCATCGAGGTTAAACGATAAGCCACCGCGATAAGCCATATTGTATCCAAGGTTTTTGATATCGTCGAGGAATCCAACAGTTACCGCATTTCCAGATTTCTTAAATACATCTGAGATAATTGTACGAAGTGACTTTTTAGTAAGTAACTGATTTATATAACCAGCTTCTCTTGGAACATACTCATTGAAAAGAACACGACCGACAGTAGTTTCGATAATATGTTTGAAATACGCGCCATTTTCGTCTACGTCTTCAACTTTAACTTTAATTACTGCATGAAGATCAATTACTTTTTCGTAATAAGCAATTAATACTTCTTCGGCAGAATAAAATGTCATTCCTTCCCCTCTTGAGCCTTTACGCGGCTTGGTCATATAATATAAACCAAGAACCATATCCTGCGACGGAACCTGAATCGGAGCACCGTTAGCGGGGTTCAAAAGGTTGTGCGAAGCAAGCATCAATAATTGTGCTTCCAGAATCGCCGCATTTCCGAGCGGTAAGTGAACAGCCATCTGGTCGCCGTCGAAGTCGGCATTAAATCCTGTACAAACCAGCGGGTGCAGCTGAATTGCTTTCCCCTCTATTAATACAGGTTGAAAAGCCTGAATTGACAATCGGTGCAATGTGGGCGCACGGTTCAACATCACCGGATGCCCTTTTAATACATTTTCAAGAATTTCCCAAACAACAGGATCTTTTCGGTCAACAATCTTTTTGGCCGATTTTACCGTTTTTACAATCCCTCTTTCAATCAGTTTCCGAATTACAAAAGGTTTGTATAACTCAGCTGCCATATCTTTTGGAAGACCACATTCATGGATTTGTAATTTAGGACCTACCACAATTACAGAACGTGCAGAATAGTCAACACGTTTTCCCAAAAGATTCTGGCGGAAACGACCTTGTTTCCCTTTTAAACTATCGGAAAGTGATTTTAATGCGCGGTTATTTTCGGTTTTTACGGCATTTACTTTCCTTGAATTATCAAATAACGAATCCACAGCTTCCTGCAGCATTCGTTTTTCATTTCTTAAAATTACCTCAGGCGCTTTAATTTCAATCAATCGTTTTAAACGGTTGTTTCGAATGATTACTCTTCGGTAAAGGTCATTCAAATCGGATGTTGCAAAACGACCACCATCAAGCGGAACCAACGGGCGCAGGTCAGGAGGAATTACAGGAACAACGCGAACAATCATCCACTCCGGACGGTTCAGGTTTTTACTTGCCCTGAATGCTTCAACAACCTGCAAACGTTTCAACGCTTCGTTTTTACGCTGTTGCGAAGTTTCGGTATTTGCTTTATGACGAAGTGTATAAGAAAGATCATCCAAATCGAGCCTGCTTAATATTTCATACAAAGCTTCGGCTCCCATTTTCGCAATAAATTTGTTTGGATCATCATCGTCAAGGAACTGGTTGTCTTTTGGAAGCGTATCCAAAATATCAAGATATTCCTCTTCTGTCAGGAAGTCAAGCTCTTTCACTCCATCAATTGATTTAACCCCAGGATTAATTACAACATATCGTTCATAATAAATAATGGAATCAAGTTTTTTGGTTGGAAGACCTAACAAATAACCAATTTTGTTTGGTAACGATCTGAAATACCAAATGTGTGCAACAGGCACAACCAGCGAAATGTGCCCCATTCTTTCACGACGCACTTTTTTCTCTGTAACTTCCACACCACAACGGTCGCAAACAATTCCTTTATAGCGGATTCGTTTGTATTTACCGCAATGGCATTCGTAGTCTTTTACGGGCCCAAAAATCCGCTCGCAAAAAAGACCATCCCGCTCAGGTTTATATGTTCTGTAGTTAATTGTCTCCGGTTTCAATACTTCGCCAAACGACCTTTCCAGAATTTCTTCAGGAGATGAAAGACTTATTGAAACTTTAGAAAAACTACTTTTTGCTTTATTATCTTTTCTGAATGCCATAATACTAATTAAAAATCATTATAACAGAACCAATTCATTATCGGTGGATTTTACTCCATCCTTACGCTGAGGCCTAAACCTCTGAGTTCGTGTAACAATACGTTTAGTGACTCAGGAATACCCGGTTGTGGCATTGGTTCACCTTTAACGATCGATTCGTATGCTTTAGCCCTACCCATTACATCATCGGACTTAACGGTAAGGATTTCCTGCAGAATATGAGAAGCGCCAAATGCTTCAAGCGCCCAAACTTCCATCTCACCAAAACGCTGACCACCAAACTGTGCTTTACCACCCAATGGCTGCTGAGTAATAAGTGAGTATGGGCCGATAGAACGAGCATGCATTTTGTCTTCCACCATGTGCCCCAGTTTCATCATGTAAATAACACCAACTGTAGCCGGCTGGTCAAATGGTTCACCTGTTTCACCATCGATAAGCCTGGTTTCACCAAATCTTGGCACACCTGCTTTATCAGTGTATTCTGTAATCTCCTCTATTGATGCACCATCAAAAATTGGCGTAGCAAACTTAATTCCCAATTCTTTTCCGGCCCAGCCTAACACAGTTTCATAAATCTGTCCAAGGTTCATCCTTGAAGGCACACCCAGCGGATTCAATACAATATCAACAGGTGTTCCATCGGCAAGGAATGGCATATCTTCTTGTCGAACAACACGAGATACAATACCTTTGTTTCCGTGTCGACCGGCCATTTTATCACCAATCTGAAGTTTACGTTTTTTTGCTATGTATATTTTTGCTAACTGAATAATCCCTGCAGGAAGTTCGTCACCAATTGTAACATTGTATCTTTCACGGCGTGAAACGGCTTCAGCTTCCTTATACTTCATTATGAAGTTGTTAATCACCCTGAAGATCAGATCATTTTTATCTTTATCTGTTGTCCATTTTGATGGATTAACGTTCAAATAATCAAGCTCCTGTAACTGTTTCAGCGTGAATTTTACTCCTTTGGAAATAATTTCAGTTCCATAATAGTCTTTAACTCCCTGAGAAGTTTTACCTGCAGTAAGAGTAAAAAGCTTGTCTTCTAGTTTTACACGTAATGCTGCAATATCGCGATCAAACTTCTCATCAATCTGATCCAACAATGCTTTGGTAGCTTTACCTTTTTTGTCTTTGGTAACCCGGGAGAACAGTTTTTTATCGATTACAACACCCGACAATGAAGGAGAAGCTTTTAGCGATGCATCTTTTACATCTCCCGCTTTATCACCAAAAATTGCGCGTAATAACTTTTCTTCCGGTGACGGATCTGATTCTCCTTTTGGCGTAATTTTACCTATCAGAATATCTCCGGGTTTTACATTGGCTCCAACCCGAATCAAACCATTTTCGTCCAGATTCCGTGTTGCTTCTTCACTAACATTGGGAATATCCGATGTAAATTCTTCAACTCCTCGTTTGGTGTCGCGAACTTCAAGACTGTATTCATCAACATGAACAGAAGTAAACACATCTTCACGAACCATCTTTTCTGAAATTACAATCGCATCTTCGTAGTTATACCCTTGCCATGGCATAAACGCCACCATAAGGTTTCGCCCCAATGCAAGTTCGCCTTTTTCTGTTGCGTACCCCTCTGTAAGGATTTCGCCCTGCCTGATACGTTGCCCTTTTTCTACAATTGGCTTCAGATCAACCGTAGTACCCTGGTTTGTTTTTGTATATTTATCCAAAGTATATGTAACTACTTCCGGATCAAAACTTACAAAACGATCATCATCAGTAACGTCGTAACGGACAATGATCTGATTGGCATCTACGTATTCAATAACACCGTCAAATTCAGCTTTAACCAGAATCATAGAATCGGCTGCAGCTCTTCCTTCAAGTCCGGTACCTACAATAGGTGCTTCCGGGCGTAATAAAGGTACTGCCTGACGCATCATGTTCGATCCCATCAAAGCACGGTTGGCATCGTCATGCTCAAGAAACGAAATCAGAGAAGCTGCTACAGACGCGATCTGGTTTGGACCAACGTCCATCAATTTTACATCTTCTCTATCTACGACAGGATAGTCGCCATCAAGTCTTGATTTAACTTTCTGATTAATAAAATACCCGTTTTCATCAATAGGAGCATTTGCCTGTGCAATAATCTGTGATTCTTCTTCCTCAGCAGTCAGATAAACTACACCATCGTCGCTTAGGTCAACTCTGCTATCTTCCACCTTACGGTAAGGAGTAGAGATAAAACCAAGGTCATTTATTTTAGCAAATACACACAACGACGAAATCAAACCGATATTTGGTCCTTCCGGTGTTTCAATAGGACAAAGTCGCCCGTAGTGAGTGTAGTGTACGTCACGAACCTCGAAGCCTGCTCTTTCCCGAGACAAACCACCAGGCCCAAGTGCCGACATACGGCGTTTGTTCGTCATCTCAGCAAGTGGATTGGTTTGATCCATAAACTGCGACAACGCGTTGGTTCCAAAAAATGAATTAATAACGGATGATAAAGTTTTTGAATTAATCAAATCGATAGGTGTGAAAACCTCATTATCCCTCACATTCATTCTTTCACGAATGGTACGAGCCATACGTGCCAAACCAACTCCAAACTGGTTATACATTTGTTCGCCCACAGTTCTAACCCTACGGTTACTTAGGTGGTCGATGTCGTCTACGTCTGTTTTTGAGTTTACCAACTGAATAAGATGCTTGATAATTTCAATAATATCTTCTTTAGTCAGAACTCTGTTCTCGGAATCAACGTTCAGTCCTAATTTTTTATTAATCCTGTAACGTCCAACTTCCCCGAGATCATATCTTTTATCTGAAAAGAAAAGTTTGTCGATAACATCACGTGCAGTTGCTTCATCCGGTGGTTCGGCATTACGCAACTGACGATAGATATGAAGGACTGCTTCTTTTTCCGAGTTACATGGGTCTTTCTGGAGTGTGTTGTAAATGATAGCAAAATCCTGTTGATTCTGATCATCTTTATGCAACAGAATTGTTTTGACTCCAGATTCCAAGATTTCTTCGATGTGATCATCTTCGATAATTGTTTCACGATCAATAATAACTTCGTTACGCTCGATAGAAACAACTTCGCCTGTATCTTCATCAACAAAATCTTCAATCCACGACTTTAATACACGGGCAGCTAATCTTCTACCAACAACTTTTTTCAGTCCTGTTTTCGAAACCTTTACTTCATCGGCTAAGTCGAATATTTCAAGAACATCCTTATCACTTTCATAACCGATGGCACGCAGTAATGTGGTAACAGGAAGTTTTTTCTTCCTATCGATGTAAGCAAACATAACACTGTTAATGTCGGTTGCAAACTCAATCCACGAACCTTTAAAAGGTATAATACGTGCTGAATAAAGTTTTGTACCGTTGGCATGTAAACTTTGACCAAAGAACACACCGGGAGACCTGTGTAACTGCGAAACGATAACCCTTTCAGCACCATTTATAATAAAGGTACCTCTGTCGGTCATGTATGGCACAGTTCCGAGGTATACGTCCTGAACAACAGTATCAAAGTCCTCGTGTTCCGGATCGGTACAATACAACTTTAATTTTGCCTTTAAAGGCACACTAAAAGTTAAGCCGCGCTCAACACACTCTGCAATTGTGTACCTTGGCGGATCTACCTGATAATCCAGAAATTCCAACACAAAATTATTCCGTGTATCAGTGATGGGAAAATTTTCCTCGAAAACACGAAACAGGCCTTCCGACTTTCTGTTATCAGGAGTGGTTCTTAACTGAAAAAAATCCTTAAATGATTTAACTTGTACTTCTAAGAAGTGAGGATAATCAAACCTCGTTTGTGTTGAGGAGAAATTTATCCTCTCGTTTTTTGTATATACTGACATGTATTTATACAGGTTAATAATTATATAAAATATAAATACACAAAAAGGTTTAGAATCCTACGCTGGTAAGATTCTAAACCAGATAACCCTTTTAAAAAGGTCTTAATGCGATTATTTAACTTCAACTTCTGCTCCAGCTTCTTCCAATTGACTTTTCAAAGCTTCTGCTTCGTCTTTAGAAATCTTTTCTTTGATAGCTTTTGGAGCTTCATCTACTACTGCTTTAGCTTCTTTCAAACCTAATCCAGTAAGTTCTTTAACGAGCTTAACTACAGCCAGTTTAGACTGTCCGGCTGCTTTTAAAATAACATCAAATTCAGTTTGTTCTGCAGCAGCTTCACCTTCGCCGCCACCAGCTGCCGGACCTGCTACTGCAACTGCTGCAGCCGCTGGTTCGATACCATACTCATCTTTGAGAATTCCAGCTAATTCGTTAACCTCTTTAACAGTCAAGTTTACTAACTCTTCTGCAAGCTGTTTTAAATCTGCCATTTTATTACTTTTATTAAATTATTTCAAAAAAATTATTCTTTCTCTTTCAGTGTATCAAGAACACCGTGTATAATAGTACCACCCGACTGTAACTGTCCAAGAACAGTTTTCATTGGTGATTGTAACAGAGCAACAACATCTGCAATAAGCTCGTTTTTAGATTTAACTGCAATAAGTGCTTCCAATTGATCTGCTCCCACGTAAATTGATTCTTCAACATAAGCAGCCTTTAACACCGGCTTTTTATGCTTTTTACTAAAGTCTTTGATCAACTTGGCTGGCACGTTTGCATTTTCAGAAAACATTACTGTTGTATTGCCCTTAAGTGCATCGTAAATTTCTTCGGCGTTCTTAGCTGAACTTTCCAAAGCTTTACGTAGTAGTGTATTCTTAACAACAACCAGTTTTACTTCTTGTTTAAAACATTGTCTCCTTAAATCGCTGGTATTCTCAGCATTTAAACCACTAATGTCGGTCAGATAAAAATGGCTGTAAGAATCAATTTGTTCTTGTAAATTATTAATAATAACTTGTTTTTCTGAACTCTTCATTTTTACTCCTTTTTATTCTGCAATCGACTTGGGTTCTATTTGAATACCAGGGCTCATGGTACTGGAGAGATAAATACTTTTTACATAAGTACCTTTTGCGGCAACCGGTTTTAATTTCATGATGGTATTCATAAATTCAACGGCATTGTCTTTAATTTTATCTGCGGTAAATGAAACTTTACCAATAGTTGTATGAACAATACCAAATTTATCGACCTTGAAATCAATTTTACCTTGTTTTACTTCGCTGATTGCTTTACCAATTTCCATTGTTACGGTTCCGCTCTTTGGGTTAGGCATTAAGCCACGGGGGCCTAAAATACGTCCTAACTGTCCGACTTTTCCCATAACAGGAGGCATGGTAATGATAACATCAACATCCGTCCAACCGCCTTTAATCTTATCTACGTATTCATCTAATCCTACGAAATCAGCTCCGGCTTCTTTAGCTTCGTCCTCTTTATCAGGAGTTACCAAAGCCAGAACGCGAACTTCTTTTCCAGTTCCATGGGGTAAAGAAACTACGCCTCTAACCATCTGGTTAGCTTTCCTTGGATCAACTCCGAGTCTTACATCAATATCAACAGAGGCATCAAATTTTGTAAAGGTAATTTCCTTTACCAATTCCGACGCTTCTTCAATTGTGTAAGCTTTTCCTTTTTCGAGTTTCTCCTGAGAAGCTTTTTTATTTTTCGTAATTCTGCCCATCGTAAAAGATTTATTTAGTTATTGAATGGTGAAGCACCTTTTACAGTGATTCCCATACTTCTGGCAGTACCAGCAACCATTCTCATAGCTGATTCCACAGTAAAGCAATTCAGATCGACCATTTTGCCTTCGGCAATTTGTTTTACCTGTTCCCAGGTAACAGAACCAACTTTACTTACGTGTGGTTCTGCCGATCCTTTTTTAAGCTTTGCTACTTCGAGCAATTGAACTGCCACCGGAGGCTGTTTAATAATGAAGTCGAACGACTTGTCTGCATAAACCGTTATGATAACAGGGAGCACTTTACCTGCCTGATCCTGTGTTCTACCATTAAACTGTTTGCAGAACTGCATTATATTTACCCCTTTGGCACCCAATGCTGGCCCCACCGGTGGTGAAGGGTTAGCCGCACCACCTTTAATCTGTAATTTAATTAATCCAGCAATTTCTTTCGCCATAACAAAAAATTAAAGCGTTACTATTCCTTTTCCACTTGCATAAAGCTAAGCTCCAAAGGAGTTTTACGTCCAAAAATCTTCACCATTACCTGCAGCTTCTTTTTCTCTTCATTGATTTCCTCAATGGTTCCATTGAAGCCGTTGAATGGTCCGTCGATTACTTTTACAGTTTCTCCTACCACGTAAGGAATATTCAATTCCTCTCCGGTTTCAGCAAGTTCATCTACTCTTCCCAGAATTCGGTTAACCTCATTTTGCCGCATCGGAACCGGATCTCCACCTTTGGTGTCGCCAAGAAACCCGATAACATTTGGAAAATTCCTTAGTGTATGTGCAACTTCACCCACTAACGCAGCTTCGATTAAAACATATCCCGGGAAAAAGTTTCTTTCCTTACTGATTTTTTTACCGTTCCGGATTTGATAAACCTTTTCCGTAGGTATCAGAACCTGATCAACAAAACCCTTCAGATCTCCATTTGCGATTTCGTTTTCGATATATTCTTTTACCTTCTTCTCTTTACCACCTATAGCACGAAGAACATACCATTTTTTACTATTTTCGCTCATTTTATTCTAAGGATTTTTGATTAATAAAATAATCCATAAATAAAATCCATTATGTTTCTGAATGACAGATCCATAACGAAAATTACGAGTGATATAATTAAGGAAGCAACCATTACAACCAATGCGCTACTTTGTAGCTCTTTCCAAGTAGGCCATGTTACTTTATGTACCAATTCATCGTAGGCCTCTTGTAAATATACTTTTAGTTTCATTCTTCAGATTCTTTTTTGTACGGAAGGTAAGAATCGAACTTACTGTTTACAACCACTCCCCAACTGAGTATCAACCGTAAAGTAGTCCTGGGTTTTTGACCCAAGACTACTTCTGAATATATGTGTAATATATTATTCAATAATTTCAGTTACCTGACCAGCACCAACAGTACGTCCACCTTCGCGGATTGCAAAACGTAAACCTACATTAATAGCTACCGGGTAAATCAATTCAACCTCAATTGATACGTTATCACCAGGCATAACCATTTCACGACCTTCTTCCAAATGAATTTCTCCTGTTACATCAAGTGTACGTAGGTAGAATTGAGGACGGTATTTATTGTGGAACGGAGTGTGACGTCCACCTTCTTCTTTTTTCAATACATAAACCTCAGCTTTAAACCTAGTATGAGGTGTAATTGAACCAGGTTTTGCCAATATCTGTCCACGTTTGATTTCTTTTTTGTCAACACCACGAAGCAACAAACCTACGTTGTCACCAGCCTGACCGTCATCTAAAATTTTACGGAACATTTCAACTCCTGTACATACTGTTTTGCGGCCTTCAGCACCCAAACCAATCAACTGTAATTCATCACCTGTATGAATAACACCTGTTTCAATACGACCTGTAGCAACAGTACCACGACCAGTAATAGAGAATACGTCTTCAACTGGCATCAGGAATGGTTTGTCGATATCACGTGGAGGAAGCGGAATCCAGCTATCAACTGCATCCATCAACTCCATAATTTTATCTTCCCATTCTGCCTCACCGTTCATTGCACCTAATGCTGAACCTTGAATAACCGGAGTATTATCGCCGTCGAATTCATAGAAATCCAACAATTCACGAATTTCCATTTCAACCAGTTCCAAAAGTTCTTCATCATCAACCATATCCACTTTATTCATGAATACAACCAACTTAGGAACGTTTACCTGACGAGCCAAAAGGATGTGCTCACGAGTCTGAGGCATAGGACCATCAGTAGCAGCTACAACAATGATAGCACCGTCCATCTGAGCGGCACCAGTTACCATGTTCTTCACATAGTCGGCGTGTCCCGGACAGTCAACGTGCGCATAGTGACGAGTTGCTGTTTGATACTCAACGTGAGCAGTGTTAATAGTAATACCCCTTTCCTTTTCCTCAGGAGCATTATCGATTGAATCGAATGATTTAATTTCAGAAAGACCTTTCTTTGCCAAAACCATTGTAATGGCGGCGGTCAGGGTAGTTTTACCATGATCAACGTGGCCGATTGTACCAATATTGACATGTTCTTTGTCCCTATTAAAATGTTCTTTAGCCATAACTGCAATTTTTAATTATTTTTCTAAATCAATTGAGCCGAAGACGAGAATTGAACTCGTGACCTCATCCTTACCAAGGATGCGCTCTACCCCTGAGCTACTCCGGCATTAATACATAAAGAGACGGGAGCTAAAAATATTATTTATAACTCCAATCTCCTAAATATGAGCGGGAGACGGGATTCAAACCCGCGACCCTTAGCTTGGAAGGCTAATGCTCTATCAGCTGAGCTACTCCCGCAATCATTATTTTGCAAAAATGCCGTGCAAAATTACATAATTTCTCGAAACTACAAACAAATAAAAATAATTTACCAAAAATAAAATCAATTTTTTGCTGTCCTTTCAAAAATGAGCCGATTTTTAAAATCGTAAAACTCCCATCTACAAAAGCAAACTACTTTAATTTCAGCAGTTTCTGGAACGCCCCCAAAAGGGTTTGCAAATGTAAAAATATTATTTTAAAAAACTAAAAATAAAAACAGCAATTTTTCAAATTATTTATTTTTGAGTTTTTCCTTATATTTTGTCAACTGTTTACGTATAGCATCCACTACTAAATCAGTAGCTTCTTCGAAGGTATCTGCCTGTTTTTTTGCAAATAAATATCCGTTGGAAGGGATCGAAAGTTTTAACTCAGAAATTTTATTATTAGAAACCTCGGGTTTCAAAACTTTGAGTGTAACCTCAGCACTAATGATTCCATCAAAAAAAGTATCCAACTTGCTTACTTTTTTATTAATAAAATCCACCAACTTTTTATCTGGTGAAAGATGTACTGAATTAATTTTTACTTCCATAATAAAACGTTTTTAACCCCTTGGATGGGCTTGTTTATAAATATCGTGCAGCTTTTCAAAGGTTGTATGCGTGTAAACCTGTGTAGCTGCCAAATTCGCATGTCCTAACAATTCTTTTACAGCGTTCAAATCCGCACCTTTATTTAACAAATGAGTTGCATATGTATGTCGTAATACATGCGGACTTTTTTTCTCTAACGAAGTAACTTTTTCGAGGTTACTTTTAACCACCCTGTAAATCAACTTTTCGTAAACTGGTTTCCCCTTCTCTGTTACCAATAGGCATTCCGGCGAAAATCCAATTGTTTCATTTCTAATTTCTATGTACTGAAAAAAAAGGTTGTTTATACTCCGTGGATAAGGAATTATTCTTTCCTTCTGCCGTTTTCCCAAAACTTTAATTAAATATCCTCTTGTATCAAAATCAGAATCTTTAAGATGTAGAAGTTCAGCTAACCTTATTCCTGTGCCGTATAACAAAGTTATTATCAGCTTATCCCTCACACCTCTGAAATCGTAAGTAAAAAAACCGTCATCTAAAAGATGATGCAGATTATTTTCCTCCAAAAAATTGGGTAATTTTTTTCTAATCTTTGGAAGTGGCAAATTAACAGCCGGATTAGCAACAACAACCTGTTCCTTCATTAAATACTTGAAGAAGATTTTAACAGTGGTAACTTTTCTGCTTACAGAACGAGGAGCTGTATTTTTTCCCATTAACGAAACAATCCAGCTCCTTACCAATTTCGAATCGACCCTATTAACATCAAATTCCCCGACCACTTCTGTGCAAAACAACACAAATTGATCGAGGTCATTTTTATATGCAGTAACAGTATGAGGAGAATATCTCTTCTCATACTTCAGATAGTTAATAAACGATTCCTGATAGTTCATTAATCTCCTTCACAATTAACCAGGAACCACTAAATAATTAGTCTTCCTGACGCTGTAACCCTTGCACGTAGATAGCCTTTTTCAACTCTTCCCTTCTTTTTACCGAAGGTTTTGTATACTTCTGACGATCGCGTAACTCTTTGATCACACCCGTTTTTTCAAACTTTCTTTTGAACCTTTTTAAAGCTCTTTCAATATTTTCGCCTTCTTTTACCGGAATAATTATCATATCCTTTTCGGTTTACATTTTTTAAAATCGAGGCGCAAATTTAGAAATTATTCACTGTTTATCAAATTTAAAGGAAAAAAATAATAATTCCTATGTAATAAATTTGATTTAAATCTTTTTAACGACAGCTTAAATAGGGACTTACCTTTATAAATGTTACAGAATCAATAAGATTCATTAAAAATAAATCCTCAACTGATTTAAGCGTCCCATTCGTTGTTCTGTAATTAATAATCGTTTGAACCTGCTTTTTGTTCAAGTAGGGGTGCCTCAACAAATCAGAAAAATCGGCGAAGTTTAGCCGAATTTGATTAATTGCGGAACTGTCGACGGAAATATTGTTAGCCAAAGTTTCATAGGTTTCTTCCGGGAAATTGTAAACCTCAAGCAATTGTTCCTTTCTGTAAAAACCACCCAACAAATTGCGGTACTTCACTATACGAGAAGCAAACACCGGCCCGACTCCACTCAATCTGACTAATTCGGTTGAATCGGCACTGTTTAGTTCAACAACGAATACAGGAGATGACTGTTGAAAACTTGTCGCTTCGTTTTCTTCAACCAAATTCAAATTTTCGGTTTCATGTTTACTCGTTGTATTTGGGATATACTTTTTGGCTACCTGTTCTGTTTTCGGAACAATAATATAATCTTTAATAACAGAATAGATACTATCGTTCATCCCATAAATTTTTCTGAAATCAGAAATTCGTTTAATTTTTCCTCCTGCATTTCTATAGTTAACAAGATTTCTTTTTACATAAGTTGGCAATAAAAGCGAATCAAGCAATTTTTCAGAAATCGTATTTGGATTAAATAGAAAAAGCGATAGTGTATTTTCTGTGTCTATTTGACTGTTTTCCCATTCTTCCAGTGCCATCTCAAATTCCGCAATATCTGTATTGTTTTTTGGAGGGAAATAGTCAATAATAATACTTATAATGACACCTGTGAGAATCAATATACTTAGCACTATTATTCCGTTTCGATCTTTTTTGGAGAAATCAAAATAAGATTTAAGCCATTTGTTTGAGAATTTACTCATCTTACAATAAGCGTAGGTTATTCGAAAAATAGTAATTATTCTTCTAAATACCTATTCAGAATATGGCAAATAACTATTTAAATGAATGGGAAAAAGGACAAATTTAGAACCTCAATAAACCTACTTTATTCAGCATAACAATTGCAATGGCAATCGGAGCTATAAATTTTACCAAAAACAAAAATGCTGACAAAAATATTCCAGATAAGCTCCCACCTTTGGAAACCTCTTCTTTCACTTTCTTTCTTCCCAAAAACCAACCTACAAACAATGCAATAAACAATCCACCTATTGGCAAAAGAAGATTTGCAGATATCCAGTCCATTAAATCGAATATGTTTAGACCAAAAAATGTATATGGAGAAAGAACCCCCATTGACAAGGAACAAAGAATACCGAGTATTGAGATAAGTATCGTGGCCAAAATTGTTGAAGCCTTTCTTCCCATATTAAATTCTTCTTTAAAGTAGGCTACCACAACTTCCAAAATTGAAATAGCCGACGTGAGAGCAGCCACAGAAAGAAGAACAAAAAACAAAATTGAAAAAATATATCCGCCAGGCATTTGGTGAAACACGTTGGGTAGCGTAATGAAAATCAATCCTGGTCCTTCACTTGGCTCAATTCCAAAAGCAAAAACGGCAGGGAAAATGGCAACCCCAGCTAGAATAGCAATTACAGTATCGGCAACCGTAACATTTATAACTGTATTCACCAGGTTATTATCATTTTTAATATAAGAACCATAAGTAATTAACGTTCCCATACCAAGACTCAATGTAAAAAAAGCATGCCCCAGTGCACTTAAAATACCGTCTCCTGTTAGTTTTGAAAAATCGGGTTTAAACAAAAATAAAAGCCCTGCTTTGGCTCCCTCAAGAGATACTGCTTTTATGCATAAGAAGATTAATATTACAACAAGAATGGGCATTAAAATTTTAGTGTATTTTTCAATACCTTTTTTAATCCCGATAATTACAATTGCACCTGTTAACAACATAAAGAAAAGTTGCAATAATACTGGTTTTATCGGAGATTCAATTAAGGTAGTAAAAAGTGAAGATATTTCGTCGGGCGTTTTATTTGAGAATCCGTTTTCCAGCGACAAAACAATATACTGAACACTCCAACCTGCTACGACACCGTAAAACGACAAAATCAGAAATGCAGCGCTTACACCCAAAATCCCAATGTAGCGCCAGGGTGTTCCCGGAGCTAAAACTTTAAACGCACCAAAGGCATTTCTTCTGGACCCACGACCTATAATTAACTCAGAGAGCATTACCGGCAACCCTATGGCAACAATAAAAGCCAAATAAACAAACAAGAATGCAGCGCCTCCATAAATCCCGGCTATGTATGGAAATTTCCAGATATTCCCCAATCCAACGGCTGATCCAGCAGCAGCTGCAATTACACCAAACTTAGAACCAAATGAATCGCGTAATTGTAACTGTTTATTATTTTCCGACATAACCTAACTATTAAAATGAAATAAAAAGGCGGACTATTTTCATAATCCAAAATTTAAAGTCCCAAAAATGCAAAAAATTTTATTCCTGAAACAGTGTAACGCATATTGTTTTTAAAAAGATTATCAAAATGGATAACCAATAGCAAATGAAAGGTTAAAATCGTCAGCTTTGTACGATCTGTTGCCAATAATCCAACCATCAGTAAAACGATCAGAAGGTTGCCGTAATTTCATCCCCAAATCCAGTCGGAAAATAAAATAATTAAAATCGAATCGTAAACCGGTTCCTGTCCCAAAAGCCAGTTGTTTATAGAATTTATCAAACTCAAAAAGGGCACCCTCTCTGTTATCCTTTTTATTTATGGCCCAAATATTACCTGCATCCAAAAATAAAGCCCCTTCTATAAAGCTAATCAATTTAAAACGGTATTCAAGGTTAGCTTCCAGTTTAATATCTGAAGATTGGTTGGGATATGTATCTTTAGATGCCTTGTATGTACCTGGCCCAAGCGAACGCACTTGCCAGGCCCTAATCCCGTTTGCACCACCGGTAAAATATTTCTTTTCAAAGGGCAAAACATCAAAATTTCCGTAGGGAACGCCTGCCCCTAAAAAGGCTCTTGCAACCAAAGTATTATATTTGTCAATTGTATAGCCGTACCGAAACTCAACATCAGACTTGACATACTGAGCAAAACGTGTACTAAAAATCCGATAATATTCGCTTGTTCCTACCCCAAAAGTATCCACCACCTGCACTTTGGGCTGATTGGTTAAAGATGATGCAAGGCTTAAAAGGTTCCCGGCAGATTCAACATTTAATTTCAAATAACTATACCCTTTACTCGAATTTAAACCCTGAGTATTATAAGTAAAAGAATAGTTGGATGCAAGAATGAGATGGTCCGTAAAACTACTTTTGATATACAAATCCTCTATGTTTGCAATAAATTCAGGATCGAACTGGTATAAATTGACCATATTAAAATCGAGCAGGTTCAAGGTTTGCCTGAATGTTTCAGATCTCATCCATTCGTAGCCAAACTTAACATTCGCTATTGTTCTTGTGTATTCCGGCCTTCGCTGAAAATTATATCCCAACGTAAAAACAGTCTTTGGCATAAAACTTTTAAAAGATCCAATAATATTCCCCGGACCTAAAAGTCTGGGAATTGTTATATTGGACTCAACTCCTACTTCACGTGTATTAAAATATTCCGACTCTCTGTTTGCAAGCCTTTCCATCGCACCTCGTAATTTTATATTCAACACTTCCGCACCGTGGAACAAGTTACGGTGCTGATAATTTATATTACCTGCAATCCCCATGTTACCAGATGTATTTGTGCCTTCAATATCAAAAGATGTAGATTGTTTACTTAAAGGAGCTAAACGAATAAAACAATCAAGCAAATTGGTATCTTTTTCCATTTGAGGCTCTTGAAACTGAATATCAATAAAGCGAAATTGCCGAAGACGATTAAATGAATTGAAAGTGCTTTCAACATCTGAAATACTATAGCGATCTCCTTTTTTCATTTGCAAGGACCTCTCAAACAACAACGGTTTGTATTTTATTTGATTATTTCTATAAACGGTGAAGTTATCCGTCCAAAGTGTATCAGTAAATGAATTTAACTGCTGGACATCATTCAAAGGTGCGGTACCCGGCAATACTGAAACATAAAAGTTATTAAAAAAATAGGGAGTGAAAACTTTTGCTGAATCATCGGAGCTATTGCGGTTATCGCCAACATATAAATCGAGTACAATCTCCTTTTCAAACCTACTGCTGTCGGCAAGGTAACTAACATCTTCTTTTGCAAAATAATAATATCCGTTATTTCTAAACAAGTCAACGATTGAAGACCTCTGCTTATCAAGCATATAATAATCAAAAGCAGTACCTGGTTTTATGTGTGTCCTGGAGCTATCACTCATAAAAAGCCTACGCAATTCAATATTGCTAAAATGATAATTGATATCCCGGATTCGGTAGATTTCTCCTGTTTCAAGCGAGTAAGTTACGTTGGCTTTTTGTTTTTTATCATTGTATTCAACGTTCTGGTCTACACTTGCATGAAAATATCCTCTGTTATTTAAATATTGCTTTAATTGTCCTTCTGACTGAATAGCCAAAGCCTCATTATAAATCTGTGGCGGCTCCCCAATACGTTTTAGCCATCCATCACTTTTTTCTTTTGAAGAGAGATTATAAAGCCATAGATGAAATTTTGCAAATCCAAGAATCTTATAATTTTCCTTTTGCCTGACATAAGCTTTTGCTTCATCCTTGTTTATTTCGGCATTATCAACCTCTACTTCAACTTTATTTAACAAGTAACTATTTTCGGGAACGAACTTAACCGGTGAACATGCCAATAAAAAAATACCTGCAATCACTGCTATTGCAAGTCGATATCCCAGTTTTTTAAGATTCTCGCGTCTGTTCATCCAATTGTTTTATTTCCCAAAAATAATGAAGTGTTTTATTAAGAAACAGTAACTTTACTACTAATATTTCAACACAATACAATTTTTTAGATGATTAGTAAAAATACGATTAAACTTATTCATTCACTTTCACAAAAAAAATACCGAAAAAAAGAGAATTTATTCCTGGTTGAAGGAGATAAAAATGTTTTGGATGTTATCCAATCAAAAATAAATATTATACATCTATTTGCAACACAATCGTTTATTACCAGCAATAAAATTAATTCAAATCACGCTCAAGAAGTAACAGAAGCAGACACTGCGGAAATTAAAAAAGCCAGTTTTCAAAAAAGTCCTCAAAATTGTATTGCTCTGTGTGAAATTCCACCCCAAAATAAACTACCAGGAAAACTGGAAAATAATTTATCGCTTTTTCTTGATGGTATTCAGGATCCGGGGAATTTAGGCACAATACTCAGAATAAGTGACTGGTTTGGCATTGAATACATTTTTTGCTCGCCCGATACAGCAGATATTTTTAACCCAAAAGTTGTTCAGTCAAGTATGGGATCAATCTGCAGAACGCAAGTTATTTACAGCCCGTTTGAAAAAATATATAGTTTGGCGAAAAGTTCAAATATAAAAATTACAGGGACTTTTTTGGAAGGAGAAAACATTTACGCAGAAATGCTCCCGGAAAGAACACTTCTAATTATGGGCAATGAAGGAAACGGGATAAGAAAAGAAAATGAATATGGAGTTGATAAAAAAATTATGATTCCTCATTTTGCAATCAATAATAATAAAGCAGAATCATTAAATGTTGCAGTAGCTACCGGAATAGTTTGTAGCGAATTCAGACGTCAGCAGTTAGCCGGAATGTTATTCGAAATGAAATGAAAGTGTAAAGATATTTGATCGCAGTGATTTTATTGATTGCGAATAATATTGCCGTTGAGTATCAGCCGGAGGCGGACCAAGTTGGTTGTTTAACCCCAAGCTAACTTTTGCTTCAATGGAAAACCGGAAGAAAGTAAAATAATGATCCCATCCTACCCCCATTTCGGCGTATAAACCGCCACTTTTTAAGCTGACTAAATCTTCCTCCGCTGTTCTTGAAATATCTTGCCGGTAGGCACCGCCAAAAATCACATAAGGCCTGTCGTTATTTATTCTGCGGGCTTTATATTTTATAAGCAAAGGAAAATCGAGATAGGTTGATTTGACGGAGTAGTAGGTCATCGGCTGATCGTTATAAATATCCCACACGTCGATATTGTACGTCAACTTTCTCTCACCAAAAGATAAGCCTGGCAGAAACCTGAGATTAAAATCGCGGCCTAACCGTAAACTGGAAACAATCCCTACCGTAAAACCGGGAACAACTTCAGCAACATCGGAGCGAACCGGTCTGGTACCGGTTATCTGTGGATTATCGAGCTGCCAGATTTTCGGTTCAAAACCGGGATTATCGCCAATCGACCTATAATTCACAACGGCAAAGTCAAGTGTATTAACTCCAAGTGTAAAGCCAAAATGAACCAACTTATCGTCAAAAGTAGTTAGAAAATTTACTTTTTGCTGTTGCGAGAAACCGAAACAAGCAAACAGGATAAATAATATGAAAATGATAAATTTCTTCACTGATTTAATTAACTACTTTTTCTTTTGAAAAGAACAACGAAATGCACAATTTATTGTATTCCTTTGTTAATTCTTTACTTTAAACGATTGATAAATCGTTGCGATTCCAAAAGTTTGCGGAAAAGCTTTTGCATCATTAAAACCAACCTTATTTAATATCATGAGAAAATTATCGCCATCGGGAAATTCATTTACCGATTCCGGCAAATATGTATATGCCCGGTTATCTTTCGAAACAATTTTCCCCAACGCCGGTAAAATCTTAGTGAAATAAAAATAATAAATCTCTTTAAATGGTGACTTGCGCGGTTTTGAAAATTCCAATACAACAAACGCACCGCCTGGTTTCAGCACCCTGCTTATTTCTCGTAAACCCCTTTCAAGGTTTTCAAAGTTGCGAACACCAAAACCTACTAATGCAGCATCAAAAGTATTATCCGAAAAGGGAAGATTTTCAGAGTCGGCTTTAATAAATTCAATACGTTGAGTAAGATTTTTTTTTTGAATCTTTTTTCTGCCAACCTCCAACATTCCTTCAGAAATGTCGATACCGGTAACCTTTGAATTTTTAATTTTAGTGGCTTCTACTGCAAAGTCACCAGTTCCGGTTGCAATATCAATAATCATATTCGGGTTGGATGAACGAAGCCTGTTAACCGCCTTCTTCCGCCAAATTTTATCGATATTTGCTGACAGCAGATGATTTAAAAGATCATACTTTGGAGAGATATTATCAAACATCTCCTCAACCTGCACTTTTTTCCCCTGATCTGAATCTTTATAAGGAAGAGCTGCCATTAAACACCAGTGGTCATTTTATCAATAAATCCAAGAGAAATGTCGTCTACTCTGATTTCACCTTTTGTTACATGGCCAAGAGTAAAAAACGGAATTTTAAATTCAGTTAAAACGTCTACAAAATCGTCTTCTTTCTCAGAATCCACATCCACTAAAATTCTCCCCATTGACTCTCCAAAAAGAAAAGAATCCAATCTAATCTCTGCGTCTGTAGTTATGTCAAACCCAAGTCCGTTAGGTATTGCAGAGCGAAGCAAAGTAAAGAAAAGTCCGCCTTTACCAATCGGACTTGCACTTTGTATTAAATCCTTTTCATGTAATTTTCTAAGCGCATTTTGAATCTTCAACTCATTATCTATATTAAAAGAAGGAAGCGGAGAATTTACTATTCCGTGATAAAATTCAAGATATTCAGATGAGCCGACATCATCTACCGAACGGCCAATCATAAAAATATTGTTGCCTTTTTTATCAAATTTATGCGACGTTATCTGCTCACGTTTTTCAATTGCCCCCATCATACTAACAATAATCGTTGGGGGAACCGGGCCGTGTTCTGAGAAATGATCAAATCTTATTTTCCTATCCGAGATTTTGAGGTTGAACTTTTGAGCTGCATTCTCCAACCCCTTTTTTGCCCCCGATGCAATAAACTGCCCATTCGGATCAGCAAAATCGATATGGTACAAAAATGCGCTTATTGCAATTGGAGTTGCACCAAAACATAACATCTTACGTGCCGCCCTGGAAACCAAAATTTCTGTTGCAATTTGCGGATCATTTTCCAAATGATGATGAAACGCATGTGTACTCATCGCCATACAAGTTCCCGAAGCATCAATATCAAACAACCCTGTTTCGTCAGTATCACTATCTCCAATCGAATCGGGAGAGATATTCATCTCACTAAAATCATTAAAATAATTTATCGAAGACAAATTTGGATTAACCATTAAGGAAAAAATAACATCCTCAATATTTTCTGGTTCCGGAATGGAATCAATAGTAAATTCCTTTTCTTTTTCAACAATCTCATTCATACAGCTCAGTTATTACATAATTCAGCAAAGCAAAGGTAATTAAGTACACGATTTTTCCATAAAAATAGAGCTTTTTTTTAATTTCGGGGATAATTAGAATATAGGAAGAATATGAAAAGAACAGCATTAATAACCGGAGCAACAGCTGGAATCGGAGAAGAAACAGCGAGACTTTTGTCAAAAAACGACTTTAATCTAATCCTCACAGGCCGCCGGAAAGAAAAACTAAAAAAGCTGGCAGATGAAATAACACGCAACTCAGAATGCAAAGTTCATATACTGGTTTTTGACATAAGAAACCGGGAGAAGACGACGGATGCCTTTAAAAGCTTACCAAAAGAATGGATGAACATTGACGTGCTTATAAATAATGCCGGGTTGGCTGCTGGACTGAGTACTGTCCAGGAAGGGTTAGTTGACGATTGGGAACAAATGATCGATACAAACATCAAGGGATTGCTATATATTACCAGACTTATTGCACCAAAAATGACAGAGAGAAATTCAGGGCATATTGTAAATATCTCCTCAATTGCCGGAAAAGAAACCTACCCAATGGGAAATGTATACTGCGCAACCAAACATGCCGTTCAGTCGCTTACACAGGGAATGAGACTTGATATGCTAAAACACGGCATCAAAGTAAGTTCAGTTTCACCCGGCGCTGTTGAAACTGAATTTTCGCTCGTCCGGTTTAAAGGAGACAAGGAAAAGGCAGATAAGGTTTATGAAGGGTTTACGCCACTTTTTGCAAAGGATATTGCTGAAACTATACTTTTTATTCTCACCCGTCCGGCACATGTAAACATAGATGATATTCTCGTTATGCCGACAGCACAGGCGTTCAGCCGTGAATTTTACAGAAAATAAACACATAAATTGTGCTACCTTTGTATTCCAGAAAAATAAAAAATGTCAGAAGCTATTGTCATAACTCCGGTAAAAGATTCGCTGGAAACAACAAAAAAAACCATTGAAGCCATTTCAAAAGCAAAAGGAGATTTTGAATATTTTGTTTTTAATGATTTTAGTAAACCCGAAACAAAATCATATTTGGAAAAAATAAGGACCAAACTAGGTTTTGAACTAATTCATCTGGAAGATGTCACTTCTACTCCTTCGCCAAACTATAAACTGGTGCTTCAAATGGCGCAGAAAAAGGCTTTGGAAAATAATAGTCCTCTAATTATCGTTGAATCAGACGTTGTAATTCAAAAAAACACTTTAGACGACTTAATAAAACTCTCCGGGAAACACGAAAAAACTGGTCTTTTCGGAGCCATAACCGTTGACCAATCAGGAAAGTATAATTTCCCCTATACCTTTGAGAAAAAGAAAAGTAATCATATAGTTGACACTTCGCACAGTTTAAGTTTCTGTTGTACACTCATTTCAACACCTCTGCTTGAAAGATTCGATTTTCAAAATCTTTCGCAAAATAAGGACTGGTTTGACGTGTTTATAAGCCGACAATCAAAAAAACTTGGTTTCAAAAACTACCTGGCTAAAGGATTAGAGGTTTTACACCTTCCTCATTCGAGCCGTCCATGGAAGAATCTCAAATATACGAACCCGGTTTTATATTATCTGAAAAAAATAATTAACAAACGCGACCGAATATAGATGCCAAGGACTGTGTTATATAACCGACTAAAAATTGGAGGCCATGTTATCTTTTGGCTGGCCAGCATTGCATTAATGCTTTCATTCTTCTATTTTAACGAAAAACGTGTTCATTTTGACCTTGTAACCCTGGCAAAAGCTCTGATTACCAATATTGGATTTGCAGTTGCGGTTTATGTCAATTTATATTTCCTAATTCCTAAATTCTTAAAAGAGAAGAATTATATTTTCTACATTTTCTGGCTCATTATTCTTCTCACGCTTTCGAGTCTAATTATCCAATTTTTACTCCTTTTTCCTTTAAGAAATGCTTTAAACTTTAAAGAGCGCTTTACATCATTCGACGTAAATCTGCACTCAGCTTACTTTTTTGCATCTATGATTTATGTGGCGGTTACTTCCTTTCTTAAATTTATAAAAGAGTGGTTTTCACTCCAGGATTTAAACTTTAAACTGGCGAAAATAGAGCAACAAAAACTGGAAGCTGAATTAAAAACATTAAAAGGCCAGTTGAATCCGCATTTTCTCTTTAATTCTCTTAATAATATTTATTCACTAGCGTTAGTAAAATCGGATAAAGTACCTGATTTGATTCTTCAACTGTCTGATTTAATGCGACATATAATTTATGAATCCAAAGAAAAATATATCTCCCTGGAAAAAGAAATAGAATTTGTAAATAATTTTATCACCCTTCAAAAAATCAGGGTTCCCGAAAATATACAAATCAAGTATAAAATAGAAGGAAAAATACCATCATCAAAAATCGCACCTTTACTATTCGAACCATTTATTGACAATGCTTTTAAACATGGATTGCCAGGAAATGAAGGAGAGGACTTTATTGAAATTAAATTTAATTTTGAAAAAGAAGGCATTTTGGATTTTGCTATTTCCAACAATTTTGAAGAAAGGGAAAACTGGAACCGAAAGAACTCCGGAATCGGAATCAGTAATGTAAAACAAAGACTAAAATTGTTATATCATCAAAACGACTATTCATTAACAACAAAAAAAGAAAATCAGATATTCTCAGTACACCTTCAACTAAAACTTAAATAAAATGGAAATTAAGGCACTAATAATCGATGATGAACCATTGGCGCAGAATGTTATCAAACAATATGCGAAAAAGCTTCCCTCCCTAAAAATTGAAGGAACTTGTAATGATGCAATCTGTGCTCATCAAGCATTACAGGAAAAAGAGATTGACCTTATTTTCTTGGATATAAATATGCCGAAGCTTTCAGGAATTTCATTTTTACGTAACTTAAAAGATGCTCCGCTCGTGATTTTCACCACTGCATACTCGGAATATGCTTTGGAAGGTTTTGAACTCGATGCTATTGACTACCTGAAAAAACCATTCTCTTTTGACCGTTTTTGTAAATCTATTTTTAAGGCTGAAGAACTGTTGCAACTGAAACGGGAAGCAGCGAGTTCTCATCACATTGAAAAAAAGGACAACAACGATTTTCTATTTATAAAATCGAATAAAAAGACCATCAAGGTTAACTATACTGATATTCTGTACATAGAGGGTTTGGGAGACTATATTCGAATCCATTTAACCGACCAAAAAATAGTCACCAACCTTTCCATGAAAAAAATAATTGAACTGCTCCCTGAAAAACAATTTTACAGAACGCATAAATCATTTATCATTTCATTATCAAAAATAGATTTGGTTGAAGGGAACATGGTCGTTATCAACAAAACAAAACTTCCAATCGGGAATAGCTACCGACAAGAGTTCTTAAACTATATAAATACATTTCTTGCTGAATAATTAGCCCCAGAATCCCTGCAGCTTCAAAAAGCCCAGCATCTTCTCCGAAAAGAATTCATTATCAGCCTTTTTATAGCGAATATCCGTAAAAACCTGCGCTAATGTCTCTTTTTTATTCTCTTTGATAAATTGTATTGACGTTTCTAAGTTCTCTTTAAATGAATAGAGCTCATCAATCATTTCCTTTGGATAATCCTCATATTTCTCGTTATGTAAAATACCTTCAAGAGGAATACGATCTGTTAAACCCGGTTGCTCATCGGGGTATCCCAATGCAACTGTAGTAACCGGAAACGTCAATTTAGGTAATTCCAATACTTCACTAATCTCCTGTGCATTATAAGTTGTTGTACCAAGATAACAAATCCCCAGTCCTTTGTTCTCAGCTGCAATACAAACATTTTGAGCAAACAGCAAAGCATCAATAGCAGCAGTAAAAAACGACAAAAAATTATTGTAGCCGGGTTGTGCATCCCGATACTCACACCATTTTACAAAACGATTAAAATCCGCTATAAATGTTAAAAGCACAGGAGCTTGTTTTGCAACAGGCTGATTAAAATGAAAAGGAGCAAGCTTCTCCTTTTGAGTTTTATCCTTAGTAAGCACAACACTGTACAATTGCATATTTCCTGTAGTAGATGCCCTTGTGCCAGAGTAAATAATCGATTTTAAAAGTTCATCCTCAATAGCATTTTCTTTGAACTTTCTAATTGTAACATGTTTGTTTAACAATTCCATTTTTTCTTTTCTATATAAAATAAAAAAGGGAAGCTAAAAGCTTCCCCTTTTTAATCAATCAATTCGGTATTACCTTTTAATCATCGTTTTGGTTTGAGTATTTCCTTCTTCAGTAAACATTCTGATTAAGTAAACACCGCTTACCAATTTAGCAGTACGGATTTCATGACTTGGATATTCAATATCCATAACTCTTTGACCGGCAATATTACTAATAATTACTCTCGTCAATTTATCGTTATTGTCTATAGTAATCCTGTCATCAAATGGATTAGGATAAACCTTAAATTCTATAGTTCCTCCAGTAATAGGTCCTTCTATACCAGTCTCAGTAAGATCAACTACGTCATCTTCCATTCTTGGTTCAATATAGAAAGCATCGCTCATTCCGTTCACGATACCTGTTACATCGTAGAAGTGACCTTCAACCGGTACAGACATGTACAACACAGTATCAACTGTAACAACAATTGTTTCTTCTGTGTACGCAGTCCATATTCCTGTTTCAGAATCAGCAGCGTTCGCACGAACACCATGTACATATACCAATACACTTTCGTACATTTCATCAGCTACATCTTCCGGTAACACTTCAATAGCTTCAACAGTTAATGTGGCAGCTACTACCTCAACAGTAGCATCAGTAATGGCAGTTACTCCATCTACTTCAGCAACAAGACCTGTAACAGCAACACCATCACCAACAGCGACAACGCTATCAGAAACAATTAAAATACCACTCCAAGCAGCGTTATCATCCTGTACGTAGAATTCTCCGTCACCAATAGCAGAAACAGTACCCGAAATTTTAACAACTTCGTCAACATATTCTGAAGCAGCTGCTTCGCTCTGTACCTCAGCTATTGTCATTTCACAAATTGCTTCGACCATTTCTACAACTTCACATCCGTGACTGTCTACAATTTTAACTTCTGAAACTCCGGACGCCAAAGTAGCAGTCATTCCTTCCATCGCGACATCGTTTACATACAATGTGTACGGTGCTGAACCTCCATCAGGTACAACTTCGATTGGTGTTTCACAATCAACTGTTTCACCGATAGTTAAGTCATCGATTTCAAGTTCAGATGTAACTGGGTCGAACGTGAATATACTTTCTTCAGATTCACATCCATAATCGTCTTGAACTTTAACAGAATAATGGTGATCGTCTGTACCTTCTCCATCAAATTCGAAAATATCGTTAACATCAACTGAACCTAAGAACCATTCAGCATCTGTTCCTTCGTTGTAAACGATCCATTCATCATCATCATCTCCGTCCAATATCTCCTGATAAAGAACGCGATATTCACGACCTTCTTCACCTGTCACACTGATACTAACAGCTGGCATATCATCTCCGTAACAATATTTACGATCCATTGCCACCTCAATAGAGTCCGGGCTGTCGATGTATCTTTCAACTTCAGTTCTACAGTCGTTATTATCTAAAGCAACAACTTTATAAGTATGACCAGCTTGTACTACGTGAGATGGATTATCGGTCCAGTTACGAACCAAAGCTCCGTCACGGTATACTTGGTATTCAAATGGAGCTACCCCTCCACTTACAGTAATTATATCAACAATTCCTGATAAATCATTATGACAAACAAATGCGTCTTGCTGAACAACAAGGTCAATCTTGAACTCTTCAGGTTGTCCTACATATATACTGTCAATGAAAGTCGGACATCCAGATGCATCAATTGCATATACAGCGTATTTATTAACAGCTGGATCTATTTCGCTCGCACTTTTAAGAGCTGACGATTCGTTTTTATTATTGTAATAACCAGTTGTACTAGCTAAAAGACCTTCTAACATATAAGCGCCTTCTTGCATTGTATAGTCATCCGGAGAATAAAGCGTATCAACAACTGTAGTTCCGTCCCATGCCAAACCTACAACATTAAAACTCCATGGTCCGCCATTTCCACCTTCAACATCATAAACGGTGATTGTACCTGACGGTTCGTTGAAACAATCAGCTGCTTCTGACCATACGTCTTCAGCTACAACCGGAATCAGGTCTGCACCAACGCTCACACGGTGTTGATCCATTTCTTCACCTTGTAAATTCAACTCACCACCTACAACATCACAACCATTTGCATCTTTAACCCACGCAATATACGTTCCTGCAGGAATATCAGTAAATACAGGGCTCAACTGCCATACATCAGCTTCTGAATCCGGCATATTCTGGTAAGGATGTTCCGGATCCGGAGTTACCTGAGATTTGGTATAAGCAAACATATAAGGCTCGGTACCTCCTGTTACATGAATCTCGAATGATGCAGTGCTGTCGCTTAAACAAACGATATCAGTTAACAATTCGGTATCAGTAATCATCAAACTATCAGGTTGACGTATTTGCCATGATTCTGCAGCCTGACATTTAGATAATGTATAACCGGCATCGTCACGTATATACAAAGTATGATGTCCATACGCCAAAGTATCGAAAGTAAACTCAGTAGCAAAACTATCTTGTCCGTTAATATCTAACGGTAACCAATTATCTTCATCAACAGCTGGATTTTCTGAATTAACCAATTGGAACTGATAACCTTCAGTACCATTTCCTCCTTCAACATTAGTAATAATGAATTTACCGTTGTTTTTTCCATAACAAGTTACGTCTTCTACGTCAACAGTATAAGTAAATGGTGATGCTTCACTGATTACAACAGTAAATGAGTCGATACATGCTGTTGTTTTGATTTCAGGATCTTCTGAATCCCATACCTGACCAGGAACATTCTGAACATATACCCAATGCGTTCCGAACCCAACACCGTCAAATGTATACACGCTGTCGTTATTAGCATCGGACATCCAGTTTCCGTCATTTAATTTATATTCATAATCCATTCCGGCCCATCCACCTGCGTTAACAGTTACTTCAATAGAACCATCTTCTTCTTCACAGTCGCTTGGGTCTGTTGGCATAGCAGTAACATCCCAAACATCCGGCTCTTCAATGGTTACGATAGCAGGACCAAAAGCGCAACTTTCATCAGCAGCATAAACATATATTTCATATTCGCCAGCAGCAACCTGGAAAGTTCTCTGATTTACATCATCAGGGAAAGTATATGTTCCGTAGCTTGTACCTTCTGAGTCTGTGTTGTTAATAACAACCCGGTAGCTTTTTCCGTCTTCTTCATAATCAGGATCTGAACCACCTACTCCATAAGTACCACCAGTTCCACCAGCAATTATAATCGTAATTTCGCCATCTTCTTCACCAGCACAACTTACATACAGTGAATCAAATGTCACAACAAGTGGGTCGGGTGTTTCCACAACTACAATTACCTCGTCTGCCGGACATTCATGAGTATCTGTTACCGATACAGTATACGTACCAGCTTCCAGCCCTGTAAATAACGGAGTAGTTTGTTCAACATCGTCAGCCAAATTACCTCCAGACAAAGTATAAGTATATGTTTCATTTCCTCCGGTTACATAGTCTGCCAGGTCAATTTCACCATCAGCAGCTTCGTAACAGGAAACAGGTGTTACATCATAATCGCTAATCGCAATTTCTTCATAACCTGTAACTTCAATTTCGTATGGTCCGGCTATTGTACCACATGAGTCTATTACTCCAATATAGTATTTGCCTTTTTGCAACTGAATAGTTACTGTACTATCGTTAGCAGCATCTTCATTATAGAAATCATTCCATAAAATTGTAGCACCTGTGTTAAATATATTGTTATTTTTTACTGCATATTTATACCGGGTACCATCAGCGAAAGGACTTCCACCAGTCATTTTTAAGGTAACTTGTCCGTCCCACCACGTATAGCAAGTAGCGTTTTCCTGAGTTTGTTCTACTAACTCAAGTTCTTCGCCTTCTTCTATCGTAATCATTACCGGCTCGGAAGCACACATTTCAGGATCTTCTACTACTATATAATAAGTACCTGCTCCAAATTTATCAGGAGTAGCCTCAAAACCAGCATTTTCAGGTACAAATGTTGCAGCACCTGTCATATCTTCATTGTCAGCAATATAGTAGGTATATTCGTGAGTATCGTAATATTCATGAGCTTCCTGATCGATAACTACAGTCAACTCTTCTGTACCTGCGTTACAATAGATGTAATTGTCATCATCTTCATCGTAAACACTAATAAGAATCTGATCTACAGAATCTACAGCAAAAGGCTCGCTTGTAATGATACATCCTAAAGAGTCTTTTACTCTTATCACGTGCATATCTTCATCTTCTCCTTCTGTTACAGCAAAATTAGGATTCGTTACCCAATCAGGAGAGTTATCTAATGCATATTCATAATAAGGCTCTCCATTTGCATCATGGAATGGCCAACCACCACCAGCAAAAACAGTAGCATTACCATCATTTCCTCCAGGACATGACGGAGAAACGATTCTACCAACATTAGCATCTAAACCAACAGCTGGTTCAGTTACCGAAACAGGCTGAGATATAACGCATGCGTCAGGATTATCGGCATCCATTACATATACTGTAGTATCGCACGCTGGTAAATCTTCAAAAACAGGAGATGTTTGCCAGTCAGAAGCTACTAATGGATCAGCATCCGGTTCCAAACTGAACAGGTAGTTATCTGCGCCGCTGTAACTATAAACTGTAATTTTCCCTGTATATGATCCTTTACAAACAACCGCATCAACTTTTACGTCGTAAGAAATCTCTTCAGGATCCATTAAAGGAACAATATTTTTATTCAGGTTGCTTTCGTTTTTATAATCGAACTCGCAACCGTCAGCATTTGTTAATACAACGCTGTAATAGTTTGGCGCTAAATTTTCTACAATACCACCTACTACATCATCACTTCCCAGAGAATTACCTTGCGGATCGAAAACCTCAAAAGTATATCCCGAAAGATCAGCTTCGGTTAAAGTATCGTTTCCTGCCGGATCAACCATCCAAACATAATCTACCCAAATGGCTCCGTCAGGAGTTTCATCATTACATGCAACATCGTCATAGTCAACATGGAATGCTGTTTCATAAGGTTCAGTAACAGTAAGCGATATCGTTTGGATACAAGCACTGTCCATCACAGTAACAACATAAGGACCAGCAGTTAATTCGTCAGCCAATACCAAACCATTACTAGAAACCGGCACATTCTGGATTGGTCCGCCATTCACAGAAACTTTGTAAAAATCTGGTCCGGCATTTTCATCCTCAAAAGGAATCCCACCACTTAAAGTGCTTATTTCGATAACGCCATCGTTTCCTCCGTTACAAGTAACATTATTTTCAACATATGCATTAGCACCAATTGGAAAAGGTTCGAAAATCGTGGCTAGCTCCCAAGATTCATCAATTGTTTCATTGTCATTGAAATCAAACAAATCAACACAACCATTATCATCCTGGACAGCAATAAAATACATCCCTGCCGGACGTTGAATTTTTGGTGTGTTAAATGTATAAGGTTCCAAAACGGTTTCATCTCCACCACCAACTACATATGCTAAACCAACTTCCATTATCTCCTCCTGTGGAATAACAATATAACTATAATTGCCGCTTCCGCCATCAACATTTACAAACTGTATCGCACCGTTACCACCATTACAAGCGGCAGGAGTTTCAACATATTCAAAAGTTACTGGTTCAGGATCTGCAATAGTATAATGCTTAACCAATGATACACAACCGTTCTCATCTTTTACGACCACATAGTTGTCTCCGGGAGCAGAATTACCTACATTCTCAGCAGAAAAATCTGCTTCAGCCATAGAATTAAAGGCGTATTCAAAACCTGCAGGCTCAACAGTAACATTTACCGGATCGCCAGAACACATTGATTCAGCGTCGGGTGTTACAGTAATAGTTCTTAAATCCTGAGTTACCGAAACAGTTAAATCTCCGTCAGTGTAAGCACCTGTTAAAACTTGTTCTGAACCTCCTGCAGCATAAAGATATTCGCTTTTTGCTTCAACCCATTCCAATGTTGTGGCAAAATCAAAAGCTGTATTGTACCCGAAATTCCTTACTTTGAATTGGAGTAAACCTATAACAGTTGTTTCTTTACCATTAATAAGATGCGTTGCATCATTAGGAATATCGGTTGGAGTTGTCGACGACCAGGTAAACTTCAATGTATCTACACTGGTACCTGCGATTTTTTCAACCATCAAACCTGAAAGTTGCGTAGACACATCCGTGTCTAATGTAAAATCAACAAAATCGAAAATGTCACCCTGATAAGTCAGGTACACTTCCATTTCCTTAATTTTTACGAAATCGCGTACTGAAACTTCAACGTCATAAAGGTTATCCAGACTATAACAAGCCGTGACCCCTTGTTCCGCATAAGTTTCCAGTGTTGTCTGAGGTTCGCCGTCTACCGCCATAACCCCACGAGGTGTCAGTAATACCAACATCCCCAACAGCACTGTACTAATAAGCTGAGTAAATGTTTTTCTCATAGCATTTCTTTTTAAAATTGAACTTAATTGATTGATTGTGATTTAATTTATTTAATTCTTTATATCAATTCCACACCAATAGTGTCTTTTTCGTTTTTTACTAAACTCTACAAACGTATAAAATTTATCAGCAATGTACAAACTAAATGTTGCATAAAATAGAATATTTTAACACCTGTTATACATAGCCCTTTCATTAAAGAACATTAAGGTTTGAACGATTTTAAGTGCTACTTTAATTCAAGGTCAGCCTAATTTTTAATAATTCTACAATTTTAAATTTATTTTTTGAATTTTCTGCAATAAATTCTTTTTTTTTTCGCTATTACATCAAAGTTTAAGCGCTGATTTCATATTTTTTAATTGTAATTCAAGTGAAAATTATGCTTCTAAAATCATTCAAATTTGTAGCTGGCAAAAAAACATCTGTTTTTAAACAAATAAAAAATAATCATTCTAAATTATTTCTAGTTATTGTTTTACCCTTGTTTTTCTTTTTTATTTCGTGCAAAACATGTAAATGCCCCGCTTATACCCAAATTCAGACTCAAATTGATAAACCGGGATGTGTACCGACGAGTTAAAATCTTCTAATTTTTCCAGAATAATTTCCAGAATAATTTCTAAAAACTCCATAAAACTCTAACAGCAAAACAATTAAACAAAAAATACCCCTTTGAGATTTTCGTATTTGCAAAACGACGCAATAATGGACACAAATTTTGCAATCTTGATATGGTACAATTTTTAAATTATCATTAAGGTTAAAAGCTTTTCATTTGAAAATAAAAATTCGATTTGATACAATTAAATAATAGTATTTACTTTGCAATACAGATGACAACAGAATTTAAATCCTGTAAATTAAATATTTAGGATAATTTTCAATTAAATAATTAAAACTTTCTCAACTATGATTAAAATAGGTATTAACGGTTTTGGAAGAATTGGCCGTTTTGTTTTCCGTCAGGCAGTTGCCAAAGGAACTGTACAGGTAGTAGCTATCAACGATCTTATCGACGTTGACTATATGGCATACATGCTAAAATATGATTCTACTCATGGCAGGTTCGATGGTACTGTTGAAGTAAAAGATGGCAAACTGATTGTAAACGGTAATGAAATCCGCGTTACCGCCGAAAGAAACCCTGCTGATATTAACTGGGGTGCTGTAGGTGCTGAATACGTTGTTGAATCAACAGGATTATTCCTTACAAAAGAAAAAGCTCAGGGTCACATCGACGCCGGTGCAAAAAAAGTTGTAATGTCAGCTCCTTCAAAAGACGATACTCCGATGTTCGTTATGGGTGTAAACAATAAATCATACACCAACGACATGACTTTTGTTTCAAACGCTTCTTGTACTACAAACTGTCTGGCTCCTGTAGCTAAAGTACTAAATGACAAATTCGGTATAAAAGAAGGTTTGATGACTACTGTTCACGCTACAACCGCTACTCAGAAAACTGTTGACGGTCCTTCTATGAAAGACTGGAGAGGTGGTCGTGGTGCCGGCCAAAATATTATTCCATCTTCTACCGGTGCGGCTAAAGCTGTAGGTAAAGTTATTCCTGAATTGAATGGAAAACTTACTGGTATGGCGTTCCGTGTTCCTACTCCTGACGTATCAGTTGTTGACTTAACTGTTACTTTGGAAAAAGGTGCTTCTTATGAAGAAATTTGCGCAGCAATGAAAGATGCTTCTGAAGGCGAATTAAAAGGAATTCTTGGATATACTGAAGATGCTGTTGTTTCTAACGACTTTGTTGGTGATGTACGCACTTCTATCTTCGATGCAGGCGCTGGTATTTCATTGACTCCTAACTTTGTAAAAGTTGTTTCATGGTACGACAATGAAATGGGTTACTCGGCAAAAGTTTGTGAATTGATTGAATACATGGACTCAGTAAAATAAATCAAAAAATTGATTTATATAAATTCAAAAAGGGTGTCTTACAAGACATCCTTTTTTGTTTTTAACAAAAATCTTTTTACTCGTAGCGAAGAGACTCAATCGGATCAAGGCGTGCTGCTTTTTGCGCAGGATAGTAGCCCGAAATAATTCCAACGACAAAACAAAGAATTACTCCCATAACGATCCACATCCAGGGAATAATAAAAGAAACCCCAATTATTACTGAAACGATATTCCCCATAACAATGCCGAGAATAATTCCGAGGAAACCACCAATCTGACCAATTATAATAGCTTCAACCAAAAATTGTTGTTTTACCGTGGTTCCTTTTGCACCAATCGCTTTTCTGACGCCAATTTCACGTGTACGTTCAGTAACCGAAACCAGCATAATATTCATAAGGCCAACTGCTGCGCCCAAAAGAGTTATCAGACCTATAATTGTTGCAACCAATGTAATATTTTTAATATTCTCAAGTAATATATTTACCAGGTTATCACTCTTTTCAATATTAAAATCACTTTCATCCAGCGGGTTTAGTCCCCGAACTATTCTGAACGTTGCTTCAGCTTGTCCTGTTGCTGCTTCAATTAATTCAGGTTGTTCAACCTTAACCTGAACGTTAAAATTCATTTTAGGACGGGCAAAATAGCTCCTTGTATTGCTATATGGAAGGAAACAAACCAAATCTCCACCTCCTCCAAATCCACTCCCCCTTGATTTTAATACACCAACAACCCTGTATTTTCCGCCACCAATACTAATTATCTTTTCCAAAGGATTAACGCCTCCCTTAAATAAACGATTCGCCAAATCGCTGCCGATTAAAACTACGTTTCTGCCACCACTAATATCCTGTACCGTAAAACCTCTGCCCTCTTCAATTTCATATCCGGCAGTAAACAAATAATTTTCGTCAATTCCACGCACTGAAATATTTGGATTTGTTTTTTCAGAAGCATATTTAACAGTTGCAGCTTCAGTTGCACTTACGGATATAGAAGTTGTTGCCGGAAAATCGAACATTTCCTTAAACTCTTTAGCCTGATAAAACGAGATATAGCTGTAATTCCTTGTTCTGTATCTTTGGTTGCCAACCTGAACACGCATCCCCCTGCTGCTTATAGAAAAAGTATTGGCACCCATAAAAGTAAATTCTTTTGTAATTGAATTTTTTATAGAGTCGATTGCAGTTAATATCCCAACAAGTGCAGTAATCCCGACAGCTATTATAAGAACAGTAAGAACAGTTCTCAAAATATTTGAACGAATCGAATGAAGAGCAATCCTGATATTTTCAGCAAATAAAGTTGTTTTGCGCATCCTTTTCTGTTTTTCATGTGCAAGTTAGAAAATTCATTTCAACTATTAGTTGCTAAAATACCTGTTAAATTACAAACAAATCAAATTGAATTTTAACGATTTTTGACGAACAGACGACGGATTTGTTCGATAATTTTCCCTGCTTAAACTTTTTTAACATTTTTTAAAAAAAGCTTTTTCACGTCTAATTTTAGTCATTTATTCGATAAAAGATAAAGCTAAATATGTTCTATATCAGTTTTTTGATTAAAAAATAGACAATATTATTTATTCTGTTAAATATCCATCTCATCAATTTTATCTAACAAGCGAACTTCATTTTACTTGCATTTTGCAAAAATTCCTTTAAAATTTGAACTCCATAGATTTTAAAGTTTATGATTTATCACTTTAAAATACAGTCTCAGGAATCCACAGATTTTCATTTGGAAATCCAATTAGACGAAAAGCATACTTTTTTCGATTTTCATAAGACAATACAAAATTGTTTGGGTTTTGAATCTTATCAGTTGGCTTCGTTTTTTATTTCCGATAAAATGTGGAGGAAGCAAAAAGAAATATCAATGCTTGATCTGGGATTTAACGGAGCAGCCTATTTTATCATGCAGAAAACTAAATTATCTGAACTCATAAATTCAAAAGAACAAAAACTCATCTACACTTTTGATTTTTTTAACGACAGATCATTTTATATAGAACTAACTGGAATTATTATGGAACGAAATCTGAATGAACCGTTAGTCACCCTTAAAGAAGGAAAATCTCCAGTTCAAATTCTTGGTAATGAAACCAACGAAAGAGAACTGTCAACAATTCGAGAAGAAGAAGTTTATATGGATTTTGGTGAATTAGAAGATTACACCGAGATTTTTGGTGAGATGGATGACTTTTAAAGTTCAAGATTGTAGAGATTAAATTAATTTAGTAACAAATTTCAGACTGTTCAATTCATTTTGAGCAGTCTTTTTTTTGTTCTTTCTTTGCCACATAAAAATGCTTAAAACATTAATAATAATAACAGGTCCTACCGGTATCGGGAAAACGAAGGTAGGGATTACTTTGGCAAGGTGTTTTAACACTGAAATTGTTTCAGCAGATTCGCGCCAGATTTTCAGGGAACTTTCCATCGGAACCGCTGTGCCCTCATCCCAAGAGCTTTCGTTAGCCAAACATCATTTTATCCATTCTCACTCAGTCTCCGACGACTACAACGCCAGCAAATATGAAAACGAAGCATTAAGTGTTCTGAAAAACCTGTTTGAAAAATACAACAATGTAATAATGGTTGGTGGTTCGATGTTGTATATAGATGCAGTTTGCAAAGGTATCGATGTTATGCCCGATGCTGATCCGGAAATCAGACAAAAATTAAAAAGCAGGCTCGAAACCGAGGGTATTGAAAGCCTGAGGTTACAATTAAAAAAACTAGACCCGGATTATTATAATATTGTAGACCTAAAAAACCCAGCACGTATTATCCACGGGCTGGAAGTTTGTTTAACGACAGGGAAAACTTTTTCATCGTTCAGAACCAGCCCCCAAAAAGAACGCCCGTTTCAAATTGTGAAAATAGGGCTGAATTGCGAAAGAGAAACATTACACGCCAGAATCAACCAACGAGTTGATAAAATGATTGAGGCCGGACTGGAAGATGAAGCAAGAAGTGTTTACCACCTAAAACATTACAATGCTTTGAACACTGTTGGATATCGTGAGTGGTTTGCTCATTTCAATGGAGAAATATCACGAGAAAAAGCAATTGAACTGATAAAAAGAAACTCACGCCGCTATGCCCGCAAACAAATTACCTGGTTTAAAAAAGATACTCAAACTAAATGGTTTGAACCTCACCAGCAGCAAGAAATAATTGAGACTATCAAAAAGCAAATTTCAAAAAAATGAGTGGAGCCGGCAATTTTGTAATTCGTGTTTATGGTTTAATTATCAACGAGAATAATGAAGTTTTGATTACTGATGAATTTCAACTGGGGATAAAAATGACAAAATTCCCCGGCGGCGGGCTTCAATTTGGAGAAGGACCTGTTGACTGTTTAAAAAGAGAGTTTCGAGAAGAATGTAATAATCAGGAGATAAAAAAACTGCAACATTTCTACACCACCGACTTTTATCAAAAAGCGCTTTTCTACGAAAACCATCAACTCATAAGCATTTATTACAGGGCGGAGCTAAAGAAACCAATAAAATTCAAAATTTCAACTAAACCCTTCGATTTTGAAAAAATGGAAAATGGAAAACAAAGTTTTCGGTGGGTAAAAATTAACCAGCTTTCAGAAAATAATTTGACTTTCCCAATTGATAAAATCGTTGCTGAAAAATTAATTTTGGCATTTGCTATTTGAGTTTCATTAAAAATTGCGGAATTTTACTTTGAACTTTATTCACTTATCAGGTGACAATTCACCTGATTTTTAAGACAGGGGGTTAAAATGAGAAAGTTACAGACATCTTTATCTGAGACAGGTAAAATTATCAAAGCAATTGCAAGCGATTCTAAGCTGCAAGAGTCGGTTCACAATGTTGTAAACGAAGTTGTTCGGTGTTTTAATACCGGAAAAAAAGTGATGTTGTGCGGAAATGGCGGAAGCGCAGCAGATGCACAGCACCTGGCTGCTGAATTATCAGGCCGGTTTTACATAGACCGCCACCCATTGCCCGCAGAAGCATTACATGTAAATTCCTCATACATAACTGCTGTGGCCAATGATTATTCTTTTGACAAAATTTATTCCCGTTATGTGGCCGGAGCTGGTAAAGAGGGCGATATCTTAATCGGTCTTACCACTTCAGGAAATTCTGAAAATATTGTTCAGGCTTTTAATGCAGCTCGCGAAAATAAAATTATTACTATTGGTTTTACAGGAAAAAACGCGGGCAGAATAACACAACTATCTGACTTTTTAATTCAGGTTCCGTCCACTATCATTCCCAAAATTCAGGAAATGCATCTTTTAATAGGGCATGTAATTTGTGAAGTTGTGGAAAAAGAGATGTTTGGGCATGAGGGGTAAAAACAAAGCACTTTTTCTGGATAGAGACGGGACAATAAACATCGAAAAAAATTATGTTTACAAGATTGAAGATTTCGAATTTATACCCGCATTTTTGATCTTATTTCCGACTACCAGAAAGAAGGTTTTTTGATTTTTATTGTTACAAATCAATCCGGAATAGCACGTGGGATGTACACAGAAACTGACTATGAAGTACTGACTCGTTGGATGATAAACCAGTTTAAACAAGAAGGGATTTACATTACGAATGTTTATCATTGCCCCCACCACCCGGAAATCACGGGTGAATGTGATTGCAGAAAACCAAATCCCGGAATGATTTTACAAGCAATTGCGACCTATAATATCAGTCCTGTTAATTCAGTGTTGATTGGCGACAAAAAAAGAGATTTTTTAGCGGGCAAAAAAGCAGGAATAGGAAAGAATTTATATATTCAGGATGTTTTAAGGGAATAACTAGTTTTTAATACGATTAAGAGTGCAGCATTTCACAAAATCAGAAATAAGTTATATAGAAGATCGCTATCAGGATTTTCTGAAAGTAATTCAGGACAAGTTTGACGAGGAGCGTATGCAGCGAATTGAAAAAGCTTTTCGTTTTGCCAATGCTGCACACGATGGCATAAAACGAAAATCCGGCGAGCCCTACATTATTCATCCTATTGCTGTAGCAAAAATTATCGCAAAAGATATTGGCTTGGGGGCAACTTCAATTTGTGCGGCACTCTTGCACGATGTGGTTGAAGACACCGAATATAGCGTTGCCGACATTGAAAATATGTTTGGCGAAAAAGTGGCTAAAATTGTAGATGGGTTGACCAAACTTTCAGGCGATTTTGACTCCCGTCAGGCACTAACACTCAAAAAGATGCTGATGACGTTGTCTGACGATGTAAGAGTTATTCTGATAAAAATTGCTGATCGTTTACACAACATGCAGACGCTCGACTCGATGATGCCTCACAAAAAAATTAAAATTGCAGGTGAAACATTGTTTCTGTATGTCCCGCTTGCCCATCGTTTAGGGCTTTATGCCATCAAAAATGAACTGGAAGAACTCAGTTTTAAATACAAACATCCTGAAGAGTACAATCAGATTATTTATCTGCTTCACAACCAGGAAGAAAAACGAAATTACCTTGTCAACGAATTCATAAAGCCAATCAACGAGAAACTTAACGTTGAAAACATAGAGTGCTCGGTTTCTCATCGTTTAAAATCGACTTACTCCATTTGGCAAAAAATGAAAAAGAAAGGTGTGTCGTTTAACGAAATATACGATTTGCTTGCCATTCGGATAGTGATAAAAGCCAAGTCCAATATTTCAGAAAAAAGGCAATGTTTTGACGTACTCTCCATTGTAACAGACATCTACAAACCCAAACCCGACCGGATTCGCGATTGGATTACCATGCCAAAAGTAAACGGGTATGAATCGTTGCATGTTACCGTTATGGGACCACAGGGTAAGTGGGTCGAGGTTCAGATAAGGACAGAACGAATGGATGAAATCGCAGAACGTGGTTTTGCAGCTCATTACCGCTACAAAGACATAAGCACATACGAAAGTGAACTGGAAACCTGGATTGAGCGGATCCGCGACCACCTTCAAAATCCTGAATCAGACGCATTCGAATTTCTTGATGATTTCAAACTCAATTTATATTCTACTGAAATCAACATATTCACCCCAAAAGGTGATATGATAACTTTGCCGCAGGGATCAACCATTATTGATTTTGCCTACGATATCCACACTGATTTGGGAAACAAATGTATTGGTGCAAAAATAAATCTGAAACTTGTACCTGTAAGTCATGTGCTGCAGAATGGCGATCAGGTTGAAATATTGACATCAGAAAACCAAACTCCAAAACTGGAGTGGCTAAAATTTACCACCACAGCAAAAGCCCGGGCTAAAATTAAAGACGCTTTTAAGCTTGAAAAAAAAGAACACATTGAGAGAGGAAAAGAGATTGTTGAAGAGGCGATAAAAAACGCCAATGCTCCGCTCACATCCAATAATTTAAAAAAAATAATTGCACATTTTAACCTCAACAACAAGGAACAGTTATATTCTGAAGTTGGAATGGGTTTTTTGGAAATGGAAGGAGTAGATGAAATTCTGGGTAAAAAGTCTGAAAACAAACTTGTAAAATACTGGAACATCACTTTTAGCCGAAAGAAAAAAGATGAACCGGAAAATGTAGAAAAAGACACTCAAAAAACCGGCAAAAGTATCGACAGGAAAAAGCCCTTTATACTAAAAGAAGGTCAGGACAATGTAAAATACTCGCTGGCCAAATGTTGCAATCCAATTCCCGGAGAAAAGGTTATCGGATACATCAGTTCCGACGAACATATTATCATCCATAAAACCGGCTGCAAAGAAGTGGAAAAATTTCTTTCAAGCCAGGGCGAAAGAATAATTACTGCTGAGTGGACAAAATTTAAACGTCAGTCATATTTAACCCGTCTCCGGCTGGATGGTTTTGATAGAGTTGGGATAGTTAATGAAGTCACAAATGTAATTTCAAAGGAACACAATATAAACATGCGTTCTGTTAAATTCGACACAAATGAGGGAATTTTTGAAGGTGATCTCTTCCTTTATATCCATAATACCGACGATTTAAATAACCTTATTAGCCGCTTAACCAGGATAAAAGGAATTGACACAGTTTCCCGAGTGGAAAAACTTTACGATTAATTAGAATCATTCTATAAAATCAAAAAAAATTTTTATTTTTGATGCCTATTTAAAATTGGTTTAATTATGAATAGCCAGAAAACCAGAGAGACTGTTAGAAATATGTTTACCGATTACCTTGAAAAAAACGGGCATCGGAAAACACCGGAAAGATTCGCAATTCTTGAAGAGATATATTCAAGAGAAGGGCATTTTGATATTGAGTCTCTGTATATTTCAATGAAAAATAAAAATTACAGGGTGAGTAGAGCTACCTTGTATAATACGATTGATTTATTGTTGGATTGCAAATTGGTGGTTAAACACCAGTTTGGAAAAAATATTGCTCAATTTGAAAAGGCTTTTGCAACCATGCAACATGACCACCTGATCGATACAAGCAATGGGAAGGTGGTTGAATTTTATGATCCGCGAATAAGAGAAATAATTGAAGATGCATGTCTGAAAAATAATTTTAAACTGTCGCATCATACACTCTATATTTACGGGGAGAATATAAAATAGAAAAAACTGTTCCATTTTACCATTATATAAAATCCTGTTGGTAAGAAGTTTTTTTATTCATGTAAACAAAAAATATTTGTACTTTTAAGTGCTTAAATAGAAAGCCGTGAAAATTTTATCGGAGAGATTAAATTTTCACGGTTTTGTGTGTAAAATAAAATCAAATCACTAATGAAGGTAGATGTATTACTAGGCCTGCAATGGGGCGACGAGGGAAAAGGAAAAATTGTTGATGTATTGACACCTAAATACGATGTAATAACCCGATTTCAGGGCGGACCTAACGCAGGGCACACTTTGGAATTCAACAATATAAAACAGGTTTTACACACAATACCGTCAGGGATTTTCAGAGAAAATAAAGTAAATATTATTGGAAATGGGGTTGTAATTGATCCTATTGTATTTAAAAAAGAAATTGAATCCTTGAAAAAAATTGGATTCGACATTTCCAAAAACCTTTATATTTCAAAAAAAGCACATTTAATTTTACCCACTCACCGTATTCTTGATGCGGCTTCAGAAAAAAAGAAAGGGAAAACAAAAATTGGCTCAACATTAAAAGGAATTGGTCCTACCTACAAAGATAAAATTGGAAGGGAAGGCTTGCGCGTTGGTGACCTTTTTATCAATTTTGAAGAAAAATACAGCTCCCGGATCGAGAACCACAAGGTTATGCTAAAAGAGTTCTTTAAATACGATTTTGAAGCAGAACTTAACGCATGTGAAAAAGACTGGTTTGAAGGGATCCTGATGTTAAAATCGTTCGAGATAGTTGACAGCGAACACATGATCAACAACCTCCTGCTGGAAAATAAATCGGTTCTTGCTGAGGGTGCTCAGGGAACACTTCTTGATATCGATTTTGGTTCTTATCCGTTTGTAACCAGTTCGAATACAATTTGCGCAGGCGCTTGCACGGGACTCGGAATTGCACCACAAAAAATAGGTGGGGTATTCGGTATATTCAAAGCCTATTGCACTCGTGTTGGAATGGGCCCATTCCCTACCGAACTATTTGATGAAACAGGAACAAAATTGCGGGACGCCGGCCATGAATACGGATCAACAACGGGAAGACCGCGTCGTTGCGGATGGCTCGATTTGGTTGCGTTAAAATATGCGGTAATGTTAAATGGTGCAACGGAACTAATTATGATGAAAGCAGATGTACTGGATGAATTTGAAACCATAAAGGTTTGCGTAGGTTACGAAATTGACGGTGAAGTTGTAGAACATTTCCCTTTTGAACTGACAGACGATGTAAAACCAATTTATGTTGAACTTCCCGGTTGGCAAACCGATTTAACAAAAATCAAAAGCCAGAATGAATTTCCCGAAGAACTGAATAATTACATCTCTTTTATTGAAGAAGAAATGGGAATTCCGGTTTCAATTGCATCGGTTGGACCAAATCGTGAACAAACGATTTTCCTTGAAAAATAACAGAAACAAGTCATTATCAAATAAATACGAATCCTTTATTTTCTAAAATAAAGGATTTTTTTATTTTCAGCTTTGGAATTAAACAGAAAGAAACGCGTTTAGCTACTCTTAGATTAGTAAAAAAATTCACAGAAGCCAGTAAAACTTCATAAATTATTAGTATTACATTCTTTTATTCCCGTTGAAACTTAGTTATATTTAAGCATTCTAAAAAAGAACTTTATGTACCCGACAATAGGACAGTATGGATTGTATACTGATTTCTATGAATTAACAATGGCACAAGGCTATTTTTTTTGTGGAAAAAAGGAGCAGACTGCCACCTTCGATTATTTTTTCCGTACCAATCCATTTAAAGGCGGGTTCACTGTTTTTGCAGGTCTGGAAAATTTTCTTAGTCTTTTGTCCGGTTTCTCTTTTGAAAATTCAGATATTGAATATTTGGAAAAACAAGGACTAAAAACTGAGTTCCTTAATTATTTGAAAGACTTCAGGTTCAGCGGCGATATTTTTAGCGTAAATGAAGGCGAAGTTATTTTCCCAAACGAACCGGTTTTACGCATCGATGGAAATTTAATTGAATGCCAACTTATTGAAAGTTTACTTTTAAATATTTTGAATTTTGAGTCGTTAATTGCCACCAAGGCTTTTCGTATAAAACTGGTTTCAGGCAAAAAAATATTTTCAGATTTTGGAATGCGAAGGGCACAGGGATTAGGGGCTATTCATGCCAGCCGCGCTTCATTTATTGGCGGGGCTTCATCCACCTCAAATGTGCTGGCCGCAAGACTTTTTGATATCCCTGTAAGCGGAACACAGGCGCATAGCTGGGTTCAGAGCTTTGATACTGAGTTGGAAGCTTTTCGTGCTTATGCTAAAATTCATCCCGAAAACACAATTTTACTGGTCGACACTTTTGATACGCTAAAATCGGGAATTCCAAATGCGATTAAGGTTGCAAGGGAAATGGAAAAAGCCGGAAACCGTTTATTTGGTATCAGGCTCGACAGCGGAGATTTAGCATTCTTAAGTATTCATGCAAGAAAAATGCTTGATGAAGCTGGTTTCGATTATGTAAAAATTATAGCTTCAAATCAATTAAACGAGTTGGTCGTTAAAAGTCTTTTAAGTGAACAAAATGCAGCTATCGACGCTTTTGGTATTGGCACCGAACTTGCGACAGGAAAACCCGACGCAGCCTTAGACGGAGTTTATAAATTGGCAAAAATTGGAGACAAACCAAAAATGAAAATCTCTGAAAATATAGAAAAAGTAACTTTGCCGGGCAAAAAACAGGTTTACCGTTTTTCCGACAGTGAAGGAAACTTTTACAGAGACGCCGTTTTACTTGAAGAAGAAAACATTGAAGATGTGAAGATACTCTACCATCCGGTTTACCCTGAAAAATTCACCTCTGTTCAGGATTGTTCATTTGAGCCACTACTTCACAAAGTTGTTGAAAACGGAAGCATCCTACTCAAAAAGAAATCTCTTGTTGAAATTCACAACTATCTTTTGGAAAGAGCAAAACTCCTTCCCAATGAACATAAACGTTTTATCAGCCCTCATTTATACAAAGTAGGAATTTCAAAAAAACTGATGGAAACCAGAAATAACTTAGCGACACAATTAAAAACAAATAAATGAATTAGCTGCTATGACCGAGATTATTCGACCAACATTTGTTGTAGATAAAGAGATTTGTTTGCGTAACATTGAAAGGATGGCTAAAAAAGCGAGCGAAAACAAAATGCGCTTTCGGCCTCATTTTAAAACACACCAGTCTGCAAAAATAGGTGAGTGGTTTAAGCTTTTTGATGTTGACGCCATAACGGTTTCGTCGGTAAATATGGCGGAATATTTTGCAACAAACGGCTGGAAGGATATTACAATTGCATTCCCGGTTAATGTGCTCGAGATAACAAACATTAATCGTCTGGCGGCTAATATAAAATTAAATATCCTTGTTGAAAACCTCGATGCAGCTCAAATTCTTATTAAAAAAATAAGGTATCCGATAGGAGTTTATATTAAAATAGATACCGGTTATAACCGAACCGGAATAGCACCTTCAAAAACCGGTATCATCGAAAATATTATCAGCTGCTTTTCTCAGAATAAAAAAATCACTTTGAAAGGCTTTTTAACACATACAGGGCACACATACCAGGCACGCTCAACCAACGAGATTTTTAGCCGCCATTTCGATGCTTTGTTAAAAATGAAGTCACTCAAACAGAGATATAAAACTGATTTTCCAAAAATTGAAATTAGTATGGGGGATACACCTTCAAACACCCTGTGCACTAATTTTAACGATGTTGATGAAATCAGACCCGGGAATTTCATTTTTTACGATTTGATGATGGAAAACCTTGGAGTGTGTGATTACAAGGACATCGCTGTAAGAATGATTTGTCCCGTTGTAGCCAAACAGCTTTCACGTAACGAAATTGTTATCTATGGAGGGGCGGTTCATTTATCACAGGATTCGATTGCAAACATCGATGGAAAAAAAATGTTCGGAAGAATTGTCATTCAAAAAGATGGTGAAAAAAAGTTACTTCCGCCTTTGAATTATGTTGCAAAACTCTCCCAGGAACACGGAATCTTGAAAGTTACACAAGCACAATTTAAAAATTTCCAGGTAGGCGATCTGGTTGAGGTTATTCCTGTTCACTCCTGTCTTACGGCCAATCTGGCAAAAAAATATCTCACAACCGAAGGAGAAGAAATTCTTACGGTAAACTCATAGAAATTGAAAAAATATAGCCCCTGGATATTGTACAATATTCAAAATATGAGTATTATCAACCTGCGATAATAAAAACACTAAAAAAAGTTACTCCAAAAACAGTCTACATTTATTCTTTTTTGACTCTGATTTAAAAATCCCAATCAACGGCAAACGACAATATTTCCCTCCCGGACTTTTCTATATAATTTCATACCTACTGGCTCCGGTTTCGACAAAAGAAATAATGCTTTGCAGTGCACAATTCACCATACTGCTTACTGCGGCATCAGTATAAAATGCAATATGCTGTGTCATAATCACATTGGGAAACTGTCGCATGTAAGCCATATCGCGATTGCTGATAATATCATTCCTACGGTCGAGGTGGTATATCCCGGTTTCATTTTCAAAAACATCCAAGGCCAGCGCACCAATTTTCTGCATTTCAATTCGCTTAACAACATCTGGTATATTCATTAACTCACCACGGGCGCAATTCACTAAAATAACGCCATCCTTCATTTTTTCTATTGCATCAGCATTTACCATCCGGCGGGTTTCTTCCTTTAACGGAATATGAAAACTTATTATGTCCGACTTTTTGTATAACTCATCCAAAGATACATAGCTTGCCAGTCCTTCAATATGTTCTTTTTTTGAATTGCTGTGTGCCAAAATTTCACATCCAAATCCGGAGAGATTTTTAATTACCTGTTCACCAATACTTCCTGTCCCGATTATACCAACAGTAAGATTTCTCAGTTCCTTACCACGCAAACCTGGTAAAGAATAGTCGTTTATATTTGCGCGATACATAGCCTGCTTATATTTGCGCAAGGACATCAGAATCAGCATTACAGTATAATCGGCGACTCCGTTTGGCGCATAACGGGCGGTACTAATTTTAATCCCTAAGCTTTTGGCAGCCGACACATCAATATGATTGTATCCAATGGTACGGGTAGCAATACTTCTAACTCCCATCTTGTGTAGCTTTTGTAACAGGCCTTTATCAATCAAACTATGCCCTAAAATAGTTACGGCGATGCTTCCTTCTGCCAAATCAAGTGAGCTGTCGCTCAACACCCCGGAAGTGTAAAGCACATGAATGTTAAGTGCTTTTGCCTGTTCTTCAAAAAATATTCTTTCGTCATCTCTAAGCTCATAAGCTGTAATCTGAATCTTAGTTCTTCCCATTGTCTCAATTTTCATTAACCAATTACTTTAAACTTGCAGGCAAAAATAAAACCAGCGAATGGCTATCGCATTAAAACAAGTGCGGGATTAATAATTTGTTTAAATAGTCTTCTCACTTTTGGGCTACAGCAACTGCGGAATTTTTTATATTGTCAATTTTCATCTTTTTTTCCAACAGGAATCAAAAATTGGAAATAATTTCTGCCAACAATTATCGTTAAGCCAGATGATCTTCTTTTTACAAATACTGATGCAAATTCCGACCCGAAGCATATTTTCTTGGAAAAAGTGTTGTCCATATTATCTTTTGCCCCAATCACTAATAAATATCATTCTTACAAAAAAAACGTCTGTATATTTTTAAAGAGCAAAAAAATAAACAAATAAGCTAACAAAAAAACAAATACATATTCATAAAATTAACAATTAGAAAATCATAAGTTTCCAAAAAGAACAGATTAAACACAAAATTTGAAAAGATGAAATATTTTACAAAAATTATTCCGATGCTTTTATGCCTGACTTTTTTTTCAGCGGCAAAAGCGCAAAATATTGCGGAAAAATTCGACCGTTACAACGCATTTAAAGAACTTACAAAGGACAAAGTTCTTCACGGCTATTTTGAGCCGCACTGGTTTGAAGATTCTCCGTCGTTTTGGTACAGCGTTCAAACAGAAGACGGAGAAAAGTATTATACCGTTTTAGCAGAGCGAAAGAAAAAGACAGAACTACTTGACGTAAATAAACTTATTTCAGAACTTTCAATAATCAGTAAAAAAAGCATTACACGTGAAGAAATAACAGACATTCATCCGTCTGATAATTTAAAGGAGTTTACGTTTGTATATGACCAAAATGTTTGGACTGGTTTATTACCATCTTACAAATTATCCATTAAGGAACCATACAAAAAGCCTGGGCGTCCGGCATGGTCGATGCGACGGCGAGACCTGCGAGGTAACGATCCGGTAGAATCTCCTGACGGCAAATGGACTGCATTTGTTCAGGACTATAATGTTTGGGTTCAAAACAAAGAAACCGGAGAAACAACACAACTAAGTTACGACGGCGGTATCGGACTTTATTATTCGTCATTTATCCAATGGTCGCCCGATTCAAAAAAACTAGTCTCCAGCCTTTATCAACCGGCAGAAAAGCATATGGTAAATTATATTGAATCCTCACCGGAAGATCAAATTCAACCCAAGTATTCGTCCATCGAATATTATAAACCGGGTGATGCTCTTCCTCAGAGTTATCCCTGCGTTTTTGATGTAACCAGGAAAACAATGATAGCTTCGTGCAAAGAAATGATTCCCAACCAATACAATATTGGAAGGCCACAATGGCGAAACAACAGCGAAAGTTTGACTTTTGAATACAACAAACGCGGACACCAGGTTTACCAGGTAATTGAGATGAATGCAAAAACCGGAAATTGCCGCGTGCTGATTAATGAAACACAACCCTCCTTCATCGATTATAGCAGCAAAAAATACCGTTATGATGTAAATGACGGAACAGAGATCATTTGGGCTTCGGAACGCGACGGATGGAACCATTTGTATCTATATGATGGCGAAACCGGAAAAGTGAAAAATCAAATCACAAAGGGAGAATGGGTTGTGCGCCGCGTAGAATTTGTTGATACGCTTAACAAAAAAATTGTTTTTGCTGCCAGCGGAAAAGAAGGTGGCGACCCTTATTTTTTATACTACTACAGCATTAATTTTGATGGTTCCGGACAGAAACTTTTGACACCGGAAAACGGAAACCACCGTGTTAGTTTTTCTCCGAATCATAAATTCATGGTCGATTCATGGTCTAAGGTAGATGTGCCTCCAACTACGATTTTACGCAATGCGGAAACAGGAAAAGAGATTATGCCGCTTGAAAAAGCAGATATCAGCCAACTACTTGCAACAGGCTGGAAAAAACCAGAGGTATTTTCAACAAAAGGCCGCGATGGCGAAACCGATATCTGGGGAGTATTCCTAAAACCATCTGATTTTGATGCTTCAAAAAAATACCCGGTAATCGAATATATTTATGCCGGCCCGCACGGAAGTTTTGTTCCCAAAGATTTTAGCGTTTACTACAACCGCTGTCGCCAGTCGTTGGCTGAACTTGGTTTTATTGTGGTTATGATCGATGGAATGGGGACTTCCAACCGTTCAAAAGCATTCCATGATGTTTGCTGGAAGAACATCAAAGACGCGGGTTTCCCCGATCGTATTATTTGGATGAAAGACGCAGCAAAAAAATATCCGTTTATGGACATCAGCAAAGTTGGAATCTATGGAAAATCAGCCGGCGGACAGAACTCAACTGCAGCAGTTCTTTTTCACCCCGAATTTTATAAAGTGGCGGTTTCTGTGTGTGGATGCCATGATAACCGGATGGACAAAATCTGGTGGAACGAACAATGGATGGGATGGCCCATAGGACCGGAATATTCAGGCAGTTCAAATGTTGACAATGCTTACCGTTTGCAAGGCGATTTAATGCTGGTAGTTGGCGAGATGGATAAAAATGTTGATCCCGCTTCGACCTACCAGGTTTGCGATGCGCTGATAAAAGCCAACAAAGAATTCGATTTCCTGATGCTTCCCGGAAAAGGTCACGAATGGGGAGGTGAATATGGCGAACGAAGAATTTGTAACTACTTTATAAATCATGTCATGAATATTAAGCCCCCAAAAATGAACAGCAGCGATTTTGGGAAACGACTCATAAAAACGGATATTGATATCGACAGATAACAGACGAAAAGAGAAAGGCTTTCATTTGCAGCGAAAGCCTTTCTCTTTATACTTGTGGTATAAACAAATTTCAATTCTAAAGCGCTGTAAATTTCGAAAAACCTCCAACAAAAAAAATATTGTACATCAACGAATATTTTTCAAGCAAACGAAACCCATCTGCAGACAAATCCATCACATTCGGATAAAAATTCACCATCATCTTTTTTGCTTCTTGGTGAATTCGAGATGCCAGCTCCCGATTATCTTTATTTTCCTCAGAAAGTTTATCCACCATCTTATTCATAATGTTAACCTCATCCGCTAAACGAACTTCGTTGTAATTCTTATCCTTGTCGCACACAGACTCGGCAGTACTAAATATTTGATTTGCATAGGTCAAAATCAGTTCCTCTAACTCTTCATTATAAACAACACCCGGATAAGCTTCGTTTACTGAATGCCAAACCTCATCTTTAAACTGATTTTGAAAGGTTTCCAGAATATCATCTAACTTCTGAAATTCAGAAATTAAACTGGCCCGAAAATTTTTTGGATTAAATTTTCCCATATTTCATTAACAGCTTAAACGGTAAAAAGATTAATCAGTCTTTTTATTAGCTCTGATTTCCGTTTCTAAAATTAATGTTAAAAAAATATTAAGCGGAATATTTGATTATATTTTAAAACAGCTTATCATCAATTTATTGCAGATACCCTGTTTAAAGCTTCCAAATACGCAGTTACCGGGTACATTTTTTCGTCGTACCAAAGCGAGGCAAAATACAGTCCAATGGGTGCTGATTTAAATCCGTTTCTCTGAATATATTTTTCAAGCCAAAACAAACCGGATTCACAAATTTCCTTGTTTCCTTCTGAAATAATTGCTGAAATCGCCAGCGAAGTTTCTTCAATGGTACCCGGAATATTTTTATCACCGCCCCAGCTACCGTCTTTATTTTGAAGCGAAATCAGAAAATCGTTTCCTTTCTGAATCATCATTTCCAACTTCTGTTTTATTTTTTCAGAATGCCATTGATGTGTCGCAGCATCTTTTAAATACGTCACTACTTTTGCTGTTCCGTAAACCGGATTCAAATGTCCATCGTTCATTTGGTTGCCAAACCAAAGCGGTAGCCAGCTTCCGTTTTCCGATTGCTCCTTCTCCAGATAACTCAACGCCCTGGTAAAAATGTCTTCCAGGATTCGAACATCTTTGCTTTCCATTTCATCCCTGTAAGTTTCCAGAACTAAGGAAACCGCCAATAAACAGTGCCCGGTCAAATCCGAACAACTCTGGTCAAACGGTAATTTGCCCCAACCTCTCGAAAAAGTTGGAAAACCACCATCGTTATTTCGCAATTCTTTTAACCATTTTGCACCAGCTAACACTTCATTCTTCACCATTTCTTTGGGTTGAAGTTTTAACAGTGCCAGAATAACTCCGGGCGTGTCATCTCCATCAGGAACGGAACCTGAGAAGTTGGTCCAGCCCCAACCTCCCGGGCCAGTTCCATTAAACGAATGAACTCGAATATTCTGAATCAATTTAAAATGATCCGCAATTTTATCTTGCTGATCAGTCGTTAAAAATCCGTTCAGATTCTCACGATATGCTTTTACGGAAAGCGAAGTTACCCAGGTTGATAAATCCACATCAATTGGCCAGCCGCCGTCTTCACGTTGCGTTCGTTTTAAAAATTGAATTCCCTTTTTTACCACCTCGGTTTCAGCAAAACCTGAATTTATCAAACTTAAAGCAACAAAGGCAGTCAAAGGAATTGCTTCCAGAAAGCCACCACTTTCAGGCAACATTTTATGCAAAATCTTCATTGCTTTTTGAATAGAAAACTTCCGAATTATTCGCCAAAAAAGATTCGATTTTTTCTTTTTAAAAATTACAATTCCAACGGCTACCAAGGCCGGAATAGCATAACTCACCACGCTTAAATTCAGCAATCGGTAAAAGCGCCGGGGCAATAAAGAAAGTTCAAAAGGCAATTGAGGAATGTGATTAAACGCGTCTTCGCCCGGAACGTTGCAAAGTCCGCACATGGCCAAAATAGGTACCGAAAACGTGTAATCTTTTTGGTAATGCGCCAAAATAAATTCAGCTACTTGCGGCGAATTCACATCAATTTTCAACGAGTTCAAATAAACAGCAATTTTTCGTTGCGTTTCTTTTACCGACTTTTCTTTTGCAGAATATAAATTCAAAGCCGCATAAACCAGTAAACTTGTACTTACATTCCCTGGACTTTCCGGCGTGTCTCCATAACTTCCGTCGGGGTTTATATTTTTTCGCAGCCACAAAATCCCTTTCTGAATTTCTTTAGAATTCCGTTTTGCATCATCAAAATGTAAAGCCGCAACAGCTACAGCAACACCCAGTGCACTCGAAGAAAGCTGTCCTTCCCAAAAACCTTCGGGCTTTAATTCCGAGGCTACAAATCGCCCAACTTCATTTATTTTATCTTGTAATATTTTGCTGTCCATTCTACTTCGTCAATTCATTAATCAGTTCAAGATTGTCATTTTCAATCTTCGCAAAAACTTCCTGTTCAAATTCAGAAAAACCGCTTCTATCTCTCGTAAATTTTATAACACCTCCCTCCAAATAATGAATAAAATCACACAAATTTGTCAAAGTCTCAATGATATGAGAAGTTACAATTATGGTCTTATTTTTCTCTTTCAAACGCAACAAAATCATTCGAATTATCCGGTTTGTTTCGATATCCAATCCGTTGAATGGCTCATCCAAAATCATTAACGACTTATCTTGTTTCAGAATTCCCAACAAGGCCAGTTTCTTTTTCATTCCGGTTGAATAACCATCGATAATCCGATCGAGAGGAAGCCCAAAAAGCCGGTTCCATTCTTCCGTTTTAAAAGCATCGTTTTTAAACAGATTTAAATACTCACGCCCGGTAATATTCAAGTAGAAAAAATTCTCAGTTACCAAATACGCAACGGCTTTCTTATTCAATTTATGATCATCAAAAAGCATCGTTCCTGCATCTGCCTTTTTTAACCCAAACAACGTATTTAAAAGCGTAGTTTTTCCCGCTCCGTTCAAGCCAACAATGCCATGAATAAAACCCTCTTTCATCGACAGATTCAAATCGTCGATAACTTTTTTTCCGTTGTATGATATGGTAAGATTGCTAATTGTAATCATTTAAGTAAAAATTCAGATTATCTACTGACTTTATATAAAACCAAACCGTTAAAAACCAAACGACAGGAAGAAAAACAGGAATAATACTTCCAACCGTGCCAATTGCAACGAAAGTTTGAGCTGCAGGAGATTTTTCATTTGATTTAAAAAAAGCATATTTTGCTGTAATGCCGAAAACCAAAAGACTACAAAAAATCAAATATTCAGCCACGGAAAAGTACCAGTTTTCAGGATGAAACAAAACGAATAAAGCAAGCAACGGCAAAACAGGAATTGAGAACAACTGAATTTGTCGCTTTATTTTTAACTTCAATAACTTTGAGGCGTTTATTTCATAAGCCAATAAAACCTGGTAGGGCTCGCACTTTTCAAAAAAACCAAGAATTAAAATCCCAAAAACAAAAATTACGATAGGCACACTTCCAATAAAAAAGCTGGTTCCCGCTGCAATAATCCATAGTGGCACAATCACAAAAAAATGTTTCCGAACTCCCGATTTCCATTCAACAGCATCGACTGGAATTAACTTTTGAAGCTTGGTATTTAAGTTGGAATATCTTGTTTTAAAATCGATGCTCGGAACAATTACCAGACCCGCCAGAAAACTTAATGCAATCCATTGTTTATGAATCAAAAAACAAATGATTACCGGAAGTGCTAACACAAGATATTCTGAAAATAGCAACATTTTATACGAAGAGAAATGCGTTTTCAGAAACAATTTGTCTTCCCTTTTTACCTGAACGTAAAACACTAAAAGTAAAAATCCGATACTGATGTATTTTGAGACCACCTCATCAGCGCTTTTAACATACAAAGCAAAACCGGCAAAGGCAAGCAGCGCAATTAAAAAAAGCATCCGAAACAGGCCGATTCCGACGATTCCTCTGGATATTTGTTTTAGTCGTATAGTTAATAGAGCTTTTATCATGCAATAAAATCAATGCTCATTTTTTGAAAGCGCTCCCAAAGTTAGCAAACCATAAAAAGTATATTCCAAATCGCGGGAAGAATCTCCGTCGCCCGATAAAAAAGCGCCATTTTCATAATTTCCCTGAACCAAATCCAGACAATCGGGTGCAAGTACCCGTAAATCCTGTCCAATTGTTTTCAAAGTAAAAAGCGCAACTGCCGTCGAAAGCAAATCAGCATTCGGTTGTTCCGGAAAAACTTTAAATCCTTCCCCTTTTTCAAAATAATGCAACAAGTTTTCAGCTTCATGTTTCACATTTTTCCCAGTTAAAAATTTAGCCATTAACAGCGCGGCAGAAAAACTACACGGTAAATCTTCGGGTAGTTTGTAGAATTTCAAAAATATCCGCACGAAAAAATAGACGACGCTGTTTTTTCCGAACAAAGCATCAAAACTGAGCACAAACAGAAAAAATCGGTAGGCTGTATTTACATTCTTTCCACTTTTTGAAAGCCAACGAAGCAACTCAAAAAAGGATGGCTTTTGAAATTTCTCCTCCTCCAGCGACAAAAGAATTAACAACCAAGAAAATTTATCGATTACCTTTTTTTCATCGTGCTGAAAAGTCGAAATATGTTGACTTAATTTTGTTAACTGCTCATTCAATTTTAACCCTTTGGAGAGCCAGCATCCAAACAACGAATAATACAAATCGGGACTTCCGGCGCGATCTGTAAAAGCTCCGTTTTTATGTTGTTGTGTTCTTATGAATTCAGCGACTTCTGCCCTACTCGCTTTATTGAGCAACAAAAATCCTTTTTCCATTTCAGAAATAAACTGACGATAAACGGGTTGGTATGAATTCGGGCCACTCACCTTAGGATTTAAAAACTTTTCCCATAACTCCGTATAAACTTAGGCGTAATTTCTTATTTTGAAGTTTATCCAGTTTCGTGTAACATTTTTGTACGTAGTCAGCGAGGTATTTGTCGGCTGTAATTTCGGTGTTGTGTTGTTCAAAACTCTCAAGCAAAACATCAAAATTTTCGGTTTTGATAATGTCTGAAAAAGTAGGAGAATGACCGTTAATACTTTGTTTCAACAACGACAACAAAAATGGAAAATCGAAAGCATGTTTCAGGTGATTGGTTTCGCGGAGCTCATTTAAATCGTCACGAATTTGATAGGCAATTCCAAAATATTCAGCAAATTCAGATAAGATCTGAAGTTCGGATTCCGCGGCATTTCCAGTAATCGCGCCAGTCATTAATGCTACTTTCACTGCTTCACCGGTTTTCTGTTCAAAAATCCGCAGAATTTCATCCACCGATTTTTGCGCAATGTTTTGCTGCAAAAGAATGTCTGCGCCCTGCCCTTCCGAAAGATTTAAATGCGATGTAGCCACCACTTTTAAACAATCCGCTTTAACTTTTGCATCGCAAGGCACACTGGCCAGTAGCTGATAACCTTTGCCAATTAAATAATCGCCAATATTAATTGCAACGGGCACTCCAACAGTTTTGTGCAAGGCCGGTTGCTCATAACGAAAATCCTCCTCGTCCTGAATATCGTCGTGTACCAACGATGCTTTGTGAAAACACTCAATAATCACAGCCAGCGCCGATTGCACTTCTTCGGAAATTTCCTTTGTATATGATTGATACGTAAGCAAGGCCAACAGCGGCCGCATGCGTTGTCCGCCCAGCGCCATCGTTTTTAAAGCCAGTTTCTCGGTATCTGTATTCCCCTGAAAAAATCGGGCTAAACTTTCCTCCAAAAAATATTCCTGTACCTGATTTTTTATCATCGAGACGGAAAGTGGCTGAAATTCTGTTTTATCTGTAATCTGCTCAATTTCTGAAAAAAGCCATTCATAGTCGAGGGAAGTATTCTTGCAACCATCGTACAAAAGTGGCAGCCCGATTACCGGAACTGCAGCGCGTGAAACCGGGTCAAACGAATTTTGCAACACCGGCATACAACTTACGCCAATCACTGCATCAATAGAACCTTCTTCCACCAAACCAATGGCAACCGTAGTTCCTTCGGCCACAAGTGTTGAATATCCCAACTCCTCTGCCCTTCCGAGAATATCGTCAATCTGGCAACCTTTGCAGCCTGCGCAAATTAATCCCAACTCATCAAACACACCTTTGCATTGCAGATTATTTCGCAGACACTGTGGCAACAATAAAAGTCGTCGATTGAAAGGTGTTGCATTCACTACGTCGCGCCATGTTTCATTTCCCAGTAAAACAATGGTAAAATCCAGAAATTCTTCATCCAGATTTAAATGCGTCAAAAGTTCTTTCGAACCGCTCTCCAGCAACTCAAATGAAGCCGGTGGCAAAATATTTTTTTCAGCAGCAAACACAGCAACTTCTTTCCGCAACAATTCACGGATTTGCTTGTCTTTTGGAACTTTTAATATGCGTCTTTTTTTTACTGCCATTTTTATCCGTATGCTCCCAATCCAAAAAATGCTCGTTTTTTTGCAAAGCGGTAAATCCACCCTTTTTCAGGAACAGGAGTTCCGGAACCGTGGCTTGGAACAAGTGGCATCGCTTTTAAACGTTCGGCCTCGTTTTCTCTTCCTGAAGAATCTTTTGCATGGTATTTTTCGGTCGTTTCAACCAGCCATTTAGGGTCTTCCATAATTACACATCCCGATGTTTTCTTAGAAATTTCATTTCTTAAAGCTTCCAGAAAAACCGATTCCTTATATATTTTCTCAAGCGATTTATCCTCAACATTCTCAGCGGCAAACTGAATAACCGGGCAAGGTTCTACAAAACCCGATGCATTGATGTGATGACTCAATCCGGTTGCTGCAGGGCAAAGTCCGTTTCCATCCTGATCCCAATATGCATCAATAATCGCAATATCAAACTGCGAGCGTGCATCCACCATAAATTGCCGAAGCTTCTGAATTTCAGCTTTATCCAGCGCAAGTTCAACAGTTGAATCGGCTCCTACCGGGCGGTAAATATAATACCAAAGGTAAGCCACATTTTTCTGAATCAGCGATTTGATAAAATCAGCAGAAAGTGCCAAATCCATGTTGGATTTACAAACACTCATAGCCACACCGGTAATTAATCCTGAGTTAGTGGCATTTTCAACCGCTTCCACGGTCCGGCGAAAAACATTCTTTCCCCTACGGCGAACATCCGCCACCACTTCATCACCTTCAAAACTGATAAGCGGTGTTACATTTCCCAATTTCCGCAACTCTTCCGCCACTTCCGGCGTAAGTAATGTCCCGTTTGTAAACAACTGAAAATAACAATCCGGATGCTTTTTCAGAACCTCAAAAAGAGGTTTGTATGTTAATGGCTCGCCACCTAAAATTCCAAAAAAATAGGAACCTTTTGCTTTGGTCTCTTTGATAATCCGGTTCAATGTTTCCGGCGACATGCGGGCATTTTTCTTTTTATGTGTCACCCAGCAGCCCTGGCAATTCAGATTACAATCGTCGGTAACCGAAATAAAATGAAAAGCCGGGAAAAAATCGCCGTTCTTCAGTCTTTTTTGATAACGCGCAAAACTCAGCGAACCTTTTACTCCCATGTTGTACACAAATTTGTACAAACACCTTCTATCTGTATTTTTAAGAATCCTTTTTATCATTCTTTGTAAAATCCATTCCCAGTTTAAACTCGGCCAGTGCTTTTCGGCGTTCTTCCTCTGCTTGTTCAACAACTCCCTGCCGGAAAATGTTCCGGCGGTTCTGATTGCGCGCATTCAATGTCGTAAGCAAACTTCCTTTATCAATCGACACCTTTTTTCCGTTGGGTTCGTCTCCTGCCAGCACTGTGTTTTCAGCCAAACGAGGAAACATAATCGCAGAAGTCGGACAGGTTCTTCCGCATGCCGGGCAACCATTTTTACAGGCCAGCGGATCAACTACATTCAACTTTTTTTTATCGTAACTGTAAACGCCAAACAAACAAAATCGAGCGCACTTTCCGCAATTAGAACACAACAATTCATCAATTACGGGAAACCACGCCGGCACATCCAAATCGGTAATCTGAACCTGATAACGAGCTTCGCCTTTTTCAATTTTAAAATCATTCTCCAACTTCGATAAAATCTTGTCAGCCGACAATTCTTTAAAATTCAGCACCTCAAAATCACCAAAATCAATCCCGTTTTGCAGAAACATATTTTTAATTGCCCGCGGATAGCAGGCCACAATTATCTTTTGCTGAAATTCTTTTCCAATGGTATTTAACACCTCTTTTTCGTTGATGGTCAAAGCACATAAATCCTGCAACTCAAAAAGATCTACATCGAGATTTTTTACGCCACCTAGGATTACATTCATTGTTTCCGGAGAAATGACCTGAGCTTTACAGCGACAAAAAAGAACACATGATTTTTTTTCCATAACCTCCTTTGGTTAACGCAACTAAATAACCAAAATTTTAGACAAATGTAAAATGAATACGACAGAAAAGAGTTTGAATGGGACAAATTTAGAACAAAAGCTAATTTTTAAATCAAAACTGTCAAATTTATATCCTGCCAGATTGTATATTTGATAAAAAACAAAATGGAAAAACTAAGCGATTTACCCAACATCAGCAAAGTTTTGGAAAATGAGTTGGAACAGGTTGGAATTACTTCCGCCGAAGAGCTGCGGGAGGTAGGAACAGAAAGCGCTTTTGTCCGCATTCTGACCAATGACGAAACGGCTTGCTTTAGCAAACTCTGTGCTTTGGAGGGAGCCATCCAGGGAATCCGCTGGCACAATTTATCGTCTAACCGGAAAGAAGAATTGCGCGGATTTTTTAGAATGAAAAAGTTGAAATAAAGAGCTATAACCAAGAACACACAGAAATCACAAATTAAAACTTTAGCGAAATGAAACCACGTTTAAATATTGTTACTCTAGGTGTAAAAGACCTGCAAAAATCCAGTTTTTTTTACCAAAATGCTTTCAGCTGGGAACCGGCCAACGGAAGTGACGAAAATATTGTTTTCTTTAATCACGGAGGAATTGTGCTTGCGTTATATCCACTCGACAAACTGGCGAAGGATGCCGAAATCCCATCTGAACGATCCGGCTTTTCGGGGGTAACACTGGCCATCAATCAGGATTCAAAAGAAGCGTTAATTGAAACGTTTAATACAGCCGTAGAAAATGGCGCAAAAATTCTGGTAGAACCGCGCGAAACCTTTTGGGGAGGTTTTGATGCCTATTTTGCAGACCCCGACAATCATCCATGGGAAATTGCCTGGGCTCCATTCTGGAAGTTTGATGAAAAGGGAAGTTTGGTTTTGGAATAGCTGCGATCTACAAGCCAAAAAGAATGCCACCTTTTTACAAAGACGGCATTCTTTCCTAGTTTGGTTATTTTTCAGGAATGTTTTCGAGTGTCACCACCAAAAAGTCCCAGAATTTTTTTACGGATTCAATATTTACTTTTTCATCAGGAGAATGGGGGAAACGAATGGTAGGACCAAACGAGATCATATCCCAGTTCGGATATTTTCCTCCAAGAATTCCACACTCCAGTCCGGCATGGATTGCCTTTATTTCAGGTATCTTTTTAAAATTTTTATTGTAGACGTCCTGCATCGTTTTTAAAATGGGTGAATCCATATTGGGTTTCCACCCGGGATAGGCACCGGAAAAAGACACCTCAGCTCCGGCAAGGGTAAAAACGGCTCTGATTCTTGAAGCCAAATCCTCTTTTGCCGAATCTACCGAACTGCGCATCAACGCAGCACATAAAATGGTTTTCTTTGAAGCATCCGATTTTACGATAGCCAGGTTTGTTGATGTTTCAACTAACCCCTCCATACTGTCGCTCATTCGAACTACCCCGTTGGGGCAGGCGATAACCGCCAAAGTAAGACGAACCTGTGTTTTTTTATCTATCAAATCTGAAGGGACTGTTGCCTGCTCAACAGTAATCTTTAAATCGGGTTCGGTAACAGCCAGTTCGGTTTTAATTGTATCCGATATTTCTTCAACCAAGGCTACAAAATCTGCAACATCCGCTTCGTTTACTGCAAGCAAACCAAAAGCCTCACGAGGAATAGCATTTCTTAAACTTCCTCCATCAATACTCGCCAGGCGCACACCAAGTTTCCCGTATGCCGCATTCAGAATACGAAAAAAAACCATATTGGCATTTCCTCTTCCCAGTGAAATATCCATTCCCGAATGTCCCCCTTTCATACCGGTTACATTTAGTTTCATCCCGGTGAAACCGGCGGGCACTTCTTCTGTTGTGTAGGAAAACAAAGCACTGGCATCCTCTCCGCCGGCACAGCCTACATACAATTCACCTTCGTCCTCCGAATCCATATTAATAAGAATATCGCCATGAAGGACGCCCGGAGCTAATCCGTTTGCTCCGTCCATGCCGGTTTCTTCGGTTGCTGTAAGTAAAACCTCAACAGGCCCATGTTGAATTGTTTTTGAAGCCAATACTGCCAAGGCTGCAGAAACCCCGATACCGTTATCTGCTCCCAATGTTGTACCCCTGGCTTTTACCCAGTCAGCATCTACAAAAGCTTCAATTGGATCTGTTTCAAAATTGTGTTCTTTATTGCTGTTTTTTTGCGGGACCATATCGAGATGCCCCTGAAGAATTACACCTTTCCGTTTTTCCATTCCAGGTGAAGCAGGCTTACGGATTATAATATTCCCTGCATCATCTTTAAAGGTTTCCAAACCCAAATTTTTCCCAAAATTATGCGCCCAACTCTGAATTTCTTCCTCGTGATCGGAGGGTCGTGGAATTTTTGTCATCTGATCAAAAATGCCCCAGACTTCCCGGGGCTCCATACTTTTTATTTCATTATTCATGATTATGATTTAATATTTTATTTCTGTTGCTGCTTCTTTAATACCAAAAATTGTTACAATACTTATTTTTTTATGTGATAACAAAACAAAAGGAAAAATTAATAATTTGTCAAAATTCGCAAAAAATCCTTGCAAAATGTATAAAATTTCAGTTAAAGAATGTAAAACCTGATATGCATCCACGATTTGTTATGATATAATTGATACATTTAGCCCTTTCAAAAAAAATTAATATGAGTGATAAGAACAAGGCATTTTTCGGACATCCGATTGGATTGTCAACTTTATTTGCCAGCGAACTTTGGGAGAGGTTTAGTTATTATGGAATGAGAGCACTGTTAGTGCTTTTTTTAACTGCGACGTTTGCTTCCGGTGGTTTCGAAATGGCGGAACTTGATGCATTTACTATTTATGGAATTTTCACCGGTTTGGTATATGTAACTCCTATTATCGGGGGAATGTTAGCCGACAAGGTGCTTGGGCAACGCAAATCAATTTATATTGGCGGTTTAACAATGGCCATTGGTCAGCTTCTGCTGGCTTCAAGCGCCTGGCTTCACGGAGCTGATGTAGATGTTGAATTACGAAAAACATTATTTTTCTCAGGACTGGGGATTTTGATAGCAGGTAATGGCTTTTTTAAACCCAATATTTCAACCATGGTTGGTGAACTGTACGATAACAACGACCCAAGAAAAGACGGTGGCTTTACCATTTTTTACATGGGGATAAATATTGGTGCATTTCTTTCACCACTGGTTGCCGGAAAATTGGGCGAACAGGTGGCCTGGCAATATGGATTCTTGTCGGCGGGTGTTGGAATGATACTTGGAACAGTATGGTTTTTTGTTCGCAGCCACACACTTGGCTATATAGGAATGCCTCCAAAGGTAAAAGCAGAAAGGGTACGCCTGATAATAAAAGACTGGATAAGCATTTTGATTTATGTCGTAGGCTTGGTAGGCCTTATTTTTGGTGTCATTGTAGGTTGGGGCGTTTTGCCGTCAGCGGTAAGTAAAACCATTATTTACGTTGTAGCTATTGGTGGCACACTCTACCTTTTATCCAGTATTTTCAAAGGAACATCAGGAAAAACAGAATGGTCGAGAGTCGGAGTTATTCTAATCCTGGCCTTGTTTAATGTCTTTTTCTGGAGTGGTTTTGAACAGGCAGGAACCACATTTAACATATTTGCGCGCGACAATACCCAAAGGATGGTTGGAAACTGGGAAATTCCAGCTACCTGGTTTCAAAGTATAAACGCTTTTTATATTGTTGCTTTTGCTCCTCTTTTTAGCATTTTGTGGGTAAAACTCGACAGAGTTAGGCTTAATCCCAGTACTCCCCAAAAATTTGGATTGGGAATGGCTTTTTTGGCTTTAGGTTTTGTAATTATGGCCATTGCTTTTTCAAAATCAACATCCGGAGAAGAAGTAAGATTGGTGAGCCCGTTGTGGCTGGGTATGGTTTACATGTTCCATACATGGGGTGAACTTTCTTTATCGCCGATTGGGCTGTCGATGGTTACCAAACTTTCCCCGCCAAAACTGGTATCAACCATGATGGGAATCTGGATGGGTTCATGGGCAGCTGGAAACTTTGTTGCTTCACAAATGAAAGCAATATCGATTCGCCTGCAGGATGTATTAGGAATGGAAATTCAGGTTTTCTGGTTAATTGCAATTCAGTCAGCAATTATCGCGGCGATTCTGTTTTTGATGGCGCCCATGTTAAAAAGAATGATGCACGGAATCAAATAACACATTTTAATAAGACATAAAAAAACCGGCGCTGGCCGGTTTTTTTATGTCTTATTTTTTTCACATCTCTCCGAAATTATTTCTTCGAAACCGATTCAATTGCACCTGTTTCCGGATGAATTTTCAAACTATAATCGCCAAATAATAATTCTTCAGGCACTGGTGCAACAGAACCAAACTGTGCAATAGCTGTCCGCACAGAAGCAATGATTTTTAGCTCATAAATTAAACTCACTGTTCCAACTCCCGGCATACGATAGTATACGCCACTCTCACCAGCAACAGGATTATCCGATTTTACAAGACCTGTATACTTCTTTTCCAAGTCATTCTGAGGTTCTACTTTTAACATTACAGGTTTTCCGGAAAGATCAGTGGAAGGAACAACTCCCTTTTCATCGGAAAACCGAAAAATAATTTCACCGTTACCACCTGAAGCTGTTGGGACAAAATCGAAACTAAACACTTCGTGGCTATATGTGGTTCTCCCCGTAAATAAACTCAGGTAATTTTTCTCCATCTGCTTTAATTCATTCAGACTAATTCTGTAAGCATCCCCGTCGGGATGAAATTCATCAAGCAAACCGGAAACGATATCATACTGATTTAAACGACATTCCAACACCCGCAAAGCGGCGTCGCTCGCTTTCTCCTCAACAGTTTTTCTCACCGGTCTGAAATTATTTGTGGAATCTCCTGTTGTATACATCGGAGAGTCATTAAAATTTTCAAATGAAAATCCATCATCATATTTTGGCGTAGTAATAAATTCGTTGCTTTTCACTGTTGGTCCAGTCTCAGCAGTAAACTCTGAATTGATACCCGCCAAACGTCCGTCTGGTGTCAGATTAAGCAAAAAGGAAGCATCTCCCAGGGCTTTATAAACCTGGTCAGGATCAGGCTCAGCAAATGTTTCCATTTTCACGTCTTCAAAACTCCATTTCACAGCCTCTCTGTTTTTTGCATTTGTAATTCCCAACAACTGTTCGGCATATGCTGCATAAGGGCCGGGAACAAATTTTTCCTGAACGACCTTTACATATACCCTCACTCCTGTCCGGGGTAAGGCATATACTATTCCCTCTACAAAGGTCGGAACAGCTTCTTCGTCATCCTTTTTTCTTCTTTGTCCAAAAGCAGGAATAACGATCGAAATAACCAGAATGCTTATCAATAATTTCTTCATATCTTTTTTATTTAAAGACCTAAAAATAGAGAATTTATTATGCAATTCAAGAAAAAATCACTCTCTGAAAGTTAATTTGTCTCCTTATTTAATTCAATAAATGCTTTCCCAAGGTAATCCGTGATATCTCCCGCAATCAGGGCAGGCTCTGACTTTTCCCGGGCAGCGAGGTCTCCTGCAAGCCCATGCAGATACACACCGGCAATTGCTGCTTCTTCGGAAGAAATTCCCTGTGCCAGTAATCCAAGCAAAATCCCGGTCAGCGTATCGCCGCTTCCGGCTGTTGCCATTCCAGGATTCCCTGTGGAATTAAAGAACAGTTGTCCATTGGGCATCGCTATAACTGTATAAGCTCCCTTTAAAATCACAATCGTATGATACTTTTGTGCAAACTCCTTTTGTTGTTGAATTCTTTCATAGGAATTGGATGAATTGCCAACAAGCCTTTTAAACTCACCGGGATGTGGAGTTAATATAGATTTTCCAGGCAGCTTCTGCAGCCATTCGCTATTTTCCGAGAGAATATTTAAACCGTCGGCATCGATTACCAAAGGGACTTTGGCTTTTTCGAGAAGTTCACAAAGCGCTTTTTGCGAATTTCTTTTTTTATCTATTCCTGGTCCAACTCCAATGGCTGAAAAGGATGATAAATCAGGAAACTCTGTGAAAATTGCATCATGTTGATCGATACTGGTCATTGCCTCAGGCACTACAGATTGAATGACAGAGTACCCCAGACGTGGAATATGCGTGGTTAACAAACCTACTCCTGCCCTTAAACAACTTCTGGAAGCCAAGACGGCAGCCCCCATTTTTCCAAAGCTGCCGGCAATCAACAATGCGTGTCCAAAGTTGCCTTTATGTGCAAACTTTGAACGGGAGACAATAATCTTTTTTACATTTTCTTCTTCAATAAAAAATATATTCGAGGGAGTTTGTTTCATTCCACCGGGATGCAAACCAATGGGAAGCGCTTCCCATCTTCCGGTGTATATTTCATTTTCAGAAAAAAGAAAACTAATTTTTGGAAACTGAAATGTGAGTGTAAAATCAGCTTTTATAATATTTCCGGGAATATTTGATGAATTGTCTTCGCCCATCAGGCCACTGGGAATATCGATAGCTATTTTGGTATTTTCAAGCTGATTTATCTTCCCAACAATTGCTGCCGAAAAACCTTCAAGTGGCCTCGACAAGCCGGAACCAAACATCCCATCCAGAATTACATCAGTTAAACCAAGTTCAGGAAATCCACTTTCATCCTTAAACTTCACCAGCTTAACTTTGTTTTGTTCTTCCAGGCCTTTCCAGTTCATTGCCGGTGACCCTTTTAACTCTTTCCCAAAATCGAGTAAAAAAACTTCGCAAACAAAATCCAAATTGGCTAGTTGACGGGCAATAGCCAGCGCATCGCCTCCATTATTTCCCGGGCCGGCAAAAAATACCATTTTCTGTTCTGTTGAAAAACGTTTTACCAGCCAGTGGGTAATTTGCAGTGCGGCCCGCTCCATTAGATCGATATCCGAAATGGGTTCATTTTCAATTGTAAACTTGTCTATTCCTGCTATTTGTTTTGTTGTAAAAAGTTTCATTCGTGTGCTTTAAAAATTTCAATAATAAATAACTATTATTATAAACAAATAAAAATACAAAAATTAAAAGCAAATTATAAGGCTCCGGTGAATATGCAAATCCATGAATCGAAAAAAATTATTACAGAAATCAACCGGGTTAAAAGCCGCGAAAATCTTTAGCTATGCTATTTTGTCGGAATGTACTGATCTATTTCATGTTCTGAAGATAAAAGATTTTTATATTTGCTGACTTGGGAAAGAAATCAAAATAATGCTAAACGAATAATTATGGGAAAACAAAAAAAACACCCGAAAGGATTAATGGTCCTTTTTTTTACCGAGATGTGGGAAAGATTTGGTTTTTACCTTCTAATCGGTATTTTCTTTTTATATATGACTGAAAGCAAAGACAGTCAGTTTCCGGGAATGGGTTTCTCGGGAGTAAAAGCCAGTGATATTTACGGTTCATACCTGGCGCTGGTTTATTTAACCCCCTTTATAGGAGGACTTCTTGCTGACAGATACCTGGGATACCGGTTGTCAATAACCATTGGAGGCTTGTTATTTTCAGCCGGCTATTTTGGATTGGCAATTAACAATGAAACTGCATTTTTTGTATCACTTCTTCTAATTATTATGGGGAATGGATTGTTTAAACCCAATATTTCTGCACTGGTGGGTAAAATCTACGATTCGAATCCCAAATACCGTGATTTAAAAGACAGCGGTTACAATATATTTTATATGGGGATTAATATTGGTGCTTTTATTTGCAACTTTATTGCCGCTTACCTGAGGATTAACTACGGATGGGGATGGGCTTTCGCTGCTGCGGGAGTTGGAATGTTAATCGGAGTTATCTGGTTTTGGACAGGCCAGTTTTTTACTGACAATATAAAAATGGTTGATAAAGTATCACCCCCAACCAAAGACGATATGCCGATGAAAAAAATACTCTACACCTTATTTCTGCCCGCTGCAGTTGCTGGAACCGTTGGATGGATGATACCCGGTAATATTTTTAGTTCCGATTCAACCGATGCTTTTATATTCTTTAGTCTGGTTGTAGTAATCTTTTATTTTAATATCTACCGTACGGCTGAAAAAAAAGAGAAACAACCAATTAAGGCCTTGCTGGCTGTATTTGGTTCGGTTATCGTTTTCTGGGCTATCTTTCATCAAAACGGAGCGGCTTTAACTGTTTGGGCTGAAAACTATACCAACCGACAAGTACCCGAGCTTTTGGAAGAGCCGATAAAAACGCTAAGTCTTAACCAGGTGGTAACAACAGATATGCGGGAAGTTGAGCAAACCGATTTACACGGAGCGCCGGTTTTGGATGCGTTTGGGCACCCGGTAACTGAATTAAAGCCTGATCCTTATTTTGACAATCTCCCCAAAGAAAATTGGCCGGAAACGGGAAAAGTAAACCTGATTTCAACGGAACTCTTTCAATCCATAAATCCCGGGTTTATCATTTTGTTTACACCTTTGGTTGTTGGCTTTTTTAATTTTCTGGCGCGAAAAAGAAAAAAAGGCCCGGTAACAACACCTGCCAAAATTGGCTGGGGAATGGTCATCACAGCCCTTTCAGCAGTTGTGATGATTCTTGCAGTTATTGCTTCCAAAAACGGAGCAGTAAAAGCGTCGGCTGGCTGGCTTTTTGGAACATACGCCGTAATAACGGTTGGAGAACTGTGCTTAAGCCCGATGGGACTGTCACTGGTTTCAAAACTAAGTCCGCCAAGAATTACAGCATTAATGATGGGAGGCTGGTTTTTGTCAACTTCAATCGGGAATAAACTGTCGGGAGTATTATCCGGAATGTGGCAAACGTATGACAACAAAGCATTTTTCTTTCTCACCAACGCACTTTTAGCTATGGTTTCAGTAATTCTTATTTTTTCAATGCTGCCCTGGCTGAACCGTGTAATGAAAGAGTACACAGAAAAAAAATAACTCAAAAAAAGGTTGTGTTTTCTGCACAACCTTTTTAATTTCCTATAAAACATCGAATTATCAGAAAACTCCAATCACAAAATAAAAAAATGCCAGAATAATCAGGAAAGCAACCATAGCCAGAAAAAAGTACATAACCTTTCTTGTTTGTCCGTGCTTTTTCTGTAGTTTAAACATGGAAATAATTTTGCGCATTTTGTAAACTACCTTTTCCAACGCCAGTTTATCTTTTACAATATAATCGAAAGCTCCGAACTTGATGGTATTCACTGCAACTTCCATATTCTCGTTACTGGTAAGAAAAATAAACTCGGAATGAGGACTAATTTTTTTAACCTGCTTTAATACCTCCAGCCCGTTGATCCCATCCAAAGAATAATCCTGAATAATAATATCCGGTTTTATTCCCTCTTCAATAGTTTGAACACACTCCTCTCCCGACACGAGTGATTTAACGTTAGGAAAACCATTTCTTTTAAGATATTCGGTAACCAAACGATTGTATATTTTGTTGTTCTCAACAACAAAAATCAAATATTCGTTTTCTTCAAGCATATTTAAAAATCACAAAAACGGATGTGTAATTATTTAAAAATAAAACAATTATTTGTTTAAAAGAATACGAAACGGATGATTGTCTAAGATTGGGAAAAACTGTGTCAGAATTAAAATCTGTATTTCAACTAAATTCCATAGAAATCTTTATATATTGGTGACACAAAATCAAACTATCATGCAAAAAGAATACAAATTATTCCCATTATTTCTTCTCTTGGGCCTTATTAGTTTTAGCCAGATTTTATACGCGCAGGAAACAAAATCAGTAAACTATACGGTTGAAAAAGATATTTTATACAGAGATACCGAAACCCTGCAAAAGGATGCATATATAAATGAGCGTTGCCGGCTCGATATTTATTACCCTGACACAAAAAACTATACAACGGTCGTTTGGTTTCATGGAGGTGGAATTACCTCCGGAAACAAATTTATTCCTGAAAAATTAAAAGAAAAGGGGATTTCCGTTGTGGCTGTAAACTATCGTTTGCATCCCCGGGTAAAATGTCCTGAATATCTTGAAGATGCTGCGGCAGCTATTGCCTGGACATTTAAAAATATTAAAAAATATGGTGGCGATCCGGAAAAGATAGTGGTCTCCGGCCACTCGGCGGGCGGTTATCTTACCAGCATGGTTGGACTGGATAAAAAATGGCTGGCCAAGTTCGGAATTGACGCCGACGAAATTGCGATGCTTATTCCGTTCAGCGGGCATACCATTACGCATATGACAGTTAGAAAAGAACGCGGTATCCCGGATACGCAACCTGTGGTTGATGAATTTGCTCCGCTCTACTACGTTAAAAAGGATGCTCCTCCCTTGATTCTGATTACCGGCGATCGGGAACGGGAAATGCTTGGACGTTACGAAGAAAATGCTTACATGTGGAGAATGATGAAAGTAGCCGGGAATACAACAACAAAACTCTACGAACTGGATTCTTTTGACCATGGAGGAATGGCTTCGCCGGCTTTTGAAATATTATTACAGGAAATTAAAGCACTTAACAAATGAAAAAAATTGTATCTTTTCTGTTGGTGAGCTTTTCTTTTTTTTCGGGTGTCGCACAGGAAAAAATGATGTATGGAGATATATCCAGAAAAGGAGTTCCCTTTGCAAAAGATCCACATGTTATTGAATTACAGGGACGATACCTGATGTACTTTTCAATTCCCCCTTATTCAAATAAAACAGGCGCTGAAAATGGATGGAACATAGGAATCGCAGAAAGTACTGATCTTATCCACTGGGGAAAAGTGGGTGAAATTACGCCAGTCGGAGAATATGAAAGCAAAGGTCTCTGCGCCCCGTGTGCCAGAGTCTACAACAACAAAGTACACTTGTTTTACCAAACTTATGGCAATGGAAAAGACGATGCGATTTGCCATGCAATTTCAAATGACGGAATTACATTTGAAAGAGACAAATCCAACCCGATTTTTAAACCTGAAGGTGACTGGAACTGTGGGCGGGCTATCGACGCCGAAGTGATAAAATTTAAGAATCAGTACTTTCTTTATTTTGCCACCCGTGATCCTGATTACAAAATTCAGATGCAGGGAGTTGCAACGGCGCCAGGATCTTCAAATTTTACAAAAAAAGCCTGGAAACAAGCAAAAAATGCACCGATTATGATCCCTCAATACGACTGGGAAGGAAAATGTGTTGAAGGAGCTTCCGTTATTCAGAGAGGCAACGAGTTATATATGTTTTATGCAGGTTCATACAATAATGCCCCACAACAAATTGGCGTCGCAAAAAGCAGCGATGGAATCCATTGGGAGAAAATTTCAGACCAACCCTTTTTGCGAAACGGAAAAAAAGGTGAATGGAACGAAAGCGAATCAGGCCACCCACATATTTTTGAAACTTCCGGTGGAAAAACGTATCTGTTCTTCCAGGGAAACAATGACAACGGAAAAACCTGGTATATTTCGAATATTGAAGTTTTCTGGAATGAAAACGGACCATACCTAAAGGATAAAATGTGATTTTTTATTTGAGGTTGTAATACCTAGTTTAAATTAGTAATTTGAGAACCAAACTAAACTGTTTATTATGAAAAAAATATATTCAATAATTTTTGCTTTTTTGTTTTTGAGCATAGCATCTGTTGCACAAAAGGCTCCTACTGGAAATCCTGCCAATTTTAAAGTAAAAACCTGTTTACACTCGGTGAGTTATCTGGGCGTATGGCGTGGTCAAACACAGTTAACTGTAGATGAGTTCCTGGTCAAGGCAAAAGAACTTGGATATGAAGGGGTGATGCTTGTCGCCAAACGCCCGCATGTATCGCCACACGATTACGATAAAGCAGCACGCGCAAAGCTAAAAGCTAAAATTGATTCTCTGGGACTAACCCTGGTGGGGCTGGCGGGCTATACCGATTTTACTGCCGGGATTGATAAGCCCGGGATTCCAAACGCTGAAATTCAGGCTGCCTGGGTAGGCGAAATTGCTAAACTGGCGAGCGATCTGGGAACAAACATGGTACGTATATTTACCGGTTATGAACGTCCCGGAATTCCCTACGACAAACAATATGCTGAAGTGGTTTCAGGATTAAAAATGGCGGGGAAACTCGCCGCCGAATATAATGTTACGCTTGCTGTACAAAACCATCACGACATTGCACTTCACCACGACGCAATGCACTGGTTATTAAAAGAGGTGGACATGCCCAATGTTCTGGCCGGATGGGACGCCTGGTCTCCAACACTGGAAGGCCTTTCAAAAGGAGAACTCAGGGAATCAATCATAAAAATGAAGCCCTTTATTATAAATACGATTGCAGCCGACTATGTTGTGCATCCACGATTTAACTATGTAAACAACCTTACCAATTACAAGGCAGAACAGGCAGCTATGCGCGCTGTGCCGATGGGGAAAGGAATTATCGATTACAAGACCTGGTTTGAAACATTAAAAGAAATCGGTTACCAGGGATGGGTGGTTTACGAAATGTGTGAGGTGCTTGACGGCGGTGGTTCCATCGAAAATATGGATAAAACTGCAAAAATCTTTTTGGAGTATATGAAACAGTTTTAATTTACTCAACAAAAGCTGGTTTTAATTTCCTGAAATTACAGCAACCCATTCCAAATCCCCGGGTGCTTTCAACTGAACAAGGTTTCCGCCACGAATCCTTTCTTCGGATAACAGTTTTCCTTTCCGCACATTATACCATTGAAGGCTGAAAGATTTTTCAAATTCTGAAAGGTCGAGATTCACTTCACCGCCGTTGGTAAAAAACAAAACATAATTTTTACCGGGCCAGGCTGCCAAATACGCCTCGTTTTCCCCACGTTCAGAGAGCAAATTATTAGCTGGCCGGAGTTGCCATAATTTTACGGTATTTTCAATCTCTCTGGCTACTTTTACTGAATTCATTGATAAATTCGATAATCCCAGACCTGAAGGTGGCCGATGAAAACGTACCGATGCAGCACCACCCAAAACATGTCGCCACCAGCGTTCCAGTCCGTCTTTGGTAGTTCCGTGTCTTCCGCCATCGGCGCCATAGGTCTTTACCGTATTTAGCGGTCGGGGATTTGACAAGATATAGCTTTTCACCCATTGAAAATTATCCCAGTGAACTTGTCCTTTTTGTTGGTTGTTCTGCGACACATCGCAAAAAGCATATCTTTCCGGGTGGTCAAAGGTTCGTTTGTGATGTTCCGATTTTAAGTCCCAGTTATCCCACATTTCTGTAACACAAATCTCTTTACCAATCTCCTTTGCTTTTCCCAGAATATGTTCCGCCCAAAATACAGCCCACTCTTCTTCTGCCGAAGTTTCGTTATCCATGCAATACAAAACATGATTATAATTTAAGGCATACGAAAGCATTTTATCCACAACCTTTAACTGATAATTTAGCAGTATTTTATTGTTTTGCTGTTTGGGCGTTGTAAAAAAGAAAGGTTGTTTATTTGCTCCCGGATGATCGGGATAAACCGAGTCTAACCGCGATTGCTCAATGGAATAATTAATGTTGTTTTTAGGATTGAAAGGATGGGGAGGCCAGTTGTTACGCGAATAATCAAACCTGTCCCAAACCTCAATCTGAACAACAATGTCTCTTTTTTGAGTCTCCTTAAGAAAGTTTTCAAATCTTTGCCAATACTCATCGTTCCATCGATCCAAATTGTATTTTCCATCTTCCACCAGCAAAAACGGATACAATTCAAATCCCTTATCTTGCCGGTCGCTCATCGTATTTCGAACATAATTTGCCCCAACCGTTTTCATCGAATCCAAATGGGGAATCAATATCTCATTTGGCCATTGAAACAAATTATCATCGCTGCTGGCTCCAAGCAGCATTACTGGTTCTCCTTTATATTGCCAATACCAGGGATCTTCAGTCCAAGGTTGAATTCTTAAGTCTTTTGAAATTTTGTTGCACCCAAAAGATAGTACCAAAAGAAAAACAACAAAAAAAGACATCCACTTCATTTTCATACCAGCTTAATTTTTATTTTTTCTTTAGCACTATAATCATATCATTTTCAAAATTATGGGCAAATTGAATCGTATTAGAAATTTTTGCGACAGTTACTGTTTCTGCTTCTCCCGAATCAAAATTTACGCGCTTCACATCTTCAAATTCCTGTTGAAGAATATCTGCCTTTGTATACTTATTTGTCGCCGGGTTAAACCATTGAGCAGAATATTCATAGCCCTTCGAATTAAATAGTTTCACATCACTCTTGTCTGGAACATAAACTACTATTATTTTATCATCGGCCGATTTTACAACTGAAATCCAATGATTAAATTTCTCCTCGCCCGGTTGGCTTTCCAAAATCTCATTTGCCGGAAACAGCTTCCACCAATCAAATTGATTTACAAATTCGGCCAAATATCCCATTTGTATACTTCCGGGGAATTCTATACTTTTTCTCCAGCCGGTAACACCATCTGTATCACCGTGATTTAAAATGCGCTCACCAGGTTGCAACCAGGGCCAAATTCCATTTGCGCCATAAGTTACACCTGCGATTGGATTAGCAAATATGCTCCAGTAGCTTGCATTCCTTACATCTGTTGCGTCAATTCGGAAACCGATTTCTTCGTAATTGGGCTCTAAATTAATATAGGGCATTGGTTTAAGTTTGCTCCACATTTTCGCCACGGGTCCTTTGTTAATCCAGTTTACGGTACCTTCCTGATTGGAATGTGACGATTGGTATCCCATTAAATCGTACCAATCTTCCTGAGCATACAAATCACCTACAAAAGAACGTCCGTGAGGATGCAGGGTAACCGGTGCATGGTCGATGTCGTTAAAAACCCTCCGCCCGATTTCCTTCCATTTTAGCTCCAGATCATCATAATATTTTCCGTCGCCACCCAGTGTCCAGACCACATGATTTCCCTGGTAACGCGCAACAATATATTTTGCCAGTAATACAGCCTCTTCGAGCGGCAATGTGTAGCCCGGACTCAACTCACGACCTTGTCCCATCAGAAGCGCCCATAAAATTACCGGGGAAACCAGCAGACCTTTGTCGTTTGCTTCATCTATTTTCTTATCAATGCGTTTAAAAAATTCCGGATGAATTTTAATCCGGCCCGTTCCTTCAATGGCTGTTAGTCCCTCTGCATTTTTGTCGCAGCCGCGCCATTCGGTTGTAACCAGCTGAATGGTATTGTAATGATTCTCTTTTCGCTGACTAAGGTAATGCTGCCATTCTTCATCGGTTGATTTTAAAGCACCGTTCCATGCCGTACATGCCAGCCAGAAAAACGGTGTTCCATCGCTGTATGACAGGTAGTATTTTCCGGGTTCGTGCTGAATTGTACCTTTTTGAAAAAGTAGTTCCTGATGATTATTGCCATTGCAGGTAAAATCTCCTTCCACTTTATTTAATCCCTGATTCTCTGTGTCGGTACATTCCGATTTCCAGGTCCACTTTCCAATTTCATCGGGCATAAACCGAACTTTCCAGTCGGTTCCACCATCCCAAAATCCCCGAACCGTTTTTTGCCTGCCCGACGGTGCGGTAAAAACCACTTTAAAATCCCGGACGTCGTAGATGGGATTATCGTACGTTTTTGAGCTTATGAAAGGAATTTCAAATTTTGACCAGATTATGGGAAAAGCGTCGGTTTCCTGAGCTTGAATTTCAATCGTGTTTTGCGCAAAACCATGCGTAATAAAAATCAAAGATAGAAGTACGGAGATAAAAGCTCTTTTCATTTTAAAGTTTAATTGGTTAAATAATTGAAAACTAAATATAACAAAAAAGGCCAGGTATATAAACCCGGCCCTCCTTTTTCGAAATATTTTTTTCTATTTTGTAGTGGCAACCACGCCTCTGAAATAGCCGATAGATTCTGCAATTCCCATAAACGGATCTTTCATATCCTTTTCATGTTCAAGACTGATAACACCTGAATAACCAACCTTGCGCATCATTTTAACCAGTGCAGGAAAATCAATTATTCCACGTCCAACTTCAAGTGAATAGCCTAATTTTGTCGTTCCGGTTACATCTTTCAGATGCATATCAAACACACGGGTGTGGTATTTTTTCAAATCTGCCACAGGGTCTTTTCCGTTTCGTGTATCGTGGCCAATATCCAGACACATCCCCATGCGCGGATCCAAATCTTTTACACTGTCCCAAACATCTTCAGCATCAGGAAAAACCTCAATATCAGGACCATGCAAATGGATCGCGTAATTGAACCCGTATTCTTTTACTTTTTTATCTACATATGGAAGCAATTCGTAGGTAGGCACCCCAACAATGGTTTTTACACCAACTCTTTTTGCATATTCAAAGGCTTTATCAATGGCCTCTTCCGACCTCATATACAATGGACCAACCGCATAACCGGTAACATCGTATTCTTTCAGCTTGGCATGAAAAGCAGCAATTTCTTCATCGGTGCTCGTTAAAGGGAGATGAAAATCTTTGATGCACAGATAATGTACATCACAACGTTGCAGTGTTTCCAAGGTGGTTTCCAGGTCAAAATTCACAAATGTATAACCAGCCATCCCCAGTTTAAACTTTTCACCTGTTTCGGGTGCAGGCTGAGGACCAGGACGTTCCTGACCGTTAACGATAACGGAACTTAAGAACAATAAAATAACGAGAGAGATCTTTTCTATTTTTTTCATGATTAAAAACTTTTGTCAAGTTGGTTTTTGAATGACGCAAATCTACTAAAAATTATAAATCAAATTTCAAATTATTCGTTATTAAAATAATCAAAAAAGTGGGTAACCGCTTTTATTCTTTTGTTTTTTTAAAGACATTTACTATTAGTATTGATTGGTGTTCTCAAAAGAAAACGAAAAATGAAATATATAGCAAATGTTATCGGGGCAACAGGTTTAGTAGGAAGCCAACTCATTCCGTTGTTGTTAGAAAACGAACAATTTGAAAAAGTACGTATTTTTGTCCGGCGTGACTCAAATATTCAACATCCAAAACTGGAACAGCAGGTTGTTGATTTTGGCGATGAGCAAACATGGAAGACACATTTGACCGGTGACGTTTTATTTTCGGCACTGGGAACCACTTTAAAACAGGCTGGCAGCAAGGAAAAAGAATACGAAATAGATTTTACATTTAACCTGAATTTTGCCAAAAAAGCCAAAGAAAATGGCATCGAGAATTATGTATTGGTATCGTCTGTGGGAGCAAATACAGACTCACGAATTTTTTATACGCGGATGAAAGGAGAACTTGATGAAGCTGTTTCAAAAATAGGGTTTAAAAACCTCACAATTCTAAGGCCCTCCTCATTAACAGGAAATCGAAAAGAAAAGCGTACGGCAGAAATCATTTCAATCCCCATCCTCCTTTTACTTACTAAATTTGTATTCAAAAAGTATCGGCCCATTAAAGATAAAACGGTTGCACAGGCAATGATAAACGCAATTTTAAAACCCACGTCGAAAAAAACAATTTGGGAAGCCGATGAGGTTCTCCGGTTAGCTGAATAGCAGATTTCCTTAAAAAAATCATTATTTTTAATGCTCTGGCTAACATTCAAAACCATGTGGAAAAAACGTCTCTTCATCTCGCTGCTTTTGCCATTGTCTGGTTTTCAAAAAACGGCACCTTTGCGCAAATAATAATGGGAAATCCGGATCGCGGTGCCATTGCTGTAAAAAACGCTGACAGCATTTTTCTCAGCTGGCGTTTATTGGGCAATGATTCAAAAAATACTGCTTTTAATATTTATCGGATCAATTAGAAAATAACACAAAAACCGGTAGCTAACAAAACTTGTTTCATTGCTCCGGAAGGAAAAATAAATGATTCGTAGTCAATTATTCCATTTTTAAATGAAAAAGAAAATATCCGGCAAGCGTTAAAAGTCAACGTTTATCCCAATCCTTCTTTTTGATGTTCTTCTAAAAACTTCCGAGAGGTATCATCACAATGATACATCGGCAGGCGATTTGGACGGAAACGGCGATTGCGAAATTGTACTACACCAAGCTGGTCGAAACCACGAAAATTCGCACAACGAACCTACAAGCGACCTCATTTTACAGGCCTATAAAATGGACGGAACATTTCTGTGGGAAATAAATCTCGGCAAGAACATTCGGGCAGGAGCTCATTACACTGAATTTATAGTGTATGATTTAGACTGTGACGGAGAAGCAGAAATAGTATGCAAAACGACAGACGGAACAAAGGACGGTGTTGGAAAAATCATTGGTGACCAGCCAAAAAACTATGCGAATGAAAATGGAAAGATTCTGGATGGACCGAAATTTCTATGCGCGAGAGATTGACAGAAAAAGAACTTGCCACAGTCGATTATATCCCCAAGAAAACGTAAATAATATCCAATTCAAAGAAAAACTTGAACCAAACAAATAAAATCCTGTTTCTATTCAAAATAAATTAAAGACTATGTACACAGGATTACTTCACACGCATAATATGTTTCGCTGGTTAGTATTGCTTGCCCTCGTTCTGGCAATTGTTTTAGCTTACGCCGGCTGGTTTGGAAAGAGAGACTGGAAAAAAACAGATAATTTAACCGGACTGCTCCTTGTTATTTTTATGGACGTTCAGTTTTTAGTTGGTATTATTTTATATGCCTTTGTCAGTCCGTTAACCAAAGCTGCATTTGCTGATTTTGGCGCGGCTATGAGCAATCCCGATTTACGTTTCTACGCCGTGGAACATATTTTAATGATGATAATTGCGCTGGCAATCGTGCATATCGGTCGTTCAAAATCAAAAAAAGCAGTATCTCCATCAAAAAAACACAGGCTAGCAGCAATATTTTATACGATTGGGTTGATTTTGATTTTAGCCGCTATTCCCTGGAACAGAGCCCTCATGTAAATCAAATTGTCAAAAAATATCAGTTCAAAAACATAAGGCTGCCAGAAGAATAGGTTTTAGCCGGATGCCTGAAACCTTCGGAAAAATTCATACTTTCTGCGGACATGACACTTTGAGCCACATGTGCCATCTGCACCGTAGGTTTTCCAATTGCAGCCTTTACAGGGATTAATAACAAAAAATCGTATTTTTTTAATGGTACCATAAATAATGATTAAACCGAGGATAATCCCAAAAGGCCAGTGCCAGGCCGGGATGGAATATTCAGTTGGCCCACCCACTGAATCTCCAAAAATTAACGGAACGCAGCATTGTTTTACCACCAGTTCTCCTTGCACACGGTATGCATGATACTGATAATCAGGAAAAACAAACTGATCTGTAATCAAACCGGCAGCCAACGCCAGTACGATTAAAGCAAGCGCGTAGAAAGTTGCAGGTTTACCTCCCATCGATTTTCTAATTGCATTTAGTTCACCAAGATTCGTGGCTGGCCCCGCTATCATGTATGCGATGGCAGCCCCGGGTGTAGCACCAAGCAATAACAATCCCTGCACCACCACAATTGATGGAATGCTGCATGCATACACCGGAATTCCAAGTAAAATCACATAAATCAGGGTTGATAATTCCTGTTGCCCCAGCCAGGCTGAAATCCATTCCAAAGGTAGAAAGGCAAGCAACAATGACGCAATTGAAAGTCCGATTAAAATATCGACACTCACATCAGAACCCAATTCAAAAAAAGACCATTTTAATGTACCTGATAACTTTGATTTGTGTGCTTTTTCCCGAACACTTCTTTCATACTTTGAAGAATTTTTTTGACGACTTATTTTTTTTTGAGGCTTTTTGAAAATTTTATTGCCAATTGTCCCCATTAACAACGACCCCAAAACAGCTGCCAAAACGAGTGTAACCGTCAGTTTCCAACCTAACAATTTTAACGAAACTGTAATTAGCACAGGCGAAAGAACAGGTGTGGAAGTCATAAAAGCAAGCATATTGCCAATTGTTGCACCGCTTCTGAAAAGTCCGATTCCCAGGGGAATGGTACCACAGGAGCACAGGGGGAGGATACAACCAACTCCAACAGATTTAAAAAGTGAAGATGAATCCCTTCCTCCAAGATGTTGTTTTAAAATGTTGGAGGGCACATAAAAGCGCATTATCCCGGCAATAAAAAAACCAAGAACAACATACGGAGCCGATTCCAGTAGTGTATTAAAAAGTATTGATATCAAAGCCCCACCTCCTCTTCCGAAACAAATTCGACTTCAGCTTCATCGAAAAAAAATGCCGATTCATAAGGTTTTCGGGTGTCAATTCTGAAAGTTCCCCGCACCTTAACAACCGCCTGAATCATATCGGTTCTTGTAACCAACCATTCTTCTTTAAGATTTATTCTTAGGGTCCACCTCATGGCTACTTCGGGAAGGTGAACGCATGCATTTGCCAATCCAAGTGTAGGATAAAGGAAAAAAGTGTGGACAGCAATTTTGTTATCCACAGCGCGGCACCCGGGACTAAAAAAAACGGCGGCACCTGTAAGCTCCATTCTTTTACCCTGAGATTCAAGCAATTCTTTGGGTATGGAAAACTCTGCATTCTCTCCGTCGACAATATTCGCACGGACCTTATAGAAGTACTCCCAATTCTGATCTGCTTCATTAAAGGTGAGGTCATCAAGAGTTGGCATTGCGTCAGAACTTTCGTTGCCTGATTGTATTTTGCTGAATTCGATAAAATACAATAAACCAATTAAAATAATTATCAATATGGCAATTCCCCACTTTTTCATCCCTTCTGATTTTCTGAAACAGATATTCCGGTACCTCTGTCTCCCAAATTCAAACTAATTACTTTAATGGATCCATTTTCCAAACCGGATAACCATCTTTGGTTCCTTCCTGCCTGATTGTTCTGGGCCATCCGGGCATTTGCCTGGCATCCTTTTTTGTTACATCTGCAGTCCTGTCCCAGCTTTCGAAGGTTACGCTTTTCCCGGCTTTATCAAAACGAACCAATCCAAATCCGCCCCTGGTAAATTCATCGTCCGGGTTTGCATAAGCAACCATTGTAATTTTATTCCCCATCCCGTCAAGATAATCTCCGTTATACAGCAAGGGGTTACCGGGTTCCTGGTTTTCTCCTTTTTCGTCATTGGCAGGATGCCACCAGCGACTGTAATAATTATTTATAATTGCCGGCGCAACAAAAGCAAAAGGGCCGTCTCCAAATTCATCAATTCCATGGTGAATGATGGTAGCGATATGCTGGTCTCCGGCTAAATGTACGGCACCGGCTTTTCTGATGGCTTTCAAAGCTTTATTCCGGCCGGTTTGTGGCCATCCATTGCTATCTAAATCAGCGTGTAACAAATTATTAAAATTACCGTGACGCGAAGCACCGCCACAAAATCCTGTTTGCGAAAGCACCGCTTTTAAAGCTACGCCCTCCCACTGTGTACCCCAATCATCCAGAAACTCCAGCTGTCTTTCTCCCAGCAAAACAAGACCTTCCAAATCAATTGTTGCAGGATCATAATCAGGATTCCGGATATGATCCGGGCGAGGTCCCTGTTGCGGAATTTTGCCTGCAGGACCGCTTTTAAACTTTCGGTCTTCAACTATGGCAAAGTCGACTCCCCCAACAGTGAGATTAGTGTAGTAAACACCTATTCCCTGCCCGATAGGGGTGGGATCATAAGGATCCGGTAAATGCGAGGTCTGGCAACGTTCAACCATTTTTATATATTCATGATGAAAAAAATACCCACCATCGCTACCTGCCTGGCTAAGCGATTGTTTGCCACTTTCTCCCCAAAGATTTCCCTGTCCGATATCGTGGTCATCCGGAATAGTAATACATGGCCGATCTCTGAAAATATCGCGAAACTGAATACCGAAAAGTAACCACGCAGCCGTATGTTCCTTATGATCATAACTTTGATCTCCTGCAAAAAACAATATATCAGGATCTAAATAGCTTAGATTCCTGATATATTCTTCTCTTGCTCCCCGGGTTTGGTTTGAGTTACAATTTAATGATGCAACTACTATTTCATTTTTTTCAACCGGATCTTTTCTGATCAAGCCCTCGAAAGACGCTTTCTCTCCATGTCGCAACCGGTATTTTACATCTTTTGAATTGTCCCAGTTATCTATCCTGAAAAGCGCCGACCACCCAATATCGTTGACCTTTTCACTGGCAACTTTGTGCCATTTTCCGTTTTCTTTTAATTCTAAAATCACTTCTCTGCTTTCGTCCGGGTACAAAGGGAAAAGCTGGGCGGTCATTTTCATCACGCCATTTTGTACAGTGTACATTCCAAAACAAACAACTTTATCGCGTGGTACATCAACATCAATTATTCTTTTCGGATTGTTTTTCATCTTTTCAGCATGCACCCACCAATCATTTACACAATATAAGTCCAGCTTTTCAAAAGGTGCCTTTACAGGAGGTTGTCCCCTTTTTTGAGCAAGAGCATTAACAACAGTAAATATTATAATAGAAAATATAAGAATTCTGCTTTTGTACATGATATAAAATTTAGTTGATTACGGTATTAAGACTCAAAGATAAAATAAAACTTAATTTTTTTTACCTGCATTTTGCATTTACCACAATGTTAAATAAAAAGAGACTATCAGTAACGAAAGCCTCTTTCCATACATTTATGCTGAATAGCTTTTTTAACCTTTGCCGACCGAATAAATCTCCTCAATCAAATGCTGGTATTTTACAGCGACCATATTTCTGCGTAGTTTTAATGTAGGAGACAACTCTCCACTTGCAGGAGTCCACTCCTCCCAAACCAAACGAATACGGCTTATTTGCTCATGAGAACCCAGTTGTTTGTTAATCAGCTGCACCTCTTTTTGAATCTTATCGACTACTTCCGGATTTTGAATTAGCTCCTTATTATTCTCAAAAAGTATTTTATTATCAGAGCACCATTCATGGAGCAAAGGAAAATTAGGAGAGATCAAAGCACTTGCAAATTTTTCGTTGGCTCCGATTACCATAACCTGTTCAATCAGATGCGAGGCTTTAAGCTTGTTTTCTATCATTTGCGGAGCAATATATTTTCCACCCGACAGTTTAAATATTTCTTTTTTCCGGTCGGTTATTTTCAGGTATTTACCTTCATCCAGAATTCCAATGTCACCTGTGTGAAACCAGCCCGCATCATCAATCACTTCGGCAGTTAATTCAGGCGCTTTGTAATAACCTTTCATCACTCCCGGACCTTTACACAAAATCTCACCATCTTCGGCAATTTTCACCTCGTAGCCTTCCAAAATCGGCCCAACTGTCCCCACTTTCATCTCGCCGAGAGCAGGATTATTTACAGCGATAACAGGTGAGGTCTCTGTTAAACCGTAGCCTTCCAGATTCCACATTCCGGCCATTCCCAGAACGCGGGCAATTCTTGGTTGTAAAGCAGCTCCTCCGGAAACAACATATACTATATTTCCACCCAACGCTTCTCTCCATTTGGAATAAACCAGCTTATCGGCAAGTTTGATCTTTAGTGCAAGCCACGGGTTATATCTTTTATTGAATTCAAAATGTTTTGGTAAGCGAAGTGCCCAAAAATAGATCGCCTTCTTAATCCCGGTTAACTCTTTCCCTTTTGAAACAAATCCGTCATAGACCTTTTCGAGTAACCTTGGGACAGAATTAAACATGTGAGGCTTTATCTCCTTTAAGGCAGGAATGATTTGCGACAGGTTACCAACATAATAAACTCCCATGCCTTTATATTGAAAATGATAGTTCACGCTTCTTTCGTAAACATGGCAAAGCGGAAGAAAACTAATAACCCGATGATCCTTCCCGAGATGGTGCATCTTGGAATGAGCAACAAAATTTGAAACCAGGTTGTTTTGTGTGAGCATCACACCTTTCGGAACACCTGTCGTTCCCGATGTGTAAATCAGAGTAGCCAAATCATCGGGTAAAACAGATTTTTTGATTTCTTTCAAAGAATCGCCCAGTTTATCCTTTTGGGCCTTCCCCAATTCAAGGATTTCCTGATAATTTTTTGCTCTTTCAACTTCTTCAAAAGTAAAAACCTTGTCAATCGCTGCAATCCGGTTGGCAAGTGGATTTATTTTTTCAAACAGTTTTCTATCTCCTACAATGACTATCTGAGCTTCCGAATGTTCCAAAATATATTTGTATTCATCCTCTCCTATTGTGGGATAAATTGGAACATGAATAACACCAATCATTGCCATTCCCATGTCGGCGATATTCCATTCAGGCCGGTTTGTAGTGACTGTCGCAATCTTATCTCCTTTTTTCAGTCCCAATGCAATTAGCCCCATGGCAAACTGATGAGACTTTTCGTTGTATTCAGCCGTTGAATAAGTATACCATTTACCGTCTTTTTTCCCGGCAATTGCATCTTCCCGTGGAAATTCTTCTAAATAGCGCTCAAGGATGTCAAATGTACGCGTTACCACTATTCCCATTTTAAATATTGTTAAGTCAAATGGTCAAATATAACAGTTTTGACACTTCGTCTGGCCTGTTATTTCATACTCTGGAATAGTTTCCAACTTATTTGGAATCAGTCAAAACAAAACTTTTTCACTGAAAAACAGACAATTACATTTTTCAGCATCGAATTTTAGAGCATTTTATTCAAAAAAACAAATCTTATGTAAACTAAAAATTAATTTACACACACTTTTTAAAAATAGCTTTGGTTCAAATCAAAGACTCAACTGGAAGTTCGAGCTTTTTCCTTCTCAAATTGTGAATCTTTTATATACGCCCAAATAAGCAAACCTGCCAACAACACTATTGAAACGGGAACTGCAGGACTGATACCATCTACTACTCCTTTACCGTAGGAATGCAGGCCTGATAAAAAATAGTTTACACCAAAATAAGTCATCAAAATAAATGCAAAGCCAACAATCGAAGCCATGCTGTAATTATAGATACCTTTTAAAGAAGGGATTAAACGCATATGAACAATAAAAGAGTAGATAACCACACTGATTAACGCCCATGTTTCTTTTGGATCCCAGCCCCAGTAACGCCCCCAGCTTTCGTTTGCCCAAACGCCTCCAAGGAAAGTTCCGATGGTTAAAAAATACAATCCAACCGTAGCCGACATTTCGTTTATGGTTGTAAGCTGCTCAATAAAGCCTGAAACCTTTCCGGCATTTGATTTTTTTCGAAGAACGATTAAAATCATTGTCATAACGCCTAAAAACATACTTAAGCCAAGGAAACCGTAACTGGCAGTAATAATCGCCACATGAATAGCAAGCCAGTACGATTTTAATACCGGAACCAAATTGGTTACCTCTGGGTTCATCCAGCTTAAATGGGCAACAAACAGCGCAATACCGGAGAGGAACGCTGCCGTTCCAACAACCATTGGATATTTTCTGCCAAAAATTAAACCGGCCAGCATGGCAGCCCAGGCAACATAAACCACCGACTCGAAGCCGTTACTCCATGGTGCGTGACCCGAAATATACCAACGCGTTATTAAACCGGTGGTATGAATCAAAAACAAAACGACTATTAACCCAAAGAAAATGATACGAATAAATTTTGGCAGAGGTCTTTGCCTGAAAATATTGATAAACAGTACAACCAGAAGTAAAAAACCAAACATCAGGTAAAACGGAAAGATTCGTTTAAAAGGATCTGTCTGGTTGTAAAAAATCTCAATATCTTTTTTGCTTTGCGACGGCAGTAATTCAGCGCCATATTTCTGCTGAAAATTTCCGATAGCCTGCAGCACCTCCACCGCATCAGCATTTTGTTTTCCGGCAATGGACTGCAATAATAATTGGAACCCGCTTTTTATAAAAATAGAATCGCCACCTGAATATTCAGTGGCTTCAGCACCAGGTGCATACCACGGATCATCGCGGTGTTCCCGGGGATAAACCTGAAAAAGAGAACCCCCAAAAACCATAAAACAAATATTCACCCGCTCATCAAGATAGATGTATTCTTTTTCCAATTGATTTCTAAAAGCAGGCATTTTGCTGTATGCGGCTCTTACATTATCCGCAATCAGGTAATTTCCTTCCGAATCAAAAAGTTGTTGAATACTTGCATATTTCCCGCTTACTCCAATTTCTGCAGCCAATTCTTTTGCAGAAACACGCACAATTGGTAATGTTCTCCAAATCTCAGGGTAAGTCATCATACTTAAAACTACTTCATCAGCTGTTTTCCCATATAACGACGATTTGCGGCTTACCTTTCTGATGATTTCACTGTTAAGCGTAGAAATTGGTTCAATTCGTCCGTCAACTCCCTGAACCCACAATTCACTAAAATCTATTACAACCTGATCATGAATATCAGGAATCCCCGCACCAACCCCGGTTTGTGCCGAGGCTGAAACTGATATGCCCGTTAACAATGTAATTCCAACAACTGTTTTTACAGAAATCTGTTGAAGTTTACGCGCTAAAAATCTGAAATATGAATATCTGTTTAGCAGTGAAAGAATAATTCCAATAATTAAAAGAGCGTACCCGATATAGGTAACCCAGGTCCCAACGAAATCGTGATTAACAGAGAGGATTGTTCCCTGTTCATCCTGATCGTAGGAGGACTGAAAAAATTTATATCCCTTATAAACCAAAGTATTATTCATAAAAATACGATAATCCTCTTCCAGCCCCACACTTTCATCACGAAGAACGACTTCGGAGGCAAACGACGACGGAGACTCTGAGCCCGGATATCTTTCCAGTTGAAAGTCTTTCAGATAAATACTAAAAGGAACTTCGAGCGGCAAAGCACCATATGCAAGTTCCAAAGTACCATTTCCCAGTGGTACCTGCACAGTATCGGGAGACATTCCTGAATGACCAAAAACCGGAACTGTCTGTGTTCGGATTCCATCAGAAATTTGAATGATAACTGCATCCTCATGCGTTTCGTTCTGACTTTTTACAGCTGAAAATGTGGCTCCGGGCAAAAAGCTGCGAATTAAAAACTGAAATCCGTCGTACCCGTACAAAAACATACTTTTCACCTGTATCGTATCGCCGGCACTAAAAGTTAGCTTTTCCTGTGTTGCCATTGTAGTTTCAGTAAGTGGCTTACCGGCGGTCATATACAACTGGTTATTCTGTCGGAAAAACCTGATATCGGGTTCTGAAATGGTCTCAAACCCTACTTTAAATCCGGGATAATCAAGCAAATCCCCTTTTGTAAAAAAATACGACTGCATTCCCTGTGCCGTAGATGACGAAAAAACAAAATCGATAACCGCCTCTCCCGTTTCAGAGGGAATGGGTTTGCGTTCAGCATCGGAGATAAAACCAATTGACTTTACTTTTACTTTTTGACCGCTTACATCAAATTTTGCAGAAAATTGTTTTGGTGTTAGTTCTGAAAACCTTACTTGCTTTTCCTTCTCCTGAGTGCCAAAACCCGCATAAAAATAGTCATCGGAAGAAAGAATAGAATTCGAGCTGCTGTTTTCGCGAATATGCATTACTCCTTCAAAACTAAAAAAACGCGTAATTCCTGCGCCGAGCAAAATTACAAGGAAAGAAATATGAAATACGCCCAAAGTAAAACGCTGCTTTGTAAAAAAATTATAACGGAAGAGGTTATTTATCAGGTTAAGGGCAAACAATGCCCAAAGCAGTTCAAACCAGCGCGTATTGTATATAAGCGATCTGGCTGCTGGTGTTCCGTAACTACTTTCAACAAAAGTCGCAATTGCCATAGAAAAGGCAAGCATTAAAAACAAAAAGGCCATAAATGGCAAAGAAGTGATAAAAGAATACAGTTTTTTCATTTAACCTATAATTTATTCCAGTAAACCGAAAATAGGAAAACCGAAATTTTAAACAGATTCAGATTAAAATGGTTTTGCTGTCCGATTTATTTTCTGTTAAAAATTAAATCGGATGAAAATAATTTTTATTTAGAACAAATCAAAGAAGTCTGTTATAAAACCGGACTTTTCTGTATTTTATTTTCCAAATACTTGTAAACTTGCTGTCAATATTCAATAATTGTTCAGTTTTGGAAATAAGCTATTTAGTTTGCCGGTTATTTTTTAACTCTTTCCACTTTTTAACAATATTTTCTTCACCTTCAAAATACTCCACTTTTGAGTCCTTCATAAAGTTTCCATATCCCAGTACATTTATTTTTCCCGTGTCGGGGTATTCACACACATCAAAACCAATAAGAACGCGTATATCGAGGTAAACGCAGGGTTTGTCGGTATGATTAAAAAATTGATGGGCTCCATTTTCACCCTTTTCAAAAAACACAATATCACCTTGTTTCAACACCTCAAAACCATCGGGTGAGCGCACTGTCAATTCACCTGAAACAATCATCATTAATTCTTCCGCAAACTGATGGAAATGATACGGAAATGAGAATTCTCCGGGCTTGAGTTTTCGCATGTCAAATATTAAATTTTCTGATTTTGCTACTTCCCATAACCTTGGAGACGCAGTAAACATTCTGAAATTTTCAACGGCGTTCGAATTTTCCTTGAATTCAAAGTCATCTTTTGTAAAAATGGTTGCCATACGCTATTTTTTATTTATGACAATTTCACGCAGTTTTTTGTTTCGAAGATACAAGCCTCCCCAGATAAAAACAGCTATATACACCGGAAAAAGAGTATGAGAAAAGAGCGGACTTTCAACACGTACATGAGTGGCTACTGCCCCACCCAAATAGCCGGTAAGAAGTAATGCGCCTGTAAACGAAAAACGCGGAATGGCATACAACAGCGTACTAATTAGCAATACAATACCCATCCCCGTAACAGTACCTTCGGGGTACCCCAGTTCAAGGGTCGCTGCAACAACGGCTTCGGGTTTTATCAATTTCCCGACACTGTCGGAAAGAAGAAAAAGTATGGCTAACGAACTGACAAACCATCCAAAAACAATACCCCGGTTTGAAGTTAAATCTTTTGTTTCCATCGTTTTTTAATTTTGTTATTAGAAACGAATGAAACAAATTTCAATAATTTAAATCTTTTTTTCTTTCCGGTATTGCGACAAAGTGGGGTAAATTTGCGACATTATTTTCAAAGCAGAAACACAATAACTGCTCTCTTAAACATCAGGAAAAATGTTACCCGTTACATCAAATTTGTTTTACCGGGAATTTACGGGCACAGTCTCAAAACATATCTCTCCCTATTACAAAAAGGAAAGTGCTTTTTCGATGGCTGCCTGAATTCCGGAAGCGTCTTTTCCGCCCGCTGTTGCATAAAACGCTTGTCCGCCGCCGCCGCCCTTAATTTCACGGCCAGCTTCACGTACAATTTGTCCGGCGTTCAAACCTTTTTCCTCTACCAGATTTTCGGAAATCATCACCGTTAAATTAGGCTTTCCGTTAATTTCTGCACCAAGAACTAAAAACAGATTCTCAACCTCTCCTTTTAGCTGAAAGGCCAAATCTTTTATCATTCCAGCATTATCCACATCAATCCGGTCGGAAATAATATTTACTCCTCTCTCCTGTAAAACCTTACTTTTTAAGCTGGCTTTCAGAATTTTTACCCGTTCGGTGTTAAACACCTCAATTTGTTTGGAAAGCTCACTGTTTTCCTTCATCAAATTCAACACATTTTCGAGGATGTTTTTTGACCCTTTTACCGTGTCCTGAATACTTTTTAAAGTTTTTAACTGGTCGTTTACAAAACGCTCTGCGTGGTCAGCAGTGATCGCTTCTATACGCCTGACACCGGCAGCAATGGCACCTTCCGAAACAATTTTAAATAAACCAATTTGCCCGGTAGCCTCGACATGTGTTCCGCCGCACAATTCAACCGACTCGCCAAATTTTATGACACGAACTTCGTCGCCATATTTTTCACCAAAAAGCATCATCGCTCCCATTTCTTTGGCTTGTTCAATCGGTACTGTCCGGTTTTCTTCACGCCGTGCGTTTTCACGAATTTTCCGGTTTACAATGGTTTCCACTTTTTCAATTTCCTCATCGGTCATTTTTTGGAAATGTGAAAAATCAAAACGAAGATGATCGGCATTTACCAGCGACCCTTTTTGCTCAACATGACTTCCGAGAATTTCGCGGAGGGCTGCATGCAACAGGTGAGTTGCGGTATGGTTATTTGCGGTTTGAATACGTTTTTCTGTGTTAACAACAGCCTTAAAAGTTTCCTCCGGTTGTTCCGGTAGTTTTGCCGTCAAATGAACAATCAGGTTATTCTCTTTTTGAGTATCAAAAATTGGTGTTTTTACTCCATTGAATTCAATATATCCCGTGTCGCCAACCTGACCACCGGATTCACCATAAAAGGGAGTCTGGTCAAAAACCAGTTGATAAAATGATTTTTTCCTTTGGGTCACTTTCCGGTAACGTGAGATACGAATTTCCGCTTCCAGTTTGTCATAACCCAAAAACGCTGTTTTTTCTATTTTACGAATTTCTACCCAGTCGTCGGTTTCCTGGGCGGCAGCATTTCGCGAGCGGTTTTTCTGCGCTTCCATTTCCACTGCAAAACCTTTTTCATCTACTCCAAGTCCGTTTTCACGGGCAATCAGTTCTGTCAAATCCAACGGAAAACCATATGTATCGTAAAGAACAAAAGCATCTGTTCCGCCCACCTTGTCAAGGTTATTTTGTTTGGCTTTTCCAACAATATCATCCAAAAGCTTTATTCCGGTAGACAAAGTTCGCAGGAACGACTCTTCCTCCTCTTTGATTACTTTTTCAATTAAAGTCTGCTGACTTACCAATTCAGGAAAAGCCTCTCCCATGGTTTGGTTTAGCACGTTAACCAATTTGTAAATAAAAGCTTCTTTAAAATCAAGGAAGGTATATCCGTAACGAACAGCACGGCGTAAAATCCGGCGAATTACATACCCCGCTTTATTATTGGAAGGAAGCTGACCGTCGGCAATGGCAAATGCAACTGCACGAAGATGGTCGGCAATTACACGCATGGCGATATCTGTTTTTACTTCATCACCATATTTTTTGTCACTTAATTTTCCGATTTCAGCTATGGTGTTCTGAAAAATATCGGTGTCGTAATTCGACGTTACACCCTGCAAAACCATACAAAGGCGTTCAAAACCCATTCCGGTATCGACATGTTTATCGGGCAATTCTTCCAGGTTCCCATTTGCCTTTCGGTTAAATTGAATAAAAACAAGGTTCCATATTTCAATCACCTGCGGGTGGTCTTTGTTTACCAATTCGCGACCTGATATTTTTGCAACTTCTTCTTCTGGTCTCAAATCCACATGTATTTCAGAACAAGGTCCGCAGGGTCCTGTATCACCCATTTCCCAAAAATTATCTTTTTTACTTCCGTTTAAGATTCTGTCTTGTGGCAGGTATTTTCCCCAAAAACCGGCAGCCTCGTCATCGCGTCCCAGATTATCATCCGAACTTCCCTCAAACACGGTTGCATATAAACGCCCGGCTTGAATTCCCATACGTTCAACCAAAAATTCCCAGGCCCAGTCAATGGCTTCCTTTTTAAAATAATCGCCAAACGACCAGTTTCCCAGCATTTCAAACATCGTGTGATGGTATGTATCCAGCCCAACTTCTTCCAAATCGTTGTGTTTTCCGGAAACACGCAAACATTTTTGAGTATCAGCAATCCTGTTCCACTTTACAGGCTCGTTCCCAAGAAACAAATCTTTAAACTGGTTCATTCCTGCATTGGTAAACATCAACGTTGGGTCACCTTTTACAACCATTGGAGCCGATTTTACCACCTGATGCTCTTTCTCACTAAAAAAATCCAAAAATGCTTTACGTATCTCTTTTGAAGTTTTCATATATGTTGTTTGTCTTTTTCGTTTTGTTAAAAAAAATTAATGTAACTAAAATAATTTAGCTCACTGAGTGTTATTTAGTTACATTTGCCGCGACAATTTTAAAACGTAAATTTTAAAATTCTTGCAAAGTTAGACGTTTTAATTAATTTTGTTTAGAAACAGAAACTAAAATTTAGCCTTTATTATATGGCGAAAAAAAAGTATAAGTTTAATCCGGATACCCTGAGTTACGAGAGAGTCGGAATTTCAATCAAAGAAAAACTGACAAAAATTTTAGCCCATTTTGCAAGTAGTTTTGCACTGGCTTTACTTTTTGTAGTTGTTTTTCTGAACATGTATGAAACGCCTAAGACAAAATCACTTGAGCGGGAAAACAAAAGACTTCTGACACAGTATGAACTGATGTCGAAAGATTTGGAGAAGATTGATAAAGTGCTGGCTGAACTTGAACAGCGGGACGATAATATTTACCGCGTGGTTTTTGAAGCAGAGCCCATTCCTTCATCGGTAAGAAAAGCCGGCTTTGGGGGAACAAACAAATACTCGGAGCTGGAAGATATGAGCAACTCCAAAATGGTTATTGCAACTGCCAGAAAGCTGGACATGCTTGCCAAAGAAGCATATATCCAATCAAAATCATACGACGAAGTGTTGGAACTGGCATTAAACAAAGAAAAAATGCTGGCATCTATTCCTGCCATTCAGCCGGTCGCGAATAAAAACCTGAAGCGAACAGCCAGTGGCTGGGGATACCGGATGCACCCGATTTACAAAGTTCGTAAATTTCACTATGGCATGGATTTTACCGCTCCAACAGGAACTCCTGTTTATGCTACCGGCGACGGGAAAGTAATTGAAGTTAGCGGTTCATCAAGAAGCAGGGTTGGTTTTGGACTTGTAATAAAAATTGATCACGGGTACGATTACGAGACCTTATATGGCCACTTAAGTGCATTTGATGTAAAACGCGGACAACAGGTAAAACGAGGCGACATTATTGGTTATGTAGGAAACACGGGCGGTTCAACAGCACCACACCTACATTACGAGGTTCATAAAAACGGGCGTGCCATCAATCCCGCTTTCTATTATTATAAAGATCTTACTCCACAGGAATATGACAAAATGATTGCCATTTCATCCAATATTGGTCAAACACTTGACTAACAGACAGGCAAAAATTTATCAATTTTCTTGACAACACATTAGCTCCTTTTTATCTTTAACTGGATTTTAAAATGCTAAACTAATTTTTTATTGCCGGTGCCGTACAAAAAACCCAAAATAGAAAAAGTAATTTTTACGATTGGCGAAGTAGCTAAAATGATGGATGTGGAAACGACTGTAATTCGCTATTGGGAAAATCAATTTGAGGCGCTAAAGCCGCAGAAAAACAAAAAAGGCAACCGCTTGTTTACGAAGGAGGACATTGAAGTAGTGAAATTAATTCATCATCTTGTAAAAGAGCGTGGGTTAACGATAAAAGGTGCAAAACAAAAATTAAAAGATAATCCGGAAGGAACTTCTCACGATTTTGAGATTGTAAAAAAGCTACAGAAAATAAAACAGGAATTGATGGAAATAAGGGATAAAATGGGCAACGAAGCATGACGAAAATAAAAGGAATTGTACATTTTTTTGAAGAGTTGGCACCGCCACAATTACAGGAATCATACGATAACGCCGGATTAATTATCGGCTCGGCAAATGCCGAAGTTGATTCTGTTCTGGTTTCGCTTGATGTTATAGAAGAAGTGGTTGACGAGGCCATTGCCAAAAAGGCACAACTAATTGTGGCGCATCACCCGATCATTTTTTCCGGCTTGAAAAAAATTACAGGGAAGAATTATGTAGAAAGAACCATAATAAAAGCAATAAAAAACAACATTGCCATTTTTGCGGCACACACCAATCTTGACAGTGTAACAGGAGGCGTTAACTCGATCATCTGCAAAAAAATAGGACTGGAGAACTGCCAAATTCTTCAACCTGCAAAAGGACAGTTAAAAAAGCTGGTTACCTTTATTCCAACGGAACACGCCGACAATGTGAGGGAGGCAGTGTTCGCTGCCGGGGCAGGAAATATTGGAAACTACGATTCCTGCGGATACAATCTGGAAGGAACGGGTAGTTTTAGGGGAAATGAAACCACCAATCCGTTTGTGGGCGAAAAAGGACAAATTCATTATGAAAAGGAAATTCGTTTTGAAACCATTTTTCCCGCTTATTTGCAGCATAAGATAATAAGTGCGCTTTTAAACTCCCATCCTTACGAAGAAGTAGCCTACGACATTTATCCTTTAGAAAATAATTTTGAAAACGCCGGGATGGGAATGGTTGGCACCCTCCCCGAAGAAAAAACAGAAAAAGAATTTCTTCAGCACTTAAAGGGTACCTTTAAAACAGGAGTAATAAAACATACCCGTTTGCAGGAAAAACCGGTTAAAAAAGTAGCTGTTTGTGGTGGAGCCGGGTCATTCTTATTACCCAATGCCATTTCAGTAAAAGCAGATTTTTTTGTTTCCGGAGATTTTAAATACCATCAGTTTTTTGATGCAGAAAATAAAATAGTAATTGCGGACATCGGACATTTTGAAAGTGAACAATTCACTAAAGATCTTTTTTATGAATTACTTACGAAAAATTTCCCTAAATTTGCAGTCCGTTTGTCGGAAGTGAATTCCAACCCGGTTTTTTACTTCTGATTTTTAAGTTTGAAATTTAACATTACATAGCGATGAATGCACCATATTCAAGGCAAGAAGACAAAGACATTTCTATTGAAGAAAAATTACGCGCGTTGCATGAACTGCAAAGTGTAGTTTCAGAGGTTGACAAGATAAAAACACTGCGGGGTGAACTTCCGTTGGAAGTACAGGATTTGGAAGATGATATTGCCGGGTTAAAAACTCGTTTGAAAAACCTGGAAGAAGATATCAAAAACTTGGATACAGCAATTAACAACAAAAAAATTGCAATTAAAGATTCGCAGGCGTTGATTGCTAAATATACCGAACAGCAAAATAATGTTCGTAACAACCGTGAATTTGACTCTCTTTCAAAAGAAATTGAATTCCAAAATCTGGAAATTCAGCTTTCAGAGAAAAGAATAAAAGAATTCACCACCGAGATGGCAGAGAAAAAAGAGACCATGTCCAGTTCGGAAAAACAATTAAAAGAACGGATTGAAGACTTGGATCGGAAGAAAAAGGAGCTCGAAGAAATCACTGAGGAAACCAAAATTGAGGAAGAAAAACTTAAAGCAAAGTCGGAAAAAATTGAGTCATTTATTGAACCCAGGCTACTGACTGCTTTTAAACGTATCCGTAAAAATGCACGCAACGGATTGGCCGTTGTTACGATTCAGCGTGATGCCTGCGGAGGTTGCTTTAACAAAATTCCACCACAAAGACATTTGGATATTGCCAGCCGTAAAAAAATTATTGTTTGCGAATATTGCGGACGTATTCTGGTTGATAAAGATATAAATGTAGTTGAAGTTGAATAAATTCAAAAAAATTATAAAATTAAACCGGTTCAGACATTGAATCGGTTTTTTTGTGTAAAAAAATACCGTTCCCTGCCAGCAGGAAACGGTTTCATATTATTCTAATTCTGTCTTTTTCTGATCCGCTACCAGCTTCCACCGGCGCCACCGCCGCCAAAACTGCCACCGCCAAATCCGCCGAATCCGCCACCGCCAAAGCTTCCTCCTCCGGATGAAAAATTATTAAACGATCCCCTGTGAGAATTTCCTCCCGACATCATTCCCATAGCCACCCAAAAGGGCAGGCTTCTTCCCGGAGAATAAAACCTTCTTCGTCTTCCTCGCAATATGGGAAGAACAACAAAAAACAGGATGATAAAAAAGAGCACCGGGATGCCTCCTCCCCTGTTTTGTGCATAATATTCCTGGTATTCCTGTGCTGAATATTCCCCGCGGGTAATGTCCATAATTACCTTTATTCCGCTGGCTAAGCCTTTGTAATAATTGTTTTCTTTAAAATGAGGAATCATTTCATTGTCAACTACAGTACTGTTCACTACTGCATCAGGAAGAACACCTTCCAGACCATAACCGGTAGCTACAAAAATCTGCCCGTTGCTGTCAGCTTCCTTGGGTTTCAAAAGAATAATAATTCCATTGTCATTCCCTTTTTGGCCAACGCCCCAGTTTTCACCCAAACGAAATGCATAATCACCGGGGTCGTATCCTTCCAGATCTTTTACAGTTACCACCACAATTTGAGTTGAGGTTTCACGTGCAAACTGTTCCAGTGTCCCTTCCAGCTGATTGTATTCATTCCTGCTCAAAACATTTGCAAAATCGTTTACCAAACGCGGCGGATTTGGGCGTTCAGGAATTTCTGCAAAGGCCGTGAGGGTTATGCCGATAAATAATAGTATTAATTTGATTGATTTCATTATTCCTCCTATTTTTCGCCAAATGAAATTTCATCCGACAATTCATTTACATCATCCAGTTGGTAGGGGAAGTGAGCTTTTAACTGTTCACCTGCTTTTACGATACCATCGGCCAATCCGTCAGCAAACTTATTTTCTTTAAACCGGGCAATGGCCTCATCTTTTATTTTTTCCCAAAAATTTTCGGGTACTTTCTCGTTTATTCCTGCATCACCTAAAATTGCAAACTTTTGGTCTTCAACAGCCAGGTAAAAAAGGACACCATTCCGCAACTCCGTTTTTTGCATTTCCAGCTTGTCAAAAATATATGCAGCCCGGTCTAACACATCTCCTTTGCAATGTTTTTCGATATGAACCCGTATCTCCCCGGAGGTATTTGTTTCTGCCACCCGGATTGCATTGGTAATTTGCAACTTGTTTTCTTCTGTAAAATATTTATATACGCTCATTTTATCCCTCCTCTGTTTTCCTTCTCATTTGTAAATCTCTGCAATCAACTTTAAAACTGAACTTCAGGAGCCTGCTCTGCACCTTGCTGTGCTTCAAAATACGTTTTCTTATCAAATCCAAACCAACCGGCATAAATTACCCGCGGAAATTTACGAATGTAAGCGTTATAGGATTGTGTGGTTTCATTAAACTTCCTTCGTTCAACAGCGATCCGGTTTTCTGTTCCTTCCAGTTGCGCCTGTAAATCACGAAAATTTTGATTGGCTTTTAAATCGGGGTATCGTTCTACTACTACCATCAAACGTCCCAAAGCAGAAGACAAACCTTCCTGAGCCTGGGTAAATTGTTGCAGAGCCTGCGGGTTCAGATTTTCAGGATTTACATTCACTGATGTTGCTTTTGAACGCGCCTCAATCACTCCTTCCAACGTTTCCTGTTCATGCGCAGCGTAACCTTTTACCGTATTTACCAGATTAGGAATCAGGTCGGCACGACGCTGGTATACATTTTCAACCTGCGACCACGAAGAAGCAACCTGTTCATCCAGTTCAACCATTTTATTATACCCGCAACTCGAGAATAAAAAAGCTGAAACAACTGCGAGCAATACAACAAATAATCTTTTCATAATTCCTTTTTTATTTTGATACTTACAAATATTCATAAAATGTGTGAAAAATCAGTGCATTTATCGGGGAAAGGCTATAATTTGCCGCTGTATTGTTACTATCAAAAGATAAATCAAAACAGAAACCATGACAGCGGAAGAATTCAAATCAGCTATTTCAGAAGGAATTCCAGACCAACTCCCTGCCCTAAAAGCGTACGACATAACGATAAATCATGCCCCGCGACGAAAGGACATTTTATCGGTAAAAGAGAAAAAACTGGCGGTAAAAAATGCGCTCCGCTACTTTCCGCAAAAATTTCATACTGTTTTAGCCCCTGAATTTCTGGAAGAACTAAACAGTTACGGGCGAATATATATGTACAGGTTCCGCCCCGCTTATAAGATGTATGCGCGGCCAATTGATGAATACCCTGCAAAATCGCAACAGGCAGCTTCCATCATGCTGATGATTCAAAACAACCTTGACCCGGCAGTAGCACAACACCCACACGAACTGATTACTTATGGGGGTAATGGTGCTGTTTTTCAAAACTGGGCACAATACCGCTTAACGATGAAATACCTCGCTGAAATGACCGATAACCAAACCCTTGTGATGTATTCCGGTCATCCTATGGGTTTGTTTCCCTCTCATCCGAATGCGCCGCGTGTGGTGATTACCAACGGAATGATGATTCCAAACTACTCATCAAAAGACGACTATGAAAAGTTCAATGCACTTGGCGTAACACAATACGGGCAAATGACGGCCGGTTCCTACATGTATATCGGGCCGCAGGGAATTGTACACGGCACAACCATTACGGTGATGAACGCTGCCCGTTTGCATTCGGACGGAAACATGGCCGGGAAAATCTTTGTAAGCTCCGGACTGGGAGGTATGTCAGGAGCACAACCCAAAGCTGCGGTAATTGCGGGATTAATTTGCGTAGTTGCTGAAATAAACCCTAAAGCAGTTGAGATACGACATCGCCAGGGCTGGGTGGATGAAGTGTACACCGATCCCGACAAACTTATAAAACGAATGCTTGAGGCTCAAATAGAAAAAGAGGCTGTTTCTCTGGCCTACCAGGGAAATATCATTGATCTGTGGGAAGAACTGGCAGAAAGAAATGTCAGGATAGACCTGGGCTCGGATCAGACATCGTTACACAATCCTTTTGCAGGTGGATATTACCCGGCTGATTTATCGCTGGAAGAATCAAACCGGATGATGGCAGACAACCCGGAAGCATTTAAAACAAAAGTATATGCATCGTTAAGAAGACACGTAACCGCCATTCATAAAATGACAGACAATGGAATGTATTTCTGGGATTATGGAAATGCTTTTTTGCTGGAAGCCAGTCGTGCCGGTGCCAACATTATCGATACACGGGGTGAATTTATCTACCCTTCGTATGTGCAGGATATTATGGGGCCCCTGTTTTTTGATTATGGTTTTGGTCCGTTCCGTTGGATATGTACTTCAGGCAAACCGAAAGATTTGGCAACAAGCGATAAAATTGCCGCAAAAGTGCTGACTCAACTTGCAAAAACAGCTCCCGACGAAATAAAAATGCAGATGCAGGACAATATTCACTGGATTGAAGAGGCGGGAAAAAACCAACTGGTAGTAGGCTCGCAGGCCCGGATTTTATATGCCGATTGCAACGGGCGCACACAAATTGCACTGGCTTTTAACAAAGCTGTTAAAGAAGGGAAAATATCGGCACCCATTGTTTTGGGACGCGACCATCACGATGTTTCGGGTACCGACTCCCCCTACCGCGAAACTTCAAACATTTATGATGGCTCGGCGCTTACCGCTGACATGGCGGTTCAAAATTTTACCGGCGACAGTTTTCGGGGTGCAACCTGGGTATCGCTGCACAATGGCGGTGGTGTTGGCTGGGGTGAAGTGATCAACGGTGGTTTTGGAATGACCATCGACGGATCGGAGGAAGCCGGCAAGCGGATAAAAATGATGTTGCACTGGGATGTAAATAACGGCATCGCCCGACGTAGCTGGGCGCAAAATCCGCCGGCAAAATTTGCCATTCAGCAGGCTATGAAACAAAACCCCGGTTTAAAAGTGACCCTGCCCAATGAAACGGATAAAGCGTTGCTGGATAGCCTGTTTTAGGAAATATCCCGGGTCTTTCTCATTCTGTCTGCCAATCGATTACTCAGCGCAGGTACCATGGTAAAACAACACCGGCCTACTTGACACCCGGATAAAAAAAGAGGAGCATCTAAACATCAATGCCCCTCCTAAAATCAATGACAACTCAAATGACTACAAACAAATATTTTATTTAAAACCGTTGTCCTTCACACACGCTGCAGGAGAAAAAACAATCCCTGTTCCGGTGATCAGGTTGAGTTTATTCTGTTTTTTACACCGTCATTTCCGGCTCTTCCTTTTTGCCCCGTTTTTTCACCGTTTCATTATTGTCGGCAATAATTTCGGCAATGGTGCGGGCTAATGCGCCATAGGTTGCTTCATCTACAATTTCCATGGCACGCAGGTATACTACAATTTTGCCGTTTAGCAAATCAACAAGCTCTCTTTTAATCCCGAAGCACTGATTGCGGTGCTTTCCTGTGCTTTCTCCTGTTCATAAGCCAAACGCGCAGCTTCAAACTCACTCTGGGCTGCCTGTAAAGCGGCAATAAGTTCGGCACAACCCGACAGTTGGGCAATTGCATCCTGCAGATTGGGTTTTGCGAGGTCGTTAAGCAGCGAAGCCACCAGCGAAGATTCCGAAGCATAGCTTTTGCCCGTAATCGAAACCCCGTTTTTATCAAATATTTTTTTTACTTTTTGCGCCGCTGCTTTTACATTATCATCAGGGTGATGCAGCAAGCCCAGCAGCAAATAATAAAACGAGCGTATCTCACTGTCGCGTTTTTCATCTTTTTCTTCCAAGTTACTTTCCGTTTTGCTTCGGTTGATGGCCGATGTAAGATTTTTTGAAAACGACTCAAGAGTGTTAAACATGTGAGGCAAATGGAGATCAGAGTCTAATCCCGCATTTTTGAATGCGCTGATGATACGCATTGAAACAGCGTCAACCTCAGTAACGCGGCTTTTACTTAACAAATTGGGAATCATAATACTTCATTTTATTTTTTTGAAAGCACCGGGAACAGGGTTTGTACTTGTTTAGGGTGCATCAACATTTTGTTGATTTTTCAATTTTAACCAAAACCATCGGTTTGGCAAAAAAAACGATGATGTTGCTCGACATAATCTTATGCCTCTGGTTTAATTCTCAGATTGTCAGACCATGGCACAATGCCACTGTTTGTTTTTGCATCAGAATCGCTTTGGGCAAAATGCCATGGTTTTACTTTTTGTATTTTTAGCTCATGGCACGGTGCCACGCATCCACTTTTTTGCAGGAAAAGGAATGGCACTTTGCCACCTCTTTGTTTTTCTCCGCAGCAGATAACAGCACCATGCCACACTATATTTTTAAAGCCACAACAATCCTTGTTCCTGTTTTTTTGAAATTATGATTACTTTTAAAAGGCAATACATAAAAACTACCGGAACCATTGAACACAACTTTTGCAAATAACAAATGCCCCAACTCCCCAGTCCCCACATTTAAAAAACAGAATAACAATATTTTACAAGAATACATTATAATAAGATATATGTTGCAATGTATTACGTGCGTTGTGTTTAATTGTAAAAAAGTGCAACACGAATAATCTTGAGTAAAACAATTTTCGTCTGACAAGTGAAATTTAATAAAAAAATGTACTGAATTTATGTAGTAAATTTTCTGACTGACTAAAAACAAAGATTGGAGTAATAAATCATTGTCGACTGAACAACGAATCTCAATCGACAAAAAATAAATTTGATATGAATAGTAAATTTTCTTGCAAAAAGAGTCGCTCATTTGGAGAATTTTTAATCACCGTTAGTTTATTTATTACGTTGGTCGCTTTTGGACTACCAGTCATCCTTAAAGACACAATTGATTTAGTGGCGTTTATTGTATCAAGTCTGTTCATTTTAATAACAATAGGATTATTTTTATGGTTATGGTTTGGTACTTATTACATAATTGACAATGAAATACTAATTGCGAAATTTGGACCACTTACCTGGAAAGTTCCCATTAATGAAATATCATTCATTCGGTTGAATCAAGAAACAATTGGAGGAACGTGGAAACTGACTTTATCATGGAAATGCATTGAGTTAAAATACAAAAAGCCTCGTTCAATATTCATTTCTCCAAATAATCAGAGTGTTTTTATAGATAGGTTAGTTAAAATAAATCCTCAAATTGAGATTAAACAGAAATAGAATAAAGCAAACAACATAAACACAACAAACATTTAGGAAAAGCCGAATGAACAAAATTCTAACATTTATAATCGCACTCTCTTTTTGTTCTTGTAATGCACAAACAGATTTTAATTCGACTATTGAGTTTTCTTCAGATTTAGAAAATTTTGAAAACATATTAGCCCTAAAAGAAGCTTTACAAAGTGTCGAAATTATCGCACTTGGAGAAAATACTCACGGACTTGGAGAGGTATTTAAGGCCAAAACTGAATTAGTCAAATTCTTACATCAAGAATTAGGGTTTGATTTGGTTCTTTTTGAATCAGGCTATGGAGATGGAGCACTAGCTTGGGAGCGATTGGATTCGCTATCAACTAAAGAATTTACAAATGTTTTTAGCTCAAACTTTTACTACCACTCAGAAGAAATTGAAAGTCTTGTAGGCTACGCAAAGTCGCAAAATGGAAAGTTAAAAATTCAAGGCTTTGATTGTCAACCGCAACAAAACTACCTCATAAAACGAATGTCGGAAGTTGTTCTACCAGTGGATCCCATATTTTCCAAAAAAGTTTCATTGGAAATGAGAAGTTTTAACAATCTCTATCAGTATGAAAACGGCAAAGACACATTAGCCTTTTATAATCAACGAGACAGATTTATTGGCTTCATATCAGAATACGACAAACTTTTAGATAAAAACACTAGCGAGTTGCTTCAATATGGAACCACAAAAAGTGAAATTAATGCATTAAAAAAATCGAATGAAATTTTTGTAAGCACCTATTCAAAGGTCAATTTCGGAGAGATGATGAGTTGGCCAACATCAGCAAATATTAGAGACAAAGCATCATTTGAAATCGTAAAATGGTTTAAAGAAAATAATCCTAAATCAAAAATCATTATTTGGGCACAAAACAGTCATATTGAAAATAAGACAAAACCAAATTATAATGTGAATTGGATGGGACATAATCTAAAAAAAACATTTGGCGATAAATACTATTCAATTGGAGCAATTGTTTACAGCGGGAAAAACCTGAACAACAATGGAACTTTTGACTTTGAGCATAACGACAGCGAATATTTTGCATATCACCTTAACCAATTTCAAAAAGAAAAATTTGTATTCGACTTAAGAAAACACAACAAGCAGGATTTCACTAATCAGCTGCTCTTAGGAATGGAAAGTAATGGAAATACAGCTGAATTTATTGCTAAAGACAGGTTTGACGGACTTCTATTTATAAAGTATAGTGATATACCAACACTGATAAGAAAAGAATAAAAACGTTTGCCAGCAATATGTACAAGCAATAGCGCTTTCTGTAGGTATTCTGACCTTAGTAGTTCTAATCAGGCAACATGTACCAACCGTCAGATTGTCTAATGACCCGTCCTAAAAAGAATGATTTAGGCAACTGACTAAAAAAAGAATAAAATGTTGAAATCTAAACGACTTAATTATACTTTTTAGAAACACTGCCGTTATAGATAATATGATTAAACACGAAAAACAATGACAGAATTTTGGGAAGAAAACTTTATTGACAAACAAGAAATGTGGGGGCTTGAACCTTCAGAATCTGCTATTCTGACAAAAGACTATTTTTTGGAAAATTCTGTAAAAAACATTCTTATTCCCGGAATTGGATATGGACGAAACGCACAACCATTTATTGAAAGTGGAATAACAGTAAGCGGAATTGAAATTTCAAAAACTGCAATTGAACTTGCAAAAAAACATTACGGAACTGAAATGACGATTCATCACGGGTCGGTTACCGAAATGCCTTTTGACGACAATAAATATGAGGGTATATTTTGTTACGCACTTGTTCATCTGCTCGACAAAAATAAAAGAACAGCGCTTCTAAAGAACTGCTATAACCAACTGAATGATGGAGGAGTTATGGTTTTTACCGCTATTACAAAAGATGCACCGAATTTTGGTAAAGGAGAACGAATTAGTGAAGACCGTTATGAACTTCATAAAGGAGCAAAAATCTTCTATTACGATCAGGAAGCTGTAAAAACGGAATTTAATGACTTTGGACTTTTTGAAATCAATAAAGTGAATGAAAATCAGCCAATGTTTTTAATAAAATGCAGAAAGAAATAAAAAATACTGCACACAACAAGGCACCAATTAAAAAATGGATAGAATTGACCTGTTAATACCGATTGGATTTGTTTTGATTTTTGTCTCAATCATTGTTCTTATTTCATATGCCCAACTGAGACAAAAGCGATACATACTGAACAAGCTGAGCAACTATCAATTGGAAAAAGTAAAAATTCGTTTTTTACAGTCATCTGTTGGGAAGGGAAGTAATGTTGGCGGAATGCCTGTTAAAGCAGAAATGTATATTGCAGATCATTTTTTCTTCATTACTCCAGGAACAAACGGATACTTTAATGGAATGTACAACATCAATTTGCCTGTAATTTTCGTTAAGGACGAGAATCAAAAAAACGAATTAGGTTTAAATAACATTATAGTTCCTGACAAACTATATATTACAGCCTGGAATTCAGTGGTAATAAAATATCAGAAAGCGCTTACAGGTAACATAAAATACAGCATTCAGATTAATCTGCCTGACAAAAACGATATAGAAAAACTAAATAAACTAAAAAACTGGTGCTAACAAATTGTAACAGGACAGGCGCGGGATTGAGCGGACTGCCAGGCCTCAGACCTTTTGCCCACTTCCTGCGGTTCCGACAGGATTTCTCTTTGAAATCCCGCCCTACCACATACAGGTGACGATTATGGGGCAAAGTTAATGAGTAAGTGCGGACAATTAAGAGGAAATAAAAAAATGACAGACAACAAAGAAAATTGGTTTACGATTGAAAGGATAGACGACAACACTTCGGTTATAAGTGAATATAAACATTGGGAAGAAACCCATTGTTATATACTAAACGGAACAGAAAGATGCTTATTAATTGACACCGGACTTGGTGTAAAAAATATTTGGGAACAAGTACAAAAATTGACAGACAAACCTGTTACGGTAGTTACAACACACGTACATTACGACCATTTTGGCGGACATAAATATTTCCCTGACTTTTATGTACACGAAACAGAAACTGAATGGATAAACGGAGGATTTCCTTTGACAATAGAACAGGTCCGAAATTTTCTGATAGAAGAGCCGTGCGATTTTCCAAAGGATTTTGATGTTAATAATTATTACCTGTTTGAAGGAGTTCCGACACAAGTGCTAAAAGATAACGATACAATTGAATTGGGAGAACGGACAATAAGGGTTTTGCACACGCCAGGGCATTCTCCCGGGCATATGTGCTTTTTCGAAAAAGATAAAGAATATTTATACACAGGCGATTTGATCTATATTGGAGAATTATTTGCATATTATCCATCAACAGACCCGATTGCCTATATGAATTCAGTAAAAAAATTGTTGCCTTTACCAGTAAAGAAAATCCTGCCGGCACATCACAATTTAAATGTCCCTGTGTCAATTATTAAAGATATGGACAAAGCTTTTACCGATTTGTATAAAAAAGGGAAGCTAAAACACGGAAGCGGAACTTTTTCGTATTCAAATTTTGGAATAAAACTTTAAGATAAAACGGCAGAAAACTGAAAATAAAAACCCAGCCCATAACATTTGGAAATTGTATTGCTTTGTCGGTAGTACGCCGTTGTCACTGCTCCTTTCCTGACCGTCATTTCCTTCGGACACTGACGCTCTCCGAAATCCGCAACGACAACTTGCAAGTGCCCTTTTGCTTCCTCATAACAAAAGATTAGTCTATTTTAAAATTTGATGATTGTGCTGTTTAAACCAAGCATGCGGGTGTAGTTCACTTCTTTTGCTAAATTTTTAACCAGTTGCAACCCCATTGATTTAAAATCGGAGTCGCCATCGGCGGCTGAGTAGTTCGCAGGATTAAAAGGGATACCATCATCTTTTAAACTGATCAAAACTTCAGACACGCCAATCGATACGCGCACATCAACCACTTTTTTTGTCCGGTTGCGGTATCCATGTTGAAAGCTATTCACCGCCAATTCTTCCACTGCTAATCCAACATGCATGGAGGTGCGCTCATTCAATCCATATTCAGAACAAAATTGAACGACATTTTCCGACAGTCGGGCTACATTCTTTATATCATCAACAATACTGACATCCAACACTGCGTTGGCTGAAGTTTCTGATTGCAAAAGCAACATTCCCTGCAGCCTTGTATCAGAATTTTTTTGAATACGTCGCGTCAGGATAAACACGATAAACAATGTACAAATTTCACTGACTCCGAAAGCCATCCAAATACCGGAACCGCCCCAGATTTTACTAAAGACAAAAGCCAATGGCACCACCAACATAAAACCTTGAACAACGGCAATTACCAACGACAGTTTCTTTTGCCGGATGGTTTGAAAATAATACATCAATACTACGTTCACGGCTGTCCCCAGCAGGCTTACTGAAAATATACGAATAGCATGAACTCCAAGCGTCAACTCATTTCCCGAACGAACACCAAAAAGCTGTAATACCTGTGAAGGAAAGATTTCAAACAGGGCAATTAAACACAGACTTGCCAATCCTACAATCTTAAACGTACGAAAAATGGTGAACCTGATGCCTTGTTGATCCTGCTCGCCATACAAAACACCAATAATTGGAGAAATGGTTTGTGCTGCCCCTGAGATAAACATAGATACAAATGCCAGGCACGACAAACAAACAGAAAACACCGCCATCCCTGATTTTCCCAGTGTATTAATCACGATAATATTAATCAAAAATATTTTAAAGAATAAAAACAGAGTAGTTAATGCAGGCGGCAGACCTGTTGCTGCAATTTTAAGGACTTTTGCCTTCGAGATCATCTCCGGCTTTTTGAGTTGGAACGTTACCGTCTCCCTGAAAAAGTAGGTCACAAGAACCAGAATACCTGCTCCATAACCGGTTACCGTGGCCAAAGCTGCACCCTCTACCCCCATGTTAAAAACAAACAGGTAGATCAAATCAAAAATAAGATTCACCACGTTGGCAACGATTAAAATTACAGATGCCAATTGCGGATTATTGTCAGTTCGAATAAAACAGGCCATGCCGGGAACAACAATCATCAGCGGCGCACCTAAAAAAAGAATCTTTATATACGAAACAAGCTTTGCCTCCATTCCGGTATCTCCTGCAATAAATTCGGCAATACGAATATGAAAGATTAGCCCGACAACCAGAACAATCACAGATAAAAGAAGCATCATCAAAACAGCCTGGTGAAAGTAAGAGAGTGCGTTGTTTTTATTCCGTTGACCAATTGCGATGGCTGCCAGCACGGAGCCGCCAACTCCCATTAAAACATAAATGGAATTAAATCCGAGAACAATCGGTGTCGACAAATTCACAACAGCCAACGCTTCAGAACCTAATTTATTTCCAACGATAATACCATCCACAATTATCCCCATCGAAAGAGCCATGGTCATTAAAATTGTAGGTAAAAAATAACGTTTAAAAATCCGATTGGTTAGTATATCTGAACGTTTCAATGCTATTGTTTTTTTTATATACAATTATAAATCTCGTTCCTGAAGTTATTATATCAAGCTACAACATGATACTTTTATTGGCTTCTAAAAGCTTTCCGGATCCCTTGGTCTGCTTTTTAAAATCAACAAAAAATACTGACTTAATTCAGTTGTAGCTGATCTAGTACATATTGAAGTAATTCGCGCGAATGATCGCTGCAAACCCGGATACTTTCCTTATCAAGCTTTACATTGATTTTTTGCAGCAAAATACGATCTTCTCCGTTATGAATGTGGGGCATAATGCCACAAAATGAAAAACCAGCCTTTTCACACTCCTCAACAACAAAGGGAGAATACGGATGTTGCATACTCATAAAAAGGTAACAGGCATCCATTTTCTGCATGATGCATTTTTCCATGTGATGTATGATTTCAGAAACAGTTTCTTTACCAATTTGCCCCACAATGATGAATGCAACGTTTAATGACTCAGACAAGGGAACCAAAAACACTTGTGACTTTTCAGCGGGAGCATCTATTGTTGGTTCACCGAAAACACGAGGCATCTCCATCCAACGATAAATCGACTGAATCATTCCTTTATGCTTTTCAGTTGAATAAACCATCTCTTCGGTGTACTTGAAAGCATTGTAATGATTAACTGTAGTGCCCTTTGCCTGCGTATTAATTCCCGTCATATTGGCCTGCATACCTGAGGCAGCTATTCCCATCATTAATGTACAGGGACGCGCACCGATCTCCTGCAATTCTTTCTGAGAAACGGTGTGCGTTGTAACAGCGCAATCAAAAATTCCATCGGCACCCTGCTCCTGTGCATACTGCTTTGCTGCACTGCCAAGTTCAACCATAACCCCCGGGCACCTGTAGGTTGGATCGATAAAAGCCAGTCCCATTTCCGGTACATTTTTATCATGGTACTTCAATGCGAGATGGGCAATCACTGCCCTGTCATCTTTATTGATCACCACAAACGAAACAAGTTCCTCAGCATTCAACTGATGCTCCAGATTTTTAGCATCGTAAAGCAACTCTTCCTGAGTGTAGCCATAACATTTCCAAGCCAAACGAACAATGTCTGAAATATCATCTTTGTTTGCACGACGAATTTTATACTCCTTTACCCGGATACGGGTTTGCATTCTGCGCCGGCCATCGTATAATGCGATTAAACTATCCGGTATCTGGTCTGTCCGGATCTTTTTTGTCAGTCTGGTTTCTTTTCCTTTACGGCCATGCACAATCAATTCAACCTTATCCATTAACGAATTCAACATATGCATTCCCAACCCGGCATTATACGGACGATCTAATGAATACTTATTGCTTTTCCCTTGTTGAAAAGGAATTCCTTTTTCAAAAACAGAAATAATCAATTGACCATCTTTTATTTTATAATGTATATCGATAAAATCTGTTGATTGTACAATGGTTGAATAGTGGTCAATTACATTTTTTACTGCCTCTTCTACTGCCATCTGTAATTTATTCGATTCTGTTGCATTAAAATGTAACACATGGGCAATACTTTCTGCATTTGCAACAGCCTGCGGGATAAAATCGTATAAAACAGGAAGTCGGAATTGTCCGAGAAATAGGGTTTGTTCTGCTGAGATACCGGCCATAGACTAATATTTTTGAGTTGCCAATTTAACAATAATTAGCAAGAATTAGCACCAGAGACCTTTTATTCCTCGCTTGAAATTTAATTTTGTATACTACTGAAACAGACATCGTTTGCAATAAAGGGTGCTTTCGAAAACACAGTCTGTGTTTTTTAGACCTGGCAGGAACTTCCAGTTGCATTGATACCCTGGTCTTTTTCCCTCTGAAAATGAGAAACAAACTTCGTTATCCGCGAGTTCTTCCGCATAGATGATGTCACCGACGCAGGCAAATAAATTATACAAAAACCTGAGAAATGCCACTTTCAATATGATAAAAAAAGATGCAAAAGATTAACAAAGTAGAATTTGCAAACTGAAGAAATAAAAAATACTAAAATTCTTAAACAGCAAAAATGAAACATTCATTTTTAATAAACCCAATACACTGTCCAAAAAACTGAACACTAACAAGCTCTCGTTGTTCAACACATAAAAGTTTTACTGTAATTCATAAAATTCCGATATATGAGGAGCCTTTTTTTTGCTGTTTTCACCACATTTATTTTTCTCTGTAGTTGCAAACCTCAAAAAAAGGAAGAGCCTCAATCACAAAAAACAAGGTTGGAAAAGTGGTCGGAAGACATTGCATATTTCGAGAACAATTATCTGGAGAACTCAAGAACATTTGATACCGATTCAATAGCTGCCTGTAAAAAAATTTTAGATGGTTTAAAAAGCCAACTTGACTCCCTGACGGATAATCAAATCATTTTGTCGTTATCAAAATGTGTTGCAAAGGCTAACAACGGACACACAACAATTCATCTAAGCAAAATGGACAAAATACCACTTCGGTATTACTGGTTTGCCGATGGACTATATATTATTAAAACAGATACCTCCATTGCAGAACACCTGGGGTCAAAAATATTAAAAATAAATTCTTTGGAAATCGATTCCGTGTACAAGCAACTAAAGGATCACCTGTCAGGAATTAACCGTTTTAAAAAATTCACAGCAAGCAACTATTTGACAAGCCCCGAAATTTTAAACGGGATTGGATTAACAGCTGCTGATTCATTAACACTCACTCTTCTGAAAGGGAAGGATACTTCTGTTGTTAATTTTAAGGTTAAAAAAATGCCTGATAGCAAATACGAGTACGAAAGCTGGGCTGATTTATATCCTGATTCCGCAAAAACTACACCGTGGGCTTATTTCACGGGAAATTCAAATGAACTTCCCCTTTATTTAAAACATATGAATGAAGGTGTGTTTTACACCTTTCTTGATGCGGAGGAAATCTCATATTTTAGCATCAACGCATTGTGGTATAAATCTCCCGATTTTAAAGAAAAAATAAAAAAATTTCTTTCTGAGCTTAAAACAAAAACAGACTATCATGTAGTTTTTGATTTAAGGTATTACACCGGAGGTAACTATGTTATACCTGCAAAACTTGCAACGCAACCACCAAAAATAATTGATGACAACAGGAAAATATATCTAATAACCAGTTCTATGACATTTTCTGCAGGATTGGTTACCGCAGCGCGAATCAAATATTTTGGTAAAAACAAAGTTGTTATAGTGGGAGAAGAAGTTGGCGACCACCTGAAGTTTTGGGCAGAAGGCGACTATTATACGTTGCCCAATTCAAATATAAGCATACAAGATTCGAAATACGAACACGACTGGAAGAACAATAAATTTATACCCGGACAAACTTTCTGGCTAAATTTATTTTATGGAGTAGCAGCCAAAAATTTAAAGGTCAATAAAGAGATAAAACTCCGTTTTGAAAATTACCGGAATAACCAAGACCCGATTATGGAATGGATTAAAAACGAAGTGACACAGAATCCTTAAGAATTATGTATATTTGGTATTAAAACAACCATTTACAAACAGCAAGCATATAAAATGAAAACCGCTCCTGCTAAAAATACGATTGTAAAAATTATTCTGCTGGCAGGATGTTTTTCCTTAATTCAATGTGAAAAAGAACCTGAAATGGTGCATGTAAGATATATTAACGAATCATCCTGTAACATTGATACTTTTGCTGTAGACAATACCGTTTATTTCACTACGATTTCTGCATTTATGGTTAATTTTAATGCAGGTGGCACATCTGAATATTTTAGTTTTGAAAATAGTGGTTTTATCCCCTTCAATTTAACAGCCAGCTCGGAAATGAAAAAATTCTACTCAAGCTTTGTCTGCGGAAGTTCAACTTCTGATAACTCCAGTATTTCAGGGGCAGGATACTATGATCTTATCATTACTGGTCTTAATGCAGAAAATGCTTCAATTGTGTACACTATTCAACAAAAATGACGCATTACCAATTTTCACAAAGTAAAATCTTCTCGCGCCTGACATTTTCACTGAATGAAACCCAAATGTATCAGCCAGTTACGATGGGCAATCTTTTTCATGCGAACACTTTATTGGATTTTAACACACAGAATTGCAATCAATTATAAAAATCAAAAAAATGAATACTGAAAATCAGGAAACAGAGCAAACACAGGCAGAAAAACCCCAGACAACAGACGAGGTAAAAACACTGAAAATAACGGAGGAGGTAAGCACCTACATGAATGAGGCCGGGAAATGGGGGAAATTTCTGGCTATCCTGGGTTTTGTTTTTATGGGGCTGCTCGTTGCAGGAGGTTTTGTAATGAGCATCGTTTTTGCCCTTATTCCCACAGAAGGTTTTGGTGGCTTGCCTTTCCCAACCTTTCTGATTGGCGTATTTTACCTGATTATAGGAGCCATTTATTTTCTGCCGATCCTTTATTTGTACCGTTTTTCTACAGGAATTAAAATGGCATTGTCGTTAAAGAACCAACATCAATTTGTAAAGGCATTTTATAATCTGAAAGCACTCTACCGTTTCATCGGGATTTTTATGATTGTGATTTTCGCAATCTACTTGCTGATGATTGTGATAATGATTTTTGCCGGACTGTTTGCAGGTTTCTCTAATTATACGGGGATGCAGGCTTAACTGTAAATGAGAGAAGCCAAAGCTGGAAACCATAAACCCGGAAATAGCTGCCGCAGTACTGTCGGATGATTAAGAAGAAAAACAAGACGTGAGAACGTTAAGTTCTATTCTGAAAAGATCATAAAATACGGCCGTGATATTTCACGTTGAAGTTCGCTGATCCCAATATTCCTTCTTTTACGGATAGTCTCCCGACTATCAAAAAAGACTAAAATTGTTGGTGCTGCAAAAATCTGGTTTTGTGCTGCAACATCGGGCAAAACATCCGATTTTATATAGGCCAGTTTTATTTTGGGAAATTCTTTGCTTACTAAAGCAGCTACTTTGGGTTTTAGTACTTTACAAACGTTGCACGCATCAGTCGAAAAATAAGCCAGCAAGGCTGGTTCCGTTTCCTTCAATTTTAAAAACTCGTCAAATGATTGAATTTCAATAAACATAGCCGTATTTTTAAGATTAATACTGTCCGGTGCTCAACAAAACCAAAGTACAGGCCTCAATGGCTTCAATTCCTTTTGCTCTGAGCTTTTGAGAAAACTCCATATTTTCAGTGCCGGGGTTAAAAATAACCCGTTCAGGACACAAAGAAAGAACCGGATCAACAAATTCAGGTTGGTTTTGTGGTCCAACATACATCGTTACTGTATGAATATTTTCCTTTGACGAAGGAAAGTTGTTGACAAACTCAACATCAGCAACTTTTCCCATACGTTTTGCCAAAGCCACCACATCGTTTCCATGTTTACGAAGCGATTGAATCGCCAAATTTGAGTAACGCACCGGATTGGTGCTGGCACCGATAACCAAAGTCTTTTTATTTTCCACTGTCAGACTTTTTTACTAAAACTACGGCGCTGGAAGAAATTCCTTCTTCACGGCCTTCAAAACCTAATTTTTCGGTAGTTGTAGCTTTCACCGAAATCTGTTCTTCATCAATTCCCAAAACCTGAGCCATGGTTTTCTCCATATCAGGGATAAATGATTTCAGTTTTGGCTTTTGGGCACTGATAGTGGCATCGATATTTACTATTTCATATCCCTTTCTCTTTACCAGGTGATAAGACTTTTTTAATAGAATCTTACTATCAATATTTTTGAACTCGTCAGAGTTGTCAGGAAAATTTGTTCCGATATCGCGCAACTTCAGGGCACCAAGCATGGCATCGCAAATCGCATGAATCAGCACGTCTCCATCGGAATGAGCCACCGTTCCTTTAACGTGTGGAATTAAAATACCGCCAAGCCATAAGGTTTCTCCTTTAGCAAGGCGGTGTACGTCATATCCTTGTCCAATACGGAAACTCATAAGTTATCGCTGATTTCCAAACGCATCAACATCAAAGGTGAGTGAAAAACGCAGCGTATTCTCCAGAGGATGGTTCCTCTGTGTTGGAATAAGGTAGGAGAAATCGAGCGCAAAAACATTCATTTTTAAACCGGCACCGGCTGTAATAAACTTACGATTACCTTTATTCTCATGTTCATAAAAATAACCTCCACGTATTGCAAACTGCTTGTTATACCAGTATTCAACACCTAAAGAAAGGTTAATTTCCTGCAACTCTTCAGAAAAACCACCTGGCGCATCACCAAACGATTTAAAAACACCTGAAATCACACCAACATCAGAGTTAATTCCACCGGGATAAATAACATCGTCGGGATTGTAACTTACAGTATCTTCAGGAGGTGTTGGCACCAACAGTTTACTGGCTTCAAACACAAAACTAAACGAGTTGTAATCATCAACCTCTGTAGTATATGCTGCTCCCAATTTCAACATTGTTGGAATAAAATCTTTTGTCGTACCATCGTCGTACGAAATTTTGGCACCGATATTCTGAATATTAATACCCGCTGAAATGATATTATCATTTCCGTTTGCTCTGAATTCATTATAAAGATAGAAGGCAACATCTGCAGCATACGAATTCCCTGCATGCGTTTGACCGGTTGATTCGTTGTACTGGCCATTTGTTAAATCGGAGCGGATGTAACGGACAGAAACAGCACCCGCAAAAATATCGGAAAGCTGACGCGTATATCCAAAATCTAATGCAAATTCATTCGGATTTGCACTCATTCCCGGAGTACCATAAGCATCACGAAACTGAATGCTCCCCAAAGAAAAATAGCGCAGAGACGCACTTAAGGTTTGAACGTCATCCAACTTTTTGTAACCTACGAGGTAGGCTAAGTTAATATCGTCGACCAAAGCACGCAACCAGGGAGAATAAGACAAACCAACGCCCATATCATTTTCAATAAAAGCGTATTTTGCCGGATTCCAGTGTTGTGAGTTTACATCAGGAGTAGTACCTACTCCTGCATCTCCCATCCCACCAGCCCTTGAATCAGGTGTTATCGACAAAAACGGTACGGCTGTTGTAATTGTATTCGCTCCGGAAGTGGTTGCCTGTCCACTTACATTTTCTGCCAGAGCAATTGTAAGGGAGAAAATAAAAAGTAATCGTAACTGTTTGATCATAATATTTTTAAAATTGAGCGCTGCAAAGATATAATATTTGTCTTTGTTGCCATAGTTAAACTAAAAAAGAGAACGGTTTGTTTTATGAAAAATTACCTATCGTTAATAAATTTAATATGAAATAATGAGTTTCCCTGATTCAGAAGCTATTACACCGTCTTCATTTTGAGCAGTAAGCTTATAAAAATAAATTCCGTCTCTGGCTTCCAGTTTGAGTTCACTCAGGTCCCATGGAATTGGATTACTCACCAGACCGTTTGAGCCGACTTCCGTTTCAAAATAGTCGATTCTACGGCCCTGGATATCAAAAACCTCAATCAAAGTTTTGAAGGTCGCTCCCGACTGATTGTGTTCAAAAACAAAATAAGTATAGTCAGCCATGGGGTTGGGGTAATTACTTACTCCTGATATTTTAAATTCGCCGGAAACAAAAAATTCGATTTCAACCTCCGATGAATTATTTGCTACATCCCAGGCTTTTAACTTCAGTGTATGCATCCCCTGGTCAAGGTTACTAAATGGATATTTTATGACTCCACTGGTATAATCGTCGGTATTTGCCTGATAATAATTATTTAAAACGTAAACACGAGAATAATCATCATCAAGGACAGCTGTGATATCATGCCCGATACCGGTTCCCGCCGTATTTATACCATTTTCATCTGAAAGAAAAGCCAATAACGCTGGATTTTTACTGGTTTCATCACCCGATGTAAATTCTTCAGAATCCATATATAACTGAATATCTGGCCCCTGCTCATCCACTATCTGATTATCTGTCCCACCAATCACAAAATTCTCGAAAGCGCCATGGGCGTCTGTTTCTCCATTATCGGCATAATAAACTATTTTCCCCTTTCCAAGATTATAAGAAATATCTTTAGGGACAACGAAACTAAAAGAAAACTCCCCGTTTGTTACACTTGCAACTCCCTTATAAATTACATTTTCCTGCACTTCGAATTCCATTGGAGTTTCTCCGGCATTTCCAAGTGTTTCCATTTCAATGGCTTTATCAAAAACCGTTGGAACAATTTCCCCGGAGAAATTCTGCAACTTTTCACCCTCGTAGTCCGAAATATAACCAGAAACAGTAATCTTTTGCAATGCACCAATGGTATCGGGATTTGCAGTTGCATCCTGACTGTTTACCGCTGTAGTTACTACTTTATATTCGGGATACGAAAGTTTCAGAGCCGGGTCGGCAAGCAAGCTGAAATTACGTTTATTTGTAGTGTTTGACGTATTTATTTTAGCGAGACGCATTATATCTCCCATCCTGTAATGCGCTCCGTTTTCATCGCGTTCAAAAACATGGTTGTAAAAACTTCTGCTTAATGAATAATTCGGACCGGAGATAACCAGACGTGTGGTTGAAAAAAGACCAATCCCACCGCCGTTCGAATTGAATAATACATATTCCCCGGCCGACATTTCTTCTGAATCGAAACGGCTAAATTCGCAGGTGGCTGTTACAAATATTGGCAAATTATTCTCGTTTGACCAGGAATTAATATTACTTACATCCAAAACATGTTCATCGGCTAAAAATCTTTCGTTGGCATGCCCCACATAGTTTAAAACCAAAACACCATCCTGTACACTTTTGTTAATGGCTTCTGTTACTTCCGGATATCGTTCTCCTGACGTACTTGTTTCCTGAACAAAAGCATCGAAATAAACTTTATCAGTAATAAATTCTTTATGGTTTTCGTTCACCAAACCGGCAAGTTTCTCCGAATTCCCCATATGAATATTCCCATCCTCATCATCACCGATAAAACAAATTACGTTGCGCCAATTTCCAAGTGCCTGCTCAGAATGATAGTTTTTTATCTTATCGACCACCGTTTGTGCCTGAAGCAGCGTAGATGCAGGTATTCTTCCAATTCCGAGATCAACTGCACCATTGTAAACGCTCTCTCCTTCATCTAAAAGAACAAAATAATCGTCGGTAACAAATGAACCAACAGGATTTAAAGAATTTAACGATTGATAGGTAGGTATAAAATTAAAACTCTCTGCATTTATGTTTTTATTATCAAAACTGCCATCCCCAAAAAGCAAAACATATTTTAATGTGTTTCCCCGATCGTAAAACATCTTTATAAAATTCCGGATTCCGGTTGCATCGAAATGCCCGGAGCTAAATTCGTTATATACTTTGTTTGAAACAACAACTTCGGTATTTAACCCGTCATTATTTTCATGAAAATCAGCAAGCTCTTTTGCTGTACTCAAAAATGATGGATGTGTAATAATTAAAAATTCGGGAGTTGATAACGCATGCAGATTTTGATTTTCAACATCGCCAACAAGTTCCGGTTCCTGGAAATCACTTTCGGGGTTAAAAGCCACATATTCCTTTAAATCGTCGGTAGTTGCTCTAATTGACATCTGGTTACCGGAAATTTTTACTGGCACCTCAATAATGTTATTCATATCTGTCACATCAAAGACACGAGAAGTTGAAGAAATCGTCTGAAGCTCAAATTCTGTTATATTGCCATTCCCTGTAGCCTCCAGATTTCTGAAGAAAAGTGTTCCTTCATCTAAATTCAGATCCTGCGAATAATTAACTTCAATATAGTCAAGCCAGGCAACCGCGTTTCCATTGCTACCGACAAAAGTTAAAGCAACTTCTAAATTTTCACTGTTGATGTCAGATAAAATACCACTATCGTTTTCTTCCGCAAAAGTGTCAACAGGATTATCTGTATCTACTCTTGGAAAACTAAATTCACCTATAGTAACTGAGTTTGCTTTTACCCTCATTTTGGAAGACTGGTAAGAACGAGCCGCAGCATTTATTTTCAGATAAGCCTCTTTCCTATTATTTATACCCGGCAGTTCAATAGTAAAACTACGTGTTTGGTTATGAGAAAATTTCTCACCAAACCACTGCTTCCCTGAAGAAATCAGATTTATTGCATTTTTCTCATACAAGGCATAAGCGTCTGAAGCAGATACGAAGTGCGTTGGTGTTTCGGTTATTTCCCCGGCCATTTGAGGCATTTTTGCGGAACCAACATCCTCTGTTAAAAAGAAAAATCCATTAACTGCATAATCATGACTTTTATGTTCAAAATACTCTCCTTCGTTATTCAGTGTCCACTCAACATTACCCGGCTCATAAAAAAACAGACAGTTTTCACCACCGTTTTCATCTGTCCATATTGTATTCTGAACTAAATCATCATAAGTAATTTCCCCTGGTTTTTCTGAAAGTTGACGGCCTCCGCTTCCATAAACTTTTACATTTGACGGATTTGAAAAGCCCCATTCCGTGAGCCTGGAATAGGGTAATTTATAAACTCCTTTTCCGGCTGTCTTCACTTTAATCCACTTTCCGTCACTTAAAACCGACTGTGATTTCCATTCATTAGCAGAGGCCATAGCTGTCTTCCTATATTGTACCGGAATCTCTTTCAGACTAAAACCTGTCAAACGAAATAATTTATCACCTTCTCTTTTAAATGGTAAAACCGTCACTTCTGTTTTTAAAGTTCCCCGGGATTTTAATTCCTGCGTTTCTACTTTTACTTCGGCTGGCACAATGTTAAATACGTTCTCCTGGAAATCATTTTCAATTTCTTCAAAACGTAAATTTTCTATTATAAATCGAAACCTCGATTTCGAATTTGGCTGCACATATATTTTAGAAAAAGAAGGTAATCCTCTATTTTCAGGAAAGTAAACTGCATTTTCAAAAGTGTAATCTACTCTCCCTCCGACAGCAGTATTTCCCGGCGAAAAATTGTTCCAATTGAGAACAATAAACTCACTTTGAACATCGTTTGCTGAAAAACCAACAATAAAAATGGTAAACAGAAGTAAATATCTTTTCATTAAACTTTAAAAATTGACAACAGTAAAACGCCTCGTTAAAATAAATATTGCTGGACAAATCCTAATTTCCGATATAAATTATTTGTTACAAGGTGGGCTAAAGATACAGCAGTTCTGGTTAATTGTAAAAAATATTTAGAATATTAAAACAATAAGAATTAGACAAAATAGTTATATTTGTGACGATCAGTATGTAATGAAAAAAATAAATTCAATGAAGCTAAAAACTTTATTTGTAGTGTTTTTAGCCGCATTCCTTTCAGGATGTGGATTATTTGGAGGGAAAGGAAGCAAAGATGTTTCCCGTACCACAGGATGGGCGTATAATTCAGATGCAACAGGTGACATCCCCTACGAGTCAGGTTACGAACAGGAAGCCGGACCCGGATTGGTATTTGTGCAGGGTGGCACATTTACTATGGGGAGAGTTGAGCAGGATGTGATGTACAAATGGGATAATTACCCAAGAAGAGTTACCGTTGCCTCATTTTATATGGATGAAACCGAAGTTTCAAATCAGGATTACAGAGAATATACCCACTGGTTAAGAAGAGTTTATCCGGGAGACATGGAAAAACTTAACGCAGCACTTCCTGACACAATAAAATGGAGAAGCGAACTGGCTTACAATGAGCCGTATGTAAATAATTATTTCAGACATCCGGCTTACAGTGATTATCCTGTCGTAGCAGTAACATGGGAGCAGGCAGAAGCTTATTGTGCATGGCGAACCGATAGAGTAAATGAACAAATCCTCGTTGACAAAGGAATTTTGCAACATGACAATACGCAAAGCGGTCAAAATGTTTTTACAACCGACACCTATCTTGCCGGGTTGTACCAGGGAACCGAAGGAGAAAATCAAATTGAAAACACTGATGGTACAGCCAGAAGATTAAAATGGGAAGATGGCATTGCCCTGCCCAGTTACAGATTGCCAACGGAAGCTGAATGGGAATATGCCGCCTATGGCCTCATCGGCAATGTCCAGGGAGAATTGCTCACCGAAAGAAACTTGTATCCATGGAACGGAACTTATTTAAGAGAGGCATCAAAAGATGGAAAAGGGAGAATGAAAGCAAACTTTGTTCGTGGCCGTGGTGACATGATGGGGATGGCAGGAGGTCTGAATGACAATGCAGATATAACCTCGCCGGTGTTCTCATACGAACCCAACGATTATGGATTGTATTGTATGTCCGGAAACGTAAACGAATGGGTTTCAGACGTATATCGTCCTCTTTCAAATCTAGATGTGGAAGAATTTCAACCTTACAGAGGTAATGTTATTACCGAATACAGAAGAGATACAGATGGTTCTTTGATGAGGAACGAGTACGGCGAACTAATAAAAGATACGATTGCTGACTACAGAAACTTTAAAGACGGAGATATTAATTCCCAACTTATAGAAGGTACAGATTGGAATTCAGCAGAGAACAGGTCTACAAACGACATGTATGTTCAGGATGATAGGCCGGGAGCATTTTCCTCCTTAATAACTGACAAAGTTCGTGTTTACAAAGGAGGATCGTGGAAAGACAGACCTTACTGGTTGGTTCCGGGAACAAGAAGATATCTTGAACAAACAAAAGCACAAAACGATTTGGGATTCCGCTGTGCTATGACAAGAGTTGGAAGCCCGGAAGGATTCTAAAAAAGAATAAAACAAATATAACAGAAACCTTTCATCGCATTGATGGAAGGTTTTTTAGTTTTGTATACCACCAACCACCAAATTTTTAATGAAAGCAAAGGTGCAAAAACGGAAATCCGGTGCGCAATAATTGAGGGTCATGAATCACCACATGGCAAAACATTATCTCCATTGAAAATATCTCAATAATTGTTAGACTCGCCGCAGACAAAGAACAAACTTAACAGAGGACAAAGGGTGATCGGATTCAAGGAAAAGCCCAAATCAAAAATTTGAACGCCAAGGTAATTTTCAAATTTAATACAAGTTTTACATTAGAAAAAAGCTATAATTACGTTAGCGTTTGTCCAAGAATCCTCCTGTTTAAAGTCAAAGGCAGATTTATTGAATTTTTGGAGAGATAAATCGCTATTCAGAACTGAACAGCAACGCCGGAATACACTTGTGTCCAAACAAAAAAATGTTTTTCCCATAAGAAAAACATTTTATGTTATTATCTGAAGTTCAATTAAATAACTTCCAGCAATATAAAAATACCCCGCAAAACCGATGTTTAAAGAATTTAATATATCAGTAAGTAAGAGTACTCCCGGTATCAGTTTGAAAAAACCGTATGTTTTAATTGGCCAAAGGCTTTTCAACTTTTAAAACATCTGCAATTGCCTTTTCAAAGGTGGGCTTTGGAAGTGCTCCCATCGCCATTTGCGGTTGTCCTTCCTGAGGCACAAACAACAAAGAAGGGATACTCTGAATGCCAAACATTCCAGCCAATTCCTGCTGTTCTTCAGTGTTGACCTTATAAATTACGATACTATCGCCATACTCCTTTTGCAGCTCTTCCAATACAGGAGCTACCATTTTACACGGACCACACCAATCGGCATAAAAATCAATCATACATGGCTTTGAGCCTTCATATTTCCACTCTTTATTAGCTTCCCAATTGAAAACTTTCTCTTTGAATGTTTCTTTTGTTAAATGTTCCAACATGATTTATAATTTTAAATTATTTAAATATCTAACAATTTAAATATATTGATTCAAAAATAGTACCGTTTGGGCAAACCTAAAAATTTACACCACTTTTATTTGAAATAGTTGTAATTTTGTCACAATTTTTTAACAAGTGGCAGTAATTTACTGGTGAAGTTACAAATTTTGTCAGGATAATGGATAAAAGACTGAAGCTCAAAATATTTGACGTTATATCAAAGGTAAGTGATGAAATGAAGCAGGAATCGTACGTAATTGGTGGTTATGTTCGCGACATGCTTTTAAAACGCCCCTCTAAAGATATTGATATTGTGACGGTTGGCAGCGGAATTGAACTAGCCCAAAAGGTTGCGCAAGCACTTCGTTCAAAACCAAGAGTAAATGTTTTTAGAAATTTTGGCACAGCCATGCTAAAATATAAGGACCTGGAAATAGAATTTGTCGGCGCACGAAAAGAGTCATATCAGAGAAATTCAAGAAAGCCAATCGTTGAAAATGGTACGCTTGAGGATGATCAGAACCGGCGTGACTTTACAATTAACGCACTCGCACTGGGTCTAAATACCTACAACTTCGATCTGCTCGTTGACCCTTTTAACGGAATAAAAGACCTGCAGGACAAAATTATCCGTACCCCTCTCGACCCAGCTGTTACGTTTTCAGATGATCCTCTTCGAATGATGCGAGCCATTCGTTTCTCAACCCAGCTGGGTTTTGAAATCGAAACAAAAACACTTCAGGCTATTGCAGTAAATAAAAGCAGGATAAAAATTGTTTCGGCTGAACGAATCACAGAAGAATTGAATAAAATAATTCTTGCCCCAAAACCATCTGTTGGGTTTAAATTACTGGAAGAAACCGGTTTGCTGGAAATCATATTTCCTGAACTTTATAAAATGAAAGGTATCGAAACAGTGAACGGAATCGCACATAAAGATAACTTTTATCACACCATAGAGGTTCTCGACAGGATAGCACCCAATACTGAAAATTTATGGTTGCGATGGTCTGCCTTATTACATGATATTGCAAAACCCGCAACAAAAAAGTTTTTTGAAGGCCAGGGCTGGACATTTCATGCACATAATTATGTGGGTGTAAAAATGATTCCAAAAATCTTCCGAAGAATGAAACTCCCGTTAAATGAAAAGATGAAATTTGTTCAGAAAATGGTTCATTTGCACATGCGCCCCATTGTTTTATCAGAAGAAGAAGTCACTGACTCGGCTGTACGCCGTCTCCTCTTTGAAGCAGGTGATGATATTGATGAACTAATGACATTGTGTGAAGCTGATATCACTTCCAAAAATCAGAACAAAGTAAAACGTTACCTCTCCAATTTTAAAATCGTCAGAGAAAAGCTAAAAGAAATTGAAGAAAAAGATGCTATTCGAAATTTCCAGCCACCGGTTTCGGGCGAGTTAATTATGGAGACTTTTGGACTTTCGCCCTGCAAAGACGTGGGGATTATCAAAGATGCAATAAAAGAAGCTATATTGGAAGGAGAAATTCACAACAACTATGATGAAGCCTATTCATACATGCTGAAAAAAGCAGGCGAACTGGGACACAAAAAGAAAAACTAATTTAGCAATGTCAATTTAAGCAGAACCGGTAAATGGTCGCTAAAACCTCCTTTGTATGAATAGCCGTTATAGCTTCGGAACGGTTTTACCCCTCCGTATTTTTCATCTCTTTCCAAAAGGAATGGTAGTTTGATAATTTTTGTATTTCCGGGAAGAATTGAATACCCCTTTTTACTATTTACTAAAGAACCAGAAACAATACACTGATCATATACCGACCATTGTGACTGGTATTTCAGAGTTTTTATTTCATCTTCCATCCAGCGGAAAGAAAGATTATATAAACGGTCATTTTCGATGTTATTTGAGAGCGACTGAGCATCTAAAGTTTCCCTGATACTCGCATCAGTAGGTTGGTCATTAAAATCGCCAAGAATGATAATTTTAGAATTTTCAGATTTTGACCTCACCTCTTCCACCTTTGTTTTTAATAGTTGCGCTGCGAGCTTTCGCAAAGGCTCTGATTCCAAGATTCCTTCATAACGTGATGGCCAGTGATTTACAAAAAAGTGAACGGTATCAAGCTCATTTATAATACCTGAAAAATACAAAACCTCCCGCGTTTTTATTATTTCGTCACCTTGCACCACCGGAAAATACTTGTAATTAAGTGGATAAAGTGTTTCTGGCCGATAAAGCAAAGCAACATCGATTCCCCTGTGGTCGGGTGATTCTTTGTGAATAATCTTATAATTATATTTTTTTAGCGGAGTTGAGTACAAAAGCCTCTCCAAAACTTCTCTGTTCTCGATCTCACATAATGCAATAACATCTGGTTTTGTAAAACCTGAGGAATTCAAAATAACTTTTGAAATGTTTACTAATTTTTTATCTAATTTTCTATTTGTCCAATACCGCTCTCCCGTTGGTGTAAATTCGTCGTCCTCTTTGCCCGGTTCATCTCTGATGTCAAACAAATTCTCAACATTATAAAACAAGATAGTAAAATCCTCACCTTGAGCTTGCGGTTGAGATAGCAACGAAAGAGAATAGAAAAGTAAAACAATAAGAAGTAAAAAGAAATTAATCTTCATTCTTTCTTTTAATAAATTCAAAAGCTCCTAAATCAGGAGCATCATCTGAGAAACGATCTTTATCGAGAATATCTACAGGGAACATGTTCGCGATTTCCACACTTCCGATATCTCGCGCCGGAGAAAGTGAGTCGAGCGAATAATCGTAATCTTCATAAGGATCAACAAATAAAGGATCAAAAGCGTCTCCCCGATAAACATTTTTATAATGATCTTTATTCGAAACATTAAATGTATCAGGAACTTGAATGATACAATGGTCAAACAAGAAATTAAACTGTTTTTCCTCATTTTTTCCCAATTCCAATTCATTTAGATTATTCCCGTAAATAATACTATTTCCAAAAGTCGCTTTATTCAGATCTCCCAGATAGAGTTTACTTGAGCCATCAGAATTAGAAACCTTTAACACATTGGAAACCACCAGTGAAGATGTAGAACGCGATTTCCTGGAATAATTCCCCCAATAATTGGCAATAGTAGAATTGTAAAATTCATATTCACCTCCAATCAACAGCGCAACCGCGTAATAGCCACAATTTGCGATAACATCATTGTATCCGTATATTTTCGACTTCAAAGCAAAAATACCGGCATAAGCCATATTTTCAATTCTCGAATTAGATAAATGAACCGAAGCGAACCCTTCATCTTCGATAGTACCAACCTGTAATCCAATATTGGCATTTTTTATGGTTGTAAAATTGAACACATTATCATGACTTCCGGAAAACAAAATAATTCCACTCCACTGATCTGGAATGTTTTTATAGGAATCTTCAAGACGATCAGCCTGAAAAGCGATCGGGTTCTGAACTGTTCCGTCGGCAACAATCGTCCCCTTTACATACAAACCAGCTCCATCGTGAAAATATACTTTTGTACCTGGCTCGATGGTGAGAGTAGATGTACTGTCAACATAAGCATAATCGTAAATAAGATAGGGCTTTTCCGCGTTCCAGGTTGTAGTTTCAATTGTCTCACCTTTTATAAGTCTAAAATCCTGGCCATAAGCAACCAGGTTTATCCCCTGAATATTAGTATTGGTGGTAAATTCAATAGAATCCTCAACAACCATGGGAAGATTTTGTCCATTCGGATCTATTGTCACTTCAACAAAAACAAAAATGCTGTCTCTTGCAGGTACTTCCACTTCATAAGCCTCATTTGCAGCAATGCCATTTATATTTAACCTAAAACTGGAAAAATCGCCTCCTGCAAGCCTTATTCGCGAAATCAAAACATTCTCTTCATAAGGATTATAAACGGTAAAACGCCTTGTTGTTGAGCCAATTGTGGTGAAAATAGTATCAAAAGCAACGGTGTCGGCTGAAAATTGCAATTGCGCATCAGGAGAATTCAAATATTTCTCATCTTCACAGGCAAAAAAGGAGACAGCGAGTAAAACTACCAGCAATATTTGAAGTAGATATCTTACCAATTCTTAAGGTTTTTAACTATAACGATTATTCCAGTTGCTTATTATTGCAAATATAACAATTCAATTTACAAATTTTAACATTTATTTACAATCGTTAGTTTTTTACAACATATTTTTTAGAAATGAAAAATAAACCTATCATTGTGATTAATCCGTTTAGTATTAAAAGCTCAAATCCAAACCTATAACCGTTAAAAAGAACCTCTGAATATCTGGATAAAAAATAACAGATAACCGGTGCCAAAAAACCAATAACCGGGACCCAAATATCATTAACATTCCTTTTTGAATACATACCAAAAATAAATAACCCTAAAATTGGGCCGTAAGTATAACCTGCCACTCGAAACACCGCAACAACAATACTTTCATCGTTTATTGCCCTGAAAAGCAGAATAGTAACAATAAGCAACAGAGAGAAAAGCAGGTGCGACCTTTTTTTTATTTTTTGTTTTTTCTGTTCTTTGTATCTTCCGATATTTAAAAAGTCAACACTAAAAGAAGTGGTCATTGCTGTCAGTGCGGAGTCGGCACAGGAATAAGTAGCAGCTGTTATTCCCAGCAGGAAAGCTATCCCGACCGGTAAACCCAAATAATTCAGAGCAAGGAGCGGATAAAAATCGTCTGTCTTTTCAGGGATTGAAATACCCATGTTTTCGGCAAAAGAATACAAAATTACCCCGAGACTTAAAAACAAAACCACTGTAGTAAGAAATGACAAACTAAACACCACCATATTTTTTTGTGCTTCTCCTTTATTTTTACAGGTAAGATTTTTTTGCATCATATCCTGATCAAGCCCGTTAACAGCTATCGTTGTAAAAATTCCGGCCAAAAACTGTTTAAAAAAATTGTTTCCTGAACGCCAGTCCCAAATAAAAATCTTCGCTCTCGAACTTTCAGCAACTTCATTAAACAATTGTCCGAAGTTCCACTCCATTTTTTGCGAGATAGCTATTATGGTGAACACAACCGCGCTAACCAGGAAAAGCGTTTGTAATGTATCGGTCCAGACAATGGTTTTTATACCTCCGCGAAATGTATAAATCCAAATTAAAAATATGGTAACAACTACCGTTATAACGAAAGGAATATTAAAGGCATCGAAAAAGGCAATTTGGAGCACGCCAGCTACCAAATAAAGCCGAAATGCCGCACCGGTAAGTTTCGAAATCAAAAAGAAAAAAGAGCCGGTTTTGTATGAATATTTTCCAAAACGCTGTTCTAGGAAAGTGTAAATTGAAATCAGGTTTAACTTATAATATAGCGGCAATAAAATTCCGGCAATCAGCCAGTAACCAACAAGATTTCCAAAAACAAACTGTAAATAAGCAAAAGCCGAATTTCCAACTTCTCCCGGCACTGAAATAAATGTTACTCCTGAAAGTGTTGCTCCTACCATACCAAAAGCAACCAAATACCATGGCGATTTTCGGTTTGCTGTAAAAAAAGTATCAGAATTTGCATTTCTCGAGGTCAACCACGAAATAAACATCAAAACAAAAAAATAGCCAAGAATTATTCCTAAAACGAGGTAAGGGCTCATAATCATTGAAAATCGGGATACAACAAATATTTCTTTCTGGTTTCTTTAAATGTGTTCAACTCGTTTTGCCAGTGCGCTTTAATTTCCCGCTCATTTTTCCCTTCCCTTACAAGTTGAATAAACTCGTCGGTTCCGGCAAGAAGATTTAACCAATTTTCACGGGTAACAAAATCTTTTTCATCAACAAAGCAGTGATAAAAATCAAGAAAATATTTTAAGGTAAAAACGGGTACGATTTTCAAACTACGAAGATCAATTCCGTAACATTTCTCCCCTTCATTTAGCGGGTGTACCGCTACCCCGGGAATCGTTTTGGGAGTAAATTCAAAATCACCCAATTGCGGGTCCAAACCTCCCAACACCTGAAAAGGAAAATCTGTTCCACGTCCTACGCTTACACTTGTTGCTTCGAAAAAGCAAAGCGAAGGGTATAAACGAACAGACAAATCGTTGGGTAAATTTGGTGATGGTGCAACCGGAAGAGAATACGAAAGTTTATGGTCATAATTCTCTACCTGAATAACTTTCAAATCACATTTTTTATTCGCCTTATGCCACCGTTCTCCATTTATCATATTTGCAAGTTCCCCAACTGTGCATCCATGAACAACGGGAATTTGATCCATTCCAACAAACGACTGAAATTCTTTTTTCAAAACCGGGCCGGCAACATAATCGCCATTTGGATTTGGCCTGTCAAACACAATCAGCGGAACGTTATTTTCGGCGCAAGCTTCAATAACCAGGTGAAGTGTGGAAATATAGGTATAAAACCGACAACCTACATCCTGAATATCAAACACCATCAGGTCAATACCCGCCAGTTGTTCCTGGGTTGGTTTACGGGTTTCTCCGTAAAGAGACAGAACCGGAATTCCTGTTTTTCCATCCACCCCTGCCTTAATTTCTTCTCCTGGGGCTGCCTCCCCTCTAAAGCCATGTTCCGGCGCAAAAATCTTTTTTACATTTACCTTTTTCTCCAAAAGAAAATCAACCAGGTGAATCTCTCCTGCCAGTGAAGTATGATTAACCACCAGCCCCACTTTTTTATCATGAATCAAAGCCAAATATTTGTCAGGTTGTTCCGCCCCGCATTTTAACTCTCCTGCACGTATTCCGGATGAATACCCCAGTGAAATTAAAAGAATAAAATATCTTATAAATTTTGTCATCTGTTTATTAAAAACTTATACATTTACGGCTTTCCGGTTATTTCTATTCATTTGAACGTTTTAGATAGAATAAAAATAATTTCGGTAAGTTACACATGGTAAAAAAGGAAAAAAAAATTTTTTATAAAAAAACTGCATTCCTTAACTACTAAACTAAATAAACGAACCAAAAGTAAGTTATATTACCACAAGTGACTATTATTATATTATGAATAAGGTAATCAAAATATTTGCAGGTATTATTTCTCTGTTTCTGATCTACACGAATCATCTGGGTGCTGTTGAGCCTCCTTTTCTAAAATTTTCAAACGATGAGTGGGTGAATAAACAGCTGGACAGCATGACTATTGATGAGAAGATTGCACAACTGATGATGCTCACTGCATATCCGACACAAAATGACGCCAGCAAAAATAAAGTTATCGAACAAATAAAAAAATATAAACCTGGTGGTGTTTTGGTAATGCAGGGTGGGCCTGTTAAAACTACTTCATGGATCAATGAATTTCAGGAAAATTCAAAAACACCTCTTCTGATCGCGATCGACGGCGAGTGGGGATTGTCTATGAGAATTGACAGTACAGTAGAATATCCATATGCACAAGCAATCGGCGCAGTAAAATACGATGCTTTTGTTTATCAGATGGGGAGAGATATTGGAAACCAGTTAAAAGACATGGGTATACATATGAATTTTGCTCCGGTGGCTGATGTAAATACCAATCCTGAAAATCCTGTTATTAATTTTCGTTCGTTCGGGGAAGACAAAAAAAATGTTGCCAATAAAGCCTGGCAGGTTGCCAAAGGAATGCAGGATGTGGGAGTAATACCCGTGGCCAAACATTTTCCGGGACATGGCGACACGCATAGTGACTCTCATAAAACACTTCCTGTTCTTACACATTCAAAAGAAAGAATGGATACCCTCGAAACTTTTCCGTTCCGTTATCTGGCAGAAATGGGAATCAGTGGAATAATGTCAGCACATCTTGACGTTCCTTCACTTGATGATTCGGGAACTCCTTCCTCCTTGTCAAAAAAAATCATAACTGATTACCTGAAAAATGAAATTGGTTTTTCCGGTTTTGTAGTTACCGACGCTATAAATATGCAGGGTGTAAGAACCCAAAGCGGAAATGCAGAACTGGAAGCGCTAAAAGCGGGAAATGATTTGATTGAATTTGTTCCGGATTTGAATAAAGCGATTGAATCGGTAAAAAACGGCATCGTAAGAGGTGAACTCAGCACAGCTGAAATTGACGAAAAGTGTCGAAAAATTCTGGCGTTAAAACGTTGGGTGAATTTAAACGAGTACCAGCCGACTGACATAAAATATTTGAGACACAGACTCCACTCTCCTTATTTTGAGATGACCAACCGACAGCTTGTTAAAGGAGCACTTACTGTTTTAAAAAACACAGATAACATTCTGCCCGTTGAGCATCTCGATTCTTTCCGTATTGCATCAATATCAATAGGTTCCGATAATATTACAACCTTTCAGAGAACGCTTGAAAAATATACTGTTGTCGACCACTACTTCCTTCCCAAAGATGCTTCTGAAAGAGATTTGAGCAGACTCCACGTTTTAATGGAAGATTACAATTTGGTAATAGCAGGTATTCAGGGGATTAATGTTTATCCTTCGAGACAATACGGTACAACTGAAATTCAAAGACGTGCGGTTTCGGAACTGACGCGAAAAAATAATTCGATCGCTGTTTTTTTTGGCAATGCCTATGCAATGAAACACTTTGAAAATATTGAAAATGTACAGGGGCTGATTTTGGCCTATCAGAATAACGAATTAACACAGGAGTTGGCAGCGCAACTTGTGTTTGGAGCAAACCAGGCCAATGGCAGGTTGCCGGTAACTGTTGATTCAAGGTTTCAGTTAAACGACAGTATTGAAGTAGCAAGCAACAGCACGCTGTCATACACAATTCCGGAAGAAGTTGGTGTGAATTCAGGACAACTTGAAAGAAAGATTGATTCAATTGCCCTGCTGGGAGTTGAAAAAGAAGCTTATCCCGGATGCCAGGTGTTAATTGCAAAAGATGGAAAAGTAATATTTCATAAATGCTACGGATACCAGACCTATGAAAAGGAGCAGCAAGTAAAAAAAGAGAATTTATACGACTGGGCATCGCTAACCAAGGTAACCGGCCCCTTACCAGCGCTCATGAAGTTGGTTGATAAAAAAGAAATGAATCTGGATGCCCCATTTAGCCGTTACTGGGCTGATTTTGACGGCTCCAACAAAAAAAATATTACAGTACGCGAGGTTTTAGCACACCAGGCGCGATTGGCATCCTGGATACCTTTTTGGCAAATGACACTTGACAAACAAAAGCACCTGAGTTCTTCCGTCTTTAAACACAATCCATCTTCAGAATTTAACGTGCGTGTTTCTTCCGACTTATACATGAACAGCCATTTCAGGAAAATAATGTACGATACCATTCGCAATTCGAAACTGTTGCCCCGTAGCAGATATCTATATTCCGGCTTGAGTTTCTATTTATATCCTGATATTATCAGTAATATCACCGGTGAATCATACGAAGATTATCTAAAAAAAAATTTTTACCGACCTCTGGGAGCATACACTATCACTTATAACCCTTACAAATATTTTCCGATGAAAGATATTATTCCAACCGAAAAAGATGATCTTTTCAGAATGGAAACTATCCGGGGATACGTGCACGACGAGGGAGCAGCGATGATGGGTGGTATCTCGGGAAATGCTGGTCTTTTTGGAACAACCAACGACCTGGCGAAACTATTTCAAATGTACCTTCAGAAAGGATATTTTGGAGGACGCAGATATATTTCTGAGAAAACGGTAAATGAATTTATACGCATTCAATATCCGAACAACAACAACCGAAGAGGGCTGGGTTTTGACAAACCGCTGACAGACAATTACAGAAACAGCCTGAAAGACGCTTATCCCGCCATAGATGCAAGCGCCAACAGCTTTGGACACAGTGGCTTCACAGGAACATTTGCCTGGGCTGATCCTGATAATGGGTTACTCTATATTTTTATGTCGAACAGGGTTCACCCAACGCGTGAAAATCAAAAACTCTATCAGTTAAATATTCGGACTGCGATGCACCAGGCAATTTACGATTGTTTAAAAGATAATTGACATCAAACTATTAAAAAATGTTAATTATTACTTATGCACATTCTGTTAAATACATAGAAACTCACACATAATAATCTGAATTCAAAAAACTTATATTGCCACTTCAAACAGTGTTTACATTCCATTAACGTAAAAAATTAAAATTTTTAAAAATTACCTTTACATTACATGCAGGTTATTAAATTATTAATTTTAAATTTACAGATGCAATAAGTTCTTTATATAATCAAGTAAACTAATAAGACATGGAGCGTAAAATGACATTTAACGAGCTGCGCAAAATCAAAGACAGCTTGCCTGACGGTTCAATAAAAAAAATGGCGCAAGAATTTGAAGTAACAGAAGAAACCGTCAGGAATTATTTTGGAGGCGCGAATTACACTAACGGAGCAGCAGTAGGAATACATATGGAACCCGGACCAAATGGCGGGATAGTTCTAATCGACGACACAAAAATTTTAGAAAGAGCAAAACAAATCATCGAAGCTGAAGCAGTTTAACAAAAAAGAAAAACTTCATAAAATATTTAGAAAACTGTCCTATATTTGAAGGGCAGTTTTTTTTTAATCTAAACCTTTTTACCATGAAGAATACATTTTTCCTTTTCCTTATTTCAATTTTAGTTTTTAGTTCGTGTTCAACAGAAGAGCCCTGGCAACCACTGTTTAACGGTCAGGATTTAACAGGTTGGGATACGTGGTGCGGCCCCACTGAAGAAGGTGGAGTGCCTGTTGGCTTAAATAAAGACCCTTTAAATTTGTTTTCAGTTGTTGATTTAGAGGGCGAAAAAGTCATCAAGATTTCAGGTGAAATTAATGCCTCTATTGCCACACAGGAAGAATTTGAAAACTACCATCTGGTTATGGAGTTCAAATGGGGTGAAAAAGTATATTCAACAAGAAACAGTGGATTACTTTATCACAGCTACGGCGATTTTGGAGCAGGTATTGGTGTTTGGATGAGTTCGCACGAATTGCAGTTAAAATCAGGAAATATAGGCGACTCGTACCGAATGGGAAAATCGTATTGCGAAATTCCGATGAAAAAAAATGCCGAAGAAAAATATATTTATTCAAAAGGTGCCGAAAAAGCACCCTCCATTCCTGATACTGAAACTCGGATTATTGCCAAAGATGCCGATTATGAAAATCCGGTGGGCGAATGGAATAAAATCGAACTTTATTGTTTGGGAAGAACATCAGTCCATGTTATTAACGGAAAAGTAAACATGATAAATTATAATTCCGGAAAATATTTGGGCCCCAATAATATTGAACCTTTATCAAAAGGCAAGATTCAACTGCAATCCGAAGGCGGTGAACTTTTTATTCGTTCTATAAAAGTTCAACCCATAAGCGAGATTCCTCAGGAATTGTTACAATAACAGCAAAACCGTTTCTTTTCAGGAAACGGTTTTTTTGTGTCATTCAGGTTACCAACAACAATCATTCATTTCGTTAATATCTTTTTTTGACAGCTAAAAAAGAAAAAGTTATTCTTGTTAAAAAAATAAAACCTTAATAGATGAAACCAATCTCTTTTCGTGAACAATTCACTGTAAAGAACACCGTATTAGGCGTTCAGTTTCTATTTGTTGCTTTTGGTGCAACCGTTCTTGTCCCCCTTCTTGTTGGCATTGATCCCTCGGTAGCATTGTTTACCGCCGGAATTGGCACGCTTATTTTTCATTTAATAACCAAAGGAACAGTACCTGCTTTTCTTGGCAGCAGTTTTGCGTTTATCGCTCCAATCATTGAAGCAACGAGACTTTTTGGCTGGGCCGGGACCTTGTCTGGAATAATTGCAGTGGGTTTGGTTTACGGAATTGTTTCCGTATTGGTAAAATTACGGGGAATTAAGTTTATTGAAAGCCTGTTTCCCTCGGTTGTTGTCGGGCCGGTAATTATGATCATCGGACTATCTCTGGCAACATCGGCAGTAGACATGGCAAAAACCGACTGGCTGCTGGCTACAATAGCTTTAATTGCTTCAATTGTTGTGGTTATTTTTGGAAAAGGAATGATCAAACTTATCCCGATATTTGTGGGAATTGCCGTAGGATATATTGTTGCCTTAATTTTAGGCAGGGTAGATTACGCCGCAATTTCTGACGCAAAATGGATAATGCTACCTCAGTTTACAATGCCTGAGTTTAGCTGGCAGGCCATTCTCTATATGATTCCGGTTGCCATTGCTCCGGTAATTGAGCATGTTGGTGATATGTATGCACTTGGTGGAGTTTGCGACAAAAATTTCATTGAAAAACCGGGCTTAAACCGCACACTTCTGGGCGATGGAATTGCTACTGCTATTGCCGGCTTTTTTGGCGGCGTTCCTAATACTACTTATTCGGAGGTAACAGGTGCAATTTCATTAACAAAAGTGACCAATCCGTTTATTTTGAGAATTGCTGCAATTACTGCTATTGTTTTTGCTTTTGTCGGAAAAATAAGTGGTTTTCTAAAAACCATACCTCAAGCCGTTTTAGGAGGAATTATGTTGCTTCTTTTTGGTATGATAGCTTCTATCGGTATAAAAACGCTGATAGACTCAAAGGCCGACCTGGCAGAAACCCGCAACCAGGTAATTGTTTCTGTTGTATTAACAGTAGGGATTGGCGGTGCAGTTATTCAGTACGGGAACTTCTCGCTGGCTGGAATCGGGCTGGCAGCAGCAGTTGGAATTGTGTTGAACTTAATTCTTCCAAAAACAAAAAAACAAGACATTTAACTTTTATTATTTATTTCAGGAAGATATTTCCAAAACCTTCGGGGCATATGTTGCCGTTGTAACCGAAGGTTTTTTCTTTCCTTTATGTTGATATTTTTAAAATACGATTTCCACAGCGTCTGATAAAGTTCCTCTTCTTCTTCCAATACATCCTGGTTTACTTTACCCGTTAATGAGTGAAACTCTTTTTGAGAAATTTCTACTTCCTCCAATTTCTCTTCATGGAATAACACGCCATAACTTCTTTTTAAATCGTACAACAACCAAGATTGATCGGCAAATCGATTTCGAAAGTGTTCTACTGTTAGGGGAATTACATCGTAGCGCGGATCTATTCCACAAAAATACAGACCATCTCTTGTATGCTGAAAACGAACAAACTGCCTTATCTGCTCGGCCTCTTTTAGTACCTTTTGCGAAAGTTGAGAAAGAGACAAAACATCGGAGTCGCTATAATCGGTTTCAATAGGATGTTTTTCCAAAAACAAACGTTGAAAGAAACGAAGAATTTTCATTTCAATTCCCGGCTCTTCCGAAAGAAAAGCATAAAACAACATCTGGTTGTTTCGTTTTGAAAGCTTCTTCTGCGCGCCACTCCATACACGGTCAGCTTTCGCTGCATCAGACAAAACTTCAAAACGTTCAGCAAACAAATTTTTCTGCTCATTTTTTTGAGACACTATATCTTCAGGAAAATCTTTCCGGCTGTAACATTCAAAAACAGCTGTAAGTAATCCTTCAAAAGTTCCGTCGTATGAATAAATCTGCATAACAAAATTGAACCTTTTATTTCCGCTGCAAACAAAACAAATATATTCTGAACCGACAACTAATTTACACTCCCTACTGCCCAATCGGGGAAAACCGAAACATCAATCCCAAAGACAAGGGTTCCCCAAAAATACATCACCAACGTTGCAATTATAATACCAGCCAGATTTAACAAAATACCCGTTCTTACCATATCTTTCACGCGAATACGGTCGGTTCCAAAAATAATGGCGTTAGGCGGTGTTGCAACCGGAAGCATAAATGCCAACGATGCCGCCAGTGTTGCAGGAATCATCAACAATAAAGGATTTACTTCTATTGTCATTGCCAGGCCGGCCAGAATGGGTAAAATCATTTCGGTGGTTGCCACATTTGAAGTGAGTTCCGTTAAAAACGACATCATTGTAACATTGACAAAAGTTAGTACAATAGGCTGAACATCCGCCAAACCAGCCAATTGTTCTCCAAACCATACCGACAGCCCGGAGTCAACAAATCCCTGAGCCAAAGCAAAACCTCCGCCAAACAGCAAAACAATTCCCCAAGGAATTCTTTTTGCTGTCTCCCAATTCATAATGCGCTCTTCTTTTTTTGATTTTGAAGGAATAATAAAAAGCAGCAATGCAATAAAAATGGCCACTGTTCCGTCGTTGATATAAGATGGATTTTTAAACAACTTTGACCAACCCGGTATTTCTACTGACTGAATAGAAAAACCAGCCCTAAAAATCCACAAAAAAGCTAGAGTTCCAAAAAGTGCCAATACAATTTTCTCTTCGGGCTTTGCTTTCCCCAGAGCCGTATATTCCTTTCTAAAATCATCCATCTGCAAATTATCCCAACGTTCTTTGGGTTTGTACATCAGATAGAGTAAAAACCAGGCAGCAAAAAAAATCAGTATAGTTACCGGAACAGCAAAAAGAAACCAGTCAGCAAACGAAATCTCTGTCATTTCAGGAAAAATAATACTTACAATTCTTGCAAATGACAAATTTGGAGGTGTTCCAACCAACGTAGTAATTCCGCCAATCGAAGCAGAATAGGCAATACCTAAAAGTAAACCAATGTTATATCTCTTTATCTTTTCTTTTCCCAGACTTTCTTCCAGCTTCAAAATTATTGACAACGCAATAGGGACCATCATCATTGCGGTTGCAGTATTTGACATCCACATGGAAAGGAACGATGTTGCAAGCATAAAACCCAGCAAAATCCGCCCGGGACTTATACCAAAGAGAATCAATATTCTCAATGCGATTCTTCTGTGCAGATTCCAGCGTTCCATAGCAAAAGCCATCAAAAACCCGCCGATAAAAAGAAAAATAAGATGGTTAAAATACATTGACGATACTGTCTTCCCGTCTACAACTCCAAAAAGCGGAAAAAGTGCGACAGGTATTAAAGCTGTTGCTGCCAGAGGAATGGCTTCGGTAATCCACCAAACAGCCATTAACAATGCTATTGCGAAAGTGTAAGTTACTTTTTTATTTTCAGGATCAAGCTCAACAAACAAAATGATAAGCAAACTCATCAGCGGCGCAAGAATTAAAGCAACCTGCTGCAAACGCCCCGATTTCTTTTTGAAGGATTGTGGCATATTTTAAGTTAAGGTTTTTTTCTGCGTGTAAATAGTTCAGTTTCCTTTTCAATCTGGACTAAATGTACCAAAACTATATAAAAATTCAATAAAAAAACCTCTCCCAAAAACGACAATCCGGGTCATTAGATTTTAAAGCAACAAAAAAACAGAAAATGGCTAGTAATTGAAAGTTATTATTTACATCTGGTAATCATCTAAGATTTTCGATTACTTTTTTGAGCTTTTGTTGAATTTCAACGGCAATTCCACCTAAGGATTCATTTTCTACTGAACTCATTGAAGCAATAGGATCAACAGCTGAAACTTCAACATCTCCATTCTCATGTTCTTCTACCACAACATTACAAGGCAAAAAAACACCGATCTTATCTTCAGCCGACAAAGCCTCATAAGCGTGTTTTGGACTGCAGGCTCCTAAAATCTTATACTTTTTGAAGTCAACATCCAGCTTCTTTTTTAATGTTTCACCAACATTTATTTCTGTTAGTACTCCAAAACCTTCTTTCTTTAATTCTTCGGTAACAAATTCAGCTGCTTCATCAAAACTTTTACCTGAAATAATTTTACTAAAATAATAACTCATCGTTTATCTGTTTTAAAGTTTATACAATGTATTCAAACAACAAACAAATTAAACTCATGTTCAAATAAAAAGATAAACTTTATTGATATACCAGTAACAGAAATCTATTTCTTGTTGATGGTGTTTTTCAAAACAAAATCGACCAATGGCCGGGGATCTTCCAAACTGTGCGGATGGTGCCCTACTCCTTCTTTTAAAATCAGCTCGATTTTACCACCAGCATCTTTAAAATTCTTTGCCAGCTTTTCTGTATTTTCTGCATAGGGAACGACCTTATCAGCTAGTCCGCAAACATGAATAGCCGGAATATTTGCTTTTGCTATTTTTACCGCATTGTTAATCGGAATCCCCTCAAAATCAAAAACCGATTTTTCATCTAAATTATACACCCTTAAACAGGCTTCCCAATCTGACTCACTGCCAATTCCACGATATAATCCGCCTGGCCAGCTTTTAATATCACACACCGGAGCATCTGCATAAATACACGCAACCTTCTTTGTGTTCTGCGAAGCCCAATTATAAACAATCAGGCCACCACGGCTCATTCCTTCTAAAACCACTTTACGATTTAAATCATATTCTTTTCGAAGGAATTTATAAAAATCGTTCCACAAGGCTACTGCCTCGTTGTTTCCGAAAAAACCTGCTACGTCAACATAAACCACATGAAAACCAACTTCGAGAAGGGCTTTATCCAACTGGGGTTCGTGCCCCCAAAACCGGGCTCGCCAAACCCAATATTTTCCGTCGTTGCTTTTCTTCGGAAAAACAATTTTTGCATCGTGTCCCTGAAATGAAAATTCTTTACACTCCCAGCCTTCAAAACTATTTTCTTGACTAAATATTTGAGGTGAACAAAACAAACTGATTAAAATAATAAACAAAAGGGAAAATACTTTCATTGGAATTTGATTTTTTAGGTTAAAAAAAGTGTTTATTCTACTTCATCAGTCTGACGAAGTTACCCATTTTTTTGCATCATCGATATTTATAAAAGCCTTCATTTTCATTCCAGCTAATTCACAATAAATAGTGATTAATTTTGCAATAATATTCAGATTTTGTCTGGTTACAAGAGCAACTTTTTCATTAAATGTTTCTTTCAGGAGTTTTAATGTATCAACAATTCCCATTAACTCGTCATAACTCGGATGGTAATCCATTTCGATAAGATCTATAATCAATTTGAAATGGGATTTAATTTCCGGGGAATTTATTAAACTTTGGAAGGCTTCTGTTAGATTGTAATAGTCGGTAACGCCAACACATCGCGCCAAACAAAGTGAGTCCTTAACATTACATTTGAATTCAAAATTGGATGTATCCTGACTTTGATCCATTAAGTTGCTTCTGGTTTTTTTCTTCAAAAAAGTAAACAAACTTAATCATTATTTTTGACATAAATATACTTTTCCAGCACCTCAAACAGCTTCTCTTTTACGATAGGTTTTGTAATATAACCGTTCGCGCCAGCTTGTTTGGCATTTTCAATTTCATGAGCTGAAGTATAAGCAGACTGAGCAATGACAGGCAAATCCGGATAGATTTGTTTTATTTTTCTGGTTGCTTCCAATCCATTTAATACAGGCAATTTCACGTCCATTAAAACCAAATCTACGGGATAGTTCCTTTTACATAAATCTATCGCCTCCTCACCATTTGAAGCCTGAATAATGTGAATGTTTCTGTTTATCTTTTTCAATAATGTTTCCAAATAAAGAAGATTTACTTCTTCGTCCTCGGCAATGATAATTTTAAATTTGTTGTTGAGTTCTGCAGTTCCGGTCTTATTATCAACAATTTGCTTATCTACTTGTTTAAAAGGAACTGACAGATAAAATGTTGAACCGCTCCCTTCCTCTGAAATAACTCTTATTTTCCCACCGAGTAAAGCTGCATTTTCACTGGCAATGGCCAATCCTAGTCCTAAGCCGCCCGATTTTTTTGAAAGTGCACTATCGACCTGTGAAAATCTTCCGAATATACTCTTTTGTTTTTCTTTATTAATTCCGATTCCGGTATCCTTTACATAAAACTCAATTTCAACATCGTTACAAACATAGCCAAATTCAATGTGTCCTGAATTTGTAAATTTCAATGCATTTTCCAACAAATTACACAAAATTTTACTCAGTTTCAATCGGTCGGTATAAGCATTGCTGTATTCGTCGGGCAAAGCTCTTTTTAAATAAATGGGAATCTTACTTTCTTTTGATTTGAGGTTAAAAATATTAAACAGCTCAAACATAAAGTCGTTTATATTCACCACCTGTTCATCCAGTTTCACCTGCTTGGTTTCCAGCCTAGAAATCTCAAGGATGTCATCGATAATACGCAATAACTGATTACTGCTGTTTACAATTATTTGAGTATAATTTTTCCTTGTTTCGGTGGAAATATCATCTTCATTTAAAAGATTGGCAAATCCAATAATGCCGTTCATCGGAGTTCGTATCTCGTGTGATAAATTGGAAATAAAAATCGATTTTAAACGGTTACTCTCCTCTGCGGCCTTTTTTGCCTCTTCGAGTTGTTTGTTTAAACGTTTAATTTTCTCATTCTCTTTCTCAATCTTTTTCGAGGATCCAATGTCATCAACCATCAAATTAAACCCCATCGCCAAAGCGTCCAGGTGATCATTCTCCCCTGAAAGCGGAACCTGAATCGAGTAGTCGCCACGAGCTACTTTCATTAAAGCATCAATCAATTCCTCAATTCGTTTTATATCTGGTTCTTTTTCCAACATAATTGATTTTCTATAAAACGATCAATCGTCATTTATCGTGCCATTCATTTGAATTAACCATACAAGGGCCTCCTCCCGACGGCTAAAGAACTTGAAATTCTTTTTTCCTGATGCCCCCATAATAAAAGTTGCCAGAACTTTTGCAACCGGATGCAGACCATACAAAGCCACAAACAATGTTTTTTTCTGATTATTTATCTTAATCCACGTTGCCCTGGCTTTTTTTGAGTTTTTACCACATTGGTTTAAATCAATAAGATAATTTATTTTCCCTTCTACCTGTGCCACCAGTGTATCGCATACCTCCTTTTGGGCTAAAGCAAGTTCATCTGTTTGATCTCCGATTGCCTCTACAAGAATAATGTTTGGATTTATTAGGGTGGTGGTGTTATTTCCAACCAAATACTCGTTCTCTGAAATTTTGATAACCTTAATCTCTTCTTTCATATTAACTCGAACAATGTATCAAATATAAATATTTTTTTTACTGAAATACAGGAGTTTAAATAACAAAAATCAACTCCACTTGTTAGCAAAAAACAAAAAAATACCTTAACTTTTATATTTAAATTAATGTGCCATGTATCAGTATAAAGCTACGGTAAAAAGGATTGTTGACGGAGACACGCTCGATGTTGTTATTGATTTGGGATTTAAAATCACCACAAATCAACGTATTCGACTGGCCAATATCAATACTCCTGAAACTTACAATGTTAAAAAAGATTCAGACGAATACTCCAGGGGAATGGAGTCTAAAATTTTTGTGGAACAAAGAATTGCCGCAAACGACTTTGAAGTAATTATTGAAACAGACAAGGATGTGGGTAAATATGGCCGTTACATCGGAACAATCAGACTGGCCGACAACGAAATTACATTAAACGATGAATTGGTCAAAATGGGTTTGGCAGAATATGCAAAATATTAAAGCCAGGCAAGCTGGTTTTTTTCAATCTTTTATTTTTGTAAATTTTATTATTCGGCTCAATGCCAGTTACTATAAGGATTCTGAACCTCTCTTTATAGATTAATTCACGAATAAATATGGTGAAATTGACCTTATTTATTAGCAAATCTGTTTTCATTTTTTTAACTTTCTTACATAATATTTGATTAAAATTCAGAATGAATAATAATTCCAAAAAGTTTGGAACAGCTCCGGTATTTTTTACGGCTATTTCTACCATTTTAGGTGCAATTCTGTTTTTGCGCTTTGGCTACGCGGTGGGAACGCTGGGTTTCTGGGGAGTGATATTAATTATATTCTTAGGTCATCTTGTCACCATTCCAACAGCTTTAGCCATTTCGGAAATTGCTACAAACAAACGCGTTGAAGGTGGAGGGGAATACTTTATTATTTCACGTTCCTTTGGATTAAATATTGGTGCAACAATCGGAATCGCCCTGTTTATGTCTCAGGCCATAAGTGTCGCGTTTTACGTTATTGCCTTTACCGAATCCTTTGAATTTCTGTTTAACTTTTTGCAGGAAAAATACAACTTTGCGTTACCCAGGCAGGTAATCAGCCTGCCTGTTATGGCTTTGCTGGCCATTTTAATCATCAAAAAAGGAGCTAACCTGGGTGTAAAAGCTTTGTATTTTGTTGTCGCCATTTTGCTGGTTTCCCTGGTTTTATTTTTTCTCGGAACTACAGGACATGCTGATTCGACAACATACAGCCTTTCGCATGCGGAATTAAGAAACCCGCAAGACTTTTTTATTGTCTTTGCCATTATTTTTCCTGCATTTACAGGAATGACAGCCGGAGTCGGGCTTTCAGGCGATCTAAAAAAACCTTCCCGCGCTATTCCGCTTGGAACAACACTGGCAACCATTTCAGGAATGATTATTTACTTTTTTATTGTTTACAAACTGGCCAAGTCGGCGCCCGTTGAAGACTTGATTGAGCACCAGTTAATAATGAGTAAAATTGCTGTTGGGGGGGCAATTGTTATTCCTCTTGGTCTTGCTGCCTCAACAATCTCGTCGGCATTAGGTTCGGTTATGGTAGCTCCGCGAACATTGCAGGCTTTGGCGCTCGATCATGCTTTCCCATCTAAAAAAGTGAACCGCTGGCTGGCTGCAGCAAATGTAAAAGATAACGAGCCTAAAAATGCATCTGTTGTAACGGCTGTAATTGCATTTGTTTTTGTTGCACTTGGCGATGTTAACGCGGTTGCCTCTATTATTTCCATGTTTTTTATGGTTACTTATGGTTCGCTCTGTCTGATTTCTTTTCTGAACCATTTTGGCTCGTCGCCTTCCTACAGGCCTTCATTTCGATCGAAATGGTATATCTCACTTACCGGGTTTCTGGTTGCGGTTTGGGTGATGTTTAAAATCAATACGCCTTACGCGTTGCTCTCATTTGCTGTTATTTCTTTAATTTATATTTATATCAATCACTACCACAAATACCGAAAAGGATTTGCCTCCATTTTTGCCAATGCCCTTTTCCAGTTAAACCGAAACCTTCAAATTCTGATTCAAAATAAAAACAGTAAAAAAACACATAAAGAGTGGCGTCCCAGTGCCATCTGCATTTCGAAAGACTCTTTTAAACGCGACAAAGCATTTCTGTTGCTCAACTGGATTGCCTTCAAATATGGTTTTGGAACCTATTTGCATCGTATCGAAGGTTACTATTCAAAATCCACTGTTCAAACTGCAAAAAATGAATCTGAACGACTGCTTTCGATGTTTAGTGACGTAGGAAACCATGTATACATCGACACGCTTATTTCGCCATCATACACGTCGGCAATTGCTCAGGCCATACAAATCCCAGGTATTGCCGGTATGGAAAATAACATGATTATTTTTGAGTACGACAAAGATAATCCCGATAATCTGGAGGATATAATCGACAATTTCTCACTGGTAAATTCAGGCGATTTTGATATCTGTATTTTAGCGAGTAGCGGAAAATCCATTCCGTTTAAAAATGGGATTCATGTCTGGATAAATTCGCTGGATTCTGAAAATGCAAACCTGATGATTCTTTTGAGTTTTATCATTTTAGGTCACCCGGACTGGAAAAAAGGGTACATCCAGATTTTTGAAATTTGTTTGCCCGAAAGAATGGAAGAAACCCGCCAAAAGATGAAAGAGCTGGTAAATTCCGGACGCCTGCCAATTACAGCAAAGAACATAAAAATCATTCCACAGGAGCCAAATGTTTCAAGAAAAGCAATCATAAATCAATATTCTGAAAAAGCCGGGTTAACGTTAATTGGCGTCCGCGAGGAGTTGGTTAAACACGAAAAGGAAAAACTATTTGAAGGATACGATACAATTGGAACAACCCTGTTTGTTCATTCCAAATATCAAAAGGAGATTGAATAATGGCACGATTTTTAAAAAGTCGCAAAAGTTCGCATGGTGCTTCACCCGGTTCACTGATTTTTATTGGAAACAGGAAAATGGAAAAATCAGAGATCCATTTAATAGCATACAACAAAGAAACACTTATTGAAAAACAGATTGATAACCTGGATGAAATACAAGATGATCTTCCCGATGAATCGGTTTTGTGGATAAACATATATGGTTTACAAGACACACAACTCATTGAAAAAATTGGTGAGAAATTTACCATCCCGCCGCTTGAACTGGAAGACATATTAAATACCGACCAGCGTCCTAAAATTATTGAAAATGAAAACAACCTCACCGTTTTTCTAAAAGTCCTTGAATATGACCAGGAAAATACCCGGGTCGCAGGAGATCATATTTCAATGGTAGTGGGGAACAATTATGTAATAACGTTTCAGGAACGGGTAGCACGTTATTTTGAACCGGTGCGCGAGCGTATCAGAAGTAATAAAGGAAGAATCAGAAAAACCGGCCCGGATTATCTGGCATATGCTTTAATAGATACCCTGGTAGACGGATATCTTCAAAGTATTGAAAATTTGGGAGCCGTTATTGAAAATATGGAAGAAGAAGTATTTACGGAAACCAGAAAAGAAATTGTTCAGAAAATTTACCGGCTCAAAATGAATGTCAGTTTTATTCGCAAAAGCGTTTTCCCTTTAAAGGAAATGATGCTCGTTCTAAATAAAACCGAATCAAAATTTATCCAGAAAAAAACATACTCTTTTTTTAAAGATTTACTCGATTTGTCGACGCAGGCAATGGAAGCCGTCGATATTTACTACAACATGACCAACGACTACCTTAATATTTACCACGCAAATGTGGGAAATCGAACAAATGATGTGATGAAAGTGCTCACTATTTTTGCATCGATATTTATTCCCCTCACTTTTATTGCGGGAGTATACGGAACCAATTTCGACTTTTTGCCCGAATTGCATTTTCAATACAGCTATTTTATAATGCTTGGTGTGATGGCAGTTATTGCGGGGGCTATGTTGTACTATTTCAAACGAAAAGACTGGCTTTAAAAACAGAATCAAAAAGATAAAAACTATAATTTTAATCATTAAGCAATGCAAGTAATTTTAGGATCAGGAGGTGCAATAGGAGTTGACCTTGCACATGAATTAAAAAAATACGATAAAAAAGTACGCCTGGTAAGCCGAAATCCTCAAAAAATAAATGATGACGACGAGCTTTTTCCCTGCGATCTCACAAATACCGACGAAGTTGAAAAGGCGGTTCAGGGAGCAGATGTCGCTTACCTGGTAGTAGGCTTACCTTATAAAGCAAAACTATGGGAGAAATTGTGGCCGCTGATGATGCAAAATGTAATCTCTGCCTGCAAAAAACATAAAATGAGACTGGTCTTTTTCGACAATATTTACATGTACAACCCGGAAGCACTAAATCCGATGACCGAAGAAACAGAAATCCGGCCATCGAGCAAAAAAGGAAAAGTACGAGCCCAAATCGCTCAGATGATTTTTGACGAAGTAGCTGCCGGAAATATCGAAGCTTTGATTGCACGTTCAGCCGATTTTTACGGCCCGGCTATCAATAATGGCGCTTTAAACGAAACAGTGTTCAAAAATCTCAAAGCAGGAAAAAAAGCCATCTGGTTTTGTAGCTTAAACACCAAGCACAATTATACCTACACACCCGATGCAGCCAAAGCAACGGCGCTTCTCGGCAACACCCAAAATGCATACGGACAGGTTTGGCATTTGCCCACTGCCGGGCCGCATACAGGAAAAGAGTGGATAGAAATGGTTGCCTCTGAAACCGGTGTAAAACCGAAATTTCAAGTAGCCTCAAAATTCCTGATTTCTGTTATGGGATTGTTTAATCCTGTTATGAAAGAACTTGTTGAAATGTTGTATCAATACGATAGGGATTATGTTTTCGACAGTTCGAAATTTGAAACTGTTTTTAAAATGAAAGCCACTCCCGTAAAAATTGCAATCAAAGAAATTGTGAAAGCGGGTTAAAATAAAAATATTTCGTAACTTCCTCTGCTACTTTTTAAAGCGTTTTAAACAATGGATGCCATTCGCACCTATTTAACAGAAACCACCGGATTAACCCACGAAAGCCTTAATAAAATAATATTGTCGCTTGTTATTATTTTTATTTTGTGGCTTTTACGTTTAATCATTCTGCGAATTGTCTGGCGTCAAACAAAAAATGTAAAAACACGCTACCAGTGGAAGCGGTCTATTTCTATGATTATTCCGTTTATCGGAATTATTTTGGTGGGCAGTGTCTGGGTACAGGCTTTTCGCCAGTTTGGAGCTTTTCTTGGTCTGTTTTCGGCAGGTTTGGCAATTGCATTAAAAGACCCGCTGACCAATCTTGCGGGATGGTTTTTTATCATGTTTCGAAAACCTTTTATTGTTGGCGACCGGGTGCAGATTGGAGAACATGCCGGAGACGTGATTGATATCCGGCTTTTTCAGTTCACCATTCTTGAAATTGGCAATTGGGTGGAGGCCGACCAAAGTACAGGAAGAATAATTCATTTGCCCAACGGGAAAGTGTTTATGGAAGCCCAGGCCAATTACAGCACCGGCTTTGAATTCATCTGGAATGAAATAAAAGTAACCCTCACTTTTGAAAGCAACTGGGAGAAAGGGAAAAACATTCTTCAGCAAATTATAAATGAACATGCCGAACATATCAGCAAAGATGCTGAAAAAGAAATATTTAAGGCAAGCAGAAACTATATGATTTATTACCATCATCTTACACCGATTGTATACACAAAAGTAAAAGATTTTGGAGTACAACTTACAATTCGCTATCTGTGCAATCCAAGAAAACGAAGAGGATCGGAAAACGAAATCTGGCAAAACATTCTGCTTCAATTTAAAAATCACGATGACATTCAATTTGCTTATCCAACAACCCGTTTTTATAAATATGGTGAAGAAAAAAACTAAAAAAATGAAAGAAAAAAAACTATCCGGATTAGCTGCTGTAGTTTTATTGACTATTTTGTCCATACAATTTTCAGTCGCACAATCGCACAACCAGCTTTCGCAAAAAGAAAAAGCAGAAGGATGGCAACTCCTTTTTAACGGAACCGACTTTACCGGGTGGAGAGGAGTAAATAAAGATGTTTTCCCGGCAAAAGGCTGGGCGGTAAAAAACAACACGATAACCTGCACAGGTGAAGATGGTGGGAGTATCATTACAAAAGAAAAATTTGGAGATTTTGAACTCTCGTGGCAGTGGAAAATGGTTTCGCCTGCTGCCAATTCAGGTATCAAATACTTTGTTGCAGAAAGAGAAGGAGACACCGGTGGGTATGGTTATGGAATTGAATACCAGTTACTCGACGACCCGGAATATATAAAATCGGGGCAAATGAAAACCAACGATTTTCATACCACCGGCGCTGCCTATGAATTGTATCCTCCATCGCCCGATAAAAAAACAAAAAAACCGGGTGCCTGGAACAGCAGTAGGATCGTTTCAAAAAACGGGAAAGTTGAACACTGGTTAAATGGTGAAAAAGTGCTGGAATACGACCGATTCAGTGGCAACTTCAAAGAAAAAGTTGCGGCCAGTAAATTTAAAGATGTTACTAATTTTGGACAGCATACCAAAGGACACATTTTATTACAGGATCACGATAGCGAAATTTATTTCAGAAATATCAAATTAAAAAAACTATAACTTACTAACTCAACTTATGGAACGACGGAAATTTATAAAAACAACAGCAGCCGGTAGTTTGGCGGTGTCAACCGTTCCAACAATCCTCACCGGCAATCGATGGAAAGGCGCTAACGACAGGGTAAACTTAGCTGTTATTGGAGTCAGGGGAATGGGACAAAATCATATTCAGGAATACCAGAAACTTGAAAATGTAGAAGTAGCTGCGCTCTGCGATGTGGACCAAAACCTTTTTGCCGAGCGAATAAAAAAACATTTTACGGATAAGGACTTGAAGACTCCGCAACTTTACTCCGATATGCGAAAATTATTTGAAAACAAAAACATCGATGCTGTTTCGGTAGTAACGCCCAATCACTGGCATTCGCTGGCTGCCATTTGGGCCATCCAGGCAGGGAAACATGTTTCAGTTGAAAAACCTTGTTGCCATAACATTTATGAAGGACAAAAACTGGTAGAAGCTGCAAAGAAATATGATGTAATTGTTCAGGATGGTGCCGAACAACGAAGCAATCCTTGTGCCATTTCAATGGCCGACCATCTCCACTCGGGCAAACTGGGCGAGGTATATATGGCCAAAGGTTTGTGTTTTAAATGGCGCGACTCAATTGGCAGTTATCCTGACGGGCCAATGGAAAAAGACGAACAATTTGCGTTTACTGTGGGAAGTAAAAATTATGTTACACCCTATACCAAAGAATATTTATCAAAAGTTGATTATAATATGTGGCTGGGGCCAACACCTGAATTACCTTTTAACCGAAACCGCTTTCACTACAACTGGCATTGGAATTGGCTTTACGGAAACGGAGATATGGGGAATCAGGGCGTTCACGAAATGGATATCGCCCGCTGGGGACTGGGCGTAAAACTTCCGGCAAAAATAAGTTCAATTGGCGGTCATTTTATTTTTGATGATGCACAAACCACTCCCAATGACCAGATAACGGTTTTTGAATTTCCAAATCCTGATGGTAGCGGCGATAAAAAGAAAATCTTACAATTTGAAGTACGCCATTGGATGAGCAACCGGGAGTTGGCAAGCAAAGCAGGCGAGACCGGCAATACTTATATGGTGAGCGACACTAACGAAATTGGAAATCTGTTTTATGGTTCAGAAGGCTTTATGAGCAAAACCGTAAACAACTGGCAGGTTTTTGAAGGACAGAAGCGAGAAGCGGGAGCGTCGGGTGACGGATTGGGCAACCACTATCAGAATTTTATTCATGCTATTCGGGCCAATGATCAAAAACTGGCAAAAGCAGATATCGAAGAAGGTTTTTACAGTTGTGCGCTTATTCATCTGGGAAATATTTCTTACCGTTTGGGAAGAACACTGGAGTTTGACCCGGAAACGATGAAATTTATAAACGATCCGGAAGCAGACACAATGCTTACGCGCGAATACCGCGAACCGTTTGTGGTGCCTGAACACGTTTAAGTGCAGGTCGGCTTATGCCTAAAACAGAATAACCGAAAATATTGCTCCCGCAAAAAATGCGGTTTGACACGGTGGCATGATGCCATTGTCTGCGCGGAAGAAAAAGCCGGCTTTAAAATTTATCCATTGCTTCCCCGGAGCAAAAGAAAGATTTAGAGATTTGTTTAAACCTTGTCCGGGTAAAAAGTGGGGCTATTAAGATATCTCCATTACTTCCCCAAAACAAAGGGAAGCGTTTAAGATTTAACCCAGCCCGGGCAAAAAGGGAAGCCTTCAAGATATCTTCATCGCCTCACATGGAAAAAAGAAGACCTTAAAGATTTGTTGATTGCGGGTGAGAAATAATTTCTATTTGCAAATTCCCACAATTAAATCTCTTTCTCAATTATCTTACCACTCCCTTTTTCTTTCAGAATCACTTTTTTACGTCCGTCGGGTAAAATTTCCTCTTTTACCAGCCAATGGTTTTCATCGTATTCAACAAAAGCAGAAAGCGGTTCCACTTCATCCAATCCGCGCCACTCCTTTATTTCTACCGGCTCCCACTTTTTGGTTTTGGCTGATTTGTAGCAGGCATCCATAATCGCATTAACCACATAACCGTCATAAAAATCCTCGATCGGTTTTTTCCCTTGTTCAATAGCATTAAACATATCAGCAAACATATCGTTATATCCCAACTCATGCACTTCATCACCCACAGGAAATAACCAGCCCGAATCAGATTCAGCCTTTTCTGCCACATATCCCTTTTTCCCTGGAGCAGAAAACATTTCAAAACCGGTGCGCAGGAAATTATCCAGCCGGATGGAGCCATGCACACCGGCCACTTCATCCTTTAATTCCATTCCTCCACGAAAACACCAACTCACCTCAAATTGTCCGATGGCTCCATTCTGATATTTTACCAAACCAATGGCATGATCTTCTGCTGCAATAGGTTTTACCTGCGTGTCGGCCCAGCAAACGACTTCCACAGGACGAATATTTTTCCCGATAAAACTCCTTCCGATTTCGATACAATGGCATCCTAAATCGATAATGGCTCCCCCACCCGATTTTTCCGGATTCCAGAACCAGTCGCTGTGCGGACCGGGATGTGCTTCACGTGAACGCACCCATAACACTTTCCCGATAGCACCATTTTCTACTGAAGCGTGTGCCTTCAGATGTTTGGGTGAATAGACCAAATCCTCAAGGTAACCATGAAAAACACCCGCCTGTTCTACTTTTTGTAAAATTTTCCACGCCTCTTTCCCATTTCTGCCCAGCGGTTTGGTGCATAAAACAGCTTTACCCGCATCCGCAGCGGCAAAAATTGCTTCCTTATGCAAGTCGTTGGGTAAGCCTACTACCACTACATCCACTTCAGGATCCGAAACAGCTTCCTGCAAATTGGTGGTCCATCTGCGAATATTATTCTCTTTGGCAAATTTCGCCCCCCTTTCTTCCGAGCGCGAATAAACGGAAACGACTTTGTCGCGACTGCGCAGCCCGTGGAGTGACATCGTATAAAATGTACCGATTAATCCGGTACCTAACATTGCTATATTCATTTACTCTGATTTAATTTGTTTAAAATTACAAATTGCATTTTTGTTGTAAAAGTTTGTGTGAAATTTAAGCTATGCGACGCTTTCAACTGAAAGTTTTTCTTAGATTTTATAATCCAGGGAACACTTACTTTGGTTTCGTTGTTTAGGTTTTAAACAAAAAATGAAATAAATCAAAAACGTTATGGCACGAATATTTATCACCGGCTCAGCAGATGGATTGGGACAGATGGCAGCCAAGATGCTGGTTAGCCAGGGACACCAGGTGGTGCTGCATGCACGAAATCAAAAACGCGGCGAAGAGGCACTAAAAAAAATTCCCGGAGCGGAAAACGTTTTGACGGCTGATTTGTCAGATATGGAAGAGACAAAACAGTTAGCTGAAAAAGTAAATGTTCTGGGTCGTTTTGATACAATTATTCATAATGCCGGAGTGTACCAGGTAAGCGGTGATCTGATTTTTGCGGTAAATACTCTCGCACCATATATTCTTACATGTCTTATTCAAAAGCCAAAACGTTTGGTGTATCTCAGTTCAGGTATGCATCTGAGCGGAGACTCCGGCCTTAAAAATATGGAAAGTGGTCGTGTAAGTTACTCCGATTCAAAACTACACGATGTAATCCTGTGTATGGCCACAGCCCGCAAATGGCCCGATGTATACTCCAACGCGGTGGACCCGGGATGGGTGCCCACTAAAATGGGGGGACCCGGTGCGCCCGGCAACCTTCAGAAAGGATTTGAAACACAGGCGTGGCTCGCGGTGAGCAATGATAAAGAAGCCAAAGTGAGCGGCTGCTATTTTTACCACAAAAAACAAAAATACCATGTGCCTGAAGCGACCAATGTTCAAGTTCAGGAACAATTTCTAAATCTGTGTAAAAAAATTACAGGAGTTAGTTTTCCTGAATAAGCTAAAAGATTATTGCCGGCGGTTATTTTTATTTGTTAATCCTGATGTTGCCAATATCATACCCAAATGACTCCCAGTCTCTAATTAGTGCCAACAGTTCACCCTCTCTTTCTGAACTCTCAACCATAAACCGGCATCTGAATTCAGAATTATCTTTCCCCATCGCCAGATAATTGTCAATTCCGGAGAATGTATTAAAAGGACCAATAATATCTCCCTTTAATATTTGTCCGCGATATCCGCTGTAAATCAGCTGAAACTTATCAAGGCCACCTAAATTAATCTGAAAATCATTTGACTCTGTTTTTACCTTAATGTGATGGTTTGTTAAATAAATTTTACCGATAGATTCATCTTTGTCGTTTTTAAGCGCGATATATAAAATAAACACCATAATCGGTATGAACTAATAAATTACGATTTATTGCAGGGAAAAGATGGTATAAAATAACTATTGCACTCCCTAAAATGAGGGTTTCAAAAGTCAAAGAATTTTTACTTTTCGATTTATATATGGAAAGCTCTAACATTTTATTTTTCAAAAAACCCGAATGTAACAACAGTGATTTCATCTGTCAGACTATCAGCCCCACATGTCACATTCAAATTGTCGGGAGATGCCGGTATGCTATTTTATTTTTTATTTAACTCTTTTTAAATGATAATTATACCGGTCGCAACAGGGAGAATTTAGATGTAAAGTATCACTTCCGCTAAATTCCACATATTTCTCGCTGTCCGAAAAAAATAAATCAGATTCCTCATCTGCTTCAAAATCGACTTTAAGCCGCAAGTCATTCGCTGTCTGCGCCGCAGGAGACATTTTGCCGTAATCGAGAAGAGTGTCATTACTCAAAAAACCATATATTCCATATTCTTTAATCTCCAAATACTCAAAATTTAAGTCATGTCCATTTCCTGCAAAACCTCCTGAAACCTCAAACAATTTCCATGTACCGTAAACTTTTAAGTAAGGTTCGGCAAACACCTCTGCGGCAAAATATTTTGTCGCTTCCATTTTTTGAAGGTCACCGGAAATTTGAATCGTATCAGTTTCGCAAGAAATCGACCCACTTAGCAAAATGGAAACAACTAGTGTAAATTTCAAAATTTTCATTTCCCACATTTTAATACCTGTTTCTATGATGTTTTTTATTCTCATATGGTTGCTTCTTCAGGCAGCTCAGCATTTGAAATAAAAATAGTTAAGCCCAATAGAATTTTGATACTTCTACTCCAAGATAAAAACAAATACAGAAACTCCAATTCAAATTCTCATGTAATTTTCCTTATAACAAGCTCAACAAAGATAAACGATCGCGATTTGCAAAGAATGAAATAAAACGGAGCCCAAACATCACTCGCCTATTTATTCGAAAAAGTTAAGTATGTGATAATGATTCTTAAAAAAATATGCCCGCCATACTCATTCATTTTTTTAATTTCGCCCTTAATAAAAATTCACCGAAATGAATACCAGAATTTTCTTTATCACAGGTCTGCTGATTTTGGCTTTAGGTGCCTGCCAACAGTCACCCTCAAAATACGTCTACAATGAAGGTTTTGTATATGGCACCATTTATCATGTTGTATATGAAAGTCCTCAGGGGAAAGATTTACAGGAAGAAATTCAAAAAAAGCTAAGTGAATACAACTCCATGTTCTCTACCTACGACAAAGCGTCGGTAATTTCAAAAATAAACAACAATGAAAATGTAAAACTTACACCTGAATTTGTCAACTGTTTTGAAAGGGCAATAGAAATTTCGAAAATTACCGGGGGTGCTTTTGACATTACTGCCGGACCACTGATAAACGCCTGGGGTTTTGGCCCGGACGACAAAGAAAAAATGACGCAGGAAAAAGTAGACAGCCTGCTTACTTTTACCGGGTACCAGAAAATAAAACTGGAAAACGAAAAAGTTGTAAAAGAAAATCCGCAAATGAAAATAGATATGAGCGCCATTGCCAAAGGATATACCTGCGATTTAATTGGTAACTTTCTCGCTGCAAAAGGATGTAAAAATTATATGATTGACATTGGCGGAGAAATTGTAACCAAAGGCACAAACGAAAATGGTAAAACATGGGGCATTGGTATCAGCCGCCCTGAAGAAGATGCCTTTTTTGCTGCCAATGATTACGACGCAGTGGTTGAACTGCCGGAAAATGCAATGGCTACGTCAGGAAACTATCGGAACTTCTATATTGAAGACGGCAAAAAATATGCACACACCATTGACCCAAAAACCGGCTACCCTGTTCAACACAGTATTTTAAGCTCAACCGTTTTGGCCGACAACTGTATGACAGCCGATGCATACGCAACTGCATTTATGGTTTTGGGACTGGAAAAAGGAATTGAAATTGCCGGGAAGGTTCCGGAAATTAGCGTGTACTTTATCTATGCCGACGAAAATGGTGAAAACCAGATTTATATGTCGGATGGTTTTGAGCAGTTTCTCCGTAAATAAAAAAACCGGGAAAAATCCGGCTTCTATTTTTTATCTGGTGCAAAAGTCAAACTTTCAAACTCTACTTTTTTACGGGCATCCCGCTGTGCCATTTTATCCTGTGTTTGCGAACAATAGACTCCCTGGCTTTTTAAAAATTTATTTCCACTCACATGTGTATTCGGAAATTTCCCACCTTTCAACAACAAAATCCGAATGGCTAATCCAAACATTGCAATGGCTACCAATGCAACTGATAATAAGATAATTTTAATAACTTCCATTTCTAACCTCCAAATTGACCGCAAAAATACATCTTTATTTTTAGTTTCCCTATAAAATAAACTCGTTTACCTAACGAAATGTTGTGGTTATCTAAAAAAAAGAAATCTCTTCCTTCTTTCGCCTTGTTTTTTGTAATTTTAATACCAAACAAAAAACAAAAGCATCATGGAAAAACACATTAATATTGTTGCTGCCCTTCAAATTGGGTTTAGCATTCTGGGAATAATAATCGGAGCTGTAGTTTTTGCAATCCTGCATTTTGCCGGAGATATATCAGGTGACCACGAGGCACAGTTCATTTTATCGATTGTGGCCAATGTTTTAATCATCTTTTTTGCTGTTTTAAGTATTCCCGGAATTATTGCCGGTATAGGTTTATTTAAAAGAAAAGAGTGGGCACGCATTCTCACTTTAATTATTTCAGTGCTCGATTTGTTTAATTTTCCATTAGGCACTGCTGTTGGAGTGTACTCCATCTGGGCACTTGTTCAACCGGAGACTGTGGAGCACTTCAAAAAATAGGCTACAAGTTATTTCTGAAAAGTCACTTTACCCCAAATAAAAGAGAAAATATCTGCCTCCGGAGATTGTCTGTTGAATCAAACAAAAATAAGTCAACCAAAGAACGGTATACAACTTATATCGAATCAGCATAAAATCAATAAAGGAAATCATCTTCTTTTTCCGTTTTCTTCGATAAGTTTGTCTTTTTGAAACAAATTTGAATGTTCCATTCATAAAACCATTTTCATTTTTTGAATGAAGACAAAAAATTAAAATACCAATGAAAGAGTATGAAATAAAAGTAAGCGGACGCGTGCAGGGTGTGTGGTTTAGAAAATTTACAGAAGAAAAAGCAAAAGAAACAGGCATAAAAGGATGGGTAAAAAATTTGCCCGACGGTAATGTTTTGGTGATTGCCCAGGCAGAGAAAACTGATCTGGATACTTTTATTGATTATTTAAAAATAGGGCCGCCTATGGCGCGAGTAGATAAAATATTCACCTCAGAAAACAATGTTTTAAGTGATTTTGATAATTTTAGCATCAAATACTAAAAACCACTAAAATTGAATCAAAAAAACTACCACATGTCGCCGGAACAGTTCCGCGAAGAAGGCAAGAAAGTCATTGACTGGATTGCTGACTACTACGAAAATGTTGAAAAATACCCTGTGCTTTCGCAGGTAAAACCAGGTGAAATTATTTCGTCACTGCCCGAAAATCCTCCTCAAAAAGGAGAAACAATGGATAAAATGATGCGGGACATTGATGAAAAAATTATGCCGGGAATCACACACTGGCAATCGCCAAATTTTTACGCCTATTTCCCATCAAATACGTCGTTCCCATCCATTTTAGGAGACCTGGTTTCTTCCGGGTTGGGTGTTCAGGGAATGATTTGGGCTACCAGCCCGGCGGCTACAGAACTTGAAACCCGGGTTCTCGACTGGCTGGCCGAGATGATGGCGATGCCGGAAAAATTCAAATCAAAATCAACCGGGGGTGGTGTAATCCAGGATACAGCTTCAACATCGGCATTAACAGCCATTATTGCGGCACGCGAAAGAGTTACAAAGTTTGAATCCAATGAAAAGGGAGTGCAGCAAAAACTTGTCGCATATATTTCCACACAAACGCATTCCTCACTTGAGAAGGCCATAAAGATGGCAGGTATTGGAAAAGAAAACCTGCGTTTGATTGATGTGGACGAAAAATTTGCCATGAAACCGGACATGCTGGATACGCAAATTCAAAAAGATAAAAATGCTGGCTTTATTCCCTTTTTTATCTGTGGCGCCCTGGGTACAACTTCATCTAACGCAATGGATCCGTTGCGGAAAATCGGTGAAATTGCTCAAAAGGAAAACTGCTGGTTCCATATTGACGGAGCCATGTCAGGAACAGCCATGCTTTGTCCTGAGTTTCGATATTTAATGGACGGAGTTGAACTGGCCGACAGTTTTGTATTTAACCCACACAAATGGATGTTTACCAATTTCGACTGTGATGTGTTTTGGGTAGGCAACCGGAATGAACTCATCCATACCTTTTCCATTCTTCCCGAATACTTAAAAAACAAAGCTACAGAGTCGGGTGCCGTGTTTGACTACCGCGACTGGCATGTGCAACTGGGGCGCCGGTTTCGTTCGCTAAAACTTTGGTTTGTTATCCGGCATTATGGCATGGAAGGGTTACAATTTCATATTCGAAAACATGTAGAACTTTCTCAAAAGTTTACAAAGTGGGTTAACGATTCTGATGATTTTGAACTGTTTGTTGAACCTCCCTTAAATTTGGTTTGCTTCAGGCATAAGAAGGGTGACGATTTTAACATGAAACTGATGAACACAATCAACGAAACAGGAAAAATTTTCTTCACCCATACAAAGCTAAACGGACAGGTTGTTTTGCGAATGAGCATAGGGCAAACCAACACAGAAGAAGCACATGTAAAAAATGCGTGGGACATCATTCAAAGAACTGCTAAATCCTTGTAAAAGCCACTCGGAAAACAGATGTTTTTTTCAGAAGAATAATTTGATGAAAAACTAAAAGTGTAAATTTTACCTTTAAAATATTTTTATTACATTTACCTGAAATTAAATCAATAAAAAATGACAGATACTAAGCAAATGGAAGTTTGGTTTGTAACAGGAAGCCAACACTTATACGGCCCTGAAACACTCAAACAAGTTGATATTGATTCTTCAACCATCGTAGACGGATTAAATATATCGGGGAAAATGCCCGTAAAAATTGTTTTTAAACCGGTCGTCAAAACACCCGATGAAATACTTGATGTTTGCGTTCAGGCCAGTGCAGACAAAAACTGTATCGGATTGATAACCTGGATGCACACCTTTTCACCTTCAAAAATGTGGATAGGAGGTTTAAAAGCGCTAAGCAAACCATATATGCATTTGCACACACAATTTAACCGTGACCTTCCGTGGAGTGAGATCGATATGGATTATATGAATCTGCATCAAAGTGCACACGGTGGCCGCGAGTATGGTTTTATAAACGCCCGAATGCGCAAAAACCGCAAAGTGGTTGTTGGGCACTGGCAGGACGAAAACGTTCAGGATCAGGTAGCGGTGTGGTGCCGTACTGCCATTGGCTGGGCCGATTCGCAGGGGTTAAAAGTAGCCCGTTTTGGCGATAACATGCGTGAGGTTGCTGTAACCGAAGGTGATAAAGTAGAAGCCCAAATTAAATTCGGATGGCAAATCAGTGCATACGGAGTGGGTGATTTAGTTGCTTATGTTGAAAAAGTAACCGAAGAAGAAGTAGATACACTTTACAAAGAATATGAAAGTTTGTATGATGTAGCAGAAAACTGCAAATCCGGTGGCGAATTTCATGAAAATGTGCGTGTTCAGGCACGATATGAAATTGCAATGAAACGTTTTATGGAAGACGGAAATTTTAAAGCTTTTACCACAAACTTTGAAAATTTAACAGGTCTTTCACAATTGCCGGGGTTGGCATCACAACGCCTGATGGCTGCCGGCTACGGATTTGGTGCCGAAGGAGACTGGAAACAGGCTGCTTTACTTCGTATTGTAAAAACAATGTCGAAAGGAATGGAGGGTGGAAGTTCATTTATGGAAGACTACACATATCATTTAGACCCGGCCAACGAAGCAGTTCTGGGAGCACACATGCTGGAAATTTGTCCTTCAATTGCTGCCCAAAAGCCTCGTCTGGAAGTTCAGCCTTTGGGAATTGGAGGAAAAGATGCTCCGGCCCGACTGATTTTTGAAAGTGCAACCGGCGATGCCATGAATGTTACATTAATTGATATGGGAAATCGATTCCGAATTATTGTAAATACACTCGACGTAATTGAACCGCTTGACAAAATGCCAAAACTTCCCGTTGCTAGTGCTTTCTGGAAAACACATCCCAATCTGGCAGATGGTGCAGCAGCATGGATTTATGCAGGTGGAACACATCATTCTGCATTTACGTTGGCGTTAACTCCGGAATACATCGAAACGTTTGCGGAATATGCCGATATTGAATTTGTTATTATTGATAAGACCACAAATGTAAGCGACTTCAAAAAAGAACTTCGCTGGAACGAAATGTACTACATGTTGGCAAATGGATTAAAATAGTTGGTTTAAGTAAACTATATTTAAAATGGTTGTCTGATTTTCAGGCAGCCATTTTTTATTCTGATTTTAAATAAGCAATGGTTTTTTTAACCAACTGTTATTTTAATTAAATTGTAGCAAAAAACTAAACCAAACAACATCATGCTAAAAAAAATCATTGTAATACTAACTTTGGCACTTCCGCTTTTTACTTCAGCACAATTTTTCAAAGTGTATCCATACATGACTCCCGAGGCAGGCGAAAAAGAACTGGTTTACTGGTTCAGTGCCATAAACTCCGATCATCAGTATTCTTTTTTTGGAAAAAACGTTGACAGAAACGGGCTCATGGCACATTCGCTGGAACTGGAATATGGTTTAAGTAATAAATGGACCGCCGGCTTATATCTCGATTTTGAGCAACCTGCCGGAGAACAACTAAAACACATTAAAACAAAAGCCCTGATGTTTCACGGTAGATTTTGGGAAAAAGGGGAACGTCCGGTAGACTTGGGACTCTATGTAGAATATATTCTTCCAAAAAAAGAATACAAAGATGCCGAACAAATTGAAATTAAAATCATAATGGAAAAGGACTATGGTTTTCATACAGTAGTACTTAACCCAACTTTTGAAAAGAATATCGCCGGCCCTGATGTTGATGAAGGTGTGGAATTTGCTCTAAACGGTGGATGGTATCTAAAAAAAAGCCTGACTTTTCAACCTGGCATTGAGTTTTATACTAAATGGGGAGAACTGGCAGAAATGGCCCCTTTTAATGAATCCAAAACATACATTTTCCCTGCCATTGACATAATAATGGGAAAACACGGCAGATTAATCTGGCACACAGGAGCCGGGTTTGGACTAAGCGATCCGGCAGATAATTTTGTGTTTAAATCCATTTTATCAATCGGATTTTTTTAATCAGCAAACGTTCAAAAATCAAAAATTATGAAAAGACTTATATATATTATTGTACTGATATTTATTACGGAAAATATTACAGCGCAAACAAAATCTGAGCTAAAGATGCAGATTAAAAATCAGGTCAAACCTTATAATTATTTTGAAGACCCAAAAGTTTGTGAAGGTTGCCATGTGGATAAATTTAAACGCTGGAATGTATCGCAACATTCCAGAGCATTTACCGGCGACTTTTTTCAAAAACAATTTTACGAATTGGTTTTGGCCTCGGAATCATTTGCTCCTGAAGTAAAAGAAGCCGTAAAAGGATGCATTGGGTGTCATGCACCAAGCGCTTTTTTAGCACAGGATTTTGTTCCTTCCCGAACAACAAATCCCGATAATTTCTGGAATAAAAGCAACGGCGACGTATCGATGGCAGATCGAGGTGTTTTTTGTGATTTCTGCCACACCGTTTCACATTTTAAAAATGAGCCGCCTTATAATCACGATTATGTTTCAGCGGCGACCGAAGCCGTTGATACAAAATTTGGCGATTTGGAGTTTCCCTGGTCGCCGCATCACAAAACAGCCACTTCTGAAATCTATGAAGACCCGATGATGTGTTCATCATGCCACAACGAATTAAATCCTTATGATACATGGGTAAAAGCAACTTTTACTGAATATGAAGAAAGTGTCTATCCTGAACAAGGAATAATTTGCCAAACCTGCCATATGCAACCCATGGGTGGAAAACCTGCTAAAATGGGAATACTTCGCCCGGTGAATTCCGATCACTGGTGGGGAGGCGGATTTACCGAATTTGTTGAAGGAGCGGCACGAGTTGAAATTAAACTAAACTCCACTGAATTGGAAGCAGGAGAGGAAGTAAACTTTTTTGTTGACGTACAAGCAGTTGCTACCGGTCATAAATTCCCGACAGGTTCTACCGAAGAACGTGATGTTTGGCTTCGTCTTTCGTTGGTTGACAAAAATGGAAAAGAACTGTTCCATATTCCGGTTTCTAAAAATCCCGGCGACCCGAACGACAAATATTTTATTACCAGCAACCAAAAAGTTGCTTATCCATCGCACAGCAAAATATCAGAACCAATCGCAAGAGATGCACTTCCTGAAGGCGACCGTTTGTATCATAGCGCCTTCCTCGACAGCGAAGGAGAATTTACTTTTGCCCAATGGTTTTGTGTAAAAGAAATAGAAAACCGATTAAAACCGCTGGAAATAAGAAAAGAGAAATACTCTTTTAAAATACCTGAAAATTTAGAGGGTGAAGTCTTTCTGCAAGCAAAATTAAACTACCGAAGAATGCCTGATTCTTTTGCCGACTTTCTGAAAATTGACAGAAGACCCGTAATTCAAGTAGCTAAAGACTTACGAAAATTAAAAATCAACTAAATGAAAAAATGTCGGGTATCCCCGGCGGACTTTTTTATGGTAATTCTTCAAAATTAATTTGAGGTGGATTGTTGTTCTTTTCTCGTTCAAAAAAAGTATCGATGGGTGTTGTTTTGTTAAAAAATCCGCAGTTTTTTAAAAAGAAATCATTGCCTTCAACACCTCCGGCATAATCCATTCTTGATTCTTTTCGGGCAGTGGCATCAGCGGTAAACTTGATTTTTGAAAGTTCTTTCCAGTTCCCGGTTCTGGTATAAACCCATTGATTTGAATATTTTGCCATCCGTGTTATATTTCCGGTTTCCGTCTTAAAATTCTCAAGAAAAGAATAGAGGTGTGTCAGATAAGTATCTGTTTTTGGCCTCCGAAAACTTGCAATCAGCTTCCACTCGCCAACTTCAGGGGCAAAAAACCAGGCGGTAAAATCAGTCATCCCTTTCTCACTCGGTTTTCCTTTTAACAGAAATTTATAAGTTGTCCCGGCTTTCCATGGAAAAACAAGATAACTTTGGCCGCCCGAGCCTTCGTTTCCAAACTCTCCTGTATGCACACCGTCTCCCTTTTTTAACAACGATATTTTATACTCATCGGGGATTTCTCCGGGATTATCAGTTTTGAAAGGACTCCAAACCGAGAATAGTATTCTGCGTTCAGTGGAGGAGTTTACCTGCATTCCAAAATACCCCTGGGCAAATCCGTCAGCCATAAAATACGATCCCTGAACATCGTTATTTTCAGGTACGGTAATTTCATTATAAAAATATTCAAGGTCACCGGCATCTTCCGGTATTTCAAAGTTCAAATGAACAGAAGGCCCCCGGCGAGCCCAATAAAAATCATCTTTTGCGAAATATACCTTACCTTCCGCCGCTTGTCCGCCAATTAAAAGTGATTTCACTTCTGCAAAATATTCGCCTTCTTTTTTTAATCCACGAATATCCACCTGATGGTAGCCTGCTTCCCCAACAGTAAAACTGCCAACATAAACGGTGTCTAAATCTGTATTCTCAATGAGGCAATTCTTTGTTTGGCCCTCCAACTTTATAACCAGTTCAGACGGGCCAGAGACAGCTTTTGCAAGCAAAGCCAACTGCAATTCTCCGTTATACTCCGTCTTGAAATAGATTTGCGCCTGAGCATTGGAATCTGTCCAGTTATTTAAACCACCTTCATTAATTTTGGGATTATTTTGAGTTGTATTTGTAAGCCAGCAGTTTCCTTCAAGCGGAATTGAACAAGCGAATGCCCAGTCTTCAGAGAGAAAATTGCTTTGTTTCTGACAACTGGAAGTCATAACAGAAAATACAATTAAAACAGCAACACAAATAATATTTCGAACTATTTTCATTTTAAATATTTATTTAGTTTGTCGACCTGTTCATTAAGATTTGCCTTTGAATAAAATTCTTCGTGGACAAAATTCAGGTATTTTAAAATTTTAAACGCATTAAATTTTTGAAAAAACCGCCTTTGAAACGTTTGCTGATTTGCACAGTTGTTGTTTACGTCGTTTAGTTCTTTCCCAAAATTATCATGCAGGAGAAATTCAAAAACAGGTTTCGGCAGTTTTGAAATTACCGCCTCATATTCCTTTTCATTCATTTTGAACAGTTTGTCCTTCGTATCGAAAAGTTCCTTTAAATCTGCAAAAGCCTGAAGATTGTAGGTTTGGGTCAGGTCTTCAGTTCCTTTCATCCATTTTTGAAGAATAGGACCGGTGCCAAACGGTACACGATCTGACAAGCGGGCTGAGGGATAAACTTTGGTTGTAGTAATTTCACCTACTTCACCTATTTGAGCCAGATTCTGCAAAAAATAAAAATCTTCGCCTGCCTGCCGTCGGTTCATTCCACCTCGTTTTACATAGGCTTCTGCTTTAACCGCAAATGCAGAGCCTACTGTAAACATGGAATACGGATACCCGGTAAAATGAATTGCATTTTTATAAAACCAAAGATATTTTTCGTAAAGTTGAATACCCTTTAAATGCCTTGCTTCCAACCCAGTGGTTTGATGTTGAAAGGATATAGTTGCTCCTACGTTTTTCGGATGCTCGCTAAAATGTCTTTCAATTTCAACAAAATAATTTTCAGCTACTAAAGTGTCAGCATCCAGCGAAACAATTAATCCATTGGGATTTTTGAGTAAGTCAAAGCGGAACAAGGCTTCATCCATTCCTGTTTTTCTTGCCAATCCTGCCCCAGCCCATTTTTTTCTTAATTTAACGGGGCCCACAATATAAAAGGTAATGTTACTAAACTTGTTCTCCGAAAGCCAGGATTCAACCTGCTTTTTTGTTTTCCAGTTAAAATCCTTGATAAGCTCATCTTCAACCTCCGAATGATTAAGAACAATCAATACTTCTACAGGATAATCAGGGGTTTTACAGGCGGAAAGTGACACCAGCGTTTGCAAGATATCCGGTTCATTATAACAGGGAATTACTACAATCAGCTTTGTCCCCGCTTTAGGCGAGTTCCCGATTAAAGATTTCTTATCCTGTTTCAAAAGATATTTTTCTGCAAACATTATCAGACAATTTCAATACAAAACTAACTAAACGGGCAAAAAAAATCCGGGAAAATTCCCGGATTTAATAAAAATATGTATTAATATTTTATTCTTTTGCCTTTGAATATCTTTCATTTAAAGCTTTCAAAACATCAGCGGTAAGGTTGTTCGCCTCATCACCTACTAAAATATTTGAAGCACTAAAAATATAATCGTATTTTTTTTGAGCATTTATAATTTCAATATAGCCCATCAAACTGTCCAGTAACTGTTGATTGTTATTGGTTTGCAATTCGGCCAGTTTTGTCGATAACTCCTGATCCAGTTTTTGGATTTCCTGCTCTTTTCCCAACAAACGATCGCGCTCCTGTATTGCCCTTTGTTCAGTTAAAAAACCTCCGCGCTGAACTTTTTCCTGAAAAGCTGCAGCTTCTTTTTCAAAAGATTGTCTCTTCGTTCCATACTCACTGGTGTAAGCTTCCTGTTTTTTTGAGAAATCGTCATGCAGATCCTGTGCTAAGTCATAATTTAAAAGAACAGAGTCAGCTTTTACGTAAGCAATTTTCAAACCTCCTCCTGATTCAGATTTGCCAACATTTGTTTCTGCAATCTCAGGGCTGTTGCCTCCTGAACCGGTAAAGTGAAGTACATACAAAACAGCTACTGCTACAAAAAGTACAATGCTTACGATTAATGATGTTCCTTTCATTCTTTAACAATTTTAAAGTGTAAAAATAAAGTTTGACAAAGATAATTTTTTAGATGAAAACGAATAACTGAATTTACTACTTTTTTTACTTCATTATAAATCAACTTATTTCAAAAAAAACCTGCATTAAATCATAAGTTTATGCTGATAAACATCATTGAAAAAAGCACGTTTGCGGTAGTATTTTTACGTCAACAACTATTTCTATTTCAAACGACTTAAAATTTATAATGTTGAATAAGTTAATTGCGAACATGCTGCCTTATATGCCCAAAAAACTGGTCTGGGTATTTTCAAAAAGGTATATCGCTGGTGAAACAATCGAAGAAGGCCTTTTAGCTTCAAAATTACTCAATGCGAAAAATATTGAAGTAACAGTTGATTTGCTTGGCGAATTTATTGAAACACTAGAAGAGGCGGAGCAGAATAAAGACTACTACATTAAAATTATTGACGAATTTACCAGTGAAGGAATAAAAGGTAGTTTTTCGTTAAAACCGACTATGTTTGGTTTACTTATTAACGCCGAGGCCTGTTATAATTATGTACATGAAGTTGTAAAACATGCAGCTGAAAAAAATTCATTTGTGAGAATCGACATGGAAGACTCGCAATGTGTCGATATGGAAATAGAAATTTTCAGGAAACTCCGGACCAAATTTCCCAAAAATGTGGGGTTGGTATTGCAGGCTTACCTGAAACGAACTTTGGCTGACATAAAAGGCCTGCAAGATTTAAACACGGACGAAAATCCGATAAATTTCAGACTCTGTAAAGGAATATATGTTGAACCCGCAAAAATTGCGTTTAAAGATTACCAGGAAGTTAGGGAACATTTTCTCGAAGATCTGGAATATATGCTACAGAATAATATGTATGCAGCCATTGCCACCCATGATAAATTCCTGATTGAAAACGCAAACAAACTATTGGAAAAATACAAAACGCCCAAAAACAGGTACGAATTTCAGATGCTTTATGGTGTGACTCCTGAATTACGTCAGTCGATTGTAGATCAGGGACATTTAATGAGGGTTTACGTACCTTTTGGAAAGCATTGGTTTGGATATTCCACACGCAGGCTAAAAGAGAACCCAAAAATGGCGAACCATATAATTAAGGCAATCTTTATAAGGGGGTAGTATATTTTGGGAGTTAAACTATAAAAGGATGGCTTTTGCCATCCTTTTTCATTTACAATTTTTTGTATATTATTTCTTTTGCCGGTCGTTTCGGCACATGATGAGCGCCATTTTCATCGCGCCAGTATTTTACATCATTTTCCTGCATCTCTTCTAAAACAATTTCTTCTGCCGGTTTCCCCAAAGCAATAATCCACAGTATCTCCAAATGTTCCGGTAATTCAAGTAACTTGGCAACCCTGCCTTTGTTTACCGAGCCAATAATACATCCACCAAAGCCATCTTCTACGGCACCAAGTAAAATATTTTGCATGGCCAGACCATCGTCACAAAAATAATTTGCAGCCAGTGATTTGTCGTTTAAAACGATAATATATGCAACAGGTCTTTCGTTTTCCGCCGGGCCTTTCCAATTGGACAAATAGCCAGCCCATCCAAGATTTGGAAAGATCTGCTCATTTATCTTTTCGTTGGTTGAAATTAAATATTTGAGTGGCTGCATGTTTCTCCCGCTGGCTGAAAAGCGAGCCAATTCAATCCAGTTTTTTAAATTTTCTTCCGGAATTTTAAAAGAAAAGTCAAAGCGACGGTAACTGCGGTTTTTAATTATAAGGTCTCGTAGCATTTTTACTGATTTTTAGTAAAGAATATCAAAATAAAACTTCGAAAAACGTAAAGTTATTTTAATTTTACTTCAGAAAAAAAGGATAAAGCCGACAGTTAAACAAAATTGCTGACCAAACTTAACCACTTAGAAAGTTTAACTATGCTCTATCCTTTTTCCTTAAACGCCATTTCCAAACATCTATTGTATTCAATTCCAAATAATCCGATTAATTCGAATTTATTTTTAGTTTTGTAGAACAGAACAGAACACCAACTATTCTGTTTCAAAATTTAAATTCTGCAAATGAGCAAATTCAAATTTACAGTCGACGACAATTCAAACGTTTTAAAATTTCAACAGTTGGTAGATTGGATCGTTGATTCAATCAGCCGAAACCAATTAAAACAAGGCGAAATGTTACCTTCTGTTAATCAAATTATGAGGGAGTCACAACTCTCACGCGATACTGTTTTTAAAGCCTATGCAGAATTAAAAAAGCGTGGAATTGTAGAATCGGTGCCCAACCGCGGATATTTTGTGACCAAAAATATAACCAAAGTCTTTCTGTTTCTTGACACTTTCAAAGCATACAAAGAAGTTCTTTACGGATCATTTCTGAAACACCTTCCCAAAAACATCAGCGTTGATTTGCATTTTCATCATTATAATATTGGCGTTTTTGAAAAAATCATCAACGAAAGTCTGGGAAAATACAGCAAATACATTGTCATGAACTTCGACTCGCCAAAAGTTCCGGGAATTATAAAAAGAATCCCTAAAGAACATTTATTAATTATCGACTGGAAAATACACTCAACATCCTCCTTGTCATTTGTTTATCAAAATTTCGGCAATCCTGTTTATAAATGTCTTGAGCAAAACATATCCCAAATATCAAAATATAACGAGTTCACTTTTTTCTACCCTCCGTTTACTTATCATCCAAAAATCACAATCGATTATTTCAAAAAATTTTGTACTGCTTATCAAATAAAACACGAATTGATTTTTGAACCGGAGCAATTTAAAATCAAAAAAGGAGGATTATATTTTTTAGTGAGCGACCGTACACTAGCTGGTTTTCTTGACCAATGTGCTGAAAAAGGATTTGAACCCGGGCGGGAAGTTGGCGTTATTTCATATAACGAGACTCCCATGAAAAAATATGTAAAAAACGGAATTTCTGTTATTTCCACTGATTTTGAGCAAATGGGGAAAAAAGCAGCTGAATTTGTAAGCTCGGGAGAAAAAGTACAGTTTGAAGTTCCTACGACACTAAAATTGCGATCCTCTGTCTGAAGTGTTAAAGAACATATTTTTAAAATTTTGAAACCTTCAGTTTTGAACGTAATTTTGCAAACATACCAGAACAGAACAGTTCAACTTAAATTATAAATATAACACGTTTAAAAATGTATTTACTTGGATTCGATATTGGAAGTTCTTCGGTAAAAGTTTCCTTAATTGAAGGTGAAAGCGGGAATTGTATTGCCTCTTCGTTTTACCCGAAACAGGAAATGAAAATAACCGCGCATCAGGCAGGATGGGCAGAACAGGAACCGGAACTATGGTGGACTAACCTTAAAATGGCGTTAAAAGATGTGTTAAACGAATCCGGAGTAAATACTAAAAATATTCTGTCAATTGGTATTTCTTATCAAATGCACGGTTTGGTGATGGTTGATAAAAACCTTCAGGTTTTGCGACCTTCCATTATTTGGTGCGACAGCCGGGCAGCTTCAATTGGCGATAAAGCTTTTGAAGAAATCGGAGCGCAACGCTGTCTCACGAATTTGCTGAATTCGCCGGGAAATTTTACGGCTTCAAAATTAAAATGGGTAAAAGAAAATGAACCGGAATTGTTTGAAAAACTTTATAAGATTATGCTTCCGGGCGATTACATCGCAATGAAACTGACAGGTATTCCACAAACTACCGTTAGCGGACTATCAGAAGGTATTATGTGGAATTTTAAAGAAAATTCGCTCGCCAGCGTTCTTTTTCAGCAGTACGGTTTCTCGTCTGATATTATTCCGGAAATCGTCCCTTCATTCGCAGTTCAGGGACAACTCTCCCAAAAAGCTGCTTCTGAGCTCGGGCTTTCATCAAAAACTACAGTAAGTTATCGGGCAGGAGACCAACCCAATAACGCACTTTCGTTAAACGTACTGAATCCAGGCGAAATTGCTACAACAGCCGGAACTTCCGGCGTAGTTTATGGTGTCAGCGACGAAATAAAATACGATCCGGAATCACGGGTAAATACGTTTGCACATGTTAATCATTCTCTTGAAAATCCTCGTTTGGGCGTTCTGCTTTGTATAAACGGAACAGGCATTTTGAATGCGTGGTTAAAAAGAATAATTGGAGAAAATCTTTCCTATGAAGAGATGAACAAGCTGGCCACTAACATCCCAATTGGCTCAGAAGGTATTTCAATTCTTCCTTTTGGAAACGGCTCGGAACGGGTCCTGAACAATAAAAATATTTCTTCAATTTTCAGCGGGATAAACTTTAACATTCACCAAAAAGGACATTTACTGAGAGCCGCGCAGGAAGGCATTGTTTTCTCTTTTAAATACGGAATGGAGATTATGCAAAATATAGGCATTGATGCAAAAATTATCCGTGCCGGTAAAGCCAATATGTTTTCAAGTCCTGTTTTCAGGGAAACACTGGCCGCAATTTCAGGTGCAACTATCGAACTTTATAATACAGATGGTTCTGTTGGTGCAGCGCGGGGAGCCGGTATTGGTTCCGGGTTTTACAAAAATTTTGATGAAGCTTTTAATAATCTAACAAAACTCGACATTGTTGAACCAGATATTTCAAAAAAAGCGCAATACGAAGCTGCTTATGAAACATGGAAGCTTCAGCTCAAAAAAGCAATCAGTTAAAATAATCACATAATTATCTGCAATAATAAATTACCCGGTGGTAATTTTCAAAACAAAAATAATAACTCATAAAATAATTTATCATGGAAGTATTAAAAGGAAACAAAGAGTATTTTAAAGGAATTGATCAGGTAAAATATGAAGGCCCGGAATCCAGAAATCCGCTGGCTTTTAAATGGTACGATGAAAACAAAGTGGTTGCAGGAAAAACCATGAAAGAACATTTGCGTTTTGCAGTGGCCTATTGGCACACCTTCTGCGGAACAGGAGAAGATCCCTTTGGTCCGGGAACGCAAATTTTTCCATGGGACGGAACGACTGACAAACTGGACGCAGCGAAAGAAAGAATGGATGCCGCATTTGAATTCATAACAAAAATGAATATTCCGTTTTATTGTTTTCATGATACCGATGTTGTGGGAGACGGGTCTGTTTTTGAAATCGAAAAAAGACTGGAGACCATGATTGAAGTTGCAAAAGAAAAACAGGACGCTTCCGGAGTAAAACTTCTGTGGGGGACAGCCAATGTTTTCAGCAACCCGCGTTACATGAACGGAGCTGCTACAAACCCTGACTTTAATGTGCTTTCCAATGTCGCTGTTCAAATTAAAAATGCGATCGATGCAACCATTGCTTTAGGCGGAACAAATTATGTTTTCTGGGGTGGACGTGAAGGTTATATGACATTGCACAATACCGACACCAAACGCGAATTGGCACATTTGGGACAATTTCTGAGAATGGCTCGTGATTACGGTCGGAAACAAGGCTTCAACGGAACTTACCTCATTGAACCAAAACCGATGGAACCAACAAAACATCAGTATGACTATGATGCGCAAACAGTAATCGGATTCCTGAAAGCCAACGGTTTGGAAAACGATTTCAAACTAAATATTGAAGTAAATCATGCAACGCTCGCCGGGCACACATTTGCACATGACCTAAGAATGGCTGCCGATGCAGGATTGTTGGGTTCAATTGATGCAAATAAAGGTGACTACCAGAACGGATGGGACACGGACGAATTCCCTACAAATATATACGAAGTTACTGAAGCGATGCTCGAAATTATACAAGCCGGAGGTTTTACAAACGGAGGTATAAATTTTGATGCAAAAACCCGCAGAAACTCTACCGATTTGGAAGATATCTTTATTGCCCATGTCTCCGGGATGGACATTTTTGCCCGTTCATTAATTATTGCCGACAAGATATTGAGTGATTCAAATTACCTGGAGATGCGCAAAAAACGTTACGCATCGTTCGACGGTGGTAAAGGTGCCGACTTTGAAAATGGAAAATTATCGATTGAAGATTTACGCGAAATTGCAAAAGAAGTTGGTGAGCCAAAACAAATCAGCGGCAAACAGGAACTGCTCGAACAACTTATCAACTGGTACATTTAATGAAAGATAGAAATTCATTTTATATTACTCTTATAACGATAGTGGCCACTTTAGGTGGCCTTTTATTTGGTTACGACACAGCTGTTATTTCAGGAGCTGAAAAATCTATTCAGTCATTTCTGATTGACAGTATGGGATTAAGTTCTCTTGTTCATGGAGCTACCATATCAAGTGCACTAATAGGCTGTATTATTGGCGGAAGCATTTCAGGTATTCTGGCATCTAAACTGGGACGTAGAAATACACTTTTCCTGGCTTCAGGGTTGTTCTTTGTTTCTGCACTGGGTTCGGGAAATCCGGAGTTTCTTTTTTTTACCAAAGGAGAACCTTCGCTGTCTTTACTTTTTATGTTTAACTTTTATCGCATTTTAGGAGGAATTGGTGTTGGACTGGCATCTGCGGTAAGCCCAATGTATATTGGAGAAATTGCTCCTGCTGACATTCGTGGAAGATTGGTTTCATTGAATCAGTTTGCAATAATCTTTGGAATGCTGGTGGTATATTTCGTAAACTGGGGAATTGCCAACGGGCAATCTCTGGAATGGATTAATAATACTGGTTGGAGAAGAATGTTTACTTCAGAAGCTATTCCGGCAGCGTTGTTTGGAATTCTGCTCTTTTTTGTACCGGAAACTCCTCGCTACCTTGCTATAAAAAACAAAGATGAAGAAGCTTTAAAAATTCTTACTAAGATAAATGGACCTGATATTGCAAAAGAAATTTTTACTGATATAAAAAACAGCGTTAAAAAATCTTCAGCCAAACTTCTTTCTTACGGGAAAGTAGTTATTATTATCGGAATTTTGCTTTCTGTTTTTCAACAATTTGTTGGAATAAATGTAGCCTTGTATTATGCACCACGCATTTTTGAAAGTATGGGTGCGGGGAAAGATGCTTCGATGCTGCAAACCGTTGTTATGGGTTTGGTAAATGTAATTTTCACGGTTGTTGCTATTGTAACCGTCGACAAATGGGGAAGAAAACCCTTGTTAATGATTGGCTCGGTCGGTATGGCAATAGGAATGATTGCAATAGGGACGCTGGCCTTTCTTAAAATTATCGGAATAAGCACTTTGATTTTTATAATTATTTATACAGCTTCATTTATGATGTCATGGGGACCAATTTGCTGGGTTCTGATTTCAGAATTATTTCCAAATAAAATACGGGGAAAGGCTGTTGCTGTTGCTGTTGCTGCACAGTGGGCAGCCAATTATTTCATTTCTTCAACTTACCCGGCAATGATGGAATTTAGCAGCGGGTTGACTTATTGGTTTTACGGTTTGATGAGTATTATTTCTTTACTTTTTGTATGGAAAATGGTTCCTGAGACCAAAGGAAAAACATTGGAGGAAATGGAAAATTTATGGAGTATAAATGGTAAGAAATATAAAGTTCTCAAATAAATTTTGAAAACCGAAATACAGCGAGCGATAACGAAAAAAATGATATTATTTTACAAAATGTGTAAATAAAAAATACTGAGGGTTTAGCTATTTATAGCTGGACCCTTTTTTCTTTTCATATTTTTTTGAATCATTGAAATTATCTCTTTTTTTATAATTGGCTTTGAAATATAATCGTCGCATCCTGCATCAATTGCCTTTTGTTTGTCACCCTCCAAAGCAAAAGCTGTTTGCGCAATAATAACGACGTCCCGGTTAAACTCCTTTATTTTTTTCACAGCATCCAGACCATTCATTTTGGGCATTTTAATATCCATCAAAATGACATCAATGTCAGGATTCTTTTTTGCAATATCAATCGCATCAATTCCAGTTTTTGCAAATAAAATTTCCCGAACTTCATTTTTTAAAATAATATCCAAATGTATCTGACTCACTTCATCATCTTCAGCAACAAGTATTTTTAGTTTTTCGTACGTCCCCTCTTCTGAGCTCATCTTTTCCTCTCCTTTTTTCAATTGAATCTCAGCATTGTGGTGTACTGTAAAATAAAAGGTCGAGCCTTTATTTTCTTCTGATTCAACCCACATTTTCCCTCCAAGCATTTCCGCATAAGATTTGGCAATTGAAAGACCTAGTCCGGAACCTTCAAAAACTCGTGAATCCTCAACATCAGCCTGCTCAAATCGATTAAAAATCGCTTTCCTGCGATTTTCAGGAATTCCTATTCCGGTATCACGAACAAAAAACACAATCATGTCCGCTCTTCTTTCGCATCCTATTCTTATTGTTCCGCTCTTTGTAAACTTAATTGCGTTTTTTAACAAATTTGAAAGGATAGAGCTTAATTTGCTTTTATCGGTTTTTATTAACGATTCATCATTGGACAGCTTATTTTCAATAAGTAATTTAAGTCCTTTCCTTTTTGCCTCGAGACTAAAAAAATCGTACAGCGTTAAAATATGCTTACTAATATTCATTACTCTCAAAATAACTTTTACATTTCCTGTTTCAATTTTCGAGATTTCTACAATATCGTTTACAGTATTCAACAAACGCTCACCGCTCTTTTGAATAATCTCAACATATTTATTCTGTTCTTGTCCTGTTAATCCGGGTTCTTTTAACAAACTTGTGAAGCCTAAGATTCCGTTCATCGGGGTGCGAATCTCATGGCTCATATTTGCAAGAAATGCCGATTTTAATTTATCAGCCTCTTCAGCTTTTTTCTTTGCTTTCCGCAATTCTATTTCAGTATTTTTTCTTTCAGTTATATCCTGGTTTACTCCGTATGCTTTTATAGTCTTTCCCTGCACGTTCTTTTCAACGAAAAAACGTACTCCGATATATCCATTTCCCCCATCGAAATACAAAATCCGATGTTCAATGTGTCGATTAAAATTAGGGTCACCTGTTGCAATAGCTTTTTTTAATTCATCCGTAACGACAGACAAATCATCAGGGTGAACAAACTTCTCAACATATTCCTGGACGGTCATTTGATAGCCTCCCACTTCCTTGGCCGTAGTGTGAAATATTTTGTAAAAACTGTCAGTAAAGGTGAAGATACCGGTTTCTGTGTTAAGTTCCCATCCGCCCAGTCTTGCTATTTCCTGTGAGTTAATTAGCTTTTTTTGATTTTCTTCTGCCTTTTCTTTCGCTTTAATAAGTTCTTTCTCCGTTTCCTTCTGTGTAGTAACATCCCTTAATACACCTGTTATTTTAAGCGGATTATTTTTTTTATCCCGTAATAATTCTGCTGTAGAGTGAATAATTTTAAATTCATTGGTATTTTGCGGTATAACTGTAAATTCAATATCATAGGGCTTATTTTCATTTATCAAATCAATAAGTGCCTGATTAACCCTGTCTTTGTCTTCTTCGATTACTAAATCCATGATCTCTTCCGCTGAAAACCCCTTTTTTGTCAAATCAAGATTGTAAATTCTTTTCCCCTCGTCAGACCCCCAAAAAGTACCATCTTCTATATTATATTCCCAACTACCAATATGCCCGGCCTCCTGTGCCTTTCTATATCTTGACTCGTTCGTCTGCAAGGCGATTTCAGCTTCTTTTTGAATTGTTATATCAACCCATTTACAAACTACATTTAATAAATTCCCATCACTGCCCAGGATAGGAAACATTGTAACATCAATCCAGGGATTATTAGCATTAACATAACTGTCAAAACCCGATCTTTCCCCAAACCATTGCAGTGTAAATCTGGCAGATTTTTTCTTTTTAAAAACTTCTTCAACTTTTGTTAAAAGATTTTGTTCAGCCAGATTCCTGTCCTGAAAAATATTGTAATTCCCTACAACTTGTTCTTCTTTCAGATTCAAGTGTTTTAACAGCGACTTGTTGATTTTGATTGCCGTTCCTTCCGGGTCCGCAATCCAAATTGCAATCGGACTGTTATCAATAATGGCATTTAAAAATATATTATGTTTTTGAATTTCATTTTCTGCTTTTTTCCTTTCTGTTATATCTTCACCAGAACTAAGCGTACCGATAATATTACCTTTCTCGTCTTTTAAAAATGTATTATGCCATAAAAGAGTTTTATATTCCCCTGTTTTTGTGACAATTTCCGAATCAAAGTTCAGGAACTCCTCCTTTCTTTCAATTTTATCATAGAAACGATTACCAAGCTTCTTGCCTGAATCTTTTGGCAAACATGTATTAAACCAATTTTTGCCTTCCAGTTCACCTTTTTCATATCCAAGTAATTTATATCCACTATCATTGAGTAAAATTACTTCTCCTTTACGATTTAATCTCAAAATAATTTCAGCGGCAATATTAAGATAGCTTTCTGCCATTTCTTTACTTCTCCGAAGTTCTGCATCATTTGCAGCTAAGCGCTGGTTGGAGGCTTCTAATTGATGTTCTCTTGCCTTAAGATGTTCATTAACGGAAGTTATTTCTTCAAGTGTCTTTTTGTGTTGGGTTATATCAGAAAAGGTTACTGTAAACTGTCCCTTTTTCTGGGAGAAAGCAGTTCCTTCAAAATACCTTTTGTTATTTTCAGAATAAATTACATATTTTTTTGTCTCGCCTTTTAAAGCCACCGGACCAAAATTTTCCAGCCATTTTTTCAATTCTTCAGCTGTTAGAATTTCACTTGCTTTCTTTCCAACAACATCTTCTTTCTTAATATTTAAAAGATTTTCATATGTTGCGTTTACTTCCAGTGTTTCATAATCGATTGCATTTCCCTTTTTATCACAAATAATTTTATGTTTTGCATACCCGTCAATCATTTTGTTTATCAGGATTTCAAATTCATCTTTTTGTCGGGATACTTCCGCCTCCGTATTTTTCTGATGTGTTACATCCATTAGTAATCCATTCCAAATAACCTTCCCATCTGCTGCTTTTTCCGGTTGAGATTTACCGTGTATCCATATATACGAATTGTCTCTGTTTGATTTTACGCGATATTTATGATCCCATAACGACATTTCATCCATCGATTCTTTTATGGATAACAAAAATTCATTTTGGTCATTTGGGTGCAGTCCCCCCATCATTTTATTCGGGTCCTGTAATTCGGAAATCGGCTTGTTAAAAATCTTCTCCGCTCCTTTGCTAAGATAATCCATATGAAAATTACCTTTTTTGTCAACTGAGAATTGGAAAGAGGCTCCCGGCATTAGATTAGAAATTGTTTCCAACTGCTGAAGCTTCTTATCTTTTTGTTGAATCTCGTTTTCCAGTTTTTGCTTTTGCTTTAGCAATTCTGCAACCAACTCTTCATTCCCTGATTTTCTTTCTTCTGGAAAATTTTTCTTTTTATGAGAGGAATCTGATTTCATAAGTTTGCCCAGGTTTTCCTCAAATATATTAAAAAAACATACGCATATTTATAATTTAATGATTATCAATACTAAATACAAGCTACAACTGAAGTTAGAGCACTCACAATTCATTGTGAACTGACATCGACTTGGAAAATTTACAACAAAAAAGCCGGCCACTTTCTCAGTGATCGGCTTTGTTTGATAAAAATATGATAGTAGTTTTTTACAATCCCAGCTTTTCTTTTACTAAACCGGGTATTTGGTTTGGCTCTTTTGCTACTGGAACCCCAGCCTCATTAAATGCTTTTACTTTTTCCTCAGCTGTACCTGCACCACTCGAAATAATAGCCCCGGCATGTCCCATTCGTTTTCCGGGAGGAGCCGACTGGCCTGCGATAAATGCTACTACAGGTTTGGTCATTTTTTCTTTGATAAATGCGGCTGCCTGTTCTTCAGCATCACCACCAATTTCACCGATTAAAACGACTGCATCCGTATCCGGGTCTTTTTCATATCTCTCAAGCAAATCGATAAAATACAATCCTGAAACAGAGTCACCTCCTATTCCTACACAAGTCGACTGCCCCAATCCATTTTCGGTAAGCATATTTACAACCTCGTAGGTTAAAGTTCCCGAACGGGAAATCAAACCAATATTTCCTTTTTTGAAAATCATAGCCGGAAGAATTCCAATCAAACACTCTTCCGGAGTAATCAAGCCGGGGCAATTGGCTCCAACCAATTTCGTACCGTTACGTTTTAAAACCGGAGTAACTTTAATCATGTCCTGAACCGGGACATGTTCGGTAATACAAACCACCAGTTCCACACCTGCATAACTTGCTTCCAAAATAGCATCTCCGGCAAACGGAGCAGGAACAAAAATCACAGACGCATTGGCTCCGGTTGCTTTAACCGCTTCTTCAACGGTATTAAAAACCGGAACTCCGCCAACATCACTTCCTCCTTTTCCTGGAGAAATTCCACCAACAATATTGGTACCGTAATCCAACATCTTTGAAGTGTGAAATGCACCGTCACGACCGGTAATTCCCTGTACTAAAACTTTGGTATCTTTATTTATTAAAATGCTCATTGCTTTCTTCTTTTTGACATGTTACTTTTGACTTAACTCGATCGCTTTCTGAGCAGCTTCACTCATGGTTGAAACTGTTGGTAACCCATAATCCTTAATAATTTCCAGGCCTTCTTTGGCGTTTGTTCCCGACAAGCGGATTACAACCGGAATTTCAGTTTTAATCTCAGTAAGAGCCGTTACCAAACCGCGTGCAACATCATCGCAGCGGGTAATACCACCAAAAATGTTAATCATTACTGCTGTAACGTTTTTATCGCTTAGCAGGATGTTCATAGCATCAACCACCTTTTGCGGATTGGAAGAGCCACCGATATCGAGAAAGTTGGCCGGTTCACCACCATACAACTTAATCATATCCATTGTAGCCATTGCCAGGCCAGCGCCGTTCACCATACAACCAATATTACCGTCGAGCTTTACATACGAAAGTCCTTTTTCGTTGGCATCAATTTCTTTTTGCTCGTCTTCAGTAACTTCGCGCATTTTCAGAATTTCCTTTTGACGATACAAAGCGTTATCATCAAAATTCATTTTACCGTCGATGGCTAAAACCTGTCCGTCGGGTGTCAGAACCAGCGGGTTGATTTCTGCCAGCGAAGAATCGCTTTCAACATACAATTTGTACAGTTTTACCAAAATGGCTGCTGCCTGACGCACCTCTTTCGGGTCGCTAAATAGTTGTAAAGCTATTTTTCGTGCCTGCCAATCCATCAATCCCATGGTGGGATCGATTGCCATTTTAATAATTTTTTCCGGAGAAACACGGGCAACCTCTTCAATTTCTACACCTCCTTCGGCACTGGCCATTAAAGTCACTGCTTTTGCATTCCGATCATTAATTAACCCAACGTAAAACTCTTTTTCAATGTCAACTGCGTCGGCAACCAGCACTTTTTCGACTGTCAGTCCTTTGATGTCCATACCGAGGATTTGCTTTGCTTTTTCAACTGCTTCCTCTTTGGTTTTTGCCAGTTTTACACCACCAGCTTTCCCGCGGCCACCAACATGAACCTGTGCTTTAACCACACGAAGTTTGTCGTCGTTAGGAACTTTTTCTAAAACTTCTTCTACCGAATGGCAAACAACACCATCCGGAACAGGAATCCCGTACTTCCTGAATAAATTTCGGGCTTGATATTCGTGAATTTTCATCTTTATTTATTAGAATATAGAAGTAAAAAATATGCCGCAAAAGTACCAAATATTAATATATTCATACCTATCAATATGTAGATTTTTTTTATGACATTTAACATGTGTGCATCATAAACAAAATCCAGATATGTAATTTATTATTGACTAAAATCATTAACACCCTGAAAATATAAATTCTGTTTGCTCGTTTTTTTCACTTAGATTTGCGGCAAATTTTCCAACATGAAAGAAGCCATCAGAAAAGTAATTAAGCAGGAAGCAGAAGCAATTCAAGGTATTCCTGTAACAGATAATTTTGTAAAAGCCGTTGACTTAATCTTTGAAAGAGTGCATGAAAAAAAAGGAAAACTGGTTGCCAGTGGTATGGGAAAAGCAGGTCAAATAGCACTTAATATCGCCACTACATTCAGTTCAACAGGAACTCCATCGGTATTTTTACACCCAAGTGATTCGCAACATGGAGATTTGGGTGTTGTGCAGGAAAACGATGTATTATTCCTGATTTCAAACTCCGGGAGAACCCGTGAAATATTGGAATTGGTTGAGCTCGCAGAAATACTTCATCCCGGGTTGCCATTGATCGTTATCTCCGGAAACCCGGAAAGCATTCTGGCAAAATCTGCAGATGCATTTATTTACACCGGAAATCCTTCTGAAGTGTGTCCTCTTGGGCTTTCCCCAACAACGTCGACAACTGTGATGACGGTAATTGGTGATGCATTGGTAGTTTCACTTATGAATAAAATTGGTTTTACCAGCGAAGAATACGCTAAACGCCACCACGGTGGCTATCTGGGCGATAAGTCTCGTTTGCAGGCGAGGATACTAAAAGAAGAACAAGACAAGACAAAATAATAAACAGATGCCAGGTTTAAAACTCGCTGGCTAAAAAAATAGTTGGCTAAAAATGAGGATTACGAAAGAAAATACGATAGGATTGGTTATTGATATTCAGGAACGTCTGTTTCCTGTAATGTGGGAAAAAGAAAATTTGCTAAAAAATTGTGCGATTTTACTAAACGGGTTAAAAGAGCTTTCCTTACCAACCATAGTAACCCAACAATATACCAAAGGTTTGGGTGAAACACTTCAGGAAATTAAAGCAACAATTGCTGATTTTAATTACGTTGAAAAACGTGATTTTAGCTGTTGCGACGAGCTCAAAGTAGCTGAAAAATTAAAGGTATCGGGTGCTGAAAATGTAATTATCTGCGGGATTGAATCACATGTTTGTGTATTACAAACTGCAGTTGATTTAAAAGAAGCAGGCTTAAACCCGGTGGTTGTTATGGATTGTGTTTCGTCGCGCTCAAAAGAAAGCATAGATATAGCAAAAGAGCGTTTTCGTTATGAAAGAATTATGATGACTTCTTACGAATCAATTCTGTTCGAGCTTACACGAACTGCGGGAGCACCCGAATTCAGGGCTATTTCGAAGTTGGTGAAATAATTCAATGTACAAAAACAATTTTCCGGGTCACAACGGTGCCGTTATTTAAATTTACCTGCAACCACAAACCAGTTTGGAACAAATTTGTCTCTTTTAAAACATTCTTAGTCTTCTTAGCCCTTTTGTTTTTTCTACTTAAATTTACAGAAAAACCTTCGGCTATGATTGACAACCTGAAAATCTATTATTTTACCGGTACTGGTAATGCCCAGGCTGTTGCCAACTGGATTGCTGAATACTTTTCGGAAAACAAAATCAAAACAGAAATCACAAAAATATCTCCTTCTCTCCGCATCGGCGCTGATGAAGTTGGGGAAAATTCTTTAATAGGCTTTTGCTACCCCACACACGGTTTTAATGCCCCTCCTGTTGTTATCGACTTTTTACTCCGCTTTCCAAAACAGAAAAACAAAGTTTTTCTTATAAATACGCGGGCGGGAATGAAACTTTCAAAATTATTTACCCCCGGCATGAGCGGGCTTGCTCAACTTTTACCGGCTTTGATTTTAAAATTGAAAGGCTTTCAAATTATTGGGATGCAACCCATGGATTTGCCATCAAACTGGATTTCAATTCACCCGGGTTTACGGGAAAAAGTTGTAGAATCTATCTTTATACGTTGTAAAAGAATTACTCAAAACGTTGCCATAAAATTGATTACAGAGAAACGTTTTTTCAAAGGGTTACTCTCGCTTCCTCTTGATCTGGCGGTCAGTCCAATCTCAATAGGATATTATCTCTTTGGAAGATTTGCACTGACTAAAACATATATTGCAGGAAACAAATGCAATGGCTGCCGGATTTGTGAAAAACAATGCCCGGTTCAAGCCATTCAGATGAAAAACAATCGTCCGTTTTGGACCGGAAAGTGTGAGAGTTGTATGCACTGTATGAATATTTGCCCCAAAAAAGCCATTCAAACACCACATCTTTTTGTAGCAGTCGTATGGTGGTTAATTTTTTCCATAATTCCACTTTTTTTCACTTCAAAGTTAGCCCCTGAAGACAGTTTTATGCACGCCCATTCTAATCTCGTTTTGTGGACAACGATCTTTATTACCGGGCTTCCTGTTGTGTTTTTCAGTTACAGAATCCTGCATCTCCTGCTTCGCTATCGTTTTTTCAACTGGCTGATTACATATACATCATTTACCCGACTGCCTTTTTGGCGGCGATATTTTGCTCCTAATAAATATTAAAAAAGGAAAAGTTGATTCTCTTTACTATTTTTGAATAAAAAACGAATTGTAACCTGCACCATGAAAAATTTTATACTTATCGCTTTTATTTTTGTTGGTTTTTCCACTTTCGGTCAAGATTCTTCCGAACCAACCGGTTTATTGACAGAACTGTTGAGGGCTCCCGAAATAGCCGTTATCACAGATTCAGAGCCTGAATTTGGATGGATTTTCCCGCAACAAGGGATATCCCAAACCGCCTGTCAAATTCTTGTAGCCAGTTCGTCGGATTTACTTCAGGAAAACAAAGCAGATTTGTGGGACAGTGGCAAAATGCAGTTGGCAAAGTCACAGAATATTTCTTATCAGGGGAAAAAACTACAGTCAAACACAAGTTACTGGTGGAAAGTAAAAGTGTGGGGAGAAAATAGCTATGAAAGTAAATACAGCCAGGCGCAAAAATTTATCACAGGTGATTTAAACCAAAATAAAGAATGGCCGGGGCAAAGCAAGTGGGTTCAGCTTGAGGAAGAAAAATGGGTTGCCGAAAACCGCCAAATGGCAAGTTTCTTTTCGTTGCTTCCGGTTACCTTTGAAAAATCTTCGGCCAACAGTTGGTTTGCTGACTTTGGAAAAGCAGCTTTTGCTACACTTGATATTCAGGTAACTGCAAAAAAGGAAGGTGAGAGACTCATTATATTTTTGGGAGAACGAAAAAACGTTGATTTTACAGTAAATAAAAATCCCGGGGTTTCCAACATCGGATTTTACAAATACGAAACCCTTGTAAAAAAAGGAACGCACAATTATCAGGTCGAAATTCCTCGTCACGACGCACTTTATCCGCACAGCCAGAAGCTCGCGCCCTTTTACCCTGAAGTTCTTCCTTTTCGTTATACTGAAATAAACGGCACCGAAAATATGGAAGTAACCAATGTGGTCCAAAAGGCGCTCTTTTATTATTTCGACGACGAAGCATCACATTTTGAAAGTCCGGACAATAACTTAAACAAAGTGTGGGATTTGTGTAAATACACATTAAAAGCCACTCCTTTTTTGGGAGTATATTGTGACGGAAACCGGGAACGTATGCCCTATGAGGCCGATGCCTACATCCAGCAACTGGGGCATTATTCCGTTGACCGTGAATACTCAGCAGCTCAGTATACAGCAGCTTTTTTAATCGCACATGCAAGCTGGCCAACCGAGTGGCAAATGCATTCGGTAATGATGGCCCGTGAGCACTATATGTACACCGGCGACACGGAATTTCTGGCAACAGTTTACGACGATTTGAAAAAGAAAACGCTTATTGATCTTGCGAGGGAGGATGGATTAATCAGCACAAGAACGGGGAAAGTAACACCTGAATTCCTTAAGAGCATTCATTATACAGGAGAGGGTTTTAGAGATATTGTTGACTGGCCGGCAGGGACACCTGTGGGACAAAAGCAGGCCAGCAATGCAGGCCCAACTCCCGAAGGCGAACGCGATGGATATGTTTTTACCGATTACAATACGGTGGTAAACGCCTTTCATTTTTATGCGCTTAATTGCATGAGCGAGATTGCCGGCGCCCTAAAGAAAAAAGAAGATGCAGATTTCTTTAAAACACAGGCAAAAAAAGTCCAGGGAAGTATTATGAAAAACATGTTTAATAAAGAAAACGGAATCTTTACAGACGGCATTGGTACCGATCATTCAAGTTTACATGCTAATATGCTTCCTCTCGCTTTTAATCTGGTTCCCCAGGAGAACATAAAATCAGTTGCCGAATTTCTAAAAACCAAGGGGATGGCCTGTAGTGTTTACGGTGCGCAATACTTGCTGGAAGCGTTATACAATGCGGGCGAAGCAGAATATGCTCTGGATTTGATAACATCGGAAAGTAAACGCAGCTGGATAAACATGTTAAATGTTGGTTCAACCATGACCACTGAAGCCTGGGATGAATATTACAAGCCCAATCTAACCTGGAACCACGCATGGGGCGCAGCGCCGGGAAATATTATTCCCCGACGTTTACTGGGTATTCAGCCTCTAGATCCGGGATTTAAAACATTTACGGTAAATCCTCAGCCAACCGGACTGGAAGAACTTGAAATCAGGGTACCTACCATTCGAGGAGGCATTGAGTGTTCTTTAAATTCAAACGCTGGCTTATGGGAAATGGAACTGTCGGTTCCGGGGAACAGTGAAACCTTTGTTCTTATTCCTTCAGAGTTAAATAATATATTGGTAAACGGCGAAAATTATACTCCTGCTTCTCAAATCCACTATCTCGGTATGTCTAGAAATTTGTTGCAGCTTAAAGGTGGAAATTACCGGATTTCAGCAAAAAAATAATTACTTTCACGAGCGCAAAAAGAAGGAAAAATGCTGGAGATTTGTGCTATAGCATCAGGGAGCAACGGAAACTGCTACTATATTGGAAATGAAAAAGATGCCATTTTAGTTGATGCCGGAATTTCGTGTAAACAAATTCTGCTTCGTATGAAGGAAAAAGAATTGAATTCGGCCAAAATAAAGGCAGTTTTTATATCGCACGAACACAGCGACCATTTGCGAGGAGCAAGGGTTTTAGCTAAACGATTGCATGTTCCTGTTTACATTACTGCAAAAACATACAATGCAGCCTACAAAAATCTCAGGCCCGATTATCCGCGTTTTTTTGAACCTGCAAGCGAAATTAATATTGGAGAATTTACAGTTTATCCGTTTCTAAAAAACCACGATGCAGCAGAACCTTGCTCATTTAGAATTGAATACGCTGGAAAAAATATTGGCGTTTTTACTGATATCGGAGAAGCTTGCGAAAACGTTCAGTTTCATCTGGAAAAATGTGACGCGCTCTTTCTCGAAACCAACTACGATGAAAAAATGCTCTGGGAAGGGCGTTATCCTTACATATTAAAAAGAAGAATAGCCTCTGCGTACGGACATCTATCCAACAACCAGGCTTTCCAACTTCTCAATAATCATGCGGGGGATCATCTGGAATGTGTTTTTCTCAGTCATTTATCAAAAGAGAACAATTCACCGGAAATTGCTTTTAAAGAAATCCAAGCTCTGGAAACCCGGTTCAAGGTAAAACTAACTTCGCGTTACGAAGCGGGTGAAGTGATGCAAATAAAAATTTAAACAAAAAGAATGACACCCCGTAATAAGATGCCATTTTTCTTTATTGCAGTTATTTAGTTTCCATTGTTTAGCAAATCGTCGCTAAGTGCCTGAAGCGTTTCTTTTTTCCGCGAAGTAGGCACAAGTACCGAAATGTTGTGTCGGCTCCCTCCGTAAGAAATCATACGAATTGGAATTCCATCAAGCGCATTAAATACTTTTGAAGCAAAACCTTTCTCCTCCTGAATAATATCGCCAACAATACAAATAATAGTCATTTCGTCGTCAATTTCCACAGTCCCGTACTGGTCAAGCTCAGCTCGGATCTGACTCAAACTCCCTACATTATCAATTGTTAGCGAAACGGCAACCTCTGAAGTTGAAATCATATCGATGGGCGTTTTGTATTTCTCAAAAATCTGAAATACATTTTTCAAAAACCCATAAGCCATAAACATTCTTCCGGAGCGAATTTTAATCGCTGTAATTCCGTCTTTTGCAGCAACAGCTTTAATACCTGTCCCGTCAGACTCAGCTGTAATCAACGTTCCACTATCAGAAGGATTCATAGTATTTTTTAAACGAACAGGAATATTATGAACCCGGGCAGGAAGCACCGTATGCGGATGCAAAATCTTCGCTCCAAAATAAGCCAATTCAGCCGCTTCGTTAAATGAAAGCTGTTCTATTTTTTTGGTATTTTCCACATATCGCGGATCATTATTATGAAACCCATCAATATCAGTCCAGATTTGAATTTCTTCCACATCAACCGCCGCCCCAATTAAAGAAGCGGTATAATCACTCCCCCCTCGTTGCAAATTGTCAATATCCCCTTCTGTATTCCGGCAGATAAATCCCTGAGTGATATAATAATCGGCTTCTCCGGTCTTTTTAAGCACTTTCTTCAGGTTTTTCCGAATAGCTGTCTGATCTGCCGATTTATCTTCATCTATTCGCATAAAATCAAGTGCAGGAAGCAATTTCACATTGAACCCGTTTTCTTCCATCAGCAAGGCAAACAATTGTGTTGAAATTAATTCGCCCTGAGCCAAAATAGTATTCTCTCCAACCAGGGTAAATTTTCCTGACGTGAACGATTTTATGGTGTTAAAACTTTCTTTTAGCACCTTATGCCCAAGTGTTTTATTCTCTTCTGTATTGAAAAGCTTTTCAACAACCTTTTTGTATTTGGTTTCCAGTTTCCCTATAAAAATACGGGCGGTATCCTTATTTCTTTTATGAAGATAATTTGCTATTTCAACCAAGGAGTTTGTAGTACCCGACATGGCTGATAAAACTACAATTTTTTGTTCTCCATCGGTAACCAGTTTCATTACCGCTCTCATATTTTCGGGCGAACCAACCGAAGTACCACCAAATTTTAAAACCTTCATTGTATCCTTTTCGTTATCAACATTTTTATCGGCCGCAAAGATGGATATTTTTATATAATTTTGAAAGCTTTTACAGTAAAAATGAATATTTATCCGACCATATTGAATAAATATTACTTCTCTTTCAATTCAAATTTATCAAGAAAAAAATCAACTAAATCCTTTCCTGAAGAATCAATGATTCCGATTTCCGGAGCATAAACAATGGCTTCGGCTTCCACCTCCTTAGCTCTTTCAAGTAATGCCATGGCATGATTTGGATGATGATTTAATTCATCCTGATTCATTGGTGCGCCACCTGCTTGTTTATTAAATACAAAAAACGGAGAGGCATTTTTATTCATTTTCTCCAAAAAATCGAGCTCCTTTCGAACGACTTCTGCCTCTGGGGTTCTTATGTAATCGGCCGAGTTAAAACCAAATGCCTGCGCAATTTCCAGCATCTTCTCCGGTGAATTATCTTTAGGCAGACCTATAATTTTGTCCCAACGGCAAATATCATAAGTTGATTGTGTAGCAAATGCTCCCGCGCACGTCAGCCTTGTCGACTCCCGAAGCACCGGATTTTCGCTTTCCGGTTCGGCCATGTCATCAGAAAAAGCAAGCCACAATGATGTGCCTGCCCCCGCAGACCCTCCTGAACATGCAACACGATTTTTATCGATATTATATTTTTTTGCATTGTAACGAATATACTGAAGACAACACTTTGAATCATTTAAACTGGCTAAAATCCCGTAGGGCGCCTCATTCATAAACCGGTAATTAATAACCGCAACTGAAACCCCCGAACGAAGAAAACGAACCATATCATCAGATGAGTAATATTTTGATTTATCTCCGCCAATAAAACCTCCGCCATGAATGTATATAACCAAAGGTGTGGGTTCTACAGAATCTGCCATCCATATATCAAAGTTATTCCTTGGATGCCGACCGTATTTTTCATTTTGAAATGTAGCCCTTATTCCTTCTTTATTAACCGGTTCAACCAGTTCCAAATTCTCTGCAATCATACTTTTACTTTATTTCCCGCCCGATAAATACATTCCAAAAAATTCCCGGGCAGAACAACATGAGTAAATTCCAATTCATTTTTGTACTGTAAATGAATTGGTTTAAAAAAATAGCGGTCAAAAGTAGGATTATATGATTGGAGTTAAAAATTTTTAAGCGCTTATTTTACTGAAAGCTGCTTATTTAGATTTAAAAACGGCCGAAAATGGCGTGCTTTTCCGAATTAAAATATATAGTAGAATAAATATTAAATCCTTCTTTGTTTGTTGCAAGCTTTCGTTCGATATACAAAACCGGTTGGGCACTTTTAAGTTGAAGGAGTTTTTTAATCTTGGCATCAGGTTTAATAGCCTTAAGTTTTTGCTCGCCTCCCAATATTTCAATCTGATAAGTCTGCCGTAAAATGTCAAACAGTGATTTATTTTCAAATGAACGATTGGTAATCCGGGGAATATGAATATTCGGAAGATGATTAATGTCGTAAAAAACAGGAGCTCCTTCAACAAAACGAAGTCGTTCCATATAAACACATCCGGCTTCCTGTTCCAGTTCCGAAAGTTCAAAGGGAAACGACTCCTCCCACTTCTGAATAACCGGCTTTTGTAAAATATCGGTTTTCAGATAACGAACACCAACTGCTGACGCTGTTCCGGCAATAGATAAAATGCCGATATCCCGAACCGGCTTTTTTACAATACTTCCTTTCCCCTGCTTTTTCAAAATCAATCCGTCTTTTACAAGTGAATCAAGCGCATGCCTCACTGTCGGGCGGGTCATATTATGTGCTGCACACAATTCATTTTCAGACGGCAGTAAACTTCCTTCCCCGTAAACACCATTCATGATGTGTTTTCGAAGAATCTCATATAGTTGACGGTATTGTGGTATGCTCCCCATTTTGCCCCAAAGTTAAAAAATTTTTAAAACATATTAAACAACTTGTAAATACAAGTTATAAAATATATTTTTACACCGGCTTAAACAACACAAATAATTAAATATTGATTTTCAATACATTAAAGATAACAGATAATTAAAATTTGTATTAACAAGTAAATCAAAATAACAAACCAGTAAGATTATGGCAATACCAGTATTAATGCCGCGCCAGGGCCAGTCAGTAGAATCATGCATTTTGGGGCAATGGTACAAATCGGTTGGAGAAGAAGTTAGTGAAGGAGACATCCTTTTCTCTTACGAAACCGACAAGGCATCGTTTGAAGAAGAAGCAAAAGAAAGCGGTGTGCTTTTAGCCACATTTTTTGAAGAAGGTGATGAGATTCCGGTACTCGCGAATGTTGCGGTTATCGGAAAAGCGGGAGAATCTTTTGACGAGTTCGCTCCCGGAAAAGAAGGAACTCAGGAATCGGAAGAAAAAGAAACGGCAGAAGAAGCACCTAAAGTAATTGAATTCGAGATGGAAGAAAGCGAATCTGGTAGTCGAATTCGAATATCCCCATTGGCAAAAAACATGGCGGAGTCGATGGGTGTTGACATCTCAACATTAAAAGGCTCCGGCCCCCGCGGCAGAATTATTGCCCGTGATATAGAAGAAGCCTCAAAAACAACAACACCAGAACCGGCAGTAAATACAGAAACAAAAGCCAAACCGGCACCTGTTGCAGCTGCTCCGTCAAAACCCGCAGTTATTCTTGAATCGGGAAGTGATTTTGAGGTAAAATCGATTCCAAATATTCGCAAACTGATTGCAAACGCAATGCACCAGTCGTTGCAAAACTCGGCACAACTTACACACCATATGAGTGCTGATGCGCGACAAATCATGAAATTGCGCAAAAAATTCAAAAAAGAATATTCCGAAGGAACAATCAAACAAAATGTTACAATTAATGATTTGGTTTGTTTCGCAGTAATTCGTGCGTTGGAAAAATTTCCACAGGCAAACACGCATTATCTGGGCGACAAAATGAAATGGTTCAAAAAAGTTCATCTTGGACTGGCAGTTGACACGGATCGTGGCCTTATGGTTCCTGCCGTTCAAAACGCTGACGATTTATCGATCACAGGACTTTCTTACCAACTACAGCAAGTTGCCACACAAAGCCGTGCCGGAAGTATCAATCCTGACTTATTAAGTCCGGAAGCAGCGTCATTTACAGTTTCTAACCTTGGAAATTATGGCGTGGAAATGTTTACTCCGGTAATAAATCTTCCGCAAACTGCTATTTTGGGAGTTTGTACAATCATCCCACGCCCAAAAGAAATTGAAGATGGGGTTTACGGTTTTGTTCCAATGATGGGACTTTCGTTAACTTACGATCACCAGGCGCTGGACGGAGGAGAAGCAACTCTATTCCTTGCTGAAATTAAAAATCAGATTGAAACTCTTTCACTTTAATATTAAACTTAATACGATGCCAAAAGTACAATTTATAAATCCTGAAGAGGTCAGAAAACCTCGCCAACTGGAATTCAAACCAATTCCAATCAATCAGTACGAAAAAACGATTGAAGAAGAAAAAGAAAATTTTTCAAAAGAAGATTTTATCCGCATATTTCATGACATGGTTGTTATTCGCGAATTTGAAACCATGTTAAACCTGATAAAAACCCGCGGAGAATACAACGAGATTCCATACAATCATCCGGGACCAGCTCACCTTTCCATCGGGCAGGAAGCTGCTGCTGTTGGAATGGCTTACACTTTAGATGTTGATGATTTTATCTTTGGTTCGCACCGCAGCCACGGTGAAATTTTAGCAAAAGGTTTGTCTGCTATTTCAAAATTGGATGACAAAACACTGGAAGAAATAATGGAAACCCATTTTGATGGAAAAACCCTGGCTCCGGTAAAAGCGGGCCACAAGGGCTCCACAAAAGAGTTGGCTGTTAAATTCCTTATTTACGGAACACTGGCTGAAATTTTTGCCCGCGAAACCGGATTCAACAAAGGGCTGGGGGGTTCGATGCACGCGTTCTTCACTCCTTTTGGAGTTTATCCGAACAACGCTATTGTTGGTGGTTCCGGCGATATTTCGGTGGGAGCAGCTTTGTACAAAAAAGTAAACCGTAAAAAAGGGATTGTTGTGGCCAACATTGGCGACGCATCCATGGCTTGCGGTCCGGTTTGGGAAGGATTAACTTTTGCTACCATGGACCAATTCTCTGAACTGTGGGAAGGCGATATGAAAGGCGGACTTCCCCTGGTTGTCAATATTATGAATAACCAATACGGAATGGGCGGACAAACCTGCGGAGAAACTATGGGTTATGAAATTGCAGCCAGAATTGGTGCCGGATTAAACAAAGATCAGATGCATGCCGAACGCGTTGACGGTTACAATCCGTTGGCAGTAATCGACGCCTACAAACGTAAAAGAAAAATCATTGAAGAAAAACGCGGCCCGGTTTTACTTGACGTTCTTACCTACCGTTACAGCGGGCACTCTCCTTCCGATGCCTCTTCCTACCGTTCAAAAGAAGAAGTGGAAGCCTGGGAAAAACAGGATTCGATTGTTTGGTTTGGCAGCGAATTGGTAAAAGCCGGCATTGCCACACAAGAAGAATTGGAGGCCATTAAAAACGAAACGGTAGAAATTATTACAAGTTCGCTCAAACTGGCTATCGACGACGAAGTTTCGCCACACATGGACATGAAAAAATATCCAAATTTGATTGGCGATATGATGTTCAGCAACCAAAGCCTGGATAAAATGGAAGATCGTCCGGTGGAAGTAAATCACCCGATGGAAGAAAATCCCCGTGTTCAGCAACTGGCAAAAAAAGAACGGTTTATGTTTGATGAAAACGGAAAACCGCATTCAAAAATAAAAACCTACGGATTACGCGATGGAATTTTCGAAGCAATCGTTGACCGTTTTTATAAAGATCCAACTTTAATTGCCTACGGAGAAGAAAACCGCGACTGGGGTGGCGCATTTGCTGTTTACCGCGGGTTAACAGAAGCACTGCCTTACCATCGTTTGTTTAATTCTCCTATTTCAGAAGCATCGATTGTGGGAACTGCCATTGGCTACGCCATGTGCGGAGGCCGTGTAATTCCTGAAATTATGTATTGCGACTTTTTGGGTCGTGCCGGCGACGAGGTTTTTAACCAACTTCCAAAATGGCAGGCCATGAGTGGAAATGTACTTAAAATGCCGGTTGTAATTCGTGTTTCTGTTGGTTCAAAATATGGGGCACAACACTCGCAAGACTGGACAGCGCTGGCTGCTCATATTCCCGGATTAAAAGTCGTTTTCCCGGTTACGCCGTACGATGCAAAAGGGTTAATGACCAGCGCACTTCAGGGAACTGACCCGGTGGTTTTCTTTGAAAGCCAACGTATTTACGATATTGGCGAACAATTCCACGAAGGTGGTGTACCGGAAGGTTATTATGAAATTCCAATGGGCGAACCGGATATCAAAAAAGAAGGAAGCGATGTTACCATTTTAACCATTGGGGCAACTTTGTATCGCGCTCTGGATGCGGCTAAAACACTGGAGGAAAAATACAATCTTTCAGCTGAAGTAATTGATGCCCGCTCACTGGTGCCATTTAATTACGATCTGGTAATTGAATCCATCAAAAAAACAGGAAGAATTGTAATTTCGGGCGATGCTTCCGGACGCGGTTCGTTCCTGCGCGATTTGGCCTCAAATATTACAGAACTGGCATTTGATTATTTAGATGCTCCACCAGTTGTTGTTGGTTCGCGTAACTGGATTACACCGGCACACGAACTGGAAGACTACTTCTTCCCTCAACCCGAGTGGATTATTGATGCCATCCACGAACGTATTCTTCCAATTCCGGGATATACACCTGAAAATGACTTTACGGAAGAAGAACAGCTTGACAGAAATGCAAAAGGAATCTAAAAAAAATAACGGGGAATTTTAAGTAAAAAAGGAAGTTCAGAATTCCCCGCTTATACTACTTTGCCAAAAAGTAATCTTAATCCGACTTTGAAAAAGGTCGGATTTTTTAGTATAACCGTAATGGCTGTCCGATTTGTAAAACCGAATTTTCAGTAATCTCATTTAAACGACAGATTTCCGCTATTGAAGTTTTGAACTTTCGGGAAATCACCCACAGCGAATCGCCTGAGCAAACTTTATAATACTCAGGTACTGCAACATTATTTGAATAGCCTTTTGGTTTTAATTCTTTGTGCAGGGCCGCCAAAGTTTTGGCATGACAAGCATCATTTCTCACTTTCTGATTCTCGTAGTCAAACACCAGCTCTGAGTCAAATACACGTCCGTTTTCGTGTATCTCAAAATGTAAATGACTGGTAGTTGCTCTTCCTGTTGAGCCTGCCAGTCCAATTGCTTCGCCCTTGTTCACCCACGAATGTTTTTCTACCAAAAATTTAGACAAATGTCCATAATAAGTTTCCAAATTATTTTTGTGCTGAAGCACGACCAAATTTCCAAAACCATAATAATAGCTCGATCGGGAAACAACACCACCACATACTGCATAAATGGTATCGCCTTTTTGCATTTTTATATCGGTTCCGTAATGCATTCTGCCCGAACGCGGCCCAAAACGACTGATTATTTTTCTGCCTTCACCGGGAACATCAAATTCAGCAAAATAAGATTGATTTGTGTCGTTTTTTTGTTTTTGAATAGAATCAAACTGAAAAATCGTTACTGCTGAAAGATATCCAGGGACAACAATTAAAGAATCCGTATTTACATATTGGGCGCGCACTTGTACAAAGCTCAAAACAAAAACAAATAAGCATAGCGGTAAAAGGTATTTTCCGGACATAAAACTCCAATTTCCCGCAATACTAATCAAAAAATAAATTCTATTTTTCTTTCTCAGCAACTTTTTACAAACACAAACAATTCATTTGAGAAGTATTAACAATAGCTCAAAATGGAAGCTTCTTCCAAACGCCAACAAATAACAAAATCCATCCGGCGATAAAACTCAAACCGCCCAGCGGAGTTATGGCCCCCAAAACTTTTATTCCTGAAACTGCGAGAACATACAAACTTCCTGAAAACAACACAATTCCGGCAGCTAATAAAATAGCTGACCATTTTAAATACACCGAAGGCATTGAGATTGATAACACACCAACAAGCAATAATCCCAAGGCATGGTAAAAATGATACTCAACGCCTGTTTTGTATGTTTGTAACATTTCATCAGATAAGTGTGATTTTAATCCGTGTGCCCCAAAAGCACCAATGCCAACAGCCAGTGCCATTAACAAGGAGGCGGACATAAGTATTGTTTTGCTCATTTCCTTCAATTTTTAAATGATTTAGTTTGATTAACAATTACAGATATCGGAAGTTTTGTTTTGTTCGAAGAAATAAAACAAAAACAGGACACCAAAGGACAGCCCATTTAAATCACTTTTCTTATTTTGCAGTTGGATTAAATCGAAAAAAATGGAACTGAACGAAAGTATATTTATTTCTTTCCCTGAGCCGGAAGAACTGTTGAACGGGTATAAAAAGCAAACAAAAAAACCACTTCCCGATATTAACGGACACATTCACACGCCCCATTCTTTTAGTGCTTTTTCTGAAATAGAGCAGGCATTTCAGTTAACAGATGAAGCGGGTGTTTCTGTTTTGGGAATCAACGATTTTTATACAACCGATGGCTACGACGAATTTGCAGCACTGGCAAAAAAATATAAAATCTTTCCGCTGTTTAATATCGAATTTATGGCTTTGCAAAAAGACTTGCAGGAAGCCGGAGTTCGGGTAAACGACCCCAGCAATCCGGGAAGAACTTATTTTAGTGGAAAAGGACTACGGCAACCCGCAAAAATGAGTGAAACTTCCTTCAAAAAAATTAAAGATTTACAGGAAGAAAGTAACCGCCAGACTTTTGAGATGGTAACAAAACTAAATGCTTTTTTTGCGGAAAATAAAATTGATATTCAGTTTGATGCGGCAGAAGTGCAACAGCGACTGGCAAAAAACCTGTTTCGCGAACGGCACATTGCGCAGGCCATTCGGATTGCAGTTTTTGAAAAAGAAGAAACAGACCTTGGGCGCGCTGCACTTTTAAATGCCATTTTTCAGGGGAAAACAATAAAGTCGGCCATTGACGATTTTGCCGGCTTGGAAAATGAAATTCGCGGCAACCTCCTAAAATCAGGAGGTGCGGCTTTTGTTCCTGAAGATCCAAAAGCATTTCTTTCGCTGGAGGAAGTAAAAGAAATTATTATCGACGCTGGTGGAATTCCGTGTTATCCGGTTTTACTCGACTTTGGAAATGGAAACTTTACCGATTACGAAGCCGACAAAGAAAAGCTACTTCAGGAATTACTAAAAAATGATGTTTATTCCATTGAACTTATTCCGGCAAGAAACAACTACGATATATTTAAAAACTTTGTAAAATTCTTTAATAAAAACGGTTTTGCAATCACCTTTGGAAGCGAACACAACACGCCCAAACTCGACCCGATAAAATTAAGCGGTGGCGGAGGTATTGAACTCGACGACGAATTAAAAACAATTAATTACGAAGGTGCAGCAGTGGTTGCAGCTCATCAATATTTAATTGCGAAAGGAAAAGAAGGTTACCTTAACGGGAAAAAAGCAAAAACCGGAGAAAAAGAATATTTTATTGAACTGGGAAAAGCTGTAATTGCCTATTTTCAGTAAACCTAATAGATCGATTAACCTTGAAGCCCTAAAAATCTTCAAGGTTTTTAAATGTAAAAACAAAAATCATGAAACCGGAAATAAAAGATTTAATCGACGTTTCACGCTTTTACGGACAAAACAAAGGATACGTAATTGCAGGGGGCGGAAACACTTCTTATAAAGATGAAAATAATCTCTGGATAAAAGCCAGCGGCACCAACCTCGGAAATATTGATGAAGATGGTTTTTGCGTGCTCGATCGTCAAAAATTAAACGACATTCCGAACCAACAATTTTCTGAAGATTCGGCCGCACGTGAAGAACAGGTAAAAAATGCACTTTTAAATGCGCGTATAAATCCGGATTCCGGCTTGCGCCCATCGGTAGAAACTTCGCTGCATAACCTGTTTAGCTACAGTTTTGTGGTGCATACCCACATGACTTTGATAAACGGATTAATGTGCAGTCAACTGGCAAAAGAAAAAACACTGGAGATTTTTGGAGAAGAAGTACTTTATGTTCCCTACTCCGATCCGGGATACATTTTGTTCAAAATAATAGCCGACGAAATTGCAAAATACAACGAAAAATATAGCTGCGACCCGAAAATTGTGCTTATCCAAAACCATGGAATATTTGTGGCTGCCAATTCAATAGATGAAATCAACGGTATTTATGCAGGAATAGAATCAAAATTAAAAAGCACTTTTGAAGTATTTCCGGAAGAAAAAGAAATCGCAGTATCCGACAAAATGGTAGAAGTTCTGCCGGCTGCGAGAATGTTGCTTTCTAAAGAAAAATTAAAAGTTGCCACCGCTTTTAACAGCTCCTGGATTTTGGGTTTTATTGAAAATAAAGAAAGTTTCGACAAAGGACTTTCCCGTCCGTTCAATCCCGACCAAATGGTGTATTGTATGGCGGAATATCTTTTTATTGAAAATAGTGAAACTTCAGAAAATATTATTTCAGAGACACAATCAAAAATTGAAGAATTCAAATCGCGCAGAGGTGTAATGCCCAAAATCATTTTTATTCAAAATGAAGGCGTAATTGCAGCGGAAGATTCAGCTGCGTCTGTTGAATATTTAAAAGATATTGTAAACGATTTTTGCCAGATTAGCAAACTTTCCGAAAACTTTGGTGGCCAGCACCCGATGACTCCCGAGCAGGTAGCTTTTATTGAGAGCTGGGAAGTAGAAAATTATCGCAAAAAAGTTTCGCTGGGAGGAAAACCACAAGGCCGGCTGGAAAACCGGATAATAGTTGTAACCGGTGCAGCCCAGGGATTTGGAGCTGGCGTTGCTCAGGTTCTCCACAACGACGGGGCCAACATTATTATTGCCGATTTAAACGAAGAAAAAGGAAAAGAGTTTGCCGATAAACTGAATGCTAAAGGCACAAAAAATAAAGCTTTTTTTGCAAAAGTAAACGTTTCAGAAGGCGCTTCCGTGGAAAATCTGGTAAAAGAAACAACATTGAAGTTTGGCGGTTTGGATGTGATGATTTCCAACGCCGGAATTTTGCGCGCGGGCAGTTTGGATGAAATGGATCAGGCTACTTTCGAGCTCATGACAAAAGTAAATTACACCGGTTATTTCCTCTGTTCGAAATACGCACAAAAAGTGATGAAAATCCAGCATAAATACAAACCCGGATTTTACATGGACATCATCCAAATCAACTCAAAATCGGGGCTAAAAGGCAGCAACAAAAATTTTGCCTACGCCGGAGGAAAATTTGGAGGAATCGGTCTCACCCAGTCATTTGCTCTTGAATTAATGCCGTTTAATATCAAGGTGAATTCCATTTGTCCGGGAAACTTTTTTGACGGCCCGTTGTGGAGCGACCCGGAAAATGGGTTATTCGTTCAATATTTAAAAGCAGGAAAGGTACCTGGCGCCAAAACCATTGGCGATGTTAAAGCGTTTTATGAAGCACAGGTTCCTGCCGGACGTGGTTGCACCGCAGAAGACGTAGCAAAGGCCATTTTTTATGTTATCGACCAGGAATACGAAACCGGGCAGGCAGTACCCGTTACCGGCGGACAAAATATGTTGAAATAAAAAGCCTCCCCCAGCCCCTCCGAGGGAGGGGAGCAAGAAAAGCCACTTCCAAGGAAAAGGATAAAGAAAGTACCGAAACGATTAAAAACAAAAGATATGAAAAATACAAATAACACTCAACCAACTTCGTCTTTTTCCTCCCCTTCGGGGAGGTCAGGAGGGGCCCTCACAAAAGCAGTACGATTATACGGAAAAAAAGATTTGCGTTTGGAAGAATTTGAACTTCCGCAAATTAAAGATGACGAGATTTTAGCAAAAGTAGTGTCGGACAGTATTTGTATGTCGAGCTACAAAGCTGCAACACAGGGAACTGACCACAAGCGCGTTCCGAACGATGCCGCCGAAAATCCGATAATTATCGGGCATGAATTTGCAGGCGAAATTGTAGAAGTTGGCGCGCAGTGGCAGCACAAATTTAAATCGGGACAAAAATTTTCGATTCAACCGGCTATCTATTATGAAGACGGGCCGGTAGGAATTTTAAGTGCACCGGGCTATTCCTATCAAAATATTGGCGGCGACGCTACTTATGTAATTATTCCAAAAGACGTACTTATTCAGGATTGTTTGCTGGCTTACGAAGGCCCTGGTTTTTACCCTGCCTCGCTTTCCGAGCCTCTGAGCTGCGTAATTGGCGCAATGCATGCGAATTATCATACCACACCTGGTTCGTACATTCACCAAATGGAAATTAAACAAGGTGGAAAAATGGCGATTCTTGCCGGAGTTGGACCAATGGGACTCGCTGCAATTAACTACGTAGTTAGCCGCGAAGATCGCAAGCCCTCGTTAATGGTGGTTACTGATATTGCCCAGGATCGCTTAGACCGTGCTGCCGAAATTTTCCCAACAGCATGGGCAAAAGAAAACGGAATTGAATTGATTTATCTGAATACCGGCGATATTGAAAATCCGGTGGAAAAACTAAAAGAAATTTCAGGTGGTGGTTACGACGATGTTTTTGTTTTTGCTCCGGTAGCTCCGGTAGTTGAACAGGCTGATGCAATTTTGGCACACGATGGTTGTTTAAACTTTTTTGCAGGTCCATCGAACCCTGAATTCTCCGCAAAATTAAATTTTTACAACGTTCACTATGCATATACACACATCGTGGGAACATCGGGCGGAAACAACGACGACATGGTTGAGGCACTCGATTGTATGAGTAAAGGATTGGACCCGGCCGGATTAATTACACACGTTGGAGGACTGAATGCTGTTGCCGAAACCACACTCAATCTTCCAAATGTTCCCGGCGGAAAAAAATTGATTTACACACATAAAAACTTACCTTTGGCAGCCATTTCCGATTTTGAAGAAATGGGAAAAACTAATCCGCTTTATGCGGAACTGGCAAAATTGGTAGCAAAAACAAAAGGCTTGTGGAATGTGGAAGCTGAGGAATATTTGCTGGCAAATGCGCCGGAAATTTAAATAAATTTGTGTGTATGCTCAACCTTTCCAACGATTTAGAAACAGCGCTTAAAGCCGCTCGTGCGGCGGCGACAATCATTGAAAAGAATTATAATAAAACACAGAATTCAAGTGTAAAAGACGGGTCGAAAGGACTGGTTACCGAAACGGATTTGGAAGCCGACAGGGCCATCGTTAAAATTCTTACCGAGAATTCAACATATCCTATCTTAAGTGAAGAAAGCGGTGTTACAGGAAATTCCGACGGTCCGATTTGGGTTATCGACCCGCTGGACGGAACCAATAATTTTGCACGCTCCATCCCGCTTTTTGGTGTTTCCATTGGACTTATGTCAGGCAAAGAATCGTTGATTGGAGTAATTATCGATCCTGTTCACAAGAAAGAATATTACGCAACTAAAAGGGGGGGTGCTTTTTGCAATGGAAAACCCATTACGCTCCCTTTGTTTGACACAGAATATATTCCTATGATTTTTCTGAATCACGGCTACGATGAAAATCATCGTGGAAAATTCAAAAAATTTACTGCCGCTACTGCTTCTTCCTACAACACACTAAAACTTGGCACAACTGCAATTGAACTCATTCAGGTGGCAAGCGGAGCCGTGGACGGATTTATTTGTGTGGGCGATGAACTTTGGGATTTTGCTGCCGGAATGGTTATCACTCAGGAAGCCGGTTGTGTTTTTACTGATTGGCAAGGAAAAACATGGGATGGAAAAAACAGTCAATTGCTGGTTACCCGTCCGGAAATTCATGAAGATTTGGTTGAACGACTAAAATTTATCTAAATTAGATTTCCGGTTTTATAGCCTCAACAAACCATAACAAATTTAATTTATGTAAACTTGCGTTTCAAAATTTGAAATATGAAGATATTTTACACGGTTATTGTTCTACTGATTGGCTCTTTATTGGCTATCCAGGGAAGCATAAACACGCAGTTGACTACATTTCTCAAACATCCGTTACAAGGAGCATTGGTAAATTTTCTGGTTGGCTTTTTATGTCTAGTGGCCCTTAATTTTATTTTCAGAACACAAATACCGGATTGGGGACATGTAAAAACGGCACCGGCACATCTTTTTATCGGCGGGTTACTGGGAGCAATTTTTGTTTCATCGGTTATTTTTTTTATACCCAAAATTGGTGTCAGTACGGCGTTGGCAGCATCCATTGCCGGACAGTTAGTCGCGGCTTCTGTAATCGACCACTTTGGTTTTTTTGGTCTGGCTACTCACCCGATTTCTGTTGGGCGAATTGCAGGGATACTGCTTCTGCTGGGTGGAATTTTTCTGATTCAAAAATATTAATCCGCTTCAAAATGCCATTTCCAACTAATCACTTATTGTTTCAAAGTAACTCAGTCCCATACGTAAATCGGCGTAGCTAAACGCTTCGCCCAAAGCTTCCCGGGCTGGTGTTAAGTTTCGGTTGTCTGTATGTTTAAAATATTGAACTATTTTCTCCACCTTTTCTTTATCGAGAAACAGCGCCACATCCAATTCATTCTGCCGAACAAAATGAGCCAAATGTCCCGCAATAGTTGTTTCTGCTAATCCACGTTCATTCGCAATTTCATCAATTGACTTTCCTGCCTGAAACAATTCCAGACTTACCCTTTTTGTATCGATTTTTGGCATTTTCTCTGCTTTTGGTTTTTGTTGCAGTGGAATTTCGCCCCTTTTAACATTATTTTCAGCACAATAATTTTGAATTATTTCGAGAATGTCAGCCCCATATTGTTCAATTTTTCGTTTCCCAAGCCCATTAATTAACTGCAACTGGGCCTCACCCGATGGTAAATAAGTTACCAGCTCAACCAACGATTTTTGAGAAAACACCATATATGCGGGAATATTCTGCCCCGCAGCAGTTACTGTTCGCCACTCGCGCAACTCCTGATACAATTCAGGGTGAGGAATATCGCCATAATTCAGGATTTCGCGGGCTTTTTGTTTTTTAGGTTTAACACCACTGCTTTCAATCATTGCCCTGGCACGAGCCTCCATAATTTCTTTCACCGAAAACTGATTGCGGCAAACGGCCAAAACGGCCAATTTGATTTTCGCTTCTCCTGCCAAATCGTTCACGCGTTGTTTTATTTTCTTTTTCACAGTGCTGTTATCAATATCCCAATCGACCTGTTCTATTCCATCAAGCAATACTTCCTGCACTTTTTCAGAAAAATAATCAGCTGCCTTTTTTATTCGTTCCAAAAGCTCGCTGTTTTTCTCCACATTGGGCTCTTGTCTCAGGTATTTATCAATCTGTTGCTGAAATTTATCGCCAACATCAGCCAACTGATTTCGCAATCCATTCCGCATTTTTCGGAAATCTCCGACAAAAATATCAGTAAAACTCCCCGGATTCTCCTCCATTATTTTACCGATTGAATTTACCAAATAAACAGCTCTGTAAAAACGGAAAAGCTCGCTTAACTGCTCACGCTGAAAAGCTAATTTCGCCTTGTTCAGTTCCGTTTCACCCGGCTGATTTTCTTCCACTTGTTGAATAAAACCACCCACCGTCTTGTCAGAAATAATGCTGTGCTCCCGAATGGGTGTTTTCAGCACCAGTCCTTCCAGGGTCTTACAACGGCTAAGCGCTACATAAACCTGCCCGTGGGCAAACGAAGCTTCGGCATCAATTATCGCGCGCTCAAATGTAAGTCCCTGGCTTTTGTGGATGGTAATCGCCCAGGCCAGTTTTAAGGGAATCTGGCTAAACGAACCTTCTAATTCCTCTTTTATTTCAGCCGTTTTCTTATCGATAGAATATTTTACATTTTCCCATAATAGTGATGTCACTTCAATCTCATTCTCTTCACCGGGGCACTGCACAAAAACGGAGTTCTCTCCTATACTGGTTACTTGTCCGATTTTGCCGTTAAAAAAACGTTTCTCCGGCTCGGGATCGTTCTTTACAAACATCACTTGTGCACCAATTTTTAAATGCAGTTCATAATCCGTTGGGAATGAATATTCGGGGAAATTCCCTTCCACATGCGCCGTAAACAATTTTGCTTTTGAAGGCAGCTCCTTTAGCTCTGAATCATTCATTCGATGTGCCTGTGCATTGTGTGTACAAAGTGTAATGTACCCTTCTTCGTCTCCCGGAACAAAACGCGGGTTGTATCGCAGGTTTAACTCTTCCTGCGCGTTCTTATCAAGAATATTGTCGCGCACTTTATTTAATATCGAAATAAATTTATCGTCCTGTTGCCGAAAAACGTGCGTAAGTTCGATACTCACATAAGGTGTCTCTTTTAGCGCTTTACAGCTAAAAAAATAGGCTGTTTCATATTCTCGTTTCAGCAATTCCCACTCTTCACGTTTTACTACCGGAGAAAGCTGCTGCAAGTCGCCAATCATAAGTAACTGAGCACCGCCAAAAGGCTTCCTCTTGTTTTTAAACCGGCACATCACTTTGTCGATAGCATCCAGAATATCAGCGCGAACCATACTAATTTCGTCAATAACCAACAAATCGAGACTACGGATAATATTGATCTTTTCTTTATTAAAACGCATCTGCCTGTTTGGGTCTTCTTCCATACCAACTTGCGGTGCAAAAGAAAGCTGAAAAAAAGAATGAATAGTTACTCCTCCTGCATTTATCGCAGCAACACCGGTTGGCGCCACTACAATCATTCGCTTTGGTGAACGTTCTTTTAAACTTTTTAAAAAAGTGGTTTTACCGGTTCCGGCTTTTCCTGTAAGAAAAATATTTTGCCCGGTATATTGTACAAAGTCAAAGGCTAGTTCCAGTTGTTTGTTGGTTTGCATTTTACAACAGTTTTTAGAAAAAAATAAAGGTAACTATTTTAAAAGAATTACTAAAACCTGTATGTAAAACTATAAGCGGCTCAATAAAACAATATTTATTCCCAAAGAATATAAATGCCCTTCCAAAGTAGAATTAAATACAGGCGTAAAGGAATAACGAAAGAAAGGCCCGGCCTGAAGTTGTATGTGATCTGAAATGCGTGTTTCCATTCCTAATCCTGCCAGGCCAACAAAATTTACTTTATTAAAATCTGCATCAATTTTGTATGCGCTTTCTTCAATCCTATCTTCAAATTTTGAAACAGCCGTAGATTTTCCATAAAGAAAAAAGTCGCTGGCAACTCCGGCAGAAACAAAGCAGCGAACATTCCTCTGCAAAAAATAATAATTTATTTTTACAGGAATCCCCCAATAATAGTAATGATATCTTACTGTATGCTTTTTTGGTATTAGCGGATCATTTTCAGCAGGATTTTCATCAAAAGTTTCAAAATCATTAAAATCTATTTCATATTTCTCTCCTTTATCTGAGAACCGAACACCCGATTCCAAAGCTAGTCTGTTACTTATTTGGGAATGAACAACAATCCCGGTGGTAAACCCCAAGCGAGCAAATTCATTTTTATCCCTAAACGAAATAAAACCGTCTAAATCCTCTTCTGAGCTGTTAAGGTGTCGATAAGAATAATCAGGAGAAAACAGGATTCCGACTGAAATCTTTTTGGATAAACCCGCGTTTTCTGAATTTTGGCCGACAACAAAAAACGGGAAAAAGAGTAGCAAAAAAATTGTTGCAGTGTGGTTTGGTTCCATTGGATAAGATTTGATTAGATTGATTTTTAATCGTAAAATGTTTAAGCGACAAAAAAATTATGACACTAAAAACTTTAATTTTGCCGGTATTCAATAAGCCCTAATAAACTCCGGGTAAATTGCTGCAAAAGATGCGAAAATAATTATAAACCTGCTTAATTATTTCTTTCTTCTTTAATGTACATCGGATTAATGTCTTCCCAATCTGAAGTGTTAAAATTTTCAAGGCAATTTGAAATCACCTCCCGAATTCTTTGTTCGTGCGTTTTTGTGACATTTACTGCGGGCTGTTCAACAAAGGCTTCCGCCGCGTACAATTTCCCCAAACTACCGTTTTTTTCCTTGTAAAACTCCATCTTCACCTCAGCTTTCCCTTTAACCGGCAGGCTAGAACTTTCTGAGATGTTTAGTTCTAAAATGCCGATAACAATTGGAATGCCATTTGAATCCTGTTCAAAATTCTCCTTTAAAAAGTTGAATACTGATTTTTCTACGCCCTCTTCGAGGTTGGCTGCTACCTTTGTCTTTTTAAAAACACCTTTTTGCACAAACCCAATATTCTCTTTGTTTTCTCTTTTATCAACAACTTCCTTCACATAAAATCCGTCTGCACCAAAAATTACAGGTTCATCCTGTAAAACAATCTTTTCTTCCTGACTCCATACAATATTCTGTATACCAACAACGAATAATAAAATAATACAAATTCTCATAGCTTCTAATAAATTTAAAACGTCAAAAATAACCAGAATAAAACGGTTTATAAATTACTTTGGCATATATTCTGGTTAAAAAACGATAAATATGAACCGGTTTATCATTTTCCAAACTCGTAATCGCGTTCCACTTTGGCTATTCTCGTTTTGTACGATTTATACCAAACAGATTTACCTTTTTGTTGTGCCTCCTGATGCTCAAAATTTTGCTTCCATTTTTTGATGGATTCCGGATCTTCCCAATATGAAACCGTTATTCCAAGATTCTCGCGAGCCGATTCAACCCCCAGAAAACCTTGCTGTTTTTGCGCCAGCTGTGTCATTTTTTCCGCCATCCCGGCATAACCACTATCTTCTTTCATTTTCAACGAAGTAAAAATTACAGCATAATAAGGAGGTTCCGGTGTTTTGGCTATCATTGTTTAAGAATTTAGTTGAACAACATGTAAAGGAATATATTGAGGTCCGCCGGTCTTCAGAATACTTTGGTAAAAAATAACCTCGGTTACCTTTACAATCTGAAATGTTTGATTTTTACGTTCTTCCACAAACCGATAAAAACTCTTTTTATTTTTTAGAAACTTTATTCGTCCGATTGTCAAATGCGGTTTGAATTCCCTGTTTTCTTTTTCAAATCCCAAAGTATTCAAACAGGTTTCCAAATCGGCGGCAAAAAATTCTATTTGTTCAAAGTTGCGGATACCGGAAAACAAAACCCGTGGTTGCCCTTTTGATTCAAAATACCCCAAACCATTCAATTGAAATACAAAAGAAGAATATTTTGCACCACTATTTTCAATACAGTTTTTTATCTTTTGAATTTGAGCAGGAGAGGTCTCTCCCAAAAATTTTAAAGTCAAATGCAGATTGTTTTCTTCCACCCATTTTATTGCTTCCCTTTCAAACACATCCCTGCAATTGTGAAGTAAATTAACCAACTCAGGTTCGGGTTTAATTTTAACAGCGATAAATGTTCTGATATTTGAACTTGAATTCATAAATCTAAATGGGGCCGTAATATCCAACTTCAACCAAAGTCACTATCTCTTCCAGCATTCTGTCTTCTCCGTAAGGATCGTATTCATCTTTCAGGTTATTTTTGAAAATACGGGCAATTCCCTGCCAGAATACAGCGCTGAATTCACCTCTAAAATCCCGAATCAAACTATAGGGTGTTCGTTCCGTTTCGCGGTTAATCAACTTTAATAATAAACGCCCGTCAGACATCGACCACCTTTTTAACTCATCTTTATGTTTGTCAAGCAACTCCTTTTCGAGTCCTTTCATTAATTTTCTTCGATCTCGCTGATCTTCCAACGCAAAATATTTGGGTTCATATTCCTTTAACAGATGACGGGCTTCAAGAGCCAGCGGATAAACCTTTTTTACTTTGGCCACCAAACGACTATATCTTCTTTGTTGTCTTCGGTTTAGTTCTTTGGGATTAATGGTTATTTCGTCAAGTTTTTTATAAACAACCGTATCTCCCTCTTCAATCAAACCGATAACAAAATCGGATGAATCCTTCTCCTGTCCTACAACTGAAAAAGCAGGTAAAACGATGAAAATCAATATGTAAATACATCTTTTCAGCATATTATTCTTTCAAGTGTAAAAGTAGAACGAATAATTTATTTTTCAATTATCAAAAAAACAAAGTTTATATCTTTGTTCACTATAAAATAAAAATGAAAATTGAAGATGCAAACCAGTATAAACTCTGAAATTGGTAAATTGGAAGGTGTTGTTGTTCATACACCGGGAGCAGAAGTTGAAAATATGACTCCGGAAAATGCTGAACGTGCGCTTTACAGTGACATTCTTAACCTTTCCATTGCAAGCCGCGAGTATGCTCAAATGATTGGCGTATTGAGAAAAACAACGCAGGTACTGGAAGTAAAAAAACTGTTAAGCGATATTTTAAAAAACGATACATGCAAAGAACAACTTTTAAAAGATGTTTGTGTTCATGAACAGATTCCCGGCCTTGCAGATGAATTGCTCCAGCATAAAGAGGAAGACCTTGCCGCTTTATTGACAGAGGGGCTAATACTGGAAAAGAACAACCTGACAAATTACCTGAACAATGAGCGTTTTTTGTTACGTCCGCTACACAATTTATTTTTCACCCGCGACTCGGCGATGGGAATGAACCAGTCGATGTTAATCGGGAAAATGGCTAATCCTGTGCGCGAAAGGGAAACGCTGATTATGGAAGCCATTTTTAAAAATCATCCGGTATTTGAAACGCAGGTAGTAAATCCGTTAAACAATAAAAGCAGCATTTTAAAAAGCGCCCAAATAAAAATTGAAGGTGGTGATTTTCAGGTAGCGCGTCCTGATGTATTTGTTATAGGAACCGGGATGAGAACCAGTACGCAAGGCATTGATTTTATTATTGAGCACATCAAACAACAAAAAAAAGAACCACATCATATCATTGTTCAGGAACTACCTTCAACTCCGGAGTCTTTTATCCACCTCGATATGATTTTTACTTTTCTGGATGTGGATACCTGCATGGCCTACGACCCGGTTATTTTTGGAACCAGTCGTTTTCGCACCATTCATATTCAAATTGAAAACGGGAAAGTCATTAAAATTGGTGAGGAGGCTAATATTCCTTCGGCCTTACGAAAACTGGGAATCGATCTGAAATCAGTTTCCTGTGGAGGAAAAGAAGATTTATGGGTTCAGGAACGTGAGCAGTGGCACAGCGGTGCTAACTTTTTTGCACTGGCTCCCGGAAAAGTAATTGGATATGAGCGTAACGTTCACACAGTGGAAGAACTAAACAAAAACGGATTTGAAGTTTTAAAAGCAACCGATTTGATAGAAAATAAAGTCTCTATTGACGATTATAAAAAGTGTATAATTACCATTGCCGGTTCGGAGCTGGCGCGCGGAGGTGGTGGTGCCCGTTGTATGACAATGCCGGTGCGAAGAGCAGAAGTAAGTTGGTAGGAAACCTTCTCCACCCATCCGAAAGAGGGGGTGAAAAAACATTACATGAAATTATCACTTTTAAAAATCAGAACTTTTATCTTTTTTCAGAAAACATAATCGAATGCGAAAATTACGAAACAGCGAACTAAACAGATTAACAGTTGACGAATTCAAAGAGACATCAAAAACTCCCCTGATAGTGGTACTTGACAATATAAGAAGCTGTAATAATGTCGGCTCTGTTTTCCGGACTTCGGATGCCTTTCTTATTGAAAAAATTTACCTCTGTGGAATAACGGCTACCCCTCCCAACAAAGAAATTCATAAAACCGCTCTTGATGCTGAAAAATCAGTTGAATGGAAATACCTCGAAAAAACGGAAGATGCTGTTACGGAGTTGAAAAACGCCGGCTTTAATGTTTACGCAATCGAGCAGGTAGAAAATAGTATTTCTTTACCCGATTTTAAACCGGAAGCGAACGAAAAGCTGGCAATTGTATTTGGAAACGAAGTAAAAGGGGTACAGCCAAAAGTGGTGAATTTATGTGACGGAAGTATTGAAATCCCACAGTTTGGAACAAAACATTCTTTTAATATCTCGGTAAGCGCCGGAATTATTTTGTGGGATTTATTTCAGAAAATGAACGAAGAAAAAAATGCGGGAAAACTGAGGTTGAAGAAATTAATTTGACATTACTGTTTTTTTGAATTAAATTCAAAAGCAAAAATAAACTTCGTTAACCCGGATATTATGTCTGAAGAATTCCTCCATTACGTTTGGGAACAACATCTTTTTAATTCCCGGCCCTTAGCAACTACTTCAAATCAATCGTTTGAAATTTTGGATACCGGTAAACGGAATTCTGATTCCGGTCCTGATTTTTTCAATGCAAAAATCAGAATTAATGGAACGTTATGGGCCGGAAATATAGAGATTCACAAAAAATCATCTGATTGGTTCCTGCATAACCATCAAAGCGACAAAGCTTACGACAATGTCATTTTACATGTTGTTGAAGAGCACGACAAGCCTGTCTTTCGTACGTCAGGAGAAGAAATCCCCTCGTTTGAAATAAAATACCCCGAACATTTGAAAACCAATTATCAGAAACTGCTTGATGCTAAAACCTGGATTGCCTGTGAAGAACAATTTCACAAAATAAATCCGGTAATTCTGCAACTCGGATTTAACCGGCTGATGATTGAACGGCTGGAAAATAAAACAGGTGAAATAATGCAGCGGCTAGAGCAAAATAACAACAACTGGAACGAAACATTTTACCAGGGACTTACCCGGATGTTTGGTTTTAAAGTAAACAATCTTCCTTTTGAGCTACTTGCAAAATCGCTGCCCATTTCAACGCTGGCAAAACACAAAAGTAATCTTTTTCAGCTCGAAGCTTTGCTATTTGGAAATTCGGGTTTGCTAAACCAGCAACTTCTCGGCGATGATTATTATCTGAAACTCAGAGAGGAATTTTCCTTTTTATACCAGAAATACAAATTGGTTCCTATTGAAGGCCACCTGTGGAAATTTATGCGATTACGCCCCGTTAATTTTCCAACTGTACGAATTTCACAACTGGCTGCGTTGATCCATCGTTCGCAGAGTTTGTTTTCAAAGATTATTGAAATTGATTCTCTCGAAAAACTAAAAGAACTATTTGATGTTCAGGCTTCGGAATACTGGAATTCTCACTACAACTTTAATAAAGAATCTCAAAAAAACACAACAAAAAGACTTGGGGAAAGTGCTGTAAACATTCTAATTATTAATGTAGTAATTCCATTTCTTTTTGTTTATGGCGAAACACAAAATAAAACGCAATTAAAAAACCGGGCACTTGACTTTCTTGAACAATTGCCTCCTGAAAAAAATTCGATTACAACAAAATGGGAAAAACTGGGAATAGAAAGTCGTTCCGCATTTGAATCACAGGCACTGATTCAGTTAAAAAACATACATTGCGAAAAGAAAAATTGTTTAAATTGCCAAATAGGTGTTAAACTTGTAAAAATCAATATTGATTCAACCGGATGAGCCAACCGTATAATAAATTCCAGGAAGTATCGAGCCGAACCTTACAAATCGGAGTTGGTCTTTTGCTTTCGATTGTTACATTCGGAACTTTAGGTTATCACCTTCTGGAAGGGATGAATCTTCTTGACAGTCTGTACATGACTGTTATTACCATTTCTACCGTAGGATTTAAGGAAGTGGGTGCCGAACCACTTTCTCAACAGGGAAAAATTTTTACAATGGGTTTAATCATTACAAGCTTGGGGAGTTTGGCCTACGTGGGATCAAATATGGCGAGGTTTGTTTTTGATGGCGAATTGGCAAACTATATAAAAACATACAGGGTGGACAAAAAAATTGCAAAACTAAAAAACCACGTAATTATTGTGGGCTACGGCCGGAATGGCGAGCAGGCCGCCTTGGAACTGGCCGAACATGGAGTAAATTTTGTTATTGTAGACAAACGCGATAATGTGATTTCAAGGGTGCGCGAAAATCCCGAATTACTATACATCAAGGGAGATGCAACACATGAAGAAATTCTGGAGCAGGCTCAGGTATACAACGCCCGTGCTTTAATTGCCACAACACCCGACGATGCCGACAATGTATTTGTTGTATTAACTGCCCGAAGTATGAATCCGAACTTAACCATTATCAGCCGCGCCTCCGAACTTGAATCGCAAATGAAACTAAAACGGGCAGGAGCAACCAACGTGATAATGCCCGAGCGGATTGGCGGACAACGAATGGCAAAACTGGTTCACCAACCCGATGTAGTAGAATTTCTGGAATATGTTCTTTTACAAAAATCGCAGGATGTGAGTCTGGAAGAGCTTTCCTGTAAAAATCTGGCACAACGTTTTGTTGGAAAATCAATTGCCGAGTTGAAGGTAAGAGAAGTTTCAGGAGCAAATATTATTGGAATAAAAATTAGTGGTGCCCGATACGTTTTTAATCCCGACCCCAAAATGATATTATCACGCAACGACCAGCTTTTTGTTCTGGGAAATCCCACACAAATTAGTAAGCTGAAGGAAGTGATGATTTCTGATGACTAGAAATTACGAGTTCTGACTTTTTTTAGACTCTTCAAATTATGAAATTTATATACAACAAATTCCCTGACGATGAAAATTTTAGTCCTGAAAAAGATAAATGGACTCCGTTAAAAGAACCTGATAACTTATGGACTTCGCAATTATGGGCGCTTCCATTTATGATAATCAATCCCCTGGTTATAATTCTTATTTTAAAAATTATGGGGATTACTTTTGCACTAGAGCCAGCCAACATATTTTTATCTTTCCTTATATTAATGCCAATTCACGAATTTATCCATGCTCTTTTCTTTCCCGAGAAACTAAAATCGGATAATATCTTCGTTGGCTTTACAATGGCAGGTTTTGCATTTTTCGCAGCTTACATTGGTGAAATGAAACGAAACCGTTTTATTGTAATACTACTTGCCCCGCTTATTATTATTTCCCTACTCGGAATTATTATTTTGGCGCTTGTTGGTAGTAATAGTCTTTTGGAGCATATTATTGTGTGGAATTCATTTGGCGCCTGTGTGGATTGCCTGGGCGTTTTTATGGTATCCAGACAAGTCCCGCGCAATGCTTATGTTAGAAATAAAAAAATCAGAACTTACTGGAGAATATAAAAATCGGAGGTGATCTCCAAAACGAACTTTGCCGGAGGAGCAATTCAAGCCGGGAAGAAAGATACAACTGTAGCGTATAAAGTAATCAGAAGCAATCCAACTTTACGATACACTGTCCGAAGAGTTGGAAATGGAAGTACTGTTTTGTTTTCGATAAACAACGGAAAAAATAGCATCCCCAACTATATCGACTTTTCGAATAACGGCGGCGTATTTCATGTTACGGGGAATAAAAAAGGATATGAGAATATTACTTTTCCGTTCAAATGCGAGGTAAATAGTTCTGTCAACTATATGGTTAACCAGTTTAATAATAAAGGTGCCTTATTAAACGATTTTGAAATAGAAATTTACGAGCCCGGTTTTTGGGAAGTAAATTTCAGATTCAAAATATAACACTCATTATCTCTCTGGTTCTGCATCATATTTCTGAATAAAATCGGTAGAAAGCACTCTGAATTCGGTACGCCGGTTGATGGCTTTTGCAATTTCCTGTTGTTCCGGTGTTAACTGGTTGATAAATTCTTCCGTTAATTCATCGTTTCTTTTTAGAAAATCGTATTCACGGGCCATTTCTCTTGTTACCGTTTTGGGCCACGTTTCTCCATATCCTTTTGCAACCAATCGCTGGGGGTTAATCCCTTTTTCAATGAGGTAATCAACAACACTTTGTGCACGTTTCTGTGAAAGATCGAAATTAAACAGATCGCTTCCAACGTGGTCAGTATGTGCCATCAATTCAATTGTAATTGTAGGATTAAATATAAGAATTTGCACAAGTGTATCAAGCGCAATCTTTGATTCGGGCAACAACTCCCAGCTACCAAACTCGTAATTAATATTCTCCACCTTTATCGGAGCATCAGTTGGAGTGAGATACATATTAAATGTAAAATCTTTACTGTCTTCCAGGCCAATTGTATTTGCTGCTGCTTTATCACGTAAATAGCCATCTTTAAATGCTGCGAAAATATACTCGGTTTCGGGTTGAAGTTTTAGTTGGAATTTTCCGTTTTTGGTTCGCATTTTCAGATTTGTTCCATCTGTTCCAATAATTCGGACTGTTACGCCATCAATTTTGTTTCCGCTTTCCTTATCAAACACCTCACCACTTGCCTGAAAAATTTTTGGTGGAACCAGAAAAGAATACAAATCATCTCCCCGCGAACCTTTCCGGTTGGAAGAAAACATTCCTTTGTTTTCCCCCTGAACAAACGCAATTCCAAAGTCATCGCCAGGTGAATTCATTGGCGATCCCATATTATTAACTACCCAATCTCCATCTTCATTTGTATTGGCAACAAAAATATCAAACCCACCCATCCCCATATGATAATTGGATGAAAAATACAATTCACCGTTATCTCTTACAAATGGAAACATTTCATCGCCAGGTGTATTAATAACCGGCCCAAGGTTTACCGGATTACTGAAACTCCCACCGGAGCCCTGCGCCATCCATATATCTTTTCCTCCCTGCCCACCCGGCATATCAGAAACAAAATATAACACCGTCTCATCCGGGCTAAATGCAGGATGTGCAGTAACAATACTGTCGCCGGCAACTTGAATTTTTATAGGCTCCGACCAATTTCCTCTCGATTGGGATGTGGAATACAATTCGGTTCCCATAGCCTGTGTTTTTTCATAACGACAGCGGGTAAAAATCATCTGTTCTCCTGTTGATGACAGAGTGGCTGCACCTTCCTCATCGCCTGTGTTGATTACAAAATTTTCCTCCAGCAATTTTGGTTCTTCCCATTTTTGGCGCTGGATTCCAAAAGTTGCACGAAACAAATCAGCATAATCCTGCCCGGTAATCATACTTTCCTTCTTACCGGTAGCAGCTTTACGGGTAGAGGTGAAAATTACTTCATTATCGCGACCACCAACGAACACCGGTGCATAATCACTTTCCCGTGAGTTAATTTCCTTTATCGGATTTATGATATGACGTGTGGGGTGAGCTACCCACTCCTGCGTCTTCCGAATCGCTTCCAAACCAGCTTGTGCTCTTTCATCACCCGGAACTGAATCAAGGAAAATACGGTAATTTTCAATTGCCTCTTCATAGTCCTGGGCGGCTCTCAACATTTCGGCATTGTAATAGATAGCAATTGGATCGGGGTAACCGCGTCGGATAGCATTTTTATAATACAAAGCTGCCATTTCATAATCGCCTATATAACGGTAACATTCTGCCAGCGAAAAGGCATATTCCATGCGCTTTGTACGATCTTTTTCCTTTCGGCTGGCCTTTCTGTATTTTTCAATGGCTTTGTAATATTCACCGATATCATGAGCCAACAATGCGTCTCTTCCAAGCTTGCTGGCTCCGCAAGAAGCCAAAAATAAAACGATAAAAAAAAGTAGCGCTAATCTGATTAACTTCATACCCATCCAAAATTTCGGGAAGTAAAAGTAAATGTTTTTTTTTAATGACTGTTACAATAACGTCTCTTTAGGCAGATAAGTATATCAGATTTGTCTGAATTTTCATTAATTTATAATCATCTTCTCAATCTATGAAAAGGCCTCCACTTTTAATGAGGTAAAATATCCTTCTACTTAACTTTTATGCTTGCTGACTTAAAAATAAATTTAGCCCTCCTCCCGAAAAAAGCATTATTAAAAATTAATAGCAAAAAAAAGGTCCCTCAACAGCGAAACCTTTCTCTCAAATTATTATGCAGTTATTTAGCGAACAAACAACAACTCTCGATATTTTGGAAGTGGCCACTTTTCATTATCAACGATCAATTCCAGCTTATCGACATGATAACGGATTTCATCAAGAAATGGTTTTACATTGGTATCGTAAGCTTTTGCCTTTTCTTTAACATCTTCCACAACGTTAGCAACCTTTCTTGCCTCAATCATCTCTTTTCGAAGCGCTTTTATTGCAGAAATATGTTCCCCGATTTCTTTTATCAATTCTTTTCTTGCTCCAGCTAAAGAATTAAATTCATCAGCAGAAAATACCTCTTTCAGGTTTTTTACATTTTCCAGCAGCATGGTTTGATATTCAACAGCAGTTGGAACGATATGATTGATTGCCAGGTCTCCCAAAACACGAGCCTCAATCTGTATTTTCATTACAAATTTTTCGTATTCAACTTCCACTCTTCCGTGTAGCTCCGACTCATTAAAGACTCCCATTGAATTAAACAGAGCGATACTTTCCGGACGAAGATAAGAAGCCAGCGAATCAGGCACATTGGTAATATTTGTAAGTCCTCTTTTTTTCGCCTCATCCACCCAGTCGGCACTATATCCGTCGCCATTAAACCGGATAGGTTTCGAGTCGATTATCAGGCCTTTTAAAGTCTGAAAGATAGCTTCATCCTTTTTAACTCCCTCTTCAATAAGTTTATCAACCGCCTTCTTAAAATCTATTAACTGATTAGCAACTACTGTATTCAGTACAATAAGCGCCGATGCGTTATTGGCCGAAGACCCAACAGCACGAAATTCAAAACGATTACCGGTAAATGCAAAAGGAGACGTGCGGTTACGGTCGGTATTGTCAAGAATAATTTCAGGAATCCGACCAATATTTAGTTTTAATGCTGTTTTTTCATCTGGTGTCATTTTTCGGTCAACCACCGCTTCTTCCATTAAATCGAGCATTTTTGAAACTTCAGTTCCCAGAAAAACCGATAAAATAGAAGGAGGTGCTTCATTTGCTCCCAAACGATGTGAATTTGACGCATTCAAAATACTAGCCCTTAATAAATCCTGGTTGTCGTAAACCGCTTTTAAAGTGTTTACAACAAAAGTGAGAAACTGTAAATTTGTTTTTGGATTTTTCCCGGGTGAATACAAATTCACTCCCGTATTTGTGGAAAGTGACCAATTATTATGTTTCCCGGACCCATTAATTCCCGAAAATGGTTTTTCATGAAAAAGTATTCTGAATTTATGACGACGGGCTATTTTTTGCATAATGTCCATCATCAATTGGTTATGATCATTTGAAAGATTTGCTTCCTCAAAAATCGGGGCCACTTCAAACTGATTGGGAGCCACCTCATTGTGTCTTGTTTTAATAGGGATACCCAGTTTGTAAGCCTCATTTTCAACATCCTGCATAAAACGATTAACACGTGTTGGGATGGATGAAAAATAATGATCGTCCAACTGTTGATCTTTTGATGATGCGTGCCCCATTAACGTGCGTCCGGTCAACACCAGGTCAGGGCGAGCCATATACAAAGCTTCATCAATAAGAAAGTATTCCTGTTCCCAGCCCAGATTTGCCTGCACATGAGTAACATTTTTATCGAAGTACTGACAAACGGCAGTAGCAGCTTTATCGACAGTTCCCAATGCGCGCAAAAGCGGAGTTTTAAAATCAAGCGCTTCACCTGTATACGATATAAATATGGTTGGGATGGTTAAAGTTGTTTCGCTGATAAAAGCGGGAGAGGTCGGATCCCAGGCAGTATAGCCGCGGGCTTCAAATGTTTGACGAATTCCGCCACTTGGAAACGACGATGCATCGGGTTCCTGCTGAGCGAGCAATTTCCCTGAAAACGATTCAATAACACCTCCGTCAGCGCCATTGACGATAAAAGCATCATGTTTTTCCGCTGTTCCGTCGGTCAACGGATGAAACCAGTGTGTATAATGTGTCGCGCCATTTTCTATTGCCCAGGCTTTCATTCCCTGTGCCACCTGATCAGCCATCTTCCGATCGATGGTTGTTCCATTTTCTATCGCGTCCACTACCGATTTATATGCTTCACGCGATAAATATTTTTTCATTTTTGTCTGGTCGAATACCAGCATTCCAAAATAATCGGAAACTAAATTGTCTTCTCTAACAAATTCCACAGGTTGGCGATTGAGGACTTCCTTCAACGCATTAAATCTGAATTGAGCCATGTCTGTAAAGTATTAAGTCTGTTAATTTTATTAAGTTGAATTCAAAATTAATATATTTTCCATCACACCCCATCAAAATCTTAAACTCAAACTCAAAAAAAATCACACATTTCCATCACACACCCCTAAAAACCGACAACCTGTAGAGAAAAAAAATAAAATTCTCAAAAATCATAATATCTTATCTCTTTATTTCGATTTTTACTTTAAAAGCGTTTTTATGCCCTTCTGTATCGATTTTCGACAAAATGAATTTGATATTTGCTGAAACATCAATTATTTTACTTAAAATTTCAGGAAGAAATGAACGAGGAAGAAATGAACGAGGAAGAAATTATAAAAAAAATCAAGGAATCGGACCATTTAAAAATTAAGTACGGGATACCCGATGTAGATGGGATTTTGAGAAGCAAATACATTCACAAAAATAAATTTTTAGAAACTGCTAAAAGTGAAATTGGATTTTGCGACGTAGTTTTTGGATGGGATTCCGGTGACCTGTGCTATGACAACTCAATGGTTACCGGCTGGCATTCGGGTTACCCGGATGCCAAAGCAAAATTAGACATTGCGACGTTTCGTGAAATTCCATGGGAAAATGATGTTCCGTTTTTTATTGCCGATTTTAGCAACGATGAAAAATACGCATCAACCTCTTGTCCGCGAAGTTTATTAAAACGCGTAAAAAAACAGTGTAGCGAAATGGGATTTAAAGCCATTTTTGCCCAGGAATTTGAATGGTTCAATTTTAGAGGTACACCTTCTGAAATTCATGATTCTGATTTTCATCAATTGCAGCCCATTACTCCTGGAATGTTTGGGTATTCCGGGATACGAACATCTTTAAACCAAAATTATGTTGCCGAGTTATTTGACCTTCTTGAAAAATTCAATGTGCCGGTTGAAGGAATTCACACAGAGACGGGCCCCGGAGTTTATGAGGCAACCGTAATTTACGATGATATTTTGGCAGCGGCTGATAAAGCAATGCTTTTTAAAACGAGTGTGAAAGAAATTGCTTACCTACATAACTTTGTTGCTACTTTTATGGCCAAGTGGAATGCAAATCTTCCAGGCTGCGGAGGACATATTCATCAAAGTTTGTGGGATGAATCGGGAACCAGAAATTTATTTTTTTCAGAAAAAGAGAATTTAAAAACAACAGAGTTACAGGAGCATTATATTGCGGGGCAGTTAGTTTGTCTCCCTGAAATTTTACCCATGTATGCTCCGAACGTAAACAGTTACAAACGAATTGGGCACGGCGACTGGGCTCCGGCAACACCAACATGGGGTATTGATAACCGGACTGCAGCAATCAGGGTGATTCCGGGCAGCAAAAAATCGTCAAGAATTGAACTTCGTGTACCTGGTGCCGACACAAATGCTTATCTTGCTATGGCTGCCTCGCTGGCCTCCGGACTTTACGGCATTAAGAACAAAATAAAACTTGAAACACCTGATACAAAGGGAAATGCATACAATGAAACAGGAAAAGGAAGGCTTTCCACAAACCTGGCTGATGCAACAGAAAAGATGGTAAATTCCACTGTCGCCAGAGAACTTTTTGGAGCAGCCTTCGTGGAGCATTTCACCAAAACACGTGAATGGGAATGGCGACAGTTTGAGAAGAATGTTTCCGACTGGGAATTAAAGCGATATTTTGAAATAATTTAACCGATATCAAGAATCTGAAGAACAGATGCAAAAAATAGATCCACTCTTAATAATAAGATATGCCTGGCGCGAATTTGACGACAGACATGAAATAAAAGGTATTTACGATGTTAGTGCACACGTATCTACCAACCAGGTATATAAAGTTTCGTTTTACGAAAGAGAACCAGTTTTTGCCAAACTTTCTGACTATGGTAGATTTGACGATTTCAGAGAAGATCATATTATCATCAACAACCTGGCAAACAACCTTGAAATGCCATACCAGAATTTTCTCGCTCAATCATTGGTGAAAAAGAACGAACTTTTTATTTACCGGTTTCATCAGGTTGAAAACAGCGCATGGGTTATTTTTTATAATCCGATAAAGATTCGAAACAAACTCCCGCGCCGCCTGGAAGAAAAACACATAAAAAAACTTGGAAGAGAACTTGCAAGATTTCATAAAGCTTGTACAAATATTTGCAACCAACTCCCCAATCCTTCAAAAACGGTAATTACCGATATCCATCATCTTCAGAAATCGATTGAGAGAAATGAAATTGAGATGGATGAATCGCACAAAACCACGATTCAAAAACATTGTGAATATTTTCTTGTAAACGCAGATAAAGTAAACTATGCAAGTGAATTTGAAAACATACCAGTATTTGTTGACTGGAATATTGGAAATTTTTCGATTACCGGCGATGGAAAATTTCACTCGCGATGGGATTACGATTGGTTCCGGATGTCTTCACGGGTAATGGATTTCTATTTTTTCAGCCGGGTTGTTTCCGATGTCGGAGATCGTACAGTATTCAGTTATCTTGTAAACACTCTGATGGAAGACAGGTTTATGATGTTCCTGAAAGAATATCACAGAATTTATCCTTTAACTGAGCCGGAAGTACGGTTTATAAAGGAAGCTTACCGTTTCTTTATTTTAAACTATGTTGTAAAAGATGGTCCGTATTTTTTCCGCCAATACTATTCGAAAAAATTAATCAAAGAAGCTTACGAAACTTATTTCCCTGCTTTGGATGCAAATTACAGAGTGGAAAAAATACTAAGAGAATTAAATATTTAATCAAAAATAAAATGCGAACAAAAAGTTTCAGAAGTGTAGTTAAAAACTACAAGGCCGTATTTTTTGATGCATTTGGTGTGTTGAAGAATCACAAAGGATTAATCCCCGGTATAGAAAAAACGTTTGAATACCTCGAAAGAAAAGGGATACATTATTATGTATTAACCAACGATTCGTCGAGAAGTCCTGAGGAGCTCGCGAAATGGTACCAAACAAGAGGAATTCATTACATCACTACCGATAAAATTCTTTCTTCAGGAATGCTGGCGATGGAATTCTTTAAAACAAAAGTTACCAATGGAAATTCAGTTGCCTATCTTGGAACAAGTGCTTCAGCGCATTACATTGAATCGGTTGGATTAAATACAATACCCGTTGCCGATGTTGATTTAAACAATCTGGAGCATATTGAATCTTTTGCTTTTTTAGACGATGAAGGATTTAGCTGGAATGATGATTTGAACAAAACAATTAACTTACTTCGGAAAAAAAATATGACAGTTGTTGTTGCAAACACCGATATTAACTACCCGGTGAGCAGAAATGACATTTCGGTTGCCATTGGCGGACTTGCCGACTTGGTTGAAAATATCATCGGAAAAAGTTTTATCCGTTTTGGAAAACCCGATGCACAGATGTTTCTGCTGGCCTACGAACGTGCGTTAAAGGATATTCAGGTAAAAAGAAACGAAATTTTAATGGTTGGCGACACGTTGTTTACTGACATTATTGGCGGCAATAAATTTGGACTGGACACAGCACTGGTTCTTTCAGGAAATACACTTCCAGACATGGCCAAGATAAGAATTGGGAGTTCCGGAATTATCCCAACCTATGTTTGTGATTCGGCGGTTATTGAATAATTCTTGAGTCAAGTACCTTTTTTAGCGCCCGAACCAAAATTTTGTCTTTTTGTCTTCCCTGAGAAGCAGCACGAATATGAAATTTATCTAAACCAACTTTATTGCTGCAGTCGCGAACATAAACACCGTATTCTTCGAGCAATTGTTTTTGAATTTCAGTCGCCGTTGGCCCATGACATATTTTTATTAATAGAAAATTACTCCCCGAAGGATACACTTTTAAGCCATCTATTGCTGAAAGTTTATCATACAAAACGCCCATGTCATCAATCACTTTCTTTCGGGCAACATGATATTCACGATCTGTACTTTTTAATTGAGTCAGAAAATATTCAGCCAAGGTATTGATGTTCCAAACCGGCAGTGCATTTCTAATTTGTTTTAAAAAATCCTTGTTGGAAGTACAGCAATATCCTAACCTTAATCCGGGAATACCACAGTGTTTACTCATACTGCGAACAATCACCAGATTTGGGAACTCCTCCACAAATGGAATCAAACTTGGAATTTCCTTTCCTGAAAAATCAATAAACGATTCGTCAACCAAAATGAGTTTCAGATGTCTCATTTTCTCAAGAAATTCAACCATTTCCTTCACTGAAATAAACTGCCCGGTTGGGTTTCCGGGATTGATAATTAACGCAGAAGTTAATTTTCCCAGATTGATCCATTCCGCGTATTCGTTCAAATTGAGCTGATAATCATTTTCGGCAGGTAGTTGAAACAGTTTTGCCTGATCCAAACTTCTTAATTTTTCAATATATTCTCCAAAAGTTGGAATTGGTATGGCAATACTTTCAATAATATGCTTCTGAAGGAGTGTTATCAACTCAGTCGCACCGTTGCCAACAACCAGATATTCGGGATTTACATTAAGTACCGATGCCAAATCTTTCTGCGCCAGAATAGGATTACTCGACGGATACGATTTAATAACTACCGGTAACTTTTTCTTGAGCTTGCGCAACAGCGAAGTTGTAGGATAATACGGATTGGCAATAAAACAAAAATCAGTTACCTGCTCCAACATTTCCTCTCCGACAATATCAACAAGCGAAGGCGAATGTGAAGTGTCATAAAATAAATGATGATTGATTTTTATTTTCTTTTTATACATTTTGCCGGAAAAATTTACGGTTAAGACCTAAAAAAAAGCTGCCCGCCAATAGGCGAACAGCTTCCGAATATATATAAAAATTCAGTTAAATTCTAGCTTGCACTTTTAACCGTTTTAATAATCCTTGCAGCGATTTTGTATGGATCGCCATTTGAAGCAGGACGACGGTCTTCCAAACGACCTTTCCAACCATCCTCAACAGTTCCAACGGGAATACGGATTGAAGCACCACGGTCAGAAACACCATAGCTGAACTGGTCGATTGACTGAGTTTCGTGTAAACCGGTCAAACGCTGATCGTTGAAAGCTCCGTAAACCTCGATGTGTTCCATGATATGCTTTCCAAATTCTTCACAAATCGATTCAAACACAGCTTTATCGCCACATGTACGCATCAATCCATTTGAGAAGTTAGCGTGCATACCTGAACCATTCCAGTCAAGTTCTTTACCCAGTGGTTTTGGATGCCATTCAACATCAACACCATATTTTTCAGCTGTACGTTCCAAAAGGAAACGCCCCATCCAGATTTGGTCACCTGCACTATGCGCACCTTTTGCAAAAATCTGGAACTCCCACTGACCTGCAGCTACCTCGGCATTGATACCTTCAACATTTAAACCAGCTTCCAAACATAAATCCAGGTGTTCTTCCACAATTTGACGACCAAATGCTTTTGAACCTCCAACACCACAATAATATGGTCCTTGTGGTCCGGGGAAACCTCCAGCCGGAAATCCTAACGGAAGACGGGTTTGTGGATCATACAAGAAATATTCCTGTTCAAAACCGAACCAGAAATCTTCATCTTCTTCTTCAATATGAGCACGTCCATTGGTTTCATGTGGCGTTCCGTCTGGATTCAGTACCTCAGTCATTACCAGATATGCGTTTTTACGATCCGGATCTGGACAAATAAAAACCGGCTTTAACAAAAGATCAGAAGCCCCACCAGTTGCCTGATTGGTTGAAGAACCATCGAATGACCAAACCGGACAATCCTCCAGTTTACCACTAAAATTTTCTTCAATTCTGGTTTTTGCTCTTAGCTGTTGAGTTGGTACAGAACCATCAAGCCAAATGTATTCCAATTTTGATTTCATGATGTAATAATTTATTTATTAATTAAGATATTTTCTAAAAATCCAATACAAAAATATTTTAAAATGAAATTACCAATACCGTTTTTGTAGCAATTTGTAAAAAATTAATACTAATTTCACATTAAAACTAGACTTTTGTCAACTCCCCCCAAGTCCAAGCTACCTAAAAGTAAAATTATATACAATTTTCTGAAAAAAAATTACTTTTTAGCAAGTAAATTTCACAAAATATATATTTTTTTCAACATACCCCCCCCGAAAAAAACTGTCGCCAGAGATAATCTTCAACCAAAGAAAACAGAGCAAATAAAACTCAACCAACAATTTTTCTAACCTATAAATTTTCGATTGTATTTCACTTTAGCCATTTCAACCAGGACGGAAACTTTATTTCTATCTGCACGTTAATAAAAAACTGTAATTTTGCCGGGGCGTTCATACCAAATGATTTTGAATGACAAATAAAATTGAAATCAACAAAATATGGATGTCAACTGATGAAATTTAAAACCAGTAGAGTTGCGGCAACAGGCGGTTTATTCCTGTCGCCGTTTTTTACAATCTTAGCAAACAATTAAAAATTCTTCTCACGTGAGAAATTATTTGGATCATTTTGAAGTTTCAACAGAAACATTACAAAAAGTTATTGCTGCTGCAATGAGCAAAGGAGGCGATTATGCCGATTTATATTTTGAACACAAAACTTCGGGAAACCTCGGACTGGAAGACGGAAAGGTAAACCGGGCATTCTCAAATGTTGATTTTGGAGTCGGCATCCGTGTTTTGAAAGGAGACCAAACAGGCTTTGCTTATACCGAAACATTGTCGTTAAACGAAATGTTAAATGCAGCGAAACTGGCAGCCAGCATTGCAAATGAAAACAGCACTTTTAGACCCAATAAAACAGAGGAAAAAATTCCTTCTGATTTTTACTCCATTTCAAAAAAATGGGACGACATATCCGTTAAAGACAAGGTTCCTTTTGTTCAAAAAATAAACGACAAAGTTTTTGAACTGGACGAAAAAGTGATAAAAGTGAATGCTTTTTTAAATGATGAAACCAGCTATATCCTTTTTTACAGTTCGGAAGGAAGACTTACTTACGATTATAGGCCGATGGTTAATTTTGGAGTTGTTTGTACCATGCAAAAAGGCGACAAAATTGAAAACTTCTATTCTGCCCGTTCTTTTAGGAAAGGATTTGAATGGCTTAACGATGATTTGGTTGCCGAACTGGCACGCGAAGTTGTTGACGGAACCAATCTTTTATTTGAAGCAGGGAAGCCCAAAGCAGGTGAGATGCCCGTGGTAATGGGAGCCGGTGGCTCAGGAATATTACTTCACGAGGCCATCGGGCATACTTTCGAAGCTGATTTTAACCGTAAAGGCACTTCCATTTTTAGTGACAAAATGGGCAAAAAAGTGGCTGAAAATTTTATTAATATTATCGACGACGGAACCTTGCCAAACAATCGCGGTTCCATAAACATTGATGACGAAGGGAATGACGCGCAGAAAACATATCTCGTAAAAGACGGCGTATTAAACAGCTACATTCACGACAGAATCAGCGCTAATCATTATCATGTTACTCCAACCGGAAACGGAAGAAGGGAATCATTCAGGAATGTTCCTCTTCCACGGATGAGAGCAACATACATGGAAGCAGGACCTCACTCAAAAGATGATATTATTTCAAGTGTTGACTATGGTGTTTATGTTGACAACTTTAGCAATGGAGAAGTTAAAATCGGAGCCGGTGATTTTACTTTTTTTGTTAAATCAGGATTTTTAATCGAAAAAGGCAAGTTAACACAGCCCATTAAAGATATTAATATTATAGGTAACGGCCCCGAGGCACTTGCCGATATATCGATGGCAGCCAACGATTATGCAATTGACAACGGAACATGGACATGTGGGAAAAGTGGCCAGTCAGTTCCGGTTACCTGTGGCCTTCCAACAGTTTTGGTAAAAAGTCTTACCGTTGGCGGAACCAATGCCTAAATCAATTGAACAAAAATCCAAAATTTTGAACATCATGACAAAGGAAGAAAAATATATTCTGGCGGAATGGGCCATGAACCATGCTCTTAAAGCCGGAGCCCAGCAAGTTAGTGTAAATATATCGAACAGCAAAAACAGCAGTATTGAAGTACGCGAAGAAAAAATCGACAAGCTGGAACAGGCAACACAAAATAATCTTACCATTCGCTTGTTTGTTGATAAAAAATATTCGGCACATTCTACGAACCGATTAAAAAAGGATGAATTAGCAGGTTTTATAGAGGAAGCCATTGCAGGAACAAAATATCTGGCTGAAGATGAACTCCGCACCTTACCCGAGCCTGAACTGTATTATAAAGGTGATGGGAAAGATCTACAAATTCTTGATACAGCATTTAATTCTGTTTCTCCCGAAAAAAAGATAGAAATGGCATTTGCAGCTGAAAAAGAAGTTTTAGGAACAGATGAAAGAATAATTTCAGTTTCCACTTCATATTACGACGGACTAAATGAAAGGGTGATGCTGGCAAGCAATGGTTTTAAAGGAGATACATCCAGTTCGTATTATGGAATTGACGCCTCCGTTTCAGTAAAAAGTGGAGATGCCCGACCTTCGGCTGACTGGAGTGAAAGCGCTATATTTTTTGACAAACTCTCCAAAAATAATATCGGGAAAATTGCACTTGATAAAGCATTGAAAAAAATAGGGCAGAAAAAAATCGCATCAGGAAAAATGTCGATGATTGTGGAAAATCGTCAAATGGGAAGAATTTTTGGCCCCTTAGTTTCAGCGCTTAGAGGTTCTGCAATTCAACAAAAAAACTCATTTCTGATTGACAAACTGGGGAAAAGGGTGATTTCAGAAAAACTCTCTGTAACCGACAATCCATTTGTTATTGGAGGTCGTGGCTCCCGGCACTTTGATGGAGAGGGCCTGGCAACGACAAAGAGGACCATTTTTGACAAAGGTATTTTAAAAACCTATTACATAGACACTTATTACGCAAAAAAGTTGAACACTGAACCAACAAGCGGGAGCATTACAAACCTGGTTTTTGAAACAGGAAATAAAGATTTGCAAGGCTTGATACATGCCGTAAAAAAGGGAGTTCTGGTTACCGGATTCAACGGCGGAAACAGCAATGGGACAACGGGAGACTTCTCTTTTGGAATTGAAGGTTTTTTAATTAAGAACGGGGAGATTATTCAACCTGTTTCGGAAATGAATATTACCGGAAATATGCTTGAGTTATGGTCAAATATTGGTGAAATTGGAAATGATATAAATACCAATTCGTCGTGGCTCATTCCCTCAGTATTATTTGAAAGCGTTGATTTTAGCGGTACGTAAAAACACGTCAGACCAGTTAACATAAAAAAAACAGCACCTGAATTTGTGCCATTTTTTTATATTTAAGTAGTATTTTTAGTCTTTTACCTGTTGTCAACAATCAGCTTTTAACTGTTCTTTCTCCGACAAATTCTCACTAAAAAGCCTTGCCTTATCAAACACAAATCAATTATATTTTGGAATAATAATATTTGCAGTTTTAAAAACATTAGGAGTAAAGCACAACATTTATAAAAAGCATGGTTCCACCAAAAATAAAGGCGAACAAAAATCAGAGACATTTACCTGATTTTTTGGCTCCTTGCTGAAAAACTTGAAATTTAAAAAACTTCTATTGTTTTCGGCGTTAAGTTTGTTAAGTGTTTTTTTCTTCAGTGAGCTACGGGTTGTTCGATCTAAAAACATTTGTAAATCAAAATCTTTTGCTATTTTTGCACCCGATTAATTTTAAGCCGTTGTTATCTAACGCGATGCTGCGGCTTAAACATTGTATAATTAAAATTGTTCTTTTAAAAATGTATTTAACATCAGAGAAAAAAACAGAGCTTTTTACCAAATATGGTAAAAATGAAAAAGACACTGGCAGCACAGAAGGCCAGATTGCATTGTTCACTTTCAGGATTAACCACCTGACAGAACATTTGAAACAAAACAAAAAGGATCACAGCACACGACGTGCTTTGATTAAACTGGTAGGGAAACGACGCAGCTTGCTCGACTACCTGAAAAGCAAAGATATTGAACGTTATCGTTCGCTGATTAAAGAATTGAACTTACGTAAGTAAAATAATCGAAAGGCAATGCAGTGTATTGCCTTTCTTTTTTGTAAATTGCAAAACCTCACCACCCATTGTATTATTTAATATTTATTGATGTAAAAAATTATGGTAAACGCAACAGTTAAAACAATTGAACTCGCCGACGGCAGAACAATTACCATTGAAACCGGAAAACTTGCCAAACAGGCCGATGGTTCAGTTGTAGTAAAAATGGGTGAAACCATGTTGCTGGCCACAGTAGTGTCAGCAAAAGAAGCAAAAGAAGATGTAGATTTTATGCCGGTATCGGTTGATTACCGTGAAAAATTCTCGGCTGCAGGCCGATTCCCCGGCGGATTTCTAAAAAGGGAAGGAAGACCAAGCGATGACGAAATTCTTGTTGCGCGTTTGGTTGACCGGGCATTACGTCCACTTTTCCCCGATGACTACCATGCAGAAACTGCAGTGATGATTTCATTGATTTCTGCAAACAAAGAAGAAATGCCAGATGCCTTGGCAGGATTGGCAGCTTCTGCTGCAATTTCTGTTTCCGACGTTCCTTTTGAAACCCCAATCTCTGAAGTCCGTGTAGCAAGAGTTAATGGGGAATTTATTGTAAACCCAACGCGCTCACAAATGGAAGAAGCTGATCTGGAAATCATGGTTGGTGCTTCATTTGACAACATTATGATGGTGGAAGGAGAAATGCAGGAGGTTTCAGAAGAAGTGATGCTTGAAGCCATAAAAACGGCGCACAATGAAATAAAAAAACAGTGTAAAGCACAAGAAGAACTGGCAGCCGAACTCGGTGTAGTAAAACGTGAATACAGCCACGAGAACAACGATGAGGAACTTCGTGAAAAAGTAAAAGCAGAAACATACGATGCCTGCTATGAAGTTGCAAAGAAACAAATCGCAAACAAAAGTGAACGTTTGGAAGCTTTTGAAGCAATATGCGATGAATTTATTGAAGCTTACACCGAAGCAAATGCAGAAAACGAAGAAATAGACCTGGAACAACATATTGGTTTAATAAAAAGATATTACCACGATGTTGAAAAAGAAGCTATGCGCAGAATGATTCTCGACGACGGCATTCGGTTGGACGGAAGAGCAACAAACGAAATTCGCCCAATTTGGGGTGAAATCGATTATTTACCCGGAGCCCATGGTTCTGCTATTTTTACCCGTGGTGAAACTCAGTCTTTAACTTCGGTTACATTGGGTACAAAAATGGACATCAAAAAAATTGACAATGTAACTTTTCAGGGCAACGAAAGTTTTTTATTACATTATAATTTCCCTCCGTTTTGTGTTGGAGATCCCAAAACACCGCGTGGAACAAGCAGACGCGAAATTGGACACGGAAACCTTGCTTTACGGGGATTGAAGAATATGATCCCTGAAGATCTTCCTTATGTTGTGCGGGTTGTTTCCGACATTCTTGAATCAAACGGTTCATCATCGATGGCAACGGTTTGTGCAGGAACAATGGGATTGATGGATGCTGGTGTGAAAATGAAAAAACCGGTTTCAGGAATTGCAATGGGGTTAATTACCGATAAAGGTTCTGACAAATACGCAGTTCTCTCCGACATTCTCGGAGACGAAGATCATCTGGGCGATATGGACTTTAAAGTAACGGGAACAGTCGACGGAATTACAGCCACACAGATGGATATTAAAGTTGATGGGCTATCATACGAAGTTTTGGCGCAGGCCTTGCAGCAGGCAAAAGAAGGCCGTTTGCATATTTTAGGGAAAATGCTGGAAGTAATTCCGGAACCCCGCGCCGAATACAAACCAAATGTTCCGCGTATCGAAACCATTCAGATACCAAAAGATATGATTGGTGCAGTTATCGGACCGGGAGGTAAAATTATCCAGGCCATTCAGGAGGAAACCGAAACCGTAATTGTTATTGAAGAAAAAGAAGACGTTGGCTATGTTGAAATTTCGGGTGCAGGGCTGGAGCCAATTGAAGCAGCAAAAGCAAGAATTAAGGCGATAACAGCAATCCCCGAAGTTGGAGAGGTTTATACCGGAAAAGTAAAATCAGTAGTTTCTTTTGGAGCATTTATCGAAATACTTCCCGGAAAAGAAGCACTGTTGCACGTTTCAGAAATGGACTGGAACAGGGTTGAGTCGGCAGAAAAATTCACTAAAGAAGGTGAAATGATGGAAGTTAAACTTATTGGTGTTGATGAAAAAACCGGCAAGTTAAAACTATCAAGAAAAGCCCTTCTTCCAAAACCGGAAGGATATGTTGAGCGTCCTCCAAGAGGAGATCGTCCACCCCGCAGGGACAACCGGAACGACGACCGCAGAGGAGGCGACCGAAGGAACGATCGCCGTGGCGGCGACCGAAGGGACTTTCGCCCGCGTCGCGATAATGACTAAAGTAAGCGAAAATAATATAAACGCTCTGTCAACCGGCAGGGCGTTTTTTATGCCCATTGTATTTGTTATGTAATAATTACAACATCCGAATATGTGACTAAAACCAATTCTGAAAAACTGCAAACATGATTCCCTTCCGAAGAAATTAATTGTGAAAGAACAACATAACAAAAACCGCTCAAAACAGAGTCTTTTTGTCTTCTCTCCTGACTATATTTCCATATTTCCAAAAAATTAAACACTGGTACCGGCATTATTTTTACCTTTGAAACTGGTTTTAAAATCTACATTAATGGAAAGCTGGGCAACAAAAACAATTGCTGAGATTGACAAAAATCTTGAAGGAATCAGGGACAAGGAAATCCGTTTTTACAGGGTTGAAGAACTCAAACGAAACATAAAAAGAGTGGGAGAATTCTCCTCAAGTTGCCCTTATTGCCAAAAAGAAAAGCTGAACATTACCGAGGTTACAAAAAAAATAAATGAAGCGATACAAGTACCCGGAAAAAGCCGGCGCGAATACGACAGGTTGATTAGTCGTCTTTCAAGCCACATGCATAAACAACATGGTTTTATTACACCTTATTATTACACCTACCTGTTTTCTTTTTTTGGAATGGTTGCAGGCCTCCTGATAGGTTATATTTTGCAAAAATTTATACCAGCCCAAAACTGGGAAATGCTTATACTTGGTTTTGTACTGGGTCTACTTCCAGGGTATTTTGTTGGTTTTTTTAAAGACAAAAAAATCCGTTCAAACAAAAAACTGATGTAATTTTAAACATCAAATATTCTTTTCAAAATAGATAAAAGATCACTTTCAGGAATATTCTGGCAAATGCAATTTTTAGTTATTGAAGGAAATATAGGAGCAGGAAAAACAACGCTGGCAAAAATGCTGGCAGAAGAATCAAATGCCAAGCTTATTTTGGAACAGTTTGCCGATAATCCGTTTTTACCAAAATTTTACAAAAATCAGGAAAGATATTCCTTCCCGCTTGAACTTTCGTTTTTAGCCGACCGCTACAACCAAATAAAAAAAGAAGTCCTCAACCTCGATCTTTTCCATTCGATGCTGATTTCTGATTACTATTTCTCAAAAACTTCAATATTTGCCCAAAACACACTAAAAGACGACGAATACAGGTTATTTCGGCAGATTTACGACATCGTATCAGAATCGATGCCCAAACCCGATTTGTATGTTTACATTCACACCAATGTTCAGAATCTGTTAAAAAACATTGAAATCAGAGGTCGAGATTATGAAAAATATATCCAACCCGATTATCTTGAAAAAATAAAACAGGGATATTTCAACTTTTTTAAACAAGTTCATAACTTCCCCGTTTTAATCATCGATACAAATAATTTGGATTTTGTAAAAAATCACGAACATTATATTCAGTTGAAAGAGGCAATTTTCAATAACAAGTATAAAAAAGGGCTAAACCGATTAATATTGTGATAAAAACTCGTTTAGCGGCTTTTTTATAAAAAAAAGCTTGTTATTTTTGTGTGCTAATTGGAACAAATTTTAAAATTTTAAATATTGTCTGTTATGAAAGAACTCAACTTTAAACCTTTTATGCTTGTAGCAGTGGCAGCAGTGCTACTTTCGGGATGTGCAGGGTTGCAAAAAATGAAAAAAAATGCTGATCAGATTCAATTTAAGGTAACCCCGGAAATTCTCGAAGCCCACGCCGGTGATGTGGATGTTGCTATCGATGGTCGATTCCCAGCAAAATATTTTAATAAAAAGGCCACTTTGGTTGCTACTCCGGTTCTGAAATATGACGGAGGCGAAACCAAGTATGAACCAGTTACTGTGCAGGGAGAAAAAGTGGAAGCGAATAACAAAGTTATCAGTTATACAACTGGTGGAAGTTTTAGCTACAAAGATGCCGTTGAATATGTCGACGACATGAACAAATCTGAACTCTATGTTTACATGACTGCTTCAAAAGGAGCTAAAACATTGGATTTTGAACCAATCAAAATTGCTGATGGTGTGATTGCTACCAGCGAATTGGTTATGAATTATCCAAAACCGATTTTGGGTGTACAACGTGAAGAAAATACTTCGGGCAAATATGATCCAAATATTGATGCTTTCCAAAGAATTGTTCCAGACGAAATGGTTGCTGATATTCACTATCTCATCAACCGTTCAAATCTTCGCAGAGAAGAAACAGAAGGCAGCGACGTGAAAGCGCTGGAAGATTATACCAAAAAAGCAAATGAAGAAGAACGTATCGACCTTAAAGGTGTTGAGGTTTCAGCTTACGCTTCTCCTGATGGTGAAATTGATTTCAATACGGATTTAGCTGCTGACAGAAAAAATACTTCTTCTGCGTTCCTTGCAAAAAAACTAAAAGAAGCTGGAGTTGATATTGAATTAAAAACCAAATATACTCCGGAAGACTGGGATGGTTTTAAAGAGTTGATGGAAAAATCAAATATTCAGGATAAAGAATTGATTTTGCGCGTACTTTCCATGTACAATGATCCTGAGGTTCGCGAACGTGAAATCAGAAATCTTTCTGAAGCATTTACTGACGTAGCTGACGAAATTTTACCACAATTGCGTAGAGCAAAACTGGCTACCAGCGTTGATTTGATTGGAAAAACAGATGAAGAACTGATGGCTGCGGCTAAATCAAATCCTTCTTCTTTAAATCCAGCAGAATTATTGTACGCAGCAACTTTATTTGAAGATTTGAACGAACAACTTTCAATATATAATTCATTTATTAAAGTTTATCCGAACGACTGGAGAGGACCAAACAACGCAGGTTATGTTTTGGTAAAACAAATGAAATACGAAGATGCAAAACCAATGTTTGAAAAAGCAGAACGTTTGAAAAACAATGAACCGGTTGTTAAAAATAACCTTGGCGCAATTGCTCTTTATGAAGAAAAAGTTGATGAAGCTGAAACATTGTTTGGAGCTGCTTCAGGCGCAGGCGACGAAGTAAATTACAACCAGGGAATTGTTAGCGTTAAAAATGCAAATTACGATCAGGCTGTAAGATATTTCAGCAAATATGAAGACGTTAACACTGCATTGGCAAAAATATTAGCCGGTGATAACAATGGTGCTTTGAAAGATTTGGAAGCTTTTGATAATCCAAACTGTTTTATGAAAGAATACCTGAAAGCAGTTATCGGAGCACGCACTGCAAAAGAAAACCTGCTTCTCGAAAGCCTTCAAAAAGCGGTTGAAATCAATCCTGACCTGAAAGACAAAGCAAAAAACGATATCGAATTTGCAAAATATTTCGATAATCCAAAATTCCAAGCAATTGTAGGATAACAATAAATAAACATCATATTATGAAGGGCAATCTGAAAAGGATTGCCCTTTTCTATTTTAAAAACACCCCTGCTCCCCAATTTTATCAGCAACCTTTTCCCGCTAAATTACATCTAAAAAAGTATGAATGCCATACTCCGGATTTTGGCCCTTTGTACCTCTCTTGCAATGCTGCTTCCCTTGCAGGCTTTTGCTCAATATTCGTATTGGGGACGAACCAGTGATTTGGCAACAGAAAGGCCTATTGCTGATGTTTCCATATTTCATAAACGCCTGACGATTGAAATTACTTCTGACAACAACGGTGCCTTTGCCTGGGATTTTAATAATCCGGAAAAAGAATCAAAATTTCAAATTGTATTTAACATGTTTTTTTCACCACCCGAAGAAAATGTACTGTTACAACTGTTTACTGTTGATGGAAAGCGAATCCTACAAACCGGAAAATTGGGCCAGGGTGGAACTTATCTTTTGCCATATCTGAAAACGGGAATTTATATTCTACAGGTGGTTTCTGAACACCAGACAGAAACGTTAAAACTTTATTCAAACGGCACCGAAATTATACTCCTTCAAAATCTATATACTCATAAAAATTCGCCAATCCGGGATACCGTTGTTTTTTCCAAAGAAGGTTATTATAGTGCCGAAATCATTGTACCCTCCACCGACACAATCATACACGCAAAATTACTTGCAAAATCAGAAAATGATGTAAACTATTTAAACGGGCTGCCCGACTATAATGCCTTTAATCTTTTGCAAAGCAGCCCTTTTATCACCAACCAGGGAGACGTACAATCAGTAAAATTTATATACAGTGAAAAGGAAAACCTTATTTATTATATGAACAGCAAACGTTATGAGATTCATTATTTTTTTGCTGAACAATTCCTGGGATATAAAAAAGGACACTACCATTTTAATATGACGCAATACTCCAACTCCGGTCAAAGATATCTTTATCCGGGTGAGATTAACTATTACAAATCATTAAATAAATATGTCATCCGGTTTTATGCCGGCGACGAAATGAATTGTAATAAAATACAGGAGATTTTCGAAAAAATACATTCCTCCACGTATCTGGCCGGAAAACTTTTTTTATACCCAAACAACTCAAAGTGGGAAGAATGCAGCAGTATCCCCATTATTACATCCGACGAATTATTTGAAGGACAAAATTATCAGGCACTGAACCTTGCTGAAGGTTATGGCTATTTACGAAAGGTTAAGCTGAATGAACTCAATGAAACCTACCTGGGCAAACATGATATTATTATTCTGAGCGGTATTCCAAACGATGTTTCTGTAGTTTCGGGAATAATCACGACCGAATTTCAAACGCCGCTCAGCCATATTAATATCTTAAGCCACAACCGTGGTACTCCCAATATGGCTTTGCGCGATGGCTGGACAAATCCAAAACTCGATTCGCTGGCCGGGCAGTTAATTTACCTGAATGTGCTTGCCGATTCATTTGTTGTAAGAAAAGCAAACCTGGAAGAAGCCACTTCATTCTGGCAGCAAAACGAACCACAGGCAACAACAGTACTGGCAAAAGACGAAAAAACATCAGGCCTTGTTAATCTGACAGAAGTTAACCACTCCGCTGTAAATTTAATTGGTGGCAAGGCAGCTAATTTTGCCGAACTTCTGAAATTGAGCAATCCAAAGATTCCCACTCCGGAAAATCCTTTTGCCATTCCGTTTTATTACTATTCGCAGCATATAAAAAATAATCAGTTACAAACATTTATCGAAGAACTTCTGGCTGATCAAACATTTAAAACCGACCAGGAATACCGAAAAACAAAACTCGAAGAATTAAGAAACAAAATTATTGATGCACCAATAGACCCTGCCTTAGTCAATATGGTAAGTGAAAAAATCGAAAATTTTAAGGATTTTGATGCCTACCGTTTCCGCTCCTCAACCAATGCCGAAGATCTGGAATTTTTCTCTGGTGCAGGCTTGTACGATTCCTATTCCGCAAAAAAAGATCACGATACCAAAACCATTGAAAATGCCATTAAAAAAGTTTGGGCCAGCTTATGGAATTTCAGGGCTTTTGAAGAACGCGAGTACTATAAAATCGATCACCTCTCAACAGCAATGGGAATATTAATACACCGCTCCTTTCCCGACGAAGATGCTAACGGCGTGCTTATTACCAAAAACCTTTACAATATAAATCCGGGGTTTATTGTGAACGCCCAGTTTAAAGAATACAGTATCGTTTTTCCCGAGCCCGGAGTTTTGCACGACCAGGTCATCTTATATACCTACTCTCTCAGCGAGTCAGACAATTTCACCATTGAATATCTTTCACATTCCAATATTGAAGAGTTTAAAGGCCAAAATGTGTTAACAGATTCCGAACTATACCAGCTTGGAAGATACTGTATGCATATCAAAAAACACTATTTCTATGAAGTACCACACTCGTGCAATTGCCTTTTTGATAAATTTGGATTGGATATTGAATTTAAAATCGATTCTCCAAACGGGAAAAGAAAGTTATACATTAAACAGGTTCGTTTATACCAGTAAATATGTAAAAAATCCTTTTTTATCTTGGCGATAAACCCTATTTTCCGTTGCAAATAAATTTTTAGCACTATTATGGAATACATCAACAATTATATTGAAGAAAACAAAGATCGTTTTTTGGAAGAGTTGTTTGGATTAATCCGGATCCCTTCTGTCAGTTCGATCAAAAGCCATAAACCCGACATGTACAAAGCAGCTGAGTACTGGAAGGAAACGCTGTTAAAATCAGGAGCTGATAAAGCGGAAGTTTTTGAAACTCCCGGAAATCCGGTTACCTATGGCGAAAAAATTATTGACACCGCTTTACCCACGGTTTTGGTTTACGGACACATGGATGTAATGCCTGTTGACCCAATTGAAAAATGGAATTCCAATCCTTTTGAACCGGAAATTCGCGACGGTAAAATATACGCACGTGGAGCCGATGATGATAAGGGACAAAGTATGATGCATGCCAAAGCATTTGAGCTGATGGTAAAAACCAATACACTCCCATGTAACATAAAATTTATGATTGAAGGCGAAGAAGAAGTTGGTTCGCCAAATCTGGGAAAATGGTGTGAAGAAAATAAAGAAATGCTTGCTGCCGATGTAATTTTGGTGTCGGATACAACAATGCTTGCTCCCGACACTCCGTCGATAACAACAGGCCTGAGGGGCCTGGCCTATTGGCAGGTGGAAGTTACCGGTCCGAACAGAGATTTACACTCTGGAATGTTTGGTGGTGCCGTTGCTAACCCAATCAATGTTCTTTGTTCAATGATTGATAAGATGGTAGATAAAAAAGGAAAAGTTACTATCCCCGGTTTTTACGACGATGTTCTGGAAGTTTCCTCAGAAGAACGTGAACTGCTGGGACGTGCTCCTTTTGATGCAGAAAAATATAAAAAGGCAATTGATGTAAAAGAGCTGGCCGGAGAGGAAGGATTTTCCACAACTGAACATACCGGAATTCGTCCTACTTTTGACGTTTGCGGGATTTGGGGCGGTTATACCGGTGAAGGCGCTAAAACTGTTTTGCCTTCAAAAGCATATGCAAAAATTTCGTCGCGTTTGGTACCCAATCAGAACCACCTGAAAATTGCTGAACTTTTTAAAAACCACTTTGAAAATATAGCACCAAAATCGGTAAAAGTAGAAGTTACATCACTTCACGGCGGACAGGGCTATGTTTGCCCCATTGATATTCCGGCCTACCAGGCAGCAGAAAAAGCTTATACCGATGTTTACGGTAAACGACCGGTGCCGGTTCGTTCGGGTGGAAGTATCCCAATTATTTCAACTTTTGAAGAGGTACTGGACATAAAATCGGTGCTGATGGGGTTTGGACTTGAGTCGGATGCTATTCACTCTCCCAACGAAAATTACCCTCTGGAACAATTTTTTACAGGCATCAAAACCATTCCGCTGTTCTATAAATATTTTGCGGAAATGAACAAATAATACTAAATTGTAAAATATAAGAAGAACCGCCTTTTTTATGACGGTTCTTTTATTTTTACTGAAAGTCTATATGTTTTTTAAAAGGTGTAAATCCCGTCAGGTAAACACACTTTCCATTTGGTCTTGGCAGAGCTCCTCTTATTTCGGTCCATTCATGAGCAGCATTTCCTGGGCCAAATTTAATTTTATCATCTTCAACCTGGTAAAATCCATTCTTTGCTCTCAAAAGAAATACATCTTCTGCCTCTGGCACCTTCTTAACCTCCTGCAAAGTTCCTTCATTCCGAAAAGCCAGCTCTATGGCAAATGGAACATTTTCATTTCCTTCCAAATCGAAATCAAGGGTAAAAACACCTTCATTCTCAGTTACGACAACCTTCATTTTTAAATGCTGAACTTCACTTTTTTTCCGACGTTTCCGATCTTCATCAAAAGGGATTTCATAATTAGGCTTTTCTCCCTTAGGCAAAGGTTGAAAATAGCCCCAATCAAAACTCCAGTTTAACTCAAAACCATCGTTTGTACGGTTTATTCTTTCAGACTGGAACTGTCCGCGACCAAAAAATGCCGAAGCCAGCCGAACCGATGCGAGCACAGCTTTTCCTTTACTCAACGTAAAAAATGTGGGATTGTCACCAAGAATCGTTGCGTCTATATTTCCCCGGCGAATACGCACAAGATTAGAGTGTTTAAACTCTTTTACATAATTCCGGGGTAATTCATCCGGGGCCGGTAATTCTTTCCCCAGCTCTTTTGTGGTAAGAAAATAGGGTAAATAGGTCAGCAATTTTTCAGGAACCGTACTTTCAATCTGGCGTACCATTGCACTAAAACGCCCGTCGTTAAAGGTAAGCGCTGCCATGCGGTAAGGAATATAATAGTGTTCCATAAATCCTACCCTGAATTGATCCTGTCGGCCCGATGCTTCGGTGGCTACCTCTCCATTCGGATGCACATAATAAAGCGTCATTTCCAAATTTTTCCGGACAATATCCATTAATTCCGGGTGGCCCGCCAAAAGGGATATATATATTAAACACCGGTTGGTTAAAGGGGTGTAAATATATGTGCTTCGTTCCTCGTACTGCCCGTCGGCATCAATATCTACACCTTCCTGCAACCACTGGTCTATTCGTTCTAAATAACGTTCATCAGGGAAAAGCGTATTTAGCCTGGCCAGCGCCATACTCACAACCCAACGGTGGTTTGGCGTATGAATCCCTCCAACAACAAATGCCTCCCCTGCATTTTTTAAAAATAGCTCCAGAGGTCGCAGCAAACTTTCCTTCTGAGGAAACTGAAGTTGTTTTAGTAAATCATAACTGGCACACAGCGGCTCAACCACAAAACCGGTATCAGGTGTAGAATGAAAATTAGTGGAAAGCAAGTCAATGGTTCCATCCGAATGCTGAACCTTCAAAAGGTATTTTATTGCCATTTCCATCTTGTCCAACAGTGAATTATCCAGATAATATTTCGATTTAGGTTGAGAATAAGCAATGGCCAGTGTTTTAAACAATCCACCGGTTGACTGCGGTGTAACTATTTTCCAGGTATCGTAAACACCGCCATAATATTTGGAGCTTGTGTCCCGGTTTTGTAGTGCCGCAATCTTTTCTACCTGCTCATCGTTTAGCAGAACAAGATTATCAACAAGTTCCTGAAAACCGGAAAAATCAGGAAACGGATGAGTTGCCATTAATGTAGTTGGCGAAATAATTCCTGTGGTAATAAGTGAAGCGGCTCCTGTATAATGAAGAAAATCACGTCGGTTCATAAGAAATGATGTTTCAACCAAAGATAGGTTTTTATACTGAAATCATTAAATTGAAAGATAAAGATGATACAATTTTTAATCGTATCAAAAAAGGTAGTATTCATAAAACTGTGTCAGTGGCTGTTTGAAAGATAACATCCCCGACACATTTTCAATTTTCGCCTCTTTATTGTAAGTTTGGAACCGAATCAATTATACCTGAAATGTCCGGAAGAATCATTTTAATGCTACTAGTCGCTTTGTTCATTACATCATCATGTAAAACAGATATCGAACAGCCAAACATTGTTTTTATTCTGGTTGATGACCTGGGATGGGCGGATGTTCAATGCAACTACCCGGAAACATTTTATGAAACACTCCACATTGACCAACTGGCGAAAAGTGGTGTTCGTTTTACACAGGCATATTCCGCCAACCCGGTGTGCAGTCCCACACGCGCTGCTATTATGACCGGGAAACATCCCAACCGCGTGGATATTACCGATTGGATTCCCGGTGCCGACCCGAGAATGCGCCCCTTGCTCGGGCCACAGGACAGAAATGAATTGGCTTTGGAGGAAATTACGATTGCAGAAAAGCTAAATAAAGCGGGATACCAAACCTGTTTTATCGGGAAATGGCATTTGGGTGACGAGGGATTCTTTCCGGAAGATCAGGGCTTTGACATCAATATTGGAGGACACGAAAAAGGAAGCCCTCCGGGAGGTTATTATTCGCCGTACAACAACCCCAAACTAACTGACGGCCCGAAAGGGGAATACTTAACCGATCGGCTGACCGATGAAAGTATCCGGTTTATTACAAAAAGTAAAGACAATCCTTTTTTTCTTTATCTTGCCTATTACACAGTTCACACGCCCATTCAGGCGTCAAATAAACACATTGAAAAATACCGAAAAAAACGTGAGAGTCTGAATATAGAGCAGGTTCCGCATAAAAAGGAAGGGGAAGGTTTTACAAAACTCTTACAGGAAAATGCGGACTTTGCATCGATGGTGGCAGCAATGGACGAAAATGTAGGACGTATTGTTGAAACACTCAAACAACAAGGGTTGGACCAAAATACATGGATTATTTTCACCAGCGACAACGGCGGGCTTTCCACGCTTTACCGGGAAAATGCCCCAACCAGCAATGGTCCACTGCGTGCGGGAAAAGGCTGGTGCTACGAAGGCGGAATCCGTGTTCCGCTAATTATAGCAGGTCCGGAGGTAACAAATCCGGGAAGAACGGAAAATACGCCGGTAGTGAGTATGGATTTCTTCCCCACCCTTTTAAACCTGGCTGAAATTGAACTGCTCCCATCCGACGGCGTTGATCTTTCACCCATTTTAACCCAAAACACAACTTTAACCCGCGACGAGCTTTTTTGGCATTATCCGCATTATCACGGGAGTGCGTGGAAACCAGGTTCTGCCATCAGGAAAGACACGTGGAAACTGATTGTGCATTATGAAGACAATAAGATTGAGCTATTTAACCTGGATAGTGATCCAGGGGAAACAACGGACATTTCCACAACTCACCCGGAAAAAGTAGCTGAGCTAAAAAAGCTTCTGGATAAAAAGCTGGCTGAAACAAATGCCAAATTTCCGGAACCCAACCCGGATTACGCGCCGAGAGATTAAAAATGAAATCAAGCTTTCCGCTTATCCCAAAACCAATTTTAATTTCTACAATTCAATAAACCGACGTCGGATTTTAGATTTTTATCAGTTCCAGATACATCAGTTCCACATTTCCCCAGTTTTCCTGAACAGGTGTTAAAGAAATAATTTTGTCGTCGGTCTCGGTTATCTCAATTTCACCAAGATTAACGATTTCAAACTTATCATTGGTTGCCGGTATTTCAGCTTCCAGACTTTTATCTCCCATTTTAATATTCAACTTGCTGTTTTTTTCGGCTTTTACCAATACTTCTATTCTGTAATTCCCGGCCTCAGCGGCATTAAACATCCATTCCAGACGCGCCCGGTGATCTACCCAGTTTTGAATTACCGATTCAGTTCCGGAACCGGAAAGAACGGCATGTGTTCCGTATCCCGGATTATGAATATCAGCAAAATCTGCGGGCATTAGAATCTTTCCATCTTTTAATGACGGCATATTGCTGGTGATTTCCATTTTTTTACCCGTTTTCACAACAACAACCGTATTTATCGGGTCAAAAATCACTGACGGCGCATGAATCAACAGATCTTCCCCTTCAAATTTATAGGAGAATTTTTGCTTTTTGTTGGTTAGCAAATACACGTCCTTAATACGAGCATCCAGTCCGGGTACACGAAGAACTCCATCTCTTGGCCAATCAAAAACATGCAGATAAAGCAGGTTGCCCGACTCAGCTTCTTTTGTAGTACAGCGCCCCCAGGGAAGTTTAAAAAACGGGCTTGCAGAGGTACCGTATACCGACTCTCCATTTTTTTGCATCCACTGCCCTATTTCCTTTAAACGTTCCACACTGGGATCCGGAATCAATCCTTCGGCAGTTGGACCTACATTCAGCAAGAGATTTCCACCTTTGCTGGCGATGTCAACCAACATTCGAATTAAAGATTCCGATGATTTCCAGTTGTCATCGTTCTTTTTGTATCCCCAGCTGGTGTTCATGGTCATACAAACTTCCCAGTCGTAATCGAGCCCGGTTGGTGGGACATGTTGCTCCGGTGTTGAAAAATCCCCCGGCCATGGCCGGTACAAACGATTATTGGTTAATATTTCGGGGTATTTGTCAACCTCGGCCTGCAAGGCTTTTGCCGCTTCTTCAGTCATTCCGCGCGGGGTATCCCACCACAAAATATCAAGGCCACCATAATTTTCCAGTATTTCTTTAACCTGCGGAACCGCTTTCCCGTTGATGTAATTCATTAATGGTTCACGTTTTAAATCCGGATCCCAATGCGGCTCTCCCTGTTCAATGTTGTAATAGGTGCCACCCGGCTCGTGCCAGTCCTGCGCCTGCGAATAATAAAATCCTAAACGAATGCCGTATTTTTCACAAGCGTCGGCCAGCTCTTTTAACGGGTCACGATCAAAAGGTGTAGCATCAACAATATTGTATGAACTGGCTTTGGAATGAAACATGGCAAACCCATCGTGGTGTTTCGAGGTGATAACAATATATTTCATCCCGGCAAACTTGGCCAGTTTTACCCATTCTTCTGCATTGTATTTCACCGGGTTAAATTCTTCGGTCAGCTTTTCATAATCCTTTACAGGAATTTCAGCACGTGCCATTATCCACTCGCTTATTCCCGGAATTTCCTTGCCTTCCCATTCACCGGCCGGAATAGCATATAATCCCCAGTGAACAAACATACCAAATCGTGCATCTCGCCACCACTCCATTTTTGCATTCTGGGTTTGTGTTGCTTCATCTTTTTGCTCCTGATTTTTGGGAGCACATGAAAGGATAAGGAACAGAATTCCCAAAAAAAGTCCAAGCTGTTTCATTTTTTCAGTTTTGGTTGCACCGTAAAATTACTAGTATAATTTTCAGAATAAAAATTACATGCTCTTTTTATTTTTGAAGATCACGTTCTTTTCCACCGCAAATAAATCTGCGGCTAAAACTTCAACCTGTATTCCAAACCTAAAATATGAATTGAATTTTTGTCGCTGAAATAGTTTTGTAAACGATAATAAGCACCCACCCGGTGTAAATCCCCAATCTTTCTGGTAGCTCCGATATCAATTCTTGACTTATCGAATTCTTTGTCTGTCAGATTCTGAAACAGTTCAAAGCTGGCAAATGGTCTGATTTTATTGCCTTTGATATCGTATTCCAATTTTACCCGCGGTCTTAAATATTTTTTGTCTGAGTCATCTTCTTCCAGTTCGAGATAATTGGTATAACGGCCCCTGATAGAAGCTTCGAACCTTCCAAAATCTTTCTGTAGCGTAGCATCAAAAGCAAACCTTCCGAGGGTTTCATTGCCTTTGTTTTTTATGTTGGTATTCACACGATATAGGACAGCAAAATCCAAAAAATTGAGAGGAGAATAGCTAAGTTTCCCGTCAAACATGTATTCATCAACTGTAAAATCATCCTGAAAACGGATTTCAGGAATAAAACTTATTTCAAATTTATCGAAAAATTCTTTTGAAAATTCAAACTCTATCCAGGTTCCATACTTTTTGGTTTTTGAAAAAGAATTTAATGCAACAAAACCCAGAACCAACAATAAAATCAATCTTTTCTGCTTCATTTCTTTTCCTGTTTAGTTGAATTTTTCACATCGAAATAAATCATTATCTGCGCTACATCACGAAGAAAATCAATCTTTTCAACCTGATACCTCTTTATCTTAATCCCTGTTCTGCTCTCCAAATCAACAACAAGCTCCTTTTCTTTTTCCTTATGAAGATTTTCGATGTTTTCATAAATAACCAGCAATGAATCTTCCTGGCGTAACATCAAAACCTTTTCAAGTGTCCACAAAGCACCTACAAGCAAAACATTTACAAAAGTAAGTTCGATATACCCCAAATGCGCTTTTGAAAGTGCGTTTATAACTGAAACTGCAATAATTACAAAAAGATAGGTCATTTCCTTTATCGGAATAGTATCGGTTCTGTACCTGATAATCCCAAAAATGGCAAACAAACCAAGTGCGAAGCCCAGTTCCAGTTTTACATTTTCCAACAAAAAACAAAGTAGGAAAACAGCAATGCTTATGGCGAAATAACTAAAATAAAAATCTTTACGTTTACTGTTGCGCGCATACAAGAGCACAACAACAACAAAGGTGGCTGCCAGGTTAAATCCAAAGCGAATAGCCATAAATAAAAAGTCATCTATCTGTGTCGGTTCAATTCCAACTATTTGCAGTGTCTTCATTTTCTGTTGGGTTATTTTCTTTTAGTTTTTGTAAAAAACGCAGTCTGGGTTTAAATGCATTTTGTTTAAGCGAGGGTTCAAGCACGGCTCTTCCTGTGCAATATTTAGACAAACCGCGCTGTCTGATTTTCATTTCGCGCAACAACAAAACCATGGGCGAAGATTTTAAGCTACTCCCGCGTTTTAGCTCAAAAATCACAAGATCATCAAATTGAATTTCGCTTTTGGTGTTCCAGAATTTTGGTTTCAAATCGATGGTACACCTGTCTGTTTTTTGCTTATGAACAAGCGTTATCCTGTAAAACCTGTTTTTTAATGCCGGTTGGAGGTTTTTGTTTCCAAAAGGAGAACTTGTTTCCAAAAAATTGTCTTCTGTTCGGGATATTTCAGAATTCTCAAAATCTGTCGCTATTCTTTCTTTTATTGTACGGCACTTGTTATTCTTTAATTTTACTTCAAAAAATCCGGTATTTGAATTAACATAATTTCTCCGGCGTATTTTATACCGGTTCAATTTTTGGTTGTGATGGGTCAAATACATTTCATTCTTTTCCGTATCGAAATATGTTGTGTGGTATTCCATCAGTCTTTGCCCTTCTATTTCCAGAATACGATAAAAAGGAAAAGCCTTTTCCAGCAGTCCGGGCAATTGTGCCAAAGTAAACCAATATTTTCGGTCTATCCTGTTCATCAGCTTTATCTCCGTGGTTTCGCCGAGCAAAACAGGCTCAAATTTTGCCAATATGTTGACTATTCGGTTCAAGCAAATTATTGGTTTGTTATTGTTGCAACAAAAATGTAAAAATTAAATTACATACTCGTTATTTGAGTTGTTGATATAAAACATTAATATCAGAACTTTGTGACCACATCAGCCCTGTCAGGTTATCCGTAATTGTTCCCCGCCATTATCTGTATAGTCTGGCTCTAGAGGAATAGAAGGCATCCTGTCGGTAAAAAAGGCTCACCAACAGCAGGTGTTGAAATGACATCAAAGTCGTCGTAAAATGTTGTCTGATTGGTGCCAACAATTGTATATAACAATTCCGGCACCGGTAAATTATCCTGTTCTTCCTGTTGCTGCGGCAAGATTTCATCTTCGTTGCAAGCACCATCCGAGATAAAAACGGCAAGAATTATCGTTGTCACCCCTCGTGTTTTCGTCTCCGAAAATCTGTTTACTCTTGTTTTCCTTGTTTCCATAATAACCTAATTCATGTTTTCATACGCCAAGTTTGCTATCTTAACTCTCAGAGAAAAAAAGGAATCAACCAATCAGGGAATTTTATAAACGAATCGGAGTTTTTCAGGTAAAATCTAAAATATTATTCAACTGAATAAATAAATAAATGAATTCAACACGTTTTCTTTTAAAAATTATATTTGTATACAGAAATTGAATAACATAGTATGAATCTGAAACTAAACCGACGGAACGATTCGACTGTCTTTTCCATTCAATCCGTTTTAATTCTCATTTTTCTGATATTTCCCTTTAAACAAAGTCAAAGTCAGGAGAAAAGGCAACCGACAGATGTAAAAGTTATCGGACATGCCCACATGGATCCGGTTTACCGGTGGCGTTGGAATGAGATAGAAAACCGCGAAATTTCCAAAACGTTTTCTGATGTTTTGAAAGAACTGGATACGTATCCCGAGCTTCAATTTGCCCAAAGCTATATGCTTTATTATGAAACCGTTCAAAACCGTTTTCCCAAACTTTTTGAAAAGGTAAAACAACGTATTTCAGACAAAAGATGGAGTGTTGTTGGAGGCCAGTGGGTTGAAACAGACGAAACGTTACCTTCCGGCGAAAGCCTCATCCGACAATTTCTGGTCGGACGTGATTATTATACAAAAAACCTCGGCATCAAAAACGTAACGATTGCATGGCTACCGGATGTGTTTACCGGCCATTCGAGTACAATTCCTAAAATATATGCAGGGTGTGGAATAAAAAATTATGTATTTAGTCGCGAAGCACCAAAAGACAAGCGGATTTTCTGGTGGGAATCAGCGGACGGTTCACGGATTCTGGCGTATAAAATTCCGGGGCATTACATCCCTGATTACAAGATTTTACCCGGACAAGTGGAAGAATGGATTAAAATTTCAGGTTATAATAAACCATTGATTGCAGTAGGCAAAGGTGACCATGGAGGCGGCCCCGGGGAAACAGACATGCGGAGTCTGGAATTGCTTTCCAATGAGTTTCCGCTGCAATTTAAATTTATTTCGCCTGAAGACTATTTCAATGAACTAAATCAGGCAGATTTTAACTGGCCTGTTCAAAATAAAGAATTCGGATATCAACCTAACGGCGGGCAGTGGCTCGGTTGTTATACCTCACAGGCAAAAATCAAAAAGCAAAACCGGCGCCTGGAAAACCAACTGATTGCCGCCGAAAAATTCTCTGCCATTGGTACCATGCATAAAGGAAAACCTTTTTATCCGCGTGAAGACTTTTTGGAAGCATGGAAAATATTACTTTTTAATCAGTTTCATGACATTATTCCCGGCACTCTTACCGGATTGGGAGCCAACGATGTATTTAAAGACTATAACAAGCTGGAACAAATTTCATCAGAATTGTTAACCGCGGGGCTTGAGAATATCGGAAACCGAATCGATACGGAAACAGATGGAATTCCGCTGGTAGTTTATAATCCGCATTCATGGGAGGTTAGCCAGTTTGTTGATGCTGAAGTTTCATTTGTAAAACGACCAGCCGAATTTAGCTTAAAAGATTCAGAAGGGGAAAGCATCCTTTATTCAATAATCAAAGAGTCGGAGGATAAACAAACGGTCACCGTTTCAATGGATGCAACAAATATCCCTGCACTTGGATATAAAGTTTACACTGTTACGAATGAAAAAACAGAAATGCCTAAAACGGATATTGATGTTACAGAAAATCAAATTGAGAACAAATTCTTTGTAGTAAGATGGAACGACGAAGGCGTTACAAATATCTTCAATAAAAAATTACAAAAAGAATTTGTTAATGGTGTTGCAAATACGCTTCAGTTGTTTGAGGACAATGGCAACAGCTGGAGTTTGAAATTGACAGGTAAAAAATATCCCGTGAATCAACTAACTCCACCAAGAATCATATTTTCTTCACCCGAAAAAGTAACTGTTCAATGGGAAGATTACTTCCAGTCGTCAAAATTTGTACGCTATATGACTGTTTATGCAAATTCAGAGCAAATCAATTTTGAAATGGAAGTGGATTGGCACAGTCACAATAAAATACTGCGCCTTGCCTTTCCAACCGTTTTAGCAAACGGACAAGCCTGTTATGATCAAGCATATGGCTATGTGCAGCGGGAAGAAACCGAGGGAGAGTTTCCGGCTCAAAAATGGGTCGATTATTCGGAAAAAAATTGTGGAATATCACTCTTAAATAACGGGAAATACGGATTTACAATCAATAATGGTGTACTGACCATGTCGATAGTGCGTGGTGCCAGAGACATGGATCCGCGAATGGATGAAGGAAAACATTCGTTTAAATATGCGCTAAATGTTCATGAAGGTGATTGGCGGGATGCAAATATTCCATTACGGGCATGGGAATTTAATCAGCCGTTAATTGCCAAACAGGAAAATCAACATCCCGGGGAGATCTCTGGCTGGACTTACAGCAATTTGTCATTCCCTTTGGAAAAATCGTTCTTTGGAATCAACAGCGATCATGTTATTATTTCGAGCCTAAAAACAAAACAGGACGCCTATGAAACCAATCCCATAATTTTACGCATCATTGAAACCGAGGGAAGTGATGAAAATGTAACCGTACGGCTGCCGTATGAAGCAAAATCTGTAAACGAATGCAACCATTTGGAAGAACCAATTGAACAACGAAGTGAAATTAAAACGGACAGCACACAGTTTCACTTTACCATCGGACATGATCAGATAAGAACTTTTATGATATATTTCTGAACCAAAACCAAAAAGTATGACAAGAATCGGGATACTCATTGTTGGAATCTTCCTGGCAATAAATGTAAACGCGGGTAAAAATATTTTCTCCGTTAAGGGGACCAAAGCATATTTGAATGATGAGGCTTTTTTGAGCATCGGATTGCGCTGTTCCAATGCCTTAATTTCAGAAAAAACCACTGATGATTTAATCGGGCATTTGGATTTGTACAAGTCTTTTGGGGTAAATACCATCAGTGTATTTTTTATGGGATCACGTTTTGGCGACGTAACAGGATACTACAAAGACGGAACCTTAAATCCGGTGTATACCAACCGTATGGCTAAAATTATTAAAGCCTGTGACAAACGTGACATGGTAGTTTTGGCAGGATGTCTTTACTGGGGTACTTCCGAGGCAAAATGGGAAAACTGGACTCAAAAGGAAGCTAATGCAGCCGTGGCAAATACGGTAAAATGGCTTTCAGAGAATGATTATAAAAATGTTTTTGTTGATCCCGACAATGAAGGAATGGCACACCGCGAAAAGGGTTTTGATATTGAAAAAATGATTGCTGCCGGGAAAAAAGTGGATCCTGAAATAATGATTGGATACAACAACCATGGCCTGCCTCCTGCTAATGCTGATCTGGCTTTACATTTTTCAGATAAACCGGAAAACAAACATTATATCGAGAGCGAAGGAACAATGACCGATTATTGGGGAGCGTACAGTAAAGAGCAGGGAGTGTACAACTATATTAACATTGGGATTTACACCGAAGGAAAAAAGCGTGAACAATTGAAAAACACTGATAAGCATTTGCAGAATGGAATGGGGTACATTTTTGCTTCAACCTGGTTACAGTGTATACCGCCAAATTGTAAGCCAGGTGGCGACGGAACACCTTGCAATCCCGGCATCTCGTGGTGGCTTCAACACATCAAAGAATCGTATAAAAAATAAAAATATGAAATTCAGATTACTCTTTTTAAGCTTTATATTATTTCCAAACCTTGTATTGGTTGCGCAAAATCAACCGTTTAAAATCGATTTGCTTCCGGGTGAAAAAATCTGGTCGGGTGTCATCACCGACGGGCACAAAATGCCGCTCGCCGGTGGATTTGAATTTGACTTTTATGCCAATAATCAGGGAAATCAAACACAACCTTTATTATTAAGCAATAAAGGTTTGTATGTATGGAGCCAGAAACCTTACAAATTTGAAATCGGAAATAATGAGATTATCATTTCTGAAAACTATGGAAAAGTTGAACACGGTAGAAATGGGACCACGCTGAAAGAGGCCAGACAATTTGCGTCAGAACATTTCTTTCCTGCGTCGGGGAAAATGCCCGATGAAATGTTGTTTACTGAGCCACAGTACAACACATGGATCGAGTTGACCTACGACCAAAACCAGGAAGACATATTAAAATATGCCCATGCAATAATTAATAACGGATTTCCTCCGGGGGTTTTTATGATTGACGATACATGGCAGGAAGACTACGGACTTTGGAATTTCCACCCGGGTCGCTTCCCCAATCCACGCCAGATGATGGATGAGTTACATAAAATGGGATTCAAGGTAATGTTATGGGTTTGTCCTTTTGTAAGTCCGGACCAGGCATTGATTGTACGCGAAATTATGAAAGGTAAAGGATTTCTTCTTAAAAAGATAGATGAAACAACTACATGGGAAACTGCCCGGGAGCCAGCCATTATCAAATGGTGGAATGGGTATTCAGCGTTGCTCGATTTTAGTAATCCGGCTGCAGTAGATTGGTTTAACAATCAACTCGACCGCCTCGTTAACGAATACGGAGTGGATGGTTTTAAGCTTGATGCAGGAGATATGCAGTACTACCCGCCCAATGCTATAAGTAAAGAAAATGTAAGCCCCAATAAACAATGCGAGCTGTACGCCATGATTGGATTACGTTACCCGCTAAACGAATATCGGGCGTGCTGGAAAATGGCAGGGCAGCCACTTGCCCAACGTTTACGCGATAAACAACATTCGTGGAGCGACATGCAAATGTTAATTCCACACATGATTGCAGAAGGCCTTGCGGGTTATACATTCTCTTGTCCCGACATGATTGGCGGTGGCGAATTTAGCAGTTTTCTCGATTTAAACAGCTATGACGAAGAGCTTGTTGTTCGCTCAGCACAATGCCACGCACTGATGCCCATGATGCAATTTTCGGTAGCGCCGTGGCGGGTTTTAAATGAAAAGAACTTTGAGGCCGTAAAAAAAGCGGTGGAAATACGCAAAAAATTTACGCCTCTGATTTTAAAACGGGCAAAAGAATCAGCTAAGACAGGTGAACCTGTCATTTCAAATCCTGAATATTTCTACCCTAACCAGGGATTTGAAAATATTAAAGATGAATTCCTTTTAGGCGAAAATCTGTTGATAGCGCCTGTTTACAAAAAAGAATATTCAAGAGAAGTGATCCTTCCCAATGGCACATGGATTGCTGATGACGGGAAAAAATATAAAGGTGGAAAATCATACATTATCGACGTGCCGATTGATCGGTTACCTTATTTTGAGAAACAATAAATTTAATCGACAAAAGAACAAACAATGAATAAATATACTATTCTGTTTCAATGCTGCTTCTTCCTTTCAGTTTTACTTTTCGACAGCACGAACTGCTTTGGTTCTGAAAGCGATACCATTGTTCCGCGTTATAAGGTTACACTTCCTGAAGCACATGTTGGAAATTTGGATATCGACACCAGGTTACTTGACAGTTACGGACTTTTACCTGAAAATATCAGGCAGTTTTATTTTGATGCTCGTTCTGTTTTTTTTGGTACACCGGATGCTGATTTTACAAATCCCGGGATTATTGCGGCTGCCCGTAAATACAATTTACCAATAATGGGTGGCCCCATGCTTGGAAAATTAAACGAAAACAGTGTTAACATTTGGATACGTCCATCGACCTCAGAGCCTTTGGTTGTGAAAGTAAAAAAATCGGGAAGCAGCGATGAAAAATCATATACAAAAACTTCAGTTGAACCAGGCGTGGACCAAAGAATTGTATTGGACAGTCTGTCTTCCGCTACCGAATACGAATATACAGTTTACACAAATGGGAAAGGAGTTGCAGAGGGCAGCTTTACTACCACACCTGCTTCCGGCGAAAAAAATAGTTTCAGGATAGCCTTTGGGTCATGTTTTCATAAAATAGGTTTACACAATCCCAATTTAATCAATCAAATTCTAAAAAGAGAGCCTCAGGCTATGATGCTTCTGGGAGATATTGCAGTGGACGACAGGGAGAACCGAATTAATTTGCACAGGTCTGATTATATGCTTCGTGATGTTTCAAAACCATGGAAGGAGCTCGCAGCAAATGTTCCGCTCTATACTTCCTGGGATGATCACGATTATTATAACAATGACCTTAGTGGGACACCTAAAGGATTCACCACAGCAGACCGCGAAGCAGTCAGGGCGGTATGGCAGCAAAATTGGAACAACCCGGAAAACAAAAAGCCAGGTATTTATTTTAACTCACGTATCGGTCCGGTGGAAATAATAATGCTCGATACCCGCTCATGCCGGGAAAACGGACAAAGAGGCCGGTACGGATCGTATCTGGGCCCGGAACAACTCACATGGTTAAAAGAAACGTTAAAAAGCTCCGAAGCTCCGTTCAAAATTGTTAGCAGTGGCACCATGTGGAGCGATTATGTTAGTAACGGAAAGGATTCATGGGGAACCTGGGATACAAAAGCACGAGAAGAAATTTTTGCTTTTATCGAATCAGAAAAAATATCCGGTGTTTTATTAATTAGCGGTGACCGCCACGGAGCACGTGGATTTACAATTCCCCGGCCATCGGGATTTGAATTTTATGAATTTGAGGCCGCTTCGCTTGGTGGTGTTCCGGGGCCCGATGCAATGGCCAAAGAAAGTACAAACCAGTTATTTGGGTATCACGGAACAGCGGCCGTTGCCTTTGGTGAATTTACTTTTGACATTCAGGAGGATACACCTGCTGTTACTTTCAGGCTAATCGATCAGTTCGGCAACATATTGGAAAAATACACACTGCCATATAAAAAGTTAACACCACCTTAAACAGAAGATGACAGAGATTTTGTCGCTTTATTTTATACATTTGAAACAACAACAATAAAAACTAAACCAACGGATATGTGCCAAAAAATATTTATTTTTCTTTTTTGTGTCTTAATCGTTTTATCCTGCAAAAAAGAACAACCAAAACCAAACATTATATTAATCAGTGCCGACGATTTGGGCTGGTCGGATATCGGATGTTACGGCAGCGAAGTACAGACCCCTAACCTCGACAAGCTGGGGGAAGGTGGAATACGATTCACCAGGTTTCATAATACATCAAAATGTTTCCCTTCAAGAGCATGCTTGCTTACCGGAGTTTATGCACAGCAAAACGGTTATTCCAACACACACACCAACCCCATCACCAATGCAGTTACGCTGGGAGAAGTTCTTCGTACAGCGGGTTACCGCACACTTTGGTCAGGGAAACATCACGGTTTGGAAAATCCTTTTACCCGGGGTTTTGACCGATACTATGGTCTAAAAGACGGTGCCTGTAACTATTTTAATCCGGGCGACCAACGGCCGGGTGAAGGTGCACCGGCGCGCAAAGGAAAACCCGGAAATAAAACCCAACGTTGGTGGTGTATCGACTCTGTAATGTATCATCCTTACACGCCGGAAGCGAAAGACTTTTACACAACCGATTATTTTACAAATTATGCGTTGGGCTGGTTAGATGAATATAAAAATGAAAACAAACCATTTTTCCTTTACCTTGCTTTCAATGCGCCACACGACCCATTAATGGCCTGGCCGGAAGATATTGCCAAATCTAAAGGGAAATACGATGCAGGCTATGAAAAAATCCGCAACCAACGGTATCAAAAACAACTTCAAATCGGCCTAATTGATGATTCATACAGTTTGTCAGCTCCAACTTATGACAACTGGGAAGATTTAGCAGATTCCATTCAAAACGACGAAATCCGTAAAATGGAAGTTTATGCGGCGATGATCGACAGAATGGATCAAAACATCGGTCGGTTGCTTGCGAAACTAAAAGAAACAGAGAAAGATGAAAATACGCTTATCCTGTTTGTATCCGACAACGGAGCATCGGCTGAAATGGTGCATATAGAGGACGATTACGGAGAGATTGGAACAATGACCCGGTGGTCGTCGCTTGGCGAAAATTGGGCAAATGTAGGAAATACTCCTTTCCGTTTTTATAAAAACTTCAGCTATGAAGGAGGCATCAACACCCCATTGATTGCATGGTGGCCGGGAAAAATCACACCTAAAACATTTTCTGAATTCCCCGGGCATTTTATCGATATCATGGCCACGGTAGTGGATATTACGGGAGCTACTTACCCAACGGAATTTAACAACCAAAAAATAACACCTATGCAGGGGGTTAGTTTACTTCCTGTACTCAACGGAGAAAAAACAAGCAGAGAAAAGCCCATTTTTTGGGAATGGCGCCGGGGAAGAGCAGTTTATTCCGATTCATGGAAAATAGTCAAAGAAGGATTGGAGGAACCATGGGATCTGTATAATATTGAGCAGGATCCGACCGAAACAAAAAACCTTGCCAATAGTAATCCTGAAAAAGTTAAAGAGATGGAGCAGCTTTTCGAGGAATGGAAATCCAGTCAAATTGAAAAGAACGAATGAAAAAAACAACTAAAATGAAACTAAATATAAATCAACGCTTCATTTTCACAGTATTTTTAGCCTTTCTGTTTTTGGGGTGCAGCCTCAAAAAAGAAACCGACGGGCCTTATTTTGGAAACGGCTTTCACAATGGATGGGCTGACCAAAGTTCAATCGTAATCTGGACACGGCTGACCCATACCCCGGAAGGGAATACCAATGGAACAAAATTTCTTATCCCATCGGCTGAAGAACACCGACGATTGGATAAAGAAGCCAATCCCGAAAAAATTCATAAAGCACAAATTCCGGAAGGAATGACATTGGAAAACATGGTTGGTGCTTGTCCCGGTGCACCAGGTGAAGTCAAACTTATCTACTATCCTTTGTTAAATTCTGACAACAAAACAGAAACCGATTGGATTGCCGTTGATGAGAAAAAAAACTATACAACCCAGTGGCAACTTGAGAACCTCCAGCCCAACATAAAATATGTTGTTGAAATTGAAGCCAGGCTCAATAACCAATCAAAAGTTTCGGATAAAATTGAAGGTGCTTTCCGCACGCCACCAACAGAAAAAACAGAAGAGGACATTGAATTTTGTATCGTTACCTGTCATGATTATTGGAGAAAGGACACAACTGACGGGCACAAAATCTACAATTCCATGATAAAAATGTTCCCTGATTTTTATGTGCATACAGGCGATATTGAATATTACGATAAACCCGAACCCTATGCGCTTACTGAAGAATTGATGCGCTTTAAATGGGATCGTTTATTCGCGCTTCCTCTGCAACGCAAATTCTGGACACAAGTAACCTCCTATTTTATGAAAGACGACCATGATGCACTTAAAAATGATGCCTGGCCCGGTCAAACCTATGGGACAGTACCCTGGGACAGAGGCATTGAAATATTTGAAAAAGAACAATTTCCTTATCACAACAAGTTTTATAAAACCATTCGTTGGGGAAAAGACCTGCAGATTTGGATTACAGAAGGAAGAAACTACCGGAGTTCCAACAATATACCGGACGGGCCGGAAAAAACCATTTATGGGAAGGAACAAATCGATTGGCTATTTAAAACATTAAAGGAATCGGATGCTACGTTTAAAGTAATTATCAATGCCAATCCCGTTTTAGGCCCCGACCGCGAGAATAAAAACGATAATTATTCAAATTCAAAGTACGCTTTTGAAGGGGATCAAATACGCAATTTCTTGAATCAATTTGACAATGTATATCTGTGTAACGGCGATCGTCATTGGCAATATGTAACACACCTGCCCGATACAAATCTCTGGGAATTTAGCTGCGGTGCCGGTACTGACATGCATGCCGGGGGATGGGATCAGGAAGACCTGCGCCCTGAGCATCGGTTTTTGCGGGTAAAAGGAGGTTTTCTGAGAGGAGAGGTTTCCCGGGAAAATGGAAAACCAAAACTTACTTTCCAGCATTACGATGTTAATGGAGAAATGGTTCATGAAGAAATATTTACAAAATAAAACGTTAAAATGAAAACATTACTAAACTGTACAATTGCACTTTTACTGTTTATGGGAACCTCAGCACAAAAAAATGTGATAATAAAACTTTGGCCTGATGCTGTACCCGGTGAAACAGAAGCCAAACACGAGCCTGTTGTTACCGACAATACCTCCGGGGATGTCACACGCTTAACAGATATAACCGATCCGGGAATGATCGTTTTCCCGGCAAACAGCAACAATAACAATGGCGCCGGTGTAGTCGTCTGTCCGGGTGGAGGATACAATATTCTGGCCATCGACAAAGAGGGATATGAAATTGCACTGTGGCTTAATAAACTGGGATTTACAGCTGCAGTACTTCAATACCGGGTTCCCAAAAAACAGGATGGTGCTTTACAGGATGTACAACGAGCCCTAAGAATAATGAGAGACCGGGCTGAAAAATGGAATCTAAACCCGGATAAACTGGGTGTGATGGGATTTTCGGCCGGCGGAAGTTTAAGTGCACGCGCCAGTACCTTGTATGAAAAACAAACATACCCCAAAGTTGACGAAAACGACGAACTTTCCTGTCGACCTGATTTTGCGCTATTGATTTACCCTGCTTATCTTGATCAGGGAGAAAACCGAAGTCTTACTCCGGAATTGAAAGTGGTTGAAAACACTCCGCCCACATTTATTTTTCAAACTGCCGACGACCGCTTAGGAAACAGTTCGTTGGTTTACGCAACTGCCTTGCGCGATGCAAAAGTACCCGTTGAATTACACTTATTGCCGGAAGGCGGCCACGGATATGGAATGCGACCGGGTAATGTAGCAGGTGAGACCTGGCCCGGACTGGCTGAAAGATGGCTGGGAAAAACGATTACTTCGTTAAACTGATAATCTTCTGAAATGAATGTTGGGTAACGTTTGAAAACCATTTCTATTATTGTCGTCCTGCTTTCCGGAATTACAGGCTATAAAATAACAGGTTATGAAAAGAAGAGATTTTATACACACAACTGCTTTGGGAAGTATCGCAATTTTAGGACTCCCCGCTCCAGCAATACATAGCTCTGCCAGTTTTACTACTTCCGCTCGACAAATAACCAACGGCCCCCTGCATCATTTATTTGGTTATATAGGCCAATCATTAACTATTCCCTGGAATTCAACGGGTAAACGATTGCTTACCCTAAGTTCGCCTTTTATCGACCATCTTCCTGATGGAGGCGAACCTGCCGGCGTTTGCCTGGTTCATTTGGACAAACCTGAAGGGAAATATTATAAAATTGAAAAAGTAGATGAATCTTTGGGTTGGAATCCACAACAGGGTACCATGTTTTACTGGAATCCTGATAATGCTGCGAACCAGTTCTTTTTTAACGACCGGGACAAAAAAACAGGTAAAGTGTTTACCGCGCTATTTGATATTTCTAAGAACAAGCGTGTTTATGAATATAAATTTAATGATACACCTGTTGGCAATAGTGGAGTTTGCCCAAAAGGAAAAACTTTTCTGGCTATTAATTACGCAAGAATGGCACGACTGCGGGCAGTAACCGGATATAAAGGCGCCACCGACTGGACAGAAGGTGCAAGGGCTCCCAAAGATGATGGCATTTTTAAAATCGATATTCAATCCGGCAAAAAAGATTTATTGGTTTCATTTGCTACATTGGAGGCTGAACTTCAGAAAAAAGGATTTGATACAGGTGGTGAATCTTTATTTATTAATCACACATTGTGGAATCGGGATGGAAAGCTCTTTTGCTTTTTTGTTAGGGCCGGATGGAAGGGCACAGGAAAAGAAAAAAGAACCAATGTATTTTGCACTATGAACTCAGATGGCACCGGATTACATGTGGGACGTCAGTTTATTGGAGGTCACCCTGAATGGGGAATTGGGCAAAACATGATTGGCCGAATTGGTGATGATCAGGTAATTTTCGATATTATCAATGAAAAAATTGTAGGAAAGATTGGTACACCGGAAGCAATTCCCAATCCGGAAGGCGATATTAGCTTATCTCCTGATGGAAACTGGTTTGTAAATGGTTCCGCAAAAGATGGTAAAAACTTTTACAACATTATTCGCCTAAAAGATGGAGAATGGACAAGGAGTGAAGGTATTGATAAAGGAGAATATTCAGGCGATGTAAGAATTGATTCTGCCCCAAGATGGAACCGTGAAAACAATCAGGTTTTAGTACAGGGAATTACCGATGACGGAACGGAACAGCTATTTATCATTACTATCAAATAAAATTCAAGATCAGCTGAATTAAAAATTTCGCTAAAACAATTAATATGAAAATTAAAACAGCCATAAAAATTACCTTAAGCCTGGTATTAATTACACTTCTTTTGCAAAGAGCTTATTCACAGGCTGTTCAAAAACCGAACATTGTTGTTATTATGACCGACCAGCAATTTGCTGATGCAATGAGTTGCGTGATGGGCGAGCAATACATACACACTCCAAATATGGATAAATTGGCAGAAAAGGGGATCAGGTTTACGCATGCATATAGTCCTAACCCCTTATGCATGCCCATGCGTACTTCAATGATGACCGGCAGATTTCCACATGAAACCGGTGTATTAACAAACGACGACGAAGATATTAGCCCATCAGATTTTGTATTCCTTGGAAAACTGTTTAAAGATGCCGGGTATGAGACCGGATATTTTGGGAAATGGCATGTGGCTTTTGATGAAAAACAGAAAAAAATACACGGATTTGATAATCCAATAGCTAAAGGAAGCCAATTGGATGCTGAACCAGCTGCAACTTTTTTGAAACAAAAACATGAAAAACCTTTTCTTGTTGTAGCTTCGTTTTTGAGCCCTCATGAAGTTTGCCAATGGTCACGAAAGCAGAATTTGCCCGGAGGACCGATAAGTGAAATGCCGCAACTGGAGGATTTACCGCCTCTCAAAACGAACTTCTTTCCACCTGAAAACGAAACCGATATTATGGCATTTATGCGGAAATCATACCAGGCAAATCTTCGTTTGTTCCCGGTTGGCGATTATACAGATGCTGATTGGCGCAGATTACAATGGGGATATTACAGGTTAATTGAACGTGCCGATGCATTTGTGGGCACAGTTATGGATGCGCTGAAAGAGTCAGGGCAGGAAAAAAATACGCTGGTGGTTTTTCTCAGCGATCACGGCGATTGTGCGGGCAGTCATCACTGGAACCAAAAAACCGTATTCTATGATGAATCAGCTCGTGTACCGTTTATTATGAAATGGGATGGTAAAACCATAAAAGGTACTTCGGATGTGCTTTTAAATACCGGAACAGATATGATTCCAACCCTTTGCGACTTTGCTGGTATTGAAATCCCCAAAGGACTTCCCGGGAAAAGTTTAAAGGCAACGGCAACCGGGAAAGCACCAGAATGGAAACGGGAATATGTTGTAACGGAAAATCATATGGTTCAATGCGAGCCTGTTGACGGAAGAAATTACAAACCCCAGGGAAGAATGGTTCGCAGTTCACGCTACAAATATTGTATTTACAGCGAAGGGAATGATCGGGAATCCCTGGGAGACATGGATTCCGATCCTTTGGAAATGGTCAACCAGGCTGCGAATCCTGTGTATAAAAAAATTCTTGAACAACACCGCAAATATTTAAAAGAACATGCTAATCAAACCAACGACGCAATGGCGTTAAAAATGCTAAACGACTTAAACAATTAAAAATGAAAATAAAAAGCAGCTTCTCTGTAATTCTTTTCTTGCTCTTCTTTACTTCCTTCATAAATGGTCAGAACATCGACAAAAATTTCGTTGAGCCTCCGCGAGAATTTTCAGTTATGCCATTTTGGTTTTGGAATGACACACTTAAAGCAGATGAGATTCTCAGACAAATAAAAGACTTTGATGATCATGGGGTTTATGGATTTGTAATTCACCCGAGAATGGGATTACCCATTGGCATGGATTTTCTTTCCGAGGAGATGCTAAGCCTAATGAAAGTTGCCATTGAAGAAGCAGAGCGAAGAAATATGAAGGTTATACTTTACGACGAAGGTTCCTATCCTTCTGGTTCTTGCGAAGGCCAGGTAGTGGCAAAGAATCCTGCACATGCCGCCAGGGGGCTGGCAAAAATTGATTTAGAAACCGGAGAAAAGCCGGTTTTGGAAGATGGATGGAACCTGGTAACGGTACTGCAACGCCCCAATGGAAAACAGATGGCAGTTGTTGAACAACCTTCAAATGGACATATTCGGGGAATTCACTGGGTTGACGAAGCAAAAGGAAAAGAAGATCTCCCACCCGCCGGGGATATATTAAACCCCGAAGCAGTTAGTAGCTTCATTGAACTGGTATATGACCGGTTTGCAGATAACTTTAAACCATATTTTGGGAAAACAGTACTTGCTGTTTTTACGGATGAACCCGATCCGCTGGGACGTGGAAGCAAAAGAGGCATAGTACCTGGAAACAAAAAGTTACTGCCGCAGATAAACAAAATACTCGGTTACGATTTTACACCTTACTTTTCTGATTTGTGGTACGAAGATCATGAAAATTGGGAACAACACCGAAAAGATTATCACCGGGCTATTGCAATCTGTTTGGAAGAGAATTATTATGGAAGATTGAGCAAATGGTGTGAAAGTCACGGAATCGCACTCACAGGGCACCCGGCCGGCTCTATGGATTTGGGAGCCCAGAAATATTTCCAGATTCCTGGTCAGGATTTGGTTTGGCGCTATGTTGAACCGGGTGAAAAGGCATTGAATGGACAACATTCGACCATGGCAAAAAATGCCTCAAGTGCAATGGTTCATTTAAATCGTCGCCGGAACTCCAACGAACTCTATGGTGCTTACGGGCATAACCTAACCTACGATGAAATGGTTTGGCTGGCCAACTGGTGTTTTGTAAGAGGACAGAATTTACTTTATCCCCACGCATTTTATTATTCAATAAGGGGTGCCCGCTACGATGAAAGACCGCCGGATGTTGGACCACATGCAAAATGGTGGAGCAACTATAAAGGTTACGCTGACGCCTGCCGAAGGCTAAGCTGGTTAAACACCGATTCGCGCCAGGTATGTGAAATCGCTGTACTTGGTGACGCCAACTGGCTACCGGATCGATCAGCCAAGGTGTTTTTCCAAAATCAGAAAGATTTCAACTACCTGGAATTAACACACCTAATTAATGATGCCACAGTCGACAAAAGCGGTGTGCATATTGCAGGAATGAATTACAAAGCCGTAATTCTGGATGGATTACAAATAATTCCTGATAATATTAAACCGATACTTAACAAATTAGCCGAAAACGACCAACTAATTATTTTTAAGGATTCACCTTTTATTTCAACTTTCCCAAAAGCAAAAGTAGCTCAAACTGGAGCCGAACTAAATGCAGAAACGGAAAAACTAATTCAGCCTGATATTTTTCTTTCGCCTTCATCCGAAAATATACGTTATCGCCATGTTATAAAAGAAGGAGTTCATTATTATATTCTTTTTAATGAACAGGAAACTTCAGTGACAACAAAAATAAGTGTGCCAGTTAAAGGAAATCAATGGTGGTTAGACGAATTTACAGCTAAAGCCACATTAGCTCAAAAAGGCCAGAAAATTACCTTTCAACCGCATGAATTAAAACTATTAATGGTGAAAGAAAATTAAGCTTATCAAATTCAATTTAAAATTTGTAGCTCATCCCTGTACCTAAAATAAGTTTGTGCTTCCAGACATCAAGGTAATCTTCATTAATCTGGTGGCCTAAAAAAAGGTTAAAGTTTACATTCTTGACATGAATAAATGAACCTAAAATCGTTCTTTGCCTTGAGTATCCGAATTCATCAAAATAAAAGGAAAATTCAGTAGAAATATATGGGCTAACAACCTTAAACTTCTTGTACATTAATTGAAGTTGATTTCTGTAGCGGTTTATCAATTCACCATCATAAAATCGAAACTCCCAGCGGCTGCGATCCCTGAAACTAAAATTCCCAAAACTTTTATTATAATACATGTGCAACATCGGACGGTACTCTGCCCTCCATCGTGTTGGGAATTCAACATATTCCTGTTTATAGCCCACGCCAAAACTTATACTCTTTTCTGAAGGAAAATCCAGCGTTAGCTGTGTATGATTCAGAAAATAATCTCCCCCGTCTCTGAAAAAATTTGCACTGTGAAAAAAGAAATCCATGTTTCTGATTTTTGTCTGACCACCTGCAAAGGTCCAGGTTTCAAAATCTGCCGCACCAACTCTGACAGCAGAAAAAATCAGCACGACAATGATTAGGGATTTCAGCTTAGGTTTAATTGATTTTTGCATACTAAAAATTACACAAATGGTGTAAAACTGGTAATTGTTCCCGGTTACCAGAAATTCAATTTAATCTTAAGGGTGCAAATATACTTTTTTATTTTTCAGAAAGATAATCTTCCTGCCTGCGTTAGATTATTTCCCAGCAACACGTTTGTAAGCTTCCATATAATCGCAAAGAACTTTCACGTTTCGATTAAAAAGAGCGCTTGAAATCCGGTCCTCAATTCGATATTCTCCATTCCATTTGCTCACTTCCATATCCTGCCGGAATTTATCATTTTGCACTACCCATCGGCCGAAATCATCCTGAGCTTCTATAACAGCTTCAGCATCCCTTGCCAACTCGTCCAACGAAGGCACTGATATCCGGTCAACAGTCGCCTTCTCTAAAACCTGCAGATAACGTATTTCTACAGCTTTAAGTGCACTTTTTATATCCGTTTCATATCCATACCCTGTTCTTCGTTCCAGCGACAGCTGCTCCAACGATTCAACCCGGATGCGTCCCCGGTCGTAATACAATGGTTTATTTGTTCCTAATTCCAGAAACCTGCCCCATTTCCCGTTGGGCAGTTGTGAGGCTTTCAGCCAGCGAATAGCATCAGGAACAGGCTCCAGATAATTTGTTCTACCGGAGTGAAGATATAAGTCAATAAGACTGTTTATATTATGTACCGTTGCAGATGGGCAAACAGCAGGAGGTTCAAATGTTCGCGCCCACGCCGGCTGGAGAAATTCGTTGTATTGTTGCGCCCAACCCGGCTGAGGCGGAGGCAGTTGTGAAATCATCATGAACCGCCCAATTTTTTGCAGGCTTTGTTTTATATCGGCTCTTTGATAATATGTGTCGGCTTCAATCATTACCCGGATACAATCGTTGATTCCCTGATCGTTAAAAGTAGCATAGTCATGGTAATTTCCCTGCCATGGATATTGATGTGGCCAGCCGCCGTTGTCCAGTTGAGACTTTAGCATCATATTCAGGGCTTTATCTACTGCTTTAGTTAGTTCAGGCCTGTCAATCTCCTGATCAAGAGCCATTAAAAAGCTTATGGCACTCTGAGTTTGATTATCATCAAAACTTACTCAGTTTCCTTTGGGCCGGTCAAAATAAATTTTGTGGTCCCAACCACCCAAATCATTTTGCCCTTTAATCAGAGCATTTGCAGCATCTTCCGCTGCTTTTAAAAAATCTTTGTTTTTTGTTACGTGGTAAGCTTTAAGAAAACTCATTCCAACTTCCGGAGTTCCGGGAGGTTGAACTTCAATTGTTCGATCATCTGTTTTTCCTTCGCCCCATTTTTCTTTTCCATCTAAGGTGTAATGATATACATAACCACCCTCTATTGCCAGTGTTTGCATAAAGGCAATACCTTTTTTAAGACATTGTTCTGCCTCCGTTGCAAGCACCGATAATTCCTTTTTATCTTGTGCGTAGGTTGTTGATAAAAAAGAGAAAAACAGAAAAGTTAAAATCAAATTCAAAGATTGCCTTTTCATAGTTTCGTTTTTGTTGGTTTAGTTTTAAGAAACAAAATAGCACATTTATTTTACCCAAAAAAGAACTTTACTTTTTGAGTAAAATAAACGAAAATGCCTATTCACCGAATGCTTCAAAATTCCCTGATTTTTATACTTCGGTATGTTACGCTGTTTCCGTGATCCTGTAATAAAATATGACCGAAAGGAGCCTGTCCGAAGTTTTCCCATTTTGCATATTTACTATATGCAACCAAAGCATCAAACATTTGTGAAAAACGGTCGTATTCAACCACTTTTATATTATTTAGCCAGTGTTCAACGTGTCCTCCTTTTACTATAATACGTGCTTTACACCATTGTCCCGGACTGGCGCCACGTTTATTTTTATTAGGTTCTGAATAACTTTTGGCTGTGATTAAGTCATAAAGAGATCCCACTGTTCGATTCCCGTTTACACCCTTTTTAGCGTCGGGATGCCTTACATCATCGAGTATCTGAAACTCACAACCAATTGTCGAGCCTACTCCTTTGTTTAAATCAGTATCAACAAAATATTTAATTCCACTGTTTGCACCTTCTGTGATTTTAAAATCAAGTTCGAGTTCAAAACTACTAAATTGGTCAATGGTAACAATATCTCCCCCATTTCGAGATTCGGCACCACCGCTTTCCAAAACAGAAAGTTCACCATTTTTAATTTCCCATCCTTCTTCCGGGAATTTATTTATTTTAGCTCCCCGCCAGCCATTGGTTGTTTTTCCATCCCACAATAATCGGAATCCTTTCCTGACCTCATAATCTGTTAATTCATTTTTCAGGTAACTGAATTCTTTCGCATTTGGTTCAAGCGGCCATCTGTTTTCTTCCAGGTTTTCGGTCATAATGCGGGCACCTCTCCATTTTATCTGCAAACCCTCGTGCGCTTTATTATTTCCAATGGAATGAATCTGAAATGCAATAAATCCCTCTGCAGTCATATCATCCACAAGATTGGTAACCTGTACCCCGTTTACCCATGTGCGGATCTGATTTCCGATGGCTTCAATTCTATATTTGTTCCATTCTCCGTTTTTGAAGGCTTCCCGTCCCGGCTCATTCATTGTTACCGGGTAAATCCATCCTCTGCGAGATTGATCGAAAATACCTCCACTCCATTTTCTTTCCGAGGGATCAATTTCACACTGATAACCAAAAACTTCTCCCCCACGGTAATCAGGTGATGAATTACTTCTGAATTGAATACCTGAATTCAGCCCTACATCAACTTTTACATCCACTTCCAAAATAAAATCGGAATACATCTTTTTTGTGCACAAATAAGTACTCGGAATATCGGTTGTTGAAACTCCTATCAATTGATCTCCGTCAACAATATATTCGGCAAGACCCTTACTTTTGTCAAAACCACCTGGAGTACCACTCCTTTTAATAAAACCATCGAGGTTTTTACCGTTGAATAAACTAACCCAATTCTCCTGGGCATTTGCAATACTTCCACAAAAAATTGCAAGAAAAATGAAAACAATAAGATTCTTTAACTTAATCATCATATGAAGCTAGTTGGGTTATTGAAACAAAGTTAATTAAAATGAAACAATATAATTTTTAATAAACTCAATACCTGTCAGATTCTTATTACTTTTGAGAAACAGGTAAAAACTAACATTTATTATGAAAACGTTTTTTAAACTTATTCTGATTTTATCGCTGTCCGCACATAATATTCATTCTATTGGTGAAAACATTGATATAACTGATTTTGGTGCAAAATCAGATGACACCAGGCCTTGTACAGAAATTATTCAAAATGCAATTGATAAAGTTTCTAAACGTGGCGGCGGAAAGGTAATAATACCTCCGGGAAAATTTATTACTGGTTCGATAATATTAAAAAATGGTGTTACCCTTGAGATTCAAAAAGGAGCTACCCTTTTGGGAAGCAAAAATCTGGAGGATTATCTAAGTATACAACCAGATTTTGTAGCGCTTCGTACGGGTCAGGCTACCAAACAACTCATTTTTGCTGAAGGGCAAAATAATATCGGAATTACCGGCGAAGGAAGCATAGACGGACAGGGAGCTGCTTTTGAAAGAGCTGAAACAGGCGACGAACCCGGAATTACGCGCCCGCATCTGATTCAGCTTATCGACTGCAAAAATGTTCGCATAAAAAATGTAGACATGCGCAATTCAGGAGGTTGGATGCAACATTACCTGGCGTGCGAAAACCTCGAAATAAAAGGAATTAATGTTTATAATCACTGTAACTACAACAACGACGGAATTGATATTGACGGATGTACCGACGTTGTTGTTTCGGGATGTTTTGTTGACAGCGACGATGACGGAATTTGTCTGAAAAGCACAAGTCCGAGATCCTGTAAAAATGTATTGGTAACAAATTGTGTAGTAAAATCGCATTGTAACGCATTAAAACTTGGTACAGAAACCACCGGTGGTTTTGAGAACATTATTTTTAGCAATTGTACAGTGAGCCCTTCTGTAGATCCCGACCCAATTTACGGCACGCAAAAAGGCCAGTCGGCAATTTCTGTTGAAATGGTTGACGGTGGACTGCTCGATCAGGTGAACATTAACAACATTACCATTCTGGAAACAGGTTGCCCCATTTTTGTGCGCTTGGGAAACCGGTCCAGAAAATATTCTCCCGATGCCAAAGAACCGGGAATTGGAACACTGCGAAATGTTTCAATTTCGAATGTAACTGCAACCACCTCATCAAAAACAACATCAAACATTACAGGTTTCCCCGGCAACTATGCAGAAAACATTAATTTAAGTAACATTTTTATTACCAATCTCAGCGATGGTTCGGAAAAAGAAGCAGCACTTGAAGTACGGGAAAATGATAAAGGATATCCGACTGCCGGAATGTTTGGCGATATTTTACCGGCTTCCGGATTTTTCGTGCGTCACGTTAAGAATATCACATTCAACAATGTCCAGCTTTTTATAAAAGGAGACAATGTGCGACCGGCATTTATTCTGAACGACGTGAAAGACGCACAAATTCTTTACCCCGGAATTTTTTCCTGGAGAGAAGAAGGCGCCAAAATTGTAAAAGATTCAGACTGTGAAAATATTAGTGTTATAAATTAACTGTTGAAGAAGTAGCAACCAAGGTTGCATCTTCCATAATAACTTCGTAAAAATAGCCGGCACCAAAATCCTTCTCTAAAGTAATTTTTCCTTTAAAAGTTACTTCATCATCTACCTCGGCAACATCCTGGCTGGTGATTGTTAAGTCATAACTTCCATCACTTCCGCTGGTTCCGTCCTGAATATGAATCCAGTTTTTTCCCATCACACTTTTGTTTACTTTAACTACTACACCACGAATCTCTATTTCTTTTCCTGAATAACTATCCCGGTTATCAAAAACCCCGGCGACGGTAACTTCATTCCCCGACTTTTCGAGCGAAATTTCGTTGTGTTCTTCCGTAGTAACACGTCCGCTGTGTGCAGCCATGTCTCCTCCTCCCATTCCCGGCATCATTCCTCCCATTGGATTTTGAGGAGCCTGGGCCACCGGCGTTTTGCTAATGTGACTTACAAAATATATAATATCAAAAGTCCTATCGATCTCTTTGCTGTGAAAATTTTTCATTTCCAGCTCATTGTCGTAATAATAAACATCGCCCGCATCTACATCCTGTTTTGTAACTGCCACCCACTTTTCAGCCATTCCTTCTTTAACATTCATATAAGTATAGGTACTGCCCTGTACCACTTCCTTTACTTCAAAAACATTGGCATTTGCAGGCACTTCATTCTGAACAGGTACTCCGCTTTTATTTCTTACACAAGAAGAAAACACAATAACCAACATCACTATTCCAAAAACTCTCAGCATATTCATTTTCATGTTTTTATTTATTTATCGACTAGCGAATATAAAAATTAAAATCATTTTAACAGGAGCAAAATACATCAGATACATATTTCTTCTCTCTGAACAATCATTTCCAAAATAACAGCCAATAGCAATTTTTTGTTGAACAAACTAAACGTATAAAAATTTTAAATCACTTATCAAATATAAAACCCGGGAAATAAAAGACAAAAAGGCCTTCATTGACTTTAATTACAAATTACCGTATATTTGTTTACGACCAACCATTAGATTATGAAAATACAGTTCCATAAAAGCGCCAACTACATTGGTTGGATTGTTATTATTCTGGCATTTGCCTTATTGTATTTTTCTTACTTCTTTATATATATCCCCAACCAGGAATCAAAACTTCAACAAAGGGCTTTTCGCATATTAAAAGAATATGGAAATAATATGTTTGGCAAAAATGATTATTACCAAAACCATTTTAAAAACTACGGCCTGTATTATAAAATAAGACACTACAACAATACAAACCAAATGAGCCGGAAGAGTTGGTTAAATACAACAAATACGCCTCAACTGCAAGATGTGCAAAAAGTTGTTGACGGACTTCTACCCTATGTTCAGCTTGAAAATGAAGACAAAACTCCTGAATCGATATTTATCTATTTAAAAAAAGAAAACAAACTTTTTATTGATTACGGCCCCCAAATCCCTGACACAATCAGTAAAAAATCGATTGATTCGGTGAAAGATTTTTATTTACCCAATTACCGGGTTGCATATATATCAAACGTAGAAACACTTCTTAACAACCCGGTGAAGTACAAAGTCCCTGTTGATATTCTAATGCAGGGGTTAAAGTTCGACAGGCTTTTTGAAAATATTATCCTGTTTGACGATTCGTTGGTTTACTACAACTCAAAATTTGATTTGGTTGCCGATATTACAAATCCAAAAGCGCTTTGTGATAGTATTGAAAATGTTCAGGGCGGAATTTGGGAAACGCTTAATATCAGAGGAGAGGACAAACATGTAATGATTCTACCCATTGATTTCCTGGGGAAAAGGTTCTGTATTGCCGGGCTTATTGTGGATGAAGACTTCCGGGATAAAACCCGCACCATTAACAGTCAGATTTTAATTCTGATCGCAGCTATTCTTCTGTTGATTTTTATAGGAATGCCCATTCTAAAAATAATTTTCATCGATGAAAAGGAAAGACTCAAAGCAATGGATGCCAGCGGAAGCGCAATGTCTACCATTTTTGGTGCAGGATTACTGGTTCTCATTGTAATTGGTGTCATCAAACATCAGTTTGTTGACCGTTCGATTTTAAAAGACCGCCTGAAACTGGTCTCTGATTCGCTTTATTCGTATGTGGATTCTGATATAAATTCAATAAAAAGCCTGTATGTTTCAATCAATGATTCAACACACGAACAATCGTCGTTATCAGGAAAAGTGAGAGACCACTTTAAAAAACCGGATGGAAAATTTTACCAGTTGACCAGAGACACACTTGACAAACCGCTCCCTATTAATGAAATCATTCTGATTCAACCCAATGGAATCGTAAACAAAGCTGTAACCAGAACACGTTTTTCGGAGGTTGTTCCTCTTGATTTAAGTGCACGAAACTATTTTACACAAGCTGTTGACAAGGCAAATACCTGGCCTTCTCCGTCTTATAACGTTAATTTTTATATTGAATCCATAAAATCGTACAACACCGGAAAGGGTGAAACCGCATTTTCATTCCACAACGTAAAAAATGACTCGCTTCCGGTTACTGCAATCACTTCAGCAGTTCCTTCTTTCTATTTCCAGGTACTCCCCAAAGACATCGAGTATGTTATTGTGAATGCTACAGGCAATGTATTATACCACTCGATAAAAGCCAAAAACCTGCACGAAAACTTTTTCGACGAATGCGAATCCAACCCTAAACTACTAAAAGCTATCGATTTACGAAGCGAGGAGATTGTTCACATTAATTACAATGAAAAAAAATGGATAGCCCGGGTTGTTCCAATAAATGAAAGTCCTCTTTATCACATTACTTTACTCGACATTGGCCAAACCGATAACAAAAATGCCAGGATATTTTTATTTACATTCTATTTTCTTTTTGTATCGCTCGTTTTTATTGGGCTTGGCATGCTGGTTATGCGGTGGATTATCCCACCGGAAAACACTGTACAAAAGCCAATTTGGTTCTTAAGCTGGCTCCATTTTCAAAGTAAAAACTACCGTCAGTATTTCTATTTATCATTGATAATAATTGCATTAATTATCGTTCAGTTCAGTGGTATCCTGTATATCCAAAAACCATTCTCTGTTTTGGTGTATCAACTCATTTTTGTTATCTATACGTCATTTGTAACCCTCATTTTCCTCAACCGAAAAAAACTGCGCCTGAGAAGTCTTTTCCGGAAAAAATATTATCCCGAGAACATTATTCTTCTGGTAACAGTAATTATGAGTATTATTTTGTTATTCCGGTTTTTCCCCGGATGGCCCATTTTTATCCCGCTAACAATATTAACTGTTTTTACTCTCAACATCCCCCGGATTTTGCAGTTTATCGACAAGCAACCCAAACTTACAGAAAGATACATTTCGCGGCACAATTCGCGGATAAGAAGAAATTATATTGCCTTTCTGTTTTTATGGTTAACCAGCATCTCCGCAGTTCCTGTTGTGCAGTACTATTTTTCAATAAAATACCAGGAAGAAAAATACTGGAAACAAGACCAACTGTTTTCTGTAGCTATGGATAATCTGGAATTGAAAGCAAATTACCCCGACCAGAAAAATACAGAATGGCTTAAACGAATTCAGGGAAACGGGATCGATAATCTGAAAGTTAATTTTGTAGATTATTCCGATATAAAAAAAACCGACTTACTGGAAAATTCAGGAAATTTTAATGAGGCGGATATAATTTATAATTTGCTACCCGACCCGGTAAATGAAGATTACGGAATCAAAAAAAATCCGGGAGATTCTGTTTATACAAGAGAATGGATTGCAAACGACACTACGTTAGTATACTCGAAAGGCGGAACAGATGGAGCTGTTCAAGTCGTTTCAAACACAACACTAAATACAAACATTGCAGAATGGCTTTTAAGTATAATTATAACCTTTTCACTTGTAGCTATCGCCGTTTGGATTTTATTACAATATATCGCAGGTGTGTTGCTCAATTTAAATAGTGAACAATGGAGTGAATCAAATATTTCGTGGTGGGAAACCCTCTTTGAAAATAAAGCGATCAGGAAAATACTACTCCACTCGTTTAACGGAGAATATTACCTAAAAAAAACAAAAGAGTATGTAAATGAGCCGAACCGGAACAATCAAACTTCAATTGAAACCATCAGCACCTTACAATTAATTGACCCTGAATTTGAATGCGACGTTCTTGTTGAAAATACCAGTCTGATATGGATAAATGGTCTTGATCTGTCAATTTATGAGATAGATAAGCATAAGTTTTTACTGATTAGATTACAGGAAATTTGCCGGAATACAAAAGGAAAAGTAGTGGTTGACATCCCTTTTGATCTTGAATCGATTGATGAATTTTATGACGATTATGTTGATGAAAACGAAATCAAACAGAAAGACATAAGACGTATCTATCTTTTGAAAAAAAGATGGAAAACAACCTTTAAAAATTTCTTTGAATTTAACGGTTATCTGAACCACAAAGCAGCAGACAATCAGTTGGAGGATGTTAAGCAAGTGTCCGGAAACCAACGAAACAGACTTGAACACAAGGAGTGGGAAATTGATGACAACGAAACTCAATTTATAAACATTTGGGATAACCTAACCGGATATGAAAAAATTGTGTTGTACGATTTAGCCGACGATGGTTTACTAAACCGGAAAAACAAAGCGATGATTGAACGACTTGTAAACAAAAAGCTAATTATCCCGGCTCCGTTTCCAAGATTGTTTTCAGAGGACTTTCGAATTTTTGTCAATCAAAGTATGGAACCGTCGGATGTGAAGGCAATTGAAAAGAAACTGGGATTAAAAGGAAAATGGCGGAATATTCAGTACCTTATTCTTTTAATTTTAATCCCGTTAGCTGCTTTTATTTTAATCTCACAAGGAATTTCCATAGAAAAAATATTCGGAATTTTTGCCGGAGTATTAACTGTAATAACAGGAGTAATGCGTTTATTTGATAGCCAAATGTTCCGACAATCAGCGTCCTGAAGATCCTTGAAATAACAGTTCAGTTATTCCCAAACAATCAAATGTTCGAAGCTTAGCAAAAGGGATAAAATGGAACCAATCTTAATCAAAAAAAGCAAACCTTGGAGCATAAAACCTGTTAGATCCGGAAAGCGCCATCGTATTCGGGATCCGTTCCACTTTAAGATAATCTTTCGCTTCCCCACGGTCATTAATATCTCTGGTTTAACAAAAGCATATTTCAAGTCTTTTAAACATAAAATTGAACCGGATATTCAAATATTTTTTTACTTTCAAACATTGATCTGAAAAACCTACTATTATTCTTTTAACCAGCTAAAAAATGACAAATAAAACTTTCATCCTCGTTCTTCTTTTATCCGCGATTATAATCCTTCCTGCAACAAGCTCCGAAAAAGAAAAGAAAAATCCACTGATACAACTAAACGCTATAAACCCTTCTCTTGTTAAAATAGAAGGTCATGCAGGAGAGAAAATTGATTTATGTATTGCAGAGCGAATAAAAAAGCAAGACATTGATCATCTGATTGAACCTTTCCGGCACAAAACTGAAACCCGATTGTGGCAAAGCGAATTTTGGGGAAAATGGATGTTGTCGGCAGTAGCGGCGTATAAATATACTGAAGACCCGGAATTGTTGGACATTATGAAAAATGCAGTGGACGGGCTGCTGGAAACCCAGCTAAAAAACGGATACATTGGAAATTATGCACCGGAAAGCCAATTGCAGCAGTGGGATATTTGGGGAAGAAAATACAGCATGTTAGGTTTGATTCGTTATTACGAAGTTTCAAACGACAAAAAAGCATTAAAAGCTGCACAAGATGCGGCCAACCATCTGCTTACGCAGGTTGGACCAGACAAAAAAGATATTACATACACAGGAAATTATCACGGAATGGCAAGCAGTTCGGTGCTTGAGCCAATGGTTTATTTGTATAAACACACCGGCAAAAAAGAATACCTCGATTTTGCTGAATACATTGTAGAACAATGGGAAACAAAAGATGGCCCCCAACTGATAAGTAAAGCACTGGAAGGAATTTGGGTAAGCGAGCGCTTTCCTCATCCTGAAACGTGGTGGAGCTGGGACAACGGGCAAAAGGCTTATGAAATGATGTCGTGTTACGAAGGACTGTTACAGTTGTACCTGGTTACCGAAAATCAAAAATATTATAAAGCCGTTGTCGATGTAGTCGAAAACATCATCAATACGGAAATAAATATTGCTGGTTCGGGTTCAGCTTTTGAATGTTGGTATCATGGAATTGAAAATCAGACACGCCCCACCTACCACACCATGGAAACCTGTGTAACCATAACCTGGATGAAATTATGCTATAACCTGCTTCAGGTTACCGGCGATTCACGTTATGCCGACCAGATTGAAAAAACATTTTACAACGCACTGTTGGCTTCCATGAAGTTTGATGCCGGCGAGATTGCAAAATACAGTCCGCTGGAAGGCCGTCGCCATGCCGGTGAAGAACAATGCGGAATGCACATTAATTGCTGCAACGCCAATGGCCCGCGTGGTTTTACACTCATGCCGGGATTTGCTTATATGAGCACAAAAAACAATATTGTTGTGAATTTTTACAGCAATTCAAAAGCAGAAATTGAACGAAACAGTGGAAACAAAGTTTTGCTGCTCCAGAAAACCAGCTATCCGGAAAACGAGAAAATTATCATTGAAATTCAGCCGGAAAAAGAAAACAGTTTTGGGATTTCTTTACGCATTCCGGAGTGGAGTAAAATAAATTCGATACAAATAAACGGCAATGAAATTTTAGATATTCAAGCGGGAACATACAAAAATATTCAGCGCAACTGGAAAAAAGGCGACCAAATTGAACTGACTTTGGATTTACGCGGGCGACTTATAAAACAAGGCGACTACCAGGCTATTACACGTGGCCCGCTGGTATTGGCCCGCGACTCGCGTTTTAATGATGGTTTTACAGACGAAACCGCAGCAATTCAAAACAAAGATGGTGTTGTTGAACTCTCACCTGCGCCCCAGAAACCTGCACATGTTTGGATGGCATTTACTGTACCACTGGTTTTGGGTACCGATTTGGAAGGCGAATTTCGTCAAGCTAAATCCGTACACTTTTGCGATTTTAGCTCAGCCGGAAACACCTGGGACGAAAACACCCGCTACAAAGTATGGATTCGCGAAACACTAAACGTAATGAAAGGAGAATACCGCGGGTATTAAATGATCGTCTCTCTTTTCTTTTTTAGTATAGCTCCGTAAGCATTTAATAAAAAGATGATTAGCCCTCACACAACTATTTCCTGTGCTTTTTAAACCGAATGCTATGCAGAAAGTGTTTCTATCTGTTGATAGTGAAATTGTAGTTACGGGAGTTTATCGTTTTAGTACCAACTTTTGTAAAAAAGCATTCCGGGCAAACAAACCTTCAGGGCTATCAAAACAAGTCTGCTAAACTTCACTCCCATTCTCAATTTAAATCCAGATTATACATGTATATTTTATCAATTTCCACTCTGTCGATGCAATATATAGTATTATTATCATCGGTTACATCAAACGAAAAAACAGGATTCGTCAACTTGAATTTGGCTACAGGTTTTCCCTCCCAATCCCACACTTCTATTTCAGGAATTAATTCGAGATATTTTTCAGGATAGCCGTTGATACACATTGCATATATATATTTATTAGTGGACTTAACGAGCTGATAAAAAGTAGCTATACTTTCTTTGGGCTTTTTAAAAAATACCTTTTCAGGAATATTCATAACAACTTCTTTTTCAAGGGTACCACAATTATCATATATCCGAAACATTTTAAAATTTTCAAAAAAAGAAGCAATTTTTGTCCCGTCGGGTTTGATGACAGAATGTCGCCAGAATGCCCCCCAAACCGCATCCTCTTCTAATCTTTTACTAAAATCGGGATACTGACCAAAATACTCAATTTTTTTACTTTCCAAATTGTACGATACATACATACTATCGCTTCTCCAATATTCATGCAAACCTATAATTGTACTATCATTTAACAAGACGGCATCATTCAACATAAATAATTCACCCGGTAGTTTAATCTGTTCAATTTTTACGTCAGAAGCATCGCCGCCAAATTCTGAAATATCAACAAATATTAACCCTTTATGAATATCAAACAGATTAAACCCATTTTCAGTAGCTACCGCATTACGGGAATCCGGTATTTTAAATTCGTTGGGCCCGTTACCTCTCTTCCCAAAACTACCTGTAAGATTAAAAGAAGGTATGTCGAAAACAAAAAATAAAGGTTCAAAGGACGAACGCATAAAAATAAACTTATTCGCTGAAATAACAACTCCTGGAGTTTCAGCAAAAATTACAGGATCCACTTTAATCACTTTATATTCTAATTCTTTTTCAACTGGAAACCGGATATTAGTGCTGTTTTGCGAGTTTGCATATAAACAAGGGACAAAGGCAAAAACAAAAACCGATAAAAATATTTTCATTTTAAATAACTTTAATTGTTCTGATTACTTTTAGTAAAGTCGTTCTTCTTTCTGCAAAAGCAAAATATCGTATTAATTCTCCCGCATACACAAATGGTGTTCAAACAATTCAAAACACCAATATTCAGAAAAACTGCCGGGGTATAATATCTCTTATTAATCTGGTACTTAATCCATGTGTTATAACCAGGGCAAACTTATCTTCTTTGATGATTGCAAGGTACAAACCGTTTTTCTTTTCTCAAAAGCAGGGGTATACTTTTATGTTTAATTGTTTGAAAAAAAATTAGGGAAATAATCGGCAGGATTGATGGCTAAATTCATTGTGCTACCTGGCCGACAAAAGGTCACAACTATTCTTTGGAAAAAAAAGCAGATTTCTTACTGCGTAAAATACGAACGAAACAATTGTATCTGTCAAACGAGAAAAGTCTTAAACAATTCGCTTTATTGTTTTTGGCTTTCGGCAATAAGTTCTTCCCCCGCCCACTCAATTTTTTGAAGTTCATTGATCAATGAATCTTTCAAAATCATATATTCCGGTAAATTTTCTTCCTTTACCGGTTCTACAGGCGGAGCCTCTACTCTTAAAGGATCGACATAACTTCCATTTTTTGCAACCCGAAAATCAAGGTGTGGACCGGTAGCTAAACCTGTAGCACCCACATAGCCGATAACCTGACCTTGTTTCACACGCGAGCCGGTGCTTATTCCTTTACCAAAACCGGAAAGGTGCATATAAGTAGTTGTATAAACCGAATTGTGTTTAATTTTTACATAATTTCCGCCCCCATTTTTCTGATAAGCGCGGGCAATTACAGTCCCGTCTCCAATACTAACTACCGGAGTCCCTTTGGCCGCAGCATAATCCACTCCGTGGTGTGGACGGCGAATGCGCAAAACGGGATGCATTCTGGAATTTGAAAACCTTGAGCTAATGCGCGAAAATTGCAAAGGAGCTTTTAAAAAAGCTTTGCGGAGACTCACACCCGTTTCATCAAAATAATCGTAGCGTTCTTCCTGAAAAAAACGAAAAGCATAATTTTCATCTCCGTAATGGTCAAACTGAACTGCATAAATTTCACCAATTCCTATCGACATGGAATCTACAAACAATTCGTCGTATATTACTCTGAAGCGATCACCTTTTTGAATGGCAAAAAAATCGATTGTCCATGCAAATATATCCGAAAGATCCAGGGCCAGCATTGGATCTAAATCATTATCTTCCATACAATTCCATAGCGATGTTTCAATTACGCCTTGTGCTATTCGCTGCCGGGTCATTACTTCTTTTTCACCCCGATATATTTTCAGCGTATCGAACAACTCGTAAACAAAAAACTCTGTAGGAGAATTTTCATATACAAAATAACGGGCTTCCTGCAATGAATCGGCAGTTTGGAAAACTGTGTATTTTTGTCCGCTACGTATTTTACGAACATCAAAAATGGGTTTTGATTTTCGCGCCAGCTTATCTATGGTAACCATGCCCACCCCATTATCATTTAAAATTTCGCTGAGATATTCATTCGATTTTATCACGCCTTCTACCAGATGAAAAGAATCAATGGGAATTCCGTATCTTAATACCGGTTCAATCGGAATCAATGTGTCGGGCACAACGTTTTCGCCAACATTTTTCCCTGACTTTTTGTTCTGACACGAAAAAACTATACCAATAAAAAATACCCCAAAAATAACCTTTAAAAATCTTTCCTTCAATAATCCCATCTTACAATCTTAGTTTTTCGAATCCCTGTCCGTACACTCCCATTACACTTCCCATGGTAATAAATGCTTCCGGATCGATTTCTTTTATTTTTCTAAATATAGCACTGGTTTCCCTTTTTCTAACGACCGACATGATGACCTTAGTATCTTCCTTTGTATACCATCCCATTCCGTCTAATATTGTAACACCCCTAATTGCCTCATTGTTAATAAAATTCGCTATATCTTCATATTTCCTGGAAAAAATAAACATTTGCGCCGAACGATTTGCCCCGCTCAAAAAAGAATCAAGCGAATAAGAAACCACCCACATCGTTACGTAACCATACACCAGTTTTGCAGGTGATTGAAATACAAAATACGAAGAGGCAATAATTATTACATCGCAATATAATATAATTCTTCCGGGACTTATATTTCTGTATTTATTGACTATCATGGCAAAAATATCAGTGCCTCCGGTACTTCCGCCCCGTGAAAAAACAATCCCCAGACCAATTCCGCCTGACATTCCGCCCAAAACCGCCGATAGAAAAGTGTCATCCACAATCGGCTTTTTCAGAATATTCTGAAAAAGGGCAAAAAACAGGGTTAAAACGGCAATACTGTAAATGGTTTTTATTCCAAAGTTTGCTCCCAGTATTTTTATTGCTACAAGTACCAAAACCGCATTAATTGCCAGGAAAGTCAAACTCACCGGAATTTTTGTTGCAAAATAAACAACAACAGCAATACCACTCACACCGCCGCCTGTTATTTCTGCGGGGATCAGAAACAAAACCCACCCCATTGTGAACATCAACAAGCCAAAGGTTATAATAACATAATCTTTAAGAGCTGTCGCTAATTTTGGATTCATTTCAATAAAATGTGTAAACATCGCAAAATAAATGATTTCCTGTGAATTATAGTTTAAAACGGGCGCAAAAGAACAAACCGCTTTACTAAAAAATAGTGAGCTTTGTCAGAGAAAATCGAATTAACATAGATTTAAAACACATTGAATATTTTTGGAAAAAGGCTACTAACTCTGGTTTTATATTAAATATCATGTTAATTAAGCAACACCTTAATATATTTGTAAAAACAAAAAGAAATCTGTTGAAGGATAAAGTCGCTGTCATATTACTGGTATTTATACTTTTCTCTCAGCTTTCCGGAGTCTATCTGTGGTTACAACAAAAAAAGCTTGTAGTGAAAACGCAAGTCAAAAACCATGTATTGAGTTCAAAAAAGGAGGGTGAAAGAAAAATCTTATTAAAATTCACGCTGGAAGAAACACAAACAAAACTAAGATGGGAGCATTCCGGAGAGTTTGAATACAACGAGCAGATGTATGATATTATTCGCACAAAAACAGTTGGCGACTCGGTTTACTACTGGTGCTGGTGGGATAAAGAAGAGACAGAACTTAACCGAAAACTTGAAAAACTGTCAGAATTTGAGCAGGCTGAGGAAAAACGGAGCAACAAAAATCACCAAAATACTGTAACTTTTATCCCAACTCCTTTTTGTCAGGAAGTTCAAAAAATTGAAGAGATTTTTGCCAGGAACATAAAAAAAATAAACCCGGACTATTTTATATTTTATTCATCTTTCTTTCTGACACCATTAAAACCACCGCCCAAATTTTCCTAACAAAATAAAAAACAAACAGCTACGCGGATAACGCAAAAGGAAAAATTATGTCCTTTCAGGACAAAATACAGTTTAAAACAAGCATAATGAAAAATATATACTTGTTATTGTTATTGCTAGGACTTGCCGTTTCGGGTTTTTCTCAAACAATAACAATAACAGATAACGATAGCGGGGAACCTCTGCAGTTTGTGGTTTTAATTAGCGAGTCGCCGAAAGCATACGCAACAACAAATAAAAACGGGCAGTCGGATATTACCGACTTTAAAGGGTCGGAAAAGATCAATGTAACTTTTCTTGGATATAAAAAGGTTTCTTTTACCTATTCCGACATTGAATCTCAAGATTTTAGCATTGAACTTGAAAAAACAAATTTAAATATTGATGAAGTTGTTGTATCAGCGGCCAGATGGCAACAATCTTCAAGTAGCATTCCCCTTAAAGTTATAACCATTTCACCAGCAAAAGTTTCAATGCAAAATCCACAAACAACCGCTGACCTACTTGGGATTTCGGGGAAAGTATTTATTCAAAAAAGCCAACAGGGTGGCGGAAGCCCAATGATTCGCGGCTTTGCAACCAACCGTCTTCTATACTCCGTTGACGGAGTAAGAATGAATACAGCTATTTTCCGTGGAGGAAATATCCAGAATGTCATATCCGTTGATCCGTTTTCTCTGGAAAACTCAGAAGTACTATTCGGACCGGGATCGGTAATATACGGAAGCGATGCCATTGGCGGCGTAATGAGTTTTCAGACACTAACACCGCAATTGTCTTACTCCGAATCCACACTTATTTCGGGTAAAGCCGTAGCAAGATATTCATCTGCAAATAACGAAAAAACAGGGCATTTTGATGTGAATGTAGGTTGGAGGAAATGGGCATTTGTAACCAGTGTCAGTTCATTCGACTATGATCATCTGCGGCAGGGAAGTCATGGTCCCGACGAATACATAAAACCCTACCACATTCAGCGACAAGATGAAACTGATGTTGTAATTTATCAGGACGATAAGTTGCTGCAAATCCCAACGGCTTATTCACAAATAAACATGATGCAGAAAGTCCAGTTCAGACCTACAGAAAAATTTGACTTTCAATATGGATTCCACTATTCCGAAACTTCTCCTTATGGCCGATACGACAGGCATAACCGGATAAGAAACGGACTGCCGCGTTATGCGGAATGGAATTATGGTCCGCAAATTTGGATGATGAATAATTTTAGCGTTACACATAAAGGAGACAATGTGTTGTACGACCAGTCAACTTTACGTTTAGCCCAACAGGCTTTTGAAGAAAGCCGAATCGATCGTTCGTTGAATAAAAGTGACCGCACAACCAATACAGAAAAAGTAAAAGCCTACTCTGCAAATTTTGATTTTGTAAAATCTACGGGAACAAAAAACACGCTTTATTACGGACTCGAATATGTTCTAAATGATGTGAAATCGACCGGGAAAGTGGAAGACATCAGCACAACTATTATTGAGGATGGGCCATCACGCTATCCTCAGGCTACATGGCAGTCGATAGCCTTCTATCTAAACGACCAGTTTAAGATTTCGGATCAGTTTTTACTTCAGGCTGGAGTCCGTTATAACCAGTTCAAAATTGATGCAGAATTTGACACCCGGTTCTATCCGTTTCCTTTTACAGAAGCCAACATGAATAAAGGAGCCTTAACCGGAAGTATTGGAGGAATTTTTCGCCCAACAGAAGACTGGGTCATCTCTGCCAACCTAGCTACAGCTTTCCGTGCTCCCAATGTGGACGACATGGGCAAAGTTTTTGATTCAGAACCCGGAGCAGTTGTTGTTCCAAATCCGGATTTGGATGCAGAGTATGCATATTCTGCTGATCTGGGAGTAGCAAAAATTTTTGGTGATATTGTTAAAATTGATCTTTCTGCATATTACACTAAACTGAACAATGCTTTAGTTCGTCGCGACTTTACACTAAATGGCTTAGACAGCATCATGTACGACGGAATGATGAGTAAAGTGCAAGCGATTCAAAATGCAGCTGAAGCCAATGTATACGGTATTCAGGCAGGAATTGAAGTAAAATTACCGGAAGGATTTGGTTTTTCTTCTGATTTTAATTATCAAAAAGGAGAAGAAGAACTTGATGACGGAACAACCAGTCCTTCGCGTCATGCAGCACCTGTTTTTGGAATTACAAAACTTACTTACGTTACTGATTTATTACGACTGGAACTTTATGCTGCGTACCAGGCTGAATATAGCTATGACGACCTGGCTGTAAGTGAACAGGAAAAAACGGAAATCTACGCTCTGGATGAAAATGGAAATCCTTATTCCCCGGCCTGGTGTACACTCAATTTTAAAGGAATGTACAATGTAAACAACAGTTTATCGTTTAGTGCCGGAATAGAAAACCTGACAGATCGGCGTTATCGTTCTTACAGTTCAGGAGTTTCTGCACCGGGAAGAAATTTCTTTCTTTCTTTAACACAAAAATTCTAAAAATATCGATAAGTCGGGCTAATATGAGGTCCGACTTTCTTTTTACTGTATATCAGCATCTTGTAACGACTCCCCAAATTCAACAAAAATCAATACCTAAATATCCTTTTCTTTGTTCTCGCGAACATAATCAACTTTTTTCTGACACATACAAAAAATCCAACAAAATACTGAACTTTCATAAAATAGTCAAAGAGAACCTTCGTTTTAACCGGTTCCAATTTAAAGACACGGTTTGTCTGGAATATACCTGCCCGATTGATGCAGAGCAAATAGGAATTTTTTCCAGAAATGACTACCTCGTTTATTTCCCGATCGGAAAAAAACATACAAAACAACCAACGGGGAGTGGACAGCTGAGATAATTCATCAGTATTTTGATGATGAGTTTTGTATGCTTCGATTTTTTCTTTCGGATGATTTGATAAAAGAGACAATGGAAAAAATTAAAAGCCCAATGATACTGAAATGTTCTGAATGTCCTACTGATTTCACAGCTAAAATGGTAAAACCTTCAGAATACCTCGAAGGACACTTTCATTCGATGCTAACTTATTTCAGAGGAATAAACCGCCCTCCGGACCAAATACTGGTATTGAAACTTAAAGAACTCCTTATTCATATAAAAGAAGACCGGGTAGAAATAAATCTACCCGGTCTTCTTTTATAATTATTTTATGTTTATTCAAATTTATCCCACAACAACATTTATAATTTTCCTGGGAACAAAAATAAATTTCCTTACTGTTTTACCTTCCAGCCATTTTTGTGCTTTTTCATCGGCCAACACAGCTCTTTCTATTTCGTCTTTTGGCATATCCAAAGCAATTTCAATTTTAAATCGCATTTTCCCGTTAAACGAAACGGGGTATTCAAAACTATCTTCTTTTAACAAACTTTCATCAACAGCCGGCCAGCTTTCGTATGCCAATGTTTTGCTGTTCCCGTATTTCGACCAAAGCTCTTCGGCCATGTGAGGGGCAAACGGTGCCAATATTTTTGCAAATGTTTCAGCCGTTTCTTTGTTTACTTTTCCTTTTTTGATAACCAGATTATTAAAAACCATCAATGCAGAAATTGCAGTGTTAAATTTCAGATGTTCCAAATCAAATTCAACTTTTTGAATTGTTTGATGCAGTAATTTGGCTACTTCTTTATCTTCTGTTCCTTCAACAATATTCTCAGATTCTGCAAAAAAACGGTAAGCGCGACCCAAAAAATTAAACACCCCTTTCACGCCATTTTCGGCCCATGGTTTCCGTTCGTCAAGTGGGCCCATAAACATTTCATATAAACGTAACGAGTCGGCACCATACCGATCAATTACATCATCCGGGTTCACTACATTCTTTAACGATTTTGACATTTTAGCCACAATCTGCTTCAGTTCCTCCCTGGTTTCTGTGTGGAAATATTTACCTTCTTTTTCCTCCACCAAATCAGAAGAAACTTTTGCACCGGTGTTTGTTTCATACGCAAATGCCAGAATCATCCCCTGGTTAAACAATTTCTGAAAGGGTTCATCGGTAGAAACAACTCCCAAATCAAACAATACTTTGTGCCAGAAACGCGCATACAGCAAGTGTAATACTGCATGTTCAGCACCGCCAATGTACAAATCAACCGGCATCCAGTACTGTTCTTTTTTTACATCAAAAATTGAATCTTCATTCAAAGGATCGATGTAACGCAAATAATACCAGCACGAACCTGCCCATTGGGGCATAGTGTTGGTTTCGCGTCGTCCTTTTCTGCCATTTTTGTCGGTAACCAAAAGCCAATCTTTAGCATTTGCCAGCGGAGACTCACCGGTTTCACTTGGTTTATATTCTTCAAGATCAGGCAATTCAAGTGGCAAATCTTCATCTTCTACCAAAGTAACTTCTCCATCTTCCCAGTGAATTACCGGAAAAGGCTCACCCCAGTATCTTTGGCGGGAGAATAACCAGTCGCGCAATTTAAAATTCACGGTTGCTTTACCTAAATTTTTACGTTCGAGCCACTCCACCGTTTTTTGAATTCCGGTTACTTTGTTTAATCCGTTTATATCCAACCCGGTTTCTTTATTTGCTGAGTTGATGTATTCGCCATCTTCGGTCCAGCAAGCATCTCCTTTCAAAATCTCATCACGGTTCTCAACATCTTTCGGATCCAGGATGCAAACCACCGGGATATCAAATTCTTTTGCAAACTCAAAGTCGCGTGTGTCGTGCGCGGGAACTGCCATAATTGCGCCGGTCCCGTATCCCATCAAAACATAGTCGGCTACCCAAATCGGTATTTTTTTGTTATTCACCGGATTAATGGCATAACGCCCGGTAAAAACCCCGGTCTTCTCTTTTGCCAAATCAGTACGATCCAAATCCGATTTTAATGCCGCAGCTTTTACATAAGTTTCAACTGCATCTTTTTTATCTGAAGTGGTAATTTCATTTACCCATTCATGTTCAGGTGCAATAACCATATATGTTGCACCAAACAAAGTATCGGGTCTGGTGGTGTAAACACGTAAATCTTTCTCTAAATCTTCAATTTCAAAATCTACCTCTGCACCGGTTGACTTTCCGATCCAGTTGCGTTGCATATCTTTTACACCTTCCGGCCAGTCAAGTTTCTCCAATCCGCTTAATAGTCTTTCCCCGTAATGAGGAATACGAAGCAACCATTGTTTCAAATTTTTACGAACCACCTGATTCCCGCACTTTTCATGCGAACCGTCGGTTAAAACCTCTTCGTTGGCACAAACCGTCTTGCACGAGTCGCACCACCAAACCTGAGCATTGTCGTAATACGCCAGACGCTTTTCTCCGATATATTTTTTTACGGCCTCTTCGCCTTTTTCTTTAATTTCATCGGGTACAACCAGTTCCGAAACAGGACGACCTTTCTGCTGTTTTTCATCAAACCAGGTGTTATATAACTGTTTAAAAATCCACTGTGTCCATTTAAAATATTTTGGGTCGGTGGTATTTATTTCGCGGTCCCAGTCATAGCTTAAACCAATTGATTTTATCTGGCGACGAAAATTATCACAATTTTTGTTCGTGGTTATTGCCGGATGTGTTCCGGTTTGAATGGCATATTGTTCAGCAGGCAAACCAAATGCATCATATCCCATCGGATGAAGCACATTAAAACCTCTCATCCTTTTATAGCGGCTTAAAATATCTGTGGCCGTGTAACCTTCCGGATGGCCAACATGTAAACCCGCACCCGACGGATATGGAAACATATCAAGGATATAGTATTTTGGTTTCGAAAAATCGTCGGGAGTTTTAAACGTTTTATTCTCCTCCCAATACTTTTGCCATTTGGGTTCTATTTCCGCGAAATTATATTCCATTTTTTCTTTTTTGAATAAGATTCTGAACTTAAAGCCGCAAAGATAAAGATTTTGTCCAAAGGATGGAGTTGCTTTAAACGATGCTGCTATAAAACCTTTGATATTTTCAAAAAAGAGTTTCTCCGACATCAAAGAGGATTAAAACCAAGCGATTGCATGTTAATCTGAGAAAAACTGAACTTCCCAGCATATTTAGAGTTTCAATAACTTATCCTGTTCGTAATACTTTTAAAGCAAAGAACCAGAATAACTTCTGAATTATAAACTCCAGGGTATATTTCTTTTCATTCTATCCAAACAATAGAAATACAATATGCTGAAAAACAAGTTGGTACAAACCTCTTTCTTTTTGTAAATTGATTTATGAAATATAAAAACCGGAACATCATGAATATCAATGATCCAAAGGCATTTGTAGATGATTTTATGCAATATGTAAAAACAAAAGATCCACTTCAGCATGAATTTCACCAGGCTGTGGAAGAAGTTGTAGAATCATTATCCGACTTTCTTTTGAAAAATCCCCGATACCTTCATTCTAAAATCCTTGAACGAATGGTTGAACCGGAACGAATAATTCAATTTCGTGTTCCCTGGGCCGATGATCAGGGAAGTATTCACATCAACCGTGGCTACCGAATTGAAATGAATAGTGCGATTGGTCCTTATAAAGGAGGGCTTCGTTTTCATCCAACTGTGAATCAAAGTATATTGAAATTCCTTGCTTTCGAACAGGTGTTAAAAAATAGTCTGACCTCTCTCCCCATGGGAGGAGGAAAAGGTGGTTCTGATTTTGATCCGAAAAATAAATCGGACAGTGAAGTAATGCGTTTCTGCCAGAGCTTTATGACTGAACTCGCGCGCCACATTGGTCAGTACACCGATGTACCAGCGGGGGATATCGGCGTTGGCGGACGCGAAATTGGCTACCTATTTGGACAATATAAACGTTTACGAAATGAATTTACCGGTGTTCTTACCGGAAAAGGTGTTGAATGGGGAGGCTCACTCATAAGACCGGAGGCTACCGGCTATGGCACCGTCTACTTTGCAAAAGAAATGCTTGAAACCATTGGAGAAAGTTTTAAAAACAAAATTGTAGTGATATCAGGTTCGGGGAATGTAGCGCAGTTTGCAGCTGAAAAAGTAATTGAGCTTGGTGGAAAAGTTATCACTTTTTCAGATTCAAGTGGTTCTATTTATGATCCGGATGGAATTGATCGGAAAAAACTTGATTTTGTAATGGAGTTAAAGAACATTCACCGGGGCAGGATTCGTGAATATGCTGATAAATTTAGTGTAAGCTACCTGGATAAACAACGCCCATGGAGTATTAAATGCGATATTGCATTGCCCTGTGCAACTGAAAATGAAATTAACGGAGAAGAAGCAAAAACACTGGTTGAAAACGGATGTATAGCGGTTGCCGAAGGAGCCAACATGCCAAGCACAATGGATGCAGTACACCATTTCCTGAATTCAAAAATACTGTTTGGCCCCGGGAAAGCTGCAAATGCGGGAGGTGTTGCCGTTTCGGGGCTTGAAATGACTCAAAATAGTATGCGTCTTGCCTGGAGCAGAGAGGAAGTGGACAACAAATTACATTCGATAATGAAAAACATCCACCAAATGTGTGTCAAATACGGCAAAGAAAACAATGATTTTGTTAACTACGTAAAAGGTGCAAATATTGGAGGATTTGTTAAAGTCGCCAATTCAATGATGGCACAGGGACTTGTATAATTCTTTACCTGACTTTCAATATAAATACAAAATCCGGTTTCACTTTTGAGACCGGATTTTTCATTTTTACTGACAAAAAAATTATCGATCCCATTTTATTTTTTAACCTCGGGTTGAAATACAGTCGCCAACAGATGAGAAAGCCTGAGAACTGTGAAGTGGCAATCGTTCATTTTTTGTCTGACAGTAAACAAATAAAATGTTTAGTAACTGGTGATTTCCCGATTAAACCATTCTTAACCGGTATTTTTATTTATACAGTTTATGAGATAGTGCTAAAAAATTTCTGTTCAACAAGCTTGGAAAATTGCTTGGTAGCTGACAACACATGATTCGATATATACATGGTAATCGACAGTCTACAATTTTAATAAACAGCCAGGGTGATTCCGATCGCTTTGCGTTTTTTGCCCAATCAAGAACAACTGCGAGAAATATTACTGTAGCATGACAAAGAAGAAAGCCCGGCCACTCACCGGGCTTTTAACTTTGGTTAGCTTTAAGATCTACTCTTCAGTAGCAACTGGAATAACACTAACCTGGGAGATGTTCTGGATATCTGAATAATCGTACTGATAGAATCCTCCGTCTCCTATCATAAACAAATATCCATTTACCGGGATAACATCGTATGTGTTGATATTTGGGAAACTCGCAATTTGATGGTCGTCGATGTGCTGTTTGTCTGTCACATCGTAAACTTTTAAACCGGCATCGCCGTCACAAACAAACAACGTCTGGTCGTCAATGCCTAAACCGTAAGGTCCGTGCAATGGGTAGGATTCGAGTAAGCTTATATCAGTATAATCGTCGGAAAGCTCTAATACATCGAGCCGGTTAACGTTGCTGCCACAAGCATTTCCTCCACGCAAAGTAACGTAGGCATAACCATCTGCAACTACCACAGGATCGCAACTGGTTATATGCCAGAACTGGCCGATATAACTGGGAACAGTCGCCACTTCCAGACTGTAAATGAGCATACCATCCCGGGTTCCGAAAAACATGTGTCCATCGGTGATGAACATGGTTTCAATATTCCAGCCCACATTCATATTACCTATGTCACTCGGACTTTCCGGACTATTTACATCGAACATATATAACATTGAATTATCAACGGTGTAGAGATAATCATTATACAAACCAAAACGGGCCATTGAGCCTCCTACACCAAAAGCACTTCCGTTTGATGATCCGCCACCATTCGCTGCATCCATGGCATAAAACGCCTCATCTACACCGCGAAATACAGGATAATAATGGTATTCCATTTCCTGACGAATTTCTTTAATTTCCCAGTCAATTACCACACCTTTTTCCTCATCCACTTTGGCCACACGATACTCCTCATCGTATGGAGGTGTTGTGTACGGAAAAATGTCTTCAACTCTGTTTACTTCCTGCGGATTGCTTATATCTGAAATATCAATGGCAACCAAATCAACATAACTGTCGGCATATAAAATGTTATTTTTTATGGCGATGTCGACGTTACCCGGCACCTCGATAAAACCTATATTTTGTGGGTTAGTTGGATCCTGGTTGTCGATAATATGAATTCCTTTAAGCTCTTCGTTGATAAAAATATAGCCGTCTTTAAAGTAAATTTTACCGGGATTTATCAAATCACGTGATTCCGCCATTTTTACCGAGGTCCGCAATTCGTCCCAGCCCATATAAACCGGTGAATTAGCGGTAAAAACCTCGGTGTATTCATCCATACAGGAATTTATTCCTGCAAACAAAATTAGTAATGTGAATATATTTCTGATCGTCTTCATGTTCGAATGATTTTAATTGAAAAGAATCCCGATTTTTATTACCAACCGGTTATAGTCTACATCGAGCCGGTAATCATCTTCTTCAGCTTTGTACTGCAGACGATGGAACTGATATCCAACTGCGAACGACATCCCGATACCTGACGAAAACATATGTGTATACCCAACGCCCGGATGTATCAGAACTCCCCCTTTTGCATTCAGATTATCCTGGGCATAATAATACCCTGGCCAAATGCTGTTCCATGCAGGATAAACATCGTAATAAAACATACTCCCATCCTCCAAAGCAATTTGGTAACCTCCTTTCAAAAAAACATAAGGTGAAGAAAAATTATCGTTGAGTTTATATTCCAGGTTTAAAAATACCGGCAGATAGGATTCATTAAAAAACTCGGCACCAAATCCCACACCTAAAGAAAACCTAGGCTCAAGCCGGTAGTTTACAGAACCCGTCAAACTAAAAGGGGCCGATTGACTGTTTTGTGAGTTACCGACCAGAAGCCCTGCTTCAATTCTGTAGAAAAGTGCTGATTCGCCTGAGAAATTTCTGTTAAAATTTAATTTTTTATTTCGGGTATCTATTATTGTATCTACTTCTGAGGCTTCAAATGTCCATAAGTTTCCCGCTGAAATGATATGGATTTTATCATCGGAGTATTGATATTTCCCTTTTAATACCGTTCCGTTTTTTAAATGAATGTGTCCTTTTTCCAATTGTGAAAAAACCGGAAATGCAACAAAAATTGCAAAAAAGAAGAGCAACAATTTCTTCATAAGCTTAATTATTAAACGGCTAAATGAATTTTCTTTTCTGCCTTTCAGACAACAGGTTTGAAAATCATTTGTTTGTAATTTTGTAGAAGATGGGAAAGCAGATGCAAAAGGTTGCGTTAACCTAAAAACTTTTTAACATTTGGGTTCTTTTGCGGAAATACTATATAGAAAACCTATTTATTCTCAGTGCCGAAAATACGGTCAAATATAAAAAGGCATTAAAATATTTCTTCTTCAATAATTTTTGTTGCCTGAACGAGGTCAGTTGCAGTATAAAAATGAATTTTATTTCTTCGGAATAGTCTTTTTAATGTTCTTCTTTGTTCAGGGAAAAGCTGCAAGAAAGAACGGCGGTCTAGAGAAACTTTATTCATCGAACCATCAGGAAAAATGATATAATAGTTTAACATATGCTTGTATTCTGAATCCCGCATTCCTCCATGAATTTCATCTTTGTACAGCGACCTTTTTACAACCTCTGTCTTATGCCAAAGATAAAGCTTTACACTACCATCGTACAACACATTCACATAGTGATAACCTTTAGGAATTCTATCAAAATTAACTTTTCGAAATAAACCATAAGTTCCATACCCCTGTTCCATTTCGAACTCGTGAATAATAGTTTTATCGAGTGAGATTACAGAGCCTACTCTCTCGTTATACATTATCATTTCATCGAGATAAGTATTCAATTTGACGTATACGTCTTCATAGATATCACCATTTTCAAGCTCCAGCTTTGCATGACACCATTCTTCATTTAAATATACCGATCCAATATATTTCGGCCAGAAATAATATTGGTTACCGGTGAGTTTATAATTTAATGTGTTCGATGCTGTGGTTAAAGGGTTTACAGAATTATAAAACTGCTGAGCAGAAACCGCTGCGACCATAAAAACGGCCAAAACCGACATTACTATTTTACCCCGGACATTCATTCAACTTTTATTATTTTTTGACTATATAATACTTTTTGGTCTTTCTGAATCAAAATCACGCGAATTATAGCATCTCCTTTTAAATCTGACGTTACAAAACGCAACTCTTTTTTACCGTTTAAAGAGTCAAATTTATTTCGGTACAATACCCTTCTAAAATTCGGAATGTGAGTATTGTCAACATCATGGTTTTTAAAACTCCATGTTTTTTGCATTTGCAAGCAGGGATATTCAAAATGCCCTGTTGACTGATTTACGTCAACCCAGCTTAATGACCTGTTCTTTGTATAAATCGACAAGATTCCTGAAAATGACAAGTCGCCAAAAAACTTCTTTTCGTAAACCACATCTACCCGGGCAATATCGTCTGTGCCCATAGGTGCAAACACTTCGGGATCAAAAACGGGAATACCATCCAGTAATTTTAAAGGCTCTTCTTTAAAAACGGCATCTCCTCCCAGATTTAATAACCTGATTGTTGTCTCCCCCTTTCTTTCGCGATATTGCACACCGTGTAAAATTTCGCGGGATACATCCTGAAAATCAGGCAAATCGACAAACAAATCGGGATAAAATGTTTTAGTTGGCTCGCCATAAAACGGATGCCTAAACTGCCGCTGCATTGCGAAAGAGCGAGAAGATTCGATTTTATAACCGCTAAAAAGCTTCGTAAAATAGGACGCTTTTATCACACTCTCGCCAAATACCAATTCTTCGTGGTTGAGCATCTTTTCTGAAACGACAAGTCTGTCCGCATCAATATAGTCCTCAAACAAATCAATGGTACATGGCATTGAGTTTTTTGCTAGTGCCTGTAACACAATATCGGCTGTTCCAAAAGCATTCCGCAAATAGAAATAAAAAACACCGAATGAGTCCGAAACACAATAATCAAGATATGGAATTGAATCCGGAATACTAAGAATAACCACAGCATTGGGTACAGGTTGATTATCTTCCGCAGAATGCACTTTCCCTGAAACTAAAATTCCGTTTTTCTCCACCACAGGAACGGGCAATTTTACTGCCGATTTATGAGCTGCCGGATACCAGGAAGTTGCAAAATCCACGTTAGAAGCCTCTTCCAATCCTGCTGTTACTATTACCTGAGAAGTATTGGCCAAAACATCTTGCAAAATATCCAAACTGACAACAACCTCCTCTCCTTTTTTATAATCTTCCTTTTCCGTTTCAATATGTACAGCAGTACTGTATTGATATTTTATTTCATTCTCCGGCAACGGAAAATCAAATGTAAACAGCTCTTCTTCAAACCGGTTGTAAACGGTAACAAACCTCTGGTTTACCTCTGATTCATAATTACTATTTTGTATTAGCGAAAACGCCCGAAGCGCATATATCCCGGAGGAAAGCGAATCAGGAACGGGAATATAACCTGTTCCCGTTCCATTATCGCAGAGTACTGATACTTTTGAAATGTGAGTATTCTCCATATTATCGAGCTGAACATGAACAACATTACTCATTTCCTCCTGTTCACTGTTAAAAACACTGATACTAAACCAGATGGTATCACCTGAAACTGCCAAACTTCTGTCGGGAAACAAATAAATTTGTTCTTGAGCCTTTGTTGGTATAGTCAAAACAATCAGAAGCAAAATACTTGACAGATACAAACTAATATTTCCAAACTTTTCATTCATTTGTTTTATTATTGAAATTTGGAATCCAAAAATCGGGTTTCGTAATTTTACGATGACCTCTTTCAGGAATATCGTAGAAGAAGGGAATACTCTCAAGAGTTCTTACCGTATCCTTAAATTTATTATAATCAAGAAAAAAACGCTTTTCACTAAAAGAAGAAATTTCAAAATTACCTAATACAACTTTTTCAGGATCAGTAACACACTGAATATTTCCTTTTGTCTGGGTGTAAACGGGATCAAAAATTTTTCCCTCAGCATCCAGCTGGCTGTTTAAATCGGAATAAAAATTATAGGCATCTTCACTTATTCCATATTGGTAAACAATATAAATCCAGCCCGCAAACAGACCATCAAGTGGTTTATACTTGCTGTAATCTGACTCAAAAAAATCCAGTTCATGCATGGTAATATCTTTTTCAGTACTAAATTCCTGAGGCCCGGCAATATTATAGGTACCCTTTGGATAAAACGAAGACCAGTGGAAATCAGAAAATTCCTGAGGAAACAATGAAGGAAGCACTATTGAATCGAAATAAGTTATATACTGAACAATCTTCCTGGCATAAAAACGGTAATGATTCACTCCTCCCTTATGCTTCATATCTGCATAAATCTGCACGCCTCTCACTTCTGTGATTTTATCTGTTGAGTTCGAGGCGCCGACAACAACACTTTTTGTTATAAAATCAGTGTAAACAGAATCAATATGTGGAAGTTCGGGGACAGTTTGTAAGCCCGATTGATACCTTTCTCCGGCGTATTCAATATAAAGATAATACGAACCGTTTGCATCCAGTTGATAATTTAGTTTATAGGCTCCCGGAGCAGTTTCTTCACATTTCACCTGATTATTGTTTGCGTCTACCAGGTAAACCTGTGCGCCAGAAACAGACGGGTAAGAATTATCTTCTCTGTTAAAATTAATCGTTTTGTATAAATAAATGTCGTTTTCTGTTTGATTTGAAATTAAAACAGCTTCGACAACCAATAAATCATCTACCTCCTCCAAATCAGGCTTGTAAATTTCCTCACAAGCCACAATCGTAAAAAAGACCATTAGAATATATATAATTCGTTTTATCATTTCAACATAAAATTCAGGGCAAAGCCAATTTTACAAGAAGCAAAACTTTCGATACGAATAAAGTGATATTTTCAGGTTGTTCACGCATGTTTTAACTATTCAAATATGGAACCCAAAATTCCGGCTTAATTTTTTTCTGCTGTCCTCTTTCAGGGATATCATAAAAATCAGGAATTGTTTCAAAAGCAGTTACAGTATCTTTAAATTTACTGTAATCAATGAAAAAACGTCTTTCACTAAAAGATGAAATTTCAAAATTGCCAAGCACTACCTTTGTAGAATCTGAAATACACGAAATATTTCCTTTTGTCTGGGTATACACTGGATCGAAAATCTTACCCTCAGCATCCAACTGGCTGTTTAAATCAGAATAAAAATTATACGTGTCTTCATTTATTCCATATTGATAAAGAATATATATCCAGCCAGAAAAAAGCAAACTGTCGTCTATATATTTATTATAATTGGATTCGAAAAAATCCAGTTCATGCTTTATGATACTTTTTTCTGAACTGTATTCCCGTGGACCGGCAATATTAAAAATTCCGGTAGGATAATAAGACATCCAACGGTACTCGGCAAATACATCAGGTATTGGAGACATTCCTGTTATTTCTTCAAAAAAATCGATATGCTGAAGTATTTTACGGGCATAAAAACGATAATGATTCAGGCCGCCTTTATAGTCTATATCTGTATATACCTGAATTCCTTCCACCGTTGAAATTTTGTCTGTTGAATTTGAAACCCCGGAAACAAATGTTTTTGTTGTAAAATCAGTATACATTGAATCTATTTCCGGAAGTTCGGGAACCGCTTGCACCTTCGACTGGTATTTCTCCCTCGCATATTCAATATAAAGATAATATGAACCATTTGCTTCCAACTGATAAACTAATTTATAGGTTCCGGGGGCAGTTTCTTCACATTGAATGCGATTGTTGTTTTCGTCAACCACATAAACCTGCGCGTCGGAAACAACAGGATAACTATTATCCCAGTTATTGAAATTAACTGTTTTATATAAAAATATTTCGTTTTCTGTTTGATTTGAAACTAAAACAGCTTCTACAACCAATAAATCATCTACCTCTTCAAGCACCGGCCTGTAAATTTCCTCGCAAGCCACAATTGACAGAATTAATAAGATGATATATATAAGTTGCTTCACCATGTCAGAAAGTGAAATTATACGTTATTGAAGGAACAGGTATTCCAATCACTGCCAGTTTAAACAAAGAATACGACTTATAATCTGTTCCGCCATCAGCAATGGTTTTCCTGTAATAAACAGAATATGGATTTTTTCTTCCGTATAAATTATAAACAGAAAGCGTCCAACTTCCTTTCCACATTCTTCTTCTCCGCAGATTTTCATCAAAAGTTACGGAAATATCAAACCTGTGATATGGTGGCATACGGTATTTATTTCTATCCGAATAATATATCAACGTTTCACCGGCATACTGGTAGGTAACTTCAGGCAAAGTAACCGGACGGCCCGAAATAAACACAAAATTCCCGGAAACACGCCATCTGCGACTTATATTATAGTTAGCAACAATTGATAAATCGTGTGGTTTGTCGTAAATCGACGGATAATACTTTCCCTTATTGATCTGTTCGTCGTCAAACTCACCGTTTGTTTTTCGCATGGTTCGGGAAAATGTGTAGTTCATCCAGCCTGTTAAACGACCATATGGTTTTCTGAGCGATAGCTCGACACCGTAAGAATAACCATCTGAAGGAATTAAATCGGTTTCAAGATGTTTATTCATAATAATTTGCGCACCGTTTTTATATTCAATCAAATTATGAAGTTGCTTGTAGTACAACTCCGAAGAAAAAGAATACTCATTGAATATATTCTCTTTTTGAACTCCTATAGCAATTTGGTCATTCACCAGAGGTTCGAGATCGTAATCACTGGTCTTCCACATTTCTGCGGGTGACATCACAGCATTATTACTTATTTGACTTATGTATTGTTTTGTTCTCTGGTAACTTACTTTATAGGAGTAACCACCATCCGTTTCCCAGTTTAAGGCTAACCTAGGTTCAATACCTCCATATCTTTTTACAATTTCATTTTTATCAAAAACAAGTGAATCAACAACAGTGGATGCACTTTTTGCCTGATTCTCATCGTATAAAAAAACAGTCTTCTCACCCAAAAGTGCAAACAAACTGTATCTCATACCAATATTTACAGTTAATCCAGGGAAAATGTCAAACTCATCACTCAAAAAAAGCGCTCCCTCAAATGCATTTTCTCTGTCAAGTTCATCACTATTTATGATCGTATTTTCAGCTACAGGAGTAATCTTGCCCGGATCATTCAAATAATTAATGGCATTAAAACCAGCCTGAATATTATGTTGCGGATGCGGGTGCCAGATAAGGTTATATTTTGCTGAGCCATATTGAATCTGGTTGTCGAGATAATAAGCCTCAAATTCCTTCCCATTTGCAAAATCTGTCAATCGAAATTTATATCGACTAAAAGATAAGTTGAACTCAGCATTTAATTCCTCGCCGTATTTATTATGTGATTCAAAATTTAATAAGGCATTCCCGTAATCATTTATAGATTGAGCACTGGTACTAAACTCATCATTACTTGCATAACCAAAAATATTTAGCCAGTTATTTTTATCAAATTTATAGGAGATCTTTCCACTTACATCGTAAAAATCAGTTACACTATTGGAAATATCAGCATCAGGAACTTGCTTGAGCACCCAATTAGTGTACGACATTCTGCCCGCGGCAATAAATGTAAGTTTTTTATTTTTTGTAAGTGGCCCTTCAAGTGCGAGTCTTGAGTTAATGACTCCCAACCCTCCGTAGAACTTTATTTTGTCTTCATTCCCGTCCTTCATTTCAATTTCCATAATTGATGAAACACGTTCACCAAAACGCGCCGGTAAACCGCCTTTAAATACTCTCATGTCTTCTACCACATCAGGATTGATAGCAGATATGAATCCGAATAAATGTGAAGTATTAAAAATAGGCGAATTTTCGAGCAAGATAAGGTTCTGATCCGAATTGCCTCCACGCACATTAAATCCAGATGAAAGTTCACCCACCGATTGGATACCGGGGAGCATTACAATACTTTTCATCACGTCTCTCTCTCCCATTAATAAAGGAAGGTTTTTTATATCTTTTGCACTCATCTGGACCATACTCATTTGGGTACGTGATGTGTTGAACTCATCAGCCACAACCAAAATCTCTCCAATACTGTGCGATTCTTCAAAAAGCTCAAATTCAACCTCTCCGGGTTCAATTAAGTTGATTTGTTTTTCGTAGCCCTGAAATCCCATAAATGAAATACTTAGATAATGTTCTCCCGTTGGCAGTTCAAACTTAAATGATCCGCCACTACCTGTTGTTGCACCTTTATCAAGTTTCGAATTGTAAATAACCGCTCCGGGAAGTGGTTCTCCTGTTTTCCCATCGATTACCTTACCTGTAATTAAAGCTTTTTTGTAACGTCCTTTGTTTATCGGATTTCCTATTACCAAAGTTTGGTTGACACCTTCTAAATTGGATCTAGTATCTAATCTCCGTGGAAAAACAACAATGGAATTATCCTGAAAAACTTCATAAGTTAACTCATGACTCACAAAAATACTGTTCAAGGCGCGCGACAATGGATTATTATTGAATGAAATATTTACAGAATATTTGTCAACCCAGGCCCTTTTATAATAGACTTGTACACCATACTGTTCTTCAAGTGCATCAAAAAAAGAAGAAAGGGGTACATCTTGGAAATTACCGCTAATTTGAATTTCATCAATGCTTTGAGCATATCCTTCCCGGGAAATTAAACAGGCTAATATTGCCCACAAAATAAATAATGTATAAATGTGTTTTGGTTTCAACCTGGTTCTGATTAGTTTAAGTTATTTTAATTTAGGTCAACAAACAATTCTATTCGTGATATTTTGGGCTGTGTGTTATAAAAAAATTTAATGTTTTTTGTAAAGATTACAATTTAAATTCAAAAAACCCTACTCTTCGAATTATATTCTAAAACATAATGCTTATTTTTTTTCAAACAAATGCTCCAATAAACTAATTACAAATGAATGCTATTCCGTGCATAAAAATTAAACCCAAAATTAACATTTACACACAATTTTAGCTCAGCTTTTGATTCCGTCATTTTTTTTTCCAATATTTAAATACTTCAAAATACTGTTTACAGGCTGTTTAATTTGATCAAAATGAAAAAAATTCTGTTTGCAATTTTTATGTTTTCCTGCATTTCGCTATTTGCACGTGCACAGGAAACAATGGAATATTTCCTTCCAAAAGATGTTGTCTATGATAAGAATATTCCTACGCCCGAGGAATTTTTTGGACAAAAAATCGGAGAATGGCATTTAAATTACGAACAAATTTTAAGCTATTTCCATGAGATAAATCGTTTATCAGGAAGGGCAATTATTCAGGAATATGCCCGGTCGTATGAGAACCGACCTTTAGTTCATATGATTTTTACTTCGCAGGAGAATCAAAAAAAACTTGAGGAGTTAAAAAATCTCCATAATTCATTTTCGGAAGTCAATTCAAATTTAAATGCCGATGATGTTCCACTGGTTGTAACACTGGGATATGGCGTCCATGGGAATGAATCGAGTGCAACCAACTCTTCGGTGCTAACAATTTACTATTTGGCTGCTGCAAACAGCGATAAAATTGACCGGCTTTTAAACCATACGATAATTTTAGTTGATCCGTGTTTAAATCCGGACGGATTTACAAGACACAGCACCTGGGCCAATATGCATCAGAGTTACGTTCCGGTGGGTAAATCAGAGTCGAGGCAGTTTAATGAAGTATGGCCGGGGGGGAGAACCAATCATTACTGGTTCGATTTAAACCGCGACTATCTTTTACAGGTTCATCCCGAAAGTCGTGGACGGGTTGCTAAGTTTTATGAATGGAAACCCAATATTGTTACCGACCATCATGAAATGGGAGCCAACAGTACTTTTTTCTTTCAACCGGGTGTACCAAGCCGGAATAACCCGTTAACACCTGAAAAAAATTATGAACTCACGCACGAAATTGCCGGTTACCATGCTCAGTTTCTGGATAAAATTGGTTCACCTTATTTTTCGGAAGAACAATATGACGACTATTACTTTGGGAAAGGTTCTTCGTATCCCGATGTAAACGGAAGCGTAGGTATCCTGTTCGAGCAAGCTGGTTTTAGAGGAAGAACAAGAAATACCATAAACGGAAAAAAAACACTTGCATTTGCCATTCGAAACCAGTTTACGGTTACACTTTCGACACTGGAAGCAGCTTTAAACCTGAAAAATGAACTGCTCCGTTTCCAAAAAGAATGTAATGTGGAAGCTTTCGGTCTGGCAGGAAAAGACGCTGTAAAAGCTTATTTGTTTGGTGATGAAAACGATCAAATGAAAACACAATTGTTTATCGACCTGTTGAACCGACACCAAATAAAAGTTTATACAAATCAAAAGGATATTATTAAAGAAGGAGTCCTGTTTAAAGCGAATCAGTCTTTTGTTGTTCCGGTAAAACAAATTCAATACCGGCTTTTAAAGTCGATTTTTGGAAAGGCGACTACTTTTACCGATAGCACATTCTACGATGTTTCCACATGGACTTTCCCTTTTGCATACGATATTCCTTATGCAGAGATCACTGCACTAAAAGATATTCAACAATCGTCTGCAGAAATCTATTCCGAAACCCCAGAGGGAAAAATTGTTGGAGGAAAAAGCAATCTGGCTTATCTTTTCCGTTGGAACGACTTTTACACACCGGAAGCTTTGTATACAATTCAAAAAGCAGGGCTTATTACCAAGGTTGCCACCAAAAGTTTCACCTTTGACATTGAAGGGAAAAAGGAAAATTTTACTTATGGAACGATTCTGATTCCGGTAAGTGGTCAGCGATTGGATGAAAACCAGATCTACAGCCTCGTAACAAGAGTTGCAAAAAAAACAGGCGTCGATTTTTACGGAATGGACACCGGACTCTCGCCGGAAGGAATTGATTTGGGAAGTGGTAATTTTGATGTATTAAAACGCCCCGAAGTTTTAATGCTTGTTGCCGGAAGCACAAGAAGCAGTGATGCCGGGGAAATATGGCACATGTTTGATCAACGGTTTAAAATTCCAATTTGTTTGACTGAAACCGGAGATTTACGTTCAGTAAATTTAAGCCAGTATACAACATTGATTATGCCTGGTGGTTCGTACTATGAACTTGGCAATTCTGATGTTCAAAAAATAAAATCGTGGGTGCAGGATGGCGGAACTTTAATCGCTTATAAAAATGCGGTTTCCTGGGCAAGCAAAAACGAAATAGGAAAAACCAAATTCAAAAACAACATTGAAAATGATACCACCCTGAACTTTTCGTATGCCGACCGTTCAAAAGAATATAACATTCACTCGATAAGCGGAATAATTTTGAATACAGAAATGGATATCACGCACCCGCTTTGTTACGGATATACAAGAAACAACCTGGCATTTTTTAAAACCGGTGCTTCTGTTGCTGAAACTCTGGATAAAAAATACACAGAACCGGTAAAATATACTTCCGAACCTTATGTGAGCGGTTATGTTTCAGAAAAAAATATTGAACGAATAAAAAATGCACCGGTGGTTTCAGTTCAATCAGTTGGTCGCGGGAATCTGATTAGTTTTTATGAAAACATGACCTTCCGTGGATTCTGGCTTGGAACCAATAAAATGTTTATGAACGGAGTATTCTTTGGAGATATTATTCAGTAGAAGTGCGCTTAATCCGTTGCTTTGTAAATGCCTTCAGTATAAACAAATTAATTAAGGAAGGTATTTTATTTTCCTTATTTTAAAGGCAGCCATTTAAGACCTGAATTTTCTTTGCATAAAACAAAAGGTTTTTCATGATAAGTTAGCTTTAAGCGCTTCACTCCATTAGACAAAGTTTCAATTTCGGTTAACCAGGCCTTTTTATTAAAAATAATTTGTGGTTTGTTATTAACAAGTTAATCATAAAAATATCACCGATGAATAATTTTTGTAGCGCAACCAAACAATAAAAAAAATTAAAACTCATAATAAAGCCCGGTGTAAACACCAATACGATAAGGACGAAAGCTCACATCAGGATTTTGATTAATGGAATTCAGATAGTAGTTAAAACGAGGTTCCACAGCCAAAGAGATATTTTTGTTTAACGCATAATTTAAGCCCACTCCCACAGTTCCGGATATGTTTACAGATGAAATATCTTTGGTTTTACCAATGTTCTCGTTGCCGTACTGATTTTCCATATAAACTTTGTTTCCGGCAATAATTCCGGCATTTACACCCCCCAGCAGTTCAACACCAAATTTTGCGTCGACCAATGAATAACGCAAATACAAAGGAATTTCAATAAAATCAAAAACTTGTGAAAATTCTCCTTCAGTCAACAGTGTATTGGGACTTGCGGGACTTGGACTAAATTCATCTCCGTCAAGTTCAGAACCAACCTCTGTACCTGCCGGAGCAGAAGAGAACTGAATTGTTCCCGCGGTACTATTCATTTCAATCTGACCATTGGACAAATTTACTGCCGTATTAAAATATGATTTTCTCTCTCCCCCCAATGGTGCGTAATCTGCTGCGTACATCAACGAATTGGAATTAAACGCCTCCGAATTTGTCGATCGCTGCCCGTTTTGTGAATAATACACACCGCTTTCAACGCTCCATTTTTTCCCGGCTTTCATCTGTACCGAAATACCACCCGTGACATTTGCATTTCCGTTTTGACCGGAATAAGTCATTGAATTAGAGTAATTTTCGGAATAGTTCGAATTTTGAGAAGAGTAGCCCGGCGACACCTGAAGCCCCAGTTTCCATTTTGATTCCTCTCCGCCGGATTCATTCAGATTCCTGATATTTTCAGCAATCAGAACTTCATCAGCTTCACTTATTCTATTTACCGGAATTGATTTTTCTTTTAGCTTTAAATTTCTGTCTTCACTCGTTTTAAACAGTGTTTCAATTTTATCCAGCAAATCAAGATGAGCAACTTCTTTTGTCTCTGATTCAGATGATTCTTCTCCTGACAGTTTTTGATGAATTTTGGCATCGGCTATAAAATCTGCAGTTTCTTCTTTTGGAACAATCGATTCATGATCGGTTTCTTTTTCAATATGCTTTGTCTGGCTTTTACTTTCTGTTCCAGCTATGTTATTCTCATTAAACGCATTGGGGTCTATTTTCCCACTGTCACTGTTTGATTTGGCATTTTCGTTTTGAATATTCCTATTTGTATTTTGTATTTCATTTTGTGTTACGACAGGAGTAATCTGTCCCGACTTCTCATTAAAATACCATCCTGCCATAAACGCCAGTAACACTACTGCTGCTGCAGCAATTCGACTAAAAAACACAATCCTGTGTTTTCGCTTTTGCGCCTGCAACTGCCCCTGGATATTGTCCCAGACATGCAACGGCGGTTGCTGCGAAAACCTTTCCAGTTTCTCGCGAATGGCCTTATCCATATTTTGTTCCTCCATATTCATGCAGAGTAATTTTCATTTGTTCCAACAACTCTGTAAAGCTCGGTCACTTTACGTTTTAAAATATCCCGTGCGCGTGCGAGGTTCGACTTCGAGGTTCCAACTGTAATTTGCATTTCTTCACTTATCTGCTGATGACTCAGACCTTCCATTACGAAGAGGTTAAACACCATCCTGTATCGTGGCGGAAGCTGGTGAATAAGTTCTATCAACTCCTTTGCTGAAATCTTATCTAAAATATCTTCAGAAATATGCTGACTGTCATAAATTGAAACATCTTCAACCGGATGCAACATGTTTTGTTTCCTGTACTTTTCCAATGACACATTCACCATTATCCTCCGTATCCAACCTTCCAAAGAACCTTCATGTCTGAATCCTTTAATATTTGTAAAGACCTTAAAAAATCCATCCTGTAAGTTATCCTCAGCTTCTGTAGCGTCTTTCGCATAGCGAAGACAAACGCCGTACATTTTCGGAGCAAACATTTTGTACAATTTCTCCTGTGCACGCACATCACCGGAAGCACAAGCTTCAACTATATTTTTAAGGTCTTCCAAATCAGGTTACATAAATTCCGTTCAAAATTAAGGAATATTCCTTTAACCAATCCCGAACGTCTATCCTCAATTTTATACTACAAACGATAAAAACTACACGAAAACATTATCCAGACGAAATAACAAAATAAAAGGTTGCGTTTTCCCACTAAACAAATTCACGCAACCTTTTTCTGTGTTCACTCATCTTTGGAACATCAATTGCAGGAGAACAACAGAAAATAAAACAAAAGCTATGAAACTTAAATTCATTTTCTCACTCGTACTGGCTTCTTTTTTTGTCTTTGGCTGCGATTTGGCAAATTCAAACGACGAAATTGATGAAATAAAACTCACTGAAAAAACGGCTCAATTACTAGAGGCCGAGAATAATTTTGGTTTTGAACTCTTCCAGAACATCTATGCCTTTGAAACCCAATCCGACAATATTATGGTGTCGCCATTAAGTGTGAGCCTGGCATTGGCAATGACATACAACGGAGCCAACGGAGAAACAAAAACGGCGATGGAAAAAACATTAAAAGTATACGGGTTAACATCTGAAGCAATCAACACATCGTACCAAACATTGATTGACGGATTAAAATCGCTGGATAAAAAAGTACTTCTTGAAATCGCAAATGCAATATATTACCGTGAAGGTTTTGATGTGGAGCAGGATTTTATCTCGACGAACAAAGAATATTACAACGCTGATGTAGAGGCACAGGACTTTAGTTCGCCCAGCGCTTTGGAAACCATCAATGGATGGGTTGCCGAAAAAACACATGATAAAATTGACAAGATTTTAGATGAAATTTCACCAGAACAAGCGATGTTTCTTATTAATGCCATTTATTTTAAAGGAATGTGGGCTTCGGAATTTGACAAAGATAAAACAACGAAAGATCCTTTTTATCTGGATAACGGGTCTACTATTCAAACTGATTTTATGAATCAAACCCAAACCGTTGAGATGGCATCCAACAATTTGTTTAGCGCTATTCAACTCCCCTATGGAAAAGGAAAATACAACATGCTTGTTTTTCTTCCTGAAACAGATAAAACACTTCAGGATATTGTAGACAAACTGGATAAAGACAATTGGGAAACATGGATGCAAAGTTTTGCAGAGACGGAAGACGTCATAATAAGTCTTCCAAAATTTAAATACAAATACGAAATAAAATTAAACGATGTTTTGTCGGAAATGGGAATGGGAGTTGCATTTACCGACGCCGCTGATTTTACAGGAATGAACAAAAACGGGCAGCTAAAAATCGACTTTGTAAAACACAAGACTTTTATTGAGGTAAACGAGGAAGGAACGGAAGCTGCCGCCGTCACTTCAGTTGGAATTGAGACAACCTCAATGCCATTATATGTAGAATTTAATGCCAATCGCCCGTTTTTTTACGCCATTACTGAAAAAGATACCAAAGCAATCCTTTTTATGGGAACTGTAAAAAAACCACAAATAAATTAATACCAGGCAAATGAAAAAAACAACAGCTTTTTTAACCATCGTCGTTCTTTTTACTTTCTTTTCCTGTCAAAAAGAAGAGATAGATGCTTCAAAAAATGAATACCAGGAAATTCAAATCGACGAAAAGTCTGCACAAATAATAGAAGCTGATAATACATTTGGTTTCGAGTTATTTCAACATGTTTATACGTCGGAAACCGAATACGAAAATATCATGATTTCGCCATTAAGTGTTTCACTTGCTTTGGCAATGACGTATAACGGAGCCAAGGGGGAAACAAAAACAGCCATGGAAGAAACCCTGAAATTACATGGTCTGACACCTGAAGAAATCAATACGTCTTATCAGACTTTGCTAGCGGCTTTAAAATCGCTGGACAGCAAAGTTCTTCTCGAAATTGCAAATGCCATTTATTATCGCAATAACTTTCCGGTGGAACAAGACTTTATAAATACCAACGAAAATTATTACGATGCGGAGGTAAGTGCGCTCGACTTTACGGCCACCGGTGTTGTGGATATTATAAATAACTGGGTAGCAGATAAAACAAAGAATAAAATTAAAAGCATTGTAGATGAAATAAAAGAAAATCAGATAATGTTTCTTTTAAATGCTATTTACTTTAAAGGAATTTGGGAATCAGAATTTGATAAGAAAAATACAGAAAAAAAAGATTTTTATTTGGAAGACGGCACTACAATCCAAACCGATTTCATGCAGCAAACCAATTCAGTTTTTTATACATCAAACGAGCTGTTTGAAGCGATTCAACTGCCATACGGACAAGGAAACTTTAATATGTATGTTTTCTTACCTCAAACTGACAAAACCCTGCAGGACCTTGCCGAAAATATGAATAAGGGAAACTGGGATTTATGGAGGGAAAGCTTTACCGAAACAAATGCGGATATTGAATTCCCTAAATTCAAATATGAATACGAAATAAAACTAAACGATGTGTTATCTGAAATGGGAATGGAGATTGCATTTTCGCCTGATTACGCTGATTTCAAGGGAATCAACAGTGGCGGAGGATTATACATCGACTTCGTAAAACACAAATCTTTTATTGAAGTAAACGAAGAAGGAACGGAAGCCGCCGCAGTTACGGCGGTTGCTATTGCATACAGGACTACAGGTACAGGAAATAGCACAATTCCGTTTTATGCAAACAAGCCATTTTTGTTTGCCATTACAGAAAAAAGTACCGGCGCTGTCTTATTTATGGGAACAGTAAAAAATCCTGTATATGAATAATTTATCAGGATGACAAAATAAAGCATCTCGTTTATGCGTTAATTATTCAACAGAAACAAAATGCCATGAAACAATTATTAATCACATTAATATTTGCTGTTTTTTTGTTTGCAAGTTGCCAGCAGGATGATGAAGTAATGCTGATGGAAACCGGCACAGTGGTAGATTATGCGGGTGCCGCAAGTTGTGGCGTTGTAATTGAGCTTGACAATGGTAACCGTATTCAACCGCTTTATTTCCCCGATGGTTTTACTTTTACTCAGGGGCAACGTGTTTTGGTTGAATACAAAGAATTGCCAAATATTATCCCAACTTGCGACCGGGGAACTGCCAGCGACATTTCATATGTGGAAGAGTTAAATTGTGCCCCATATATAAACTTAAACTTTAACAACTATGACAGCCTTGCACGCGATCCGGTTTTTATTCATGAAGCTTTTGTTGATGGCGATTGTTTGCAGATAAAACTATCGTACAGTGGAGGGTGTCAGGAACATACGATAGATCTCGCACGTATGCACCCCTGGGTAACTGGTTCATCCAATATACCTACTTTGGAAATCAGGCACAACGCCAATGGAGACATGTGTGAAGCACTATTTACCAAAGAACTTCGGTTCGATTTAACACCGCTTAAACAAGAAGGTAAAACGGAATTTGTTCTTACAGCCAAATTAGCTGACGGGGAAGATTACTCAGAAATTTTTGATTTGAATTAATTAATAACCATCACCCGTATTTTTTATTTTTTGATACCAGGTTAGTCTTTAAGGTTGTCCGAATTTTTCGGGCAGCCTTTTTTCATTTCGAAAAAGTATATTTACATAAAAAATAAATGGCTGTAAAGGATATATTACTACTGGGAGATCCAAAACTTTACGAAGAATCAGCCCCTGTAAAAAAAACAGAACTCAATGAATTACTACCGCATTTTAATCTCATGTTTGAAACTGTACTTGATTTCCAAAAAAAATACGGTGCAGGACGCGGCATTGCCGCACCTCAAATTGGTCTCTTAAAACGAATTATTTGTTTAAACATTGATAAACCTGTTGCAATCATAAATCCTGAACTTAAAAACCCAAGCAACGAGATGATTGAGTTATGGGACGATTGTATGAGCTTTCCCAATCTGTGCGTAAAAGTAAAACGACACAAAAAACTCACACTTTCATTTTACGACTTAAACTGGGAAAAACAAACATGGCAGTTGGAAGACGACATGGCGGAACTTATACAACATGAATTTGATCATTTGGATGGCATTCTTGCAGTGCAACGTGCTGTTGACAACAAATCTTTCCGATGGAAACCCTCGAATTAACCGCCTGTTTTTATAAACTCATTTAAAACTTCCTGTGAATATGTCTTTGAAACCGGAATAACTAATTCTGATGGCGCATCAATTTCAAGCTTTAACCCCTCTTTTTCTTTGCGGATAAGTTTTACTTTTTCAAAATTTACAATAAACGAACGGTGACAGCGAATAAATGAATATTCAGAAAGATATTCTCCAAGATTTTTCAAGCTGTTACGAAGAAGATAATGTGATATTTTCTGTTTATTCAAAAAATAGATGGTTACATAATTATCAGCGGCCTCAAGATAGAGAATATCTGAAGGCAACATCGAAAACCGCATAACCTCCTTTTCGTCGTAGAAAGGGAGAAGTTTGGTTGCTTTTACATTGATATCCTCTTTCAATTGCTCAAGGCTCTCCAGCTTTTTTGATTTGTCCTGCCAGGAAAAATATAAGGTGAGTATCATATATGGCAAAATAACAACCAGGGCAGTTATCTGAAGCGAAACAACAAAATCATCGACAATATCGCTCTTTTCGTGAAGAAAAAATACTTTTAGCAATGTGTAAACAAATGCCATTATAACAATTTCTGTCAGTTCCCAGCTTCCGTACTGTAAATAATTTAATTTATGCTTCTTATTTATCCGAAACATTAAGATGCGACTGATTACCATAACTAAAATCCCGGTTAAGATTAAACCGCTGGAATATAAAAACAGTTCCAATTTGGTAACATTGTACCAGGTATTTACTCCAAACGGCGCATAAATATTTATGAATACCAAAGCAAAAGCAGCCGTAAAAAGAATTCGGTTGACAATGTTTTTTCTAAAAATCAGAAATTCGGGTATCTTTTTTTCCCAGATAAGCATAGTCCAGATTTTTTTCAAAAATAAACTTTAAATAAAGAAATCGCATCAGAATCGTAGAATCTAATCGCAAACTTTCACCCCTAAATAAATAATCTCCCCCCTAAATCAACAATTCTGTCCCAGATTTCAGGAAGCAATCCCATTCTTTTGCAACACAGAAAAAACCCAGCTAATTTCATTCCCCAAAATTGGAAGAACATGAATTACACACACTTACACCAGCAACTCACAACACTTTTCTCCCTTAACAAGGATTTTATCAAAGTTCCTGATTCTGATGTTTGTATCCGAAATCTTGATTTTTATTCTTCCTTCCAAACATCATTGTTAAAAAATGGCATTTTCCAAAATCAATTTGGTGTTGAAGATTCAAAAATTGAAGAAAACTGGCATTTTAAATACCCTGTATTCACTCCTTCCGACAAAAAAAATAACCGGGCTATTATTTTATTACATGGATTAAATGAACGCGACTGGAGTAAGTACCTGTCCTGGGCAACTTATTTGGCAGAACAAACCGCCCGGACCATCATTCTTTTCCCCCTGGCATTTCATATGAACCGCGGGAAAAAAGAATGGAGCGACCCGCGGGTAATGAATGTGCTGGTTAGCTCAAGAAAAAATATGTATCAAAATATTATTCAGTCTTCTTTTGCGAATGCTGCTTTAAGCGACCGTTTATCCGAAGATCCTATGCGCTTTTACCGTGGTGGACTACAAAGCGCCCATGATTTGATTCAGCTTCTAAATCAAATCAAAAACGGCAATTATCCTTTGCTTGAAAAAGATACGCAAATCAATTTCTTCGGATATTCAATTGGCGCATTCCTCACCCAAATAATGTTTATGGCTAATCCTGGAAATCTTTTAAAAAAATCGAAGGCTGTTTTGTTTTGCGGCGGAACTACTTTTGATAATATGAGCGGAACTTCGAAACTTATCATGGACAACCTTGCTTATCGCAATTTAAATGATTTCTACCTCCACACCTTTGAACGAAAATCTGATACAGAAACAAAAAAAAATCTATCAGCTCCCTTACATTCTGTCGTAAAATCGTTCAAAGCTATGATTCCGATTCCGTCATTTTCAAAGTTAAAAGAAAAGGGGCTTTCAAGATTATCAAAAAAAATAACTGCCATTGGATTATTAAAGGATCAGGTAATTCCGGCAAAACACATCAATAACACATTAAAAAGTGGTCATAAAAAATTTCACTTTCAACTTCATACAATTGATTTTCCGTACCAGTATTCACACGAAAATCCATTCCCGGTTTACAACTCTGAAAAGTCGGCATTGGTAGATAAAAGTTTTGAAATGGTTTTTGCAAATGTTTCGGGGTTATTAAAATAAAAAAGCTGCCCAAACCGGACAGCTTAACTCTTATATCATCTTTTTTTAGAAAATACTGTAAGAAAGTCCCGCCGCAAATGTAAGCGTAGTTTTACCTAGTGTTTCCTCGTAGCTACCTAAATCAGGGTCGGTGAAGGAGACAGTCTGGTCTTTATAAAATGTATCGGAGAAACCGGCATCAAATACCAGTTTGTCCGTAATTTTCCACATAAAACCCAAACCAATGGTAGAGGAAGGATTACTGTAACTAAAGTCGCTTTGGTAGCTGTCTGCCACCCCCATATCTCCAACAAGTCCGCCAACACTTACTGCAAATTTTTCACTCAGATTAAACTGAAGTCCCAGGCCAAGTTCATATCCATTCTTATCAATTTCGCGTTTAACCATCGTTCCGCCTGCCAGATATCTTGTGTTGTATCCCCAATCAACACCTTTGTTAAAATAACCAGTATATGAAAATTGAGCTTCCAACCAGTTTACCGGTTTATAGCCAATTCCTATTCCAAGAATAGCCGGAATATCGTTCCTTGTTTCATCTCCATCGGGGAATAATCCAAGATCGTCAACTTCCGTATCGTTAGTAAGTTTAAGGATGGTTTTCATCTCATATTTTACCGCAACATCCAGGTTTTCGGTTGGTGAAATATGTATCCCAAGCATTGGTGTAAAACCAGCACCTGTTTGTTCTGTTTTAACTTCTTTGTCTCCTAATTGCTCTGCAGTTCCATTCAAAGTAGCTGAAGTTGTCTGCAGTGTTGTTGCTTGTCCCTGAAATTGAGGACTTGCTTGTACATAGGCACCATTTATTTGATTTAACGTCATTATGTCGACCTGCTCTTGTGGTAACCCCATCAACCCTAAACCAGCTTCAATTCCGGCCCTCATTTCTGTAGTTATTTGACCTGCTCCTTCTAATTGACTAAGCGTATATTCACCAGCAGCAGCCAAGTAAGGTGATAGTGTCTGAGGCATATCAGCCAGCATTTGCATTTGGTCTCCTAACCCTCCAACTGTTGAAGCAGTTCCTGAAAGCCAGGCAGGAGCTGCATAATTTTGTCCGCCAACCTGCAACTGAATATTTTTGATAGTACCTTCATATTTATTTTTCGAGGGCATATATCTAACGCCACCATAAACGGAAAGAATATCGTTTATTTTATATGTTGCGCCAAATTGAATCCCCCAAAAAATAGAACTGCCGTTAAACGACAAATCAGCACTATATCCAGTTACATCCAACGCAGGGTCTATTTGAGTTAAGCCAGCAAGTCCGGGAACAACTTTGGTTATTGGTATTTCAAACGAAGGTAACCCTCTGTCAAAATCGGCAGAACCACCACCTGCATTTGGACCAAATCCCAGCGAGAATGCCCAGTTTTCTTTTTTGTAAACCGCATACGCATTAGGAAAAACAGGTACAGCTACTTCTCCTACATAGTGCCCATCGTTTAGCAAAGGGAATTTACTGTCAACCGTTTTATCCTGAAAAATAGTTTGGCTGTAAAAGGCAAAATGCCAACCATCTTCCAACTTTATTAAACCCGCAGGATTAAAATAAACCGCATCAATATCGGTTGATGCATTTCTCGACATCATGCGAATGAACTGGGCACTTTGGTTAGTATTTGTTAATATACCACCGGCAAAAGTTACCTGAATCAGCATAAAAAATGCTGCGAATAGCGTTAGTTTTTTCATTCGTTTAAAATTTATTAAGTGTGTTAATTAAATTCAATTTTCTCTTGAAATCGATAAATGAGATATTCATTCAGTGTGTAGCTGTTTATTTAACGGAAGCAAATTTATAATTAAATCTTTACCCGCAAAACATTCTTTCTGATTTTCAATTAATTACAGAATTTTCGACCAATTCAATCGCTTCGTCGAATACCGTAAAATAAAAAACCCGGAAGAAAACTCCCGGGTTCAAGTCTTATGTTAATATTGTTATAAATGTATCACTTCATCATAAGCAGCAGCTGCAGCTTCCATTATCGCTTCACTCATTGTCGGATGCGGATGGATTGACTTAATCAATTCGTGACCAGTAATTTCCAATTTTTTGGCTACTACCATTTCTGCAATCATTTCGGTAACATTCCCTCCAATCATGTGTGCCCCTAAAAGTTCACCATACTTAGCATCAAATATTAATTTCACAAAGCCATCTTTTTGGCCGGCAGCGCTTGCTTTTCCACTCGCCGAATAAGGAAATTTTCCTACTTTAATTTCGTAACCTGCATCTTTTGCTTTGGCTTCAGTCATTCCTACCGATGATACCTCAGGGCTTGTATATGTACATCCCGGGATATTACCATAATCAACCGGTTTCGGATTCAGACCGGCAATTTTTTCTACGCAAACAATTCCTTCTGCCGATGCAACATGCGCTAAAGCGGGTCCTGCCAGAATATCGCCAATGGCATAAACTCCTTCAATATTTGTGCGATAAAAATCATCAACTTTTACACGCCCCTTATCGGTTTCCACGCCTAATTCTTCCAAACCAATTCCTTCTGTATTTGGAGTAATTCCCACGGCAGAAAGAACAACATCGGCTTCAACAACCTCTTCTCCTTTTTTAGTTTTAACAGTAACCTTACATTTCTTACCTGAAGTATCCACTTTTTCAACCGAAGAAGAAGTCAGCACCTTCATTTTCATTTTTTTGAAAGACCGCTCCAACTGTTTGGCAACTTCCTCGTCTTCGTTCGGAACCAAAGTTGGCATAAACTCAACCAGAGTCACCTGGGTTCCTATTGATTGATAAAAATATGCGAACTCACTACCAATGGCTCCGGAGCCAACCACAACCATGCTTTCAGGTTGTTTATCTAAAACCAGCGCTTTGCGGTAACCAATAATCTTCTCTCCGTCCTGCGTTAAATTTGGTAATTCACGCGAGCGGGCTCCAGTGGCTATAATAATATGTTTTGCTGTGTATGAATTTTTCTTACCCGAATCATCGGTAACTTCAACAGTATTTTTTGCAGTTAACTTACCAAAGCCCAGCAACTGTTCAATTTTATTCTTCTTTAAAAGGAACTGAACTCCTTTGCTCATTCCATCAGCAACTCCACGGCTGCGTTTTACCATCGCAGCGAGGTCGGGTTTTACATCACCTTTTATTGAAACTCCGTAATCTGAAGCATGCTTGGCATATTCAAAGGCTTGCGCACTTTTAAGTAATGATTTGGTTGGAATACATCCCCAGTTTAAACAAATACCACCAATATTTTCTTTTTCAACAACGGCAACTTTTAATCCAAGCTGCGATGCTCGAATGGCAGCAACATATCCACCAGGACCACTTCCAACAACAATTACATCGTAATTCATTATGTCTGTTTTTTTTGATTATTGACTTTAAGTTATTATAACATTTCTAATTTTGAAAGGTTCTACAAATTTAACGCATTTGAAGCTTTTAACCATACTGTAGTGTATGGTTCTATTCAGAATTAGTCTGCTTACCGAAAACAATTTCAACATATTAGAAAAATAATACGAAATTTCCTAAAATATATTTTTGAGTTGATCGTCTCAAAAAGCAGAAGACAATTAAACAATGGTGAAAACAGAACATGTTGAACAAACTTTCCGCAAACAAAATAAAAGTTTGCTGAATTATATCCGTCAACATTTGCCCCTGGAACAAGCGGAAGATGTTTTGCAGGATGTTTTCATCCAATTTTTTAGTAGCTACGAACACATTCGGTCTGTTGAAAATATTTCCTCGTGGTTGTACAAAACAGCCATCAACCGTGTTATCGATTTAAAACGAAAAAAAAAGCCGGATTTGTTCAGCGATAAAGAAATAAAAAACTCTGCAAGCGATGATGAGGTTTTACATCTCGAAGATATTCTGCCAACACTAAACGACGGTCCGGAAGAAGACTTATTTCGTAAAATAATCTGGGAAGAAATTGAAGAAGCCCTTGATGAATTGCCAGAGGAACAGCGGGAAGTCTTCGTTCTCCATGAATTCGAAAACCGTTCGTTCCGGGAAATAAGCCGGATTTCAGGAGAGAAAGTAAATACACTCATTTCGCGAAAAAGATACGCAGTAGTCTATTTACGCGAAAAATTAAAAGGATTATATCAACAATTAAAACAATAAAGTCATGAAAAAAGTAAGGTATATTACAGGCGCAATATTTTTTGGAACCGCATTTTTTGTACTGGCCATATTTGTCACAATGTGGCTTTGGAACTGGTTAATGCCTGCCCTGTTCAGCCTGGGAGCGATTACCTTTTGGCAGGCCGCCGGCATACTTATTTTATCAAAAATTCTGTTTTCAGGTGGTTGCCATGGACGTAGCTGGCATTCAGACCGTAAGAAAAAATACTGGCACAGCCGTTTGAATGAAAAATGGAAAAAAATTCCGGATGAAAAAAAAGAAAAAATTATTCAAAGAATGAAAGAAAAAGGTTTTCACAATGATGAAGAAACAGAAAAACAGTAAAGAAAAAAAGAGAGTTTTCAACTCTCTTTTTGATTCTCGTTATGTATTTTTAATAGTTCGCCTGCGGCAACAAAAGAACTCATTTGGCTATTTAAAACACTGGACTCCATTTCTTCAATTTTTCCCTTGATGAAAGGATTCTGATAAAAATCTCTTTTCAATTGTTCCTGAATGGTTTCATGCATCCAGAAAATTGCCTGCTGATTTCGTTTACGGGAGAAATATCCATTTTCTGCCGTTTGTTTTTTATGTTCTTCAATTTTATCCCAAACATCCGTTATTCCTTTTTTCGTTGCGGCTGAACAAGTTAAAACCTGTGGTCGCCATTCCGATTCTTTGGCAGGGAACAAATGAAGAGCATTCTCATACTGTCGTTTTGCCATCTTAGCTTTATCCACATTATGACCATCAGCTTTATTAATAGCAATTAAATCAGCCATTTCCATAATTCCGCGTTTTATGCCTTGTAATTCATCACCTGCACCGGCAAGCATAAGTAAAAGAAAAAAATCGGTCATCGAATGCACAGCAGTTTCGCTTTGCCCTACTCCTACTGTTTCTATAAAAATATGGGAAAACCCAGCAGCTTCACAAAGCACAATAGTTTCTCGGGTTTTTCGGGCAACACCTCCCAGCGAACCTGCTGAGGGGCTAGGACGGATGTATGCATTTTTATCGCCAGACAAATCTTCCATCCGGGTTTTATCTCCAAGAATACTTCCCTTCGAACGTTCGCTGCTCGGATCAATTGCCAGCACGGCAAGCTTATTTCCCTGTCCCGTTAAATATTTTCCAAGAGCTTCAATAAACGTACTTTTCCCAACCCCGGGAACTCCGGTTATTCCAATTCGTAATGAATTCCCACTGTGCGGCAAACATTTTTCAATAATCTGTTGAGCTATTTTCTGGTGTTCGGGCTTTGCGCTTTCAACCAAAGTAACCGCCCGGCTCAAGAGTGTGATGTCTCCTTTTAAAATACCGTTAACATATTCATCAACCGACAGTAGTTTCCGTTTTTTTGTAAGAAAACGTTGCACCGATTCATTGTTTACAATTTCGGGTTGCGGAATTCCTTTATTTACTTTAAGCCCCTTATATTCAGAACTATTCTCAACATGTTCCAGTGAATTATCTTCCATTCTTTTTCTCCAATTTTATGCAAAAATACGACTATTCAATTAAAGTGACCAATAAAAAAATGCCGCAGGCAATAACCTGCGACACTCTTTGTCATGACTAATAAATAAACGTTTTTTTAACTTTCAGTAGTTGTAACAACATTGCTCGAAATGCGCAGTGTTGTTGTTGGATTTTTCGGGTCGTTTGTGATAACCGTTATGGATTTACTCTGACGACCACGTTTCCCGCGTGAATCAAAAGTAACTTTAATGGGTGCGGTTTCGCCAGCTGCAATAACCTTTTTAGCCGGAGCAACGGCTGTACATCCGCAAGAAGAACGTACATTACGAATTATCAAATCTGATTTTCCCTCATTTTTTAAAGTAAACGTATGTTCTTTTTTCTCCCCTTGGGTCATTTCACCAAAGTCAAAAGCTTTTTCCGGATAATTTGCTACTGGCGCGTTTGCCAGTTGTTCAGATGTAAGGTTCGAAAAATCTTCTTCGATAGTTGCACTAATCCCGATTGAACTTTTATAATCGTTACTTCCATCAAGCGAAAGATAAATACGATGCGATGCAAAACCAAAAGTATTTACTTTTTCAGCATCGTAAGTAACTAAAAGCTTCCCTGTTTCATGTGCAGGGATGGTTTCTGGCTCAACTTTAGCTGTCAAATGTCCGGGAACGCTCCGGAATCCAACCTTAACCGGACTATCAGTATCATTGACCAACTCCAGTTCTTTTGTTTCTATATCTTTTTCTTTCATTCTGGAAAAAGAAATATGGTTGGTTTTCACCCTTAAAGCACCTACTTTCCTGGGATACAGTTCTGCCAACGTCTTTTCCCTTTGCTGAGCACTCCCCGTTATCCTTAATACTACAGTAGAATTTTCAGCATTTGACTGAACTGTAACTGATTTATTAAACGAGCCCGGGCGATTTTTAGGATCATAACTCACGATAATTTCCCCTTCACCTCCTGGTGCAACCGGCTCTTTTGTCCACCTGGGAGTAGTACAACCACAAGACGCTCTTACATTGTTTAAAACAAGTGGAGTTTCTCCCCGATTGGTAAATTTAAAAGAAGTTTTTTGAACACCTTCAGCTTCTTTAAAGTTTCCAAAATCGTGTTCAAGTTCATCAAAAACAATTTTAGCTTTTCCCTGGGCAAATGCATTAGTTACAGCAATTACCAAAGCAAAAACGGTAATCATTTGTAAAATTCGTTTCATAATATGCTTTTTAAAATGTGTTGGTTTTATATTTTATACCTTTACCATCCAGTTTAATAAACAAATGTATAAAGCATTATTGTAAACTGTGTTAACCAAGGCCAATATTTTGTTAATGAACTGTTAACAAACAGTTTCAAACAAAAATTTGTTTAGTTTAGAGGCAAATCAACTTACTCGATGAAAGGCAAAACCTTAAAATATATCATTTTTCTGGCCTTAGTTTCTATCACTGGTGTCCTGTCTATCCAATTTTTTCTTTTAAGAAATTCATACAAATACAGTGAAAAACAATTTACCGAGAGTACCGCCGTAGCCTTAAAAGAGGTGGCCTGGCAATTGTTACAGGAAACAGGGAACACAGCAAATTTCGATAGTATTACCCCGGTTGAGATTGTTGCTGACAACATGTACAGAGTATATATTCAGGTTTTCGACAGGGAACTATTAAAACAACAACTTATTGAAGAACTGAAAAAACATGAAATATATACCAATTTTGAATTTGCCGTTTTTAATCCCGAAACGGAACAAATGGGCGAAGGAACACTCATCACCTCAGATCTGGATGAAAAACAAACTTATTTTACCTTTCCGCTGAGTGAACGATGCACCGATTACTTTAGTGTTCATTTCCCTAATCGCACATCATATTTTAATTCTCGGTTATCTGTTTGGTACTTTTTTACAGCATTACTGATGCTGGTTGTTTTCTTTTTCGGATATACGCTGTGGGTAATTATCAAACAACGCCAACTTTCCGAAATTCAAAAAAACTTTATTAATAATCTCACACACGAACTAAAAACGCCGATTTCATCGATTGGCTTGTCGGCAAAAGTCATCAACAATAAAAAAATTCTGGAAACACCTCAGCGTTTGTTCGAATACACCAAAATAATCCAGGAACAAAACAACCGTTTATCCAAAAATGTAGAGAATGTGCTCAATCTGGCTTCGATTGAAAAAAACCGGATTCACCTGGACAAAGAAGATATTCATCTTTCGTCGTTTTTAAGCGAAACCATCGAACACTTTAAACAGTCTGATTTTGGTCAAAAAGCAAACATCAATACAAAACTAAATGGCTTTAATGCAGTTATTTATGCAGACAAATTTCATTTCTCCAATTTAGTTATTAATATACTTGAAAATGCTGTAAAATATTGCGAACAGAAACCGGAAATCGACATTGAACTGAAAAAAATTAAAGGTAAGTATGAACTCGAAATAATTGATAACGGCATTGGGATTCCAAAAGAACATCGGAAAAAAATATTTAAAAAATTCTACAGAGTACCAACCGGAAATGTTCATAATGTAAAAGGATTTGGCTTGGGGCTTGATTATGTTTATAAAATCGTTAATGCACAGGGTTGGAAAATAAGAGTGGAGGAAAATCCAAAAGGAGGAAGTATATTTACACTCACAATACAAAATACAAAATGAACAAACCTGTTTATACAATATTACTTGTTGAAGACGACGATGCTTTACGTTTTATTGTAAAAGACAATCTTGAACAAAATAACTACAATGTTTTAGTTGCTGAAGATGGTGAGAAGGCCATTCAACTTTTTAGCAAGAATAATTTCGATTTGATAATTTTAGACGTCATGCTCCCAAAAGTTGATGGATTTCAGGTAGCCAAAAAAATCAGGGAACAAAACGAGCATGTACCCATCATTTTTCTAACGGCACGGTCGATGACTGAAGATAAAATTGCGGGGCTTACGATTGGTGGCGATGACTATATTCCGAAACCCTTTAGCATGGAAGAACTGCTGTTAAAAATTAAAATTTTTTTAAAACGCAGCCAAACTGTTCCAATCGGGGAAGAATTCCAAACAAAAAACATAAAAATCGGAAATTTTATCTTTCAACCTGATGAATTATCGCTTTCCATTAACGGAGATGTGCGCAGCCTCACACTTAAAGAAGCCGAACTGGTAAAATATTTTGCTGAAAACGCCAACAAAGTTTTAGGCCGAAATGACATTTTGGAAAATGTGTGGGGCTCGAATGACTATTTTCTCGGACGAAGCCTCGACGTTTTTATATCGCGGTTACGTAAATATTTCAAAGCGGATCCCAGCATAAAAATTACCAATCTTCATGGTATTGGCTTTCGGTTTTCGGTAAAAAACGAAGGATAAAAAAATACAAGAATGAGTTTGTACCAATTAATACTATTGGTCATTATCGGTCTGCTGTCCGGCATGCTTGCCGGAGTTTTTGGTGTTGGCGGTGCAATTATTGTTATTCCGGCATTAGTTTTTATTATGGGACTTACCCAACACCAAGCGCAGGGCACAAGCCTTGCATTTATGATTCCGCCAATTGGGATACTTGCGGCCTGGAACTACTGGAAAGCAGATTATGTAAACTGGAAATTTGCATTGATTCTTTCGCTTACCTTTGTGGTAGGAGCCTATTGGGGATCCAAATTCTCAGTAAATATACCAGATAAAATACTCCGGAAGATTTTTTGAATTTTATTACTTTTTGTAGCTGTAAAAATGATTATTTCAAAATAATTGGGCTGATTGACAAATTATTCCAATAAAAAGCTTTTTGTTTTTGGAAGAAATAAAAAAACAGCTATTTTTGCAGTCCGAAAATTTTAATGGGTAAACGCGAAAAAATAAATAGAAATGAAAAGAACATTTCAACCATCGAATAGAAAAAGAAAAAACAAGCACGGTTTTAGAGAAAGAATGTCAACCGCAAACGGAAGAAAAGTTTTAAAATCACGTCGTGCAAAAGGAAGAAAAAAATTGACCGTTTCAGACGAACCAAGGCATAAAAGATAATTTATACCTCAATTAGTTTTAGCGGGAAGGTAAGGAATACAAATTCTTTACCTTTTTGTGTTTATAGGTATTCATTTTTACAATTAAAAACTACCCCCGGAATCTTTAAAATTTAAGAAATTCATTTCAAACACTTTCAGCATACTAATTTTGGATTATTTTTGTTTTCTAATTGACCGATATTTTAAAATATGAGTTTGAAAAAATTTCTTTTAAGCCGCACATTTCTGATACAGATAATTATTGCTGCCATAATCGTCTCTTCGCTTATTTTTATCACGATGCATGGGCTAAAAATATACACAAAACACGGAGAGTCCTACCCTGTCCCCAATTTTGAGGGAATGAATCAGGATGAAGCTGCTCAGGTTGCTGCAAACCAGAATCTGAAGGTGAAAATAGTTGATTCGGTTTATACAGATGATGTTGCGCCGGGCGAAATTATAGATCAGGTGCCGGAAGCAGGCTTTAGAGTAAAAGAAAGCAGGACTATTTTTTTAACGATTAATTCGACGCAACCGGAACAGGTAATCCTTCCGAAACTTACAGATATTTCTTACAGGCAGGCCCAGGTTTTGATTGAAAACAGCGGCCTTAAAGTCGGAGAGATTTCTTATCAACCATCGGAATATAACGATTTAGTGCTGAGTGTTCTGATCAATTCAGAAAAAGTAAAACCCGGAAAAAAAATATCAAAAGGAACAAACATCGATTTGATTATCGGGCGCACGCAGGGAAACACAGCAACTCCCCTCCCCAACCTAATTGGACTTTCTATTGAAGAAGCCGAAAATACATTGACGCACGCGATGCTAAACATGGGGGTATTAATTTACGACGAAACAGTTATTTCGGAAGAGGACTCAGTAAATGCCAGGGTGTGGAAACAAAGTCCAAATCCCAAAATTGTAGGCAATGTAAATCTCGGATCTTCGGTTGACATTTGGATTACCATAGATGAATTAAAAATTGAAGAGACATCGGAACCTGAATTTTAAAACTATGGAAGACCATTTAAACGAGTATAGCGAAGAGGTTGAAGAAGGCGAAATGTTTGAACATTATCGTTTGACAGTTGATCCGGGTCAGTCTTCTCTTCGTATCGATAAGTTTCTTTCCAATCGTATCGACAATGCTTCGCGCAGCAGAATACAGGCAGCTGCTGATGCAGGTAATATATTGGTTAACCAGATGTCCGTAAAACCCAACTACAAGGTAAAGCCAAACGATGAAATCCTTATCGTCATGGATTACCCGCGACGTGAATTAAAAATCATTCCTGAAGATATTTCGCTGGATATCGTGTATGAAGACGACCAATTACTGGTAATCAACAAACCACCGGATTTTGTCGTCCATCCCGGACATGGAAATTACTCCGGCACTTTGGTAAATGCACTGGCATATTATTTTCGCGATCTTCCCTTGTTCAACAGCGAGGATCCACGGCCTGGCCTGGTCCATCGAATTGACAAAGACACCTCGGGATTGATGGTGGTAGCAAAAACAGAAACAGCAAAAAACAAACTGGCACTTCAGTTCTACGAAAAAACATCGGAGCGAAGATACCAGGCCCTGGTTTGGGGTAGTGTAAAAGAAGATCAAGCTACAATAACCGGCAATATAGGAAGAAGCCTGAAGAACAGACAGGTTTTTACTGTATTCCCTGAAAGTGATTACGGCAAACATGCTGTCACTCATTATAAAGTTTTAAAACGAATCGGCTATGTAACTCTGGTAGAATGTAAACTTGAAACCGGACGCACACATCAAATCCGGGTTCATATGAAATATATAAACCATCCGCTGTTTAACGATGCAAATTATGGTGGCGACCAGATTTTAAGAGGAACAACTTTTAGCAAATACCGGCAGTTTGTACAAAACTGTTTTAAAATTCTGCCAAGACAGGCCCTACATGCCAAGACGCTCGGGTTCACACATCCGTCAACGGGTAAGTTTATGCAGTTTGATTCGGAACTCCCCGAAGACATGAGTACGGTAATTGATAAATGGGAAAATTATATTGCGTACAGGAATGACTAGCAAACCAAAACCTTAAGCCAGATTATTGGGAGATTAAAGGTGGGTATAGAAAGAGTTAAAAAACGTCGGAAAATTGAAAACAGTTTAAATACCCGGAAAAAAAGCCCCAAAGTTCTCACTAAAAAAAGATGAATCAAAGGAATTAGAATCTCCCGCAAAAAGAGATTTTCGATTAAGAAGTAAAAACCTCCATACTATAGAATAATTTATTTCCGATGAGAAAAAACCAGCATTATTCCGCATCAAATCGGAGCACCAGGACTTTATTTCCGGAACCAATTTTGCTTACAACTGAAAGAAAACAGGAAAAATAATCCAATTAACAATTGTGAATTCAGATAGTTAAAAAGAGTTTTCAAAGGTTGAAAAAGAGTAGCGTTTTTATTTTGTTTCGCTCTATTTGATTTTCTACTTTTGACCTTCCAATGGAAAACGATTGATTATTTTATTAAAAATTTATGGCTGAAAGAAAAAAGACACAAGCACAATTTTCAATTGAACAGATAAATGCGCAGTATGGGAAACTACCTCCCCAGGCAGTTGAAGTGGAAGAGGCGGTTTTAGGAGCATTAATGCTGGAAAGAGATGCATATGTTACAGTTGCCGATATTATTGACACCTCCAGCTTTTACAAGGAAGAACACCAAAAAATATTTGAAGCCATAAAAAAACTTTCGGGCAAGGAAAAACCTGTCGATTTGTTAATGGTTACGCAGGAATTAAAAGACCGGGAGCAACTGGATGAAGTAGGAGGCCCCGGATACATTACTCAACTAACACGCAGGGTTGCCTCAGCTGCGCATATTGAGTTTCACGCCAGAATTATTGCCCAAAAATATATCCAAAGAGAACTCATTCGCGTTTCCTCTGAAATTCAGGCAAAATCGTATGACGACACCATTGATGTTGACGATTTGATTGATTTCTCAGAATCGTCTCTTTTTCAGGTGGCAGAGGGAAACATAAAAAAGGAAACCGTTCCGATAAAACCTGTTCTAAACGATGCCATTTTACAAATTGAAAAGGCGCGAAACCAGAAAGACGGATTAAGCGGAGTTCCATCGGGTTTTACTGGCCTTGACCGGATTACCAACGGCTGGCAAAAAACCGATCTTATTATTATCGCCGCCCGTCCGGCGATGGGAAAAACTGCCTTTGTTCTTTCCATGACACGTAATATGGCAGTAGACCACAACCGCCCTGTAGCTATTTTTTCACTGGAAATGTCATCACTTCAGCTTGTTACCCGTCTGATTTCTTCTGAAACAGAGATTAGTGCCAACAAATTAAAAACCGGGCAGCTGGAAGATTGGGAATGGGAACACCTGAACCGTAAAATAGCAAATCTTGACAAGGCCCCAATATTTATTGACGACACACCGGCATTGTCTATTTTTGAATTTCGGGCCAAATGCAGGCGTCTGAAAATGCAATATGATATTCAGGCCGTGATTGTCGATTACCTCCAGCTGATGACTGCGGGAACCGATAGTCGAGGTAGCCGCGAACAGGAAGTAAGTACAATTTCCCGCTCGTTAAAAGCTATTGCAAAAGAACTTGATGTACCGATTATGGCATTGTCGCAGTTAAACCGTTCGGTGGAGTCAAGAGAAGGCAAACGTCCTCAGTTGTCCGACCTCCGTGAATCCGGCGCAATTGAACAGGATGCTGATATTGTAACTTTTATTCACCGCCCGGAATATTTTGGAATAACTGAAGACGAATCTGGAAATTCGCTACTCGGTGTTGCTGAAATTATTATTGCAAAGCATAGAAATGGTGCTACCGGAGATGTGCACTTGTCCTTCAAAAAAGAACTGGCCAAATTCTCGGATATGGAAACAAATTTTGGCGACGGGCTGGGTGATGCACAAACATTTAGCTCAAAAATGAATGAAGATGATGATGATTTGGGAGTTGGAATTTCATCGAATAACAGTTTTGATAACCAGAACCCTTCCACCAATGACACACCGTTCTGATGCAGTGAACTTATTCTTTCTACATTTGTACTTACTTTGGAAGAAAACAGAAAATGAAACAAAAGTTTTTGCTTATAATTTTTAGCTTATTTGTTACCTTTCAGGCAAAGTGTATCCAAATCTTAATTCCTATGGATGATGCTCAGAAAGACCACTTAAAATCATATGGAATTGCTTACTGGGCTCTTGAAAAAGACATCGAGGTAAAATGGCTTCTTAACTATCGCGGGGGAAGTTTTTTGGTACAACACTATCCCGAAATAGAAAACGAATGTATCGTTCGAGGTGTCAGTTACGAATCAATTACCGACACGCAGGCTGACGGAATTTTAAACGAAATTGCACAACCCGATGCTAACCAGGACGCTGTAAGCATGAATAAAGCACCTAAAATTGCCGTTTACTCTCCTCCGAACAAGCAACCCTGGGATGATGCTGTTACGCTCGTTCTTACCTATGCGGAAATCAACTACGATATTATTTATGATGAGGAAATTGTTAATGGCAAGCTTTCTGAATATGATTGGCTGCACTTGCATCACGAAGATTTTACAGGACAATTTGGAAAATTCTGGAGGACATACCAACATATGCCATGGTATCAGCAGGAAGTTAGTATCAACAATCAGCTGGCGCAGAATTTGGGGTTTCTGAAAGTTTCAGAGATGAAATCATATATCACGCGCGAAATACAAAAATATGTAATGAATGGCGGTTTTCTGTTTGCCATGTGCGCAGCTACCGACACCTATGATATTTCGTTGGCGTCTGTTGGAATTGACATTTGTGAACCAATGTTTGACGGCGATCCTGCAGATAAGCAAGCAAATGAAAAACTAAATTTCTCAAACACATTTGCCTTCGAAAATTTTCATTTGCAGATGAATCCTTATGTCTATGAATTTTCGGATATTGATGCAACAGAAACTCGGAAGGTGATTCGCGAAAACGACTATTTTACACTTTTTGAATTCTCTGCCAAGTGGGATCCGATTCCTACCATGTTGTGTCAAAATCATAAAAATTTGATTAAAGGCTTTATGGGACAAACCACTTCATATAGAAAGGAAGTTATTAAACCCAATGTATTAATTATGGGAGAAAATAAACCTGCAAATGAAGCGCGATACATACATGGCGAAACGGGAAAAGGCTTTTGGACATTCTACGGAGGACATGATCCAGAGGATTATCGCCATTTAATTGGAGATCCTCCAACCGATTTGAGTTTACATCCAAACTCCCCAGGGTATAGATTGATTCTAAACAATGTTTTGTTTCCGGCTGCAAAGAAAAAGAAACGGAAAACCTGATTCAGATAGCTTTCAAAAAAAACAGTTGAAAAAAAAGAAGCCAGGAGGCAGTGAATTAATTTATCTATGAAGGGAAACTATAATCATATAGTGTAAAACGCCCCCTGGCTTTTATAATTTAATTTCAACATTTTTTTAAACAGAACTTCTTTAATACTATCCCGATTCCCGGCCGCTGGGAAAAGCCGGTTGTCAAATACTATTTACGTATTCAACCAACTTTATGATATCTTCCTCGCTTCTAAATTTTATCTTATTCTTCTTGATAAAAGATTTGATCTCAGCCTTTTCCTGACCTTCAACCTGGTCTAAAAAGTCTTTTTTCGATTTTATTAAAAAACCTGAACCATCGTTAAATTTTCCGACATAACTCACTTTGTCAACATAGTAATACTCTTTCGTACCACTTCCTCCCTGGTAATTTGAAGTAAAACTATCGAGCAATAAGTCTTTGTTTCTTTTTATATATAACGACAATTTTCCTTTGACTTTTAATTCAAAAAAGCCATTATATTTTCTTTCTGCTTTTGATCTCAGTTCCGGATCAAAAATAAAAACCTTATCGTCATAAACTATTTGTTTCAACTTATATGGTTGGTTCAATGATAAAGTGTCAGTACTTTGAATTACTTCAAATGCGTCGGACGCAATATTGTATCGTAAAGGCATTTCATCCGACTTTGACCCATCGTTTAATTCAAGAATTCCTGGCAAAAAATCTTGCTCAAAATATGGATTACCATTTACGGGAACACTACTTCTCTTTGTATAATTATGAGTTGTAATCCCGTCAACTATCTGTTTTGATTGTCTTTGGGCCCCTCTCGGCACCTCAACTGTTTTCAAATCCTGCGCCAAACAAGCAAAGTTGAATACACAAACTGTAAAAAATAAAAAAACTCCCTTCATAACATTGTGGTTTGTTACTACTCAAAGAATTTAAAAGTCAACATTTAGAAAAAAAAATATAAGAAAATTTAGTTTTGGAACCCAGTGAGAAATTTACTCGCCGGGTTCCATTTGTATTTTTTTAATCAGAATATAGGAGATCTTGCTTTAAAAAGGCTAAAAAATCCTATTTAATAATTTCCTAAAGAGATCCAGGTCTGTATTCTTCATGAGTTCCGTCAACATCTCCCTGAAAATCAACAATCATGATCCCTGTACAAGGATCATAAGTGCCACTTCCAACAACAAGATATGAGTTTCCATCTCCCATGGTAATATTTTGCTCGGGAACCGTAACAATTCCTGTTTCAGGATCCAAATCAAAAGCTAAGAGATCGCTTGTCCAGTCCCAAAAATTTGTCTGCCAGATACGATTTGGATTCTCGCTGTCAGCTTTAAAAGATACGTCATATTCTCCGTACCCTGTCTCATTTGCAATATAGGCACCGGTAAAGGTTTTGATATCAAATGGGCACTCTGGCTTCTTACTTAAATACAAATCTGCCATTGAAGCAAATAAATCTGTCCCAAAATTATCACTGCTCAAATTCAATACCAGTAGAACTGTGTCGCCCTTTGAGAAATTGTCTGTGTGCATAGTCAAAGCTACCTCTACTCCTCCTGAACCACCAGGAATTGTCAATGAAGTTGCTCCAATAGAATAGTGTGTACCTTCTACTGCAGTAGAGGATCCATCAACGCTGACATTAACAGATGCATCACTTGAGATTGGAACTCCCCAAACCTGAACAGTCAAAGGAACAATTGTATCACCGGTAGCATTATTTTCAACTTCGAAAATTTTATTTCCATTTGAAAACACTACACTACCCTCTACTGTTGGATCAACGTCATTTGTTAGAGCATCAAAATTAGTTTCTTCTTCCTCGCAGGAAATAAATAATGCCCCTGATATTATTATGGTTAATAAGATTTTAAAAATATTTTTCATGATTTCTTCATTTAATAATTAAAGCATGACATTTTAGTTATCCCACCACAGTTTGTCACTAATGGTCACAGAAGGCACATTGTTTCCGTTATAATCCATCTCGTTTTGAGAATACGGGAAACGAGTTGGTATAGCAGACAATACAGCGTCCGGATGCATCTCCAAAACCGGCAATCCTGTTCTTCTGTAATCGGCATAAGCCTGATTGGTACCAAATGTCGCGATATATTTTTCCTTCATGATAAGATCCAGTGTCAAAGTTTGACTCCCCAAATTGGTATCATACCAATCTTGATAATTGGCATCTTCGTCATCCCAGGCTGTTCCTGTTACTCTTTCTACAGAAGCTTTTACACCTGCTTCAAATGCAGCTTCAGCTTCAGCAGTCTCTCCCAGTTGAAAATACGCTTCAGCTTCGATGAATTTCAATTCAGCAAATGACATCATCACGGTAGATGCTTCTGCCCCTGCAATATAGGCACCCAGCGATGAAGCAGACTCATCCTGTGAGCCGATGATACTACCTCTGTAGTTTTCTTCTTCATCTGCTTCGGCATAATATGGCAACCGAGGATCCTCCTGAGCTACCAACATATCAACAAAAGTTGAAGCCATCCGAACATCACCGCGTTGTTCCATAAACTGGTACATTGGGTTATGGTTGGATGATTCCCATGGTACTTCGAGGTTGTCATCATTAGAAGCAAAGCCATTTGCAGCCGCTGCTAATGCCGCATTGTACGCTGCATTACCATTAATTACGGAAAGCTGCAACGCATGACGAGCCTTAATAGAATATGCAGCTTTTGTCCAAAGATCCACATCTCCTCCGTAAATAACATCTCCCTCTACATCCACAGCATTTTCAGAAGCTCCCAGATCGGCAATCGCCTCATCTAGAATTACATTTATCGTATCATAAATTTCTTCCTGTGTATCGAATGCCGGTGTTAAAACATTCTCATTCCCTCTAAAGCTTTCACTAAACGGCATATCACCCCAAAAATCGGTTGAAGTTCCTAATGTTGCTCCGATAATAACTTTAGCTACACCGGCGTTGTGAGGAGAATAACTTCCCTCTGTATTTTCAGCTATGTCAACCATAATTTTACCATTCATGAAAATCTCTGTATAAATCGAGTTCCATGTATTGTTAACGTCCGCCGGTAGTAGCTGGTATCTGGCAATAGTATGTCCCTGACGGGCAACACCATCAATTTGCTGCATCCAAAGGTTTGTTGTTCCCACCAAGTCAAATCCGGCCATAATGTAACCGTATGATTGTTCAATAGCAGGCAACATCAATTTCATTGGAACTTCGGCAGGCGCGTCTGGATCAATATTAAGATCAGTATCTATCCATTTTTCGCAAGACGAGATTGACAACATAAGTATCAACGCCAATCCTACTGTCTTTAAAATATTATTGTATTTTTTCATGATTACTTATTTTTTGAGGTGATAATTAAAAGGTTACTTTTAAACCAACCATGTAAGTTTTAGTACCCGGGTTGTTAAAGTAATCCATACCACGGGCATTCGAAGAACCCAACAAGTTTGTTTCCGGATCAACACCTGTATATGGAGTAAATAACAACAAGTTTTTACCGCTAACATAAATCATTGCATCACTCAGGAATGTATTTTTTACCGGCAAACTATAACTTAATGTTATATCTCTAAGTCTTACCCATCCTGCAGGTTCCATCGCAGCAACAGAAGGTCCACCACCAAAGTTACTGCCATTTCCTTCAAACCAGTCTTCATCCAACACAACCGGTGTCACGTTGGCTTGTCCTGAACTAACGGGATTTCCATCAGCATCAACATGTCCGTATACACCATCAAAAACAACAATATTTTCAGAAGGCGTTAAATCGAAGTCTATAGTTCCTTCGGGAGTATAATACACTTCGCGGTTTTCAGTTCGTTTGTGCGTACCAAAATAATTCATTGCAAACGCAGTACCGTTGTACATCATACCACCCTTTTTAATATCAACAAGGAAACTCAGGGAAAGATCTTTGTATGTAAAAGTATTGGTAATATTTGCAGTCCAATCAGGATTTGTGTTTCCAATTGGAACCATCGAACGTGTATCAGGGAATGGGTATCCATCACGAAGGTTATCTCCCGGGTCATCATTGATAAGAACATTTCCATTTGAATCCCGATACCAATCGTTTCCAAAAACACTTCCGTACTCTTCTCCAACAACTGCCCTAACCTGTGGAACAGTGAAACCTCCCAGGAAGATGTTATCAACACCTTCTGCCAGTTCGGTAACCGTGTTCGTCATTTTGGTAAAGTTTGCCAAAATATCCCATTGGAAACTATTTGACTGAACAATCGCAGCATCAAAGCTTAACTCAATACCCTTAGATTCCATTGTAGCAGCATTTTTATACACTGATGCAAATCCAGACGAACGTGCAATAGGAACCTCCATTAAAAGGTCTTTATTTAAATTTTCAAAATACGAAACATCAAATCCTACACGTCCGTTAAACATGCGTGCTTCCAAACCAACTTCCCACGAATCCATGGTTTCGTGTTTCAAATCCGGACTTCCAAGAGTTGTTCCAACCTGGAAACCAGTTTGTCCCTGATAAGGGAAGCCTGCTCCATTTGTCCAGCCGTCACCTGTTCCCGCACTGTAGAAATAATTCGTTGTGTTATAAGCCCCTGCGATATTAGCAGTACGAGCTGCTGATGCACGTAATTTACCAAAAGTTAAGAAACTGCCTTCGAAAGCACTCAATTCAGTAAATACAAAACCTAAACTAACAGAAGGATAAAATGCTGATAAATTTGCTTCAGGCATCGTTGTCGACCAGTCGTTACGACCAGTTATACCTAGATATAACATGTCGTTCCAGGCGAGGTGAATATCTCCAAAAATAGCAGCTGTTCTATAGTTACTTGTTGCAGTACTAACAACTGCGTTAGCAGAATTTGATAACTGATAAAATCTTTCTATCTCCAAACCTTCAGCCGAACCTGTTATTCTTTTGAAGAAAGTTTCATACATATTATGGCCAAGAGTAGCTTTAATATTGAACGATTCACTTATGTCAGTCTGAAAATTTAACAGCAAATCCGAGTTGAAAATACCATTGTAATTCATATACTCTTCCACATAACCACTAGGATAAGCTCTTGAATTATTTGCAAATTTATCCTGATACCTTCTGTTAAACCAGTCAACACCTGCTGTATATGACAAACTTAAATAATCGGTGAACCGAATATTCAAATTTCCACTACCTGTAAAACGATTTACATTTTCGTCAAAAGCAATATTATTGGCAGTCCAGTATGGATTATCATAACCACCTCCATTTCTGTAATTACGTTGCGTTCCATCCGGGAACTCATACCCGGCGCTGTTATCGAAAGTAGTCGCAGATCTAACTAAACCGAGCATTACACCAGACACGTTAGAACCTTTTTGAATTTGAGTTGCCACAGAATTTGTATAAGCAAAATCAGTTCCTATCGTTACTTTCTCATGCAATTTTGTAGTTGCATTCAAACGCATGGTTAACCTCTTATATATGTTATTGGGAATAATACCTTCCTGATTCAGGTGAGAAATAGAAAAGTAATAACTTCCCATATCGTTCCCATTACTGATATTCAAACGATTATTAGTAGAAACACCCGTTTGAAAAAAGCTATACTGATCATATGCCTTAGCAGGCACTCCATTTCCCGTTCCCTTGGGTACCAACCTTCCATTAGGATCCCATTTGTAATCGGTATCTCCATCATACTCCAATTCAGAGATTTTCGGACCAAAAGAGGCTGCATTTCCCCCAATCCAGCTTCCGTTATTTCCTTGTGCCCACATAGACTGGCGTTCAGGAACCTGAGAAATTTCATCGAAACTTACAGAAGTATGAAATTCGATTTTTTTCTGCTGAACACTTTTACCACTTTTAGTAGTGATAATTAAAGCGCCGTTTGCGGCTCTTAAACCGTAAAGCGCAGTTGCAGCTCCACCTTTCAATACAGTAATCGACTCAATATCATCAGGGTTGATATCAATAGACCGGCTGGATGTAGTTACCCCCCCAACGTCACCTGAACCACCGCTGGATATAATTGGCATTCCGTTAACAACAAACAAAGGCTGGTTGTTTCCCGTAATCGAAGCAGCTCCCCTAATGGTTATGTAAGTGGAAGCACCGGCATCACCAGCTGAACTTGTAATTTGAACACCTGACGTCTGTCCTGAAAGTGAGTTAACAATGTCGGCATTTGGTTTTGTAGATAACTTTTCAGAACTAACTTCCTGAACGTTATAACCTAAACCCTTTCTTTCCTGAGAAATCCCCATAGCCGTTACAACGACCTCATCAATACCAAAAACATCAGGTTCCATAACAATATCAATAGTTGTTGAAGAACCAATAGGAATTTCCTGCTTTTTCATACCAACAAAGCTCGCAACCAAAGTCTGAGCATCTTCCGGAACCTGCAAAGAATATTCACCGTCAATGTTAGTGATAGTTCCAAGAGTTGTTCCTTTAACTGCTACCGAGACTCCGGGAATCGGTGTACCATCCTCAGAGGAAGTAACCGTACCGGTTAAAACCTTTGTCTGAGCATTGGCCATCGAAATTCCCATGAAAAGAAGAATCGATAAAAAAAGCGCAATTTTTTTCATAGAAATAGTTTTAAATTAATAATTAAACAGCATTATTTATAGAATAAAGATTTTTTCACGTCTTGATGGAATTCCCCCAAATCCCGTATAAAACGTTTATAGTTCCCCCTTTTTAATATGTTTTATGCAAAATTAGTTAAATGTTAAAAATATTAACACTTGCAAATGTTATAAAAAGAAATGAAAATTAAAAATAAATATTACACATTTTTTTGTTTTGAAAAAGAAGATTTAACTTACAAAAAGTAATTAACATAAGTATTTAAAAGATTTTTTTTATAAAATCCGCTTTAAATCTATTATTTCGTCAACAACATCAATACTATTCCTACTCTTTACTTCTCCACAGAAACGACCATATTCACTATGCTTATCTAATGGAATATAAATCGAATCAATCCCAAACTGATTTGCTCCAATAATATCCACATGCCAATCATCCCCTACCATAAGGCATTCCAATTTTCTGGCATTTGAAGATTTTATTGCATATTCAAAAATTTCAAATCCGGGTTTTGGCACCTTCACATCCTCCGATACAAAAATATTTTTAAAAAAAGGCATTAAGCCTGAGGTTTCCATTTTTTTATACTGGACTTCCTTAAAACCATTTGTAATAATATGTAATATGTAACTCTTTTGTTTTAGATATTGAAGTATTTCAAGTGCTCCAACTTTCAAGTCCTTTTGCTTTGCCATTTCATCCAGATAAAACGAATTCATTTCTTCAGGATCCACCCCGGAAAGCTTGTGAGTGCTAAAAGTCTGTTTGAACCTCAAAAAGATTAATTCTTTTTTTTGAATATTCCTTTTTTTATACTCATCCCACAAATAGTCGTTAATGCGGGAATAAGTCTCAAAAAACTCGGCAAATGGTAGTTGAGTATTATCAAAAAAATGTGCAAATGCTATTTCCATGGCATTTTTCGAATTCTTCTCAAAATCCCATAAAGTGTTATCGAGGTCAAAAAATATATGCTTGTACTTTTTTATCATTTAGTATCTTCACCTTGAAAAATAATCTTACTTTCCTTTTTTTGAAAAGCCTTCTACAACAATCACTATTTCACCTTTAGGTGTATTTTCTGAATAATATTTTTCAAGTTCAGCTAAAGTTCCGCGTTTTATTTCTTCGAACATTTTACTGAGTTCCCGGCAAACACATGCCTGTCTTTCTGCACCAAAAAACGCGGAAAACTGAGAAATCGCCTTTACCAGCCGAAAAGGAGATTCATAAAACACCATTGTCCGGTTTTCCTCCGAGAGTTGAATTAATCTTTTCTGCCGCCCTTTTTTTTGAGGAAGAAAACCTTCAAAAACAAATTTATCGGTTGGCAAACCTGAAACTGCAAGTGCAGGAATTAAAGCTGTAGCTCCGGGAAGACACTCTACATCAATGGTGTTTTCGATGCAGGTTCGAACCAATAAAAACCCGGGATCTGAAATTCCGGGAGTTCCGGCATCTGAAATCATTGCAACATGTAAACCTTCCTTCAATTTGGAAATAATATTCTGAAGTGTTTTGTGTTCGTTGAATTTGTGATGTGGAATTAGCCTTTTATCAATTTCCAGATGTTTCATTAATTTTGATGAAACGCGTGTATCTTCAGCCAAAATTAAATCAGCACCTTTTAAAACATTAATTGCCCGCAACGTAATATCCTCAAGGTTTCCGATGGGTGTGGGAACAAGAATCAATCTTCCAAAACTATTCATTTGTGAAACGCCGCTTTACAAGGTTTACAAATTTCAAGCTGGTTTCGTTCTTTTTCCATTTAAAGTTTTGCTGCAAGTAGGTCACTGCTTCATTTATACTTTTCATAGCATCGATAGATGTCACCGTTTCTGAAAACCGTTCAGGGTTTCCGTCAAAAAGTTCCCTTATATACTGAAAACGGTCATTAATTCCAATCGCTGAACGAATACTGTCTACCGGACGATTAGACAGCTTAAATTCAAGTTTGTTTTGATCATGTATAATATCATTCACTGATTTTCCCTTAAAAAAGCTATCACCCAGACGCGGATTTTTTTCTGTTACTTCCTCTTCTTCCAATTCCACATCGCCATTTTCAAAATCAGCTGATTCCTCTTCTTCTCCACCTCCTCCAAAATTACCGGAAATATCTTCTTTAAACTCTTCAACCTTACTTTCAACAACTTCTTCTTTCGTTTCTTCAGTCGAAATTTGAGGCTCCTCCTTTATTTCAGGCTCAGGAACCGGTTCTTCTTTTTCAGGCTTTGAAATAATCTCTTCTTCCTTTACAGTAGATTCAATCATCGGAGCTGGTGACATTTTTTCGGGATTTATATTTTCAGGAATTTCTTCAACAATTTTCTGAATCGCTTCAGGAATGAGGTTCTCACTTTCATATCCGTTTAACATCTGTAAAAGCTGCATAATACCTTTTGCCCGGGTATGCAGAAATTCAATTTCAAGCGAGTCGAAATTCCCTTTTTCTTTTATTTCAACAACCAGTTCCTCCAATTCGCCCATATCTTTTAAAAGAATATTTACCAGTTTTTTATTTTCCATTCTTGCCCGACCTATTATTTTTAAAGATTATTTTTGTAAAAGTACTAATTTCTTATTCATATAACGTAAATGTTTATAGAAAGGGATGTAAACGCCCATAAAAAAGTGGGGGTGATTGAAGTTGTTGCGGGCTCAATGTTTTCAGGAAAAACTGAGGAATTGATACGTAGGTTAAAACGGGCAAAAATAGCAAAACAGCGTGTGGAAATTTATAAACCGATGATTGATGTGCGTTATTCAGAAACAGAAGTGGTTTCACACGATGAAAATTCTATCCGTTCAACTCCCGTAGAAAATTCTGCAAATATATTGCTTTACTCAAACGATGTTGACGTTATTGGAATAGACGAAGCACAATTCTTCGACAAAGGACTTATTGAAGTTGCTGCAAAACTGGCAAACATGGGAATACGTGTAATTGTAGCCGGACTGGACATGGACTTTAAAGGCGTTCCGTTTGGTCCAATTCCCGGATTAATGGCCATTGCAGATCATATTACAAAAGTACATGCCATTTGTGTAAGGTGTGGAAATATCGCTCAGTTTTCTCACCGGCTTTCAGAAAAAGAACAGGTTGTACTTTTGGGAGAGAAAGACATTTACGAACCCCTCTGTCGCAGTTGCTACCGAGAGGCAAATTCAAAAAAATGAATCAATTCACAATTTCAGAAATCTCAAAAATTACAGAAGGTAAATTATATTCATCTCCGAACACCTCAGATGAGATTATCACAAATATTGTTACCGACAGCCGAACATTTTTCGCAGGAGGAAATGCTGTTTTTTTTGCACTTACAGGGCCGCGAAATAACGGACACAACTATATTCCCCAATTGATGAAACGGGGTATAAAAAACTTTGTAGTTTCTGAAAAAAAATGGGTCAACTCAAAAGCCTCTTTTGTTTTTGTAAAAAACACTACAGAAGCATTACAAAAACTGGCCACTTTTAACCGCCGGAAAAACCTGTATCCGGTTATGGGAATTACGGGAAGCAATGGAAAAACAATTGTAAAAGAGTGGCTGCACGATATTTTATCTGAAAATTTCTCAATCGTTAGAAGCCCCAAAAGCTACAATTCTCAAATTGGTGTTCCGCTTTCTGTACTATTGATGAATAAAAATTACAACCTGGGAATTTTTGAAGCCGGTATTTCAGAACCTGGTGAAATGAAAAAGCTGACAGAAATTATAAAACCGGAAATCGGGATTTTTACAAATCTTGGAGATGCCCACCAGGAAAATTTTGAATCGTACGAGCAAAAAACAGAAGAAAAACTCCAGCTTTTTAAATCCTCTGAAAAATTGATTTTTTCGGTGGACAACCAATTGTATAAAAAAAAGATTACTCGTTTCTGCGAAGAGCATTCTGTAACACCGGTTAGCTGGTCGTTGCAAAAAAACAAAAATGTGTTCCTTTCTTTTTCGGCAGAAAAGAAGGAAAGTTACACTAAAATTTCAGCTAAAATTGAGTCAAAAAAATATGTATTTAAAATTCCTTTTTCTGACTCCTCATCCATTGAAAATGCCTGCCACTGTTTTGCAGGTATATGGGCGCTGACCCAAAAACCAGATCTGGTTTTAAAAAGATTTGAAAAACTCGAACCTGTTGCCATGCGTTTGGAAATTAAACAGGGAATCAACAACTGCCTTCTTATCAACGATTACTATAACTCTGACCTTAATTCGTTTTCCATTGCATTGTCCGTGCTTCAGCAGCAAGCAGCAAAAGGTCATTTACAAAAAACAGTTATACTTTCCGATATTCAACAAACCGGTATTCCAAAACCAGATTTATATAAACAGGTAAACCAACTTTTATTGGACTGGAAAATTGACAACCTCATAGGAATTGGTCCTGAAATAACTGAATATTTTGAAGTATTTTCGGTCAGAAAAGAGTGTTATTCCAATTTAATTGACTTTAAAAAATCATTTCAGAAAGAAAATCTAAAAGACTCAGTAATCTTAATTAAAGGTGCCCGAAAATTTACTTTCGAAAAAATATCTGCTCTTCTTCAGCAGAAAACACATCAAACGGTTCTGGAAGTTAATTTGAATGCACTGGTTTATAATCTCAACGCGTTTCGAAAACTTTTAAAACCCGAAACAAAAGTTATGGTGATGGTAAAAGCCTTTTCATATGGCACAGGCGATGTGGAAATTGCAAAAATGCTTCAGTTTCAGAATGTAGATTATCTTGCAGTTGCAGTTGCCGATGAAGGTGTACAGTTGCGAAATGCCGGAATTCAAACACCAATTATTGTAATGAATCCGGAAGAACACAGCTTTCAAAATTTTATCGACTACCGGTTGGAGCCGAACATTTACAGCCTGGAACTGCTGCAAGCATTTACTAAAACCGTTTCTCAAAACGCCTTGGAGGAGTTCCCGATTCATTTAAAAATTGATACAGGGATGAATCGTTTAGGTTTCAAAACTAACTCTGAAACACAACAAGCTATCTCAACAATAAAGGCAACCAGATGGCTAAAAGTCAAGTCTGTTTTTTCGCATCTTGCAGCAAGTGACGATCCGGAAATGGATGACTTTACAAAAACGCAAATTTCTAGATTCAATGAAATCGCCAGGAATATCTCAAAACAGTTTTCATATAATATAGATCGGCACATATTGAATTCGGCAGGAATTGAGCGTTTCACAAAATACCAGTTTGAAATGGTGAGACTTGGCATCGGTCTTTACGGCGTTTCTCAAACAGGGCTGGGATTGGAACATGTTGGTACATTAAAAAGTACTGTTTCTCAGGTAAAAACAGTTCAAAAAACGGAGACGGTAGGCTATAACCGAAAGGGAAAAATTGAGAAAACGAGCAAAATAGCAGTGGTCCCGCTGGGCTATGCCGACGGTCTGGACAGAAAACTCAGTAATAAAAATGGTTCTGCTTTTGTCGGCGGGAAATTGGCACCAATAATTGGTAATATTTGTATGGATATGTTAATGCTTGATGTAACAGGTATTGATGTAAATGCGGGTGACGAGGTAGAATTTTTTGGTTCAAACAACACTATTTCAGAAGTAGCTGAAAAAGCGGGTACAATTCCGTATGAAGTTTTAACGGGGATTTCGCAACGTGTAAAACGAATCTATTTGCAGGAATAAAAAAAGAAAGAAAATTGCTGTGAATGCAATTAAACCTATCCTAACTTGCTTACTCTCTCCAAGCGATTGGCATCCAAGATTTTAATTTTCCGTCCATCAATAGCAATTACCTTTTCGCTGGCAAAAGTCGATAACGTACGAATTGCATTTGATGTTGTCATGTTCGATAAATTGGCAATATCTTCCCTTGACAAGTATACTCGGAGTGTCGTTCCATCGTGTTCAAAACCATACTTATCCTTAAGCAGAAGCAATGATTCAGCCAGCCTGCCCCGAATATGTTTTTGAGTGAGTGTTACTGTTCTTGAATTTGAAAAACCTAATTCTTTTGACAACTTACGAATGATTTTGAACGAAAAATCACTGTTTTTTAAAGCACGATTAAAAATAAAATCGGGACTTATTGTACAAACAAGAGACTCTTCCAAAGTAACTGCCGACGAATTGTGGATTTCGTCACTAAAAAGCGCCCTGTAACCAATTACACCAAGAGGTTTGGCCATACGAACAATCTGTTCCCTTCCACCAACGCCTTCCTTGAAAATCTTTACTTTGCCATCAACCAATAAAAGAAATCCGGTAGGTTTATCGCCCTCTTTAAAAATGAATTCGTTTTTTTTATAATGCGCGAGAGAAATATGATGCTGCAATTCATCTTTTTCTTCCTGATTCAAAAGATAAAAGATCGACTTTGGATTATCAACTATATCTTTTACTCCCAACTCTGAATTTAACATATAAATGCCTTGTATGTTTTAAAGCATCAAAGTTAAAAATTTTGTAAAAATAGAATTCATTTTTAACAGTTATTTTACATTGCAACTGTCACAAATCATGTATTTAGAAAATTGTAAACAATACAAAATCTGTCATTTTACTAATATTTGGCTACCAAAGGTATCTTTCTTCCAAATCCGAATGCTTTTGAACTAACTCTTAAAATAGGTGCCGCCTGAAACCGCTTGTACTCATTCATATTTACCATTCGTATAACTTTTCTCACCACTTCTTCTTCATAGCCTAAAGCAACAATTTCTATTGGCGATTTATTTAATTCAATAAAATTGAAAAGAATTTTGTCTAAATCTTCATATTCAGGCAATGAATCAGTATCCTTTTGGTCGGGACGCAGCTCTGCTGAAGGTGGTTTAACAATTGTATTTTCGGGAATCACTTCGCCATCTTTATTCATAAACCTAGAAAGCCGGAAAACATCCATTTTGTAAACATCGCCCAATACTGCGAGGCCTCCGTTCATGTCTCCGTATAATGTTCCGTATCCAACCGCACTCTCACTTTTGTTGGTTGTATTTAACAGGATATGACCAAATTTATTTGAAAGCGCCATCACATAAACTCCACGGGCACGTGCCTGGATATTCTCTTCTGTAATATCCGGGGCTTTCCCTTTAAACAGCGGAGCCAGCTCTTTTTCAAAAGCATCAACTGCTGTTTGAATATTTACAACATCATATTGTATTCCCAAATTGTCAGCCAGTTCCCGGGCATCGTTCAAACTATGATCCGAAGAATATTTTGAAGGCATAAGTAAAACCCTGACATTTTCTGCTCCCAATGCACGAACCGCTAAAACCGCGGTTACTGCTGAATCTATTCCGCCAGAAAGTCCAAGTGTTGCGCTTTTAAACCCCATCTTTTTAAAATAGTCGCGAATACCTAGAACCAGTGCATCATGTATCTTTTCGATATAATCAGCTTCTTTTTGTACCAATTTCTCTCCTGGATTTTGGGTATCAAAAATCAAAAAGTCCTCATTAAAGTACTTCAGTTCTTTCAAAATTTCTCCTTTCTTGTCGATCCAAACCGAGCCACCATCAAAAACCAACTCGGTTTGTGCGCCAACCTGATTCACGTACAAAACCGGCACATTATATTTTTGAGCTTTTGTTATTAAAATGTCTTTTCGCCAGGATTCCTGATTATACGAAAAAGGAGAAGCCGAAATATTCACTACAAAATCAGGGTTCAAAGGACTTAGTTTTTCCATGGGTGATGTCTGGTACAATTTGTCTTTACCAAATTCGTTTGCCGTGGGTTGTTCATCCCATAAATCTTCGCAAATGGTTATGGCTATCTTTTCGCCTTTAAAGTCAACCACATTAAAATTCTGATTGGGCTCAAAATGGCGGTATTCGTCAAAAACATCGTAAGTAGGTAACAATGTCTTGTTGTGTGTGCTTTGCACTTTCCCATCAGAGATAAACAGAGCCGAGTTGTATAATTTTTTCCCGCGCTCCCGCTCATTAATTTTTGGTGCACCTAGTATTGCGGCAATTCCGTGGCAAGAGGCGGCAATTTTCAGGACTGCATCTTCTGCCTTTTGAATAAACTCTTTTTTCTCCAGTAAATCGTGCGGATAATATCCGGTAACCGAAAGTTCCGAAAAAATAACAAGGTCGGCACCTTCGTTCTTTCCCCTATTGATATTTTGAATTATCTTTTCAGCGTTTCCTTCAAAATCTCCGATGATATAATTTAACTGTGCCAGTGCAACTTTCATTTGCGTAAAAATTAATTTCCACCATTGTTTCAAACTGTAGTGAAAATGGATTATTTATTGTAATTCCTTATGCTTTCACTATAAGTATACCACGATTATTCTTTATGATTGCAAATCTCCAATTTTTAGTTCAATTTCGCAATAATTATCTAAAGGATGCGTATTGAATTAAAATTCTTATAAAATGAAACGAGGAATCCTGATTCTGTTTTTATTTATGATTTTCATTTCCTGCAAGCGAAACCCTTTAAAAGTTGACATTTCAGGAATTGATGCCCAACCTGAATTTGTTCGGTTTGAAAAGGAACTATTTTCACTTCCTCAAAAAGACACCTTGCAGGAGCTTATTGATTTGCATGAAAAACATCCCGGTTTTTTTGACCTTTTTACTTACAAAATCATAAATATTGGAGGAATTGACGACGAAGGTTTTGTGGGGTATATGAATACATTTCTTACGGATACCATGATACTAAATATAAATTCGATGGTTGAAGAGGAATTTTCAAACTTTCGCGAAATACAAAATCAAGTGACCAAGGCATTTAAATATTATAAATACCATTTCCCCGAAAAAAATATTCCGTCTGTTTACACCTATATTTCAGGATTTAACCAGTCGGTTGTAACAACAGAAGATATTATCGGTATAAGCCTGGACAAATATTTAGGAAGAGATTGCAGCTATTATCAGCGACTGAGTACAACCCCGCAATACAAAATCCTCAACATGCATAAAAATAAGATTGTTTCAGACCTTGCGTTTGCCTGGGGAATGACTGAATTTGACCAGACCAATAAAGCAACCAACCTTTTAGGAAACATGATTCACCAGGGAAAGCTAATGTATTTTGTTGATGCACTTTTACCGGCAATGAACGATTCGCTCAAAATCGGATATACAGAAAAACAGTTGGAATGGTGCAAAAAAAACGAAGCAGAAATGTGGCTAAGACTGGTAGAAACGAAAATGTTGTATTCCAGTAAACGAATGGATATCATCAGGTACATCAACGACGGGCCCTACACGAACGGATTTCCGTTGGCATCGCCTGCGCGCACCGGAGTTTGGATTGGCTGGCAAATTGTGCGGAAATACATGAACGAACATCCGGAAATTACGCTTCCTCAACTGATGCAGAATACTGACTACCAAAAAATATTAAATGAATCGGGATATTTCCCTGAATAAAAAATCCCGGGATAACCACCCGGGATTTTTTGTCGTAGTATGTGTCAACTCCTTCTTACAATTCTCTGATTTTGATATTTCTATACCAAACATCATCACCATGATCCTGTAATGCAATTACACCTGATTGTGCAACATTTGCCCAATCGGGATTTAATTCCGGGAATTTTGAACCGGCGACAAGACTATTCCAGTCTTCCGTCCACAAGTGATATTCCAAAACAGTTTCGTCATTTTGTTTGTGCACGACTGTGCCTTTGTAGCAAATAATCTCAATTGAGTTCCATTCGCCTGCTGGTTTTGCGTTTTGAGGATCAGCAGGAATTAAATCGTATAAAGAACCTGCTTTGCGGTTTCCGTCTTTTCCAAGCATTGCATCAGGATGCCTTTCGTTATCCAAAACCTGCATTTCAGGAGCAGTATAATATATTTTGTCAAAACGTGGGTCTTCCTTTCCCAAATAAAAAATCCCGGAATTGCCACCTTCCGAAATTTTCCACTCCATTTTTAAATGAAAGTTTGAGTACTCCTTATCGGTAACAATGTCACCACCATCCTCTGCCCCGGCTTCACCTCTTCCCGAACCGTTGCACATCAAAGTTCCGTCAACAACCTGCCATCCGGCGGGGAAAGATTCCTTCCCGTAACTATGCCATCCGTTGCTTGTTTTTCCATCAAAAAGCAAAACCCAGCCCTGATCTTTTTCAGCCTGTGTTAATTCGTTTGGTCCAACAGTTTCTTCAACTGCAGCTTTTTCCTCAGGCTCATCAGTTGTTTTCTTCTGACCGCTTTGACACGACATACCAAAAACAAATGCTCCTGCTAAAAGTAATGAGAATACTCTTTTCATTTTGTTGTTTTTTTATTGGTTAATTAAATATTCCTTTCCGAAGTAAAACGAAAATATAAAAATTAAGCTTTATTTCCTTCCAATTATCGTTTATTTCTGAAATTTACTTAATAGTTAATAAACGTTTCCTACAAAATTAACAATTTCGGGTATTCTTTTGTAAATTCGATTTTGATTTAAGTTTTTTATAAAAGATATCAGATATGGAAACTTCAAAAAAAGCCCAAAAAATAGGAATTTTAACAGCTGGAGGAGATTGCCCGGGATTAAACGCAGCCATTCGGGGAGTGGGCAAAACTGCAATTGTTGAATATGGAATGGAAGTTCTTGGTTTTAACGCCGGTTATTTGGGGCTGATAAACAACGACTACACGGAATTAAAAGAATCTCAACTCTCGGGTATTTTAACCTTAGGCGGAACCATTTTGGGTACATCAAGAGAAAAACCATACAAAATGGTTAAAAAAAACGGGAAAACAGACACGCATAAACCCGAAAAAATAAAGAAGAATTATAAAAAACTCGGCCTCGATTGTATTGTTTGTATTGGTGGCAACGGAACCATGAAAACGGCCAGTATGCTCGCAAAAGAAGGATTAAATGTTATTGGAATTCCCAAAACTATTGACAACGATGTTTGGGGAACTGATGTTACTTTTGGTTTTGACTCGGCAGTACAAATTGCTACCGATGCCATCGACCGTTTACATACGACAGCAAACTCGCATCAGCGCGTAATGATCATAGAAATCATGGGACATCATGCAGGTTGGCTGGCTCTTTATTCAGGTGTTGCCGGTGGAGGCGATATAATTTTGTTGCCGGAAATTCCTTACAACATTCGTTCGGTATGTAAAAAAATTGAGAATCGGTATGAAGACAACAAACCTTATTCGATTGTCGTTGTTGCCGAAGGAATCGATCATCCCAAAAACCAAACAGCTGCATCACATCTTTCTGAGGCGATTCAAACCTATACCGGAATTGAAACTCGGGAAACCGTTTTGGGATATATTCAACGCGGCGGTAGTCCAACACCTATGGACAGAATCTTAGCTACACGTTACGGTGCTCATGCAGCGCAATGTATTGCAGAAAGTAATTTTGGGACAATGGTGGCTATGAAAAATAACGAACTGACTACTGTTTCACTGGAAGAAGTTGGCAGCAATTTAAGGTTGGTTCAGCCTGGGCACCCACTAATTACAAAAGCCCGGAAAATGGGTGTTTCGTTTGGTGATGAATACCAACTTATTGAGTAAAAAACGTTAAAAAGAAAGATGAACCAGCTTTTTGGTTTCAAAAAACTCTTCTTCAAAATATTCTGAAAGTTTTTGGACAAAGACTCTGTTTTTGAACGGTTTGAGTTCGGCGTGAATATCACCTCCTTTTAAATATAAAATGCCGTTGGGAATGGCATTTTTTTGTTTTTGCGAAATACTGTTTTTTACCCATGGAACGAATTCCGGCAAACGTGTCACTGCGCGGCTAATTACAAAATCATATCTCTTTTTTATTTGCTCTGCCCTAATCTGTTCTGCCGTAACATTTTTTAATTCTAACGATTCGGCAACACCATTTACTACTCTAATCTTTTTCCCGATTGAATCAACCAAATGAAACTGAACCTCAGGAAAAAAAATAGCGAGAGGAATTCCCGGAAAGCCACCTCCTGTTCCGACATCCAAAACCTGGGTATTGCCGGCAAACCGCACAAATTTTGCAATACTTAACGAATGCAAAACATGTTTTTCATAAAGCGATGAAAAATCTCTTCTTGAAATAACATTGATTTTTTGGTTCCATTCAGCATACAACTCTTCGAGCAACCGGAATTGTTCTACTTTTCTGTTGTCGAGTTTTGGAAAATATTTCAGGATAATATCCATTCAAAAGAATTATTAATGATCTGCCATTTCGGTACTTTCAATCATTTTAAACAACATTTCGCGCGCCCTAAACAACTGAGCTTTTACAGTACCGAGCGGCAAATTTAATTCTTTTGCAATTTCTTCGTACGAAAATTCACGGAAATATCTTAATTCAACGAGCGTTTGATAACGGGGTTTTAATCGCCTGACAACCTTTCGCAGCAGAATTGCTTTTTGTTGCCGGATTAGTTTCTCTTCTGGATCAGGATCTTTTGATTTAAGTCGTAATTGCTCCCCGTTTTCATTTTGATCGTTTGTATTTTCGATTGAAATATGTACCCCTTTTTTCTTGCGTAAAAAATCGATACAATTGTTTGATGCAATTTTAAACAACCATGTACTAAATGCATAAGTTGGAGAATACTGGTGAAGATTTTTAAAAGCTTTTCCAAAAGCTTCGAGTGTTAAATCCTCAGCATCGCTCCGGTTGTTTACCATTTTGAGAAGCATAAAATATATGGCATCCTTGTATTTACTGAGCAAACGTGCAAAAGCTTTTTCATCACCTTTCAAAGCATCCAGAACCAAAATATAATCCTGGCGTGCTTTTTCAGATAATCTTAAATTTTGCTCTTCCATTTTGCCTTCGGATTTTACCGTTGAAACGCCTTCGGAAAACTATTTTATAGTAGGGCATTATCAACTCATATACTAACGAAGTTATGAATATTTTACGTTCATTCAAACGATTTTGCATTGTTTTTATGATAAGCAAGTGTAAAATCAAAAGAAGACCAATACCTGTAGAAACAAACGGCCAAACATCAATAAATAAAAAGATTACAGCAATTACAAGAGGAAGTGTTATTAATTTGAGCCCCGAACTTAAAGTTATTAAAACCCTTTTTATATAAGATAAATGTTGTTCTATTCGAAAACTTTTTCGCATTAAATCAAAATAATCATGTCGTGTAATTTTTTCTGAAAAACGAATCGAAGTCTCACTATTTAATACAATATTGAGTTTCTTTTTCGAAAGAAACTGGTTAATTAATAATTCGAGATTGGCAAATGGTTCCTTGATTTTTTTCCCATAGCCTCCCAACCCAAAATATTTATCTTTCCTGAAAACAACATTATTTTCAAAATAAACAATTGGAAATCCGGTCAGAGAATACTTCATACTTTTTAAGTAAAGTAAAAATGTTTCAATACGATAGAGTTTGTTAAAGAACTTTCCGTTTTTGCAAACATTTGAATAGTTCACAACAACATCCAGAGATTCGGCAACCGAATCTGATATACTTTCCAACCAGTTATCATGATATTGCGTTATCGAAGGCGGAATAAACAACACCCAGTCGTTTTTCGCTGATTTCAGAGCTATGTTTTGCGACAACTTTATCGAAAAACGTGTTTCCTGGTTTAAAACAGAAACTTTTAACTTTGAATTCTCCTTTTTTAGTCTCCCCAAAACAGAAAGAGTATTGTCTTGAGAAAAGTCGTCGACAACAATCACTTCGTAATTATCCCGGTCAAGTTCAAGTAAATGCGGTAATTTTTCAGAAAGGTTATTTTCTTCGTTTCGTACAGCCATTAATAGAGAAACAGGGCTTTGCCCATCTCCTTTTGCAGATTTCTTTCCTCTTAAAATCTGAACAAAAAAGACGATTTTAAAAATAATCTGAATCAAAATGAGCGTTAACAAAACAAAGAAAAGTACTATTTGAAAAATCTCTGCTTCAGAGATTACTTTCAATACATCGTTGATCATTCAGAAAAATAAATCAGATAAAGATTAGTCAAACACAAAAATGGAAACATTCACTCCAACTACAAAATATTCAACAAAAAATCTATTTTATTTTTATTCACAGGGTTTAAAAATAATTAACAGAGGCAAAAGAAAATACGTCCGCTTGATTCAGACAGAATAACTATATTTGAACCCTCAAAAAAAAGAGATGGAATTTGAGTTATTAAAGACCTCAGAAAATTCGCGTGCACGTGCAGGTATTATTACTACCGACCACGGCAAAATAGAAACACCAATTTTTATGCCGGTGGGGACTGCCGGTTCTGTAAAAGGAATACACACGCGTGATCTGCATGAAGATATAAATGCTCAAATCATTCTTGGAAACACATATCATTTGTATCTCCGCCCCGGAATTGACGTGATTGAAAAAGCAGGAGGCTTACACAAGTTTAATCGCTGGAATGGACCAATATTAACAGACAGTGGCGGATACCAGGTTTTTTCGCTTGGCGACATCAGAAAACTCAGTGAAGAAGGAGCCCGTTTTCAATCACATATCGACGGATCGTATCACATGTTTACACCGGAAAATGTAATGGATATTCAGCGTTCTATCGGAGCTGATATAATCATGGCTTTTGATGAATGTTCTCCGGGAGATGCAGATTACAACTATGCAAAAAATTCGCTTGAATTAACACAACGCTGGCTGGAGAGATGTTTTGTTCAGTTTAACAAAACAGAACCAAAGTACGGCTACCGGCAATCACTTTTCCCAATTGTACAGGGAAATACATTTGAAGATTTACGCAAAACTGCTGTTGCTCATGTAAAAAATTTTGATGCAGACGGCTACGCTATAGGGGGGCTTTCTGTTGGTGAGGCTGAAGAAATAATGTATGAAATGACCGAAGTTTGCACGATTGATTTGCCATCAAACAAACCAAGGTATCTTATGGGTGTGGGAACTCCCCTAAATATTCTGGAATCTATTGAAAGGGGCATTGACATGTTTGACTGTGTAATGCCAACGCGTAATGGCAGAAACGGAATGTTATTTACGAGCAAGGGGATTATTAATATCAAAAATAAAAAGTGGGAAAACGATCACTCTCCCATCGACGAAGATGAACACTCATTTGTCGACCAGTATTCAAAATCTTATCTTCGCCATTTAATAATTTCAAACGAAATGCTTGGCGCACAAATTGCCAGTCAGCATAATCTGGCGTTTTATTTGTGGCTGGTAAAAACAGCCCGGCAGAAAGTAATTGCCGGAATTTTTGAAAGCTGGAAAAGAGAAATGGTGATAAAACTAAAAGAAAGATTATAACTCGGGAATGAAAATTTATAAAACAATAGATTTATATATTACTAAAAAGTTTCTGGGAACTTTCTTTTACACCATTGCTTTAATTCTAAGTATTGCTATCGTTTTCGATATGGCGGAAAATCTGGATGAATTTATTTCAAAAGACATTCCTGCAAAGGTTATTATACTTGAATACTACCTGAATTTTATTCCTTATTTTGCCAATCTGTTTAGTCCGTTGTTTACCTTTATTGCAGTAATATACTTTACCTCAAAAATGGCATACAACACAGAGATAATTGCCATTTTAAGCAGTGGAGTTTCGTACCCGCGCCTGATGCGTCCGTATTTAACATCGGCATTTATTCTGGCAGCTTTTTCTTTTGCCCTGGGCAATTATGTTATTCCGCCTGCAAACGCAACTTTAAATAACTTTAGAAATAAATATATCGATAATAATAAAGTTATTGTTGAGAGAAACATCCATCGGCAAATTGAGCCAGGTGTATATATTTATATGCAAAGTTTTAATGCCAACAATGTAGGATACCGCTTTACACTTGAAAAATTCGACGGCGCTGAACTGAAAGAAAAAATTAGCGCCGATAATATTCGCTGGAATGAAGAGACAGAAAAGTGGGTAATTAATAATTATGTTATACGGTACATTCATGAAGACGGGGAAGATTTCGTAAAAGGTTACCGGATGGATACAACCTTAAATATGACCCCAAATGATTATAAGGTAATGAAAAACCAAATGGAAACATTTACCACACCGGCATTAAAACAGGAAATAAAACAAATGAAAATGCGTGGTGTCAACTACGTCGAATGGGAAATAGAAAATCATAAAAGAGTTGCCGGACCATTTTCAGCCTTCATTTTAACAATTATTGGTGCCGGACTTGCTTCCCGCAAAATAAAAGGTGGACTGGGACTGCATCTGGGGCTCGGTTTACTTTTAGCTTTCTCGTATATACTTTTTATGCAAATATCTACAGTTTTTGCCATTAGCGGCAATACTCCGCCTATCGTTGCAGTTTGGATCCCCAACGTATTTTACAGTTTAATCGCTTTCTTTGTATTCCGCTGGGCTGCGCGTTAGCATTACTTTTCAAACAACAAGTACCATTATTCGAGCAGAATGAATCATTGTAGTTTAAATTACGTAGTACTATTTCGTGAAAGCGAAAGTCAAAAGAAAAAAATTATAATTTTGCTCCCACTTTGAAATGCTTAATTAAAACCTTTTGCTGATAAATGCAAAAGAGAAATTTTAACTTAAAACAAACTTTATGTCACTAAGAAGCAATGTCCTTGACCTTCGAAAAAGGAAAAGAGAAGTACAAAAAGGTGGTGGGGATAAAGCCATTGAGAAACAGGCTAAAATGGGTAAACTCACTGCCCGCGAACGTATTCTTGCCCTTCTTGATAAAAATTCTTTTCACGAATATGACCTGTTCGTTGAACACAGCGCCAAAGATTTTGGTATGGAATCAAAAGTATTACATGGCGACGGTGTAATTATCGGTACAGGCACCATTTACAATAAACCAGTTTGTATTTTCGCCCAGGACTTCACTGTAGCAGGGGGCTCACTCGGACTAATGCACGCCAGAAAAATTACAAAAATCATGGATCATGCCTTAAAAATGAGGGTTCCGTTGATTGGTATTAACGACTCTGGTGGTGCGCGTATTCAGGAGGGTGTTAACTCTCTGGCCGGATATGGAGAAATCTTCTTCCGCAATACCCTGGCATCCGGAGTAATTCCCCAAATCTCAGTAATCCTTGGCCCATGCGCAGGTGGAGCAGTTTATTCGCCGGCGCTAACCGACTTCGTTTTTGTTGTGGAAAATATCTCCAAGATGTTTATTACCGGGCCAAGTGTAATAAAATCGGTGCTTGGCGAAGAAATTTCGATGGAAGAACTCGGTGGTGCGCGTGTTCATGCGGAAATTACAGGGAATGCCCATTTTTATGCTCAAAATGAGCTTGAATGTTTCGACCAAATAAAAAAACTTATCAGTTTTATTCCCCGTAATAATTCCAGGAAAGCGCTTCCTTATCCGCCAAAATCGCCGCAAAAAGGCAGAAAAATTGAAGACATAGTTCCAGGCGACCCAAGAATTCCTTACGATATGCGCGACATTATAAAAGGAATTACCGATGGTTCTGACTTTTTTGAAGTTATGGAACATTTCGCACCAAATATTATTATTGGTTTTGGAAGGATGGAAGGTGAAACTGTAGGATTCGTAGCTAACCAGCCAATGGTTCTGGCAGGCGTTCTGGATACCGACAGTTCTGACAAAGCAGCGAGGTTTATTCGTTATTGCGATGCTTTTAATATTCCAATTGTCACATTAGAAGATTTGCCCGGATATTTACCGGGAGTTGATCAGGAACATGCAGGTGTAATCCGTCACGGTGCGAAAATCCTTTATGCATACAGTGAAGCGACAGTTCCAAAAGTAACAGTCATTTTAAGAAAAGCATACGGCGGTGGTTATATTGCAATGAACTCACGCCACTTACGTGCTGATTTTGTATTTGCATGGCCAACCGCAGAGATTGCTGTAATGGGACCGGAAGGTGCCGCAAACATCGTATTCCGTAAAGAAATCGCAGAAGCCGAAAATCCGGAAGAAATGCGTCAGCAAAAAATTCTGGAGTACAAGGAAAAATTCGCAAATCCGTATGTTGCTGCAGCGCAGGGGTATATTGACGAAGTAATTGAACCCAAAGAAACCAGGCCACGTATCTTACATGCCCTAAAAGTTTCGGAAAATAAAAGCGTTCATTTGCCAGCTAAAAAACATGGTGTACCACCATTCTAAAATTAAAATTTATGACTGAAGAAAAAGAATATAAAAATCTCATTGTTCAGGGGGCGATTTACAAAACCACATATACCCGAAAGTTTGAAGATAGGTTAATGTGGGAGGCGCCAAATGAAAATCTGCTTTATTCATTTATCCCAGGGACAATAATTGACATCTATATCAAACCAAAGGATAAAGTTAAAGAAGGTGAAACTTTATTACTGCTTGAAGCAATGAAAATGCAAAATCAGGTTCGGATGCCCTTTGACGGGGAGATTGTAAAGATTTATGTAAAAAAAGAAGATGTAATACCCAAAAGACATCTTATGATTGAAATTAAACCAAAAATATTAAAATAAGGCTGTTTTATTAAATGAAATAGGTCGACTATCGAGCCGACCTATTTTTTTGCAAAAAAGAAAAGGACTGCCTTTTGACAGTCCTCCTTTAAAAATCCAATTAAGCTATCGCGTTTTAACTTTACCTTTTCCCTATTGAATATTCCATGTATTTTCGTCTGTCATCCACGACTCCAGAATCAAATTATTTTCTGTTTCTGTTTCATTAAAACTTAGCTTTTCTTTTTCCCAAAGGTTTTCGTTTGTCATCCATGATTCCAGAACCAAACTGTTTTCAACTTCTGTTTCAGTGTATTTCAAATCAATTTTTCCCCAGTTACTTTCATTAAGCATCCACGCCTCCAAATTTAAAACTTCATCAGACGCTTCTTCAAATAAATAAGCTGAATTGTTTTTGTTCCAGTATGCTTCGTCAATCATCCAGCTTTCCATTTCCATAGCTGGCTCTTCAATTGTTTTCAAACTTGAGGCAATTAATTCTGTTCCTTTTGCATAACTATTTCCTCCAAATAATATCAGGGTGAAAATTGCTATGGCTACTACTTGACTGATTCTTGTTTTCATTGTTTCTATTTTTTCTGCTTTCTTACTAATTGTTTTTGTTTTCGTCTTTTTCTTCTCTTGTTTTCCAAATTTTGTTTTCACTATAATAGACTATTTACAAGCACAAAGGTTACATTGCTTTTTGTTAAAAAGTATGAATATTTTGTTAATGAAACCTTAAGGTCGGTAAGTGTCAGAAACTATCGGTAAATAAAAATACCTTTGGGTAGGAATTTGTCGGTATTTGCCGGTAAATGGCGAAAAATACCAAAAACCGCCGAGCCACTGCCTGACATAGCAGCGTACAAAGCTCCCATTTTATAAAGAGCCTCTTTTATACTTTGGATTTCAGGATACTTTGGAAAAACCGTCTTTTCAAAATCGTTTACAACAAAATCTCTCCATTCTTCAAACGGAATTTTATTTAGCTCTTTTAAATTAAACGATGGCTGAGAAGGTTTTATATTCCGGTAAGCGTCGGGTGTACTTACCGATATTTGAGGTTTAACAATAACAATCTCAAATTTCGAAAGGTCAATTTGGATTGGTTCGAGCTGATCGCCAATTCCTCTGGCAAAAGAAGCTTTATTTTCGATAAAGAAAGGACAATCAGCGCCAATTTTCTTAGCGTATTGCTTTAATTCAGTTGAGTTTAAACCTAAACTGCAATATTCATTTATTAATTTTAGTACAAAAGCTGCATCAGAAGAACCACCTCCCAGCCCGGCACCAAATGGAATTACTTTGTGCAAATGAATTTTTAGACCGGGAAGTTCGAAATCACTTTTTAACAAAGAATAAGCTTTGTACACCAAATTACTTTCAGGGGCACCGTCAATATGCAAGCCAGAATACGAAAACTCCGTTTCATCCGATTCAGCAATTTCCAACGCATCAGCGAGTTTTACCGGATAAAATATGGTTTCCAGATTATGATATCCATCTTCCCGCCTGGAAACCACATTCAAGCCAATATTTATTTTTGCATTTGGAAAAACGACCATCCAAATAAACTATTTGATTTCTATTAATCCTGAGTCATCAATTCATATTCTTCAGGCGAACCACAGGTACATATCAAATGGCGGTCACCCCATGCATTATTAACACGTCCTACGGGCACCCAGAACTTATTTTCCCTGATCCAATCCAATGGAAAGGCAGCCTTTTCTCTTGAATATTCGTGTCCCCATTCATTGGCACAAACTCTTTCAGAGGTATGTGGTGCATTTTTTAACACGTTGTCGATTTTATCTGCCGTGCCGTTTTCTATTTCTTTTATTTCATTAAAAATAGAATTCAGGGCATCGATAAAACGATCCAGTTCTTCTTTAGATTCACTTTCCGTAGGTTCAATCATTAAAGTTCCATGAACCGGAAAAGAAAGCGTTGGAGCATGAAAACCGTAATCCATTAAACGTTTGGCGATGTCTTCTTCCGTAATTCCGGAAGATGCTTTAAAATGCCTGCATTCCAGAATCATTTCGTGTGCAATACGCCCATTTTCGCCGGTATACAAAATTCCGTAATTTGCTTCCAATGCTTTTGCGATATAATTGGCGTTTAAAATGGCCATTTGAGTTGCCTCGGTTAAGCCCTTTGCTCCCATCATTTTTATGTAACCGTACGTAATCGTAAGAACAGAAGCACTTCCCCACGGAGCGCCTGCAACCGCGTTAATTCCGACGTGTCCGTTATTCATGATTGGATGAGAGGGTAAAAACTCAACCAGATGCCCGGCTACTGCTATCGGTCCAACTCCGGGACCTCCCCCACCATGAGGGATAGCAAAGGTTTTATGTAAATTCAGATGACAAACATCAGCTCCAATACTTTTGGGATTGGTTAAACCAACCTGTGCGTTCATATTTGCTCCATCCATATAAACCTGACCACCGTTTTTATGTATGATCTCACACATCTCTACTATCGACGACTCAAATACACCATGTGTTGACGGATAGGTTACCATAAAAGAAGAAAGGAATTCTCTGTGTTCATCTGCCTTCTTGCGTAAATCCTCCAGGTCAATGTTTCCTTGTTCATCGCAGGCAACAACAATTACTTTCATCCCCGCCATAACTGCACTTGCCGGATTTGTTCCATGCGCAGATGAAGGAATCAGAACCACATTCCGTTTGCCCTCTCCCCTGCTTTCGTGATAAGCCTGTATAACTAACAATCCTGCATATTCGCCGGCGGCACCTGAGTTTGGCATCAAACTCACATCTGACATCCCGGTTATCTCAGATAAATCCCGACGCAATTCTTCCATCATTTCGTGGTAACCACGCGCCTGATTTTTGGGAACAAAAGGATGAATTCCATTAAACTCTATCCAGCTCAACGGGAGCATTTCTGTTGCCGCATTTAACTTCATTGTACATGAGCCCAACGAAATCATGGAATGTGTGAGTGAAATATCTTTGTGCTCCAATCGTTTGATGTAACGTACCATTTCAGTTTCCGACCGGTATTTGTTAAATACTTCCTGGGTCATATATTCCGAAGTTCGGGCATATTTTTTATCTACAGAATATCCTTTGGGATACTCATGAATGACTTGCCAGCGTTTGTTGGCTGCTTTTGCAAACACTTCCAAAATCCAGGTGATGTCTTCCCGGTTGGTTGTTTCATCAATACTAATTCCAACCTCACCATTTTCGAAATATCTGAAGTTCATCTCCAACTCCAATGACAGCCACTCAATATCTTCGTGTTTTACGTGTTTTGGCAAAGCAAAACGAATGGTATCAAAATAATTCCGGTTTAGCTGTTTGTATCCCAGCTTTTCAATCTCTTCAATCAAAAACGCGGCAATATTATGAACCCTATCAGCGATATTTCTCACACCTTCGGGACCATGATAAACTCCAAAAAAGCCTGCCATGGTTGCCAAAAGCGCTTGTGCCGTACAAATATTTGACGTTGCTTTCTCCCGCTTGATATGTTGTTCTCTTGTTTGAAGCGCCATTCGCAGTGCGCGGTTTCCGTGAATGTCTTTAGTCACTCCAATAATTCGGCCAGGCATGCTTCGTTTGAATGCTTCTTTCGCTGTAAAAAAAGCCGCATGCGGACCACCATATCCCATCGGCACCCCAAAACGCTGGCTGTTTCCAAAAACAATATCGGCTCCCCATTCACCCGGAGGAACTAAAATAGCAAGTGAAAGCAAATCAGCAGCAACAGCTACTTTTATATCTTTTTCATGTGCCTGTGTTACCAGTTCCGAATAATCAATAATTTCTCCGTCAGAATTTGGATATTGCACCAATACACCAAACACATCATCGGTGAATTCAAAATTTTCTTTTGATTGAATTCGAAGTTCGATGCCAAGCGGATAAGCTCTTGTTTTTAACACATCATGAGTTTGCGGCCACATTTTCTCATCTACCAAAACTGCATTTACACCATTCTTTACCATTTTACGCGACCGCAAATTCATCATCATAATCATCGCCTCAGCAGCAGCAGTTGATTCATCCAACAGTGATGCATTGGCAATTTCCATTCCGGTAAGTTCGCAAACCATGGTCTGGAAATTTAACAATGCCTCCAGCCTGCCCTGAGAAATTTCAGCCTGATAGGGAGTGTAAGAAGTATACCACACCGGATTTTCCAGTACATTCCGAAGAATGACTGCGGGAGTTATTGTATCATAATATCCCATTCCGATATAGGTATTAAACACCTTATTTTTGGCAGCCAGACTAAGAATTTTCCGGTAATATTTTCGTTCGGTGAGCCCCTCCTGTAATTTTAGCGGTTCTTTTAACCTAATATTCGCAGGAACAGTTTGTTCAATCAATTCATCCATCGAAGATACACCAACTGCTTCCAACATCTCTGTTACATCATTTTCACGTGGGCCAATATGGCGGGTTACAAAATTATCGTAAGGCATCTATCTATTTTATTTATAGTGAAATATTTGCAAGTATAAATTTTCCAATTTTTGTAAAAAATGATTTTAAACCACAAATTAAAATCAAGGTTACATTTTGTTAGTCAGGTTAAAAAGGGATTGTTTGTTTTTTCAAACCCCAGTGTTGTTTCCGGGCCGTGTCCACAATACACTTTTGTCTCGTCAGGCAATTTAAAAAGCTGGTCTTTTATCCCTGAAATTAACTGTTGGTGGTTTCCTCCGGGTAAATCGGTACGTCCTATACTACCATAAAAAAGTACGTCGCCTGCAATGAGAAAATCATTATTCCGGCTATAAAAAACAACATGCCCTGGTGAGTGCCCCGGAACATGAAAAATTTCAAGTTCAGTATTTCCGAATTTTACTTTTTCGCCTTCTTTAAACAGTGCATCAATAGGGTTCACCGGTTGCATGTCAAAACCAAACATCTGCCCCTGGTCTATCGCGCGTTCAATCCAAAATGCATCGTCAGGATGTGCAAAAAGAGGTATTTGATATTCGGACCGTAAAAATTCAACCCCCATAATATGATCAAAATGGCAATGCGTGTTGGTAATTTTTTTTGGTTTCAAATTATTTTCCGAAATGTATTCTCTGATTTCATCATGTTCCTCCTCATAAAAAAAACCAGGATCAATAAAAATACATTCTCCTGTTTCGTCGGATAGGATATATGAATTTTCCTGTAGAGGATTTACAACAAACTTTTTAATTTTTATCATAGTTACGAATTTACCGTTCCTTTCAACAAAGGAACAAAAACAAAGCCTCCATGTTTTTCGGTTTTAAATTCATTTTCCGAGATCCGGATTATTACGGTCATTTCCTGTCGTTTTTCTGTTCCCACCGGCACAACCAAACGACCGTCAATTTTTAATTGGTATTTCAAATCCTCCGGCACAGACGGGGCACCAGCTGTTACCAATATTCTGTCGAAAGGTGCAAAATGAGGTAATCCTTTATAGCCGTCTCCAAAAAAACAAGCCGGGTGGTACCCGATCTCGGGAAGAAACGACTGGGCTTTCTGATACAATTCCTTTTGTCTTTCAATCGTAAAAACTTTTGCCCCCATTTCAAGCAAAACGGCTGCCTGATATCCTGAGCCTGTTCCAACTTCCAGAATTTTATCGTTTTTACTGACCTGAAGCAGCTGTGTTTGAAATGCAACGGTGTAGGGCTGCGAAATTGTTTGCCCTGCTCCGATAGGAAACGCCTGGTCTTTATAAGCAAAATTTATAAAACTACTTTCCATAAAAAGATGTCTTGGAACCTGCTCAATAGCCTGCAAAACCTTTTCATTCCGAATTCCCTTTATTTTTAATCCGGTGGCCAGTTTCTTTCTCATTCCCTGATGTCTCAGATCATCATTCATTTCCATTCTTCAAAAAATACGGTACTAAAATAACCTAAATCCCCTTGATTTCAATTTAAAGATTCTTTTTCAATATTAACATTTAACGTTGATAAGTTCTTTTTAATGAAAGGTAAACAGAGTGTTTTGAACTTTATATTTGTAATATGCTGAACATTGGACTCATAGGGAAAACAGAAATTTTGGAACCGCACGTTAAGCGGATACAAAAAATTAAAGGGGTAAATATTGTAGGAAAAACCTCGGTAGGAACAGATGCCCACTTAAATAGTTTTCATTTTTCAATTCCGGAAATTAACCGGATTGAACTGATTGAAAGAGCAGACATTATTATCATGGACAACTCTTCAATTTTACCCTTTAAAATGTTGTGTGATATCGTAAAAAAATCGAAACACATTTTCACCATTGAATATTTAAAACTTACTATTGATGAGTGTTCGCAGCTTGTCAGCCTGGCGAATGAATCAGGGTCGGTTATTCAGGTTACAAATCCGCGTTATTTTACACCGGCAACCCAATGGCTGAACAATCATTTAATTACACCTACATTCCTTGATATTTCATACGTAACAGAGGAAACAATCACCGACAGCACACTTATTTCCCTTTTACTAATGTTAATTGGGACAACAGGAACTAGTCCAAAAAAAATTGGTGCTGTTACTTTCCGGACAAAAGAAACCGAGTCGAAATTTAACAATGTAAGGCTTGAATTTGGTGATGCCTCTGTGGTGAATATCAATTACGGAAATCTGCCTCCGTTAAATGAATTCAAAATAAAATCATACTCACCAGGCCAGTTTGTAACATTAAACTTTTCCACAAAAGTTTTTCAATGTAACAATAAACCCATCAATCTGTCAGAGTACCCCCCTGTAAATGAAATTGACAGGTTCCTCCATGTGGTTCAAAAAAAGTCAAAACAAATCAGCAATATAGAGGACTATCTGATTGTTTTATACGCCGTGCAGAAAATCAACAAAAAGATAATGCAGTTTTCCACTCATTAAGTCGTCTAAAAAATTATTTTTGCGGCAATATTTCAGTCTGGCAACCGTTACACTAATGCATTAGCTGAATTACCAGACTTAACCGGCAAAGAATGAACAAAAAAAGACAGGTTGCAAAATACTTGGTTTTTGATTTTTTAGCAGCGGCCCTTGGTTGGACTATATTTTTCATTTACCGCAAACTGGTTATAGAGCCCCAGCGCTTTGGCATTGACATACCTTTGGATTTTACCAACCGTTATTTTCTTGGCTTGCTGTTTATTCCAGTTTTTTGGCTTACTTTTTATTATATCACCGGATTTTATAAAAACATTTTTCACAGATCGCGGCTGCTTGAACTCGGACAGACTTTTTTAACATCGGTTGTAGGTGTAGTAATTATTTTCTTTGCTTTGATTTTAGATGATTTTATAACATCGTATAAAGATTATTACGAACTCTTTTTTATTCTTTTTATCCTCCACTTCTTCCTTACCTATTCGTTTCGCCTAATTCTTACCACACGAACAATACATCGAATTCACAAACGTAAAATAGGGTTTAACACGCTTATTATAGGAAGCAACGAAAAAGCAGTAAAAGTGTATAATGAGATGATGAACCAGCAGCGCCCTGCCGGAAACTTATTTGTTGGTTTTGTGGGAGTTGAAAACAACAACGATGCGCTTTTAAGCGATTACATTCCAAAATTAGGCGGTGTAAACGACCTGACAAATATTATTGAAAGAAAACAGATTGAAGAGGTAATAATTGCGCTTGAAACCATTGAACACAAAAGATTAAGCGACATTCTTACAATAATTGAAAACCGGCAGGTAACAATTTGGGGAATTCCTGATTTGTACGATTTTCTGTCGGGCACGGTAAAAGTAAATACCATTTACAGCAGTCCCCTGATAAAAATATCAAACGGTTTGATGCCGGGCTGGCAGGAAAATACCAAACGTTTAATCGATGTATTGTTCTCGTTTATTGCATTGGTTTTGTTTTTCCCTGTTTTTTTGGTTTTAGCTGTGGTTATCAAAACCACATCGAAAGGCCCTATAATATATAAACAGGAAAGAGTGGGGCGTTTCGGACAACCGTTTAAAATCTACAAATTAAGAAGTATGGTTTTTAATGCCGAAAACGGAATTCCTGAACTATCGAACGAAAACGATGAGCGAATTACTAATATTGGGCGGTTCATGCGAAAAACACACCTCGACGAAATTCCGCAATTTATAAATGTAATTAAAGGTGAAATGTCACTGGTGGGTCCCCGCCCTGAAAGAAAATATTACATTGACCAAATCATTCAAAAAGCACCTCATTACACCCACCTTCACAAATTACGACCGGGAATAACCTCGTGGGGACAAGTAAAATACGGTTATGCTTCAAATGTGGAAGAAATGCTTGAAAGATTGCCTTTCGATATGATGTATCTGAAAAATATTTCGCTGTACATCGATTTTAAAATTCTAATTTACACCTTGATGGTAAGTTTTAAAGGAAACGGAAAATAGTTTACCGGCTAACTCCTTTATCGTTTTCCCAATGTTGAATCTCCACAATATTCCCTTCAGGATCCCGGGTATAGACTGCATTTAAAATTCCAACTCCTTCAATTTTTGTTTTAATAAGTTCGCCATACTTTTCACCGCCATTTTGAACCAGTTTCTCCAAAACGTCCTCCACATCTTCAACATGAAATGCGATGTGTGCAAATCCTGCTCGATTGATTACACGATTATTTTCCGCCAAATTCTCCGGCGAATATTCAAATATTTCAAGTGTCGGGTCTTTTTCAAAACCAGGGAGTTGAAGATGAATTCCTCTTATACCTGCTTTTTTCAAACCTGTTAATTGGTCTAACCAGTTTCCGCTTAAATTCCGTTCCGGCAAAATTGGAATGCAATCAAAAACTTTGATATAAAATGCGGCCAACTCTCTCCAGTTTGCAGCAACAATATTGGTATGAACATATTTAATTTTGGAAGACATACTTAACTGATTTAATTTCTTAAACCTTTGAGATAGTAGATGAAAATTGAAAATACTCCAAGAAACACAGAAACCACTATAAACGAAATTCCAATTCCAAAATGGTCGGCAACCACTCCAAAAACAAAGGCCAAAACAGATGTTAAGATGGTTTTGAGCAAGGACTGGGCCGAAATAACCGATGTTAAAACTTCGTTAGGGACGTTATCTGAAATATATCCGGTTAAAACCGGTTTTCGTACATTCTCAACCAAATAAATCCCAATAAAAGCGACCAACGCCACCACCCAAATCTCGCAGCTGTAAAAAAATCCAGTGACTGTTCCAAGAAAAAAGCCAAACAACAGTGTAACAAAAGGAAGGTCAATTTTATTGTTCTTTTCCAGTTTTGATGAATATTTTGACGCCCGGGAAGTGCCCAGGTAAATCAAAAAATAAATAACTCCTATTATTGCCCCGTTTCTTTTCTCATCTTCCTGGTTTACAAAAACCGGAATTAAAAGCGCCACACTTGCCATTAATGGCTGAATATAATCTTTTACCGCTTTTAAATAGGCCGAATGAAGCGCAGCCGTATTTATTATTTTCAAGACCTTAGGGCGTTTAACCATTTTAATCAGCGACTTAACCATAAAAACAAAGCTCACTTTCTTATTCTTTTCCGACTGATTTGATGAATGGTTTAATGCATTGGGGTATGACATGATCAGAAATAAATTTATCATGTACGGAACAATGGAATACAGAAAAATATTATGATACTCTCCGGAATAAAAAACAATTCCGCCTGCAATTAACGACGAAATTGCAGAGCCCATTTGCGACCACGAACGAGTATGCCCGTAATAATCTATTTTCTGATCTTCCCAGTTCTCAATTTTCAGGTATTCCATAATCATTCCTTTGTGGGTACCACTCCGAAATGCATCGCCTACACCATAAAAAATAAAAGCAACTAAAAACAACCAGAAGTTAGCGGAAATAAAAAATACAACAAACGATAAAATATAAGCTACAAAAGATCCCATCAACGAATTTTTTCGTCCGTAAGTATCAGCAACAATTCCGGATGGTACTTCAAAAATGTTTATACAGATTTCCCTTGCTGCATACAATACACCTATTTCGGTATAAGACAATCCTTTTTCAACCAAAAACAAAATAAAAAAAGCATCAAAAAACCGAAGATTTTTTAAAAATCCGTAAAAACTAAATTTGTAATATTGTTTATTTTTAACAAACGAACTCATTTCCAAAATTTTAAGCAGAAAGATAATTTGTTAAAAATAGGTAACTATTCTGAATATTCATCAAACCAGTAACCGGCCGGTTGGCCGTTCCAAAATAATAGGTCAAAAAACGCAAGGAAACAAAAAAACCCCGGAATTCTCCGGGGCCACTGTCTAAGATAAAATTAAAACTACCTATTACCTATTGTTCAAAATAAGTTGTTTTACAACTGCTTTATCACCATTCAGAAGCATCCTGCAAAAGTAAATTCCGGGTGAAGAAAGGGTGCCATTTTCATTCATCCCGTTCCATTCAACAGTATGAAGACCTTCTGATTTCTTTTCGTGTACCAAAACTTTTACTTTTTGTCCGTACAAATTGTAAATGCTGAGATCAATGTCTGATTTTCTGGAAAGTTTAAATGCCAATTGTGTTGAAACGCTGAACGGATTTGGATAAGCCATTAACATTTCCCCTATGTTTTCTTCTAAATCTTTGGAAAAAGTTTCAATCTCTTTCTGTTTTACAACAATAGTACTAAAATGCTCAATTGCTGCGTAAATTTTGTTTTTTACAGTGTCAACGGCTACACTTCCGGTACCATCATCTGTAAATCCGGTATTTTCCGCAAAAAATACGTCCAGATTTTTGGGGCTAACACCAAGCGAATCCAACAGGCCATATTTATAAACCAGGCTTAAGTTCAAAGGAATATTAAAGTAATAAGGCTCAACAATTGAGTCACTCCCAACAGGCATTACATTAAACTTCACCCCGGTAATAATTTCATTTTCAAACTCTACTTCAACGCTGTCCTCATCTACTTCTGCATATTCGTCAGGAATAAACATATAAATAAGGATATCTTCATCAATACATCCAAAGGGGAAATGAATCATTCCTCCATTCAAAATATTCAAGGGAAAGGGTAATCCGCCAATCTTATATGACTCACCTTCATTAAATAATTTAGCCGGCAGTTCTGTTCCATCGGGAAGAACGCGATGTATGGTTATTGTATTTACTACCGGATCAACAAGAGAATCAACCACCAGCAACTCTACTGACTCACTAAAATTACTATATTCTGCTTTGATCAAGGCCAACCCGGTTTCACCCGACAGAGTCAGCAAGCCAGTACTTACGTCAATTGCCCCTATCGAATCACCGGACAGGCTCCACACAACTTCTGCATCGTCGTGTTTATTCCCGTTTGTTTTATAAACAGCATCGTACTGGATTTGCATTAAGCTGCCCAGCGCAACTATTGTGTCGCCCGGCAGAATTTGCATTTGCCTGCTGTTATTGCCGTTGTTGGTTTTTACTTTTGGCTCTTCAACCTCAAGTTTTACCGTATCAGCTAATTCTCCCAGCGATGCTACAAGAATTCCTTTACCAACATTATGAGCATAAAACATATTTTCTGAAGAATAGGAAAAGCTTCCAAGTTCCGCCGGCCAAACCGACCAGGAAAAAATAGTGTCAACCTTTTGATCCAGTTCGTTGATATAAAATGCAGCCAATTCAACCGAATCGCCGGCCATTACCTTAATTTTGCCGGGAGTAACCTTTACTTTGGGATATGCAGTATTCTCTTCTTCAGTACCTTTGGGGGTCCCTGTCACTTTTAAATTCACAGAATCGCGAAGTTCCTTATACTTAGCAATTAAAATCCCTTCTCCGGAATGACTTGCAGTAAATAATCCGTTTTTGTCTACTTTGCCAAGATAGCCGGGCTCGGTATTCCATTTTATTTTCACCTCCTGCTCTATTCCCATACTGTCAGTATAACCGGCGCTTACGGAAATTGTCTCGCCTGGAGCCAGTTCAATATCCGGTGTTGTTATAAACAACGATTCCTGACTAAATACAGAATACGTGAATAATAGAAAAAACAGTAAAAGGGTTATTTCTTTTAACAAATAAAATTTCTTCATACTATCGCGATTTAATGATTGGTTTCAAATCAAGTATAAAAACGTAAATGACCCGAAAAAAGCCATTTACAATTTATACTGAATTTGTCAGGATATAGATAACCCCGCCAAACTAAATGTGACCCATCCCAAAAAAAGTGTGGTTTGGGGTTTGTAAACCATCACAAACGATCTTGCCTTCAAAAACAAGATCTTTCTGTACCGAAATGATACAGTCATCTTCTTCTTTCAAAAATTATAATTAGTTGCGTCCTTTTGTATATATATATATATTCGGAAAAACAGGAAAAGGTAATCTCCGCTACAAAAGACGTAGGCATACAACAAAGGTGCAAACATCTGTTATATTGAATTTTGGAGGCTAAAAAAAAATCTACTTTTAAAAAAAAACTGCTCTGCCGGTTCTGGCCGATTCACGGGCTGCATCGAGTATTTTTACCACTTCCAAATTGTTTTTAAGCGAATAAAGACCATATTCAGGCTGAACAATTTTTTTGTGGATCACATCAGCAAAATAGGCAAATGGATCCTCGTAAACCGGGATATCGTCTGGTGTAATCTTTTTTTGAACTTCTGAACTTACATCAGCACCTCTGAATTTTATATCCGACCTGTTAAGTGCATAAATATATCCCTCATCTCCGTAAATTTCCATGTCTTTCCTGCTAAACGGCCAGTTCCACGATGCCTGAATAATACACTGCGCTTCAGGATAAGAAACAATTATGGTCGCCTCGTCGTCAACCTTTGGATAAACATCGGGTTTAAACTGGCGGGTTACTGCCGTAACAGAAACAGCCTCTTGCCCGTTTGTTAACGCGGTCATCAGATTGGCCCCATAACACCCAAAGTCGATAATAGCACCGCCGCCATTTAAAACCGGATCGGTCAGCCACTCAAGAAAAAACCGGTCGCAACCAATTTCCTTTGGTCCCCGATGCCCATCGTGAATAACCACTTTCCTCAAATTCCCGACAAAATCATCTTCTCGCACCATTTTCAGCGATTGCGCCGTTGTGGGGTACCACGAAGTTTCATAATCCGTTAGCAAAAAAATATCGTGTTTTTCTGCCAATTCTGCCATTTGTTTTGCATGTTCCATATTTACCGCCAACGGTTTTTCCACCATCACATGAATACCGCGGGGAGCACAGGCTTCAACCACCGACAAATGGTCGAAAATAGAACCAAATGCGACCACAGCTTCCGGTTTTGTTTCATCGAGCATTTTTTCCAGATTGTGATAAATAATTTCAGCAGGCAATTCGTACCTTACTTTTACATTCCGGGTTAATACCCGGTTTGTATCGCAAACTCCTACCAATTCAAAGTCACCCTTATCGGGCCGGCCTAAAATAAATGAAATATGCCCGTGCGACATTCCAGCCACTGCCAGACGAATTGGTTTTTCTGCTTTTGACATGGTAGTTATTGCAACGGAAAACGCCAGGATCAAAACTGTTGCAATGCTTAGCTTTTGAGTTTTCATACTTGTTGTTTTTAGTTGGTTTATCAAAAATAGCAACATTTTGTTTGTCTATTGAAAAGAAACGATTTACACTTCGAAATAAACTAACAAACGGATAAAAGAGGGGTTCAATATTAGCGATGAAGTTGATCGCTGATTTTTATACTTACAACAGAATAACCAATATCAAACATTCTGTATTTATTAGAAATGCGGATATTTTAACAAAACGCTCCTCCCTGAAAACAATAGAGCTCCGGTATCAGCAGCTTTACCTGTTTAATTAATCCACATGCAGGGCAAATTGTTCCGGTTTTTTCCCTTTTACTTCTTTATAAAATTCTTTAATCTGCCCCATAACAGCAGTAAAGTCAGAAGTGTCATAAATAATTCCAAGTACGCCCATTTCTTTTTTCCCATAATCAAGCGCAGCCACAACAATAGGAACCTGAGCTTTTTGAGCCATATAGAAAAACCCTTTATTCCATTTTTCCATCTTTTTTATCCACCCCTCCGGAGAAACAACAATATGCAATTCTTCTGATGATTCCAAAAGATCAACAACCTGATAAATGGCATTTTTACCTTTTACCCCGCGAACCGGAATCGAACCAAATTTCCTCATAACCAAATTCATGGGAAAAAAGAAGAGTTCTTTTTTTGAAAGAAATTTAAATTTAACACCCAGCTCCGTGAATCCGAGTTTCCCGTAAATCGCATCGATGTGTGCGGTGTGAGGTGCAAAAATGGTAACCGACTTTTTTAAATCGCCATAATCACCCGTTATTCGCCATCCACACTTTTCTAAAATTCTACCGGACAAGGTTTTCATAAGTCAGTTAGCTTCGTTTTTAATTACGGTCAAGGTACGACATTAATCGACACAGCAACTGAAAAACCAAAATAAAACTTTAGCTACTATTTGATTGGGTGGATCTTATTGATTTCCTCATTCAGGGATGTACTTTCATCATCTAATCTTTGGATTAAATTATAAGATAGGTGGCAACTTCCAAAAGAAACGTCTATGTTTAGGACATTAATTTTTAAAGAGGTAGTTGAATTAAAGTAGCAGCCGGCAATCCATTGGCCAGCGCCATCGTTTCTAAGGTAATATTTGCAATTTTTACAGCAAGTTCAAATATTGGTTTAGCCTCCTTATAGTTTTGATATAAAAGGTTGGCTTCCACGACAAATCCAAAAATTCTATCATAATTAGTCATTTTGATATGTAACTCACTTTGAAGTTTTTCTAACCTTTCCAGAACTCTTTGACGATGATTCTCCTCAATAACATCACATTCTAAAATTTTATTTCTAAGTTCATTAATCAAATTTTGAATATTTCCTATTTGATCTTCGGATAACTCATAAATGATGTCATTTCCAAATTTTGAAGAAATTGTAGCATTTAGCTCTTCGAATTTTCTGGTAGCCTCTCGTTATGCATATTTATTATTAATTGCTGAGTAATGTCGAAAGTAGCCATTAACCTTATCTTTAAGTTTATTGACATCCATCGTAAACTCTAAGAAACTGCCTGAATCAACATTGTGATTTTTAAGGAAATTACTTAATACTGCGTATGCAGCAAAAAGTTCAATTTGTAAATTTGAACCTCATTCAAAATCTTTAATATTATTGAAGTACTCACGACATATATATCTTACTCCGTCAATTAAATCATCTGGTATTTTCTCAATAAGTTCTTCAGAAAAAAAAGTTCTTGTATTTGAATGTATCTTATTCAGGTTAATATTTAAATCCCTCAAACTTACAAAATACTGACACTCAACACTCTGGTGTTAATAAAATTTAGAAAAAAATTATACATAATACATCGAACCACAAAATATCCTATACCGAATACTCAACTTTCAATATTTAACCTCTGGAAATTCAATATTGTGTTATTAAGCATTGGTTGTTCCCAATCCACAAAAAAAGCCCCCAGTCAACAGACTGAAGGCTCACATATCATTGCTACATACTTTACACTAATTCCACAAACAAACCATCATCGTTTTTTTCTACTTTGGCCAGTTTGTGTTTGGTGAGGCCTTTAATGGCTTTATCCCATTTTTTGTTACTAAGGCCAGACTTTTCTTTTAGCTCATTTAAATAAACCGGCGATTGCGTTTTTAACAGTTCCATCACCGCTTTTTCATCTTCGGTAAGCTCAACTGTAACTTTCTTTTCGGGTTTCATTTGCGGGAAGAAAAGTACATCCTGAATCGATGGACTGTTGGTCATAAACATGGTTAAACGGTCGATTCCCATTCCCATTCCGGAAGTTGGTGGCATTCCGTATTCCAGCGCACGCAAAAAATCCTGGTCGATAAACATGGCTTCGTCATCGCCTTTTTCCGACAAACGCAACTGTTCTTCAAAACGCTCGCGCTGGTCAATCGGGTCGTTTAATTCCGAATAGGCATTTGCCAGCTCTTTCCCATTTACCATCAATTCAAAACGTTCGGTCAACTCCGGGTTTTCCCTGTGTTTTTTTGTCAGCGGTGACATTTCAACCGGATAATCGGTAATAAACGTTGGCTGAATGTAATTATGTTCGCATTTCTCCCCAAAAATCTCGTCAATCAGTTTTCCTTTTCCCATGCTCGGATCTATTTCAATTCCCAGTTTGTCGCAAATCTCACGCAATTCCTCTTCGCTTTTGCCCGAAATGTCATAACCGGTATATTCTTTTATCGCTTCGGTCATGGTTACACGCGGATAGGGTGTTTTGTAATCAATAATATTTTCGCCCAACTGCACCTTTGTGGTTCCATGAAGCGCCAGCGCCACACGTTCACAAATCTGCTCGGTGAAACTCATCATCCATTTGTAATCTTTGTAAGCTACATAAATTTCCATCACGGTGAATTCCGGGTTATGTGTGCGGTCCATCCCTTCGTTACGGAAATCTTTGGCAAATTCATATACACCATCGAAACCACCAACAATCAAGCGTTTCAGATAAAGTTCGTTGGCGATACGCAGATAAAGCGGAATATTCAGCGAATTATGATGTGTAATAAAAGGGCGTGCCGCAGCACCTCCGGGAATTGGTTGCAAAATTGGTGTTTCAACTTCAAAATAACCGTACTCGTTAAACATCTCGCGCATGGTATTGATGATTTTTGTACGCTTGATAAATACATCTTTCACCTGCGGATTTACGATTAAATCGACATAACGCTGACGGTACCGTTGTTCAGCATCGGAAAAAGCATCGTAAGTTTTGCCATCTTTTTCTTTTACGATGGGCAGCGGACGAAGCGATTTATTCAGAACCGTTAATTCTTTTACATGAATAGAAATCTCTCCCATTTGTGTTTTAAAAACAAAACCTTTAATACCGATAATGTCGCCAATATCAAGCAGTTTTTTAAACACCTCGTTGTACATGGTTTTGTCTTCTCCGGTGCACAACTCATCGCGGTTTACATATATCTGAATTCGTCCTTTATAATCCTGAATTTCGGCAAACGAGGCCTTTCCCATTATCCTCCGGCTCATTAATCTTCCGGCAAGAACAACATCCTGATAATTGCTCTTCTCCTCACTAAAATTTGCTTTTATTTCGGTGCTTGTTGCATTTACTCTAAACTCAGCCGCAGGATACGGATCGATGCCCAGTTCGCGTAATTTCTGCAACGAATTTCTCCTGATAACTTGCTGTTCGCTTAATTCCTGATTACTCATTTTATCTCTTTCGAAAAATTTTCCGGCAAAGATAATAAAAGAACTTGTATCGCTTTTGTTCTCAGAAGAATTGAAAGGAAAAGAAAATAAATGGTAAGGTTAAATAAATATTTTTCAAATTTCAGCCGGCAATTTCTATCTTTGCAGATTAACGGTTTGGAACAATATTTATGGAAAAAGTGTGGAATCTAAAAAAGCGGGGCGATCAAAATGAAATTAAACATTTGTCGGTTGCCCTAAACGTAAATATGGTAATTGCCAAACTGTTAGTTCAACGCGGAATAAAAACCTTCAACGAAGCAAAAGCATTTTTCAGACCCCGATTGAGCGACCTCCACGACCCTTTCCTGATGAAAGATATGGGGAAAGCAGTTGAACGGCTGGAAAAGGCCATTGCCAACCAGGAAAAAATTCTGATTTATGGCGACTATGACGTCGATGGTACCACTTCCGTTGCTCTGATGTACACCTTTTTAAAATCGCGTTTTCAGCATATTGAATATTATATCCCAGACCGATACAGCGAGGGGTACGGGATTTCACCCAAAAGCATCGATTACTCGGTTGACAATGGATTCTCGCTTGTGATTGCCCTTGACTGCGGTATTAAAGCTGTGGAAAAAATTGCAAATGCAAAAGAGCGCGGGCTTGATTTTATCATTTGCGATCACCACAACCCTGATGATGAAGTTCCTCCGGCAGTAGCGGTTTTAGATCCCAAACAGTCTGACTGTAAATATCCTTACAAAGATTTATCGGGATGTGGAGTGGGCTTTAAGTTTTTACAGGCATATTGTCAGAAAAATAATATCGAGCAGGAAGAGGTTCACGATTTACTGGATTTGGTTGTGGTAAGTATCGCTTCTGATATTGTTCCACTTACAGGAGAAAATCGTGTTCTTTCATATTACGGATTAAAAAAGCTAAACTCAAACCCCGGAATTGGGCTGCAAACCATTATCAATTTTGCGGGGTTGAATGGAAATGAAATCACAATAAGTGATATTGTTTTCAAAATAGGACCACGTTTAAATGCTTCGGGCAGAATTGAACATGGTAAAAAATCGGTTCAGATCCTGGTTTCCAACGATGAGGATAAATCGGATTTGCTGGGTGAAGAAATTGATTCGTTTAATGAAATCAGAAAAACCCTTGACCGCGACATTACTCAGGATGCGCTGGATACAATTGAAGAGAACGAAGAACTGAAAAATATGAACAGTACGGTTTTATATAACCGCGACTGGCACAAAGGCGTTGTTGGAATTGTTGCATCCAGAATTACAGAGCAATATTACCGCCCCACTGTCATTTTAACGGAATCAAACGGACAGGCAACCGGTTCTGCACGCTCGGTGGGAGATTTTGATCTATATGAAGCAATCGGAAAATGCAGCGATTTGCTCGAATCGTACGGTGGGCATATGTACGCCGCCGGACTAACCATGAAAATTGAAAATATTCCGGAATTCAGAAAGCGTTTTGAGGAAATTGTTACAGAGCAAATCACCGACCTTCAGCAAACACAAACAATTGAGGTTGATGCAAAAATCCCGTTAAGTGAAATTACACCGCGTTTTTTTAGGATCTTAAAACAATTCGCGCCATTCGGACCACATAATATGACGCCGATTTTTGTTACGGAAGATGTTTTTGATGCAGGAACCAGCCGATTGGTTGGAAAAAATCAGGAACACCTTAAACTTGATTTGGTTGAACCCGATGTGAACTCTGGAATATTTCCCGGAATTGCTTTTAACCAATCAGACAAATTCGACCTGATTACTTCCGGACTTCCGTTTGATGTATGTTATTCCATCGCCGAAAATGAATACAGGGGAAAAACCAACCTTCAGTTATATATTCGCGACATAAAAAAACGTGATATTTTTTAAGCCCCGTTAATGCTAAATTCCTGCCAGCTTTTTAACTCCAAAAGCTTTTCCATTACCGGCATGTTGGTTCCTTTGAGTCTTTGTACTGATTGATGCCCGTCGGCAACTAAAATACATTTTATTCCAAGTTGCTCAGCTACTTCAAAATCATGAGTCGTATCCCCTACAATCCATGAACTTTCAACGTTAATTTGATACTGTTGAATCAACTCTTTTCCTCTTTCTATTTTTGAAACTGCATAGTGATCATTTAAGCCTGCTACTCCTTCAAAAAAATGAAAAATTTTGTTTTGTTGAAGTGTCTTTTCAAGCATATTTTGTTTCATCGCCGAAAGAACAAACTGCCGGAATCCCTGATTCCTGAAGAACTCAAGTACATCTTTAGCAGATGGGTGCAGCCCACAATTTCCGACGCCGCCGTCATATAAATCGATAAATTCTTTTGCGGGAATTGAAAAGTCTTCCTTTTTAAAATTGAAACCGATTGCTTTATAATAATCTTTCACAGGAAAAGAAAACACCTCTTTGTAACTGTTCCGGTTTAACAAGGGCAGCTCTCTTCTTTTTAGTAAAATATTTATTGTTGAAATACAAAAATCAAGATCATTTAAAAGCGTTCCGTTCCAGTCCCAGATAATTGACTTTGTCATTTTCATCCTTCTGTTACAGCAAGTTTATTTATTACCGGATTGGCATAAATTCTTAAAAATCGCTCGGTAATATCTGTAATCGGGAAATCGATAAAAATCATCGCCTGTTCCAACATCAACTCAAAGTGTTTTTTCTCTTCTTCCGAATATTTATGTCTGAACCGGTCCTCCCCCATCAGTAAATCATAGGCAACATAATTGCTTGGCCACAATTTAAAGTTGGAATATATCTGGCTGTCAATTTTAGCAGCCAGTACCTCTGCCAGTTGATTTTGTTTTTCTCTTGTTTTTGCTTCCTCAAGATCTATTTTAATTTGAGTTCCAAATGAAAAACGCATTCTTCCTTTTGGATTAAACATTCCCATCGACATACTTTTCAAATCGTCTTTGCTGGTTTTTTTCTGGCCATAGTGTTCCTTTTTTATCAGCTCTTTCATTTTTGCCAAACCACAAGGTTCTATCTCGTAAGAGATTGATACCGGAACAATATTCAATTCGTTAAAACCTTCTGAAAAACCTGCCGTATTACTCATATTCAGCATTTTCAGCACACTCACCTGCGTTTTATCAAATCCGTCTTTAGTGCGGCCTTCCCGCTGTGCAATCCAAACAGAAACATTGTCTTCAACAATTGATTTTCGTATGTAGTGAGAAACTTTCTTTGAAGATTCCATTAATTCCCGCGGCGGAAGATTCCGCTTTACAACAAAAGCCCGGTTAAGTTTTACTGCATGTTCAATCCAGGTATATAAAAGCAGGTTATTCCCGATAGCAACATTCGTTGTATTCATTCCCTTTTCAAAAATGAGATAATTTATAAATGCTGCATCGAGTACTATATCGCGGTGATTGGAAATAAAAAGGTACGCTTTCTTTTTATCAAGTTTATCAAGTCCTGTGTGAGTCAGCCCATCAGAGGTTTTATTGATAATCATCCGGAGCATATCATATACAAAAGTTCCCTGTAACTGCCGCACAGTTCGCACCATTCGCAACTGTAATTTTATCATCTCCACCTTAGGCCGGACTTTGAACATGTGCATTAAAACCTCATCAAAAACAGGGTCTTTAGTCAGCAGTTTTATTTTCTCTTTAACTTCCTTGTCGGTATAAGGGCGTATGTCATCAAAATTAAATTCAGGCATTTTTAGCTTTTTTGTAAAACAGGGCAAAGTAATGAATTCAAATCTATATTTTCAACCTCAATTGAAATTTTAGTTCGGTTTTTTGATTACCGGCTATTTCATTGTAGCCCGAACTGATTGATTCCCGTTCGTTGTAAATGGTGTGTCCTATTTTGAACCAGCAATCTAATTTTTCTGAAATTTGATATTTTAAATTTAAATATCCCCGAAACCCTTTATCGTAAAACGCCGGAACAGAAAAAGTATAAAGCAGGTCGTTTTCGTAAGCATAAATACGCGAATTGTATCCCCCGGTTGAAAACCAGGCCAGCCGGACTGAACAATTCAACGGAAACGAAACCGATGAATATTGTATATCCTGAAACATTAAAAATCCTTTCTCTTTTTCCAGTCCTTCAAAAAATGAATGCTCGAAACGGGTTTTATAAGTAAGCTTTTCACCCGGTTTATACTGAAGATGCAAACGAATTTTTCTGTTTTGTTCAATTTTATTCTGATATAATTTATCAAGCTTTACTTTCTGATCTTTTTCTTCATTTTTATAACGAAGATAAAACTGAAATTTCTCTGAAAACCGAAAATCGGCTTGTGCAAAAACCTCCCAGCCGGATGCGGGACCGGCAGTTGTATAATTCACCCACTCCGAATGGTAAAAATCGGTATAGGCTGAAAGTGTCACATATTTAACCGGCAAAATCCGGGTGCCCAAATACAAGCCTGTTTCATTTTCGGCTGAACCTCCTTCGGCAAACGGATTTGCCCAAAGTGCATGATAATCTTTATCGAAATGGCGAAATAACAATGATAAACTAAAACGGTCGTGCCAATGTGCTACTGCACCCTGCAAAAATGCTTTTCCTTTTGATTTTGAAATTGCTGCTTCGCCAAACAACTGGTATTTTCCTCTGCTGAAAAGATAATCCGTGCCGGCCGTATAATTTTTCGACCCGGAAAAACGAAACTTATTGTATAACTGATCACTTCGAACAAAAGACAAACCAAACTGCTCTGCAACAAAAGTAGCTCCCAGCTTCAGGTAGTTAAACTGCCAGGTTACAATTGCTCCCCAATTTAAATTTTCAAGCGATTTTTCATCGGCTGTTTCATTTTCCGTGCGATGATAACCTGAAGTTTGCAAACTGGAAAAACTTGTTGGAACCGAATCGGTAAAAATGATATTTGCATCATCGTTTTTGTGAGAGTAAAAAAAAATCAGGCCAAGGTCTTCAAATTTTAATGACGTTGCAAGACCTCTGAAAAACTTGTTTTCATCGGTCGAAGTAAATGGACGCACTCCCTGGTTGGTTTTAGAAATATCAAGGGCATTAAGCGATTTATTCATAGAAAACCCCTGCCAAAGCACCAGACCCTGTCCCGATCGAATCCAAAAATCACCGACGGTAACATTTTCAATAACCGAACTAATTTTGGTGCTTATATGACCAGAATAAAAATCAAATCCACTTCTGTTTGAGCCCAAAAAAAATGCCTCGCCCGGATCTTTTTCAGCGGTAAAACCTACAGAGAAATTATCTCCAGCTTCAAAACGGTAACGCGAATAATATCTGAACCGGTTCCCCTCATAAGGAATAGAACCATCATCTCTTTTTTTATACCCCTTTGGAATCTGTATTGTTGTCAGCGTTCGAATCAACAACTGATGTCGCCCGTATTTTAAGGTTTCAGAAAAACGTTGAGGTTCTTCTTCAAAATTACCAAACGAAACAAATGGCTCCATTTTCAAAAGCAAATCAGGTGAAAACCCTTCAATGGTATTTAGTTCATAAATGGAATAAACAGCACCGTACTGTTCGCGGTAATGAATTAAATTTTGAATTTGAATGTCATTCAGAAAGTGTAAACGCGAAAGTTCTGATACCGAAGCAGAATTAATATTAAGAGGATTTTCTGCCAAACGCTCCAAGTCTTCAATTATCAGTGCGGCACCTGACTCCTCTTCCAGTGTTCCTGCCAATGATTCCAAAATCGCTTCAATGGTTCGAACCGGATCTGTTTCCTGTGCAGATAAACCTATGGCAAAAAGCAAAAGCGCAAAAGCAATGATATGTTCTCTGCCCCATTTCATTATAAATTAAACTGAAGTGAAACTGACGGTGTAAGCCCAAGGTTTCCGTGATAGCTAAAACCGATATCAGTTGTAACCTTCCCAAAGGTGTAGCCAAGTCCGGATGTGTATTTAAAAGGTTTTCCCGAAACTCCAAAACGTAAAGCCAGGTTCTCCACCGGTTTACATTCCACTCCTGTTTTCAGGAGTAATGGACTCCTGTTATTTTTTTCGACTTCAAAGGCCAGGAGAACCATTGTATCAAAATGATAGCGCCCCCCAAAACGAAAAACAGCAGGCACCTTTTGTTTCCCGTTTAATGTTTCTATTCCACGCAAAAAAGGATTAAAAACATGCGCCCCAAACACCAAATCCTCCGAAGCTGAGAAAATAACGCCTCCCTCTATCGTTACAAAGCCTTTTGAGCGAAAGTTTTCCGGAAATGTTTGCGACAGATAATCGAGTTGAATTCCTGCGCTAAGCCTTTTTGTCAGCAGCTTTGAAAAAGCCAGTCCAAATTTATTTTCTTTAAAATTTCCCTTTCCAAATTGAAAAAAGCTGACACCAAAATTTCCAGAAGCAGTTGGCAACACCAAGGCTCCTGAAACAAGAGAAAGTTCCTCAATCTGAAATTTCGACTCGTAGAAAAAACCGGCAGAAAAAGTATTTACAGCAGTCAACCCGGCCTGATTGTGAAAGGTACTCCAAACATCGGAAAAAGAAACTGACGCATGCGAAAGTGCCAGTGAACGTGCACCGGAATGGTAATTCTCAATAGAAAATGCAAAAATACCGAGAATCAGGAAGCTAACTGTAAACAAAAACTGTTTCATCATAAATTAGAAGAGACGGAAAAATCCGTCCCCACTAATTTACTAAAATATCTTATTTTCTAAAAATCAATTGGTTTTGAAGTTGTATTTCACCTCTGAGAGTTCGGAATTTGCTTTCACAATCTTCTGTTTCAGACTCTCTTTATAATCTACTAATTTTTGCATCAACACATCATTACCTGTAGCCATCATCTGAACAGCCAAAATAGCAGCATTCATCGCACCGTTTACAGCAACGGTAGCAACCGGAATTCCCGGAGGCATTTGGAGGATAGCCAGAATTGAATCGAAACCGGAAAGACTCGCATTAATCGGAACGCCAATTACAGGAACCGGAGTCATTGCAGCAATTACTCCAGGCAGGTGAGCTGCCATTCCGGCACCGGCAATAATCACTTTAATTCCCTTGTCCCTGGCTCCTTTTGCAAACTCCTCCACTTCATCCGGCGTACGATGTGCTGAAAGCGCATTCATTTCAAACGGAATTTCAAAATCGTCGAGTAATTTTGCTGCTTTTGCCATCACATCCAAATCAGATGTACTCCCCATAATAATACTTACTTTTGGCTCCATGTTTTATAACTTATATTTTCAGTTAATCGAATTGTTTTGTTAATTTGTACATTTTATTTTTCAAAGGCGAAATTACGGCAATTTAACAACTAAAAAAAATCATTTTTCTTTGATGAAACAGGTAAAAATCCTTGACAAAGAGTTTAAACTCTTTATTCCGTACGAAAAAATTCGTTCCGAAGTAGAAAAAATGGCGGAAAAAATGAACAATGAGTTAGCAAATAAAAATCCTCTTTTTATCTGCATATTAAACGGGTCATTTATGTTTGCCGCCGAACTCTTTAAACGTATCGATTTGCTGGATTCTGAAATCACTTTTGTAAAACTGGCATCTTACGAAGGAAATAAAACAACAGGAAATGTTAAACAGTTAATCGGGATAAACGAAAGAATTGAGGGCAGGACGGTTGTTGTGCTTGAAGATATAGTGGATACAGGAATCACCATTGAAAATATTCTGAAACAACTCGAAGGAATGAATCCGAAAGAAGTAAAAATTGCGACACTCTTACTAAAACCGGATGCTTTACAAAAACAAGTTCAGTTGGATTATATTGGTTTGGAAATTCCTAACGATTTTATTGTTGGATATGGTTTGGATTACGATGGCTATGGTAGAAATTTAATAGATATTTACTCAGTTATTAACGATTAAAAACCAAAAAAATGCTAAATCTTGTATTGTTTGGCCCTCCGGGAGCGGGAAAAGGAACGCAGGCTGAATTTCTAATCAACTCATTTGGATTGAACCACTTATCGACAGGCGATTTACTTCGAAGTGAAATTGCTGCGGGAACAGAGCTTGGTCTGGAAGCCAAAAGTTATATGGATAAAGGAGAACTGGTACCCGACGAAGTAGTTATCGGGATGATAAAAAGCAAACTGGAAAGCAATAAAGATGCAAAAGGCTTTATATTTGACGGTTTTCCACGAACCGTTGAACAAGCAAAAGCACTGGATAAGCTTCTGAAAGAAAATGACACACCTATTTCAGGTATGTTGAGTCTTGAGGTAGAAAAACAAGAATTGATAAACCGTTTATTGAGCCGGGGAAAAGTTTCAGGCAGAGCAGATGACCAGGATCAATCAGTAATTGAAAACCGGATTAATGTATACAACAAAAAAACATTGCCGTTAATTGAATATTACAAACCACAAGGCAAACATTTTGGGATAAACGGTATGGGAACCATCGAAGAAATTGCCGGAAGATTAAAAGAAGTAGTGGGAAAATTTTAATTGCTTTTGTTTGTATTTCCGCTTTAACAGCGAAGTTTACAGCAAAAAACATTATCATTTAAAAAAGAAGGAGCAAAAAGGGAAGAAAATGGCTGAATCAAATTTTGTTGATTACGTAAATATTTTTTGTAAATCGGGAAACGGAGGAGCTGGTTCAGCGCATTTGCGAAGAGAAAAGTATATTCCGAAAGGAGGCCCTGACGGAGGCGATGGTGGCCGCGGCGGGCACATTATCCTTCAAGGAAACCAAAATATGTGGACTCTCCTTCATTTAAAATATCAGAAACACATCAAAGCCGGGCATGGCGAAGCAGGAGGTAAACAAAGGAGTACAGGAGCAGATGGGGAAGATATCATTCTGGAAGTTCCGCTGGGAACCGTAGCACGAGATGCCGAGTCAGGCGAATTTCTGTTTGAAATCACAAAACATGGCGAATCACAAATTTTAATGGAAGGCGGTCGTGGCGGACTGGGGAACGACCACTTTAAATCATCAACCAACCAAACACCGCGCTACGCCCAGCCAGGCGAAGAAGGTGTTGAAGGCTGGAAAATACTGGAATTAAAAGTTCTCGCTGATGTTGGACTGGTTGGTTTTCCCAGTGCAGGCAAATCAACCTTACTTTCTGTGGTCTCGGCGGCAAAACCTAAAATCGCCGAATATCATTTTACTACCCTTGTACCAAATTTAGGAATTGTAGGACACCGGGAACAACGTTCGTTTGTAATGGCCGACATTCCGGGGATTATTGAAGGTGCACACCAGGGGAAAGGTTTGGGAATTCGTTTTTTAAGACATATTGAACGTAATTCGATGTTGCTTTTTATTGTACCGGCCGACAGCAAAGATCATCTCAAAGAATATAAAATTCTTTTAAATGAGCTTGAAAAATATAATCCTGAATTACTTGATAAACAGCGCTTTTTATCCATCGGAAAAGCAGACATGCTGGATGAAGAACTAATGAAAGAAATCAGTAACGAATTAAAAGGAATTCCGCACATGTTTTTTTCATCGGTTACGGGATTCAACATTCAAAAACTAAAAGATAAAATCTGGGAAATATTAAACAGTTAATGGAGTTACTTCAAAAAATATCGGAATTAGATACCGAACTTTTTTTATACCTGAACAGTTTTCATAATGATTTCTGGGACACAATCATGTTAATGGCCACGCGAAAAGAAACATGGTTTCCTTTTTATGCTGTTATTTTGTATTATTTTGTAAAAAACTACCGTGAAAAATCAATTTTAATTGTGATTTTTCTGGCTTTAACAATTTTAGCCAGCGACCAGATTTCAGTTTTTATCAAACATTGGGTTGAACGCCTGCGACCTGTATATAATCCGGAAATCGAACATCTTGTACATAATGTTTTACGAAAAGGAGGAAAATATGGCTTTGTATCTTCTCATGCGGCCAACACTTTTGGTATTTATGTTTTCACTTCCCGTATTTTCAAAAATCGCAGTTACAGTATTCTAATATTACTTTGGGCACTTTTGCTCTCGTATTCGCGTATTTACTCAGGAGTTCACTACCCAACCGATATTCTTTTTGGTGCACTTTTAGGATGGGGTATTGGTTGGATAATGTTCAAAACATTAATTTTTCTCGACATTCACTTTTTTGGCACACGAATGCCTAAAATTGAAGCAACAGGTTTAGTCTTAAAACAGTCCGGTACAGTTTTTCTTGTATTTCTCACATTAATAACAACTGTTTTGATTGTTGTTTCCATTCTCCACTACTATAATTATCTGTAAAATGAACCGACCCGTTTCAGATTTTTACAACGATAGAAAAGAAAAATATACAGAGGATTTAAAAAGTGTATCAGGCCTGCTTCGACGTTTTGTCTGGTATCGTTTAGCCTCATTTATTTTAATTTTCATTCCCGTTTCAACACTTGGTTTCGACACCTGGCTAACACTGTTTTTTACTATCGGGGCTCTTGTCCTTTTTTCCATTTTGGTAAAAAAGAATATTGAGCACGAAAAAAGAAAGAAAAAAATTTCTGTTCTTTTAAAAATTACAAAAAACGAACTTCTGGCTTTACAGCATTCGTTTTCGCATTTTGAAAACGGGGAATCTTTTTTGAATACCGAACATTTTTTCACATACGACCTCGATGTTTTTGGCGAGGGTTCCCTGTTTCAGTTTTTAAACCGGACCTCTACCCAAAGCGGACGTAAAAAACTGGCGAACTGGCTCATTCATCCATCGCTGGATAAAAATGAAATCGAGAAAAAACAGGAAGCCGTAAAAGAGCTGTCTGAAATACCAGAGTGGCGACTTCAGTTTTTAGTAAACGGATTACTCTTTGAAGAAACCGAGGAGATGAGCAGAGAAATTAAAAACTGGTCAAACACCAAACTGGATTTAAAAAACAGAAAAGCTACAAAGTGGCTAATTGGCATTTTGCCGCTGCTGACGTTTATTGCACTAATACCCGCAGTTACCGGTTTTTCCAATTTTTACATCTCCTCTGCAATTCTGGCACAATGGATTCTGATGTTTTTTTATGGGAAAAGGATTCGTCAGTACTTTCGCTACTTTGGACAGAAATCGAACCTGCTTGAAAAATACATGCAATCGTTGAAACTTATCGAAGAAAGGGAGTTCCAAACCGTATATCTTCTTGAGCTGCAAAAAAAGATTATTGCTCCCGATTCGGCAAGTCATGTTTTCAATAACTTAAAAAAACGGGTAACAGAATTTGAGTACCGGGGAAATATTATTGTAGGATTTATTTTGAATTCACTTTTCGTGTGGGATATTCGTTGTGTTTATAAACTTTGGAAATGGCATAACAAAAATCATAAAAAACTGACCGCCTGGCTTGATGTAATTGCAGAAATGGACGCTTTAATAAGTTTAGCCAATTTTGCCAATAACCAACCGGATTTTATCTTTCCCAAAATACACGACGGAGGTTTCACTTTCCGGGCAAATCAATTGGGACACCCGCTCCTTCTGTCGGAAAAAAGAGTATGTAATGATTTTGAAATAAACGGCTGGTCAAAAGTCATGATTGTAACCGGAGCAAATATGGCCGGAAAGAGTACTTTTTTGCGTACCGTTGGTGTTAATCTTATTCTTGGGCGCATTGGAGCACCGGTTTGCGCCAATGAAATGAAATTCACGCCGGTAAGGATTTATACCAATATGCGCACAACCGATTCATTGTTAAAGGACGAATCGTACTTCTTCGCTGAATTAAAAAGGATAAAAGGCGTTCTGGACAGACTACAAAAAGGCGAGCGAATTTTTGTAATTCTTGACGAAATGCTCAAAGGAACCAACTCTGTTGACAAATTAAATGGCTCAAAAGAACTTATTCGCAAACTGGTAGAGTTTAGATCAGTTTCGTTGATTGCAACACACGATTTAAAACTTAGCGAAATGGAAGAAGAATTCCCGCAACAGGTGTTTAACAAATGTTTTGAAATAAAAATTGAAAACGATGAACTGGTTTTTGATTACAAACTTTCGGATGGTGTTACACGAACCATGAACGCTACTTTTTTGATGAAAAAAATGGGTATTATTTAAATTTTCTAGTCGAGTCAAAGAAATCCACGATATTAAAAAATGATTGTTGAAAACTTAGCTAATCCCAGTAAAAACGGCACTTACAGAGCACACTTTTCAACCACACACTGTTAAATACTGAAGTATTTTAATCTCGAAAACCATCATTGTTTTAGTTATATTTGTGCCAAATTGAAGATAACTATGACTCCGAATTACGACGAAGGGACAATTAAAACACTCGACTGGCAGGAACACATACAGAAGCGTCCGGGAATGTACATTGGAAAATTGGGCGACGGCTCAGCACCCGACGACGGAATTTATGTTCTTTTAAAGGAAGTTATGGACAACTCCATCGATGAGTTTATGATGGGATTTGGGAAAAAAATAACCATAAACATCGATCAGGAGAAAGTAGTTGTTCGCGACTACGGACGTGGAATTCCTTTGGGGAAACTGGTGGATGTTGCCAGCAAAATGAATACCGGGGCCAAGTACGATTCAAAAGTATTTAAAAAGTCGGTGGGTTTAAATGGAGTCGGAATAAAAGCGGTTAACGCACTTTCGTCTAATTTTACAATAAAAGCCGTTCGTGAGGGAGTGGCGAAAGAAGTATTTTTTAGTCAGGGTATAAAAACCGATGAAAAAGACTATAAAGGGCTGGACGAACCCAATGGCACACAGGTGGTATTTGAGCCCGACCAAACTGTTTTCAAAAAATTTCGTTTCATCAGCGACTATGTCGTAAATATGATGAAAAACTATACCTTTTTGAATGCGGGTTTAACGGTTGAATTTAACGGGGAAAAGTTTTATTCACGCAACGGTCTTCGCGACCTTCTGGAAGAAAACATGAACCACGATCTCATATATCCCATCATCCATTTAAAAGGGGAGGACATTGAAGTTGCGATCACCCACGGGAATCAATACGGAGAAGATTACTACTCGTTTGTTAACGGACAACACACCACACAGGGAGGAACCCACTTACAGGCATTTCGGGAAGTGTTGGTAAAAACCATCCGCGAATTTTACAAAAAAGATTTTGACCCTTCAGATATCAGGGCTTCCATTGTTGCGGCAATTAGCATAAAGGTAGAAGAACCGGTTTTTGAATCGCAAACCAAAACCAAACTGGGTTCAAAAGATATCGGCCCCAACGGCCCTTCAGTGAGGGCGCATGTTGGAAATTTCCTCCAGAAAGAACTGGATAATTATCTCCACAAAAACCAGGAAACAGCGGAGATTCTTTTAAAAAGAATCGTTGAATCGGAACGGGAAAGAAAAGCCATTTCCGGAATTAAAAAACTGGCAAAACAGCGCGCAAAAAAAGCCAATCTGCACAACAAAAAATTGCGCGACTGTCGCGTTCATTTTAACGACAAAAATGAAAGAAACGAAGAATCGAGTATTTTTATTACCGAGGGGGATTCAGCCAGCGGTTCAATTACAAAATCGCGCGATGTAAACACCCAGGCTGTTTTCAGCTTACGGGGAAAACCGCTTAATACATACGGTTTAACCAAAAAGGTGGTATACGAAAATGAAGAGTTTAATCTTCTTCAGGCAGCCTTAAACATTGAAGAAAGTATGGAAGACCTTCGTTACAACAAGGTAATTATTGCCACTGATGCCGATGTTGACGGGATGCATATCCGGCTGCTGCTTATCACTTTCTTTTTACAGTTTTTCCCCGAGTTGATTCGGAAAGGCCATGTTCACATTCTTCAAACCCCGCTTTTCAGGGTGAGAAACAAACAAAAAACCTACTATTGTTATTCGGAAGAAGAAAAAGAAAAAGCCATAAAAAAATTAAAAGGAAAACCGGAAATCACACGGTTTAAAGGGTTGGGAGAAATTTCTCCGGATGAATTCAAAAATTTTATCGGGAAGGATATTCGCCTTGATCCTGTTATGATGAAAAAGCACGAATCGGTTGCACAAATGCTGGAATTTTACATGGGAAAAAATACTCCCGACCGACAGGAATTTATAATCGACAACTTGTATGTCGAAAAAGACGAAGTAGCATAAATTTTTACTAACCATATACAAGCCATTTGTTCTAACACAGTATGGACGAAAAAGAGGGAATGTCAGAAGAAAATATAAATGAAGAGGAACTCCGGGACGATAACATCAAAGAGGAAATTACCTATTTGCCGGGGATGTATCGCAACTGGTTTCTCGACTATGCATCTTATGTAATTTTGGAACGTGCCGTTCCTTATATAAACGACGGACTAAAACCGGTGCAGCGTCGAATTATGCATGCAATGCGCGAAATGGACGATGGCCGCTACAACAAAGTAGCCAACATTATCGGGCAAACCATGCAATATCACCCACATGGCGATGCATCGATTGCCGATGCCATTGTTCAACTGGGGCAAAAAGACTTATTGATTGATGCTCAGGGAAACTGGGGGAATATCCTTACAGGTGACGGAGCCGCAGCTGCCCGTTACATTGAGGCCCGTCTTTCAAAATTTGCTTTGGAAGTTCTTTTTAATCCGAAAACTACAGAGTGGAAACTTTCTTACGACGGACGAAAAAGAGAACCACTTACTCTTCCTGTAAAATTTCCTTTGCTTCTGGCACAGGGAGTAGATGGGATTGCTGTTGGTCTGGCTTCAAAACTTTTCCCTCATAACTTTAACGAACTTATCGATGCATCCATTGCCTACCTCCGTAAGCAGGACTTTGAAATCGTCCCCGACTTTCCAACCGCAGGTATGGCAGATTTCAGTAAGTACAACGATGGTTTAAGAGGCGGTTCGGTTAAAGTTCGGGCAAAAATCGAAAAACTCGATAACAAAACCCTTGTTATTACAGAAATTCCATATGGAAAAACGACTACAACTTTAATCGAGTCGATAATTAAAGCAAATGACAAGGGAAAAATCAAAATAAAAAAGATTGACGACAACACAGCCCAGGATGTTGAAATCCTTGTTCACCTGGCTTCAGGCGTTTCTTCCGACAAGACCATTGATGCATTGTATGCTTTTACCGATTGTGAAGTTTCACTTTCACCCAATGCATGTATTATCGAGAACGACAAACCTCTTTTTATTGGGGTAAAGGAAATTCTGAAAAGATCGGCTGACAGCACAGTGGATTTGCTGAAAATGGAGCTGGAGATAAAAAAGGCCGAACTGGAAGAAGCATGGCATTTTTCTTCGCTGGAAAAAATATTTATTGAAGAACGCATATACAAAGACAAAAAATTTGAAGATTCGGAAAACATGGACCAGGCGATTGCGCACATCGACAAAAGACTGGATCCCTGGAAGCCAAAGCTAAAACGCGAAGTTACCCGCGAAGATATTTTAAAACTGATGGAAATCAGAATGGCTCGTATCCTTAAATTCAACAAAGACAAAGCTGAGGATTTATTGCGTGCTATCGAAGATGAAATTGCCGATGTTGTTAATAATATTGAAAACATTATTCCTTATACCATTAAATGGTTTAGCCATTTGAAAAACAAATATGGAAAAGGACGTGAACGTAAAACAGAAATCCGAAGTTTTGAAAATATTGAAGCATCAAAAGTTGTGGTAAAAAACGAAAAGCTTTATATCGACCGGAAAGAAGGTTTTATGGGAACCGGACTGAAAAAAGCCGAATATATCTGCGATTGCTCCGATATTGACGATATTATTGTTTTCAGACGCGACGGCACCTATTTTATAACCAAAGTTTCAGACAAAGCTTTTATCGATAAAAATCCGTTACACATTGCAGTTTTCAAAAAGAATGACAAAAGAACCATTTACAATGTGGTTTATAAAGATGGGAAATCAGGCAATTTCTACATGAAACGTTTTTCTGTTACGGGAGTTACCCGTGACAAAGAATACGATGTAACAAAAGGTTCAAAAGGTTCGCGCATTGCTTATTTCTCGGCGAATCCAAATGGCGAAGCCGAAGTTCTGAAAGTAATTTTAAAACCCAAGCCGCGTTTAAAAAAATTACATTTTGAAGTTGATTTGGGAGAACTGGCTATAAAAGGTCGCCAGTCGATGGGAAATCTTCTCACCAAACACGATGTCCACAAAATTAACCTAAAAGAAAAAGGCGTATCAACACTGGGAGGACGCAAAATCTGGTTCGATGAAGACGTGCTTCGATTAAATGCGGATAAACGCGGAAAATATTTGGGTGAATTTTCCGGCGAAGATAAAATTCTCGTTCTATACAAAAAAGGAGAATACCAGCTATACAACTACGACTTGAGTAACCATTTTGATGACGACATTCTTTGTATTGAAAAATTTGATTCAGGAAAAGTACTGTCGGCTGTTTATTTTGACGCTGAAATGCAGTACTACTATGTAAAACGTTTTGAAATAGAAGAAGCAGAAGGAAAATTGTATCGTTTTGTTGGCGATAATCCTGATAATAAACTGGTAAGCATCACCTGGGTTCGTTACCCGAGACTGGAACTTGAATTTGGGGGTAAAAACTCGGAACGCGAAAATGAAATTATCGAAGTTGCTGAATTTATTGGCGTTAAATCATGGAAAGCTAAAGGGAAACGACTCTCCAATTATCATGTAGACAACATCAAAGAACTGGAGCCCATAATAAAAGATGAAGACGACAAGCCGGAAGAGGAAGAGCCGGAAGAAAAGAAAGGTTTTGATGATGTTCCTTTTGAAATAAAAAGACCAAAAAAAGATGACGACGAGGAGGAAAATCCTAATCAGATGTCACTTTTCTAAATGAATAACATATAGCAGGACGCAAAACCAGCGTCCTTTTTTATTTTTGCCAATCTCCGATTCACTTTGTATTTTTACGTTTTTCAAGAATTATGAGAATATACCTGATTGGTTACATGGGATGCGGAAAGTCAACGTTAGGGAGAAGACTTTCAAAACACACCGGCCTGCAGTTTGTGGATATGGACCACTACATTGAAGAACGAAACTGTAAAACAATACCTCAAATTTTTGCTGAGGATGGAGAGGCAGAATTTCGCAAAAAAGAACAAAAAGCATTACAGGAACTCTCGGAGTTTACGAATATTATAATTGCTACCGGTGGCGGCGCACCCTGCTTTTTTGATAATATCGACCTAATGAACAAAACCGGAAAAACAATGTATATGAATATTGCTCCGGGCATTCTGGCCGATCGCCTTTTAAAATCGAAAACAGAACGTCCTCTTATCAAAGGCAAATCGCGCGATGAATTGGTTGTTTTTATTGATGAAACACTCAAAAAAAGAAACGAATTTTATACACAGGCTCAATACCAGATCTCCGAACCCGACATTGATTTGGATTATGTAATGAAAATGCTGGAAGAATGATTTTACGCTTCCTTTCCCTCTTTATTTACTGACGATCGTCATCCGTTTCTTCACAAATTAAAACTAACTTTTCGGCTTCAAAAAATATATTTTATCTCAATCAAAGTTTTGGTTGCATTGCGTTTAAAATTTGACTTATTCAACAAAAAATATTTATGAAACGGAATTTTTTAGCATTGATGGGGTTGTTGATTGCCTTTGGTACAATGGCCCAAAAAAATGAAGACAAAGGAAAACTCGAAGTTGTAGAACAAGGCAAAGGGTTTTATTATGAATCGATTTTAAAAGATGTAAACGCAGTTGAAGATAAACTGGAGGAAAAAGAACCCTACAAAAGATTTGTAATGGATCAGTCGGGGCTTGATTTACCCAACGACAAGAGTTTGTATCAAACAGTTTGGTGCCAACCCACTATTTCGCAGGGAAACGGAGGAACATGCTGGTGCTTTTCAACCTCGTCGTTTTATGAAGCGGAAATTTACAGACAAACCGGCAAAGAAGTAAAACTTTCGGAAATGTACACGGTGTATTGGGAGTATGTTGAAAAAGCGCGCCGTTTTATTGAAAAACGAGGCGACTCCCATTTTAGTGAAGGTTCTGAAGGAAATGCTGTTGCCCGGATTATGGAAATGTACGGCGCTGTTCCTGAAAGTGCATACACCGGTTTGCTGCATGGCCGCAAATTTCACACCCACGCAAAAATGATGGACGAAATGTCAAGTTTCCTCAAATCCATGAAAGAATCGAACTCCTGGAATATGGAATACGGACTGGCAACCATTAAAGACATTATGAAACACTACATTGGCGAACCGCCAGTTGAATTTACTATTGACGGGAAAAGATACACGCCAAAAACCTATTTAAAAGATTACCTGAAACTGGATCCAAACAATTTTGTTGAAATCATTTCGTACAAACAGGAACCTTACTGGGAAAAAGTAGAATACAAAGTACCCGATAACTGGTGGCACAACAAAGATTATTACAATGTTCCGCTTGATGTATTTATGAAAGCGCTGAAAGAAGCAGTGAAAAAAGGATATTCCGTTTCTATTGGCGGCGATGTTTCGGAAACCGGTTTTAGCCGCGAAACAAACTGCGCCATTATTCCGGATTACGATATTCCTTCAGAATACATTAATGAAGATGCGCGACAGTTCCGTTTTTCAAACGGCACAACCACCGATGACCACGGAATGCATCTGATTGGAATTCTGGAAAACTACAAAGACACCGGAAAAGACTGGTACCTGATCAAAGACTCAAGTTCAGGTTCTCGCAACGTGGGAGAAGACAATCCAAACTTTGGCTACTATTTCTTTAGCGAAGATTACATCAAACTAAAAATGATGGATTTCACTATTCACAAAGATGCCGTTCAGGAAATTCTGAAAAATTTTAAATAAAACATTTCGATCTTCTTGAAAAAGGTTCTTTCATCGGGAACCTTTTTCTTTTACACCAATATTGGTAACTTACAAAACCTAATTAAAAAAATATGGCGACGGTTGCCCGACAATTTGCACAGACCTTAAAAGAAATCGGAGTTCGATATGTTTTTGGCGTTCCCAGCGGAAATATGATTGACTATATTAAAGCGCTCCGAGAAGAAGAAAATATCGATTTTATTTTGGTCGGGCACGAAACTACTGCCGCATTTATGGCCGGTGCTGTTGGCCGGTTAACAGGAGTTCCGGGTGTGTGTTTTGGCACTTTCGGACCGGGAGCCACCAATTTGAGTACGGGAGTTGGAGGTGCATTTCTCGATCGTTTTCCAATGATTGCGTTCACCGATGAAATGCCTGAAAATCTACTTCACCGAACCGTTCAAATGAACATCGATCATCAACAACTTTTTAAGCCAATTACAAAACACACCACTCGTTTTAATACTGAAAATGTTCGGGAAATTATTTTAAAAGCGGCAGGAATTGCCATTTCTGAATATCCCGGGCCGGTGCATGTTGGCGTTCCGGCGGGAATTGGACAAACTGAAATTCGAGAAACAGAAGTGGATGTCAACTATTTGCAGCTAAAAAAAGATCTTTCTCAAAAAACACCGGATGAATCAATACAAGAGGCAAAGATGCTTTTTTTGAAAGCAGAGAAACCAATTCTGGCTGTTGGATTAAGTGCTGTGCGCGCTGACATCAAACCGCTGTTGTTGCAACTCGCTGAAAGATTTCATCTTCCTGTTGTGTTGACTCCGATGGCAAAGGGAATGTTTGCGGAAAAACATCTCTTGTATGCAGGAGTTCTTTTTCATGCTTTATCTGATAAAGTTGCGTTAACCTACCAACAGGCCGACCTCGTTATTGGAATTGGTTACGATCCGGTAGAGTTCAATTATGAAGACTGGATGCCCAAGGTTCCGCTAATTCATTTTGATGAAAAAGAAGCCGACGTTGATATAACTCAAACCGGAAAAGTGGTAAATATTTTGGGGGAACTTAAAACTTCCATCCCACAATTTTCAAATTATAAACAGATTCAAAACACGTGGAATCTGAAAAATCTTCAAATTCGGAAAAATATACTTTTCCATGCACTCACACCTCAACCCAATCATTTCGGGCCATTAAATATTGTAACAGAATTGCGAAATACACTTCCTGAAAATGGCATTTTAACAGTTGACGTGGGCGCACATTTACATTTGATTGGCCAAATGTGGCAAACGCCTTCTCCTGAAAAACTACTTATAACTAATGGCTGGTCGTCAATGGGATTTGGCATTCCGGCTGCACTGGCTGCAAAACTTTGTCATCCGGGACTGGAGGTTGCATGCGTGACCGGAGATGGCGGTTTTCTGATGAATGCAGGGGAACTTGCTACTGCCAAACGGCTCAATTTAAAAATTGTATTTATCGTGATTTACGACAACAGTTTATCACTTATCAAAATAAAACAGGAAAAGAAGAATTTTGCGACTGATTACGGAACTCCACTCGACATGCTTTCTGAAGAAGCGACCAATCATTATTTTGGCGTTCCGGTGATTCGCATCAGGAATCAAAAGGAATATAAAAATGCGCTTCAAAAAGCTTTTATAGCAAATGGACCGACAGTAATTGAAGCGGTGGCAGACGGAGATGAATACAAAAAATTTGTACTAAAACCCAATAAATAGAATTTATTCTGTAAACAACAATATTCAAACACAAAATATTGAAAATAAAAAAGGACTTCTGTAATTCAGAAATCCTTTTCTGCTATTCAATTTCAAAATCTATTTCATCACAAATTTTACCATCTTGTCTTCAATCATTTGCTGAAGTTCGCTCAGCAACGCCTGTTCGTGTCTGTCGATATGACCATCCTCGGTTGCGATATGAATAATCTTATCATATTCATCGCGCGTAATTTTATGATCTTCGATTGCTTTTTCAATCATCTCCCGCAAGCGAATTGAGCTGTCACTAATTTTATTATCCATGTTCGTAAGTATTAGTTTCTTTTTTATTAAACCCAAAAATAGCAGAATATGTTTTAGTTTATCATAAGATTGATAATTAAATAAACTAAAGCAGCCAATCCTGCCCCGGCAACAGGGCCAAAAAACGGAACCCAAAAATAACTCCAGTCATTGTCATCTTTTGCTTTGAGCGGCAATAAAGTATGAACTATCCTCGGTCCAAAATCACGTGCCGGATTGATTGCATATCCGGTAGTTCCGCCTAAACTCATACCGATGGAAAAAACCACCAAAGCAACCGGCAACGCCCCCAGCGATCCCATACCCACTTTATCACTTCCCAGGCTTACATAGTCAAGCTGAGGCAGAGTTATGAGCAAAACAGCAAGCACAAGCACAAAGGTTCCGATCACTTCAGAAAAAAAATTGCTTCCATAACTTCGAATAGCAGGCGCGGTACAAAAACAAGCTTTCTTTGCCCCTGGCTCGGTTGTAATATCAAAATGATTTTTAAAAAACAGATAAACCACTGTTGCGCCAAACATTGCTCCCAGGATTTGAGCGAGAATAAACGGGAATACTTTTATCCATTCGAACAGGCCACTAAATGCCAACCCAAGTGTTACGGCAGGATTTAAGTGAGCGCCGCTGATATCGGCAGTAGCCAGTACCGCCACAAAAACCGCCATTCCCCAGCCTGCTGTAATCACAATCCAGCCTGCTCCCTTACTGTGTGTTTTATCGAGATTTACATTGGCGACAACTCCATTTCCCAAAAGAATCAGAATAAATGTGCCCAGGAATTCTCCAAAAAGTTCTGTCATAATTTATTGGTTTTAATCTTAGTCTTCAAAATAATAGTTCTTTGCCACTGCCTTATAAACTTGTATTTGGTCAGCAATCCATTTCTCGTCACGATTGAGTTCCTTTGCCATTAATTGAGCTACTTCCGGAGCAATCCGGATACTTTCACGGGCATCTAGAAACAAAGCACGAGTGCGGCGTGCGAGTACATCTTCTACCGTTCTTGCCAACTCTTTTTGTACCGCCCATACAACCTGTGATTTCAAAATCTGCAATTTTTCGCTCAACCATCCGCTCCAGGCGTCTTCCTCTTCCCCCAAAGCAATAACTTCCTCTTTTTCCAAACCGTATGGAGCAAGCGGATCGTTATACGGATCGATGTCCATCCGGTAACCGTGAACGGGTAAATGTCGTGTCACACATTCTCTCTCTGGCAAACCTCCCAGCATAATTGCTTTTTCAATTGTATCTTCAGCCATTTTTCTGTAAGTCGTCCATTTCCCGCCGATAATAGTGATTAATCCCGAAACCGAAATCAGAATTTTGTGACCACGAGAAATTTCCTTGGTTGCTTTTTTCTCTCCGTCAGGCTTTGCCAGGGGACGTAATCCTGCAAATACGCTCAATACATCTTTCCGTGTTGGCTGTTTCACCAGATATTGTCCTGCAGTTTCCAAAACAAAATCAACCTCTGACTCGAGAGCAACAGGTTCAAGGGAATGATTTTTAACAAGCGTATCAGTGGTACCAACGACCACATGATTATGCCAGGGAACAGCAAACATCACTCTTCCATCAGAGGTATGCGGAACCATAATCGCATAATTATTAGGTAAAAACTCTTTATCGAGAATCAAGTGAATTCCCTGACTTGGTGTAATCATATCCTTTTTTTCCGGTTCATCCATCTGAATAATTTCATCGGCAAAAACCCCGGTTGCATTAATTACTACTTTTGCCTGTATTTTCATCTCCTCCCCACTTTCCTGGTCAACCGCTACAACACCCGAAATCAGTTCGCCATCTTTAACCAGCTTTGTAACCTTGCAATAGTTTAAAACTGTTCCGCCATAATCAATACAGGTTTGCGCCAGACTTATGGCCATTCTTGAGTCATCAAACTGTCCGTCCTGATAAATCACTCCACCTTTTAAACCGTCTTGCTCCACTGTTGGAAGAGCTTTGATTGCCTCTTCAAGTGATAAGTGCTTAGACGGCCCCAACCCGAGCTTACCGGCCATCAGATCATACACTTTTAATCCGACCGTGTAAAACGGGCCGCCCCACCAATCGTAAGTTGGAATAACAAACGACTGGTTAGTAACCAAATGTGGTGCATTTTTGAACATCAAACCACGCTCTTTTAGAGCTTCAAAAACCAAAGAAACATCCCCCTGCTGAAGATAACGAACACCTCCATGAACCAATTTTGTACTTCTGCTTGATGTACCTTTTGCAAAATCTACCTGTTCCAGCAACAAAGTTTTATATCCTCTAGAGGCTGCGTCAACTGAGCAACCCAGCCCGGTCGCCCCTCCTCCGATTATTACAATATCCCAGGAGCTCTTTTTTATTTTTTTTAAAATCTTTTCCCTTTTCATCTTTAATTCTTTGGGTGAATTAGATTACCAATTAATGTGTTTCGTACCATTTTTTACTTCGCTCAACTGCTTTCGACCAATTTTTGATAACTCTTTTTATTACCGTTTTATCCTCAACCGGTTCAAAAATTTTATCTACCTGCCATTGTTTTTTTACTTCATCAACGCTGTTCCAGAATCCTGTTGCCAGTCCTGCCAGATACGCAGCTCCCAGTGCCGTAGTTTCCGTAACTCTGGGCCGAACAACCTTTGTATCGATCGAATCGCTCTGAATTTGCATCAATAAATCATTCACGGCAGCTCCTCCATCTACACGGAGTTCATTTAGTTCTATTTCTGAATCTTTTACCATGGTCTCAATCACTTCCATTGACCTGAATGCAATGGCTTCAAGAGCAGCGCGGGCTATGTGAGCCTTTCCTGTTCCACGGCTTAAACCAATTATTGCTCCAGTCGCATATTGATCCCAGTGTGGTGCCCCCAGACCAACAAATCCCTGTACGAACGATACTCCTCCATTATCGTCCACTTCTCGGGCAAGAGCTTCAATCTCGGATGAGGATTTTATAATCCCCAACTGATCGCGTAACCATTGCACTACTGCACCACCAATAAAAATGCTACCTTCAAGTGCATAAGTAACTTTATCGCCAATTTGCCAGCCAATGGTCGTTAACAATTTATGTTTTGATACAATCGGTTTTTCACCCGTATTCATTACTACAAAACACCCGGTTCCGTAAGTATTTTTCACCATTCCCTTTTCAACACACATCTGGCCAAATAAAGCTGCCTGCTGGTCGCCCGCAATCCCGGCAATTGGGATTTCTTTGTCAAAAATCTCACCAAATGTATTTCCGTAAACCTCGCTACTTGGTTTTACTTCAGGAAGAATTCCCGCTGGAATATCAAGAATTTCGAGCAATTCCTGATCCCACTTTAAGTCATGAATATTGTAGATTAAAGTTCGGCTGGCATTGGTTACATCGGTTACATGAAGATCTCCTCCAGTCAATTTCCAGATAAGCCAGGTGTCCACCGTCCCAAACGCAAGCTTCCCCTGTTTTGCAAGGTCACGGGCACCCTCCACGTTGTCGAGAATCCATTTAATTTTTGTCCCTGAAAAATAAGCATCAATTACCAATCCTGTTTTTCCGGCTATCAACGGTTCCAGTCCTTTCGACTTCAAATTGTCGCATATTCCGGAAGTTCTTCTGTCTTGCCACACAATTGCATTGTAAACAGGTTTACCGGTTTCCCTATTCCAAACAATGGCAGTCTCACGTTGATTTGTGATTCCTATCCCTGCAATTTCAGAAGCTAAAATTCCCTGTTTTTGAATAACTTCCCTTGCTACTTTCAGCTGTGTTTCCCAAATGGTTTCAGGATTATGTTCCACCCATCCTGCCTGTGGATAAATCTGTTCAAACTCTTGCTGGGCAACATTAACTATTTCGCCTGAATGATTAAATAAAATGGCCCGGCTGCTGGTTGTTCCTGCATCGAGCGAAAGAATATATTTTTGCATAAAATTAGGTTTAATTAGAAATCCTGTTAATAATAATTGCTCCTGAATTTACAACTTTAAAAGCAAACTCAAGGAATATTTTACAGCATCTTCAAAACAATTTACCGACAGCTTTTCAATCAACGTTATAAAAATGAAAAACATATCCTATTTAAAAATCATTGCCTGATTCCTGATAAACTTTTTACTTTTGCCCGCCGAAACTCATAAAGAATGAATATAAAACGAGACAAAGTTGCTGTAATTGGAAGCGGAAGTTGGGCTACAGCGATAGCAAAAATGTTGCTTGAAAATGTTAAAGAAATCAATTGGTTTTTCCGAAAAGAAGATACCATTAAACAGTTCAAAAAACAGGGAAATAATCCCAGATATCTTCAAAGTGCAGAGTTCGAAACTGACCGAATTCACTTTTTTAGCAATATAAATGAAATTATTAAAGCTTCCGACATTCTGGTGTTGGCCATTCCTTCTGCATTTTTACCGCAAATTCTTAGCGGTACGCCGATCGATATAAGCGAAAAATACATTCTTTCAGGAATTAAAGGAATTGTTTCCAGGGAGAATTATCTTGTGGTGGAATATTTAAATAAATATTTTAATGTACCTCTGGAAAAAATGGGTGTTATCGCAGGGCCATGTCATGCGGAAGAAGTAGCATTGGAAAAATTATCCTATTTAACGGTTGCAAGTTTAGATGAAGAAAAAGCAAGCAATTTTGCGCAACTTATTCAAAGTGAATACATTTTCACATCGGTTTCCGATGATATCTGGGGAACAGAATACGCGTCTGTAATTAAAAATATAATTGCCATCGGTGCGGGAATCGCTCACGGCTTACGTTACGGCGACAATTTTCAGGCAGCGATGGTTGCCAACTCCATTCAGGAAATTAAACGATTTGTAGATGCTGTTCACCCTATTTCGCGCGACATAAAAGACTCGGCATATTTAGGCGATTTGATGGTAACTGTTTATTCACAATTCAGCCGAAACAGAACTTTCGGGACCATGATTGGCAAAGGCTACTCCATAAAAAACGCGATTTTGGATATGAACATGATTGCTGAGGGCTACTATGCTTCACGCTCTATTTATGAAATTAACCGAAAATACAAAGCACACATGCCCATTTCTGACATGGTGTATAAAATTCTCTACGAAAACGCTTCTCCAAAACGCGAGATGGAGAAATTAACTCATCAGCTCAGCTAAAAAACCTATATCACCTGTTAACTCAGCTGTTTTTATCATCTTTTTGCTTTTATTAACGCCTTGTTGTACAGACAAGTGAATTCTTATTTCTATTTTTAGAAAAATAATCCGCCATACGTCGTATTAAAATCAACCGATATGAGTTTTGAAGTTGATAGCCAAACCATCAATGACCTTGAGTTATTCGGAAAGGACAAAAGCAGAAGCTACATTTTTGAACTGTACAATTCCTGTAAAACTGCAGGAGGAAGAAAGGTTTTAAATAAACTGATGCGTTCTCCGCTAAACGAATTAAACCAGCTAAAGGAAAGAGCTAATGCTATCCGTTTTTGTTACGACACCAACTTTGAACTCAAAATAAATCACAGCCAGTTTGAATATATTGAGCATTATCTTCGGTTAAATATTGCTCCTCTGAAGAATAATTTTCTTGACGCCCTGCTTCAAAATTTATCTTATAAAATAAAGCCCAGCAACCACTATTACATTATCATGCTGGGTGTTCAAAATTTATTGTACCTGTTTACTCATCTTCAAAAGAAAATATTTGAAGTTGAGACAGAAACATTACCACTCCAAATTGTATCAATTTTTAACCAAATTGAGACACTGACTAAAAACCCGAAAATAAAAAAATACTCTGGTTACAAAATAAAAATAACACCGCTGCAATTGGGCCGCCTTGACAACATATTTAGAAAAAATTTAAAAGATGAAATTCAGGAAATGCTTCAATCCTTGTATCTACTCGATGTGTTAATATCTGTTGCGAACACAGCCAAAAATAAAAATTTTACATTCCCCGAATACTTGGAAGAAGAAAAACCACATCTTTTAATTTCCGGTCTATACCACCCTCTGGTGGAGAACGCTGTTCCTTACGATTTTAAAACTGAAGACAAAAACAATCTTTGTTTTCTAACAGGACCTAATATGGCGGGAAAATCAACTTTTCTAAAATCGCTCGGCTTGTCAGTCTATCTTTCACATCTCGGTTTTCCTGTTCCTGCAAAAACGTACAAAACCACAGTTTTTAACGGGATTATCACAACCATCAATCTTTCGGATAATATTGGAAAAGGCTACAGTCATTTTTACAGCGAAGTAAAACGAGTAAAAGAAACTGCACAAGTAATTAAAGATAAAAAGAAGGTGTTTGTAATTTTTGATGAACTATTCAGAGGAACAAACGTAAAAGATGCGTTTGATGCGTCTCTTTTAATAATACTCTCGTTTGCAAAAATTCAAAAGTCGTTCTTTTGTATTTCCACCCACATCTCTGAAATTGCCAATGAAATAGAACATCTTGATACGATCTTATACCGCTTTTTTAATTCAAAACTTGAGAATGAAACTCCTGTTTACGATTACAAGATTATAAAGGGAGTTTGCTTTGACAGACTGGGTTTACAGATAATAAAAAATGAAAAAATAATTGAGATTCTAAAATCAGTAACAGAAACAGAATAAAAAAAGGGCGACAATTTCAAAATCACCACCCTTTTCCTAAAAAAACTTACATAATCTTATCTCATTTCTTTATATGCATTTATTAATCCGTTCGTTGACGAATCGTGTCCGATAACCGGGTCGTCACTCAGCAATTCCGGTAAAATACGATTTGCGAGCTGTTTACCAAGTTCAACACCCCACTGATCGAAACTGTATATATTCCAGATAACTCCTTGTACAAATATCTTATGTTCGTACATCGCAATTAAGGACCCCAATGTTCTTGGTGTTAATTTTTTAACCAGGAATGAATTGGTTGGAATGTTTCCGAGGAAAACCTTAAACGGCAATAAAGCTGCAATTTCAGCTTCCGATTTGCCTGCAGCAACTAACTCCTCAATTACCTGTTTTTCAGTCTTCCCAACCATCATAGCTTCAGTCTGTGCAAAGAAATTGGCCAATAATTTTGGATGATGATCGCTAACCTGATTGTGATTGATTGCTGCAGCTATAAAATCACAGGGAATCAACTTCGTTCCCTGATGAATGAGCTGATAAAAAGCGTGTTGTCCGTTTGTTCCGGGCTCACCCCAAATAATCGGGCCGGTTTGGTAGCTTACCTGTTTTCCTTCGCGGTCAACATATTTTCCGTTACTTTCCATATTCCCCTGTTGGAAATAAGCGGCAAAACGGTTCATATACTGGTCGTAGGGAAGAATAGCTTCACTTTCCGCTCCATAAAAATTATTGTACCAAATCCCAATCAGTGCCAGAATTACGGGAACATTCTTATCAAAAGCAGCTTCTTTAAAATGATTATCCATAGCATGAGCACCTTCCAAAAGCTCAATGTAATTTTCATAACCAATTCCCAAAACAATGGAAAGACCAATAGCTGACCACAGCGAATAACGGCCACCTACCCAATTCCAGAAACGGAACATATTTTTTGTGTCAATTCCAAATTTGGCAACTTCTTCCGCATTGGTAGAAACGGCAACAAAATGTTTGGCAACCTGGGTTATTTCTCTGGCTGAATCGAGGAACCAATTTTTTGCAGAGTTTGCATTGGTCATGGTTTCCTGCGTAGTAAATGTTTTTGAAGCCACAATAAATAACGTAGTCTCCGGATCAACTTTCTTCAATGTTTCCGCAATGTGCGTTCCGTCAACGTTGGAAACAAAATGCAAATTCAAATGATTTTTATAGGGTTTCAAAGCCTCTGTAACCATCAAGGGACCAAGATCAGAACCACCAATCCCGATATTTACAACATCAGTAATCGATTTTCCTGTGTAACCTTTCCATTTTCCGGAAATTATTTCTTCCGAAAAAACTTTCATTTGCTCCAAAACAACATTTACCTCGGGCATAACATCTTTACCGTCAACTATAATCGGTGAATTGCTTCTGTTTCGAAGGGCAACGTGCAAAACTGCGCGATTTTCAGTCGCATTTATTTTTTCGCCTGAAAACATACCTCCAATTGCTTCTTTCAATCCACATTCGGTAGCCAATTCCACCAAAAGGGAACGAACGGTTTCATCCACGCGGTTTTTGGAAACATCAACCAGAATATCCTCAAATTTTAGCGAATATTTTTGGAAACGTTCAATATCGTCTGCAAAAAGCTCTTTAATTTGAGTTGATTTGAAGCCGGCAAAATAGTCTTCAAGTTTTTTCCAGGCTTCAGTAGTAGTCGGATTAATTTTTGGCAACATATCTTAAATTCTTGTTTTTAAATAATTTCAGCAAATTTATACTTGTTAACTACAAAGATAATTGTTTAAAAAGATTGTCGATCGTTCCTCATTCAATCTTAATCTACCATTAAGAACAAGCGAAATTAAATCAACCCAATTCTATTCCATTTTTGTACATTTGCTTCGAATTTCTTTTGAAAGATATTTATGAAATCGGAAACTTTAATGGGCTATTTTTTTGCACTGGTTGCCACACTTGCCTTTTCCAATGTTTACATTTTTAGTAAAGCTGCTTTAAACGAGGTACATTTGGCACAATTCGGAATCTACTGGTTTGCCATCGGAACTTTTTTAAATTTTTTGATGGCAGCAAAAAATAAAAAGCTTTCGCAAATCAGAACCCTCAGTAAAAAACAAATCCGGGTTCTGGTTATCCTTGGAATTCTTGAAATCCTCACCACCACAACTTTTTTTGTTTCCATCAATATTATCCCTGATCCTGCAGTTACATCCTTCCTCGGAAATATGTATCCGGTTTTTCTAACACTCGGCGGCATTTTTCTACTTAAAGAAAAATTTGGATGGATTGAAATTATCGGTGCTGTTTTAGCGCTAAGCGGAGCTTTTGTTATCAGTTACACGGGAGGAACAACGCTAAAAACTTTTTTTATAGCCGGAACAGGAATTGTTTTTGTGAATGCCTTACTGGCAGCCACGGCCAGTCTCGTTGTTAAGGTTCATGTAAAAAAGCTAAGCCCCGAATTTATTAATCTGAACAGAACGGTTTGGCTTCTTACGTTTTCAATTGTAGTATTTGTTGTAACCCGACAATCATTTGCCATTCCCGTTTCAGCACTAAAAAATATTGCTATCGGCGCAGTTCTTGGTCCCTTTCTGGCTGTGTTAACTGTTTATTATTCATTTCATTTTATTGACGCTTCGCGCTCGTCGGTGGTTCAAAGCTTAAAAGGCATTTTTGTGTTAATTGGCGCTTATTTATTTTTTAAAACCATTCCGCTGTCTCATCAGTTGACTGGTGGATTAATTACAGTTTTTGGTGTGCTGATAATGACTCTTGCCCAGGCAGGCGTTTTAAAAACCCGAAAATAGTCACTGACACAACCGGCAATTGAAATGAAACATCCTGATGTATATCTTTTTAATCCAACATGCGAATATGCAGTGGCAAACGGAAATGCATCGTGGCACCCCAACCGGATTTTACAAAAGATGGAATCAGATTTGGCAACTCTGCCAATGTTTTATGCCCAATCAAAGGATTTAATTTTAGTTGACAAGCTCCCATCAGAAGAATTTATTGAACAGTTGGGTAAAGTTGATATTTTACTTCCTCAATTTGTTTTGAGAAAAAAAATTCTAAATTCAGACAAATCAAAAAAAGAAACCTTTAACAAGCTTAGTCCCTGGGGATGGAGTCCGGCTGCGCACAAATTATTATCTCCGCTAAAAGCCTTCTGTTCGGAAGAATTCAATCAATCTCCCGTTTCAAACTGGCACCCGGAACACCGAAAACTGTATTCAAAAGGATTTGCACTGCATATTTTAAAACAATTGGTTTCTACAGTTAAATCCGATTTATTTATTGAGGAAGAGCTTTTCCCTGAAATTTGTACAAGCAGGGAAGAAATTGAAAGACTAATTTCACGATGGGGCAGATTGATGGTGAAAGCTCCTTGGAGCAGTTCCGGCCGTGGCTTACAACCCATCACGAAAACACCTGTTCACGAAAAAGTTTGGGAAAAACTATTGGGTATAGTAAACGATCAGGGCTTTACACTGGTTGAACCTTACCTTGACAAAGTTGCTGACATGGCGCTGCAGTTTGAGGTAAAAAAAGGGAAAGTTTCTTTTCTGGGGATCAGTAATTTCCGGACAGATCAAAAGGGACAATATCAGGGTAACCTTCTGAACGGATTACCCGATACTTATTCAAAAGAAATCAAAAATTTTATAACAGAAATTCCCGAAATTATTATTGAACCGCTTATTAATATTCTTGAGAACAGTAAACTAAGCCAACTTTACGAAGGTAATTTTGGTGTCGACACGTTACTATTCAGAGATAAAAAGGAGCAACTAAAAATAAACCCTTGTCTTGAAATTAATGTGCGCCAAAATATGGGGTTTCTTTCGCTTTACCTTGAAAAACTGATTTACCCCGGAGAGAAGGGAATTTTCAGAACTTACTACCAACCGGGAAAAAGTTTTTATTCATTCAAAACTGAGATGGAAGAAAAACATCCTTTAAAAATAAAATCAAAAAAAATCAAATCTGGTTTTTTTGCTTTAACCGAGGCAACAAATGAAGCGCAATTCGGGGCCTATATTCTGGTTTAAAAAATGAATGCAATAAGATTTAAATGATTTTTTACTACTTTTAAAAAAATCATTCACCGTTCCATCAAAATCTGTCGTTATGGAAAATTCTGAAACACAAACCACAAACAAGAAAATTTCCAAAAGAATCTATGAACAGGAGTTAAATAAAATGCAGATTGAACTGGTAAAACTCCAGGAGTGGATAAAACACAAGGGGCTAAAGGTTGTAGTTATTTTTGAAGGACGCGACGCTGCAGGAAAAGGCGGAACCATAAAAAGGATCATTCAATCGTTGAACCCCAGAATTTGCAGAGTTGTTGCACTGGGAACGCCTACTGAAAAAGAAAAAACGCAGTGGTACTTTCAGCGGTATGTTGCTCATTTACCGGCTGCCGGAGAAATGGTTTTGTTTGACCGAAGCTGGTACAACCGGGCCGGAGTTGAAAAAGTAATGGGATTTTGTACCAACGATGAATATTGGGATTTTTTACGTGCCTGCCCGAATTTTGAAAGAATGCTTATCCGTTCGGGAATTATTTTGATAAAATATTGGTTTTCGGTGAGCGAGGAAGAGCAGGAAAAACGTTTTCTTTCAAGAATAAAAGACCCGACCAAACGCTGGAAACTCAGTCCGATGGATTTGAAATCACGGGAAATGTATGAAGAATATTCAAAGGCTAAGGATGAGATGTTTGCGTATACCGACACAAAAATCAGCCCGTGGTATATGGTTGATGCTGACAATAAAAAACGAGCCCGTTTAAATTGCATTCATCATCTGTTGTCAATGATTCCGTATGAAGATTTAACGCCGGATTCTTTTGAGCTCCCACCAAGAAAAGAAACAAAAGGATATGTTCGCCCGCCGCTGGATGAGATGACATATGTACCCAAAAAATATTAATTATCGCGGGTTTTGGTCATATCAAACAAATGTGTTGCCTGTTCCCCCAAAAAACCCGAGAAAAGTTTTATTTTGCCATTCTCTTCAATAAAGTCCCGCTGGGCAAGTTCGTAGTAGGCATAGGTCCAGTCAATCAACTCAACACCGCTGGCGGTCCTTACTTCAACCTCCTCTTTTACAGCTTGTGTTGCCGATTGCTGCAGTTTACTTCCTTTTTGCCCCTCAATAGTATCCTTCATGGGGATACCCGCATCTTTTAATCCTTTGCAGGTAGTCTCCAGATCGGTCCATTCTTCTACCTCCTGGAAATTAATATAAGCAGTAAAATGATTCACCGAATTCCCGTGCAATAATGTCCATGCGGCATATTGCGAAACATCGTTAATTTTTAATACATCGTCTTTGAAAGGTATTGACCACGGACGACGAAAATAATTAACCAGATCGTCAATTAAAAACTTCGATGCTTCATGTGTCAATGTTTTCTCAGTCCTGAGAATTCCAAGCAATTCAATCGCCTCATCGGAAAGCAAATAGGGTGTATCCTTTACTGTCTGATTGATTGTGTTCTGCGCCCACTTCGGAAGCTGTTCCACTTCTAACTGGCTAACAAAAATTTTGGGAAATAACTCATCTGCATGCTCAAAATGAGTGGCCGTTAGTTTTTTTTTCTTAAAGACATATTTTTCAACCGGTTTGTATTCCAGCGTTTCAATAATGTGTTTTATTGCCCTGATGCCTTCCGGTTGTTCCCCGGTGTGTGTATTGAATGTTCGAAAGGCGATGTGATCATTAACAACCTTACCTCCTTTTTTACTCACCAGTTCTGCATATATTTTTGCATACGATACTCTTTCCAGATATTTCTCCCACAATCTGTTTAAAAGTTCGCCCATAATTTGTTTTGCTGTTGCTTTCATGTCACTTCTGTTATTTGGGAGGGGAAATAAAAATGACATCCCTCCTTCTCATTTAAACATAAAAAGGAAGTTACAGGTTTCTAAAAATCAGATGTTTAAAAGTATTGTTTAAGTGGAAAAAATCTATTATAAACCTGGTTCTCTTTTAGAATTCTTCTCCATAAACTGCAACACATCCTTTTTATTAAAAATGGCTGTAGCACCACGTTTTGAAGTATTTAGAGCGCCGGCAGCATTTCCAAACTCCAGTGCCTCTTCAATTGATTTTCCGTTTAGATAATAATGTAAAAATCCGGCTGAGAATGCCATGCCGGAACCAATGTTGTCTCTCATTTTTATATTGTAACCCGAAATCCTGAATGCTCCCTGCCTTTTACTGTAAGCAAAGATTCCACCTTCTCCCCGGGTTACCAGAACAAGGTCCAGCTTTTTATATTTTGCTAAAAGAAGAGCCCCAAAATCTTCCAGACTATCTGGTTTCAAGTCAAGTTTCTCTGCCAGAAAACCAATTTCCTTTTCTTTTATCCGTACAATATTTGAATTCCGAAGAAGAAAATCAACTACCGTCAGATCAAAAAAATGTTCAAAAAGTTTTAAATCAAAAAATTTAAGTGAATCAGGCGACTCTTTTATTAATTCACGAATTGTATTTTTTGAAAGGCCAAAACGTTGCGGAAGTAATCCATAAAACAAGCAGTCGGCATTTCGCGCCAGTTTCAGTGCTTCAGCAGAAAACTCGATATGATCGAAAGCAACATCGAGTGTTACATTGTACCTGGGGTCGCCTTTTTCGTCAAATGTAATGTTTACTGTTCCGGTGGGGAATGCAGAATCCATCTGAACATTTTCATCCGATATTCCCAATTCCTTTAACTTGTTTAAGACCGCGTGCCCCAGTTTGTCGTCGCCAACCCTTGAAAGTAAATATCCTTCTTCGCCAAAAGAATTGCTTCTGAAAACCATATTCGATGGTGTCCCTCCCAAAACTTTGCCGTTGGGTAACAAATCCCAAACTATTTCACCAAATGCAACTATCTTTTTTCCCATCAATAAATTTTCAGAGCGCAAAAATAGTTATAATTGAAAAACGATTCAAATTTCAAATCATAAAGATGTTTAATAAAATTAAAATCATTTACAAAAGAATTAAGAGAAATACAAAACAAAAACGGACACCAGCCGTTTAATTCTTGATTATGAACTATCTGGCACATTTATATCTCTCCGGCAAAGAAGAAGATGTCATTGTTGGAAATTTTATAGGAGACTATGTAAAGGGCAAAAAATATATAAATTATCCGGGGCCCGTTCAAAAAGGTATTCTCTTACATCGTCAAATTGACTCCTTCACAGATACAAATCCTAAATTCAGAGAAGCAAAACAACTTTTGCTCGCTGAATACGGATTACATGCCGGTGTTGTTATCGATCTTTTTTATGACCACTTTCTGGCCCGAAACTGGCCATCCTATTCACAGCTAATTTTGAGGGACTTTACAAAAAAAATACATGCAATTTTACTTTCGCATTTTTTTTATCTACCTAAACGGGTGCAGGGTTTTCTACCTTTTCTAATTCAACACAAAAGACTGGAATCGTATGCAACTATCGAAGGAATTCAAAAAACGCTTGAAATTATGAGCAGCCATACTTCATTGCCGGCAAAATCTGAAAAAGCCATCGAAATTCTGAGGGAGAATTTTATCTTTTTTGAAAACAATTTTACCTCTTTTATGGATGAAATGTTTGAATTTGTTACAGAAACTCACCAGATAAAAATAAAAAAATCCGACTGGATTGCCGGGCTTTGAATACTATGCATGCATTTCGTAATACAAATCTTCAAAAAAGAATTTTGATTCTCCGATAATTGGTTCCAGTTCATCAAACCAAATGGCATGGGGATCGAATTTAGCAAAGAATGGTTTCCCTACCCAGCTTGGATCTCGTCCCTGAAGAAAGTTTAAAACAAACACTTTTTGATTGTTGATTTCAGAGACTCCTACAATTTGAACTTTACCCGGATTACACGACATACTCGGTCCCTTCACTGTACGGTGAATTCCACTCACCTGGTTATACGCATTCCTAAAAATTTGCCACGAACGATTCAGTGTTACAGCAAAATAATCCTGTGAACCGGTATCGCGGGCAACAAACATGTAGTAAGGAATTATTCCCAACTTTACCTGTTCCTTCCAGTTTTCGGCCCAAATTTCTGCATTGTCGTTAATATTTCGGAGAAGTGGCGATTGGGAGCGAATCTGTACTCCTGCACCAATCAACCTTTTTACGGCTTTTTTTACCTCTCTGGTTTTTAATTCACCCGGATGATTAAAATGGGCCATCAGTGCGACATTGATTCCTTTCTTTTTCACTTTTTCAAACAAATGCAGCAAGTCGTCTGCATCCTCATCGGTTGTATAACGGTATGGCCAGTAGGCAAGAGATTTTGTGCCAATCCTGATATTTCTTACATGAGGAATATCAGCTTCCAGAAGTGCATTAAAATATTGTTTAAAAAACCGGGTTTTCATTACGGCCGGATCGCCGCCGGTAAAAAGAACATCTGTTATTTCGGGATTTGCTTTAAGGTACCGAATCATTGCGTCAGCTTCTTTCATCGCAAATTTAAATTCGTTTAATGCGAACTGCGGCCATCTAAAACAAAATGTACAGTAAGCGTGGCAAGTTTGTCCCTGCGACGGAAAAAACAACATTATCTCCCTGTATTTGTGTTGAATTCCGTTAAGTCTTTTTCCTTCAAATATCGGAACATTGCTCTCCTGCCCTGCGGGATTTGGATTTAATTTTAGCCTGATTTTATTTACTTCCTTTTGTAAAAACGGCTTGGGTGTATTGTTTCTTAAAAGTGTTGCAACCCGATTAAAACTATCATCATCAAGCATTTCTTTCTGCGGAAAATTTAAAATAAAAAACGGGTCTTTTTCAAAGTTATTCCAATCTATTAATTTATTAACTACGTAATTATTTGTCCGAAAAGGAAGAACTGTCCCCACCACTTCAATATCAAACTTCTGTTCCTCCGATAAATTTTCTATTTGGGGTATTTCCCGGAAATTATGTAAAGAATACGATTTAAATTTCATTTATAAACTATTTTAAAGAACTATTTTAAGTCAGTAAGCCGTATATGCCTCCACAGAAGACATGAACAAGAGCAATATTTTTTTTGATTTTTCTTTTAAGTCGCCCAAATATACAAAAAATCGGTGTTTTATAAAATGAGCAGATTCCGAAACCTCAGCTTAATTAGACAAATGATCCAGGCGACTTGCATCCAACCGGATAAAAATAAACAAAAGGATGGTAAACGACCAAAGTGACGAGCCTCCGTAGCTAAAAAATGGTAATGGAATACCAATTACAGGCATTATCCCGATTGTCATACCAATATTTACCATGAAATGAAAAAAAAGAATAACGGCCACTGAATAACCATAAATTCGCGAAAACCCGGACCGTTGTCGTTCAGCTAAAAGCACAAGCCGGATGAACAGGGTTAAAAAAAGTATTATCAGTACAAAGGTCCCTACAAAACCCCATTCCTCGCCGACGGTACAAAAAATAAAGTCAGTGCTCTGTTCAGGAACAAAATCGAATTTTGTTTGCGTGCCATTTAAAAATCCTTTCCCCCAGAATCCACCGGAACCAATGGCAATTTTGCTCTGGTTTACATGATAACCTGCTCCCTGTGGATTTGATTCTATCCCCAAAAGCTCATTTATCCGCACCTGCTGGTGAGGTTCCAGCAGATTTGTAAACCCATAGTCAACCGACACACTAAAAAGCAAGGCTCCTATAAATATTACCGTTACGATTATATAATTGCTTATCTGTTTACGGATGCTGTATATCAGTGTAATTAATGCCCCCAATAATCCACCTGAAAATAAAAAATCGGCAGGCTGGTATTCGGTTGAGACAATTTCATTTAAACCAAAAAATATTCCTATACTTAAAGAAAATATTATCAGGATTATACCAAACTGTTTCAACCGCGTGTTCATAATCAAAAATATGCTCAAAACTGCGCCAATCAATACAGCGTTGAGAATTAAGTTTGAAAGCACCAATGCCAGAACAAAAAGCAGGGCTATCAACGAGCCAAAAAATAAAATCACCCCTGACAAACCTTCTCTGAAAAGTACCAGAACAAAAGAGAAATAAACCAAAGCAGATCCGGTATCGTTTTGAAGCAAAATAAAAAAAGCAGGGGCTAAAATAAGCAAAGCAATTACCACAATCGACTTAAACCGCTGCAATTTAAACCCAAAAGAACTCATGTACTTTGCAAGAGCCAAAGCAGTTGCAAACTTTCCAAATTCAGAGGGCTGTAGTCTCACTCCACCAATGTCAAACCATGATCTGGCGCCATTAATTTCCTTCCCCATAAACAGCACAAGAATGAGCAACAAAATAAAAAATCCATAAATAATATAGGAAAAGAACACATAAAAATTAGTTTCAATAAGCAAAATTAGAAAGCCAAGTGCAAGTGCCGCTCCAATCCAAATTAACTGTTTCCCATAACGTTCAGAAACATCAAATATACTCTGGTTTTCAGGATTATAAATAGCAGCATAAATATTAATCCAGCCCAAAAATATGAGTAAAAGGAACAACAAAACAGTCACCCAGTCGATATTTGCCCACACATTGTTTCTTTTTGCCATATCAGTTTTCCTGTTTCGGATGTATCAAATCAATATTAAGCATTCGTTCTTCAACCCATTTCCGGCTTTCTTCCACTTCTCCTTTTAAATATTTTTCAACAAGTAAACTTGCAATCGGAGCCGCAAACATTGAGCCGTAGCCGCTATTTTCAACATAAACAGAAATAGCAATTTTGGGATTATCTTTTGGCGCAAACGCCATAAAAGCAGAGTGATCTTCTCCATGTGGATTCTGAACAGTACCGGTCTTTCCGCACATCACAACGTCGGGAATCTTCATAAAAACAGAAGCATTGGTTGTTTCTACCACTCTCTGCATCCCCTCAATTACCGGCTCAAAAAACTCCTCGGAAATATTGGTATTTACTTTTTCAAGAAAATCTGCTTTTAATTCTTCTCCCTCAACTTCCTTTACAACATGCGGGATATGATAGTAGCCCCTATTGGCAATTACAGCGCAGTAGTTTGCCAATTGTAAAGGAGTGATGCCAAGTTCTCCCTGTCCGATAGCCAGCGAACGGACAGTCATTGCATTCCAGTGGCCGGCTCCGTAAAACCGGTTATAATACTCTTCCGTAGGAACATTTCCTTTATTTTCGTATTGTAAATCGGAACCCAATTTTTTGCCCAGCCCAAAACTTTGCACATATTCTCTCCACATATTAAAACCGTCAGCAGAGGTTTTCCCTTTGTTTATTATAGCACGGAATGTATTCCATAAAAAGGGATTACAAGACTCTTTAATTGCCTGAATAGGTCCTAAAGGTGTTACATGGTTATGTGTACAACGGATTGGCGTAGAAGCAGGTCCGGCACAGGAAAAACGGGTATAAAGATTTATCGCCTGTTCCTGTAAGCCTATAAGAACATTTAATATTTTAAATGTGGACCCTGGAGGATATTCAGCAAGCAGCGCCCTGTTAAACAATGGCTTTAGGGTGTCGGCAACCAACTTTGCATAATTACTTCCCCTAACCCTACCAACTAATAAACCGGGGTCATAAGTAGGGGCGCTTACCATAGCAAGTATTTCTCCGGTTGACGGCTCGATGGCAACCACACTTCCAATTTTATTCTGAAATAATTTCTCGGCATACAATTGCAAATCCAGATCAATAGAAGAAGTTACATTTTTGCCAATTTGAGCAGGAACATCTTCCTGTCCGTCCAGAAAACTCCCCTGAATACGATTATGTACATCAACCAGTTTTTTTTGTACTCCTTTGGTTCCTCGCAGGGCTTCTTCATACGTTTTTTCAATGCCACTTACGCCAATATAGTCGCCCATGTTATAATAAGTACTGTTTTTAATATCGCTGGCGGTAACTTCACCAACATACCCCAAAACATGTGATGCAGCGGTGGTTTCGTATTCTCTTAAAGTTCTCGATTGGGTGTGAAAGCCCCTGAACTTATACAACTGTTCCTGCAGATTTGCGTAGCTTTCAGGAGGAATCTGTTTTACAAGAATGGAAGGTTTATACCGCGAATAGTCTTTCGCTTCCTGAATTTTTATTTCAAGTTCTTCCCTGGTTATTTCAAGAAGATTACACAGCTGAAGCGTATCGAAAGTCTTTACTTCCCGTGGTGTAATCAACAAGTCGTAAGCCGCCTTGTTTATAACCAGCAACTTACCGTTTCGGTCATAAATTAGTCCACGTGCCGGATATTGAACAATCTCGCGCAGTATATTATTTGTTGCAAACTGCTTGTAGGTAGAATCAACAACCTGCAAGCTGAACAAACGAATAATATAAACAAGGCCAACAACAGCAAATATGGCAATTATGATATAGCTTCTCTTCGAAAAATTATTCACACTACAAAATTAGTCTCTGAAAACAATAAACTGACTTAAAACTATAATAAAAATTGAAAAAAGAGAACTTAAAACAATACGATAAAAAGTTTGGACAAAATCAGCAAATGTGAAAATCTCGAGAAAAAATAAAATAGCATGATGAAAAAATACCATAATGATAGTGTAGTATAAAAACCAGCGGAATCCGTTGTATTTCATTCCCGGATAATCACTCCGATCCTCTTCATGAGTCGATATTGAGCGGCTTACTAATGGTCGTATGTATGCTATAAAAGTAGTAGCTGCAGCATGTATTCCTAGAGTATTTGAAAAAACATCAACAGTAAGCCCGGTTAAAAAAGCAAGCGGCAATACAATATACAAGGGTAAACTTAAAGGCAGTAACATTATAAATAAAACATAAATGTAAGGATTTAAATATCCACTCACCTGAATCTGATTTAGTACCAACACCTGAACCAATACCAAGCTTATGAACATGACGATATATCTAATTCCCCCTCTCATTTTCCTGAATTAATTTTTCAAGTTCCTTTATTTCATCTACATGTAAATTCTCCACCACTTCAACATATGAAAGTGCCTTAAAATTGGTTGTTAATTTTACTGTTATATTATAATAATTTTCTCCCGCAGGTTTATCAAATGCGTTAACAGTACCAATTATTACTCCTTCAGGAAAAATAGATGAATAGCCACTGGTAACAATGGTATCGCCTAATTGAAGCTCAACATGAAAAGGAATCTCCATAAGCTCCGCAAACCTGTAATCTTCTCCATCCCACAACAATGAGCCCAAAGAACCATTCTTTTTAAGTTTCGAGGAAACACTCCAACGCTGATTTAAAACCGACAAACCCATGGAATATGATTCCAGCACATTGGTAACAACCCCTACAATTCCACTTGCAGATATAATTCCCTGATCGGGTTTTACCCCGTCACTTCTTCCTTTGTTTAGCGTAATATAGTTAAAAGGTTTATTCACCGAATTATTGATAACTTTTGCAGAAATGAACTGAAAAAGTGTTGAATCGGATGGGACAAAGGCAGGTGCTTTATTCTCAAAAATCATCGGTTCACTTTCGTCGGTCTGAAAGCGTGACCTTAATTTTGCATTTTCCGCTGCCAGCTCTGCGTTAACCCTTGCCAGTGCAAAATAACTAACTACTGAATTAAATGAATTGTAAACAGAACCAGCAACCACATTGGATGAATTCAGGTATTTTACTTTTTGATAATTGTTGTAATTAAACACTAAAAATAAGGCGACTATTTCCAATATGATAAAAAGGAAAAAACCATAATTCCGAAATAAATACCTGAAAAGACTCCTCATTTGAAATTAAAAAAAATCCTGACCGTTATCTGATCAGGAAAGAGAATTTATCTACATTCTTTAATGCTATTCCAGTTCCTCGTACAACCGCTCTCAATGGATCTTCTGCAATGTGGAAGGGAATTCCTATTTTGTCTGAAAGACGTTTATCCAAACCTTTAAGCAAGGCTCCACCTCCTGCCAGCCAAATTCCTTTGGTTACAATATCAGCATACAATTCAGGCGGGGTTTGCTCCATCGCGCTTAACACTGCTGTTTCAATTTTTGAAATTGACTTTTCCAAACAATGTGCAATCTCCTGATATGAAACGGGAACTTCAATCGGCAGTGCGGTCATTTGGTTAGGTCCTTGTACTACATAATCCGGCGGCGGATCTTTCAACTGTGACAGCGCCGAACCAACATGTATTTTAATTTCCTCTGCTGTACGTTCACCTATTTTGATATTGTGCTGATGCCTCATATACTCCATAATATCAGCTGTTAAATCATCGCCGGCAATACGGATTGATTTATTGGTAACAATTCCTCCCAAAGAGATTACAGCAATTTCGGTTGTTCCGCCACCAATGTCAACCACCATATTTCCTTCCGGTGCTTCCACATCAAGTCCAATACCAATCGCTGCTGCCAGCGGCTCATAAATCATATATACTTCTCTTCCACCAGCGTGTTCAGAAGAATCGCGTACAGCCCGAATCTCTACCTCTGTACTTCCTGAAGGAATACAAATAACCATTTTTAATGCCGGTGAAAACATTCTCGACTTGGGATTAATCATCTTAATCATACCCCGTATCATCTGCTCTGCAGCGTTAAAATCTGCAATCACACCATCTCTTAGCGGCCTGATTGTTTTCAGGTTCGCATGTGTCTTCCCCTGCATTTGCCTGGCTTTTTCACCAATTGCTACCATTTTTTCTGTTTTCAAATCAATGGCAACAATCGAAGGTTCATCTACCACAATTTTATCGTTATGAATGATAATGGTGTTAGCTGTTCCCAGGTCAATCGCAATCTCCTGTGTCAAAAAAGAAAATAATCCCATATTAATTTAAATACTTATTTAAACTAAATATTATCCAGTTTATTGTTAATGTTTGAAATGTCTGCGTCCGGTAAATGCCATGGCGATTCCAAATTCGTTGCATGCTTCAATCACTTCATCATCGCGAATACTGCCTCCGGGTTCGATAATGTATTTTACTCCGTATTCGTTAGCCGCTTCAATACTGTCGCGGAACGGGAAAAATGCATCCGAAATTAAAACCGAACTTTCGATATCAAGTCCTTCCTTCATTTTAAAACGAGGCATAGTCAGATGACGTAAACTATCCAGACGGTTAGGTTGTCCCATCCCTGCACCGGTCAGCCAAAACGAACCATCTTCATTTTCCGTGACAACGGCAATTGAATTACTCTTCAAATGTTTACATGCTGTAACACCAAATTTAGCCAGGTTTAATTTTCCGGGTTCAAACGGACGATTGGTTACATTTTTGAACTCCGTATCCAGCCCTTCATCTTCATCCTGAACCAGCATTCCGCCACTTATCGAACGATATAATTTTTCTCCTGTAATTTCTTTTTTTACCGGCGTTACCAACAAACGCAGGTTTTTCTTTTTGCTGAAAACCTCAAGCGCACCTTCACTAAATTCGGGAGCGATAACAATTTCAACAAACTTTTTCCCAAACCACTCAGCCACTTCTTTTGTCACTGTGTCGGTAAAACAAATAATACTTCCGTATGCACTAATCGGATCACCCGCCCAGGCCAGTTCCAAAGATTTTAAAGTATTATCGGTCACTGCCAACCCACAAGGATTTAGGTGTTTTATTACTGAAGCAGCAACTTTCTTTTCGATGTGTTTTACTGAATGGTAGGCATCGCTTGCCGATTTCCATGCGGCATCGGCATCAAGCATATTGTTATATGAAAGCGCTTTCCCCTGCAAAACATCGGCATTGGCCAAAGTGTCTTTTTCAGGAGAATTATCAAATTTAAAAAAGGTTGCTTTTTGATGTGGATTCTCGCCATAACGTAAAACATGTCCGTTGTTGAGGCTGATTCTTTTAGTTGCTTCATCTTCGTCATTATTGAAATAACCAAAAATTGCAGCGTCGTAATGCGATGAAACACCAAATGCTTTTCCGGCAAACCATTTTCTGTCGGCAAGCGAAAACTCACCACCTTTTTCATTCAAAAGATCAAGCAATGGCTGATATTCTTTTTGTGACGGAACAATCACAACATCTTTAAAATTTTTCGCAGCGGCCCGAATCAGGGAAATTCCACCAATATCAATTTTTTCAATTATGTCCTGCTCCTCTGCTCCTGAAGCAACGGTATCTTCAAAGGGATACAAATCAACAACCACCAAATCAATTTCAGGGATCTCATATTCTGTCAACTGACTTACATCTCCCTGATTATCACGTCGCGACAAAATTCCACCAAAAACTTTTGGGTGAAGTGTTTTTACACGACCTCCTAAAATTGAAGGATAACCTGTAAGACTTTCAACTGATGTTACGGGTACTCCAAGCGACTCGATAAAACTTTTTGTTCCCCCGGTACTTAAAATTTTAACACCTAATTCATTTAACTTTTTAATAATTACATCCAGATTTTCTTTGTGAAAGACTGAGACAAGAGCAGTCTTAATTTTTTTATTATCAGCCATTTATTCCATTTTTCGAATTCGATTGCAAAGATAAAAAAATCAATGCAGATATTGTTAAAAAACAAAAGGATAAAAAAATTTTCTTTGGGATTTTTTTAAGTTTGCTTTCAATCTTAAATATAAACTGTAATCATTACAAAAAAAATACACTAATAAGGAAAATTACTTTTTTAAGAAATTTTAATTTTTATCGTTTATACAAGTTGTATTTTTAAAACCGAAATCCATTTCCTGAATGTTACTTTTAAGACTCATATTTGAAAGTTTTAGTTTTGCGTTTGGTTCGCTAAGGGCAAACAAATTGCGAACTTTGCTTTCGCTTTTGGGAATTACTATCGGAATTTTTGCCATTATTTCGGTTTTTACAGTAATCGATTCACTCGAACGGTTTATCAAAGAGAGTTTGAATTCACTGGGAAGTGACATGGTTTATGTTCAAAAATGGCCCTGGACACCACCGGAAGGAGAAACAGAGTATCCATGGTGGAGATATTTAAATCGGCCCTCACCAACTCCAGAAGAAACCGAAGAATTGGTCAGAAGAGGAAATACCATCGACAACGCCTCTTTCTTTTTCGGATTCTCCAGAACTGTTCAATCCGGTTCCGACAAACTCGAAAATGCAACTATCCTGGCCACATCTTATCCGCTGTATGATGTATGGAACCTGGAACTTAGCCAGGGACGATATTTTACCGAAGCTGAAATGAACTCAGGAGCACCTGTAACCGTAATTGGCGCAGAAATAGCCAATAAATTGTTCAGCGGAACGAACCCGGTGGGGACAACAATAAAAATCCAGGGATACAAATTCAGAATAATTGGCGTTTACAAGAAAATGGGGCAAGACATGTTTGGGACAAGCATGGACAACTATATCCATATCTCGGCCACAAAATCGTTTTATATGGTCGACGTCCGAAATCGCGACCGCGGGCAAACCATTTGCGTAAAAGCAAAACAAAATGCTGACCAGGATGAGTTTATCGCCGAGCTGGAAGGAATTATGCGAAACATCCATCGATTAAAACCAATGGAAGAAAATGATTTTGCACTAAATGAAGTAAACCTGATTTCTAACCAGTTTGACCAGCTTTTTGGAGTGATCAACCTTGCCGGTGCAATTATCGGCGGATTTTCCATTTTGGTGGGTGGCTTTGGGATTGCCAATATCATGTTTGTTTCGGTAAAAGAACGTACAAAAATTATCGGCATTCAAAAATCGCTGGGAGCTAAACGGTACTTTATTTTGCTTCAATTTATTTTTGAAGCCATTGTACTTTCATTGATTGGAGGAGTAGTTGGTCTGGTACTGATTTTTATCGGAACACAGATTGTCACTTATGTTAGTGAATTCACTATTGTTTTAACAGTTGGAAATATCGTAAGAGGCTTGTTGATTTCAAGTGTTATTGGTTTTATTGCCGGATTAATGCCTGCACGATCTGCCGCCAAACTCGATCCGGTAGAAGCAATTAATTCTGTTTAGTTAGTTTATTCAAAACCCAAATGCAGCAATGCATCGCCTTTGTATACCACCGGTGCGTGGTTTAGACCAATAATGTGCCCGTCGGCAGGTATTTTTATTTTGTATTCGTATTTCCCGTACGGATCGGATATGGTACCAATAATTTCATCCTTTTTTACTTTTGCTCCGTCTTTTATAAAAAACCGGAACAACCCTCCCTGCCGCGCGCGTAACCACGTAGAATTTTTAATAATAACTGCATCGGAATAATTGTTCATCTTCTCCAGTTCCTCCGAAAAGTCACGCATCCCGAGATATTGCATCAGTTTCATTGTTCCTGAAACCCCTCGTTTTGTAATGCGCTGATTAAAGTCGTGTGTTTTTCCACCTTCAAAAAGCAACACTTTTTTGCCCGCCAATGTAGCCGCCTGTCGAAACGATTTTTCACGTTGCCCGGCATAAACGATAAACCGCGGATTAAAAATTTTTGCCAACTCAAGTAATTCCTCATTGTCTTTAGAAATGCGAATCTGCGAAGAATTAAAACGACGTGCCCCACCCGTATGAAAATCGATACAATAATCTGCATGCGGAATAATCTCTTTCATCATGTGATGGGCAAAAATACCAGCAAGTGAACCTTTTTGCGAACCCGGAAAAATGCGGTTTAAATCTTTGCCATCGGGAAATTCGCGGGTTTGGTTGATAAACCCAAAAATATTCAACGTAGGAATACTAATTACCATTCCTTTTTCGGGTTTCGTAAATTTTCTCGCAAGTAATTCGCGAACAATTTCAACCCCGTTTAATTCGTTTCCGTGAATCCCGGCGTTTAATAAAAGAACCGGACCTTCTTCTTTTGCACGTTCAACAATTACAGGAATTTCAATTTTTGAATAGGTATGCAAACGGGCAATGTCGAGGTTTAAAATTCTTTTTTTACCGGGCGTAATTTCCTCACCGAGAATGGTAATTTTCTTTCTCTTATTCATATTTTGAATCAAACATTTCGTTCAATGTAACGAACAATGCTTTTGGCGATGTCTTTTCCGGTTGCGGACTCGATACCTTCCAAACCCGGCGACGAATTTACCTCCAGAATAAGGGGCCCGTGGTCTGACTGTAACATATCAACACCGCAAATGCCAAGCCCCATTACACGCGCAGCTTTTAGAGCAGCATTTTCTTCATCCTCCGAAAGTTCAATAATCTCGGCCGACCCTCCACGGTGCAGATTGGATCGGAATTCACCTTTTTTTGCCTGGCGTTTCATTGCTCCAACCACAACACCGTCAACAACAAACGCTCTGATATCAGCACCTTTAGCTTCTTTTACAAATTCCTGAACAATTACCCTTGCCTTTAAACCATTAAAAGCTTCCAGCACCGATTCGGCTGCATTATCTGTTTCAGCTAAAACCACACCAAGTCCTTGTGTTCCTTCAAGCAGTTTGATAACCACCGGTGTCCCTCCCGCTCCTTTTATAATGTCTTTTACATTTTTTGAGTAATTGGTAAAAACAGTTTTTGGCAAACCTAAACCGGCACGCGACAATATTTGAAAACTCCGCAGTTTATCGCGTGACCGAACGAGAGCCTGCGACTCCACAGCAGTAAACACCTTCATCATTTCAAACTGGCGAACCACTGCTGTCCCGTAAAATGTGACTGATGCCCCAATTCGCGGAATCACAGCATCAACATTTTCCAGCTTTGCCCCTTTGTAACTAATAACCGGGTTCTTTTTTTCAATGATTAAATCGCATTTGGTGTGGTCCACCACCACCATTTCATGTTTTCGTTTTTCTCCCGCCTGAACCAATCGTTTTGTTGAATATAAATGTGGATTTCTTGATAGTATCACAATCTTCATCTGTCTGCTTTTTTCGGTAATTTAATTTCTATCTTCTCTCTCTTTTGGGAAAGATTTTTTTTTGACGTATCGATAATAAATTTTTTTGACAGAAATTTCCGGCCCAATAAAACCGGATGTTTCATATCTTGTCTTTCCGTCAACGTTAATTCTATTGGATAAACATTTTCAAATATTTTTATGTCAGTAATTATGGAATACCTTTCTTCCACCATGCCGTTTGAACTTTTTACACGACGTGTTTTATGAACCGGAAAACAAAATTCTTTTTCGTGGTACATTTCATGGTCCGGATCCAGAAAATTACATTTTACCCAGTCTTCTCCCTCTTTTTCAATGCACGAAATTTTATGGCAATGAAAACTGGATGTATATGCTCCCGAGTCCACTTTCACTTCAATGCCAAACAAACCAAGTTTTTCGAAGTCGGCAATATCTTTCCTGCCAATTACGATTTTTTTTACAAACACAAGCTGTTCTTATAAAAATTCAAAAAACATCTTTCCAATCATCAGATAAATAAGCAACCCGCAAATGTCGTTCATTGTGGTAATGAAAGGTCCTGTTGCCAATGCGGGATCTATTTTTAAACGATGCAATATTAATGGAATTGTAGTTCCAAAAAACGACGCGAATATAATTACAATAAATAAAGAAATAGACACAGAAAAAGTAAGGTTCATATTCCCCTGCGTAAAATAATTGTAGACAAAAATAAGTATTGCAAAAATAGAAGCGGTTAATAAGGCCACAGAAATCTCCTTCATTAACTTTTTAGACGTTGATTCGATATCTTTCACCCCGCTGGCAATGCTTTGCACCACAATCGAGGACGACTGGACTCCCACATTTCCTGCCATCGCAGCAATTAAGGGTATAAAAAAAGCCAGTTCGGTGACTTTACTCAATGCATCTTCATGGCTTCCTAAAACAAGTGCTCCCATAATCCCACCAAGCAGTCCGATTAACAACCAGGGAAAACGTGCCCGCAATAATTCCCAAACCTTATCGCCCGGTTCAACATCACCGGTAATACCCGATACCATTTGGTAATCTTTCTCGGCTTCTTCACGCACAAAATCAATGACATCGTCAAAGGTAATCCGGCCTTTCAATCGACCAATTTCATCAACCACAGGAATCGCAACCAAGTCGTATTTATCCATAATTTCCGCTACTTCTTCCTGCCGGGTACTGGTATCAACCATTTTTACATCCGGATTATAGATATTCGAAATTTTTGTATTTGTGTTGTTCAGAATAAGCTTTTTGAGTGAAAGAACACCCTTCAGTTTTTCGGTATCGTCAACCACATAAATATAGTAGATTTCATCTACCTCCTCGGCCTGCCTGCTAATTTCTTTTAAACAGGTAGCAACGGTCCAGTTTGCATTTACCACCACCAGCTCTTTTGCCATAATCCCGCCGGCAGAGTCTTCTTCATATTCCAAAAGGTCAACAATATCGCCAGCCTGCTCAATATCCTCAATCTCGTTTAAAACCTCTTTTTTTACATCATCATCCAAAGCTGCAACAACATCCGCCGCATCATCAGAATCCATGTATTCGATAAACTTACTTGCAATAAACTCGGGTGGCAATACCTTCAGGAATCTTCGCCGGTCATTTTCGGGAATTTCAACCAAAACATCAGAAGCCTTTTCTCCATCAAGAAGCAAATAGATGTATTTGGCTTCGTCCATGTTCAAATCATCCATTACCTCTGCTATGTCAGCGGGGTGGAGTTCATCCATCAGCTGTTGCAATTCTTTCTTGTTGTCGTTTTCAACAAGTTCTTTGATGTGATCTATATATTCTCTTGAAATTTCAAATTGCATGTCCTGTCTTTTTGATTTGATTTTCAATTCCGCGAGTTAATTCAATGTAGTCATTAACAGAGAGCTGCTCAGGTCTTTTCTCAGCGTATTCAGCCGGAAGATCAGTACAAATTTCCTTCAGAGAGTTCCGAAGCATTTTCCGCCGTTGGTTGAAAGCCGCTTTTACTACTTTAAAAAAAAGCTTCTCATCACAGGGCAAATCGGTCCGGTCGTTACGCACCAAACGAATTACCGCCGATTTTACTTTTGGTGGGGGAGTAAAAACCTGTTCGGAAACCGTAAAAAGATATTCTATCTGATAAAAAGTTTGAAGCAATACGCTCAATATTCCATAGGTTTTATTTCCATGGCCCGCGTTAATTCTTTCGGCTACTTCTTTCTGAATCATTCCGACAACCTCGGGGATCCGGTTTCTGAATTCAAGAACCCGAAAAAATATTTGAGAAGAAATGTTGTAGGGAAAATTCCCTATGACACAAAATTTTCCTTCGAAAAGACCAGGAAAATTAAATTTCAAAAAATCTTCAGAATAAATATGATTTTCCAGCGCCGGAAAATTTTGATGTAAATACTCAACCGATTCCTTGTCTATTTCTACAACATGAATATTAAGTTCAGGACGTTCAAGCAAAAACTGTGTCAGCACTCCCATCCCCGGTCCTACTTCCAATACATTGGATTCGGTAGTCCCCAGGCTGTCAACAATTTTACGTGCAATATTTTGATCTTTCAAAAAATGCTGACCAAGTTTCTTTTTGGGTCTTACAATATTCATTACTCCCCGCCTCGTCCATTTCTGTTATAACCTTATATTTTTTATCGAAATTAATAAAACAAATTTATATTTTTGTTCGCTACGAATAGTTGCAGCCTTTTTAATTTCGCATCCCGAAAGTAATAAAAATTTAGGGATTATTATTTTGAAACCGGTTTGCACCCAAAAAAACTACAGATTGAAAAAAATTGTACTTAACGTATTAAAGTTTCTGGCCTTTTTTGCTGTTGGCGCATTTATTTTCTGGCTTATTTATAAAGATCAAGATATTGAACGAATTAAATCGGTACTAAAAAACGATGTAAATTATCTTTGGGTTATCATCTCTCTTTTTATCGGGCTGCTTAGTCATATAAGCCGCACTTTAAGATGGGGATTGATGATTGAGCCCATTGGACATAAGCCAAGGTTTGTAAATACTTTCCTGGCAGTTATGGTAGGGTATCTGATGAACATGGCGATACCCCGAATGGGAGAAATATCGAGATGTGGGGTGTTATCACGTTATGAAAAACTTTCGTTTACAAAACTGATAGGGACTGTCGTTGCGGAAAGAGCGGTTGACATGGTTTCTCTTTTAGTACTGCTGGCAATTGTCATTTTTTCGCAATTTGGCGAAATGTTGAGCTTTCTTCATAACAATCCAGGCATTGAAGAAAAGCTTGGTTCAATTATTTCATCTCCATATTTAATTGGTGGACTGGTCGTTTTGATTGTTCTTATGTATATTTTCAGAAAAGCATTTAAACACACGGTGGTTTTCACCAAACTTATAGAAATCATTAATAATTTTAAAGAAGGATTTATTTCTATTGGTTCAATAAAAAGAAAAGGCTGGTTCTTTTTTCATTCGTTTTTTATTTGGGCCATGTATTATTTGATGTTGTATGTGGTTTTTTTCGCGTTCGATTTTACAAGCGATTTAAATCCGATTGCCGGCTTAACCACTTTTGTTCTGGCGAGTTTCGGGATGGTGGCACCGGTGCAGGGAGGAATCGGAGCATGGCATTTTATGGCCAAAGAAGCACTTTCGCTTTACGGCATTGCCAATGAAAACGGAATTATTTTTGCGTTTGTGGCCCACTCTTCAATGACACTGATGATTATTATCATTGGTATAATTTCGTTGCTTGTTTTACCGTTTATAAACAGAAGAAACGATGTGGAACCGGCAGGTGCCTGATTTCTGAATTCAGAATTTCCAAAATTTAAAACTTTTTCGGATGAATACCGAACTATTTATCGCTCGCAAATTATTTTTCGACAAAAGCAATAAAAAATATTTGTCGCACAAGATAATACGGATTGCCCTATTTGGCATTGCACTCGGGCTAGCGGTAATGATAGTTTCGGTGGCGGTAGTTACCGGGTTCAAAAACGAAATCAGAAGTAAGATAGTTGGTTTTGGTTCGCATATTCAAATCATTAATTTCGATTCCAACAATTCATATGAAACAAAACCAATTTCAAAAAACCAGGCTTTTGTCCCCGAAATAAAAAAAATTAAAGGAATCAACCGTGTAGATGTTTATGCGACAAAACCCGGAATGATAAAAACCGACGAATACTTGCAGGGAATTGTTTTTAAGGGTGTTGACAAAGATTACAACTGGGCCTTCTTCAAAAAAAACCTGATTGAAGGTCGCATTCCTGCGTTGAATGATTCGGCGAGGGTAAATGAAATTATTTTGTCGGAGCAGGTTTTACAGCTGCTGCACTTAAAGTTAAACGAAGATGTATTTATCTATTTTTTAAACGAAGATGAAAACCTCCCCAGAATCTTACAACTTAAGGTTTGCGGTATTTATCGTACTGGTCTGGAAGAATTTGACAATGTTTTTATTCTTGGCGATTTAAAACACATTCAACGTTTAAATGACTGGCAGAACGACCAGGTAAGTGGCTTTGAAATTACTGTTGACAATTTTTTCAGTACCGAAGAAATTGAACAGCGGGTAAGAAACCAGGTAATCAGCTACAGTGAAGAAAATTCGACGATTTTGCGCACACTCAACATTACACGCGAATATCCGCAAATATTTGATTGGCTTTCTGTTATTGACATGAATGTATGGGTGATTCTGATTCTATTGAGCGTAGTTGCCGGTTTTAATATGATATCGGGATTACTGGTTTTAATCCTGGAGCGAATAAATATGATTGGCATTTTGAAAGCACTCGGAAGCCCGAACTGGTCGGTCCGAAAAGTTTTCTTATACCTCTCTTTCTTTCTAACCGGCAGTGGTATGCTTTGGGGAAATATAATCGCGATTGCAATTATTGTCATTCAAAAAGTCTTTCATGTTGTAAAACTGGATCCTGCAATGTATTATGTTGATGTAGCGCCAGTTAATTTTTCCATTCTCCATATTCTTATTTTAAACCTGGCAAGTATCACCATTACGATATTAATGCTCGTAATTCCGAGTTTCCTTATCAGCAAAATCTCACCTGAGAAAGCAATCCGATTTGATTAAATGTTAAAACAGGTCTGTCATTATCTGGTTCAAAATTAGTAGCCGGGAAGAAAAACTTCATCTGGAAGAATTAGAAAAAAGAGGAGAACCAACATTTTTTTGGATCCTGAACAAATCACCTGTCTGTCAACAAAATAAAAACAAAAATCAAAAAAATGTATTAAAAACGTTAACAAACAGACCGGTGCTTTTTTACATTTTACACACCCGCATTAACACTTCATACACCAAGCAAAAACATTTTCTCACATGTATTCTTCTCCAGGTCCATACTTTTAGAATTAATTTATTATGAATTTCCGGAAATGGAATTTTCATCGCAGCTAAATTGTAAGAATTGAGAGAACTAATAATCTAATTAAACTTTTACGTATGAAAAAAAATTTAATAATCATCGTTCTCCTTCTTTTGTTCTTTGTATTTGGATGTGACAAAAAAAAGGAAGAAATTATTCCTCCTGAAGAATTTGTTGCTGAACTTTCTGTTGCTCCGCTATCGTTTGATTTTACAAAAGAAGGCGGCACAAAAACCTTTTCAATAGCATCAAATACGACCTGGAATATTAATTCTTCTTCAACGTGGTGCCGCCCCTCTATTCAAACCACTAAAGGAAATGCATCAGTTACCATTACTGCCGATGCGAACGAACTGGAAGAGGAAAGAAATACCACTTTTACAATAACGGCTTTAAATGTTGACGATATTACAATTTCAATTTCACAGGAGGCTGGTGAGCCGGAAATACACCTGCCTGAATATATTGAACCTGATAATACGGGAATGGAAAGTGATGCAAAAACCATTGCATCAAAAATATATCTGGGCTGGAACTTAGGAAATACGCTTGAAGCGATTGGAGGCGAAACAGTCTGGGGAAATCCACAGGCAAGCGCCGACTTAATTTTAGCTGTAAAAGCAGCCGGTTTTAATGCCGTCCGCATCCCATGCTCGTGGGATCAATACCTGGAAGAGCAAACAACATACAAAATACAGGAATCCTGGCTTACACGTGTAAAAGAAGTAGTGGACTACTGTATTGAAAACGATATGTTCGCTATTTTAAATATTCACTGGGATGGCGGCTGGATGGAAAATAACTGCACACCCGAAAAACAAAATGAGGTAAACCAAAAGCTGGAAACGATCTGGAAACAAATTGCGATTTATTTTCGGGATTATGACGAGCATTTGCTTTTTGCAGGAGCAAATGAACCGAACGCCGAAAATCAGGTGCAAGTAGACGTACTTGCTGCATATATGCAAACCTTTGTTGATATTGTCCGTGCTACAGGTGGAAAAAATGCTTACCGGAATCTTGTTGTTCAGACTCCCTTTACCGACATTGACAAAGCCGACACATATATGACAATTCCATCGGATAATACAGACAACAGACTACTCGCAGAAGTACATTATTATACTCCATGGCAGTTTTGCGGGCTAACCGAAGATGCCGGCTGGGGCGACGTTTACTATTTCTGGGGAGCCCCTTACCACCTCGAAGGTGCTGAAGGTCGTTATCCCGACTGGAATTGTGAAGAAGACTATTTAGTGGCGCAGTTCCAAAAGATGAAAACTAAATTCGTAGATAACGGAATACCAGTCATTTTAGGAGAATTTGGAGCAATACACCGCACATTCCCCTATAACCAGCTTTGGCAGGAAAAACACGATGAGTCACTGGCCTATTTTTATAAGAATGTAGTGGAAAAAGCAAAAAATAATGGATTGGTTCCTTTTTTCTGGGACAACGGTAGCGGTATTTTTAACAGAGAAACAAATCTAATAAGTGATCAACAATCATACACCGGCTTGATAGAGGGGGCCAGTGCCGGAATCTACCCATTTTGAAAAACAGAACCATTAAAAATACCAAAAAATAAATAAGAACAGAGAAACATCGTATTTCACAATCTAATAAAAACGAACCGATGAAGCATATTTTGACAGTTATTCTAATAGCATTTATAAGTATTTCGTGCTCAAAAAGAAACTGGGAAGCAGGCAGCAACGGCATAATTTTATATCCTTCTGGTGCAAAAACAAATGCGGCAAAAGCTATCCTTGTTTCACCTGTTGACGAAGAAATCATAAAAATTTCAGCTTCAGCAACAAGAACGTTTAGTACCGAGAAAAGCCTGGTTGTTTTACCCGATACAAAACCGGTTGAATTTGAGGTAAAAGAAGAAAAAGATAAACTGATTGTTTCAACTTCAAAAACAAAAATTAAAATTTCAAAAACAACAGGAGAAATACAATTCTCAGACGAGAACGAAAATCTTCTTCTTGAGGAAAAACAAGGCGGAGGGAAAAGCTTAAAAGAAATTGAAGTTGACGGAATAAAAGGATACATTGTTCAACAGGTTTTTGAATCATCGAAAGACGAAGCTATTTACGGTCTGGGGCAGCACCAGGCCGATGAAATAAACTACAAGGGAAAAAACGAAGAGCTGTTTCAGTACAACACGAAAGTATCGGTTCCATTTATCGTTTCAACAAAAAACTACGGACTACTTTGGGATAATTATTCATTTTCACGCTTTGGTGATCCGCGCCCCTACGGTCAAATAAATCAGTTCAAACTCTTTAATGCTAATGGCAACGAAGGGAGCTTAACAGCAACTTATATCAACAACACCGATAACGACCATATTTTTATAACGCGTGATGAATCAACGATAGATTATGAAAACCTGGAAACAATAGAAAAATTCCCGGAAGGATTTGACTTTAACCATGCCAAAATTACCTGGGAAGGAGAACTCCAGCCAGAAGAATCAGGCATTTTCCGTTTTCTTTTGTATTACGCAGGTTATACAAAAATATGGATCGACGGCCAGTTAATGGCAGATAAGTGGCGGACCGCCTGGAATCCTTCGGTAGCAAAATTTCAGTGGAATATGAAAGCCGGGAAAAGATACAAGTTAAAACTGGAATGGATTCCGGATGGAGGAGTTTCATATATTGGATTAAAAGCACTCTCACCGCTTCCTGCAAACCAACAGGATGATATTTCTTTCTCTTCTGAAATGGGGAATCAAATCGATTACTATTTTATGAAAGGAAATTCAATCGACGAGGTTATCAGCAAATACAGAAAGCTGACAGGCAAGGCACAGGTGATGCCCAAATGGGCAATGGGATTCTGGCAGAGCCGCGAAAGATACAAAACCCAGGATGAACTGATCAATACCTTAAAAGAATTCAGGAAAAGACATATTCCGATAGACAACATTGTGCAGGACTGGTCGTACTGGCCAGTTGACAAATGGGGAAGTCACGAATTTGAGAAAACTCGTTTTCCCGATCCTGTAGGAATGATTAAATCAATACACGACAACAACGCAAAGATTTTAATTTCGGTATGGCCAAAATTTTATGTAGGAACAGAACATTATAACGAATTTGAAAAAAAAGGGTGGATATATAAACAAGCCGTTAAGGACAGCATTCGCGACTGGATTTACCCGGGTTATCTTGGTTCGTTTTATGATGCGTACAACGAAGAAGCCCGTAAACTTTTCTGGGAACAGATTGATGAACATTTATATGAAAAAGGGATTGATGCATGGTGGCTCGATGCAACAGAACCCGATATTTTATCGAACGCCAGCGTAGAATACCGCAAACAACTAATGAATCCAACGGCGCTCGGCCCATCAACAAAGTACTTTAATGCTTTTGCGTTGATGAATGCCAAAGGAATTTACGAAGGCCAGCGTGAAAAAAATCCAAACGACCGGGTATTTATTTTAACCCGTTCAGGATTTGCCGGCATGCAACGTTACGGAACGACCACCTGGAGCGGAGATATAGGAACATGCTGGGAAGATTTAAAAGCACAAATTCCGGCAGGTATTAACTTTTCGATGTCGGGGCTTCCCTACTGGACCATGGATATTGGAGGCTTTAGCGTTCAGAAAAAATTTGAACAAGCTACAGAAGGTTCAAAGGAAATGGATGAATGGCGGGAATTAAACACACGCTGGTACCAGTTTGGCGCTTTTGTTCCTTTATTCAGGGTACACGGACAGTTTCCGTACCGTGAAATCTGGAACCTGGCACCTGAAAGTCACCCGGCTTACAAATCAATGCTGTATTACAACAAATTGCGCTACCGGCTTATGCCTTACATTTACAGCTTAACAGGTGCTGTTTATCACAACGACTACACTATTATGCGCGGTTTGGCCATGGACTTTCCGTTTGACAAAAGAGTACAAAACATAGGCGATGAGTACATGTTTGGCCCTTCACTTTTGGTTTGCCCGGTGTACGAATACAAGGCAAGAAAACGGGATGTATATTTTCCAAATAACGGCGGTTGGTTTAATTTGTATACCGGCGAATATTATGCAGGAGGACAGAAAGTAAACACAGAAGCCCCTTACGAAAGGATGCCCCTGTTTGTGCGAGAGGGTTCAATTATTCCGGTTGGCCCGGAGATTGAATATACAAGTCAGAAAAAAGATGCACCGATTGACATATACGTCTATGCAGGACAAGATGCCTCATTTAATTTATACGAAGATGAAGGAACCAATTACGACTACGAAAAAGGCGAATTCAGCACCATCAGTTTTGACTATTCTGAAAAGGAAAAAGTCCTGACCATTCTTTCACGCGAAGGTAAATTTGACAGTATGATTCCCACGCGAGTCTTCAGAATAAAAGTAATTACCCGTAACAAGCCACTTCCTTTCCTCTCTGAAGACGGAGTAGCTGAAACAGTGACATATAAAGGGAAAGAGATAAAAATACAACTATTGTAATGTTTGTTTAGCAAGTTAGATACAAACGGGAGACGTGAAAGTAATTTCCAGTTTCCCGTTTTTTTTACATTTTTGTTTTGTTGGACAGGATTAATACAAAATTCTTGTATCTTTTGGATGTTAAGACCTTGATGATGATTCTAATTTCAGCAAAAACAAAAATAAATATTGTATTTCAGGTTATTCTGCTTACTATCATTTGCTGTTTTCCGGTTGCTGCTGACGAAGGCCATGCAGGAGAACAGTATAAGTTTATGCATACTGACCTAAACGACGGGCTTTCCAACAATCAGGTAAGAGCGATTCTGAGAGACAGCAGGGGGTTTATGTGGTTTGGGACCGACCGTGGATTAAACCGTTTTGACGGAACCAATTTTAAAATCTATCTGAACAATTTATACGACTCTACATCCATTCCTTTTAATAGTATTGATTTTCTTTTTGAAGACATTGATCAGAATATTTGGATTCGCTCACTCCAGAACTTTGTTATTTATGATCCTAAAAGTGAATCGTTTAAAAGAGCCGGAAATTATTATAAAAATACATCAATTCCATTAAACACTTTACAAAATCTGTTTAAAGACAGCGCTGGCAATATGTGGTTTGTAAATAGAGACTTCGGGCTTTATAAATATTCACCAAAAAGCGAAAAAACAGATTCAATTCCGTATCCGCCCCCCCCCGAAAAGGCCGGAAGTAATAATTATCTTTATGGCATTGATGAAGATTCGCAGGGAAATCTCTGGGTTATTTCAAACTCAGGAGTAGTTCAAAAGATTACTCCAAGTAACTTTCAAATTCTTGAAGAATTCGAACTGGATAAATGGCTGACAAGTGAAATTTACAGTTTCAGTTTGTTTGTTGACAGCGATGACGATGTCTGGATTTGTTCCCCCGGTAGTCCGAATGGTGTTTTTCATATCAGTTCTTCGGCTAATCAAATTCAAAACTATACAAATTCCTCTTATCCCATTCGCTTAAATAATAACCTCGTTTCATCGGTTGAAGAGGACGAAAACGGGAAAATCTGGCTGGCGACAGATCATGGTGGTATTAACATTGTTGATAAAAAACGCCAATCGGTTTCTTACATTGTAAATAACCGTAATGATCGATACAGCATCAGTCAAAACAGTGTTACCTGCCTCTTTAAAGATTCCGAAGAAATTATTTGGGCCGGAACATATAAAAAAGGGTTAAGTTACTATCATAATAATCTGATTCGGTTTGAACATGTTGGTCATATTCCCTCTGACCCAAACAGTCTGCCATACAACGACGTGAACTGTTTTGCAGAAGATAGTAAAGGAAATTTATGGATTGGGACAAACGGCGGAGGTCTTATATATTTTGACCGGCAAAACAATTCATACAAAACATTCACATACGATCCCGGTAACCCGGAAAGTATCAGCAACAATGTTATCGTTTCACTTTTTATCGATCGGGCCGGAATACTGTGGATAGGAACCTACTTTGGCGGGCTCAACCGTTTTGACGGGAAAAAGTTCAAAACATTCAGGCACGATCCTTCAAATCCGAGTTCGTTAGCTGATGACCGTATTTGGGAAATTTATGAAGACTCAAAACAAAATCTGTGGATTGGAACTTTAAACGGCGGCCTTGACTTATTCGACCGCGAAAAAACCGAATTCTATCATTATAATACAGAAGATATCAATTCAGTGGGATCCAATTTTGTTGTTTCTATAATTTAAGACTCGCAAAACAATCTTTGGCTTGGAACTTCCGATGGACTGGACAGACTTGACCTCGGAACAAAACGTTTTTATCATTATACTCCGGAGCCCGGAACGCATGGAAAATTGAGTGATAAAAATACAATTGACTTACTCGAAGACGGGCGTGGGTTTATATGGATAGCCACACACCAGGGAGTAAACGTTTTAGATAGAAATGAATCGCGTTTCAGAGTTTTTACCGAAAAAGACGGACTGGCAAGTTCCAACATCAAAACCATTCAGGAAGATCAACAAGGCAATATCTGGATATCGACCACAAATGGTATCTCAAAAATCTCGGTAGCAAATACGCAGCAACATCCTTCTCTCGACGAATTGAATATAAAAGTGAACAATTACAACATTCCGGATGGACTTCAGGGAAAAGAGTTTAACGAAAAGGCGGCATATAGAACACGTTCAGGAGAACTTATTTTTGGCGGGGCCAACGGTTTTAACCTGTTTATCCCGGAAAAAATAAAAGAACAAAATACCGAAAATAAAATTGTTCTCACTGAATTTAAAGTTTTTAATCAAAATGTTCCTGTTAACATACCGTTTAGAAATCGTATCATTCTTGAAAAATCAATTACCGAATATGACAAAATTACACTCCGGCACAACGAAAATGTTTTTTCTTTTGAATTTGCAGCACTAAACTTCTTTCACCCGGAAAAAAACAGTTTTGAGTACCGGCTTACAGGATTTAACGATGAATGGCTCCCGGTAGATGAACGTTTAAACGACATTACTTTTACCAACCTCAATGCCGGAGAATATGAGCTGGAAATCAGGGTAACAGAAGATGGAGATGAATGGACAGAAATGCAGCCTCCGTTAACAATTGAAATCCTTCCTCCTTTTTGGAAAAGCATTTATGCATTTGTTCTTTATTTTATACTCTTTGTAGCCCTGGTTCTTTTTTCGAGAAGAATAATGCTCGAACGTCACAGACTAAAATTTGAAGCCGAACAGGAACATCGGGAAGCGGAAAGAATACAGCAATTGGATGCTTTAAAAACCAGATTCTTTACCAATGTAAGCCATGAATTCAGAACCCCGCTTTCGTTGATAATTTTCCCCATCGAGAAACTAATTTCCCAAACTCATGATGAAAAAAACAGAAATCACCTGATATTGGTCCAGCGAAATGCACGAAGATTGCTAACCATGGTAAATCAACTGCTGGATTTTAGGAAAATGGAAGTTCAGAAACCGGAAGCCAAAAAAAATTGGGGTGATATGGTTAAATTTATCCGTGAGCTTAGTTTATCATTTGAAGATCTGGCTCAAAACAAACAAATTGAGTTCGACTTCAAATCCCAAACACCGGCGTTTTTCACTTTTTTTGATAAAGACAAAACCGATAAAATTATTACCAACCTTCTCTCAAATGCATTTAAATTTACCCCCGAAAAAGGCAAAGTAAATCTTGACATAGAAATACCGGACCAAAATACAGAATCGAAAACTGCTACCGTACAAATAACTGTAAAAGACACCGGAATAGGAATCGCCCCCGAACAGCAAACCCGTATTTTCGACCGCTTTTACCAAAACGATTTGCCCAATTCGATAACAAACCAGGGCAGTGGAATAGGGCTTTCCATGGTGAACGAGTATGTTACTATTTTGGGAGGTATAGTAAAAGTTGAAAGTATTGTTGGTAAAGGAAGTACATTTACAGTTCAATTGCCGGCTCAATTATTTTCCAAAGAAGAAATTGATTCTTATAGTACTCAAAATAAAAATCAGGTTACAGAAAGTAAAAAAGAGCCCACTCAAAGCACCTTACTGGAAGAGGATATTACACATAATCATGCAAAAAAAACAGTTCTACTTGTTGAAGACAACCCTGATTTTCGTTTTTATTTAAAAGACAACTTAAAAAAGCTGTATAATATTTTTGAGGCTGAAAATGGAGAGCAGGGATGGGAATTGACAGAAAGTAAGCTTCCCGACATGGTTGTAAGCGATATTATGATGCCGGTTATGGATGGGATCAGGCTTTGTACCACAATTAAAACCAACCGCAAAACCAAACATATTCCGGTAATTTTGCTTACTGCCAAAACTGAAACAGAACCAGTAGTTGAAGGTTTTGAATCAGGTGCTGACGGCTATATTTCGAAACCTTTTGATTTTCGGATTCTTGAATCGAGAATTGAAAATCTGATCAACACACGCGAACAACTCAGGTTGTCCTACCAGTCGATGATTGGTATTAATCCTGAAAAAATTGAAGTCAATTCGCAGGACGAGATATTTATAAAAAAGGCTCTCCAAACTATTGAAACATACATCTCAGACTCTTCTTTCACCGTTGAAGATTTGAGCAAAGAGTTGGGGATGAGCCGGGTAAGCTTGTACAAAAAAATGGTGGCACTAACCGATAAAACCCCCATTGAGTTTATTCGCACAATCAGGTTAAAAAGAGCCGCTGATCTTTTGCAATCGAGCCAGCTGACAGTTTCAGAAACAGCTTATCATGTAGGTTTTAACAGTCCACGTTACTTTTCAAAATATTTTGAAAAATTTTATGGAGAACTTCCTTCCGTGTACATTACAAAATACCGTCTTAAAAATATCAACATCTCCGACGACACCAAGAAAAAGTTTAGTTGATCCTGCAAGCGCTTTCCTTTACAACAATTTGAAACGACTCTCGTTTTGATTTTATGCTTTCAAAACAACTAAAAACAATTTATTTAAAAATCCATTTCTTATTTTTGCCCCATGGCATTTCAAAACGAAATAAAAAAAGCACTTCAAATTACACTTCCCGGTGAGTCATCGCATAAAAAGATGCTTCCCCCGAGCCGCAAACTGGTTGCTACACCCGAAAAACGAAACAAACTAAAACACAGCAGTGTTTTACTCGCTTTATATGTTGAAAACAGCAATTTATACGGGTGCCTGATAAAAAGACCAAAACACATGAAACACCACGCCGGTCAAATTGCACTGCCGGGAGGCCGAATTGAGAAAGGTGAAAATGCGGTTGAAACAGCCCTGCGCGAAACCTACGAAGAAATTGGAGTTCACCAAAATCAGATTGAAATACTCGGAATGCTTTCAGAGTTGTACGTTGAAGTGAGCGGTTTCCAGATTCAACCAATTGTTGGCTGGCTAAATAAAAAGCCGACTTTTAGCATTAACAAAGATGAGGTGGAAAAGATGGTTTTGCTTCCTATCTTGAAATATAAAAATCATTTTGAAAAGACGAGTATTAAAACCAATATAGGAGTTCTTGAAGTGCCCTGTATAAAATTTGACGGTGAAATCATTTGGGGAGCCACTGCCATGATTTTATCTGAATTTTATGATATAATGGACGATTTATCTTTTATTCAGGAATGACATTCAGGTAATGTTGATAATTATTAAGCACTTTAGAAACGTATAAGTAAGCTTCTTCCCCTCGGCAGTATCCCCAACGAACAACAGGATCTTTGTAGTATTTTTCCGCTGATTTGTTTCGAAGATAAAAATCAACATTGTCGTCCCAAATCTCGCTGTTTTTTTCATACTTACGGGCAAGTCTTTGTGCATCTTTTACATGTCCCAAACCCACGTTATACGACGCAAGTATAAATTTTATCCTCTCTGTTGAATCCCTTACTGATTCGCTTAACTGTTCATCCAGCCAGTCGAGTAAAAGAATACCTGCCTTAATATTTTGTTTAGGTCGTTCAAAATTCTCAACTCCTAATGAACGTGCCGTCGAAGGCATGATTTGCATTAATCCATATGCTCCCGCCCATGATTCAGCCTGCGCATTAAAACGCGATTCATGGTAAACAACTGAAGCTATTAAACGCCAGTCCCAACCGTATTCCTCTGAAAATTCTTTAATGTAATTATCATACTTTGAAATATTCCCCCCCGATATACTGTGAAAATCACTTCCCAATCGCTCCGCAGTTCGCGGACTTTCAAAATATTTGTGATATAAAACATGGTATTTTCTTGACCTTTTAAACTTCGAGATCCAGTTATCTAAATATTCTTTCCACTCTTTTGAGTCCTTTCTTACAGCCCAGGCAATGTTTTGCGGAAAACTTACTTTTAAAGAAACATCCAAATTGGGATAGTACATTTTATTCAACAAGGCAATGTTTTCATCGCAAACAGTATAATTAATTTCACCTTCAGCAACCAAAGCAATCAATTGTTCCACCCCGTAAACAGTATCCTGAACAATGTGAATATCTTCACCTATTTCTTCCGATAAATTTACCATTCTTCTGTAATAAGAGGTATTTTTCTGAACATGGATTTCTTTTCCGGCAAGTTCAAGAGTTGAATTCACATAAACCGAATCCAATTGATTTTCACGACTCCGCTGCACTAAAACCTGTCTGGTTTGTTCCAAAGGGACTGTGAAATCAACCAACGAATTTCGTTGTTTTGTCACGGTTAAATTTTTAGCAATTAAATCGAATCTTTTATTTTGAAGTCCGTTAAACGTTTCTGCCAAATTATTACTTACAACTATTTCAAGGTTCACCCCCAAATCAGAAGTTAATTGTTTTAATAATTCATATTTAAATCCCATGGGTTTTCCCCTGTATACAAAATAATTTGTTGAGTTATAGTCAACAACTGCACGTAATGTTCCGGTACTACTTATCCGCTCCAGGTCGTTTGACTCAGATTGGACAGTTTCCTTCTTTTTCTTTTCCCGGCTCGTATGGTTACAGGAGAATAAACAGAGAAAACAAACCAACAAAAAGAAAATTTTTACAGTTGATTTTTTATGTAGAAAAAAATACTTCATCAATCATAAAAAGACCAGGCAACTCCAAATCTGAACGTCATTCGATTCATCGGGTAATGAGGGGTAGTAAAATACTCCCTTTCTATGAAACTGGTCCCTATATTAATCATTTTAAAGAAAAAACGGGTTCTTTTCAGCCTTAAAGTGGCGTACGCATCAATATACGGAAAATTTCCTGTCTTTTTTTCATTTTGAAGGTAAAACAATCCTGTTGAAGGCTCATAGGCGTCGGAATAAAACGACGTATAATACCGGGTATCAACCCCCAATTGAGTGTATAATACCTTTGAGATAACAAACTGATAATAAGCGGAAACAAAAGCAGAAAAATCGGGCAGATGAATGTACTTCTCGTTTGATACCTTTTGATATAGCAAGCGGGTTCTGAGATGCAAATTACGTACGCTAAAATCTTTATCAATATAGGCCGCAATTACAAGTAATTCTTCATTTGTTTGTGCAGGAACCCCAAGGGTGTCATTGTAAATGTAATTGTTTATAAGGGCATAGTTAGCTCCAAATTCCAGCCTGTGTTTTGGCATTTCAAAACTACCTTCTATGGTCATACTTTGTTCCATATCCAAGTCATTATTCCACTTCGAATGGTTTGAATAGAACTCTTCCTGAAAATAATCCGGCACCGTATTCTCGATTGCTCCCCGAACTTTGAATGCCGCCAGTGAATCATTAAAAAGCCTTAATGGTTTTGAAATTATTCCTGATATTTCAGTTTGTCCGATATTCCTGCCAACCACATAAAATTTTCCTTCGGCATTCCATTGCCAAAAATCGCCTGTTTGCCTAAAAATACCTCCCCCGAGATATACATTAGAATATTTGCTAACCTGCGGTCGATTATAGACGTCAGGAATTGGTCCCGGATGTGTAACCTTAACAAATTCCTGCCCAATAAATGCCCGTTTCCCAAAACTCGTTTTTCTATCCGGGTTTTCGTATTGCTTTATTTGAAAGACATTTGAAATCTTATTGAACCGAATAGAATCTTTCACATAATCATCACCAAAATAAGTATTTGGGAAAAAGGTATTTGTTGTATCTTCTTCATCGGTAAACTGTTTATAGTGGCGTTGGTATTCAACAGAATACATCAAGCCTACAATTGGCTTAAAAATTTCTGAAGGAGGCACAGGAGCTCCCCCCTCTTCGTCTTCAGAAACAGGTTCCGGTGGAGGAATTGTATCTACTTTTATGTGTCTCCCAAACCGATATTCTCCCGTTGCAAAAAAATACGTGTTGGTAAACTTCGACCGGGTGCTGTTTAAGTTAACATTCAAATACTCTGTTTCTCTGTCACCCAGCAATAAACTGTCAGCCTCCAATCCTCCATTCTCACTGTTTTGAATACTGTTAGCTATAAATCCCGCGTGTATTTTTAATTCATCTTTGTTATAGTTCGAATAGAGCGATACCAAATTATTTTTACTATCCTGATAGTTATATTGACCATCAGAACGAGCCTGGTCATAACGGAATGTAAGATTTAAATATGGATTCACATTCTGAGTATGAAGTACGTTAAATCTTGCTTCACTTTTCCGGCTTTTATTCTCGCTCTGACTATAATCCAAAACCGTATAAGGAGTGCGGGTATTATAATATTTTAGTTTGGATGGTGTTAAAAGATAAGCTTCCCTGGTACGCAGGAAAAAAAAGTCAATATCTGTTTTTCGTTCGAAAAAATTATTATCCAAATAGGGCAAACCATAATTTCCAAGATAAGTTGCTGTTATAGAATTTTTATATACCGGATGATACAAACGAAAATCTTTCAGCATTGTATCTAATTTGCTTGAATCCTGAAAAGCTCCATAACCGGAAAGCTGCCACAATTTTATTTCAGGTTTAATTTCTTTTTGTGGTTTACTTGGCTGACTTTCTTCTTCATTCATAAATTCGCTGGGCCGCTGTGAGAACACAAGCACAGGTAAAAAAGCAATTATGATAAAAAGAAGATATTTATTTATCTGTTTTCTCATACAAACCAAGTAATTCGAGAACAAAACTAAAAAAAGCATCGATGTTAAACTGAAAACTTAGAAACTTTTCACGTTAATTAACAACATTTATACACAATAAAGCCCGTGCTCAAGTAAGAACACGGGCTTCAATAAATTTGGCAGCGACCTACTCTCCCACTTTTACGCAGTACCATCGGCGCTGGC
>NZ_JAIKLE010000200.1 GCF_022267315.1 Maribellus maritimus
GGCCAAAAGCGTTGAAGGATAACTTTGGCTTGATTCTTTTGAATACTTTTCTCATCTAAGGAGAAAAGTATTTGGGGTATGGGGCAACGCCCCGTCGCTGGTAAGAGATGAGCGGAGAGAAAGTGAGCACTGAGAGGAGAGAAGAGAGCGATGAGTAGTGAGAACATGAGACTTTGAGCACTGAGAAGAGAGAGATGAGATAGTGAGCGATGAGAAATGAGCAGCAAACGTTTTACATAGAAAATAGAAGTCAAAGACAAAAATAGCCATTGCCAGCCCTGCCCACCATGGGAAATGCTTACG
>NZ_JAIKLE010000201.1 GCF_022267315.1 Maribellus maritimus
TTAATGCAACAGCCTTTTCCTGGAAAGGACAGTATAACTCCTGAAATAGAGCTGGATTTTCGACAGAAAGCTATTGACCGTGCATGGCAACAGATAAAAACAACAACCAAAAGAACAAAACCTGACTGTATTATCTGGTTGACAGCTTACGAAGTTAACAGTAAGGAGTATGAAGGTTCTGCGCTGTTACAGGAAGTGGATTGGCTGATGAACGAAGCCGGAGACATAAAAAGAACTGCGGCAATGCGTGATTTAACCGGAACCAAAACACAGTTGATTACCTGTCTGGCCAATTGGAATAA
>NZ_JAIKLE010000020.1 GCF_022267315.1 Maribellus maritimus
ATCCGGGTCAGCTCCACCTTCCTGGTGTGGCCCGTTGTCGGAACTAAACATCACGATGGTATTATTTTCCAATCCCAGTTCTTTTAGTTTGGCCAATACTTCGCCTACCTGCTGGTCTAAAAGTGTTACCATCGCGGCAAATGCGGCATGGCTTTCTGCTTGTGTACCGTAAGCGCCGTTTCTAAAATCCTCATCCCCGGGCTCTGCACCTTTAAACTCTTTTTCAGAAAGAAACTGCCCCCGAAACTCAGCAAGGTTTTCTTCGGGTAACAATAACTCGGCATGTGGAATTACATTCGGATAATAAAGAAAAAATGGCTTGTCCTTATTTTTTTCAATAAACTGCAAAGCTTTTTCGTGAATCAGTTCAGCGGCATAATCTCCAAATTTATCTCCCTGGTTTCCTTCCAATATAATTTTGGTTTGGTTGTCCCATAAATATGAAGGATAATAGTTGTGTGCCAATCTCTGGCAATTGTAGCCAAAAAACTCGTCGAACCCCTGGTTGTTTGGTTCTCCTTCAGAGCCGGGATAACCCAGTCCCCATTTTCCAAAACCACCGGTTACATAACCGGCCTGTTTAAGCATCTCGGCAATGGTAAACGTGCCATCAGGAATGGGCCACTGTCCTTCGGGCTGAACTTCTTTGTTCCCGCGGATGGGCGTGTGCCCGGTATGCTGCCCGGTCATCAGCGATGAACGTGAAGGGGCACAGACAGTTGTGCCTGCATAATGCTGGGTAAACAACATTCCTTCGCGTGCCATTTTATCGAGATTGGGCGTTTGAAAACGGCTTTGACCGTAACAACCCAAATCGCCGTAGCCCAAATCATCGGCCAGAATGTAGACGATATTGGGTTGGGAACTTGTTGTTTCCTCGCCGGTTTTTGACTGCTTATTGCATGAATTTAAAAGAAATATTCCGGATAAAATTAGAATTACAAACCTTGTTTGTTTGATCATGGTGTATTGATGAATGTAATTTTTGAAAAATATTGAAATAAAGGAAGATAAAAAAGCTAAGTATAAAATTCTCAGAATTGTGAATGAATTAGTACTTAGCTTTTATTTATTTTATTTCCAATTGTCTTTTTGAGTTAAAGTAGTGTTGATGTCTAACTCATCTTGAGGAAACGGCCATGGTAAGTCTGTTGAACTATATTGCAAGTTAAATACAAAATAGTGGCCATTTGAGCCGACAGGAAATCTGTCGTAGTTATCCGGATCATCGGTTAATTTTATTCCGTACATCGGTTTGTCACTTAATTTATCAGTTGCTTCACCCCAACGGTTGAGATCCCAGTATCGGAGTCCTTCCCATGCTAATTCAACTCTTCTTTCACGTTTTAAAATCTCCATCAATTTTGTTGCGTCAGTTTCAGTTACCGAAGGCATCTGAACAGCTTCTCTGCCCCTAACAGCATTAATGGTTAAATCAAGCAGACTCTGATCAATGGTTGTGCCCTCATTTATTTTGCATTCAAGATAACTCAACAATATTTCCGCGTAACGAATAATTGGAATATCTACACCCGAACTATATACGTCGCCGGTATATCCGTTATCCACATATTTTTGAAGACAATAACCTGTCATTCCCGCATCGTAGGTAAAAACATCTCCAATAACAGAAGTTGAATCGGGATGACCATGATAAACTCTTCCGTTGATTGTTGATATTCCCGGATAGAAAATTGTATATAGAAGGCGGGGGTCTCTGTAGTTTACTCCATCTTTTACCACAGGTGATTGAGGATCATAAAGTTCACTTTCTTCTATTGTTTTTCCGTCGGTACATAAATACGCGTCAACCAAACTTTGGAAAGGATTCATATGATGCCAGCCTCCGTCAACACTCGGACGATAATACAATTGAGTGGAATTGGCGATCTCTCCCGCCAAATATTTTCTTGAAAAGATGATTTCGCTGCTCTCTTCGTTTTTCCCGTTAAAAAGTTCTGAATAAAGCGGATCTATTTCATGAACACCAAGGTCAATTACAGCTTTAAATGCAGTAGCTGCTTCTCCCCATCTTTCTTCAGCCATGAGTAAACGTCCTTTTACACCTAAAGCAGCAGCCCTGACAATCCGGCCATGCTGATCGGAAGATCTTGTTACAGGAAGATCGTTTGTTATTGCTTCCAGTTCGCTCAACACAAAATCCACAATATCTGACTTTGAGGAACTATTAATGGTAATTGATTCTTCCATTGTAAGAAGTTTTGTTACCAACGGAACTCCCCCCCAATATTGCGACATATTAAAATAAGCAAAAGCTCTCAAAAAACGTACCTCAGCTATCATTTCCGCTTTTGTTCCGGAATCCATGTCCTCGATTGTTTCAATGTTCTCGAGAAAATAGTTACATCCTGCTATTTCTTCGTAGGAGTTATTCCACAGATTTTTTACTTCAGAGGAAGATGGATTTAGGTTTCCGTAAATTAGAAATGATTGGTTCGGTTTTCTGTCAATCCCGTTGTCCGTATTGTCATCAAATTCACAGATGTGGTCAGCATTGCTCCAGGTGTTCGCCTTATTATAAACTCCTGCCAATGCAAGTTCTGCATCTTCGGGAGTGGTCCAGAAGTTTTCTGTTGAGAGTTGTGAAAGTGGTTGCTTATCCAGAATACCTTCCTCACACGAGGTGAGAAAAATAAAAGAAATAAACAAAGAAGCTGTTATTAATTTTATATATGTTTTCATAATTATCTATTTAAAAATTAACATTTACACCTAAAATGTATGTTCTCGACATTGGATAGTGAACACCTTCACCGTTTTGAACATTTAGCTCAGGATCCCAGCCATCAAAGAAGTTGTCAAATGTGAACAGGTTTCTACCGGCAAGATATATTCTCATTTTATCCACTTTTAAAGCGTTGGTTACTGCTTCCGGCATGTTATATCCAATTTGTGCCGACCTGACTTTTAAGTAGGATGCATCCCACGCCCAATATGTAGATATGTAGGAGTATGGTTCGTTGTTGCCACCACCATGAAGGTAAAAACGTGGATAAATGGCATTGGGATCCGGGTCTTCTTTTGTCCACCGGTTATCCCACATCCATTGCTGCACATTCGATTTGTTTGCAAATGCACGTCCGGCCATGTTGTTGAGGTATCTTCTCATTCCTCCGGCGCCATCAAACGTAACTGAAAAATCAAACGACTTATAATTAGCGCTAATCCTTGCTCCGTAATTGTATTTTGGAGCAGTTTGTCCGATAACACTTCTGTCATATTCCGGGTCAACTTTTCCGTCAGGAACTCCATCCGGGCCACTGATATCTTTATATTTAATATCACCCGGAACAGGATCGTATGGCTGAGTTGCAGAATTCTGAATGTCTGCTTCGTCAACAAACAAACCATCGGCGGTATAACCATATATTGCATTTAGCGGTTCACCAATAAAAAGTCCTTTTGAAATGTCTTTTTCCACATCGCTTAACTCAAGTACTTCTGTATGAACAAAAGAGAAATGGGGCGCAATGTCAAATGAAAAATCTCCAAATTTTTCTTTATAACTCAGATTAAAATCCCAACCTGAATTTTTTACTTTGCCCGCATTTGAAGGAGATGCATTTAGTCCGAGAGTACCTGCTGTTGTAATTGAATAGAGAATGTCACGTGTCGTTTTATCATAATAATCTGCAGATATGCTGACTTTTCCATCCAACACAGCGAAATCTAATCCAATATCAGAAATTGCTGTAGTTTCCCAGGTTATACTCTGATTTGCTACTGTATTGAGAACAATTCCGGCATTTACGTTATTGCCCCAAATAGCGTTATTGCCCGAAGACAAAATGGCCTGATAAGGATAATTTCCAATTTGCTGATTCCCCAGTTCTCCCCACGACCCACGTAGTTTCATGTTGTATATCCAAGGAAGACTCTCTTTTATGAAATTTTCTTCAGATATTCTCCATCCAAATGAGAATGAAGGAAACATACCGTATTTGTTGCCTTTGTCGAATCGCGACGAGCCATCGTAGCGAACATTTGCCTCAAACAGATATTTGCCAAGGTAGTCATATTGAATTCTTCCAAAATATGAAACAAGTCCCCACTCTGAGGCACCTCCTGTATTTTTTTGATTTTCAGAACTTCCCGCATCCAACTCGAACAGTTCATTGGTAGGGAATTGATCGCGGTAGGCAGTTAAGTACTCATATTTACTTTCAATCTGAGAATAACCGGCCAAAGCACTTATCGAATGATTTCCAAAGGTCTGTTCATATTTTACTAGGCCTTCCAGTGTTAATTCTCTTCTCGTATTCCATTCCACATCCAGTTTTGCAGGCCCTGCATAAGTTGTTGCATCAATTTGCTCATCAGCGGCATAAAGCTTATAGTTGGTATGGTCAAACACATATCCGCCACGGACAATTATTGTTAAAGGATCTAGTAATTTATATTCCAGGTCAGTATTGGCGATAAAATAGTAATTACGCTCCAGTTCATTTGATGTTGCGTCAATGTCTGCCCATGGAGAACCCTTATCTACACGTCCGTAATATCCTTCTGAGGTACGACCTGCAATAGATGCCGGCATTCTTGCAATTCTGGTTACAACACGCATCGTTGTGCGATCGCCTGTTGCTGCTGCCGGACCTTTTTCGTCGTCAGCTGTACCGGCAATATTTGCAATTAATTTTAGTTTTTGGGTTATTTCACTGTCTATGTTTAACCTGATGTTATATTTGTTATAATAGTTTAGAAGGTTATCTCCGTAGTTGTCGTAAAGGTTATTTTGCAAAAGACCATCGTTTCTGAGGTATCCTACTGAAAAGCGATAAGTTGTTGTTGAATTTCCTCCCATAAGAGAAATATCGTGTTTTGTTTGATAAGCTATATTATCAAAGGCCATTTCATAATGTTTATCATTGGGATAATTATCATGATCTGTTCCGTCTCTGAATTTTTGGATGTCCTCTTCAGTATAAATAGCACCTTGTCCTGCATTGGTCAATGCTTCGTTATACGCGAGAGCATAATTCCACGAGTCTACAAATTTAGGCAGGTCAGCAAGTTCACTAAAGCCAACTGAACCGTTATACGTCACTTCTGTTTTCCCCTTCGTACCTCTCTTTGTTTGGATTAAAATTACTCCATTTGCTGCTCTTGAACCATAGATAGCCGCAGAGGCGGCATCTTTTAAAACAGAAATATTTTTAATATCGTTTGGATTTACAGCATCGAGTGAACCAGGAATACCATCAACTAAAACCAGCGGATTATTTCCGGCATCGCTAAATGTTCCGAATCCCCTTATGTTAATTGATGTTGAACTGCCGGGCTGTCCGTCTGACTGCCGGATAGAAATTCCGCTCATTTCGCCTTGTAACGCCTGTCCAACAGAAATAATTGGTTTATTTTCCAGTTGTTCGCTGCTGGCCGTTTCCATAGAACCTGTTACATTTTCTTTTCGCTGTGTTCCATAACCAATGGCAACCACTTCTTCAATGCCAATTGCATCCGGTTTCATAGTTACACTTATAGTTGTTTGGTTACCTACTTCGATTTCCTGTGAAATCATCCCAACAAACGAAAAAATTAATGTTGTATTCTCCGGTAAGTCAGAAAACGAGAAACTGCCGTTAACATCAGTTACGGTACCTTGGGACGTACCTTTGACCATAACGGTTACACCGGGTAATGGTTGACTGGTGTCGTCAAGTACCTTCCCTTCAACTTTTTCCTGCTGGCTTCCGTCGGGCGTAATAACAATGAGATTGTTTTCCATTATTTTATACGTTACTTCCGACGCATCAAATAATTCATTCATTATTTCATGAATAGATTGATCATTGATGTTGAATCCAACACGGCGGTTCAGATCCATAAATTTTTCGTTGTAGAAAAAGCGAAATTCACTTTGGTTTTCAATTTTTGAAAGAACCTCTTTTACGGTGTTGTTTTTCGATTCTACCGTTAAACGTGTTTGTGAGTAAACCGTTGCCGATAGTTGCAAAACACAAAACAAGGTCAGAAACATAGTTAGCTTTGTCATAAGCATAAGTTTTATAAAGTTCCGATTGAGCGGACGGAACAAGCCAGTACAAAATTTTTTCATAAATTTGAATCGTTAAGTTTTAAAATAGGTTGTTCCATAATGCGAATATGAAACAACGTTAATTAACACATTGCAATTGGGAGATCTCGCTAAAGATCTCCCAATGTTTTTAATTGGTTTAGATTTATTCCATAAGTAAATTTTTGAATTTTTCCATTTTTTTGCCGTCTGCCATAATGTATACTGTTTTGCTGTCCACAACGTATTTTATCGGGGCCGCAAAACTTATTGCTGTTAAAATCTGTTCCAGGGTTTCATCTTCCAAAGTACCACCGAATGAGTATTCTTTCAGGATTTCGTTATCGAAAATAACATTAACATCGTAGCGCCGTTCGAGTTTTACAGATAATGATCCAAGTTTCTCGTTACTTATTATCCATCTTTTTTCTTTCCAGGATACGATGGGAACCGGATCAATTTTCTGAATAATTTGCATCGATGGTTTGTTGGTGGCTGTTTTTTCTCCTTCTTTTTCACCAGTAGTATTTTCCACTATGTTCAGAAATTGTTCTTTTTTTGTAAATACAGCTTTTTCGTTTGTTTTAAGAACAAGGTTTTCCTGAAGTTTTACAACGCTACTTTCCAGTTTTACCGAACCCTCCAAAAGTGTGGTTTCAATGGTTTTTTCTTCTTTATATGCTTTTACATTAAATTTTGTTCCGAGGGCAGTAACACTAATTTCGCCCGTATTTACTATAAACGGAAGATTTTTGTTTTTAGCAACTTCAAAAAAAGCTTCGCCCGAAAGCTGAATGTCTCTGTTGTGCGTTCCAAAATTGTTTGCATATTTAATTGAAGTTCCTGAGTTTAACCAAACTTTACTGCCATCGTGTAGTTTTACATATGAGCGTGAACCCAAAGGGGCAACATACTCCACAATTTGGGATGCAACATCAGATGAGCTTGTTTTTAAGTTCAGGAAATAAAATCCTGTGCCCCCTGCCAACATCGAAACAATTACAACTGCGGCAATTTGAATCCAACGTTTCCATTGAAACGGATTTTTATTTTTATAATGAAGCTGTATTTCCAGTTCATCCCAAACTGACTGAACGTCTATCTTATCATCGATTACAGGAAGACGGCTGGCTTGCCATATATCAGAAAGCTGATCAAGAAAAAATTTATGTTCCTGACTTTTCTCTAACCAGTTTTTTAAAGTCGATGAATCAGACTCATTAAAGTTGCCTGATAAATAATTGATCAGAGCTTCTTTCTCGCGGTTTGATATAAATAGTTTATCTTCCATATAGGTCTCTGTTATAATGACACATTTTTTTGGGTTTGGTATTACAGACGATGTCAAATTATTTTAAAAAATAAAAAAAAATAGTTGTAATTAGGAATGGTATTGCTTCTTTTATTTTTTTTAATGCTCTGTATATTTGTGTTTTAACTGTTCTTTCCGAGATGTTTAATTTTTCTGCAATTTTTTTATGAGGAAGCTCTTCAAAACGACTTAATTTGAAAATTTCGCGACATTGCTCAGGCAGTTTGTCCACAATTTCAAGAATCTGTCCTTCCATTTCGCTGGCAAGTAAATTTCCAATGGGATAATCCGGAGTAAAAGGCTGTTTTTGTTTTAACTCGATTAGATAAAGATTGTCGGAAGGTATTTCCGGATTTTTCTTTTTTTGTCTTTCCAGATAGTTCAAACAAAGATTATGGACTGAACGAAAAAGATATCCGGAAAGCGAAGTTTTGATTTCAATTTTTTCGCGATTTTGCCAGAGAGTAAGAAAAAAGTCTTTTACCAAATCTTCGGCGGTTTCAAGCTGCCGCGTATAGTCAAATGCATAGGTACACAAACGCGCGTAATATGTTTTAAAAACAAGTTCAAAAGACTTTTGGTTTCCTTTTTTTAATGATTCGACTAATTCTTTTTCAATCCCGGTCATTGTTTGTTAGCAAAAGAGTGCGAAAAATAGGTGAAAAATTTTCAGAAACAAAATAATGAATACATAAAGAACCGGTCTGCCGATTATTCATTCGGCAGACCGGTTCTTATTTAAAAGCGTTTGCTATAAACGCAAATCTTTTCTGGAAATGGCTATACTGACTCGGGCGAGGGAATATCAAATCCTGCATTTCGTGGATCTCGAAGCAAGCGGTTTGCTTCAGTTGAATAATCGCCGACAAAGTGTTCTGCTTCTCCATCAAATCTGAGCCACGGTCCAACAATATATTCAGCCTGGTCTTGCGGAACACCCATTCCATCGGAAGCAATGTCATGGATTTTCATAAATTCCTGGAAAGCAAGTTCGTTATCACCAAATCTTCCGGCGCGTGCGTTGAAAGGAACTTTTTCACCCAGGCGGTAGGAGATATTCATTAAGTGCCCAAGCGTACAACTGTAATGTGCATCGTACATTGTTCCGTTTGCCATATATGGATCGTTCGCTTTGCAAGCTGTGATAAAGCTTTGCCAGTTCCCTCCCGGAGTAATTTTTACTTCTTTAATCGGAACATTGCGAGCTTGACTTCCGTTGCTTGAAATGTATTCTCCGTCCCACAATTTTCCGCCATCTTCAAAATAGAAGCGGTTGGTTACTTCCCGCTGGTAGCCTTCGTGGTTCACATTTCTTACATTAAAAAATACATACTGCCCATTGGAAAACTCAGCCAAAGCAAACATGGTATTGGGTGTTTCACCCTGGTCGCCCCATTTGAAGCGCCCCCCGATTGCCATTACCCGCACTGGATGCGTGTTTTCAACTTCCGAATCGAGTGCCCAGTATGCAACATCGAGTTGGTGCGTTCCCTGATTATTTAGTTCTCCGTTTCCAACCGGCCAGAACCAATGCCAATTATAATGAACCAGATTTTTATGAAAGTTATTTACAACGGCAGGCCCTTTCCATAAATTCCAGTCTAAACTGGGCGGTGGTGTTGACGGCGGTTCAAAGCCAATTCCTTCCCGGGGTTTACAAGCAAACCCATGAGATACTAACATTTTGCCATATTTCCCCGACCGGATATCGGAAACCTGTTTAGCCCAGTCGTCGCTGCTTCTTCTTTGGGTTCCGTGCTGAACCACAATTCCATATTTCTCGGCTGCTGCAAGCGCAACACGACCTTCATAGATGTCATGACTGGCAGGTTTTTCGACATAACAATGTTTTTGTGCCTGGGCAGCCCAAATGACCATTAGTGAGTGCCAGTGATTCGGTGTTGCGCAGGAAATCGCATCAATGTTTTTGTCATCAAGCACCGTTCTTACATCGGTAACTCCTTTTACCGCAGAACTTGAAGCTATCTCGTCTTTAACCAGATTTACCCTTTCATCGAGTATTTTTTTATCCGGATCAACCAAATAGGCAATTTCTACATTGTCGAGTTTGCCAAATCCGTTGATATGGCTTTTGCCCCTGCCATTTACTCCGCAAACTGCTATCCTAAAACGATCGTTGGCACCCATAATTGAAGCATAAGATTTTGCACTAAATCCCATTCCTCCAATTGTGATTCCTGCTGTTCCAAGAATACTCTTTTTAATAAAATCTCTACGTTGTGTCATTTTTGAAGTTAGGTTTTTTAATTCGTTTAGTATTAAAAATGGATTTAATATTGGCTAATGAAACTACGAAATATTTTTAAGATTAAAAACTTAATGTTCAAATAATAACTATTCTACCCGGTTGTACCCATGGCATTTGCAATAGCATTTACTGAAATTAGCAGCTGCTGAAGGAGTAAGTCTTCTTTAGAAGAATGATTATCATCTTTTCTCCATTTTTTCATTTTTCGTATCTGATATTCATGCAAAACATCTAAAGCTTCAGCACGTAAAGCAGTAGAAAAATAATGATTTTTTCTGCGTTCCTCCATTGGTCGTCCGAGTAATTCCTGCATCAGGGTTCGTGTTTTTTCCAACTCGGCTAAAAGAAGATTCAGAATGGTTTCTTTTGTTTTTTTATTTTCAACCAGTTCGGCATACATTTTCATTATTCTTTCATCGGTACTTGCCAGGCTGGTGTCGATATTTGTAAGAACGTATCTGACAAAATGATTTGTTTTGATTAGTTTTTTTAAACTGTTGTATTTCTCCGGAAAATTATTTTGCATCTTTTCCAGTGTTGAGCCAACTCCATACCAACTGGTAATATGAAATCGAGCTTGTCCCCAGCTAAAAACCCATGGAATGGCTCTTAAATCGGAAAAGGTTCGTTTGCCGGTTCTTCTTGCCGGCCGGGAACCAATTTTACTTTGTTCAATGACATCAATAGGTGTAGCTTGCTGATAAAATTCAAGAAAATGCGGGTTGTTAAGCAGTTCATTGTACACAATGTAGCTTTCTTTTCCCATAAACTCCAGGATTTCTACTACTTCGCTGTCAATCTCTCTGTCGAGTTTATGAAGCAGGGTATTAAGGGTATCGCCGGCCAGCATCAATTCAAGATTATAAACAGCATTTATTTTGTTCGCAAATTTTTTTTCGATGGTTTCACCCTGTTCTGTAATTTTAAACTTGCCGGAAAGTGTCCCATGTGGTAATGACCGTAAAAACCAATGTACAGGTCCTGCACCACGGCTGATGGAGCCGCCTTTGCCGTGAAAAAACTTTAATTTTATTCCATATTTATTGCCAACTTCAGTGAGCTCTTTTTGAGCTTTGTAGAGGTACCAGGAACTGGCCAGAATTCCTCCGTCTTTGTTACTGTCGCTGTACCCAATCATAATTTCCTGCACTTTTTGCTGGCGGTTATTTATTTTTTTCTGGTACTCCAAACTGTCCTGAACTTCCGGGAAACTGAAATATTCTTCCATTATTTTGGGACTGGCTATTAAATCGTCGATGGTTTCGAAAAGCGGAACAACCGGAAGTTTCAGCGTTAGGTTATTTTCGTAAATGGTAAGACCGGCCTCACGCGAAAGAATGTAAACCATCAGTAAATCAGAAACATCGCGAGTCATACTCACTATCAGACTTCCCAATGCAAATGAAGAATACTCCGAGATATGATCCTGCAACACTTTAAAACATTCAAGTGTATTTTTTGCTTCATCGGGGAGGTTTTGCCAATCGCGTAAAAAAGGACGGTTAATTTTTAATTCTGAAGCTATTAACTTCATTTTTTCATCCTGAGCCATTTCAGATGGCATTACTTTTCCCGATTTTGAAGCATTATAAATTTGCACCAATGACTTTTCGTAGTAGCTGCTGTTTTGCCTGATGTCAAGTTCAGCCAAATGAAATCCAAAAACACGGATCATCTGAATTGTATCGTTAACATTGTTGTAAGCCAGACTTGAGTGAGCAGAATCAATAAGAGCATTTCGCAAAATCTCCAAATCATTTATCAATTGATGCGAGTGGCGATAGCTACCCTTGTTATCAGATAATTCAAAAAGTTGGGCTCTGCCAATATTTATGGGAAGTTTTTGAATAAGCAGAAGTACAAAAAGTTTATATGCTTCATGCCGGTTGGCGGTAACATTTGATTTGGTTTCTCCGCCCAATTCTGAAATTATTTCCTTTGTTCTGTCGGAAATCTTTTCTGGAAGATTCTCCAATTCTATATAAAAACTAAGATTTTCTGCCAGCTTTAATAATTCATTTTTAAGTACCAAAAAAGAATTTAGCCTAAGTTTTAGCAGGGTTGATTTTGTAACATTTGCTGTTACCAGTGGGTGACCATCCCGGTCTCCTCCGATCCAGTTGCCAAATTTAAGCCGGGGAAATTCGTTTTTTTGAACCAATTTGTTCGTGTCAAATCCTGCAAATTTCCATCCCCGTAAAAGTCGTCGGTTTAAAAGGCCAACCGTTTCAGGGAAAACGTTAACAAAGTAATGTATAACATTGTCCAATTCGGTTTCTATATTCGGTTTTTCGCGATAATATTCATCGATATGCCAAATTGAATGAATGATTTTTTTTATTTCATTTCGGTTTTCCTCTTTTTCATAAGAGTTATACATCGAGTTTTCGCGTTTTACAAGAAGCAAATAGAGCTCTCTGTATTTTTTTATGACCACCGGCCGTTTGGCTTCCGTTGGGTGAGCGGTTAACACAGGTTGAACTTCAATCTCATTAAAAGTATCTGTAATTTCATTTTCAGAAAAACCACTTTCTTTCAGAATTTCCAAACTGTTGCTCCAAAGTCCGTTAATGGAATTCAGGTTATTATCTTCTTCTGTTTTTCTTCTGTTTTGAACAGCACCATTGGTTTCAGCCAAATTAAGCAACTGAAAACATACCGAAAACAGCTGGAAGTGTTTTTGAGTGAATTCCATATTTTCGTATGAGCAGGTATCGCAAATCCATGGAATTATATTTGCCAATTGTTTTTCTTCGTTTTCAATTAAAACTTCTTTAAAACAATGTAGTAAGAATTCAAGATCGTGATAGGGTTTCCCCAGTTGTGTTTTTAGAATTTCGAGTTGAGTCATAAACTAAAATTAAAGCCCCATTTAAAGATACATTACTAAAGAATGGATTCAAAAATATTCCTTTACCTTTTGTTTTGAAGTTTAACAATTCTTTCGAAAGTAAGTTTTGAACTGATTATAGCCATGGGTAGCCCTGCACCCGGAATGGTTGATGCTCCTACATAAAATGTGTTTTTAAGATTCTCGTCGAAATTGGCTGGTCGTAAAGCTCCTATCTGTTTCATATTGTGAGATAAACCTAATCCGCTTCCCCGATACAGATTGAATTTATTTTGCCAGACTTCAGGCGTATAAATGGTTTTTGAAATAATTTCGGGTTGTATATTCATTTTTATACGTTTCGAAAAATCGGCGATGATACTGTTTACAATTTCATCTTTGTCCGACCAGTCTGATTTTATTTTCAAATTAGGGACAGGACAAACAAAAAAGAGGCTTTCGCAGCCTTCGGGCGCACATTCCTTATTATGTTTTGAAAGTACATTTACATAATAATAGGGTTTTTGCAAGGTATCCGGGTTTTTCAAGACATTGTGTGCATATTCCTCGAAATTCGAACCCAGATAGTAGTTGTGATGATCAACCTGAGGAAGCTTACATTTTATACCTAAATAGAAAGTAAGATAGCCCATGGTCCAGTTCATTTTGTCAAGTTTGGGTTCAGAATATTTTTTTTGTCTGAATATTTTCCCCCTAAACCAGGCTGCATCGGCATTGATCACAAAAATATCAGCTTTCCAAATTTGTTTATTTTGGTCTGTTAACGAAACCAGCGTCCCGTTCTCTTTATTAAAGTCTTTAATTTCGGTGTTATAGTGAATGGTTACCTTTTCTTTCTTCAGTTCCTGAACCAGACCTTCTACAATTTTATACATCCCTCCTTTTACATTGTAATAGCCATCGTGTTTAAATTCTGTATACGACAACAAACTGTAAATTCCCATTGTATCGAAAGGAGTCCTTCCGAGGAAGAATGCAACCAGTGAAACAATTTGCCTGGCTTCTTTTGAAGAAAAGTATTTTTTCACATGTTGCCAGAAGCTTTGAAAAAGAACCGGAATATGAACCGGATTTACCCGCATTAGTGTAAAGATATATGCTGCCAGTGAATTAAAATTATTCTTGATTACCAGATCAACTGTATCGTGAAACAGAGCGGCCGATTTTTTTATATACCGGTCAAATTTCTCCTGAAAGTCAGGCTCAATTTCTGAAAATTGATCCGATAGTTTGTCAATGTCCTTGTAGAGGTGAAAGGTTTTGGGATTATCAATAAAATTAACCGAATACAGCGGATCCAGCTCCACATAGTCAAACGGTAAACGAATATTACAATCCTTGGCAAATTCTTCAAATTCGTACGACATACTAAAAAAACTGGGACCCGTATCAAAGGTAAAACCGTCTTTTTTTATCTGGTTTAAACGTCCGCCTGCCTGATGGTTTTTCTCCACCATTTCCACCTCAAATCCTTGTTTTGCCAGCCGGAGTGCGGTAGCCAGTCCGCCAAGTCCGGTTCCAACTACGAGAACTTTGTTATTCATTTTTGTTTTTTTTCTTTAAAAAATCCGGATATAATTCTTTTTTAACATATTCAAACCTGGGTTCGGTTTCAAGTATCTTATTATATATAGAATCCGCTTTTTCTGTTTCGTCTATATCTTCGTACGATTGAGCTATTTGAGTCAGCAAGCTTAAATAGTTCCAGTTGTCTTCTGTTTTCGCTTTTTCTGTTTCCATTAGCCGTAAAGCTTTTAGAAAATATTCCACCGCTTCTTTTTTTGAGCCTCCAAAAACCGGCGGCATATAAAACTGGCTGTTTCCGTATTGAATGCATCCCATTGGGTTTGTCTTGTCTTGTTCAATGGCAAGTTTTGAGTGGTTTAGACTTTTCGGTCCTAAAATTGTTGCTTTTATGGGCGAGAGGCCAATCTTAAAGCCATATAAAGCCGATTTATAAGCATTTATTTCAGAAATTGAATAGTTTCGATTTTTTAGCTTTTCAAGGTTTTCTTCCGCCAATTTTATGGTTTGTTTTGCTTCTCCGTTTTTGTCTTCACCAATACACCAGCCTATATAGCCATATTGGTAATTTACCAGTTCAATTAAAAATTCAGGGGGCTTTTCACTTTGGCGCTGCATTTGGTCAATTACGGTTTTCCATTCTTTCATGTTTCCTGAAATGTAGGCTTCGTAAATTTTTTCCTTGTTCGAAGCCCAACTGTTCATAGTTAACAGTACACTCAAACTTATGAAGATATATTTCTGTCTTTCCATTTAAATTGTTTTTTTATGTTTTTTATAATGGCCTTTCCAATAAAAACTCCAAGTGTAATTTGCTGAGGAATAATTAAAATAGTATTTGTAAAGCTGTTTTGTTTACTGGCAACTGAAACAAATATTCTGATTAAAATGATAGAGACAAAGTAAATTATGACAATAGCCTTTGGGAAAACAAAAAGTACAAATAAAAAGCCGAAGGTTGTAATCATCCAGAATAAGATGGCTAGAAATGGCGAGCCTCCGAAAAAGGTAATCACATTTTTTGAAAATCCATTTACAGCTTCCTTATAATTTTTGTACATACGGCAGCTGATGTTTTCTGTGCCGGAGAGACAGGCAACTTTTATGCTATCTCTTTTAAGCAACTGCGCGATTTTGATGTCTTCAACTTTTTCTATTTTTACTCTTTCGTGCGGATTTATTCTTTTATAAGTTTCAGCACAAAAAAGCATAAATTGACCATTGGCAGCCGAAAGTGATGGAAATTTTATTTTTCTTACCAGGATGAGGGGAAGAAGCGAAAGCAAAATATAATTCATGTTTGGTATAGTAATATATTCACCCCAACTTTTCATTGTTTGCATCGGGAAAATGGACAGTAAGCCCAAATTATGTTTTTGAGAATAAGATAAAGTTTGTGAAATTATATTTCTATTTATTCTTACATCTGCATCAAGAAAAAGAAAATAATCTCCGCGTGCATGTTTTGAAAGAGAATAACAGGAGAAATTTTTTCCAAGCCACCCATTAGGCAAATATGTAGAATTGAATAGTTGAATCCGGGAGTCTTTTACCAGAAATTCGGAAACAATAATAGCAGTTCTGTCGGTCGACTGGTCGTCGAAAATTAGAATTTCAATGTTTTGATAATTTTGTTTTTTAAGATCAGATATAATATTTCCTATATTTTTTTCTTCGTTTCGTGCGGGAATTAAAACCGAAACCAACGGATTCGAATGTTCTGGATTTTTAGGCAGAAGTTGTCTGAATATCAAATTTGCAGCTGCAATGAGCAACTGTATCCCGGTAAAAACAATTATGGAACCAGCTATATAGATCATTACGATTCTTTTTGTTTTTGAATATTAACACAATTTTTGTGAAAATCATTAAATCCTTTCTGCATTTCCAGAGTGTTGAATTTGCCAGAATATTCCTCAAAAAAAGTATAAACTGAAGGTTTGGTATTTGAAAAATAATCCACGAGGTTTACCATAAAAATTACCTGAATTTTGTTCTTTAATTTTTGAAGTATCTTTTCCATGCCCTTTTCAAAAACGAATTCGTTTTTGTGAATACTCTGAATCTTTCCGGTTGGAAAAAGCAATACAAGGTTCTCTGGGTTTTCAAGTAGTTCTGCCGTGTAGTCAAATGTTTCTAAAATCGATTTTGATTTTTTTTGAATGGAGAAACCGCCGGTGTATTGGAAAAACCAGTTTTTTCGCAATTGTTCTTCCAGCATCATAAAATAGTACTTACGATGAAAAAAAAAATGGTTCAGATTCAGTGCCCAAATACCGTCCCACCAACTTACGTGATTGCCGATAAGCAAAACAGGTTGTTTATTGTTGGCAACGTCGCCGAAAAGTTTTACCGATTGAAACATGTGATTCATTTTTCGGATTACATAAAACCGGAAAAAAGGGTCGAGCAGAAAATGATGTTTTGCTTTTATCATCGCATTTATAGTTTAAAGAATAAAAGTAAAACAATAAAAAACGACAACTGACAAAAGAGGATAACCGGCGCCAGTTTGTTTTTTGTTTCAACGTTTAATATTTTCAGAATGGAATGAAAAAGAAGTGCCAGTAAAAACCAAGCTATATAATTTTTTACAGGCACATTCCCTTCGAGCCAACTCCACATATCTAAAACCGGGGAAACTTGTTCTATAATTAAATCGTACCCCAGCATTATAAGTGATGCAACAAGGATTTGCAGCGTCGCATTTATTTTTAGTTTTCTTGCAACTGACGAAGAAATGTAAATAAGCAGTAACCAGTTAATTCCAATCATTAACGGGGTGTTAAACAGTTCAATCCCCAAACTTTCGCCATAATTGTAATTTCCGAAAATTATACCGGTATTGACGCCAATTACCTCGGCAGCAAATCCCAGAATATAAATAGAAACAAATGCAATTAAATCATTTTTTTGAAAATGAGAGTGAAAAAAAAATAGCGCCAAAACACTGAGCAGGATGGCAAATGGAATTAATTTTTTGAAAATGAAAAACGTTTCGGGAAGAAGCATTCCTGCAATTCCAACAGTGTAAAAAACAATAAAAAACACGGTCACAAATTTAAAATGCAACTGTAGTTTGTTTTTTATTTGTTGAAATAAGACCATTTTAAAGTATTTGTTTTTTTCGAAATAGCTCAATCAGCAGCAGGTTAAAGAGTAACATACTAAACGCATAAGCAAAATCTTCTATCGGAATCGTTAAAATGCGGATTCCCAGGTTTTCCACATCGTTGTACCAAACAATTGGCTGGTTGATCCATGTTCCGGTTAAAACTCCATTTACTACTACAAACGGAACTAAAATGAGCAAAAAAGTAACAAAAAAGTTTTGTGTAACTTTTGTTTTTAAAATCAGCGAAAAGAGAAGTGCCAAAAGCATTTTCAGAAAGATGTAAAAAGTATAGGCCCGCTCAATATTTGTAAATGCCAATACAAAACTGAAAAATAAAAACCCAAGGGTAGTCAACTGGGTGAGTTTACGATTTAGCTTCACATTCGGAAAATATTCAACAAAAGAATAATGCAGAAAAAGGCTTGCATAAGGAATAGCAAAGAAAAACAGGATTTCTTCCATCGGTAGGTTAACTATTGTAATACCGGATAGATATCTGGGATTAAATCCCCAAATTCCTTTGTCAGTAAAAATAATGTCGAAAATGATATAAATGATGGCAACAATGGTTAGGGATGGAAAAACAGTTTTCCATTGTTTGTAGAACCGTAAACGTTTGTCAAAACTCAATAATAGCGGTATTCCGACAGATGCCAAAAGTAGCACAAAGTACAGCGACATTAATTTTTGTTTTTATAAAAACGAAACTGAAAAATCAACAGGCCATAATTCTCAAAATCACGAATATTTTTTCCACGATGATGCGCCATGTGCGCGCGAGCCACAGCACTCATAAATTTGTTGTTTTTGAGTCTAAATAAAAACGGGATTTTTAATCTTTCGTGAATAATTACATCATGGATGGTAAAATAACTAAGTCCGTAAAAAGAAATACCAATTCCAACTGCAATCATTTCACTCACTTTAAACCAGAAGCCAAGTATTAACAAAACAATGGCCGGAATAGCGTATACTAAAAAGAAATAATCGTTTTTTTCCATTCCTGGTTCATAAGTTTGCGCTTCGTCAGCTTTTTTGTGGTCGTTTATATGGTGGTCTTTGTGCCATTTCCATAGAAAACCATGCATGACATATTTGTGGTTCGACCATGCTACAAACTCCATAAACGCAAATGCCCCCACACCAAGCAAAATATTAATCATATAGCGTGATTTTTTAACTTTTGTAATTCATCGTACACACGTTCAAAAATTATTTTAAACCAAACTGTATATTTCTCCGGGTAAAATTTAATATCTGTTTTTAAATCTTCAAAGTTTAAATATTTCCATTCGTTTACTTCGTTGGTATTTATTTGCGGATGCTTATCAGTAAAGCCAACAAAAACATGGTCGAGTTCATGTTCGGTTAATTGGTTGTCGAGAGGTTCTTTGTATGTAAACCAGAAGATTTCTTTTAATTCGGCCTGCAGACCCATTTCCTGTTGTAATCGGCGATTTGCAGCATCCAAATTTGTTTCTCCAGGATGTGGATGGCTGCAACAAGTATTTGTCCATAAGCCATTGGAGTGATATTTATCAAATGAACGACGCTGTAATAACCATTCTCCTTTCGAATTGCAGATGAAAACTGAAATAGCCCGATGTAAAACAGGATTTTTGTGGGCTTCCAGCTTTTCGAGTAACCCAACTTCGTTGTCAGCTTCATCAACCAGTATTACAAAATCTTCTTTTTTATGTGTCATACCATGTTTAAGTTACTAAGAGTTTTTGCTTTTACCAAAAGCATTATCTTTTTGATATTTGAAATTCGAATTCTTTTGTGGAGAAGCTTTTTAGCGGATGTTCGTTCCAGTTTCTTCAGCAACACCCGGTAGTAAAGGTATGCCAGCAGAACAGCAGTCCGCGATTTTCCAGGTAGTTTTTTTATCCCGGAGTAAGCATCTTTAAAGTCTTGTTTTATTTCTTTGATTATCTGATTTTTCGATGTTTCATCGAAAGAGGAAAGGTCGATATTCGGGAAGTAACACCGGCCAAGTTCCTGATAGTCGTTTCCTAAATCGCGTAAAAAATTCACCTTCTGAAAAGCTGACCCCAGCTTCATGGCTGGCCTTTTTAACGCTTTAAATTTTGTATCACTACCGTTACAAAAAATACGAAGGCACATCAATCCTACAACATCAGCTGAGCCATAAATATATTCATCAGTTTCTGTCTTACACGAATATATTTTCTTTTCCAGATCAAATTTCATGCTGGTTAAAAAAGCATCGATGTATTCCCTCGAAATATTGTATTCTGTCACTGTTTTTTGAAATGCATGTAAAACAGGATTTAAACTGATTCCCTGTTCAATTGCTTCATTTAAATCTTTTTCAAAACGTTCAAGCAGTTGTTTTTTGTTGTGTTTATGGAAAGTGTCAACAATTTCATCGGCAATCCGAACAAAACCATAAATTGCGTAAATCGCATTTCGCTGTTTTTTTTCCAGCAAACTTGCGGCAATCGAGAAAGATGTACTATAGCTAATAGTTACAATTTTCGATGTTTTGAATGCAGTTTCATCATATAGTTTTGTTTCAGTCATATATTTCCTTATTGTCTTCAGAAAGTTGTTAGCATTGGTTTTACATTCTCCTTTTATATTTTTATCAAGTTATGTTGTTTTTATTTTTTTACCTCTATACATGCGCTGTTTTTTGGAACCATGGGAAGAATGCACTGGTTTTTAAAGCGTATTTTTCATAACCCGATTTTTTTTGTTTTAAAGATTTTTCCAACATGGTAACCCCGGAGACTCTGATAATCAACCATGTCATCAAAACCGAACTTAAAATTGGAAAATAGCTCCCCGCTGCTACAGAAAAAATAGCATAACTCCACCAAACAGATGCGTCGCCGAAATAATTTGGGTGCCGCGTAAATTTCCAGAAACCGGTTTGTAAGACTTTTCCCTTGTTTTCCGGATTTGCTTTAAAGTTTCTCAGTTGATAGTCGGCGCCGGCTTCAAAAGTAAATCCCACCAGCCATGTAAAAACCGCCGCAAAATCGAATACGTTTAACGAATTTTCTTTTGAGAAATATTGTACAGCAAGAAGCGGAGATGAAATCAACCAAACCAATACTCCCTGCAATAAAAATACCTGAAAAAAACTTACCCACCAGTAGCGTTTGGGGCCATAATGTTTTCTGAAATTCTGATAACGATAGTCTTCTGGTTTTCCCAAATTTCGTATAAAGATGTGGATGGAAAGACGCAAACCCCATACACCAACCAACGCAAGAAGCAACAAGCTTCGGGAAGTAAACTCATTTGTTTTCTGAAAATATATAAAATTGACGAGAACAAATCCAAGCCCCCAGAAAATATCGACAATGCCCGCGTCTTTCAAACGTACGCTAAAAATCCACGCCAGAGTAAAGAGCGCGACAATCCAAATTAAACCTTCAATGTAAATTTCAAAAAAAAGCATTTGTTTAAGTATTGTTTGTTTTACTTAAACAAAAAAATCTTTGTTTTGATTAATGGAATTTTAAAAAAAATGTTAAAATATTTATTTACAGCAAGTTTTTGAGGTCTCAATCTCAGGTTTTAAAATTTAGTTTTTAGCTTTCAAAAAACACTTCTCCAAAATATTCAGGTCTGTGATAATCCGGATTTTTAGTTTTAATGGGATTCCACGTAACAAAATGAGGTTCGGAGGTATCGTCGCCGCATTTGTAAAAATTAGCGCTTGCTTTTAATCCATTCAGAGAATTTAAATTACTGTATGCAAGACATTCTTTTGGAATCCGAATCATCATTTCCCACTCAAATTTGCCTATTTTTTCTTCAAAAGGTTGACTTCCCAACGAAGATGTAATTTCTATTTTTTTTATAATTTCCGGATCTACAAATTTGCGGTTGCCTCTCCCTGCACCAAATGCAAGGTGAATTGTTCCAATACAATTAAATTCAAAATTGTAATAGTTTTCACCGTCGGCCGAAATAAAAAATTCAACACAACTGTCTTTATAAACGTCGCCGTTGGTTCTGGTTTCTTTTGCCAAAATGTATTTTTCAACTACATAATATTTAAGCCATATTTCGTTTTGAATGTGGCCGATGCGAAAAGAAACCTTAGGTTGATAACTAAACTCCTCCCAGTTTACAGTATTGATAAAGTTTGAAACAGTTTGTTTTTCCAACAGGTTTTCTGCTTCACTTAAAGAAACAGGCCGATTTATTTTTAATTGTTTGATAAATAATTCCTTCATAACATTTGTTTTTTGTAAAGGTAAAAATAGATCTTTTTTGTGCTTTTTCTCAATCAGAAATTAATCTCTCAAAGAAAAACTAAATTGTTAAGTTATCTTCCCCGTTTGATTTTGTCCTTCCCGTTTTTTATTTTCCTTGTTATATTTGAGGTTCTTTTTGATTGAAATATTTTGTTCAGTATAAACTTTTAAAATAAACAGAAGTTAACGGGAAGCAAAAATGGCTGAAACCGAATTTATAATTGCCCTTACCGAACACCGGTATTTTGGAAGTGTTTTTGTACCTTATCTGATTGAAAAGGAAGAGCAGTTTTATATTGTAAAGAGGCATATTAAACCACGCGATCTGGAGAATAATTCAGACTACAGTTTTAAACCATACGAAAGAGAACTGGTTGGAATTATAGAAAAATACAGTGACGAAAATTTAACAAAGAAGTTTTCCCGTGCGGGAAGTGTTTCCGAATTTTTTTCTTCGCTTAAACCAGGGTATTTTGAAAAAAATATCACTCCGTATATCGAAAAACAGATGTTTAAGGTGGCTGCAATTTTAATGTTGTGCCCCGTACGTTTATTAAAGAAGGAAACAAAATATGCCAATTTGTATGATGAGGATGAGATTTTGGTACAGCCGGTTTTTGCAAATCCGGTTTTTTATTTTGAACGTACTGAAAAAGAAACACATTACCGGTTAAAAGTATATCTTGATAAAAATGAAATTACCCTGAAGAATTCAAAACTCCAAATTATTTGTAACGAACCATGTTTAATGATTCACCGCAGCCGTTTGATTGTTTTTGAAGAATTTAATGCAAAAAAAATGGTTCCTTTTTTTGAAAAGGAAAAAGTGACGGTTCCCCATTCAATTGAAGAAAAATATTATTCCGGTTTCGTGTTAAATACCATCCGCGATAATGATGTTCTTGCCAAGGGGTTTAAAATTCTTGAAGAGGATTTGAAAAAAAGAGCGGTGCTGAGTTTGGAGAAAAATTTAAAACAGGAGCCGTGTTTTGTGCTTCATTTTTATTATGGTGATGAGAAGTTTCTCCCGAATTCAAACCGAAAAGTAGCTGTAAATCTTCACAAAAGGAATGACAGTTATGTTTTTGAAAAAGTAAAACGAAATTTTGCATGGGAAAACACAATTCAGAACCATTTAAATGAGGCCGGATTAAAGGAAAATAACGGAAGTTTTTTGCCCAAAGGATATGAGTTGTTTGAACATAGCGACTTGGTTTACTTTTTGGTCAACTGGATAAACCAGCATAAGAATAAACTGGAAGCAAACAATATTTATTTCACGCAGAGCAATTTGGAAAAAAAATATTTTACCGGAGATCAGCAGCTTGAAATGAAGGCAAAAACTTCAGGAGACTGGTTTGATGTTTATGCAACGGTTCGTTTTGGTGAATTCCAAATTCCGTTTATCAAACTAAAAAAGTATATTCTGAATGATATTCGGGAGTTTGAACTGCCAAACGGTGAAATTGCTGTGTTGCCCGATGAATGGTTTGCCCGCTACAAAGGGCTGGTTCCTTTTTCGAAAGGGCAGGGCGAAAAGCTGCAGTTTGAGAAACATCATTTTATGCTTTTGAAAAACGGGTTGCAACAATTTGATAAATCGGTGATGGAACGTTTTCAGAAAATGGAAACGACAGCGACAAAAGGATTAAGCTTACCAGCCAATTTAAAGGCAAAACTCAGAGCATACCAGGAAGAAGGTTTTCAGTGGATGTTTCATTTGTATAAGAACGGATTTGGGGGGTGCCTGGCCGATGATATGGGGCTGGGTAAAACCTTACAAACACTCTCTCTTTTATTAAAATTAAAACGGAATAGAACAAAGCAGATAAAGGTTGTCGACCCGACAGAAAAAGACGGGCAGCTCGATTTATTTGAAACATCAGGAGAGGAAGAAAATAATCAGTCGGCGAGTTTAATTGTTTTGCCAACGTCGCTTGTACATAACTGGGACAATGAAATCAGGAAATTTACTCCGGCCTTAAAAGCATACAAACATATTGGAGTCCAGCGTAAGAAGGCAGTTGATTTGGAAAAAATCACGGAATTCTACGACATTATTTTAACGACTTACGGAACAGTTCGCAATGATATTGATATGCTGTCGAAAACAGAATTTTTTTACATCATTTTAGATGAAAGCCAGTTTATAAAGAATCCAACATCCAAAACCTACAAAGCAGTAATGAAACTGCGTTCGCAGCATCGTTTGGTTCTTACCGGAACGCCGATTGAAAACTCATTGTCAGATTTGTGGTCGCAAATGAATTTTTTAAACAAGGGAGTTTTGGGGAATCTCGCTTTTTTTAGAAACAGCTTTATTACACCCATCGAGAAGCACAAAAGTCAGGAGCAGCAAGAGAAATTGCAGCTTCTGATTCGCCCGTTTATTTTGCGACGTAAAAAAGAAGAAGTTGCTAAAGATTTGCCACCGCTGGTTGAACAGGTGCGTGTTTGTGAAATGTCGAAAGAGCAAAGTAAACTGTATGAACATGAGAAGTCGGTAATTCGGAATACCATTCTGGAGAATATTGAGAAAGAAGGGATGGAGAAATCGGGATTTGTGATTTTACAGGGGCTTACCAAATTACGGCAGTTGGCTAATCATCCATCGCTGATGGAAAAAGAGAACGAAGAAAGCTCCGGGAAGTTTGATGAGATTTTTAGAATGCTGGAAAACCTTGTAGCTGAAAATCACAAAGTGCTGATTTTTTCCTCTTTTGTTAAACACCTCGAATTGCTTCAGGAGAAAATTGAAAAACAGAAATGGAAATACAGTTTGCTAACAGGGCAAACTTCAAAACGTGAAGAGGTAATCCAGAGTTTTCAAAACGATCCGGATAATCGTATTTTTCTGATTTCGCTAAAAGCCGGCGGGGTAGGCCTGAATCTAACTGAAGCCGACTATGTTTTTATCATTGATCCGTGGTGGAATCCGGCAGCGGAAAATCAGGCGATAAATCGGGCGCACCGCATCGGGCAGGGTAAACACGTTTTTGTCTATCGTTTTATTACTGAAGATTCGATCGAAGAAAAAATTCAGCAGCTACAGGAACATAAAAGTTCGCTGGCCGATAAGTTTATTAACTCCAATAATCCGTTTCAGAAAATTAGCAAAGAGGAAATTGTTGTCTTGTTTAAATAAATTTTGTTGCTGAATTTCTAAATTATGCTTTGATTTTCAGAATAGTTAAGCCAATATTTTTTCTTTGGTAAAGTGCTTTCCGTTCCAGATGTTACTCTTTAATTTGCACTGCCGGAATTTTAGCATCCCAAACCTGATCATTCAATTTAGGAATTTCTTCATCCTTAATTTTTTTGAATGCAGCCAGTTCCTTATCAATTTTGGCTGTTAATTCGGTTTTTACAGCAATCGATTGGTCGGTTGGTCGTGCATCGCTTGAGGCGACAATACCCGCAACAGCCGCGAGTTTGTTATTTAGTCGAATTGGAAAATTCAACGGGTCCTGCGGACTTTTGTTTTGGGTTTGGTAAAGTGCTTTTTCGATACTGTCCATCTTTGCCGATATTGTTTTTATCTGTTCCAGAATTGCTGCATTTTCTTCTTTATCAACCTTTTCCTTTATGTGGGTTAATTGTTTCTGTGCTTCACGAATATCCAGAATACACTGGTGTGTTTCTGTTAGTTTATCACGCACATCAAGCAGAAAATCAAACTGAGCCTGGTAATCTTCCTGTGTGGCACTATAGTTTGGAACAGGTAAAATGCCAAACGATTTTTCTTCAGAAATTCCGTCAACAGTAAGTTTTGCATAATATACTCCGGGAATAGCCACCGGCCCCCGCAGACTTCCGCCCCACATAATGAGCCCCGGAAATCCTTTGGCATTTGGATAGCGCAGATTCCAAACAAAACGGTTCAATCCTTTCTCAACTTCTATTTTTCCAAGTGCCAGATTATCTTTTAATTCTTTTTCCGAAACATTGTTTTTAAAAGTATATATCAGGTTTTTGTTTTTGTCCAGAATTTCCATTTGCACTGAAGTAGAATCGTTTCTGTCTTTTAGCCAGAAATCGATAACAGCACCCGAAGGTGGATTTTCTCCACTGTTATTTCCTCCTCTTCCCGTTAATATTTTGTAGGATTGACGTTGGTTGAAAAGTACAAGAGCTTGCTCAGTTACCTCTTTTGTAAGTTGTTGCAAAGTGGTAATGTCATCCAAAATCCACAAACTTCTTCCTTGTGTTGCAACAATTAAATCGTTGTCTTTTATTGTCAGGTCGGTAATGGGAACAACAGGCAAATTCAATTGAAAAGGTTGCCATAATTCTCCGTCGTTAAACGAAATGTACATTCCGCTTTCTGTGCCTGCAAAAAGTAATCCGGGTCTTGTTTTATCTGCGCGAATAACACGGGTGAAATGGTCTTTCCGGATACCGTCTGTTATTTTCTTCCAGGTTTTTCCATAGTCCAGCGTCTTGTAAAGGTATGGAGTAAAATCATCGTTTTTGTATGAAGTGGCGGCAACATACAAACCTCCTTTTTCATAGGGATGAGGTTCAATACTATTTATCATCGTCCATTCGGGCATCATGGAGGCAGGTGGTGTTACATTTTCCCAGCTTTCGCCACTATTTTGAGTAACATGAATCAACCCATCATCGCTTCCGGTCCAAATAACTCCAGGTTCCAGTACAGATTCGCAGGCTGCGAAAATAGTTCCGTAATATTCAACACTGGTGTTGTCTTTGGTAATAGACCCCCCCGACGACTCCATTTTTGTTGTATCATTCCGCGTTAAATCAGGGCTGATTTGTTGCCAGCTTTGCCCTTCATTGGTTGTTTTGAAAAGAACGTTGGCTGCACAATAGAGCGCATTTTGGTCGTGAACGGAAAAGAAAATCGGGTAATTCCATTGGAAACGATATTTAATATCTTTTGCAGCCCAACCCATCGGATTGTCAGGCCAAACATCAATCATTCTCGTTTCTCCGGTTTTATGATTGTGACGAACCAAATATCCACCGTATGACCCTCCGTAAACAATATCAGAATTTTTGGGATCGGGTGCAATAAAACCACTTTCTCCACCAGCAGTAGATTCCCAGTTGTCTTCTGAAATTCCACCTGATAAGCTACGGTGTTGGATTCGAACAGTTGAATTATCTTGTTGCGCAGCGTAAATCCGGTATGGGAAATGATTATCGGTGATGACCCTGTAAAATTGTGCGGTAGGCTGGTTGTCCATTGTCGACCAGTTATGAGCTCCGTCGAGACTGATTTGGCCACCTCCATCGTCGCCAATTATCATTTGGCTGTTGTTTTCCGGGTTAATCCACAAATCGTGATGATCGCTGTGAGGTGTTCTTATTGATTCAAATGTTTTTCCTCCATCTTTCGATTTCCAGAAACCCACATTCAAAACATAAACTATGTCTTCATTTTGTGTGTCGGCATTGATCCGGGTGTAGTACCATGCACGCTGACGCAGATTTCGGTCTTCGTTTGTTTTTGTCCATGTTTTTCCTGCATCGTCGGAACGAAATACTCCGCCATTTTCCGCTTCAATAATAGCCCAAATCCGGTTTCGTTTTGCAGGCGATGCAGTAACGCCGATTATACCGAGTGTTCCTTGCGGGAGTCCCTTGCTGTCGCTGATATTTTGCCAGGAATCTCCGCCATCTGTACTTTTCCAAAGTGCCGAACCTTCCCCGCCGCTTTCCAGGGTGTAAGGTTTTCGTCTTACTTTCCAGGTTGATGCATAAATTACAAGCGGATTAAATGGGTCGAGAACCAGGTCTACCGCGCCGGCATCTTCACTTACAAAAAGTATTTTTTCCCAGTTTTTTCCTCCATCTTTTGAGCGATAGATTCCACGTTCTTCGTTTGGCCCGAATACGTGCCCTAAAACAGCAGCATAAACAAGGTCCGGATTTTCCGGATGAACGCGGATCCGAGGAATATACTGTCCTTCTTTTAACCCCGTGTATTTCCAGGTTTCTCCGGCATCCATTGATTTCCAGATGCCATAACCGTGCGATACATTTCCTCTCACGGTTACTTCACCTCCGCCTGCATAAATAATATTGTCGTTTGACGGAGCGACCGTAACTGCCCCAATTGTTCCTCCAAAATATCCGTCACTTACATTTTTCCAGTTTTGGCCTGCATCTTCAGTTTTCCAGACGCCACCACCAGTGGCCCCGAAATAGTATACGTCAGGATTATTGGTTACGCCGCAAACAGCAGCAGAACGGCCACCACGAAATGGGCCAATATTCCTGTATTTTAAATTACTGTAGGCCGAAGTGTCAGGAAGTGCTTCAACTTTCTTTTCATTTTTTTTACCAAAGCTGAGGTCGGAAATTCCCAGGAGCAGAACTGAAATTACCAATAAAGATTTTAGGCGATGCATAAGATATTTTGAATGTTTGTAGGGCTAATGTAATAAAATAGCTTGTAATTTCTACTTTTTCCTGTTTCGGACGTAAATCAGTTTAAATTTTCCTTTATAACTGTCACGTTGTTCAATTTCGAACTTTCCAATCGAATTGATGAGGGGGGTGAGTTTTTCAAAACCGTAATTTCGCGAGTCGAAGTTGGGTTGTTTTTTCTGAAGTAAACTGCCTACATCACCCAAAAAAGCCCAGCCATCGTCTTCAGCCAGGTCTGAGATTGTTGAAGAAATGAGTTTTACAACTTTCGGAGTTATTTTGTCATAATCGTTCTTTCTACTTGTTTTATTAGAAGTGGAATTGGTTTCGTTTTCTTTTGCCCTGTTTTTTAGAATCTCGATGTAAATAAACTTATCGCAGGCAACAATAAAGGGTTCCGGTGTTTTCTTTTCTCCAATTCCAATTACTTTCATACCTGCTTCGCGCAGCCGTGTTGCCAGCCGCGTGAAGTCACTGTCGCTTGAGACAAGACAGAACCCATCAACCTTACCACTGTACAAAATATCCATTGCATCGATAATCATGGCTGAATCAGTTGAGTTCTTTCCTGTTGTGTAGGCATATTGCTGCACCGGATTGATGGCATTTTCAAGCAAAACGTTTTTCCATTTTGCTACAGTAGGAATGGTCCAGTCGCCATAAATTCTTTTGATGGTCGGGTTTCCGTACTTGGCAATTTCTTCCATCATTTCTTTTACATATGCTGAAGGTATATTGTCACCATCAATAAGGACAGCCAGTTTAAAATCACTTTCCATAATTTGATTTATTTTTGCTTTGTGCAATAGGATTAAAGTTACCTGTATAAATGCAGGTAAACAAGTTTGGGTAAATTAAATTTTAAGAAATTAAATTTTAACGATGCAGGAATCCGGCAACCATCCTTCATTTCCGTCGGAAAGCCTGATTTCTTTCCAGGTGCTGAGACTGTCCGTTATTTCCACCTTCAAACCTTCGTAAATCAGGAACAAATCAGTACCGTTTTGTGCGGGTGAGCTTTTTACAGTTACCCGCGGGCAAAAAACAACTGCATGATTCCGGGTTTTTATTTTATTTTTTTGAATCGATGCAAAAGAAAATGTAAAACCTGAAAATATTACAGCCAGAATACCAATCCAAAACGATAATCTGCGAACCGAGATGGAACGCCCAAAAAGATAAAGTCCAAGTAAAACAAGAAATAACACAAATGCCGAAACACTAATCAATGACCACGTATCGGCGGGATACAAATTGACAACCGACTGTTTCCATCGAACAAAAAAAGGTTTGGGTAACTCATCAATGCTGGTAACCACAAACTGGTTGGCAATTTGCAGGTTGAAATCAATATCTTCATCGTTTGGAGCCAGTAATTTTGCTCTTTCATAATTCAAAATAGCATTATTTACATCACCAGCCTTGTAATAGGCATTTCCTAAATTAAAATACAATTTGGCCGACTCTTCACCTGAGTCTAAAATTTGTTCATACAACGAAATGGCCTGTTGGTATTCTTCTGTGGTGTAAAACGCGTTTGCTTTTTCCCACAATTGTGCATTATTATCTTCCTGTGCAAACAGTGATGCAGGAAATATGAATAGTATCAGAAAAATGTATTTTTTCATCTTTTCTAGCGTTTAATTTGTTTTTCCAAACGACTCATTGTCGATTCCGCTTTGTTATACAATTCGCTTCTTGCTTCGGCACCACCGGCAGGTGCATAGCGGGCAAATTCGCATTGGTCTACTACTTCAACAAAATCGTTAATAATTTGCTGTTCAACATTTTTGTTTGTTAAACTTGCTACAGCTGAGTCACGATTTAAGTCGGCTACAGGAATTCCAAGTTTATCGCTTAAATATCCCCAGAATGCTTTTAATATCGAATCGTGGAAAGCCTCGTTGTTATTTTGTTTCATATAACCTGCAGCTGCTTTTAACCGTTTTGTAGCTACACGGTTTGCTTTTTTGTTCCGCATAAGCGCTATATTCGCATTCTCCCGGGCTTTTTTCCTGTATACCAAGAACAGAATTAAAAACAAAATACCGCTGCCGGCATACATCGAGTAAAAGCCAATTGTTCCAAAAAATGTAAATCCTTTACTATTTAGCGATGCATCACCTTGTTTGATAAAGCGGATATCCTGACCAATGAGCTGAACATCCTCTTTTCTAAGCGAACTTACTACAGTTGCCGATTGCTCGTCAGAACCTTTTACAACATGAAGATCATATTCATCGGTTGATTTGGTAACATAGGAACCGGAGGCAGGATTAAAATATGCAAATTTTATCGACGGGATAGTGTAATCACCTTCAAAACGCGGTTGAAATAAATATTCAATGGTTTTTGTACCCGTAACACCATTATTGGTAGCATTTACATTATCTGTTGATTGAGGGTCATAAACCTCAAAATCCGTTGGAAGTTGTAATTCAGGACTTTGGATGAGTCGTATGTTACCTGTCCCGCTAACTTTTAAGGTTAAAGTTACAGCGTCGTTGGTGGTTACATCTTGGCCGCTTATACTCGAAGAAACATTAAAACTTCCAACACCACCCATGAAATTGGCGGGAGCAGGCGGCAGGTCTTTAACGTTTACTGAAACAGGAGAACTGGTAACTGTAGCTCGCACGGTTCGAAGCCCGCTAAAAAAATCGTCGAAAAAGCTGCGTTGTTTTACTCTTTGCTGAACCAGTAGTGACATGTTGAAAGGTTCAACCGTCAATCTTCCGTTCTGCTGCGGGAACAATATCGTTTTCTTTAATATTCCTACCTGGTAAATTTTATTGTCGTATACTTCGCGGGTAAAATTGATTTGCTGCGGAATTTCAATGTCTTGTGTATAAAAACCTTCGTAGGTAGGTAAATTTACTTCCTCAAAACCTGAAATGGGAATATTAGGATTAACGTATAATTTTACAGTTGCAATTATTTGTTCTCCCCGGTAAACACTGGTTTTGCTCATTTCAACTTTTACAAACAAATTGTCTTTTCCCAAATCAACCGACTCTGACTGCTGATTTGAACTTCCGCTGTTTCCGCTTTGCGGTTGCGCCGGCTGGCTTTGTGCTTTTACGACTTGAATTTCCAGATTGTTTGACTCAAATACTTTACCTCCTACTTCGATAGAGGCCGGGCGAATTTCAAATTTCCCCTCTTTTTTTGCCCTGAGAATGTATGTGTAAGAAAAAGTTACCTCTGAAGTCGTTCTTCCGTTTATCGTTCTGATACTGGTCGACTGTCCGGTACTTGGTCCCATTAAAACCTCAAAATTATCGGTAAGGCCCGCCGGAAGTTTAAGGTTGGTTCCCCTTTCATTAAGCGTGAAGGAAAGCCGGAATTGTTTTCCCATTTCCACAGCATTGGGTGCCGACATAATAAAACGGGTGTCTTCTGCACGTGCAGCAAAAATCACAAAAAAGAAAAGAAGATATGTTGCTAATTTTTTACTCATTTTTTTATTGAATTCTGCAAAAGTATTCTAATTATTCTAAGTTTTTTAATTCGATATCTTTTATCCTTCCAATCACCATTCTTTTTCAACTCTTGTCCGTTTTGCTTTGGCAGCTTTTGCTTTTTTTACTTTTTCCTGAATGTCTTTTTCGTCGTTTTGCAGAGCCTGCAGTAACTGTTCCGCATTCTCTTTTGAAATTTTATTTTGTTGCTGCTGTTGTTGCTGCTGTTGCTGGTCTTTATTCTGATTTTGTTGGTTCTGTTGGTTCTGTTGATTTTGCTGATCTTGTTGATCCTGTTTATTCTGATCGTTTTTATTTTGATCCTGATTCTGATCCTGATTTTGATCTTTGTTTTGCTGATCCTGATTCTGCTGATCTTTGTTTTGATCTTTATTCTGATCCTGATTCTGCTGGTTTTGCTGCTGTTGCTTTAACATTTGGGCATAAGCGAGATTGTATTTTGTATCCAAATCGTTTGGATTATTTCTCAGGGCTTCTTTATATGCCTCAATACTTTCATCTAACTTTTGTTGCATCAACTGGCTGTTTCCTACATTGTGCAACGCCCGTGCTTTTTCTTCGGGTGTCTCCATTTTGTCAGCCAGTTCATTAAACTTTGACGACGCTTCATCAAAACGCATTTGTTTGTATAAAGCATCCGCAAGATTGAAATTCCATTTTGTATCTGCCGGTTTTTTATTCAATGCTTTTCGATACTCTGTTTCTGCATTGCTGAATTTTGTGGTATCAAGCCGCGAGGTATCTTTCACAGCTTCCATAAATAATTTATTTCCATTCCTCACAAACTTCCTTTCATTCTGCGCCGAAACCAGAATACTAATAGAAGTCAACATCATTGCTGTTAAAATTATTTGTTTCATCTTTTCCTCACTTTATTGAAAACAATCGTATGTTTTTCAAATATTTATTTTTTCTTTCCAGAATAATAAATTCAAACAATATCAAAAATAGCGCAACGGCAAAGAAATACTGGAATTGGTCGTTGTATTCCGAATAAACCCTGGATTCCATTTCTTCTTTTTCCATTTTATTTATTTCGTCGAACAGAGCATTTAATCCTACCTGCGCGTTGTTGGCCCTCACGTATATTCCGTTGCCGGAAGCAGAGATTTGTTCCAGCATCTGCTCGTTCAATTTTGTTACAACAACTTTGCCATCCCTGTCTTTCATATAATCTTTCTGGCCGTTTTGTATTACCGGAATTGGCGAACCTTGCGGAAGTCCCATCCCAATAGTATGTACAATTATTCCCTTGTCAACGGCATCTTTTGCTGCGGAAACAGCGTCATCTTCGTGGTTTTCACCATCGGTAATAATTACAATTGCTTTGTTTGCTTCCGAGCTGGGAGTAAACGAGTTTGCAGCCAGGTTAATAGCGGCACCAATTGCAGTTCCCTGTTTGGGTACAATTTCTGTGCTGACAGAGTTCAAAAACAGCTTGGCTGAATTATAGTCACTGGTAATGGGGAGTTGTGTGTAAGCATCACCGGCAAAAACTATTAAACCAATTTTGTCATCGTTTAAACGGTCTATTAACCTGGAAATGGCTCTTTTTGCCCGTTCCAGACGATTGGGTTGAATATCTTCTGCCATCATGCTGTTTGAAACATCCAAAGCGATAATGAGTTCAATTCCCTCACGTTTAACTTTTTTGAGCTTTGAACCAAACTGGGGGCGCGCCATTCCAGTAATAATAAATGCCAAAGCCAGCATCAGTACAAAAAATTTAAAAACGGGTCTTCCTTTTGAAGAAAAAGGCATCAATTGTTTTAATATTTGTTGTTCGCCAAAACGTTTCAGGGCTTTTTTCCGGGCAATTCTCGACCAGATAAAAATAACGGCCAATAAAGGAATGATTAACAATCCCCACAAATACTCCATATTTCCAAATCTGAACATTTCCATGCTTTCCATTTTTATGGGATACTTCTAAATACAGTTGTTCGCAAAATAAGACTTAAAATCAAAGAAAGTAGTCCCGCCGCAGCAAACGGCAGAAACTCCTCTGACTTCCGGCTGAATTCGCGTACTTCAATTTTTGATTTCTCAAGTGCGTCGATTTCTTTGTAAATCTCTTCCAGTTTATTATTGCTGGTTGCCCTAAAATATTTACCGTCGGTAATGGTCGAAATTTCCTGTAACGTTTCTTCGTCAATTTTTACTTCCATATCGCGAAGTTGTATTCCGTAGGGTGTTTGAACAGGGTAGGGGGCTGTTCCGATGGAGCCGACTCCCACCGTGTAAACTCGGATTCCATAGGTTTTTGCAATTTCCGCTGCTGTTACCGGAGCAATTTCGCCACTGTTGTTTTCTCCATCGGTAAGAAGAATCACAACCCGGCTAATGGCTTCGCTGTCTTTTAACCGGGCCACAGAAGTTGCCAGTCCGTTTCCAATTGCAGTTCCATCTTCTATCATTCCACTTTGAAGATCTTTAAACAGATTTAACAAGACTGCCCGATCAGTGGTTAACGGACACTGAGTAAATGCTTCTCCTGCAAAAACGACCAGACCCATGCGATCATACTCTCTTCCGGATATAAACTCCATTGCCACATTTTTGGCTGCCTCCAAACGGTCGGGAGTAAAGTCGCGGGCGAGCATACTACTTGATATATCGAGCGCAATAACAATATCGATACCTTCAGTTGTTACATTTTCCCAGTTGCTTGACGATTGCGGACGTGCCAAAACTACCGTTAAAAAAGCTATGGCAATAATCTGTAACAGAAAAACAAGATGCCGCAGGTAATGTCTTATGGTTCTAGGCGCCTTAAAAACGGAGGCTGTCGACGAAATCTGAATACTCGCCGTATTTCTTTTCTGTCTGAAAATGTACCAGGCGGCCATTGGCAATATTACCAATGCCAAATAAAAAAATTCCGGGTTTTTAAATGTTAGTCCTTCAAACATCCTCTCTTATTTTATATCAACTTCTTCAACATTTTCATCGTCTTCCTTATCCTCTTTTACTTCTTTTTTAGGTTCCTCCTTTTTTGTGTCGTTTATAAAAAAGTAGGAGTTTACCAATGTTAGATTATCATCATCGGGAAGCGGCTTGTATTTTGCAAATTTTACCAAATCGGCCAGTGATAATATTTGGCTAAGATTATTAAACGATTTTTCTCCCAACAAACCTTTTCGGTTTCTGAAGCTGGTAAGTATTTCATCGGTGGTTTGTTCCATTGCAGAAATTTCAAACCGGTCTTCAATGTATTCGCGCAATGTATCAGTTACTTCGCTGTAATACTGTTTGGTTTTATCTTTTTGCCAGAGCTTTTCATTTTTTATCCGGTCAAGTTCCCGAAGAGCGACTATGTGCGCTGGCTCTTGGGGTTTTTGAGGCCGTGTAAAAATGGGTTTGTTTTTCTTTTTTCTTTTGATGGAATATAAAACCAGAAAAATAATTGCCCCAATTAAAATTACTCCTAAAATATAGGGAATAACTTCCTTTAAAGATAAAGGCGCGCTGTATGGCATTTTTATGTCAGTCGGCCCTTTAGTGGTGTCTACAGTCATGCTATATACATTCAGTGTTACACCATTGCTTGGAACAGAGTCAACCAGGCCATCCATTTCAAAAGTAAACCAGTAGGGGGGGATACGGTAACTTCCACTATCAAAACTTGTTATGGTATAAGATTGAATCTGCTTCATCAATTCCTCGCTGTCCATTTCAAAAGTGTCCACTTTTGATCGCTCCAGTACTTCAATCAAACTTTGAATCGTATCGGGTAGCTGCGGAAATTCGACTTTTACATTTTTGGGATGATCGATTTCGAGAAAAAGTTTTACCTGGTCACCGATCAGAATGTTAGCAGAATCGAGGCTGGCGGTTGCCTTTATTTGTTGTGCGTTTGTAAGCCCCGAAATAAAAATAAGGAGCGTAAAAAAGAATAATATGTTTATTCTCAACTTCATTTAGTTATTGTTTTAAAGCCCTCTTTTTAAAAAGGGTCATTAAAGATTTTACATAATCTTCGTTGGTGTCTATCCGGGCATAATCGATACCGCATTTTTTAAATAGCGCATCAAGTCGTGCAACATGTTTATTCCACCAATCGGAGTAGGTTTTTCTGATTCTTTTGGAGCTGCTGTCGACCCAAACATATTGCCCGGTTTCTGCATCCTTTAATTTAATCATTCCGATAGACGGCAATTCTTTTTCCCTTTCATCGTAAACTTTTAATGCCACAACATCATGTTTGTTGTTAGCAATTGAAAGCGCCATGTCCAAGTCCGGATTTTCATCCATAAAATCAGAAATAACAAATGCAGTACAACGTTTTTTTATGGCGTTGGTTAAATAACGGATTGCACCTGTTATATCAGTTCCTTTCTCCTGTGGTTGAAAATCAATTAACTCTCGTATGATACGCAAAATGTGACTTTTCCCTTTTTTAGGAGGAATAAATTTTTCGATTGTATTTGAAAAGAAAATTACTCCTATTTTATCATTGTTCTGAATTGCAGAGAAAGAAAGTATCGCAGATATTTCGGTGATGATGTTTTTTTTCAGCTTTTCAGCTGAACCAAATTCACGCGAACCGCTTACGTCGATAAGCAGCATTACGGTTAACTCTCTTTCTTCTTCAAAGATTTTTACATACGGATGGTTGTAACGAGCCGTAACATTCCAGTCGATGTTACGGATATCGTCGCCAAACTGGTATTCACGTACTTCCGAAAATGCCATTCCCCGCCCTTTAAAAGCACTGTGGTATTCACCTGCAAAAATATTTCGCGATAAACCCCGTGTTTTAATTTCAATCTGCCTTACCTTTTTTAATAATTCAGTTGCTTCCATAAGAGGCCCCCTTTCTCTTCGGAATTTCCCTTAAAAGGGAAAAGTTAAAAACAAATATTTTATTCAAGTAATTCATTTTTGAATTGTTTTTTCTCTTGTGCTCCCTGATGCAGGGAGTCAGAGGGGGCTTTTTTTATGGTACCTCTATTACATTCAAAATATCCGTAATAATTTCTTCTGATGTGATGTTGTTTGCCTCTGCTTCGTAACTAAGCCCTATTCTGTGACGCAATACATCAGGACACACGGCACGCACATCTTCAGGAATTACATAGCCACGGCGCTTGATGAAAGCAAATGCTTTTGCCGCTTGCGCCAGGCTGATTCCGGCCCTTGGCGAAGCGCCGTAAGAAATCATATCTGCATATTTTTCCAGTTTGTACTCAACGGGCTCACGAGTTGCAAAAACGATGTCAACAATATATTTCTGAATCTTTTCATCCATATAAACATCTTTCACTACCCCACGGGCTTTGATAATATCTTCGGGTTTTAATATTGTTGAGGTCTCAGGAAATTGTTTTAAAAGGTTTTGATTGATAATTTGTTTTTCCTCTTCTTTTTTTGGGTAGTTGATAACTACTTTCAGCATGAAGCGGTCAACCTGCGCCTCGGGAAGGGGATAAGTACCTTCTTGTTCTATAGGGTTTTGCGTTGCCATAACCAAAAATGGTTCATCCAGTTTAAATGTATTTTCACCGATGGTTACCTGACGTTCCTGCATTGCTTCCAGTAAAGCAGACTGAACTTTTGCGGGTGCACGGTTTATCTCGTCAGCTAAAATAAAGTTGGCGAAAATCGGTCCTTTTTTTATGGTGAATTCTTCCTTTTTCTGGCTGTAAATCATCGTACCAAGCAAGTCGGCCGGAAGTAAATCGGGTGTAAACTGAATACGCGAATATTTTGCGCTGATGGTTTGAGCCAGTGATTTTATCGCGAGTGTTTTTGCAAGGCCCGGAACACCTTCCAAAAGAATGTGCCCGTTGGATAACAATCCGATTAAAAGACTTTCTACCAAATGTTTCTGACCAATAATAACTTTGTTCATTTCCATCGTCACCATGTCGACAAATGAACTCTCGTTTTGAATTCTTTCGTTTAATTCCTTAATATCAACTGCCTGATCCATATTATTTGTAGTGTTATGTTTTTACTATTTTATTCGTTTTCTCAAACTTGAGTTCTGAATTACGGAATGAAAAAAAGAAAAATAATCAGCAGATTAATTGCCTCTCTTTTCTTTTAAAATTTTGTGTTCCAAAATTCGAAGCACGAATTTAAATGTTTGCAAAGATAAAAAGCCTTATATTTTGTTAAAATATATTAAGTAAATCTTTCCTGAAAATTCACCAAAAATTCTACTCATTTCAATGGAAATTTAATCATTAAAACCGTCAAATATACTTTTCTGTTCTTTTCAAACACAGCCTTTAACATTTTTTTATCAAAGGATTGAAGCGCAACTTGTTTTAAAATATTTAAGCTGTGCTTGGACATAAAAAATCACCCGGTGATAAACCGGGTGATTCGATGACTCCTTATGATATTTTAATTTCTTTGAGTGGTTTTGGCTTCACTTCTTCACGTTTTGGAAGAGTGATGGTTAAAATACCTTCGGCATATTTTGCCGAAATCTTATCGCTGTCAACCGCGTTATCAGCAACAGTGAAAGAGCGCTGGAATGACTGGTACGAAAATTCCCTGCGAGAATAATTTTCCTTTTTTTCTTTTTTCTCATCTTTTTTTTCCGAAGAGATTGTTAACACATTGTTATGAAAACTAATGTTAAAATCTTTTTTTGTCATTCCCGGTGCCGCTACTTCGATACTAAATTCATCTTCGGTTTCTTTAACATTTACAGCCGGCAACGATGTATTGGTGCTTGAGTAATTTGTAAGATTCCAATCCATCAAATCGTTGTTAAAAAAACGGTCAAAGATAGATGGAAAATAATCTTCTGATCTTTTTGCTAACATGACTTATTCCTCCTGTTCTTTTAATGGTTAAACAATTTAATGAACGTTATTTTTTTGTTTCACGTTTTTTTAAACAAAAAAAATACCAGAGCAAAAAAACTGTCATTTTTTTTATTTCAAGTGTCTGGTTGTCAGGTTGTGCTGTGTATGGTGTAAGTAAAATATAATCTATCAGGATTTTTTACACTGACAGATTTTCAGAGAAAAAAACAGTTATGTTAGCAGGAGTAAAATAGAAGAGAGCTTCGTGTGAATATAATTACCAGGTTGCGGTTACTTTGGCATAACCATTCTCATTATTCCCCAAATGACAAGCAGTAAGAAATAAATTATCTGGTTCAAGAGAACCGCCTGGCCATGCAACGTCATGGAAAACTCCAAGTTTTGTAGTTGAACCATCTTCATCATAAATTGAATCATACTGATTTGGTACACCTACATATGCAGCCCCATGGTCGACAAATAGAGTATAGTGTACATTTCCTCCAGCATGATAACTTACAGTAATTTGATAAGGATCGCCTGCGGCTTCATCGCATTCAACCCATCCGCTATATGCTGAACTTTGCTTAGAAACCATTAAAAAAATGGTAAAAACTGAAATAATAAAAATTATTTTTTTCATAAGTAGTTGTTTTAATTTGTTGTTTAAAATAAAAATAAGAATAGCTCTCTTCCATTATTGTTTGATAGTATTAATTGCTATAGGATATTTATTTTTTAGTATTCTTAGTCTGTTTGTTTTTAATTTTTCCATTTTGGCTGTCACTAATTGCTTTTTTATTTTTTTTCTTGCGATTTCAAAAGGCAAAATTTCTTTACCAAACTCGTTTGTTTTGACAAGCACAATAGCTTTATTATTGAATTCTATTGGTCCAATTCGTTTGTTTAAATCTGCTGTAAATAGTTTTTCTATAATTTCTGGTGAATATTTTTTGTCTGATATGTCGATAGCAACTTCCTTTTGATACGAATCCAAATTCATCAATATTGTATCAGATTGGTTTTTAATCCCTCCCTGGGTAGCGATTTTATCGAGTTGAAATACGTGTGATATAGCAGAATTTGTGTTTTTAAAAGTTAAAATGCAGACCGAGCATTTTCGGCATGTTGTGAAACTATTTTTGTTGTTATTGTAGTATTCAGATAATTCTTTGTGATGAATTTCTTCTGAGAGAAAATTGTCTTCTATATATTTTTCCAGAACAAGACTATTTTTATAATTTTTTTTGTCCAAAAGGAACTCTTTTGAATTTGTGATGCCCAAATTGACACACTCGAAATAAAGGTATTGTTCCAGTACTATCTGTTTAAGCGTTTCTTCCAGGGTAGCATTATTTGTAATAATTGGAGTAAGAGGGTTGTTGTAATAATAATCGAAAAAATCAGAAGCTAAAAGAGCTTTTGTTTCATTGTTTTGGTTGTATGTCAAAATTGTATCAGTAGAAAAAGATGTATTTTCTTCAGCGCGCGATGACTCTTTAATTTTCCTAAATATTTTGTCCTTAACTTTTTTGTTGATGTTGATATCAGCTTTGCCGTAAATAAAATCTCTTTTGTTGTTAACAATTTGTCTTTCTTTTAAATGTGTATACCTAAGTTTTATCGCTTCTTCCTCTCTTTTAAAATCCTTTTGTTTTCTTTCTGATTTCTTTTTCAAATAAACAACCAGAATTTTATTATCATCAAGTGAAATTTTGGCTGCATCTTCATTGTCTAAAGAATATATAAAGTCTTTAACAGGTTCGAGTTCGTTAAAAGGATAAAGCAGTTGAATGTGTTTATGTTTGATTGTACTTGTTTTGCACATTTCTACTACTTTGAGAAAGTCAGCTTTTGTCTTGATGGCGATATCATTTTCGAAGATTGAGTAAAAGGAATCAGAATCAGGGAAAATAAAATACTCAAGTTCAAATGTTTTGTTTTGTTTTTTATGAATGTTTTTAATTTCCTTTTTTGTAAAGATAAGTTTAGGTTCCTCGATTTTATTCCATAAATATCCTTTATATTGCCCCAGCATTGTTCGTGCGGCATAGTTTACTTTTTTGTTGATTGCAGAAATTGTATCATACTTTTCATTATAGGCATCAGTCAGGAGATAGGCATTATTAATATATTGTTCACTCCAGACATTAGTGTTTCCAAACGTTTTACTTTCGATTGCACGTTTTTTATTTTTTTCAAATTCGTATTTTGTTATTTTAAATGAGTCTATTTGAAGTACGATTTCATCATTAATGACATCATTTTGAACGTTGAGTTTACATGAAAATCCTATTAAAACAATACACAATGAGGTGTAAAATAATTGGAACAACAAAATATTTGTTTGGACTAAATTTCGGTAATACATGTGAGTTTAGAATACTAAATAAAAATGGGCGATTAAAAATTCTTAAATGAAATATAAAAGAGTCTGAATAATTTTTATGTTACAGTTCGGTGATCATAATGGTTTAGGTTTATTTACGGTTTTACTTCTATAAAGATAAGAAAACGAATGTAATTTACAATAGATAATCTATGTTATTTTTATATCCGGTATTCTGTTGTTTATCAATTATTTTGTGTAATAAATTTTTAGTTTGTAATGAGAAATTTATTACAAAAATATTTGCAATATTTTCGCTTACTCAAATCATTAGATTGTGTATCCACAACAATTTTTTATTTTATGCGCAGGTATCAATCAATCCTTTTTAATACATGTATAAAAGGGATTAAAGGAGCTGGCAGCATTCATTTTACTTTTTGCTGATGTTGTTTTTGAATAATAATACAAAAAGAAGTAATGTACTTACCGAAAGTAAAGTGGTAACTCCCCAAATGCCATTCCAGTTTGTTGCGCCTTCAACTCTGAAAAAATCAATAATATGCGCACAAATAAAATTACCCGCCAGCAATCCGACTCCAAAGGTAACAAGGAATATAAATCCCTGAGCCTGAGATTTTAACTCCGCCGGTGCTTTTTTGTCGATGTAAATTTGTCCGCCAACATAGAAAAAACCAAAAATTAGTCCGTGAATCAGTATTCCAATATAATACATCCAGCTTTGGCTGATTACACCCCCGGCATAAAATGCCAGGTAACGAATGGTGAGGGCAACCAATCCCAAAATCATCACTTTTCGTAGTCCCAGTTTTTTGATTGCCGGTGAGACCAATAAAAGAAATCCCATTTCAGCCAGAATTCCCCAATTCATGGTTACTGAAATATATTTTGTATTGATGTGTAACAGAAATTCAGAGAAGAAGGAATAATACATGGCGAAAGGGATCATGGAAATGAATGAGAAAATAATAAAAATAGCAAAGTTTCGATCCCTCATCATTTTTAATGTTCCCAACCCAAAGATCTCGATAAATGATATTTTTTCTTTTTTTGCCTGAGGAGGTGTGTTAGGTAAAGTGAAATTAGTAGCGGCAGCCAGTAAACTAACTCCGGCACCACAATAAAACGGAATATTTGTTCCGTCAAAATCGATGTTAAAGAATTTGATAAAAATAATACTAAATATACCTGACGCTACCCATCCGATAGAACCAAATACGCGAACTTTTGGAAATTCTTCTGACGACAAATGAGCCATTGATATTGAGCTGGTTAGTCCCCATGTAGGCATGTAACCAAACATGGCAATCAGAAGATAAACAAACAGCAGGTCGGAATTATTAGTAGTTCCGGCAAGGAATAGCATTATTGCATTGATGATGTTAAGGCCGGCCAAGACCTTTTGCCCGGCAAAAAATCGGTCGGCAATCATGCCGATTACAGGAGAAAGAATACAGCCGAGCGCCATTGAACTTAAGATGAGTGCTTTTTCGGTGCTTCCTACCCCAAGGTTGGTTAAATAGGCGGCTAGCGGAACCCACCAGACAGCATACATCATATACTGTAAAAACATCATCGACGAAAGTTTTATTCGTGTCATATATCAGGTATTTAAAATGTTGGATTTAGGTATTTATAGTTTTTTAAAGTTCGTCGTTCAGGTTATTTTAGCAGGTTTTTTATTCAAGAAGGTTTAAAAAAGACCGATTCTTTTAAGAATCGGTCTTTTTTAAACTAACCAAACTTAACTATCATTATCTATTCATATCCAGGATTTTGTTGTAGTTGTGGCGCCTTGTTCGTTTCAGTACGTGAAAGTGGTAACCAATAATTGGTGTCTATCCATGCTCTGTCATCAACACTTTCGTCAGTGCTGTAAACCCATTTTGAACTACCATCGTCATAATGGTATATGTACATTGGATAAACATTTTTGATCACTTCATCTGCAATCATCCATTTACGCATCATATACCAACGATCACCCTCTCCGTAGAATTCAATTTGGCGTTCATGTCTGTACCATTCACGTGCCTGCTCCTGATTAGTTGAAACATCACGGTCTGGTAATCCGGCACGATTACGAATCATATTTACCACGTTCATACCTTCTTCAACTTCGCCTAATTCGATACAGGCTTCGGCATAATCCATAAGGACTTCTGCATATCTCATTTCAATCCAGGCATTTTCATTATTATAATATTGCCCTTCGGTTGCCGGATCCTGATATTTTTTGAGATAGTATCCTGTTTTTGTACCATTCCATGATTCAATGTAGCTTTGACGGGTATCAATTCCTGAAGTAGTATCACTACCTGAAATATAATAACTTACCTGTACAAGACCATTGGTTTCCGAACGTGCCTGCCATTCTGCACCATCGTATAAAACCGTGGCATAAAACCGTGGTTCCCTTCCAACATAAGGATTGATTTCAGGATCAGCTTCCAGTTCCGCTGCTGTTGCTTCGCGTACAAATTCATCTCCCGGATTGTATTTGTCCCAAACAAACGGGGTTCCGTCAGCCATTTCAAATTTTCTTACAAGAGGCTCAACCGGGCCATTGTTCCCCCAGTTGTGGTATCCATTAGGTCCCCACCATCTATTCTGAGTGGTTCTGTTACCCTGAGCTTGTAAGTACTGAATGCCCCAGATAGATTCATTATTCCACGTTCCCCTTTGCGTAAAAATACTTTCAAAATTTTCAGCATAGGCCATGATGTCTTCCTTTGTCATATTTGCCGGAGGATCATCTGTCGTCCCTGTTAAGGAATAAAAGCCATAAGTTCCGTCTATAATTGCTTTAGCCGCTGTCTTAGCCGCCTCAAGTCTTTGTGTACGTGTGCCAGACTGGAAAGAGACAAGTGGATTGGAAGGCTCATAACCACCATTCATTAATTCACCGGTGCTCCAGCTCAATATTCTTGATTTTAATGCAGCTGCAGCCCCTTTTGTCGCACGTCCCTGTTCCATTCCACTTTCAGGTAACGCGGCAATAGCTTTGTCACAATCATCAAGGATTTGTGCAAGAGTTTCATCAATGGAAGATCTTTGGATCGAAAGAAAATCCTGCTCCAGTTCAAAGGCGTCTGTAGTTAAAACTACGCCACCGTATGAACGCATCAGATTAGCAAAATCAAAGGCACGGATAAAATAAGCTTCTCCTTTCATTATCGCAAGTTGGTCTGCTTCATCATTGGTCTCAGTTGGGACCTCGTCAACATTAGCAAGGAAAAGGTTAACGTTCTTAATGTTGTTGTACAGGCGCCAGGTCACCCAGCTAAAACGCCAGCCCCCAAAATGTCCCAATTCATCCGGGGTCATAATTCCTTTTATCGACGGATAACTTCCGGGTCTGTGAATACACAAACACTCATCGGTTGCCCCGGCAAGGATGTCTTCTCTTAATCCCAGTGTGGCATTGTTGCTGCCATCATTGTCATCTCCTCCAATGTAGTCATAACATTTTCCAAGAAAAGCTTTTGTTAGATTTATATCTTGAAATACAGATTCCTCATTAAAAGCATCTACCGCTTTTTGGTCGAGAATATCGTCGCATGATGTTGTTGCTAAAATAAGCGTCAACATCAATATTGAATATCCTAATATCTTTTTCATATTCTTCATTTTTCAAAATTGATTAAATCATTAAAATGTAACTTTTACTCCCAGTGCTAGTGTTTTTAGAGCAGGGTATGCCATAGGAGCACCAATTTCCGGGTCAAAATTCTTTTGGGCAGCATAAATCAGGAACAGGTTGTTTCCTGAAAAATATACCTGAGCTCTTGAAATTCCAACATTTCCAAATACACTATTGGGAATTGTATAAGTAAGAATTGCATTTTTCAAACGGCAATAGGCCATGTTATCATAATGATATGTACTGTTGTTTACATCAAAAGCCCAGTAGAGGTCATCACGGTTGTATGCTCTTGCAACATCAGTGTGTGTATTTTCCGGAGTCCATCTGTTATCAAAACTCCACTGGAAATAGTTACCGGCTTCACCACGTCGTCCATCCTGAATATTCATGCGGTAATAAGTTCCCTGGCCTTGTGCCAATAACGACAAATTCCAGTTTTTATAAGTAATATCGAGGTTGATTCCGTAAAAGATTTCCGGAGCGTCGGTTTTGTCAAGTAATACTTTATCATCGGAGGTAATTTTTCCGTCTCCACTCACATCTTCAAAAATAACATCACCTGGTTTTGCATTCGCCCAGTGAGGATACTCTAAGGCGGCTTCATCTGCAAAAATACCAATGGCGTTATAAAGAAGGGTTGCTCCATAGGGGTGCCCGGTACGTTGTTGCCATGGAACTGCTCTTTCCGGCTCATCCATAAATACCACTTCATTATGGTTATAAGAGATATTACCTCCAAGATCAAATCTTAAGTCATTGGTAAGATTCTTGTGGTATCCGGCTTCAATTTCAAAACCACGGTTGTCCACTTCTGCTATATTTTCGTCTGGCAGAGCCAATCCTGTAAATTCAGGTACCGAAGCATCTCTGGTTGCAAGAATATCAGAACGTTTACTGTAGAAAAAATTAGTATTTAAATAAAATATGTTGTTTAAAATCTGGGAATCAAAACCAATATTGTATGTGGTTTGTTTTTCCCAGGTAATATTTGGGTTTGCCACAACTGCTTGTCTTACTGTTGTTTCTACTGCTTTTCCGGTTCCCATAGTTAATCCCGGTGACAATTCATATTTATTTATGTACTGGAAGGGATCTCCCGGATCCATACCCATTTTTCCGAAGGAACCTCTTAGTTTAAAGTAGTTGATAAAACTAAGGTTTTGTTTCCAGAAATTTTCTTCAGAAGCTCTCCATCCCAACAGGAATCCAGGGAAATTACCCCAGCGGCTGTCCGGAGGGAATTTTAAGGAGCCGTCACGACGGAACACTACTTCAGCCAGGTATTTCCCCTTATAGCTGTAATTGAAACGTCCTATCCACGATTTGCGGGCATATATGTACATTGTTCCCCATGCATCTTTATCTGCATTGCCACCTGCATCCAATGTTTGAACAACATCAGAAATATAATATTTACGGAATCCGTGGAAATTGTTCCATGATTCGTCAACTTGCTCATAAGCCCCAAACAGGGTAACAGAATGGTCACCGAATTCGCGGGTATAGTTGAAATTAAAATTAGTCAGTTTTCGAATATCCCTTCGGTAATATTCTTCTAACTCCGGACTTGAATATCCACGTGCTCGAGGAACAAGTTCCATATCGGTAACATAACCTTCTGAGTCACGGGTCGCGTTAGCCCAATTTTCGTCGAAGGCAAAGTATAATGTCCACGGTTTACGGAACATTTTATTGTAGAAATTGGTAACATCATACGTGTAAGAAGCTCCTAAAGTTAATCCCTTAATCATTGGAGGAGTTATTGTTCCAGAAAACGTTAACTGGTTAACATACCATTTTTGGTCGTTATATCCCCCTTCGAAAGTAGAAGTTACCACAGGGTTGTCACCATATTCAATGTCTGGTCCTGGTTTTCCATTGGGCCAGAATGACCATTGGGTTGGTAGTAAACGTGTGGTTTGACCGTAGATCGCATCAGCTCCTTTAGTTGGATACTTTTTATTGTTTAAGTATCCTGCATAGTCAACTGACGTTTTTAACCAATCTGTAATTGGAACTTCCAGTTTGGCGCGTAAATTGTATTGTTTGTAATTGGTTGATTCCTGTTTATAGATAGCCTCTTCGTTTTTAAACCCAAATGATACGTAATAATACATTCCATTGTTTCCTCCATCAAGAGTAACATTATGTTTACTGGTTGTGTTCCATTTTGAAACCAAGTCGCCAACCCAGTCGCTGTTAGGATGTTCCCAGGGATCCCTTCCACTATAAAATAAAGCGATGTCTTCGTCGGTAAAAGTTCTGGGTTTTGCCTGATAATCCTGATATTCAGTTAACATCGTAGCGTAATCGCCAGCATTGGTTACTTTAGGAAGGATAGTAGGTGTCATAAATCCTTGATAAAACTGGTAGTTTAATCTTGGTTTACCAGCTTCTCCTCTTTTGGTTGTAACCAAAATAACACCATTTGCAGCCTGAGCTCCATAAATGGCCGCAGAAGCATCCTTCAATATGGATATACTTTCTATATCCACTGGGTCAATATCGGATAACGATCTTCCAGGAATACCGTCTACAACGACTAATGGAGCAGATAATGCTTCATCCCTGGCGTCATCGTCTGGGTCACCTAAAGTTGATCTACCACGAACTAGTATTCTTGCGTCATTTTGTCCAGGCTCTCCACTTCCCTGGATGAAAGTGGTACCAGGCATACGTCCTGACATGGCATTAGAAACATCGGCAGATGGAATAGAGGCGATTTTTTCGCCGCTTACAGAAGTAACAGAACCGATGACATTGGCTTTCTTTTGTGTGGCATAACCTACAGCAATTACTTCGTCCAATCCGATTGTTTCGGCTACCAAAGTAATGTTAATGGTTGTTTGGTTGCCAATAGTCATTTCCTGCGTTTTCATTCCTACAAATGAGAAAGAAAGTACATTGGCGTCAGCAGGTACAGTTAAATTGTAGTTTCCGTTGATGTCCGTCACTACACCAACGGTTGTCCCCTTAACCACAACTGTAACTCCCGGAAGCGGAGCTCCGTTTTCATCCACAACCCTACCTGAGATGGATTTTTGTTGTGCATTGGCAGGAGTTACTGAGTTTGATTCTGTGTTTGTTTTTCCTTCAGCCGGAAAAACAATAACCTGGCGATCAATTACTTTGTATTCCAGGTTGTGTTCCGGAAGTATTTCATCCAGAATTTCTTCAACGCGGGCGTCGCTGGAAGTAACTGATACCTTTTGATTGTCATTTACAACATCGTTGTTGTAAATAAACTTAAACTCACTTTGATCTGTGATAGTTTGAAAAACTTCTTTCAGGCTCACTTTCTTCAAGTTTAAGTCGAACTTTACTGATTCAGAATAAGCACTTGCCTGAACGTTAGATGCAATCACCATGAGCATTATTAGTAATGCAGCTCCATGGCGAAGTGTTTTTAGCCATCCGAAGAACACGGAAGGCGTTTTTTTAACGCTATGTTCCATAAAATTAATGGTTTAGTTTGTTAAACAAAAAAAATAATTTCACACTTTCAAAAGGAAGGAAACTGACCAGATTTCCTCCCTTTTTGATATAATTGGTTTAAGTTACCCAAATGGTCTTTTTTTATTATTACGAACATATTTATAATGATTCTATAATTATCCCGTTATCTGTTTCATAAAATACAAATTCGTGTGCTTCGTTAAGCAGTTGAAGTATCTTAAACAATGACTCTTCCTCGAAATTTGCTGTAAAACGAAGGTTGCCAATTTTTTCATCTTTAATTATTATCCTTGTTTTGTATCTTCTTTCCAAAGTCAATATGATATGTTTCAATTGTTCGTCATAAAAACTAAGAATGCCTTCTCGCCAGGCAGCAGGTTGTCCCAATTCTGTTCTTTTGATTAAAAATTGACTTCTTTGCTTATTAAAATAGGCTTGTTCTCCCGGGTTTAAAACAACATTATTTTTAGTATTATTATCATCTATTAGTTCTACTTTTCCTTCATATAGGGAGAGCTCTTGTTCTGCCTCTTTGGGAAACGAAATAAGATTAAAGTGTGTTCCCAAAACCTTAGTTGTTAGCCCCTGAGTTTTAACAAGAAATGGCTTATGTGGGTTATGTGCTACTTCAAAGTATCCTTCTCCAATTAGTCTTGCTTCTCTATAATCTCCTTTAAAAGGCTCAACTGTTAAAAGTGCCGATGACGAGTTAAGCCATACTTTTGTTCCATCAGATAAAACAATTTCTTTTACTTCATCAGGACCGGTTTTATATTCAACAATTTTCAAATTATTTTGATTTGAAATAAAGTAATAAAGTCCTATTACGCCTAACGACAAAATTAAAAGAAAGGTTGCAGCAATTTTAAAATTAAACCCTTTAGGGGATTTATGATCTTGATGATATGTGAAACCCAACTTTTTTTCAGTCTTTTCTATTATATTGTTCTTCTCGACCGATGGGAAATAGGAAGACCAGAAACGTTTAATTAAATTGTAATTGTTTTTTTGTTCTTCGTTTAAAATGAGACTTTTTTCGAAAAACTTTTTTTCCTCCTCTGAAATCTCAGAGGTCAAATCTTTTACAATTAATTCATATAGTTTATCTCTGTTCGTCATTTTTCTCATCTAAACTTAAAGACGTCGTGATTTAAAAATGTACCTAAAGAATAAATTATAATTTTTTGATTTTTTAAAAAAGGCTTGCTCTGTTCATGGAAGCCGGTTTTTCACTTGTTTTTTTGGAAATAGAAAGTATTTCTGAAATTTTGTTGACAGCATTTACCAGATGGTTATTTACTGTTTTCTCAGAAACGTCCATAATCTCTGCAATTTCTTTGTATTTCAGTCCGTTTATTTTTGCAAGGGTAAAAGCAAGTTTACATTTAGGAGGGAGTTTATCAATGGCATTGTAAATTAAATTTACCGTTTCTTCTTCTATTAAATCATCTTCCAAAGGCCCTTCGACCGGCAAAAATTTGAAATCTTCAAATTCATCAATAGAAATAATATTTTTATTTTTTGATGATTTTCGGAGGTGGGATAAACAACCGTTTTTTACACTGATAAAGAGATATGATTTGATATTTTTTACTTTTAACAGAGCTTTTCTGTTGTTCCAGATTTTTACAAAAACATCGCTGACTATTTCTTCAGCCGTTTCTTTATCTCTAATAAAACCTATTGCAAAAATTAAAAGATCGTCTGAAGTCAGCTCCATTAGTTGTCTGAATTTTTTTTGATCTCCGGAAGCTATTAACGATTTATTTTTCAGATCGTTTATCATCAAGCTTTAGTTTAAGTCCAGTATTACTTACGTGTATAAAAGTAAAAAATACTCGTTTGTAAAAGTAGTAAACTTATTGAAAATTTTAAAAAAAATATCAAAAAATTCAATGAGCAACTAATATCCCTTTTATAATCCCAGTTCATTGCTGATATCTTTCATCGCGCTTACAGCAAGTTCTGCAAAGTCGTTTAGCGGGATGCCAATTTTTTCGCATTCCAAAATATTTTCACGTTTTACGGAAGCGGCAAAAGCTTTCTGTTTCATTCTTTTGGTAACTGATTTAGTTTTAACTCCTGCTATTTTTTTGTCAGGATAAACCAGTGTTGTTGCCGTAATCAACCCAGTAATCGTTTCGCCGGCGGCCAAAGCATGTTGGAATTCCGTTGTTCTTTCTTTGCCGGTAGCTATCTCGTTGTGCATAACAATGGCATCCAACATTTCATCGCTTATTTTTCCTTTTAAGATTTTTTCAGCATATGGTCCGTGTGTGTACGGATTCGCTTTTGTAATTTCAACATCAATATCATGCAATAAGCCAGCAATGCCCCATTCATCAACGTTTCGATTTAGTTTTTTTGCCATCGCCCTTAAAACTACTTCCGACGCCAAACAATGTTTCCGCATATTTTCCGCAGATATGTTTTTCTCCAGTAATTGAATAGCTTCTGCTCTTGATATCATTTTAAAATCTCCTGTTTTGGTTTTGGCGCTCGTTTTTGTTTTTTATCTGCTTTGTTTGTTTCGCCAATTTATTCAAATAAATGAATCGGGTTAAAAATAGTTAAATAATTTTAACAAAAGAAAATACTTTTTATTCTTTAAAACCCTACTATTTTTACAGCCAAATTAGTAAGTATGGTTGAGATAGAACGAAAATTCCTAGTGACTGCAGAAGGATGGCAGCCAGGGGGGGAAGGTCAGAAACTTGTGCAGGGATATCTTTCAATTGATCCGGAAAGGACAGTAAGGGTGCGTATTGTTGGGGAAAAGTCGTTTTTAACAGTAAAAGGAAAGACAACCGGGATAACGCGAACAGAGTTAGAATATGAAATTCCTTTAAAGGAAGGGGTAATATTGCTTGAAATGTGTTTAAATTTTCCGGTGGAAAAGAGCCGTTTTAAAGAAACGATTGGTGGCCTTTTATGGGAAATTGATGTTTTTGAAGGAGCAAATAAAGGACTGATTCTTGCTGAAGTTGAATTATTGAGTGAACGGCAAAAAATTGATATTCCTGCTTGGGTAGAAAAAGAAGTGTCGGGAGATATACGTTTTTACAACTCTTATTTATCATCCAACCCATTTTCAACATGGAAAAATAAGAGCTAATCGTCGGGGTAATTTTTTCCACTTGTTGTAAAAGAGATTCCCTGATTGCCAGTAGTCCATATCATAACAGCTTCAAATAACGGTTCGTATTTTGGATTTTTTACAGCCCATTCAAAAATAAAGTTTGCACCGCTCCCTCCCAGGTTATCTCTTCTGTGAATAACAATTTCAACTGTTTCCATGGGGGTCAGATATACAGGCGAATCCACATATGAACGGATTAGTTTTCCGTGGGTGTTAAAGTAATCGGCCTTTGTTACAAAAATCGAATCGTTAACGCTGGTGTTTCTTATACTTACCGTAGATGTAAGCAGGTGTTTGGTCTCGTCGGTAAGGTCGTAGATGTCTGAATAAACAGATAAATATGAACGGCCTGTTGACAAACTATTATTTGTAGGAAGCGAAATTTCTCTTTTTGACCAGCCTAACGATTCGCCAATTTTGTTTTCTTTTTCTTTGCTACAGGAAAATAAAAACACCAAAATCAAAAGAAAGATAGTATGTCGCATTAAAATTCTGTATTAATTGTTCTTATTTAAGCCAATTATAAATCGAAATTATTCAAATTTACAATAAACATCATAATTTATTTGAATTTAAAATAACATAAATATTATTTTTGCGTTTTGAAAAAAAGCTTTTAAACAATTTTATATGCGTTCGGAAAAGATAAAAGTTATTTCTTTGGTTTTCTTCCTTCTATATTTTATACCTGTTTCATTTGCACAAAAATCATTGAGTGATAGAGATGCTGAGTTGCTTAACGACGGAATCAATATTCTTAAAAAGTATTTTGTGGAAAAAGGATATTGGCAAACGTCAGATCCTAAACTGGAAAAAGATGTAAAAGGATTGATTCATTTTGTAGAAGATGAGCCAATTGATTCCATTTTGTTTTCGATTGATACAATGACTTACGATTCTTCAGTAAAATTTGTTTTTCGTTTGCCGGAATATGTTCATGACAGCTTGTCTGTGCCTGGTTACTATCCTTACACGAAAGTAAAGCAACATCTCGAAATGTTTGGAGTCAAACTGCAAAGTGAATTTCAAAACAGGGAATTAAAACTACCCGCCGAAAGAACAGCAAGGATAAATCAAGAAGTAAAGCTTGTTCCGCCAGGCGAAGGAATGAAGTTGTTTAACGACTCTGTTTATAAAATGCCCGACAATTTAATTATTCCTGAAGTGATTCCGGATTCGATGCTTGAAAATGAGGTGAACTTTAACCGACTAATGGAATTAGACAGCATCAGGGCCGCATATGTTGAACAAAAACGACTCGAATATAATGATTCAGTCCTTATACAATATCGTGACTCTGTATTAAACCAGTACCGGCAAGAACTTTTTGAAGTTGAGTATAACAAAGGAAAAGAAAAGTTTATTGATTCGATTGAGTTAAATAATTATGCCGTACTTAAAGATTATAATAACTCAGTGATGCAGGCCGTAAATGATTCTATTTTTACGGTTATTAAAGTTCTCTCCCAATACGCCGACTATATTGACACATCGAGGATTGAGATTCAAAATTTATATAACGAACCCTTTCAGATTAGTTTAAGTAATCTTGATAACTATTATCAACGTATCTGGCTCAAAAATGAACAAAATGATTCGTTAAGGTTATTGGTAAAGAATTTGGATAAGAGAACTTTGCAGTTGACAATTGACGATGGAGTCACTTTTTCCAGATTTAAACCAAAAGAAACCAAAGATTTCGATTTTTCGTCACTGAACAGACATTCAATGGGATTAACCGGCGTAGGAAAACAATATGAAGTTCAGACTCCATGGACAATTACCGGAGACGGAACAGTCGGTTTTTCACAAACATATCTCGATAATTGGAAGAAAGGGGGGCAGAGTGCACTTTCGTTGCTTATTGTTTTAAAAGGTGCTGCAAATTATTCCCGGGCTGATGGCAAAGTAAAATGGGAAAATTCTGCTGAAATCAGAAATGGTTGGTTACGCCCGGGAGGAGATGAGTCCGAATTGCAAAAAAACGATGATAAGTTTGAATTAACTTCACGGTTCGGAGTAAGTGCTTTTAAAAAATGGTACTACAGTGCGGAGTTTAACTACGAAACGCAATTTTTCAAGGGGTATAAATATCCAACCTCTGATTATCCGGATCCAATTTCTGCTTTTATGGCACCCGCAAAAACTTTCCTGAAATTAGGTTTGGATTACAAGCCAAATAAGGAGTTTTCACTTTTTCTTTCCCCTTTAACTGTAAAAAATGTTTATGTGAGAGATACTTCACTGATTGATCAGACAAAATACAGTATTGACGAAGACCGGAAAAGCTTTTGGGAGCCGGGTTTAAATGCCGATGTTACATTTAAAAAGGAAATAACAAAAGACATTACATACGAAACCAAGTATAAAATGTTTATCAATTACCAACAGCCTTTTCAGAAGTTTGATGTGAATTGGGAAAATCTGGTTGTGATGAAATTGAACGACTATATTAATATGCGTGTGATGTTACATATGATATACGACGATGATGTTCTGTTTCCAATCTTTGACGACAATGATGTAAAAATAGGAGAAGAACCCAGACTGCAGTTGAAACAGTTTATTTCAATAGGGTTTTCGTATGCAATAAATCATAAAGTTTTGCGGACAAAACGATTGAAATAATTGTCGGGACATGTCCAAATATTATGAGTGATTAAATTAAACTTCTAAATAAAATGTAGTACCGTCTTTTTGCGAACTTTTAAAACTTACTTTACCGCCAAGGTATTTTTCACCTAAAAGTTTCATGCTGTATGTTCCTAACCCTCTTCCTTTGCCTTTGGTTGAAAATGAACGTTTAAAAATTTGAAGTTGAATATCCGGGGCAATAAAATTGTTGTTATGAACTGAAAATTGAATTTTGTTGTTCTTTTTTTCGCAGGAGAGCACAATTTCGGAGTCCGGTAATGAAGCCTCTAATGCATTTTTTAACATATTTCCCAAAATTCTTCGTAAAAGTGCTGAATCTGTTTTTAAAATATAATTTTTCTGTGATTTTTTGATCCTGATTTTTTTACCGGAAGCGATCTCCTGTCTTTCATAGGTATTTTTAAGCCCACTAAAAACAGAAAGGATATCTGCTTCAGAAACGGTGACCTTGAGTTCGCCGCGCTCGGCAGCAAGCAACTGGCGTTGCGATGAAATTTCGTAAACCATATTATCTGCCGCACGTTTAAGAATCTCTGTAATTTCTGTCATTTCATCCTGAGATTGCACTTCATTCAAAAGATTTGTCAGATCTAAAATTCCTCCCGCGCTGTTTAAAACATCATGAAAAAACAAACGTTCCAGGTTTTGGCGTCTTTTTTCATCGCTAACATCATTAATGGAAAAAATGGTAAATGCATTACCTGCATATTTATATGGAGTTGAGGTTATCCTCAAATCAAGAGCTTCATTTTTTTTATTTAAAATATTACACTCCTTTACAGACTGCTCTCCAATCTGTGATTCAAGAATTGAATTCACCGCCCCACAGGTTCTGCAGAATTCACTATGTCCACAGCCTCCTTTTACAAGATCGGAATAAATGCAGTCTGTGGCTTCACCAGGCCTTTGACCAAGAACGGATTTTAATTCTTTTTTTCTGAGAAATTGTAAAAAAAGCTTATTGGCAAAAACAATTTGTCTTTCCGGGTTCAATACCACCAGCATTTGAGAAAGTGAATCTGCGAGGGTATTTAAGATTTCATTTTCGCTAAAGATTTTTGATTGTTCTTCTAATACCTCATAACTCACACGTTCCGGCGCCAATTGTCGAAACTCCTTCCTCTGGTTTATCATTCTCCTTCAAATTATTTGAATAGGTAAGTTATGACTGATTTTTATCAAATTCAAATTTTATTTTTTCTTTAACTGATGGTTTTTTGATTTTTTTACATAGAATTTAGGTGCAGGGGAGGCAGAATTATAGAATATCGTTACAAATCTCAGTCTGTTTTTTTATCGAATTCGATTAGTTCAATTGGAGCTCCATTGTGTTCGATCATTGCAACTCTAATTCCTTCGGAAGGAGGATTCGGAGGTGTAATTATTTTAAAATTGTGTGTTTTTAATTCTTGATCTAAATTTTCAACTTCAAATGCCAGATGCGGTACTTTTTGAATGAGCGGATGAACCGGGCAGTCTTTTTCAAATCGCATCCATTCAATGCCAAAAGAACTTTCAGGAAAACCGGAAACATAAAATTTGAATTGCGGCAAATATCTTTCTCCCTGCATTTTTTCTACTGTCGGAATTCCAAGGTGATGAAATTTCCATCCCCATTTTTCTGTTGCTTACGGTAGTTCGTGGTCTAGTCGATTATTTTTCATTTTAGGAAATCGATTTTATTTCAATTTGTCTTCCCTGGAAATTAATTTTTTTACCAGCTGTTTTTGCTTCCATAAGTTTTCCTACCGGAGAAATAGGAGAAATACAAAGTACAGGGACGTTATTTATTTCAACTTTTCCAAAAGCAACAGAAATGAAATATTTTTCAAAATTGGTTTCAACTAAACTTCCAAATTCTACTTTTTTTAAATTTTTGAGAAGATCGATTTTATTGAGGATTGTCTTTAAATTTTCAGTTTTTGCTAACTGCGCCAAGTTTTTTTCCAACTCCATTTGTACCATAGCTCGTCCGGTTTCATATTTATCGCCAACGCTGCTTTTTGTTTCGTTGTCGCGCGATTCTTTTGCTGCCTGAATGGATTGTTTCAGAAAAGAAATTCGGTCGTCTAACTGACGAATAATTTCGTTTATAATTTCTTCTTTTTTCATTTCGGAAGGTGTTTCCAATTTACGCCGGATTTATTTCAATATGCGTAAAATACCCGGTTGCATTGTGTCCTGAGACTACTTGAGGAATATTATTTTTTAGGTCGATTGCCGGTTGGTGTGTGTGGCCGGCAAAAATGCCCAACAGGTTTTGAGCATTAAAAACTTCATCGTAAAAATGGAATGTTGTTTCTGTATGGCCTCCTTTTCCCCATTGTTCCCGCCTTTCCAACTCATAGTTTTTATCTGATTCTGCACCCCATTCAGGATTTGCGCAGCCATATCCCATCGATCTGCCAGGGATGTACAGCGGAATATGCAAGAACAACAAAAATGGCTTGTCTGTTTTTATTTGTTCTTTTAAAAAAACGAGCTGCTCAGGTTCTATTTCATAAGTAGAATCGTCAATAAAAACCAATTGAAGACCGTTGAATTCGTAGCTTGCAAACAGCGGATTATTTTTTTTATAAAGCGAATTTAAGCGCTTTTCAGTCCAGGTTTTACGCAAATTATTCGAACTGCCTTTCATCCCTTCATAGTGCCAATCGTGATTTCCTGCAATGTAACCATATGGAATTCCTGTTTCTTCCAATTTTTTACCAACCCAATCAATTGCAGCTTCCGAAGGAAAACTAAATATATCGCCGGTTAAAGCCAGGAAATCTGCTTCTTCGTCTTTTGCTCTTTGTAAAGTCTGTTCAAAACTTTGAATTGTTGTTACCTGTTCTCCTGTTTCAAACTGTTCGTTGCTTTTATAAGCACCGGCCATTCTTTTACTGAATTCTTTAAAAGCGTCTCCTCGCTCGTCATCTAACGAAAGATGCGTATCGGTAATATGAAAAATCCGGGTGGTTTTAATGTTTGAGTTTGTATAAATCGAAGCTTTATTCCCTGTTAGCGAAAAAGTATCTCGTATTTCTTTTGTTGCTTTTTGATTGTTTGCTGACAGCGCTTGAGGAAATGTAAATCCAAAACCTGCAAGAGTTGTTGCTTTTAAGAAATTTCTTCTTTTCATTTTTTTTGTGGCTTGTCTGTTTGAAGGTAAATTTAGTTTAAAAAAAGAAAAGGTTTCAATTTAATTGAAACCTTTTCTTTTGACTTTATTTTAAAAGTTGTTACATGCTTTTTATTTCAGTCACTAATTTTTGGATTGAACTTTTTGCATCACCAAACAACATGCGGGTTTTGTCGTTAAAGAACAGGAAGTTTTCAATCCCTGCATAACCTTTACCCATTCCACGTTTCATGATGATGATATTTTTTGCCAGGTGTGCATCGATAATCGGCATTCCGTAAATCGGGCTGCTCGGATCATCGTATGCCGCCGGGTTAACCACGTCGTTTGCTCCTACTACAATGGCAACATCAACGTTTGGCATATCCGGGTTAATATCATCCATTTCAACCAGTTTTTCATACGGAACATCCGCTTCAGCAAGCAGCACATTCATGTGCCCTGGCATACGTCCGGCAACCGGGTGGATAGCATATTTTACTTCAACACCTTTTCCTTCAAGTAAATTGTCTAATTCGTGAGCAATATGTTGAGCCTGGGCAACTGCTAAACCGTATCCTGGAATAACAACTACCTTTTGTGAGTAGCTTAGAAGCACAGCAGCATCGCTTAGTGTAATTTCTTTAATTGTTCCCTGTTCGCGGTCTAAAGCTGCGCCTCCGCCACCAAATGCACCGATAACAACATTAATAAGTGACCGGTTCATTGCTTTGCACATCAAAACCGTTAAAATCATACCGGCTGCTCCAACCAGGATACCGCCCAAAATCATGGCTTCATTGTTATAAATAAAACCTGCCATTGCAGCGGCAATACCTGTAAACGAGTTCAATAATGAAATAACTACCGGCATGTCGGCACCACCAATTGGCATAACAAACATAACTCCGTAAACAAGAGACAGAGCGGTGAGCGTATAAATTGCCCAAAGCATTTCAGCCGGTGGATTTGGTGAAGCAACGATAAAAGCCCCCATTCCTAAAGTAGCTACCAAAAGCACAAGGTTCAGGTATGTCATGAAAGGTTTCATAATATCTCCTACACGACCATCGAGTTTCCCAAATGCAATTAAACTACCGCTAAAAGCAACGGCACCAATGATTAATCCCAATACGGTTACTATGATAGATTGTACATCTCCTGCCATTGCTGCCGGGTATTCCAATAAAGCTACCAACATGGATGCACCTCCACCAGTAGCATTATACAATGATACAAGCTGCGGCATTGCTGTCATTTTAACTTTACGGGCAACCATCCAGCCAATTGCTGCACCTACACCAATGGCAGCAAGTATAATCCAGACGTTTGAAAGAGAAATTCCTTCTCCGTTTGAATTTTTATGTAACAACAAAGTTGTTATCATCGCTAATCCCATTCCTCCTGCTGCCCAAAGGTTTCCCCTTCTGGCAGTTTCGGGGTGGGAGAGTAGTTTTAAACCTACAACAAATAAAAGCGCGGCAATCAGGTAACTTAATTCAAGTAATGTATCGCCAACGGTATAACTCATTCCGTTAAGTGTTCCTAAAACTTTATCCATGATTTCCTACTTTTTTTTCTTTTTAAACATTTCAAGCATTCTGTCGGTAACGGCAAAACCACCAACTACGTTTAATGTCCCAAAAATGAGAGCTAAAATACCCAGTACCAGTTCGAGAGAGAATGAGGAAAGATTGGCATGACCAACAAGAATAATTCCCCCAATAATAATTACACCGCTAATTGCGTTGGCACCCGACATCAAAGGGGTGTGTAACACTGCAGGTACATTGGAAATCACTTCAATACCCAGAAAAATGGATAAAGCAATGATAAAAATGGATTCTTTATATTCAAAGAAAAACTGTAATACTTGTTCCATATCTGGTTCTATTTATTTTCGAATAATGATTTTACACGTTCATTGTAAATTTCTCCGGAATGTGTAATACATGTTCCTTTTACAATGTCATCTTCAAAATTAAGGTTCAATGCACCTTCTTCTGTAATCATGAGTTTCATGAAATTCAGTACGTTTTTACCAAACATTTTACTTGCATCCATGGGCATTTGTGAGGGGTAATTGGATTGGCCAATTATTGAAACTCCTTTATGGATAACTGTTTCGTCATTTTCTGTTAGTTCGCAATTTCCACCTGTTGATGCAGCTAAATCAATAATTACCGAACCGGGCTTCATACGTTCTACTGCTTCTGCCGGCAGTAAGAGCGGTGCTTTCTTGCCCGGAATTTGGGCAGTACAAATTACGACATTTGATTTTGCCGCAATATCGTTAATTGCCTGTTGCTGTTTTTGTTTATACTCTTCAGTTTGTTCAACAGCATATCCTCCGGCGGCTTTGTCCTCGGTAGCACCTTCCACTTCAACAAATTTGCCACCTAAACTTTTTACCTCTTCTTTTACAGCAGAGCGAACATCAAAAACCTGCACTTGTGCTCCTAGTTTTCGCGAAGTCGCAATAGCTTGTAAGCCTGCTACACCAGCTCCAAGTATCAAAACATTTGCAGGACGGATTGTCCCAGCAGCCGTCATAAACATCGGAAAAAATGTTGGAAGTTTTGATGCAGCTTCCAAAACAGCAAGATACCCTGAGACGGTAGCCATTGACGATAAAATATCCATTGCCTGAGCACGAGTTGTTCGTGGAATCAGGTCAAGGCTAAAAGTAGTAACGCCATCTTTCAGAAAAGTTTTAACCAGATCGGTATTCCAAAGCGGATTAAATGCACTAATCCATACCTGACTTTTTTGAATTTTCTGAATATCCTCGTCAGCGGGGGGCTGAATCTGCAGCAAGACATCAGACTTTTTAAATACATCCGCGCGTGAACCAATTTTGGCCCCGGCAGCTTCGTAGTCGCCGTCAGGTGTAAAAGCATTTTCTCCGGCACCTTTTTCAACCAAAACCTCCACTTTCATGTCGGTAAAGGTTTTTACAATTTCAGGAAGTAAAGCTACACGGTTTTCTTTTCCATGCTCTTTTAGTAGTCCAAGAATCATAAATATTTGATTTTGATGTAAATTTTTGTGCAAAGCTAATAAATTAATTCAACCGTTAACGTTAACGGTTGAATTTTTTTGTTATGATATTTAGCAGTTTTATTAACAACTGCCAATCAAAATCAATGGATATCTATCGGGGATCTGGCAAACAGAGAAGTAGAAGGCGTTTCTTCAGTGTCAATTCACCGGGATTTGTATTTGTTCATAGCTCATTTCAACAAAATTAGAGTCAACAGGTAAGAATAATTTTATATAAGACGCCTCTCGAATTGCCGGAAAAAAAACTTTACCCTTTATATTGTGGTTGGGTTCAACTGTTGTTTTTCTAACGGTTGAATTTTCCCATGAATCTCTCATGGTTTCAAGACTTTCTGCTCTCAGCGCATTAACTTCTCTGCCTACCTGAACGCCTTCATAGAGATTGGTACTCAGGTAATCATTATTCGGATTATCGTCTGTAGCTGTTGCAACTCCTGTGGCTACATCAACACTTGCAGCCAGTAAACTCAATCCTACATGGTTGGCTTCTCTGACCCCGGCTTTTGCCAATGATTTTTCGATATCCAGAATTTCATTTTCCGGATTTAAAGCGGTCGTTTCCACTATCGGTTCGCGATAACCATTATATCCTTTCAGCAAAAAATCAGAAGGATCAATTAAAATTGGTAAATTGGATAGGTTGGTAACTGTAAAATTAAACCAATACTGTTCGCCCTGGCAGCGTTCATAACCAACTTCGTAAATAATTCCGTTGAGCGTGTCGGCAACAAATTGTTGTCCGTATAACCATTTTCCTTCGTTTTTATCATGGGGTTGAAGTTTTAAAATATTTTTCGGTCCGTAGCAGGAATTTAGTAAAACAATACTCAATATTAAAATTGCGGGTAAGGTAAATTTTGTTTTCATGACAATTTGTTTTCTGTTTAACGGACGAAAAGCAAACAATATGCCAGAGAATAAAAAAAGAGGAAAAAAACGCGATGTTTCGACAAACTTTACAAATTTGTATGTGAACGAAAGGAAAAGCTTTACAAATGGTAAAACTTATTTTTTTCCGATAGTAGCAATATAAAGCTTTTCAACTTTTTCCCTGGCCCATGGTGTACGTCTGAGAAATTTCAGGCTTGATTTAATGCTGGGATCTTTTCTGAATGAATTAATTTTGATTCGGACTCCCAATTCTTCCCACCCGTAGTAACTGACAAGGTACACAACAATAGCTTCCAGTGTTTTTCCATGAAGTGGATTATTGGGTTGTTCCATATCGTATTTATTATTTTTATTCAAACATTTTTATAACTGGATTGGAAACTATAGTTTAAGCTCTTTAAGAATCTTGATGTATTGTTCAATCCCCATAAAAATTTCGCTTTTGTGGATGTATTCATCAGCTGTATGTGAGCGTGCAGAATCTCCCGGTCCCATTTTTACCGACAGGAAAGGAATAATAGCCTGATCGGAGGTAGTGGGGGAACCATAAATATTTATTCCCATATTTTTTGCCAGTTGAGCAAAGGGATGTAGTTCATTTATTCCCGAAGAATTTAAACGCAGCGATCTTGGCTTAACTTCCGATTCCAATATATCATTGATTATTCTGTAAGCATCCTTGTTCAGATAATGTTCGTTTGTTCGCACATCGGCCACAAAATGGCAAACATCCGGAACTACGTTATGTTGAGTGCCAGCTTCAATTTGTGTAACGCTGATTTTTACTTCTCCCAAAACCTCGGAAACCTTCTCAAATTTAAACCTTCTCAGCTTTTCAATATCATCAAGGGCTTTGTAAAGCGCATTTTCTCCTTCGTCACGAGCTGCGTGTCCTGATTTTCCATGTGCATAACAGTCAAGCACCAGCAATCCTTTTTCAGCAATGGCTAATTCCATTTTTGTAGGTTCACCAATAATTGCAAAATCAACCGGTGCAATTTCCGGCAAAACAATTTCTAATCCCCTGCGTCCCGAAATTTCTTCTTCAGCGGTAGCTGCAAAAATCAAATTGAATGGTAAATCTTTTCTATTGTAAAAATATACAAAAGTAGCAAGCAGGGAAACCAGTGGACCTCCGGCATCATTACTGCCCAAGCCAAAAAGTTTATCGCCGTTTTCTATTGGTTTAAACGGATCAAGGGTGTATCCCTTTGCCGGGCGAACAGTATCAATGTGAGAATCGAGCAAAACAGTCGGCTTTGCCTTATCAAAATATTTATTAAAAGCCCAGGTGTTATTTTGTTTGGTCTTAAACGAAATCTGCTCTTTAGTTAAAAAATTTCGCATAATTTCAGCTGCCTTTTCCTCTTCCTTGCTAAAAGATGGAGTTGAAATCAGCGATTTTAAAAGATGAATATATTTTTCCATATTTTTGGATTACTTTCCCGGCTGCAAAAGTCGGAAAAAAAAATCATTTAAATCAAAATCATTTTCTACTATCTTTGTATTCAATTAAAGAATTATGACGGAAAAAAGTTTTACGGATAAACAAATACAGTTGGCCCGATTTTCAAAAGCATTGGGGCATCCTGTCCGGATTTATATTCTTGAACTACTTTCAACGCAGGCCTGTTGCTACAGCGGAGACCTTTCCGAACAGCTTCCAATTGCCAAATCAACACTTTCTCAACATCTAAAGGAATTGAAAGATGCCGGATTGATTCAGGGTGAAATTGAAGCTCCCAAAATTAAATATTGTATTAACCGTGCAAATTGGGAAAGAGCAAGAATTTTATTTAAAAATATGTTTCCGGAATAAATTTTTTTCAATTATTGTTCGTATTTTTGCGAACAACGAACAATATTAAATTATGATGGAAATTAAAGTTTTGGGAACAGGTTGTGCGAAATGCAAGAAACTGGAGCAAATAACCGAAAATGTTGTAAAAGAAATGGGGCTCGATGCAACCATTGAGAAAGTAGAAGACATTTATAAGATTATGCAATTTGGTGTAATGCAAACTCCCGGTTTAGTTGTAAACGGGAAAGTGGTATTAACAGGTCGTCTTCCAAAATCGGATGAATTAAGAAACTTATTAACTTCTTAAAATATACCATAATGAAAACCATAAAGTCATTTGCCTTTTTTCTGATTGCTTTTTTTATATGTTTGGTCGGAAATGCTAATTCCGGCGCGATTGAGAAAGTTGAAAAAGAAAAAACTGTTGTATATTATTTTCATAATACCCGTCGTTGCCCAACGTGTATGGCTATAGAGAAAGAGACAAAGAAAGTTTTGGAGGACTCTTTTGCTGAATCAGTTGGAAAAGGGGACATTGTTTTTAAAGCATACAATGCGGAAGAGGCAGAAAATAGGGAACTTGTAAAGAAGATGAACGTAACTGGCTCAGCTCTAATTATAGTAAAAGATGGCGAAAAGTATGATTTGACCAGCAAAGGTTTTATGTATGCGCTTAAACAGCCTGAAAAATTAAGAAAGGCGTTGTGGGAAATTCTGGTTGATTAATTTTTTGAAATGGAGGAAATTATTACCGGACTTTACGAGAACTCAAATATTCCGGTGTTATCAGCATTTTTGCTTGGATTGTTAACTGCAATCAGTCCCTGCCCAATGGCAACCAACATTACAGCTGTAGGTTATATCGGGAAAGAACTCGAAATAAAAAGCCGTGTTTTTTATAACGGACTTATCTATACGCTTGGCAGAGGGCTTTCATACTGGTTGTTGGCCGTTGTTTTTTTTATTGGCGCCGATCAGTTTAAGATTGCGACGTTCTTTCAAAGTTATGGTGAAAAAATATTGGGGCCGCTGTTAATTGTGGTTGGATTGTTTATGCTTGGGATTATTAAAATTTCTTTTCCCGGGTTTAACAAATTTTCAAAAAGGCTGGAGGAAAAAAATAAATGGAACTTTTGGAATGTATTGTTGCTCGGAATTGTATTTGCACTGGCTTTTTGTCCATACAGCGGAGTGCTTTATTTTGGAATGTTAATTCCAATGTCGATTGCATCGGCTAAAGGTTTGGTGTTGCCTCTGGTTTTTGCACTGGCCACCGGAATTCCCGTGATTATTATTGCCTGGTTACTTGCTTTTGCCGTTGGCGAAATAGGCAAATTTTACAACGCCCTAAAGAAGGTGGAACTTTGGATGCGGCGTGTAATCGCTTTCCTGTTTATCGGTGTTGGAGTTTATTATGTTTTTACAATTTATTTATCATTTAAGTAATATCTGAAATTATTTTTGAATGAAAAAGTACATTTATATATTGTTACTTCCGGTTTGGCTCTTACTCTATTTGAATTTGTCAAATATCTCAGATTTTTTGGTTTATGATATTTTTCGGATGCCGGAAGGAAAACATATCACTGATTCGGTTTGGTTTTTTCTTTTTGAAGTTCCGAAAGTAATGTTGCTGCTAATTCTAATTGTGTTTGTGGTTGGAATTATTCGAAGTTGGTTTTCACCGGAAAAGACAAGGAAAGCTTTGGAGGGAAAGTCACTGTTTGTTGGGAATGTTATGGCGTCGGGGCTGGGAATTGTCACTCCGTTTTGCAGTTGCTCTGCAATCCCTCTTTTTTTAGGATTTGTTGAGGCCGGAATTCCAATTGGTGTAACTTTTTCGTTTCTTATTGCTGCACCGCTAATTAATGAAGTCGCTCTCATTTTGCTTGCCGGTTTGTTTGGCTGGAAAGTTGCTTTAATCTATGTTTTTACCGGACTAATAATTGCTGTTGTCGCCGGATTTGTTTTGGAAAAATTAAAACTTCAGAAATATGTTGCAGAGTGGGTGTTTCAGGTAAAAGCAAATCAAAACGGAATTGAAGAACAAAAACTGGATTTAAAAGATCGTCTTCAGGCCGGAGCAAATGCGGTAAAAGAAATAGTCGGGAAAATTTGGATTTATATTTTGATTGGAATTGCGGTGGGAGCGGGGGCACACGGTTTTGTTCCTGACGATTTTTTGGGAGAGATAATTGGTGCGGGAAAATGGTATGCTGTCCCTTTGGCTATTTTACTCGGAATCCCAATGTATTCCAATGCGGCCGGAATTATTCCTATCGTTAGTGTATTAATGGAAAAAGGAGTAACACTAGGTACCGCACTTGCTTTTATGATGTCGGTAATCGGATTATCGTTACCTGAAGTAATTATCTTAAAAAAGGTTTTGAAATGGCAGCTCATTTTCATTTTTGTCGCTGTGGTTGCCGTTGGTATAACTGCTGTAGGATTCATTTTTAATTTTCTAAACATATAACTCAAAAAATTTAATATGATGGAAAAAAAGTTAAGTTGCAGTTGTGGTTCTGCTGAGAATTGTACTGTTTTTGCCTGCTCCGGCGCAGCCGATTTGGGACAGGCCAGTGATTTACTTGCCCGTAAACTGCACAAAAACGAGGTTCGCCAAATGAAGTGTCTGGCTTTTGTAAGTGCAGGAATTACTGAAATGATTGATTCTGTAAAAGATTCGAATATGCTGGTTATCGACGGATGTAATTTGGATTGCGGTAAAAAAACTTTTGAAAAAAACGGGCTGAATGATTTTATTCATCTTCGTTTAACCGATTTAGGTTTTGAAAAAGGAAAAACACCTCCAACTGAATATGTTATAGAGAAAATGTATGAAGAGGCAATTTTTATGGTGTAATTTTTTCACAACAAAACATTTATCTTTGCAATAAATGTTGCGAAGAAAATGAAAAAGTTTTGGCCGGCCATACTTCTTGTGGGTTTGTTGTTTTTGTTCGTTTTTGGATATCTCCGGAAAGACAATCTGAATCGTTTTATTTCGGGTAAAATACAACAACAGGCTCAAACTGAAAATGCATTCTCTGCGCGTGAACGGATTCAGAAGGAGTATAATTATCAGAACAATAATAAAAATTTTGATTTTACGCTTCTTGAATTTAGTTCTACCGGCTGTACAATTTGTAAACAAATGGAGCCCGTTTTGCGAGAAATCGAAAATTCAGAAAAACCAAAAGTAAATGTGGCTTTTCTTCATATTATGAAACCTGATAATTTGGACTTGATGAAGTATTATGGCATTTCAGCTGTTCCTATGCAAATTCTGCTCGACAGCGGGGGAAATGAATTTTTCAGGCATTATGGTTTTATTTCAGCAGAGGATCTTCTTAAAAAATTCAGACAACAGTAGTTAAAAATTTTTGAAAGAATATGTCGTATTTATACGTTAGTTTAAGTATTTGACGTATATTTACATCAAATTAAATTGTGATGGTACAATCAAAAACAGAATTATTTGATAAAAAACTGGTAAAAGACGCTGAACTGTTTAAAGCTTTGGCTCATCCGGCAAGATTGCGAATTTTGCAGTTTCTTGCTGAAACTCCTGCGTGTATTACCGGTGATATTTCGGATGAACTTCCTTTGGGGCGGACAACAGTAAATCAGCATCTGAAAGAGTTAAAGAAAGTCGGGTTGATACAAGGACATATTCTGGGGGTAAAAACAAATTACTGTTTGGATCCTGCAAAAGTAAAAGAGCTTGAAAAATCAATTGCATCGTTTTTAGAAAGTATAAATTTTGAAAACTACAAATGTATTTAATTATGAAGGTTTTAATATTGTGTACGGGTAACTCCTGCCGTAGTCAAATGGCACATGGTTTTTTACAATCATTCGACAACAGGCTCCGGGTTGAGTCAGCGGGAACAGAAGCTTCAGGGAAATTAAATTCCGCCGCAGTAAAAGTAATGAGCGAAACAGGTATCGACATAAGTCATCATACGTCTGACTCTGTTGATAAATACATTAATGAAGAGTGGGATTATGTTATTACCGTTTGTGGAGGTGCAAATGAAAATTGCCCTACTTTTCTTGGTAAAGTAAAACACCGCTTACATATTGGTTTTGATGATCCTTCACATGCTGTCGGAACTGAAGAATTTATTCAGAGCGAGTTTTATCGTGTTCGGGATGAAATCAAAGAAGCATTTTTCAAACTCTACAACGAAGAGATAAAGCTGAAATTCTGATAAAGAAGGAATATTTTAACACATCAGGAATTTTATTGAATACAAATATTTAAACATTTGAAATACCATGAAAACAAATGAATTAAAAGAGGTAGTAAAGGAAAAATACGGAAGGATTGCCGCCCAGTCACATTTATTGAAATCAGAATCTTGTTGCGGAGAAGTAGATTATACGACTTTTAGCAACGACTATTCAAAATTACCCGGTTATAATGCGGATGCAGATCTGGGGCTTGGTTGTGGAATCCCGTCGGATAAAGCTGATATAAAAGAAGGTGATAATGTTCTTGACCTGGGCAGCGGGGCGGGGAACGACTGTTTTGTAGCCCGTTCTTTAGTTGGTAAAACCGGGAAAGTAACCGGGCTTGATTTTACGTTGGAAATGGTTTTGAAAGCTAAAAAGAATGCAGCGAAAACTGGTTTTACCAATATTGAATTTATACATGGAGATATTGAAGAAATGCCTTTTGAAAATGGAAAGTTTGATGTGGTAATTAGTAATTGTGTACTTAACCTTGTTCCCGATAAGAAAAAAGCGTTTTCTGAAATTTACCGTGTACTTAAACCCGGTGGACATTTTAATATCTCAGATATTGTTTTGGTTGGCAATCTTCCTCCTAAATTAAAAGAGGAAGCTGAAATGTATGCCGGATGCGTTTCGGGAGCAATTCAAAAGGAAGAGTACCTGGAGATGGTTAAGCAGCAAGGTTTTTCAAATATTCAGATCAAAAGCGAAAACCGTTCATTAATTCCGGATTCTCTTTTAAAGAATTATTTATCAGAAGATGAGATCATACAGTTCAAAACGCAGGAATTTGGATTGATTAGTATGACAGTTGCAGCGCTTAAGTAAGTTTTTTCGAATTTGGTTGCGTTTATGAAAAGTTAGAGCCTTTTGTATCTTATCTTTTTATCGATTTTATGGGTATAAATCGGCAACTGCGATAAAATAGTAAAAAAAGGTGTTGATTTTCACAAAATTTTTCTAAGAATATTTTGGAATCCAAATATTTTATTACCTTTGTAGCGCATAGGTCGTTCAGACCTATTGTGTGTTTGGGGGTTAACATTTAAGGGGTGGCTGTTGAGCCGCCCTTTTCTTTTATCCGCTTTTTCCTTTCAAACACCATACATCAAATAATTTTAGGCTGTTACCGAAATTTGAAACAAAACATACAGTTATTTGTATTACTTTGTTAATAACCATTGGCAATGTACAAAACTGTTTTCCATATCAGCAAGATGGATTGCCCTTCAGAAGAAAATTTAATCCGGATGAAACTGGAGGGCATAAAAGAAATAAAGCGACTGGACTTTGATTTGGAACAACGAAATCTTGGTATTTTTCATTCGGCTAAAAATTCAGAAATAGAGACGATTTTGGCGAGTCTTAACTTAGGTTCACAATTTATTGAAACTATAAAAACTGAAGAGCGTTTTTCTGATGTAGAAAGACAAACACAGTCCCGTCTTCTTTGGATCGTTTTACGTATTAATTTTTCCTTCTTTTTAATTGAAATAGGATTTGGACTTGTTTCAAAATCGATGGGGCTCGTCGCCGATTCGTTGGATATGCTGGCCGATTCAATTGTTTATGGCCTGAGTTTGTGGGCAGTAGGCGGTGTCGTTTCACGCAAAAAGAACGTAGCAAAATGGAGCGGTTATTTTCAACTGTTGCTCGCATTAACCGGTATTGTTGAGGTTATTCGAAGATTTGTGGGATTTGAGGCTCTGCCTGATTTCAGAGTAATGATTGTGGTTTCAGCATTTGCTTTGCTGGCAAATTATGTATGTCTTTATCTTCTTCAGAAATCAAAAAGTAAAGAGGCACACATGAAAGCAAGTATGATATTTACCTCAAACGATATTATTATAAATGCAGGCGTAATTTTAGCCGGGCTTTTGGTTATGCTTACTCGGTCTAAATATCCCGATTTAATTATTGGAGCTATTGTATTTATAATTGTGGTACGTGGTGCGTTGCGAATTTTGAAGTTGGGGACGTAAGTTTTTGAGGGAAAACCTAAAAGTAATTGTTATAACCAGGAAATTCTCCACAAGTTGTTCCAATAAATAATAAACAGTAACCGGTTTTAACAAACTGTGGTTAAATTTGTTACCATAATTACTATGAGAATATTTGACAAAAAAGACAAAATGGTTACTTTAATTCGGACAAATTATCATTTGTTACCTGTAATAAACCGTTTTGGTATTCGTCTGGGATTTAAGGATAAAACGATTGAAGAGGTTTGTGAGCTGCATAAAATCAGCAGCGATTTTTTTTTGGCTATTGTAAATACATTTCACAATGAAGATTATTTTCCAGAAGAAGAACTATTGTCTTTTTCACCCCATTTAATTGTCCAGTATCTAAAAAGAACACACCAGTATTACATCAATTATATATTGCCTAAAATGGAGAGTTTGCTGGAGCAACTGAATAGCGATTGTTCTCCAAACTGCAAAGAGCTAAAAATAATCGATGCTTTTTACAAAAGATATAAAAATGAATTGCTGAATCATATTAACGACGAAGAAACACGTGTATTCCCTTACGTAGTTGAATTGATAAATAATCCACGTTCAATGGATCCCAATTTTACAATTACGGAGTTTGAGAAGGAACATTCAAACGTTGAAATTCAACTTGAGGATCTGAAAAATTTGATCATAAAATATATTGAACCTGTTTATGATGAAAATATTTGTAATGAATTTTTAATCACATTGTTCCGGTTTGAAGCAGATATAAAAGATCACGCCCGAATTGAAGACGCAATTTTGGTACCCCTGGCTATTGCTATTGAAGATAAATACAGGGGATGAAACATAAAATATACATAGTACACCGGGCTGAAGTTATTCGAATGGGAATGTTTTCAATTTTAAAGAAGAGGTTTAATTTTGAAATTATTCAGTTGAAAAAAATCGTTGATTTGTCCGGACTGGAAGTTCTTTCTGGCTTTAAAATTTTATTCTTTCTGGAAACAGATGGTTTGAAGGATGTAAATGTATTTCATAAAATAAGAAAAACAAACATTGTTAGAATAATTGGTTTGTCTTCAGATAATAGTCTTCAAAAAATCGGTATTTACGATGATGTGTGTCCGGTTTACACCAGTGGCTCCCGGATGATAAGAAAAGTGGCCGATTTTTTTGAAAACGAAAATGAAGCCGTTATTGAACATGAAGGAGAGGAGTTAAGTACTAGAGAAAAGGAAGTTTTAAAACTTGTAGCATTGGGCAACTCAAATAAAATTATAGCAGACAAACTTTTTATCAGTGTTCACACGGTTATTTCCCACCGCAAAAATATAACTGAAAAACTGGGTATAAAATCCATTTCAGGACTGACCGTCTATGCAATTATTAATCAAGTTATTGATACAGAAAAAATTAATCCAGAGGATCTCATCTGATTTTGTATTCATTTACACCCCGTTAAAATCCCAACTTTTAGGGATTTCCAGATTTTTTTCAGCTGCTTAGTTTTGTAGCGGTAGATATTTATTAAAAGATCAGATTTATGAAGAGGTATTTTTTTATAGTGCTCGGACTATGTTTTTTGGGGCTTGAATTACATGCTCAAACTTTTGAAAAAGAACAAAGTAGTTACGAAAATAGTGCGGATAGATTGTTATCAACCGATGGCAGGTTAACGATTGGTGGGTATGGCGAAGTACACTTTAACCAGGCTTTGAACAGCGATGTCAGAAGCAACGGGAAGCTTGATGTGCACCGGATGGTGATGCTTTTGGGATACAATTTTAGTGAACGAACCCAGTTTATAACAGAAATCGAATTCGAACATGTAAAAGAAGTATATATTGAGCAGGCTTTTCTGCAGCATAAGCTCAATAATTATATCAATTTAAAAGGAGGATTGCTTCTGATTCCTATGGGAATTATAAATGAATACCATGAACCCACCACATTCAACGGAGTTGAACGGCCGCTGGTAGATAATGTAATTGCTCCTACAACCTGGCGTGAGGTTGGTTTTGGCGTGAGTGGAAATATTTTTCCTGTAACACTTCGGTACCAACTCTATTTGGTCAATGGTTTTAATGGTTACAACGGAGCCGGAGTGTTAAACGGTCAAAACGGATTTAGAAAAGGCCGGCAAAAAGGCGCAGAATCTTATATTTCTTCACCAAACTTTACGGGTAAGGTTGAGTATTATGGTGTACGCGGTTTAAATATTGGTTTGTCAGGTTATTTTGGGAACACACAAAGTACGCTGTATGATGGTATCGACAAAAACGATTCAAATGAAATGGCTGTTGCCGATTCTTCTGTTGTTGGAATTTCTATGATGGGACTTGATGCCCGTTTTGTAAAAGGTGGTTTGCAGTTAAAAGGGCAATTGTATTTGACTGGGGTTTCAAATACAGAACAATACAACAAATTTATTTCTACCGATTTAGGGAGCTCAATAGTTGGATATTATATGGAAGCTGGTTACAATGTCCTGAGAATGTCCAAAACCGAGATGGAGTTGATCCCTTTTATTCGCACAGAAAAATATAATACACATCATAAAGTTGCCGGCGATTTGATAAAAAATACATCGTATAACCAATCTGTTGTAACAACCGGTTTAACACTTAAACTGGCACAGGGGGCAGTGGTTAAGACCGATATTCAATTTAGGAAATCAGAAGCAGACGACAACTGGTCGAAGGTTTTTAGCGCAGGATTTGGTGTAATGTTTTAAACAACGGTATGTTATCTTTTAAAAATATATTTATACTGTTTTTTGTACTTTTTTCCGGTTTATCTTATGCTCAGGAAGAAATTGACTATGCGCCAAAAATGCTCATGCGGGCTTTAAAAACAGAAAATATAAATTTTAGTGAACTGCAAGTTGCCGACATTTCAGATTTTGGTGTGCCGAACGGAAAATTTTTTAAGTTGAACAAAGAAAATAGTGAGATAAATTTTGTTTATGTCGGTAGGGTCAATAGTTGTCGCTCAGGAGGTTGTTCTGTTGACGGAGAACAAGCGTCTGATGGATTTGAATTCTTTGACTATTTTATTCTATTCGACAGAAATCTCTCTATTAGTCAAATAAAAGTGTTTAATTATCAGGCAACCAAGGGACATGAAATTACAGCCAGAAGTTGGCTCAAACAATTTATAGGATACAAAGGCGAATCAGAACTCTTGGTTGGCAAACATATTGATGGGATTTCCGGAGCAACGGTATCTGCTCATTCATTAACAGCCGATGTAGAATATAAAACAGGTTTATTGATAAAAATTCATCATGAATTAGAATAGAATGAGTTGAAAATAGTAAAAAGGGAGGAAGATTGTTTTCCTTTTTTTATAATAATTGTTATGTCAGTTTTCCCGACGCTGCAAACATCTGCTGTGAATCTGGAGCAGTTTGTCAATCTCTTCATGGGGTAAGTTTTCAATAAAATCAAATTTACCTTTTACTGATTTGTTTCGAATACTTTTAATCGGGCAATCGGAGACTTCTTCGCCCAACGGACAAGAAAGAAATAGACCCCAAAGCCAAATTTTGCTGTCTGTTAATTTCATTATGTGCAATATAAAGAGGCGAGTCGAAGATAATAAAAAGATAAGCAAATAACTGTTTGGATTGGGTTTAAGTTTCTGATTGTTAGGGTTAATATTGCTGAATTTATTCTAAAATAAAAGTAGAAGTTATACCGATATTTGTCCATTGGTCTTCTGTGGTCCTTTATTTTTAGGGTTTTGCATGGTTCTAATAAAAATTAGAATTTATGGAATATTCTTTTCCTCAAGAACATACTGTATAAAAGCCATTCTTTTATCGTATAATTTTTTTTAAATTGAAAGTTGATTTAACGGGGTTTTATTTTCTTTTTACAGGGGATTATGAGAAACTTTTCTTCAGTTGGTTTAAAGGAATCAGACGCTTTATACTTAGAAAGTATTTTGAAAAAGGCATTTCCTGATTTAAGCTTTTTTTCATACAGAAAGATGACAGAGCTGTTTGATTCGGAAAACATTGAAGCTCCTGATTTAATTTTTTTAGCAAGCCAATTTAAAAGTGCAAATTCTGTAGAAGAGTGTATTCGGCTAAAAAATGCTGTCGCCTTTAAAGATACACCGGTTGTAGTTTTAAATTACGATAGCGATGAGAAAGCCTTAAAAAGCTTATTGGGTGCAGGAGTTGATGCTTTTCTGTCAAAATCTTTTACCGGAGTAGAGTGTGTTGCTTTGGTTAATATCCTTTTTAAAAGCAGAAGTGGAAAACAGAACGCTGTAGAAAGAACAATAGAGATATCTCAGGAAAGTGAGAAACGTTATCGTTATATGTTCGAGAATAATCCTCAGCCCATGTTGATCTACGATCTCGAAACATTGAAATTTTTAATGGTGAACCGGGCAGCCATTGAGCACTACGGATACAGTAAAGATGAATTTCTTTCCATGACTATAAAGGATATAAGACCTCGGGAAGATATCGAAGCTTTATTAGATGACGTCGAAAGAACTTATAAAGTCTACAATAAAGCAGGAGAGTGGAGACATTTGACGAAAAACGGACAATTATTACATGTCGAAATAATATCGCATGCATTAATTTTTAATGGTCGGAAGGCGAGGCACGTTATGGTAAGAGATATAACGGATCGAAAGATGGCTGAATCAGCTCTTCGGGAAAATTTAGAAAATCTGAGAATCACACTCGATTCGATTGGAGATGCTGTTATTTCTACCAATTTAGAAGGACATATTATACGAATGAATCCTGTTGCAGAATCGATAACAGGATGGAAATTGGAACAGGTAAAGGGTAGGCCTTTAAGTGAAATTTTTCATATTGTCAATGCAAAAACAAAAGAAACGATAGAAAATCCGGTAGAGAGAGTTATAAGTTCCGGTCAAATTGTGGGTATGGCTAATCATACCAAACTGATTTCGAAAAACGGAGCGGAATATCAGATATCAGACTCTGCTGCACCGATTACCGATTCAGGGGGGGAAATCAAGGGGGTTGTTTTGGTTTTCCGAGATGTTACGAAGGAATATGAAATAAGAAAAAGACTGGAAGAAAATGAGGAGCGTTTAAGGGCAGCCACAAATAACCTGGATGGAATTATTTATGTAATTGATGAAAATTTGATATTTACATTGTCAAAGGGGCTTGGACTTGATAAATTTGGATTAAAGCCCGATGAGGTTGTAGGACAAACCTTGTATGAATATTATAAAACCGATGATCCGGAACATCCGATGATTGATAAACATATCCGGGTTTTGGGTGGTAAGCATTTAGCACTGGAAACACAACATGATAATAACTATTTTTCGGTCAAAGTATCTCCTGTAAAAAATACTGCTGGCAAAATTACGGGCGCTATCGGGCTCGTAACCGATGTGACGGAAAAGATGAAAATCAACAAGCGATTAAAGGAAAGTGAAGAAAAGTATCGTACTGTTTTTGAGAATACAGGATCAGCAACTTGTATCCTTGAAAATGACGGGACTATTTCACTTTGCAATTCAAAATTTGCCGAGTTGGCAGCATTACCTTTAACTCAAATCCAAAACAGAAAGAAATGGATGGATTTTGTAGTTCAGGAAGATCTGGAATCAATGGTTCAGCAACATAAGTCAAGAAGAACAAGTGAGGGGAAAGCTTTAAATGAATACGAATTTAGGTTTTTAGATGCAAATAAAAAGGAAAAGAACATTCACCTTTTTATTGATGTTATTCAGGGAACCAATAAAAGCGTAGCCTCATTGTTGGATATATCTGAAATAAAAAATACGGAAAAGAAACTCCGAGAAAGAGAGCGAGAGTTAAATATTAGCAATGAAAGATGGAAATTTGCTCTGGAAGGTGCCGGTGACGGAGTGTGGGACTGGGATATTATAAATAATAAGGTGATTTTTTCCGACCAATGGAAAGTGATGCTTGGATACAAACCCTCGGAGATTGAGAATAATTTTGAGGAATGGGAAAAAAGAGTCCACCCCGAAGACCTGGAAAAAGCACTTGAAGATTTAAAAAGTCATTTGGATGGAGGCGCCAGGGAATATGTCAATGAACACCGGTTACGATGTAAGGACGGCAGTTATAAGTGGATTCTAGATCGGGGGAAAGTAATCTCCAGAGAGCATAGTGGAGCCGCCTTAAGAATGATTGGAATACATACCGATATAACAGAACGAAAGAAAATGGTTGGAGCACTGGTTTTGGCTAAGGAAAAAGCTGAAGAAAGCGATCGTTTAAAGTCAGCATTCCTTGCCAACATGAGTCATGAAATAAGAACTCCTATGAATGGTATTCTTGGATTTGCTGATTTATTAAAGACGCCCACACTGCCCTTTCATGAAAGGCAACAATTTGTGCAGATAATTGAAAGCAGCGGACACCGAATGTTGAGTACCATCAATGATTTGATAGATATTTCGAAGATTGAAGCGGGGATGATTGATGTAAAGTTATCCAAAATAAATGTCAACGAACAACTGGAATACTTATACTATTTCTTTAAGCCGGAAACAGAGAGAAAGGGGCTTGAACTTATTTATAAAAAAGACAACAGCCTGACAGGTTTCAACTATAAGACAGACAGGGAGAAACTGATAGCCGTTTTAACCAATCTCATAAAGAATGCTATTAAATACACCGACAAAGGAAGGGTGGAATATGGCTTTGAGGTTAAGGATGGAATCATCGGATTTTTGGTTGAGGACACAGGTATTGGTATTGGAAAAGAGTACCAAAAAACTATTTTTGATCGTTTTGTACAGGCAGATTTAAGCACAACAAAACCATATGAAGGTGCCGGACTTGGACTATCGATAACGAAAGCCTATGTCGAAATGTTAAAGGGAAGAATAAAATTAACGTCAAATCTAGGAAAAGGAAGTAAGTTTTATGTATCTTTTCCTCTTCAAAGATCTGAGAAAGTAACGGTAGAAAAGCAGAAGCCAGATTTCAAAAATAAGGATGTAATGGATGGAATGAAGGATATAAATATACTTGTTGTTGAAGACGACAGGATAGGAAAAATGTACATGGAAACTTTATTCAGAGCCCGATGTAAAAATCTTCTTTTTGCGTCAAACGGGATTGAAGCGGTTGAGATTTGCAAAAGTAACAAGGATATTGATTTGATTTTAATGGATATTAAGATGCCTTTAATGGATGGCTACGAAGCCACAAAAAGAATCAAATCAATTAACAGTAATATTATAATTGTGGCGCAAACCGCGTTTGCATTGGCTGGCGATGAAGAAAAAGCCCTGGATGCCGGTTGTGATGCTTATGTTACCAAACCTATAAAAAAGGAAAATCTTTTTAAAGTTATTAGTAAATTTTTTGGCTAAAAAAACCGGAAGCGTTTTCTGCGTCTCCGGTTTCTGTTGGTTATTCTATACTTTGTTAATTTTTAGTCTGTTGTTCTGATGTTTTTTCGGAAAAATAAGCAGCTACAATAATTACAAATACAATGGCAACAGCAACGTAAACACCTGCCGGAATCGGAGCGGCTTCACCTTGTGCGTAAGAATGTAGTCCTGATAGATAATAATTGACACCAAAATAGGTCATCAGTACCGAACTAATCCCGAGTAAGGCTGCGGCGCTCATCGTAAAATTTCCTTTAAATCCGGGTATTCTGTGCATGTGGCCAATAAAAGTATAAACCAAAACTGTGACCAAAGCCCACGTTTCTTTAGGATCCCATCCCCAGTATCTTCCCCAGGATTCGTTTGCCCAAACACCACCTAAAAAAGAACCGACTGTAAGTAATAAAAGGCCTATCATTAAAGTAATTTGTATAATATTTACTAATTCTCTAATGGTGAAATTTATCCTTGCCAGATTGTTTTTGTTTCTAAAAATCATAAGGATGAGGTTTAATAATCCGAGCAAAGCTCCTATTCCGAGAAAACCATAACTGGATGTAATTATTGCTACATGAACAATCAGCCAATAAGATTTAAGAACCGGAACAAGATTTGTGATTTCCGGGCTCATCCAGCTCATCCCGGCAACCATCAGCGCCAAACCTGAAAGGACTGTTGTCAGCGATAGTGTAATTTCAGAACGATTTGCAAAAATCAATCCGCCAAGACACGTGGCCCAGCTAATAAAAATCATTGATTCATAACCGTTGCTCCATGGTGCATGGCCCGAAATATACCAGCGAATTCCCAAACCGGCAGTTTCTGCCAGAAATAAGAGGAGAATAAAAACAACGGCTATTCGTCTCAGGCTTTTGAACTTAATTTTTGGGTTAAACAAGGTTATCAACTGGAGAATAAGCAGTATCAGTCCGGTAAACATAAATATCTTGGATAGTTTCCCAAAAATATTAAGGTTGTTGTATAAGATTTCCAGGTTTATTTTTGTTTTTGCCGGTAATATGTGCGAGCCAAATTGCTGCTGGTTATTTTTTAGATTTTCTAACAGTTGATTTGCGGTAGCCCAGTCGGAACGTTTTACTGCACCCAAATAGGCAGAAATGGTATTTTGAGCAAATGAAGCATCTTTTTCTGTCATCTCATCTAAATGGTTGAGCGAAACCCATTTGTGGTTGTCATGACCGGGAACCGGGAAAATGTTAAGGAAATCACCGCTGAAAACTCCCATTAATATATTTACCCGTTCGTCAACATTCATAACTTCTTTATCAAGTTTGTTGCGTTGGTTGCTGCTTTTGGCATAAGCAGCAGAAACCATCGAACTGAGTTTATAGCCGCCCATTTCGCGTGGAGCAACAATCATATTAAACGAAACATATTTACCTGTTGCACCTAACATTCTTCTTAATTCAGGGTTTGCAACTTTTATAACAGGTTCTGATTTCCATTTTTCCGGATTTGCCTGCATATCCAGAAAAACTTCAGTTGGCGACATTCCTTCCCAGCTGTTCTTTTTAGCTACTTTACGCAAGATTTCAGAAGCCAGTGTAGAAACGGGCTCCACACGCCCCTGACGGCTTTGAACAACAAGTTCGGCAAATGCTGATACGTGTTCATCGTTTAGCTCTCTGTTTGCGACTGACTGTGCATTTGTGTTAAATGCAAAAACAAATCCCAAAATAAGAATGGCAAACAATTTTTTTCTTTCTTCTCTCAATTTTGCAGATGTTTGGACCAGCGTCTTAAACCGGCTGTTTTTATTAAGTAATGTTAAAACCATACCCAATGCCATTATCAGATATCCCAAGTAGGTTACTCCCGTGCCTAAAGCATCGTGGTTAACGGAAAGTACTGTTCCTTTTTCATCCGTATCGTATGATGACTGGAAAAATCGGTATCCATTGTATTTTAGAATATTATTCATATAAATACGGAAAGGCATTTCGAAACTTCCGTCTTTTAAAACCACCTCACTTGCATAGGAAGACGGGCTGTTTGAGCCAGGATATCTCTCCAATTGAAAGTCTTCAAGATAAATTGAGAATGGTATTTCAATTATTTTGGAGCCATACGAAACTGAAATATCAATTCCGTTGATGTTTGTTGAATACAGCTCGCCAACTTCTCCTTTTTTACCATACACTATCAGGTCTTTGGAAACACCTCCTGCAGTAACTTGTATTTGCAACGCATCTGTAACCGGAATCCCTTGCTGAGGTTGAGAATAAACCAATTGAGTTTTACCGTTCATTAGAAATTGTTTGACAGCAAATGTCAGATTTCCGGCAGAGTAGGCATTTTGAGTGCTGATCTCTATTTCTTCTCCTGCGGCGTGATTTTCTGAATCCGTTTGCATCATTTGAGAGACTGAAACAGAGTCAGTTGACAAGAGAAACAGCTTGCCGTCTTTTATTTTGAAGTTGACATTAACATCAGGCCCCGGGGTGTTAAAACCTATCTTATTTCCATTTAGTACTTTAGTATTTCCTTCTTGTAAATTAAAATCGGTTCGTTGCATTCCTTCTCCAACTGCCATAACGGATACAACAGGTCCTCCGCTGGGATCGATTACCACTGTTTCCATCGCCGATGTCACATAAAGCAAATTTTTAACGTTTATTTTTTTTCCACCGATTTCTATTGTTTCAGAAAACCGGTTTGCCGTGTAAGGCGAAAACTTAACTTCTTTTTCTGTCTCAGCAACTTGATTGCCATTGGTAGCCAGGATTTTAATTACTGCAAAGTCTGAAATTATTGTATTGGATGAGCTTGCTTCCCTTATATGCATCATGCCTTCAAAGCCATGATAACGCGTTATTGCTGCGCCAATGATGATGACAACAAAAGCGATATGAAATAATAAAATGGTCCACTTCTTTTTGCTAAAAAGTTTGTATTTAAAAGCGCTACCTATAATATTTATGCAGAGTATAATAAGCAACACCTCGAACCATTTGGAATTGTATATTAAAATTTTGGCTGTAATTGTACCAAAGTCATTTTCCACAAAAGTGGCGTAAGCAATTGCAACAGCAAAAATTACAATTAGAATGCCTGTAAATAGCATTGAAAAAAGGAATGAAACAAATTTCTTCATAATTTCCTGACGTATTTTGTAATTAAGATTTAGCGAATATCAGATTTTTTGGTCTTTTTCAAAAATTATTTGATGGAACTTATTTAAACATTTTAGTAATATGAAATGAGAAAAGAATATGCTTGTGACGAATGTACAGTCCAAAAAAATTCCTTTGTTGAACCAACAAAGGAATTTTTTATTCTCTGATTTATTGGAAATAGGAATTAATTTGTTGTAGGATCGTCATGAGCAATCTTGGCTACATACTCATCGTAATTAAAGCCTTTAAAAGTTGGGCTTTCGTCATTGTGGCATTGAATGCAAACTTCTTCAGTTGGCATAATCATTCCTTTTGATAAAGCGAGCTTTTGATTTTTCATGATAGCAGCCGATTTATATATACTGCCCGGTCCGTGACACGATTCGCATGATACGCCTTCATCAACTTTAATTGTCGCAACCAGGCTTTTATCCACGCTTGCAGCAGTTGAATGGCATTTTAAACATTTCGGATCATTTTTTTCGTCACCTTTTAAAGTTTCCATGGCTTTAGCATGAGGTCCGGCTTCCCATTTGTTGAATTGCTCTCCTTTATCTGGTTTGTTGTGACACATCTTACATTTTGCAGCACCAATGTACTTATAGTTCTGAGCCATTGCCGCTGAGCTAAAGAAAATCGCCAGTCCCAGTAAAAACATCAATTTTTTGTACTTCATAATGATATTCTTTAAAGATTAATATTACTTTTTCAAATTGCGTTCCAAGTTTGTTTTAAATATAAATAATTTTTCAATTTTATCTAGTAGAGTGCTGTGTGACACATTGTACACAGCTCTGTCTCCCAGGCATCTCCAATGTCAGCCGGGTGCTCAAAGACCAGAGGTGTAAAAGAATTTGCGTATTGCATACTGTCTTTTGTTCCTTGCGCTAAAATATTATGACACAGGTTACAGTCTTTTGAAATTACTTTTCCCGATTCATTCGCATGTCTGTCGTTATGACAACGGTAACATCCGTCTGATTCCATGTGCCCGATGTTGTTTGGATATTCTTTCCAATTGACCTTCATAAAAGGGAAGATGTTATTTGCATATCCGTTTTGAATTTCAGCAACCGCATTATTAATATCAGCCTTTCTGTTTTCAAAAACCTCAGGGTAACTCGATTCGTACCATTCGGTAACCTGCGCTTCAATGGCTTCAAAGGCACTGTCTTTATCAGGATATTCCTGGTTTAGTGCCAGCATTGCAACCAATTTGATACTGGGTAAAGTTTTCGATATCTTTCCTTCGGCCAAAGATTCATCAATAAAATTTTGCGGCGCATTATAATTATGTGATGGACGGTTGTGGCAGTCCAAACAATCCATTGACCGTGTTTCAAGTGAGTCTAATTGTGCCTTGGAGAGCATATTTTCAGCATCTGTATAAATCTCTGTTTCTCCTGTTTTCAGATTTGTGTACCTTACCCAGGGAATGATCTGTCGATTGTCGGTTGATGTTTTATATTCAATTTTTACATCAGGACTGATGTGTTGGTGAATACCTTTTTCAATAATTCCGCCAACTATTTTATTGCTGGTTTTGATTTGCAGTTTTATTATTCTTTCTGTGTTCTCTTCATCGGAAAGGAAAGAATGCTTGATTCTTAATTTTCTGTCGTAAAATTTATCTGGCCAATGGCACTGCTCACATGTTTCTTGGGCAGGTCTTAAATTCGCAATTGGAGTAGGAATAGGTTGTGGATATTTTTTTGCCAAAACAGAATAAACCTGGTATAAACCTGATAATTTACTTTTTACATACCAACTGGCACCTGAACCAACGTGGCACTCAACGCATGCAACCCGTTCGTGTGAGGAACCATGGTAGGTTGTATACTCTGGTTCCATAACCTGATGGCAAAGTTTTCCACAAAATTCAACCGATTCCGTGTAATGAAATGCTTCATAACTTCCTATAGAAGAAATTATTAATAAGAATACACTGCCGATTACAAAAATTATTGATGCATTTCTGGTTGCAGTATTATTAAAATCAATTATTGGCCAACTCAGAACTTTTCCCTGGCGTTTTGCTCTTTTTGCCTTGTTGCGGTTGATTCTCATTCCAACCGGGATCAAAATCAGTCCAATTACCATAAATCCGGGCAGGACGATAAATATAAATAGCCCTATATAAGATCCTCCAAACCCAAAAAAATAATTGAGAATTGTTAACGACAGTATGGAGGCGAGGTTAAATAGTGCTAAAAGTGCACCTGTTATCGAGAGCCAGTTTTTTACAGACGATGGTAGTTTCATAGTATCTGTTTTTTAGTCGTTTACAATTGGTTTGCGAAATGCAATTTGGTGAAAAATACCTAATATTTCAACAGTTGTCCTTTATTTATATAATTTCTATATATGGTTGATTATTATGAGATTATGTTTTATTTCTTTTGTTCGCAATTATTTGTGTTTTTCTTATTTATCAAGACTTCTGAACTTGATCTGTTTTGTATTTGTTTTTCTTTTTTACATTTCTGTTTTTCCCTGAAAAAAGTGTCCAGAGTAACAAATGGTGTTACTATTTTAAATCCTTATCTGAAAGAACGCTATTTTTCTATTTTATACATGGTGCCATCCACTAACAATACTTTTGAAATTTTCTATTGGATTTTTGCCAATTGACGCAACATATAAATGGATGATAAGAAAGATAGAAATAAAAAATCCCATGGCAGAATGCAGGATGGCCGTTAAAAATACACCACTGATATTGTATACTCTGTCGATAATCGTTTCCGGATATAACAGTGCAAAACCACTGACGATTACCAAAGGAACAGCCATGTACATTACAATAATATATGAATATTTTTGAAGCGGATTAAATTTTCTTTTTTCTGAAAGAGGGTAGGGAGCTTTCATTCCATGGAACATTCCCCATGCATAATAATATGCCTGTTTCATAGGCCTTTTAAGAAAACCTTTGGGTTTTACAATGTAAGACTTTTTGTTGTTGGTAAACAAATTTCCCAATAAAAACAACAAGTAGTTTATTGAAACGATTACACCGGCATAGTTGTGGATATTTACAATTGCGTTAAAGCCGATAAAATTATTCTCAACTCCTGAATTCATTGAGATCCCTGAAAAAATCAGAAGAATTATTCCAATTGCATTAATACCATGCCAGATTCTTAACCATTTTGGATAGAAATATATTTTTTTGTCTGATTCCATATCAATTATTTTTTTAATATCCTGAAAATTAAGTGAGTGATAATTCCCGCCATTGCTGCAAGAAAGATAATAATACTTAAAACTTTAAGTAGCGGAAGCTGATGGGTACCAATTACATATGAATCGTTAGATAAAACACCTAACACCCCACCGTCTTCTGCTCTTTGCTGAAGATTCTGATATTTGTAAAGAGATGCCTTTAGTTTTGAATTAGCAGAATGACATTCAGCACACTTGCGAACCGCGAGTTCTTTTTCAAGAATATTATGGGAAACCATTAAACTGTCGGCTACCTGAGTATGACATTCTATACACCTGACATGTTGAAAATGTAGCTCCTGATTAGGTAACCAATTGTGGATATCCACAATCTCGGGATTTTCGTGTCCTGCTACCAGTGAGTATTTTTTCATGTCGTTGTGGCACGATAAACACATGTTATTGCTGTATTCCACTATTTCCAACACGCTGCTGCTGGTACGTGCCGTTGTTGCGTAAGTATGCTGGCTGTGACATTTTGAGCAGGTGAAATTGTCGCCGTATACCTGATAATGTACACTTTTTTGAAACTCTTCCTGTATTCTTTCAAATTGGTAAGTGGCAAATGATTCATCTCCTCCGTGGCAGTCGAGGCAGGTAGCTAAGGGTTCAAGTTTTACATTCGCAGGATGAGGATAGCTGGTGTACTCATAGGAGTGACAGTCAGTACAATCAAAAACACTGTGAACTCCGTTTTTTAGAGCAATCGTGTCTAATATGTAATAGGGGTTCATTAACCTTTTTTCCTCAGTATCCATTAGGTCGTTGTGAAAACTGTAGGTTTGATTAGAATGACATTTCAAACACTGATGATTTTCAGGATCATCATAATATTGTGCCTTTAAAGATAATGATGCACAATACAAAATAATAAATAAAAAAAGACGATTATTCATCGGTATATATTTAAATTGATTGTTTTTTTCGTTTTTGATAACGGTTTTGTGTAATCGTTCTATATGTCTTATTTCGTTAGATTTAATAAAAATTTCTTTTTCGTGCTTTTTAAAAAATGGTAATATCATTTATTTGATATTACCATCCTTCAACAAAATTATTTTGCTATAATTATTTTTTTAGAACATCCATAACCGCGTAATGGTAAAACCAATGGCAAGCCCTTTATCTTTCCAGTCCTTTTGATTATACATCATGATATCTTGAGGGATAATTCCATCCGCAGTTCCTACATATATCTGAAAGGCATGTGTAAATGTGAAGATTTCAACACCAAATGCAAGGTTTGGCTTAGGATGTGTATCCCACGTCCATTGTTCTGAGATATCCTTAATTTTTAAAGGATGATCATAGGTGAAAATCAATGACCCCTGTGGTGAGAATTTTATTCTTCCGTTCAAGTGAGCTCCGATTATATCGTGGTTATAATCCCATCCTGACATATTATAATGAGTGAAACTTGCTCCTGCCTGGATTGACAGCCAATCGTTAAATTTGCGACCAATTATAAGCTGTGAATAATACGAAAGCCGGTCATCAAATTTGATTGACTTTGGTTGTGTTTCTCCTTTAGAGGAAACAACTTGTCCTGTTTCCAAAGTATTTACGTCCCTGCCGTCGATTGCTGCCGATCCATATAATGCAACGGACACGGGTATTGTATTTTTTTCTGTTTGTTTGAAAATGGTCCATTTGGCATTAAAATCGGTATACATGTTTTTCTTTGTTTGCCCGATTCCAATTTGCAAATTCTTAACAGGAATATAATTTAAAGCTAATCTTACATTTGCTCCGGGTGCATAAATTCCCCATAAATCGGAGGTTCCGTTGTCCATGCTGCCAAATTTGTGTTGGATGATAAATTCCAGTGTTCTGGCATCAGGAATTACTGTTGTTTGTGCGTCAATTAGAACTCCGCTTTCAAAAGGATTGGTTACCGGCTGATCTTTTTCTTCCTCCTGTGCAAAAGAATTGCTAATAACAATTCCTAAAATAAAAAGAAGCAATATATGTTTTTTCATAATTCTTGTTCTATAATTTATTAGTTATTCTTTGCTCCCTGCTGAATCCAACCTAAGACATAAACAGCCTCGGTTTCTGAGTATTTTGGATGAGAATCAGTGTTGTCAGGATTTGGTCTTGTATAAATCAGACTTTCTTCCGGTGTAGAGTTGATATACCTTGTGCTGTTCAGCGAAGAAAAAGCGTTTGCTGCTGATAAATCGGGAAGTTGCTTCCCTGTTGTGTGACAGGCAACGCATTTGCTTTCAAAAATTGGGATTATATCTGCTGAAAATGAAATTTCCTCAGCATCCGGATCATCCGGATCTATTACCGGAACTTCTTCTGGAACAATAAAATCATATTTACATCCAACAAAGAATAAAGCAATTAAAACAATTGTGAATAAATATTTTAATGATTTCATTTTGTCAATTTTTAAAAAAAAGACTTCTGAAAAAAAGAAGTCTTTTTTTGTATATTATCAGGTTTTTATTCATGAGCCAGTAATTCTTCTTCAAGTGCTTGTTTGGTATTTAGCAGCAATGCTTTTACATATTGTGGATTGTGCGCACCCATGCTGCGGTCTTCTTCCAAACCAATCCAATTAAAAAAAGCTTCCACCTGGATTATCGGATATGCACCTGTTTTGGGTTCATAAGCTTCATCTGCTTCTACATATTCTACAACGTCAAGGGCAATAAGCTGGTCTCTTATTTCTTCCAACAGATTTTCAATTTCAGTTCTTACTCCACCATAATTGAAATCATCAAGGTTGGTGCCATGGCAATCATTACAAGCTGTCAGACTTGGAATGAAACTGTGGCCTCCTTGGGCTTCAGCCATATCGAATTCCGCCATGTGGCATCCTGTACAAGAAGCCTGTGCCAGGTGTTTAGCTGTTCCTGCATCCGGATATGCGACATCACCTTCTATTTCAGCAAAGCCTGTTCCATAAACTACATTTGATTGTGCTCCGTGATGAGGTCCGTAATGGGTGCTGGTTATGGCATATAATCCATTATCAGCTGCATCTACCAGAGCTCCATTTCGGTCATACTGATCTTCATCAACCGGTGGTGCTGTTCTTGATTGGTGGCAAACGGCGCACAAATTGCTGTTACCATTCAAATCCATTGTTACCTCATTATCAAAGTTTGCGACAATCGGATCAGATGATCTTAAAGCATAGTCGATGCCTTCGAATGTTTTATGTAAGCCGTGACATGTGCTGCATTGCCAGGCACTTGGGTTTGTGATATCACCAGCAACAAAACCAACAGTCATGGTTTGTACAAATTGTTCGTGTGAATGACAAGGCGCACAACTTGCCCGACCGCCGGCATAATCAACTGCAATTGCACCAACACTATGTGCCGACATTGCAAATTCTCCTTTTTTTAATTCCATGTTTTCACTTGCGTGGCAGACCAAACAAGTAACATTTCCGTCAACTCCGTCACGGCCATCACTGCCGTCGGCTCCGTCCTGTCCGTCTGCACCAGCAGGTCCCATTGGGCCTTCTTTAACACACGAGGAAGCTAAAAAAGCACAAATAAAGCCAAACAGAATAAGTTTTAAAGTTGATGAGCATTTCATAATTAGATAGATTTGATATTAAAATTCAATTTTCACAATATTTTGGTAGTAAAAATACTTTAGAATTGAATCTGTTTTACACGCTTGGTGGTGATATATCAAATTGAGGTTGTTGATATAAAATGAAATGCAGATTGATAAATATCAACTATCCGTTTTTGCTTACAGATAATAACGCACTTTCGTTTAATATTTGGAATTCATTCCCGTTTGTTTTTATAAATTCGGAGCTCTTAAATTCCTGTAAAATACGAACAAAGCTTTCCTTGGTCATATTCGACATTTCTGCTAATTCCTGTCGTGTTAAAGGTATGGAGAACGTACTATCTCCAAATACTTCGTTTTTTAAATATAACAAGGTATCTGCCACACGACCGGGCATATATTTTTGAGTTTGGTTTACCAATTTATTTAGCAGGTAATTATTTTGTTTGATATGGAATCGCAGCATTTCCACTGCAAATTGGTTGTTCTCTCCAAATAGCTTTACAAGCTTTGAAGAATCTATAAGACAACAAACAACTGGCGTAACTGCTGAGATGGTAAATTTTTGAATGTTTCCGTTAAATAATCCTCCTCCTGTGACAAAATCATGTTTTGAAATTAAACGAACAATCGAGTTTTTCCCTTTGATTCCTTCCACATACAACTTTGCTAAACCTTCGCGGACACAAACTACAAAAGTTGATGTTGTATTTTGTTTTACAATTGTTTCTCCTGGGTTGTATCTTATTTGTTGTTTGCCATCAGTTAAAAAGTCCAATTCTTTGTCTGTCAAACCGACAAAAATACTCTTATCATCTTCCTCAAAACATCCCTTGCAACATCCGGATTTTAGTTTTGAGCACATTTCACATTTTTCTTCTAAAATTTTCGCCACAATAACCTCCTCAATATAAACGGTCTAGTATTTTTGAAAATTCAAGCTAAATTGAATTTTTCTTGCCCTAAACTAACAATTTAAACTAATATTTTCAATATTAGTTCATTTTTTCAATAAAAATGAACATATGTTTTTATATTTTGTGAGATTATTTTATGAAATTAACAAATGAGAAGTTTGTTAGTTTAAATAAGCCTTGTTCCTCTTCCGCTTGAAATATTTTCGTGATTTGTGATTAAAACTTCCTTTACTCCACTTTTTTTTGCTCTAAATCCGTTGTCAAGTTTAGGTATCATTCCTTCTTTTATTATCCCCTCTGATTGGCATTTTTTGAAGAGGTTATAATCTAAATCGTAAATAATGCTGTTTTCATTTTTTGCATCGAGTAAAACTCCTTTTTTTTCAAAACAATAAAAGAGATAAACCGAATAATAACGGGCAAACTCCATAGCAATCTCCGAAGCGATTGTATCTGCATTTGTGTTAAGCAAATTTCCTTTCCCGTCGTGAGTTAACGGGGCAACAACAGGTGTAACATTCTCGTTTATCAGAAGCCGGAGTTCGTCTGAATTTACGTCATCTACATCGCCGACAAAGCCATAGTCGATGTCTTTTACCGGCCTTTTGTGAGCATGGATTAAGTCTAAATCGGCACCGGTTAATCCGATAGCGTTACAACCACGAGCCTGTAACCCGGCCACGATTTTTTTGTTTACCAGTCCGCCGTATACCATTGTTACAACTTCCAGCGTTTCTTTGTCGGTAATTCTCCTACCGTCCACCATTTTAGTTTCAATACCTAGTTTGGCCGCTATTTGTGTAGCCGAGCGTCCTCCTCCGTGAACCAAGATTTTGTTTCCCGAGATGCTACAAAATTGGTCGAGTAATGCACTTAACGTTTCGGGTTCTTCTACAACCTTTCCACCAACTTTTATGATTGTGAGTCTATCCATGCCGAAATTTACGATTAAATTTTTAAAAAGTTTTCCAGAATTTTTGCTCCAATTGTTCCACTTTTTTCCGGGTGAAACTGGGTGGCATAAAAATTATTTTTTTGAAGTGCAGCGCTAAAAGGAACAATGTAGTTACATGTTGCTGCAGTGTGTTCGCCAATGCTCGCATAATACGAGTGGACAAAATACACATATTGGTTTTCAGTATCATTCGTAAAAAGTGAACTCTTAAGGTTTGAAATTGAATTCCATCCCATGTGCGGAACTTTTGTAATAAATTCTTCACCGGGATTGGGAATAAAACGTTTTACTTTTTCTTCAAAAATTCCCAGGCATTCTACATCGTTTTCTTCGGAATGTGAGCACATCAGTTGCAAGCCTAAACAGATTCCCAAAACGGGTTGTTTTAGCGAAACAATCAGTTTGTCAAGCCCCCGCTTTTTTAGATAATTCATGGTTGTACTGGCCTCGCCAACTCCTGGGAAAATAACTTTGTCGGCATTTCTGATTTTTTCCGGCTCAGCAGTGATTTCAGCATTTACATTCAAGCGATTCAGCGCGTTATTTACCGATTCAATGTTTCCTGCGTTGTATTTTATTATTACGATGTTCATTGTTCCTTAATTTCTGCGTTGTTTTTCCTACAAGTTATATAACTCGCCCTTCTTCGTATACGATTTCGTATTTTATCCCCTCCAAGTCTTTAAAGAAAAGTGCATAGTAACTTTTACCATGCTGAGGGTAAAATTTGGGTTCATCAACTATATTTGCTCCGGTTTCTTTTATTTTCAAATAAAGGTTGTCCACTTCTTCGCGTGATTTGGCTTTAAAAGCCAAATGATGCAACGAACCTGGTTTCCTTCGGTGAATGGTTTCGTTTTTAAAAATATTTCTCGGCGAGACAATTGCAAACAGCAATCGGGAATGCCCGTATTCAACAACATCAAATTCGTGTGCAGCAACTGTTCCTTTGTGTTTGTGCCTCAGGTTAAATCCTAAAACAGGCAGAAACTTGTCATAAAAAGGTTCTGCTACTTTTAAATCTTTTACAGTTACAGTGATGTGGTCGATTATTGGTTCCACGAGGTGTTTTTTATTATGACTTAGCTCTTTAATAATAAATCAATTACTTCCACCATCTCGTTAAATTCATCTTCTTTGTAAAGCCGTGTCATGTAAACAATTTTACCAGTTTTATCGATGATTACATTTCGTGTGACTCCGGCACCCTGAGCGGCAAATTTGTAAAAAATTTCAGCGCCCGGATCTAAGGCAAGCGGATAGGTAATTTTAATGTCTTTCTCAAATTGTTTAACTTTCTCCAATGGCTCGTCCATGTCAATTCCATAGAGTGCAAAATTTTCGTTGTTTTTATGTTTTTGCCAGATTTTACTTTCGATATGCGGCATTTCTCTTCGGCAAACAACACACCAACTGGCCGTAAACTGAAGCATAATAACTTTGCCTTTTAAATCGGATGTTTTTACACTACTGCCATCGGTTAGCTGAAATTCAATTTCAGGCATTTGTTGCCCGATTTTTACAATATACCCGTAATCTTCAGGAATTTCTTTTTGAGGAATACTGGTAATTTGTGCATTTGCTGATAGACCTAAAATGATGTAGACAAATAATAAATATTTCTTCATGAGACTTAATGATTAAAATTTCTTTTTAAAAAATAGTAATAATCTTGCAATGGCTTCTCAAAGTGGTTGATACTAATTTTACTTTTAATAAAGTTTTCATATAGTTGATGTGAAAAATCTATCTCTTTAAAGATAAACGCATAATATGATAATTCTAATTCAAATCGAAATTTGTGGGGCGAATTTTCTAATTTGGCAATGATAATTTTGGCTGCATCGTAGTTTCTTTTCTGTATTTGAATTAGCGATGAAAAGTTTTTTTGTGAAAAATGAGTCTGAAATTCAATTAAATTATTTAATGATTCAAAAAGAGTAAAAATTGCCTCCAATTCATTTTTATATTCTTCATATATTTGTAATGCCTCTTCGAGCCTTTGTATTTTATTCTCTACCCCTTGAAGATCTAATTGTCTTAAGGAGTAATCAATTCTTTCAACTTCTCCTAATTTTCGAAGATTAAAACATCGATGATTAATACATTCAACTGGGATTTTTTCAAAATAATTGATAAGAGTTATTTTTTCAGAGTTAATGAAGGAAGAAATAATGGATAAACTTTGAAGATAAATTTTGGGAATTTGATTTCTAATACTTTTCAATAAATCAAAAAAGTCCATGAAAAAAAAGAGAGCCTCAATTCTGGAATTATTTCTTATTATTTCAAAAATGTTATCTATGATTTTAATGAAGTAATCTAGATAATCAATATTGTTGATTATTGCAATTTTTAATAGATGGGATATGCCTATAAAGTATTCTAAATCATCCGTTTTCGTTAAATGATGTAGTTCGAAATCTTTTAGAATTGAAGGGATTTTTTCAATTTGATTGGATTGCCTATAATAAGTTATTTCATAGTCAAAGATTTTAATTTTATCGGTTGTAGATTCATTTTTGAAAGATTCCTTGTATTCAGAAAAGAGACTATATGCATTTTTGTTATTTTCCAAGAGGTAGATGTCGATCAAATTCTGGAAAGCAACGTGTGTTATTTCCTTTTTTAATTTTTTGACATTTTGAATATTTTTTTCATAAAAGTTTTTTGCCGTTATAGGATTGTTGAAATTTCTTTCAAAGACTGCATGATTATTTAATGCAGTAAAAAAAAGTTCATTTTTTTCTCCTTCTGAATTGTAAATAATTTCATGATTAATTTCTCTTGCTTTTTTGAATTTTCCTTGTTGATAATAAACAAATGAAAGGAGATGACTCTTTGTGGAGTTACTTAGAATCTTGTTAGCATATTTTTCAGCATTTTTTATGTTTCCCAAACTCAGATTATGCCGACTGATGTTTTGAAGAATATAGTCTTTTTCTGTTTCAGTTAAATTTAATTTTAGTGCTAATTTGTTTAATCTTAATAGTCTATAATCATATTGTTCTAGACTCCTTTCCAGCCTTTTTATGAAGATTATTTTTCCAGAAGTGGATAAAAAAAGAGTTCTGAATACCCAATCAATGTATTTGAAAGACTCAGGTAAATAAAAAACATAATAGAGTATAAAAATTTCCTTGCCCCTTTTTCCTTTTATCTGTGTTGCAATAATATTAGTTAGAACTAATTCATGTATTAATGGAAAATAGAATGAAATACTAATGTTTAGTACAAATATCCAATAGATAATGTGAGTTAAAAGATTAATGTTTGTGAATATTTGGGTATAAATAAAAACAAGAACTAAAGTGAGAAAAAGGCTTTTTAAAAATCTGATTTTGCTTATTTTTCGCTTTAGACTAAAAATTATAATTTGAGATAAAACAGTCAATAATAGAAGAAAGAATGTCTCCTTTAAAGAGTGATCTTCTAAAAAACTGTATAAACTCATTATATTTTCCATCGAAACAAAAATATCATATCAATTAAATACAACGGTACGGTTTTTATACACAAGAATTTTTCGTTGCAAATGTTTATATACTGCTTGCGAAAGTACAATTTTTTCTAAATCGCGACCTTTCCGGATTAATTTTTGAATGGTATCAACATGGCTGCAGCGAGTGACATCCTGTTCGATAATCGGGCCGGCATCCAAATCGGAAGTAACATAATGACTGGTCGCACCAATAATTTTCACCCCTCTCTGGTGTGCTGCATGATAAGGTTTAGCTCCTGCAAAAGCAGGTAAAAAGGAATGATGGATATTGATTATTTTATTCGGATATTTTTTAACAAACGCGGGAGAAAGAATTTGCATATAACGCGCCAGAACAACAAAATCGATATTGTGTTTTTTTAGCAATTCAAGCTCTGTTTTTTCCTGTTCGTCTTTGTTTTCTTTTGTAATAGGAAAATGGTAAAAATCTATCCCAAAGCGTTCAGCAACAGGTTTTAATGTTTCATGATTGCTGATTATGATTGGAATTTCAACATCCCATTCTCCTGCCGTGTAACGTGCCAGAATATCAAAAAGGCAATGGGGCATTTTTGAAACAAACAGTGCCATTCGTGGAATCTCATCAGCAAAATACAAACGCCAGTACATTTCAAGTGGCTTTCCAATCAGAGTGTCGAAATATTCGCCGATTTTTTCTTTTGGGATGGCAAAATTTTCAAGTTCCCATTCCACCCGCATGTAAAATATTTTTTCCTGTCGATCAACGTGCTGGTCGAGGTAAAGAATATTCCCGTGGTTTTTATTCAGGAATTCGGTAACGGTGGCCAGAATACCCTGTTTATCCGGACAGTGAATCAGCAGAATGGCTGTGTTTTTTTTCTCGCGAAGTGGTTTTATGGTTTTCATAACTGAAAGCCCCCAAACCCCAATAAGGGGCTTTTGGCCGTGGAAGCGCGGTCTTATTATTTCTAATCTTTTTTTAATTCTATAAATGTTTGAACTTGCAGCAATGCATTAAATTGTTCTTCGAGGCTTTTGGTCATAGATAAGATGGTTGGTTTTGTCAGTTTTAGTTCATCAAAGTTGTCAAATAATTTATCAGACAAGTTTTTTTCAGATGATTCTTTCATCTTCGATAAATATCTACTACAAGTAATGTCGCCAAATATAATTTCATTTGACGCATTATTTTTGCTAATATAAATTGTTAATTCATTCTGTATCTTATTTGATAAATTCTGAGTTGCTTTAAATTGTATTTTTAAATGCTCCAGTTCATCTTTCGGTTTTCTGAAGAAACTGAATTTGAATGTTAAAATGGCGACAATAAGTGCTACTAATCCAATAAGTATTTCCATTTTTATTTATTTAAAATAGCATTCATATTCATTTTCTTCAAATTTTTTCCAGTTGGAATAAATTATAATGCACCTTTTGTAGAAGGAAGTTCAAAATTAAAAATATCTCGTTTTATGGCCATTTTTATGGCTTTTGCCACTGCCTTAAAAATAGCTTCAATTTTGTGATGCTCATTTGTTCCCTCCGCTTTTATATTCAAATTTGCAAGCGATGCATCGGAAAATGATTTGAAAAAGTGCATAAACATTTCAGTGGGCATATCGCCTACTTTTTCACGTTTGAATTCCGTGTCCCAAATTAACCAGGGGCGGCCGCCAAAATCAATTGCTGCCATTGCCAGACAATCATCCATTGGCAAACAGAAACCGTAACGTTCCATGCCTAATTTGTTGCCGATTGCTTTTTTAAAAGCTTCTCCCAAAGCCAAACCTGTGTCTTCAATTGTGTGGTGTTCATCTACTTCCAAATCGCCTTTTACCTGAATCGTCAGGTCTGCGCCTGAGTGCCGTCCGATTTGATTCAGCATGTGATCAAAAAAGTTTAGTCCTGTTGAAATATTAGAAACACCCGAACCATCAAGATTTAATTCAACAAAAACGTCGGTTTCTTTGGTTGTACGTTTTACTGTTGCTGTTCTTTGAGGAGCGGCAACACAAGCGTAAATATCATCCCAGTCGTCAGAGATTAATACACAAGTATTGGTCAATTCTTGTTTTTCCAATTCTTCAGATAATGAACCGTCGTTGATGAGAATTCCTTTGGCACCCAGGTTTTTTGCCAGTTGGATGTCGGTCAAGCGGTCGCCAATTACAAAACTGTTGGCTAAATCATAATTGCCTTCCATGTATTTTGTCAGCATCCCGGTGCCGGGTTTTCGTGTACTTAAATTCTCGTGCGGAAAACTTCTGTCGATGCAAATATCATCAAAAACAACACCTTCTCCTTCAAAAGCCTTCAGAATAAAATTATGCACCGGCCAGAATGTATCTTCAGGAAAAGAGTCGGTTCCCAAGCCATCCTGATTGGTCACCATCACCAAATCGTAGTCGAGATTTTCACGAATAAAATGCATATTCCGAAAAACTCCGGGCAAAAATCCCAATTTCGAAAACGAATCAATTTGTTCGTCTTCTGTTTCAAAATTTAGTGTTCCGTCACGATCTATAAAAAGTACTTTTTTCATGCTGATTTTATCTCTTTTTCAAATTATACTAATTCTTTAAACGCTGTTAACAAAGTTTCATTTTCTGAAGAGGAACCAATTGTAATTCGTAAACTATCATCACATAGATGCACATTCGACCGGTTTCTAACGATTATCCCTCGTTCAACAAGATAGTGATATATTCCTTTGGCATCGTGCATTTTAATTAACAGAAAATTTGCATCGGATGGATGTACCTGAACTACAAATGGGAAGCCCTTTAGTAAATCAGCCATTTTAGCACGTTCGGCAATTAATAGTTTTACCCATTTTTTTACTTCTTCCTTTTTTTCAACCAGCTCCAAGGCTTTTGTTTGCGTTAGAATATTGAGGTTGTACGGATATTTTATTTTATTCAGAATACTCACTATTTCAACAGACGCAAAGGCCATTCCCAAACGAATTCCTGCCATTCCCCATGCTTTTGAAAAAGTCTGCAAAATGACGAGGTTGGCATTTTCGTTGAGTTTTGGAAAAAAGGATTTTCCCGGAGCGAAATCAATGTACGCTTCATCCAGAACCACAATTCCGTCAAATTCGTCGATAACCTTTTGAATTTTTTCTGCGTCAAGACTGTTTCCTGTCGGGTTATTGGGGGAGCAAAGGAAAATCAGTTTTGTATTCGGATTTACAGTTTCGAGAAGCGCGTCAACATCGATTTCAAAATCCTCCGTCAGCGACACTTTTTTTACTTCTACATTGTTTACGCCGGCTGCTACCTCGTACATTCCGTAAGTTGGATTGAAAGTTATAATATTATCGGTTCCCGGCTCGCAAAAAGCGCGAATTAATAAATCGATAGGTTCGTCGCTTCCGTTTCCTAAAAAAATATTTTCAGGAGTTATGTCCTTAATTTTTGAAATTTTTTGTTTAAGCTCTCTTTGCAAGGGATCCGGATAACGATTGTATGGCTCGTTAAAAGGGTTTTCGTTTGCGTCGAGAAAAACCATGGCTTCGCCGGCATATTCGTCTCTTGCTGACGAATAAGGTTTTAATTCGGCTATATTTTTTCGAAGTAATTTACTTAAATCCATCTTTCATTTATTGGTTTTGCCTCCACTAAGTCATTGTTTTGGCATTTTTGGTTTATGTTTTTTAAAGTTTTTGAAACAGTTCAGAATGACGTTCTTTATTAACTGTCGTTGTGCTAATTTATTTCAGCATCTTATTTTGACTATCAATTTTTTGTTCTAAGAAACCTTAGCCGTTTAAGTTTTTTAATCGTAAAGTTACCGCATTTTTGTGCGCTTCAAGTTCTTCTTCTGCCGCCATTTTTTGAATCGCCGGACCAATATTTTTTAACCCTTCTTCGGAAATTTCCTGAAACGTTATTTTTTTTAAAAAACTGTCGAGATTTACACCACTGTGGGAGCGCGCCCAGCCATTTGTTGGCAAGGTGTGGTTTGTTCCCGAAGCATAATCTCCGGCACTCTCAGGTGTAAGATTTCCCAGAAAAACAGAACCTGCATTACTTATTTTTTCAGCCATTTCAATATAATCGGCTGTGCAAATAATTAAGTGTTCCGGTGCATATTCGTTGATTAAATCGACTTGCGCGTTTTTGTCGGTTATTACAATTGCCATGCTGTTATCCAGCGCTTTTGCTGCAAACTGTTTTCGTGGTAATTTATCCAGTTGTTTTTGAATTTCTGCCTGAATTTTTGTTACTAAATCTTCTGAATTTGCAACCAGAATCACCTGGCTGTCAACACCGTGCTCTGCTTGCGATAACAAATCGGAAGCAACAAAAGCCGGATTTGCAGTTTCATCGGCAACAACCAAAACTTCCGAGGGGCCGGCTGGCATATCGATGGAAACATTGTTCATGCTAACCAATTGTTTGGCTGCCATTACGTATTGATTTCCAGGACCAAAAATTTTGTAGGTTTTCGGAACGTTTTCAGAACCGTAAGCCATGGCCCCAATTGCCTGAACACCTCCCAATTTAAAAATTTTTGTTACACCCGAAACTTTGGCGGCATACAAAATTGCCGGGTGGATTTTTCCTTCTTTGTTGGGTGGAGAGCATAAAACAATTTCTTGGCACCCTGCAATCTGCGCCGGAAGTGCTAACATTAAAACCGTTGAAAAAAGTGGCGCTGTACCACCGGGAATGTACAATCCAACTTTTTCGATGGCAACTGCTTTTTGCCAGCAGGTAACACCCGGAGTTATTTCGTGTTTTTTTAACTCGGTTTTTTGTGCCGCATGAAATCCCGATATATTTTCAGAAGCAAGTTGGATGGCTGATTTTAGTTCCATATCAACCAGTTGTTCTGCTTCATTTATCTCTTCGTCTGAAACCGAAAATGATTCCAATTGCACCCCGTCAAATTTTTGGGTGAATTCACGAAGTGCTTCATCACCGCGGCTTTTTATTTCGTTTAAAACCGACTGAACCCTGGAGTAAAGTTCTGAAACATCGATAAGCGGACGTTTCAAAATCTCGGGCCAGTCTTTTTTATCCGGATTTATGAATGTTTTCATAAGTTTTGTCTTTGTTGATGTAAATGAAAAACAGCCATACTTTGTAACATTGACTGATTCGAGTCTTTCAACTTCTTAAAAAATCATTTTTTCAATCGGGACCACTAAAATTCCTTCTGCACCGGCTTTTTTTAGTTTTCCAATAATTTCCCAAAAATCATCTTCGGCAATTACCGAATGCATCGAACTCCAACCTTCTTGTGCCAAAGGTACAACAGTTGGGCTTTTCATGCCGGGTAAAAGTGCAGCAATTTCCTGAATTTTATTGTTTGGCGAGTTTAGTAAAATATATTTTTTTCCAACAGCACGCTGAACTGATTCCATGCGAAAGATAAATTCATCCAGAATTTCCTGTTTTTCTTTTGCCAGATTTGGAGTTGCAATCAGAACAGCTTCCGAGTGAATAACTACTTCCACTTCTTTTAAACGGTTGCTGATAAGTGTTGACCCTGAGCTTACAATATCAAAAATTGCATCGGCTAGCCCAATTCCCGGGGCGATTTCAACAGAACCTGTAATTACGTGAATGTCAGCCTGGATATTGTTTTCTGTTAACCATTTTTTCAAAATAACGGGGTAGGAGGTAGCAATTTTTTTTCCGTTGAAAAATTCAGGTCCAGTATATTCCAACGATTTAGGAATGGCCAGAGAAAGGCGGCATTTGCTAAAACCTAAGCGTTTTACAATAACTACGTCTTCTTCTTTTTCGAGCATTTCGTTTTCGCCCACAACACCAATGTCGGCAACGCCATCGGCAACGGTTTGCGGAATGTCATCGTCGCGAAGAAACAAGGCATCCATTGGGAAATTTTTGGCTGAAGCAACCAAAGTCCGTCTTCCCATCGATAGCGAAACCCCGGTTTCTTTGATGAGTTGCATCGAGTCTTCGTTTAACCTTCCTTTTGTTTGAATCGCAATTTTAAGTCTGTTTTCCATTTTTATATTTTCTAATAATTTGTTTTTTCAAAAAGTTTCTCCTTTTGAGGAGGTTGCAGAGGCTCCGAAAATAAAAAAGGCTTGCCTTTCCTGGCAAGCCTTTCCGTAAAATATCTTTAATTAAGATTGGACAATACAATTACAGCCTACCCGATGATTGGTTAATCCCATGATGGCGGTGATGTCCGAATCTTGTGTACATAATCATTTTTGTTTGCTGCAAGTATAAGGATTAATTTGAATTTCGCCAAAGCACACCGATTTTTATTTTATTTCATAAGATAAAGTTTACGTTCTTTTTTATTTTGAAAAATGCAATCGATTGCATACATTTGTCAGAATGTTAATTAAGGTGCATTTTGACCACCTGTAAAATGTTTATAATCAGTATAGAATATTAAAATAAATTATAAATCAACATTTAAAACTAATTATTACTCACATGAATAAACTGATTACAACTCTACTTTTTTTCTGTATTTTAACAGGAACCGCATTTGCTCAAAAGGAAGGTAATGAGAAGCTTTTTAAGGATTCGTACATAAAGAAAACGATGAAAAAAGCACTCAGTTGGCAATTAAAAAATCCAAAACATGAATTGTATGACTGGACTAACGGAGCATTTTATGCGGGTGTTTTTGCTGCGTACGAAACAACCGGCTCCAAAAAGATATGGAAGGCCATGGTAGAAATGGGAGAGGCAAACGAATGGAAACCGGGACCACGGCTTCATCATGCAGACGACCACGCTATTTGTCAAACTTACATTGACATGTACCGGGTTTCCGGAGACAGAAAAATGATTCAGCCTTTTGTTGAAACCATGGATGAGTTTATGGCTACACCCTACGAAACAAAAGATATCAGGAAATGTACATGGTGGTGGTGCGATGCACTTTTTATGGGTCCTGCTGCTTTTGTAAAACTGGGAGAGACTTTAAATGATGATAAATATTTGAAACTTAATGATAAGCTTTTTAAGGAGTGTTACGATTTGTTGTACGACAAAGAGGAGCATTTGTATGCCCGCGATATTCGTTACAAGTGGGACGAACCAGGAATTGAGGTGATAAAAGAAAGTAATGGAGAGAAAATATTCTGGTCGCGTGGAAACGGATGGGTAATGGGAGGTTTGGTTCGAGTACTTCAGGAATTGCCAAAAGATTATCCAACCCGTGATTTCTATATTCAGAATTACCAAGAAATGGCGGCAAAAATTGTTTCAATTCAACAAGAAGATGGTTTGTGGAGAGCCAGTTTATTGGATCCGGATGCTTATCCCGGAGGCGAAGCCAGTGGCTCAGGTTTTTATACCTATGCACTTGCCTGGGGAATTAATAATGGTATTCTGGACAAAGAAAAATATTTACCGGCAGTTGAAAAGGCATGGGTTGGAATGAATTCTTTGATTCAACCTGACGGACATGTGGGTTGGGTGCAGCCTATTGGTGCCGACCCACGTAAAAATTTTACTGCCGATAGTTGGGAAGTATACGGAACCGGGGCGTTTTTACTTGCAGGGAGCGAGGTTCTCAAATTAAAACCATAGAGTAATTTTATAAAAAAAGGCTCCGACTCGGAGCCTTTTTTCTATTCTGTTTTTTCAGCCTTTAAATCAATTTTTCCATCGGGAGTATCGACAGAGCCAGCCATATTTTTACCGTCGATTTTGGCTTCGATTCCAATGTAACCACCTTCTACATAAAGTCCGCATTTTAATGTTTCGTCTTCAAAAGAAATTTTTGTCATTTGGGCTTTCGAACCATCAATAAATTGTACTTCTCCGGCCAACTCTCCTTCTTTTTCAGAGAAAACAAGTGTTCCTTTTTCGTATCCGTATGGTGCTGAGGCAACTTCATATTTCCATTTTCCAAGAATGTCTTTTTTCCTGGTTTGTGTAGCCGCATTTAGTGTCGCAGCAAATGCAACAAGTAGTGTGAAAATGAGTAACTTTTTCATGTTTTAATAGTTTAGTTTGAAATTAAATTTAACTTAATGGTTTGAAGATAGGAATAAGTATTTTTATTTTAAAACGATTTGAAAAAATTAGCTGAAATGTAATCGTTGTGTTTCAAATGCTTAGTCGAAGTATGCTTCGATTCTTTCTCCTTTGTAGAATTCAAACATCATTTTTAAAATGGTGATATTATTTCGCGGATTTGAAAGTTCAGGGAGTTCGTTTTCTGCAAACCATCCCACATCCTGTGTCTCGGAACCCGTTGAAATATTATCGCCAAGCTTTTCGCACAGAAGAAATATTTTATAAACATATTCAAAAGCGGGAGGCATTCCTTGTTTTTGTTTGTCGATTACGGCAAGTAACCTCGTCGCTTTTACAGCTAATCCGGCCTCTTCCATACACTCCTTTTCAGCTACTTCTTTTGGGCTGTAACTTATATCAGACCATCCACCTGGCATGGCCCAGCAGTTGTCAGCTTTTTCCTGAACCAGTAAAATCTTACCGGTCTCATTAAAAACAACAGCTCTGACATCAATCTTTGGAGTTTTGTAACCGTCTTTTTCTTCAATTACCGGAATAATTTTTTCGATTGGTGTGTCTGTCATTTTTTCGAGCATTTCCAGACTGATCAGTCTGAGTTCTTCATAGCGTTCCCGGTCAAAAGTATTTTCTGAAAATTCAAGGCCAATCTCAGCCAGTGTTTGTACGCGTTTTATTTTTTCAAAATAGAAAGAATTCATTCCTGTTATTTTATAGTGTTTAGTGCCAGACTTAAATCCTCGATAAGATCATCTGCATTTTCCAATCCGACAGATATGCGCATATCGCCCAGCGAAATTCCAAGCCTGTCGAATTGTTCAGGACTTAGTTCTTTGAGGTAACTGATGGCCGGGGCATAAATCAAACTCTCGTGGCCTCCCCAGCTAACACCAATTTTAAAAATCTGCAGGCTGTTGAAAAAGGTTTTTATCTGCAATAAATCAGAGGTTTTTAGTTTGAAAGACATCAGTCCGCTATAGCCTGACATTTGTTTTTTTGCTAATTGGTGTTGCGGAAAACTTTGTAATCCCGGATAATTTACCACAGCTACTTTGGCGTGTGTTTCCAGAAATTCAGCAACTTTTATGGCATTTTCCTGGTGTGCTTTCATTCGTAAGGGGAGTGTCCGCAAGCTGCGCATAAGCAGCCACGCCTCTATCGGGGCAATTTTCCCACCCAGTAATTCAAATTCATTTACAATAATACTATCTATTTCTTTGGCGCTGCCAACTATCAACCCGGCAACAACATCGGAATGTCCGCCAATATATTTTGAGCAGGAGTGAATTTCCAAATCGACACCCATTTCGAGCGGTTTCTGAAAGACAGGGCTTGCCCAGGTGTTGTCGATAATTGTTTTAATATCCCTTGATTTAGCCAGAATACAAATACTTTTTATATCCTGAATGCTGAAAATTGCAGAAGAGGGACTTTCCAGGTAAATCAGTTTTGTATTCGGTTTTATGGCATTTCTGAATTCTTCGACATCATTACCCGAAACAAAAGTGGTTTCAACCCCCATTTTCTTTTTTAAATAAACTGAAATTAAATTGTTGGCAGGCCCATAAATATTTTTAATGGCAATGATATGATCGCCGGCACTAATACAATGCATAACCGCGGCGGTAATTGCTGCCATCCCCGAAGCAAAAAGACGTGCTTTTTCGCCTCCGGCAAATTGGGCCAATTTTTTTTCTACAATATCTACTCCCGGATTTTTGCCCCGTGAATAAATGGCGGTATTGATGCGGTCATCAAAAGCTGCATCTATAGCTTCCCAGTTTTCGAATGTAAAAAGGGTATTTTGAAAAATGGGGGGAACAACAGCTCCTTCATATTTTTGTCGGTCTTCGGCAAAATGCGAGATCATGGTCTCCGGCTTCCAATTTTTATTCATTTTTAGTTTTCTTTTTATGGTAAAAGCATCCAATACCAGCCAATGCCAAAACGGGCGCAACAATAATATTTGTCAGCGAAAGTATTTGCCAGTGCCAGTATTCGGCGTATGATATTCCAAGTGTGGCAACAATAAAAACAGAAGTGGTGGTCCACGGAACAAGGCTTTCTATCATAGTGCCATAATCTTCGAGCGACCTTGACAAAACTTTCCGTGGGATTTTTAAACGGTCGTATTTGCTTATAAATGCATCGCCAACAACAAAACTGGTTGCATACTGGTTGGAGGTCATTGCATTTGTGATTGCTGATGAAAGGAGGGAAGTGACAATCACTGTACTTCTTTTTTTTGCAAAACGAAAAATCCGTTCCACTATGGTTGTCATAGCATTTATTTTATCGATGGTTCCGATGTATAGAAAAACCAGTATCGAAATAATTATCGGCTCACTAAGTTCATATAAACCCCCGCGGTTAAAAAGCTGATTGATGTTTTCCGGAACATTAATTACCCAGAAAGCCATTTTTGTATCAAAACCTTTGTAAATAACCTGAATCACGTCTGAAAAACGAAAATTTTGAAAGATAAATGCGAGGATCACCGCTGTTACCGTTGATGTTAGCAAAACCGGAATTGTTGGTTTTTTGCGGACTGACCCATATAAAATGATAACTGGCGGAATTAGCAGGAGCCATGAAAAACTGAACATAGACGCAATGGAATTTAAAGTAACTTCAACTTGTTCGGTAGTCCCCGAAAGATTCTCCGCCGGGAAAATAAATCCCATTACAAAAAAGCTTGAGATTGCAATAATGGCTGAAGGGAAGGTTGTAAACATCATGGAATGAATGTGGTCGTAGAGTTTTACTTCAACGGCTAAAGCTGCAATATTGGTCGTATCGGAAAGAGGTGACATTTTATCGCCAAAGTATGCTCCGCCGATGATGGCTCCGGCGGTAATTCCCAAATGTGCATTTACGGTCAGGGCAATCCCCATTACGACCACTCCAATGGTGCCAATGGAACCCCACGATGTTCCGGTAACGGTTGAGAAAATTACCGGCACAAGAAACGCCAAAACGTAAATGTAACGGATGTTGATGATTTTGATTCCGTAATACACAAGCATAGGAATGGTGCCGCAAACAATCCAACTGCCAATAATCAGCCCGATTGCAAATAAAATAAAAAGGGTGGGAAGGGCTTTGGTTAGTTTTTGAATAATACTTGTTTGAATTTCTTCCCATGCAAAGCCAAGAAACCGGAGCTGTGTTACTGCGAAAATTGAAGCACTTAAAAAAACAATTTCAAGTGGGAGCGCTTCCTGTTTTAAAAATACAGGTCGCAAAATAAGTCCGTAAATAATCAGCAGAAAAAGAAAGGCTACAGGCAGTAACGATTGAAAAAAAGTTATTTTTTGCTCCCTGATTTTATTCATTTGCTGGTTTCAAAATTATATGGTTGTGCTAAAATAACTGACTCAAAAAGATATTCTTCTGGAAAAGGATAAAAAATTACAAAAAGGAATCTATAAATTAATAATGGGTTTAGTACACTCCTGATTTTTTTTAAAAAAGGTACAACGGGATGTAATAAAGAGCAAATATGTTACTTCAACTCTTTGTTAGGCTCCGGTCCCATTAGCAGATGAAGTTCCCCTCCTTTGGTAATTTCACTGTGGAGAAGATACATACGATTCATTTGTTTTCCGTTTAATGTAACTGACTGCACATAAATATTTTCCTTGCTATTGTTTTCGGTTGATATTTTGAAGTTTTTTCCCTGGTGATACTGATTGTCGAGTGAAATATTTATTTCGTCAAAAACAGGGCTTCCAATTAAATAAACCGGATCTTCAGTTGTACCGCCATCAAGTTGAAACAATCCAATTTTCATCAAAACGGCAAGTGTGCCCATTAATCCCTGGTCTTCATCGCCGTTGTAGCCAACAAATGGCGAAACGCCAGTGTAAACAGAATCGATTACTGCACGACTCCATTTTTGAGTAAGCCAGGGAGCGCCGATTGTATTAAAAATAAAAGCAGTTTGCATTGATGGCTGGTTACCATAATTTATCGGAATACGCCGGGCCTGTTCCTGCGTTTCGTCAGCGTGTTTTTTTCCCGAAGTAAACCCATGCGCCTGAGCGATTGTAAATTCGTTGTTCAGTTTATTTGCCATTGCTTCTTCTCCTCCCATCAGTTCGGCCAGCCCATTATAATCCTGTGGTACATACCAGGTCATCTGGGCAGCGTTCGATTCTACAAATCCGTCGTTTTGATACTGATAAGGGTCGTAAGGTGTCTTCCAGCTTCCGTCAATACCTTTAGGGCGAATAAAACCGTAACTTGTATCAAATAAATTTTTCCAGTTGCCTGAGCGTTTTAAAAAAGTTTTGTAATCTTCTGTTTTCCCCAACTTTTTTGCCAGTTGTGCCAGGGTCCAGTCCTGAAAAGCATATTCCATTGTCATGCCGGCTCCGTCCTTATGAAAACCCTCAATGTGAGGTTTGCGTGGAAAGGGAACATAACCTTTCTCTATGTATTCTTCGATTCCACCGCCTTCCGATGTATTATGTTCATAACCGGCTTTTCCCATAATTCCTCCTGGCATATGATTTTTTTTCAATCCTTCGTAAGCCAGATTGATGTCAAAATCGTGAATTCCTTTCATCCATGTACTTACAACAAATGGCGTTGTAGATGCACCAACCATTACATAGGTATAGTTTCCACCGGATGGACCACGTGGGATTAATCCACCATCGTTGTAATACAACAACATTGAGTTGCAGAAATCGGCGGCAACTTTGGGGTAAACCAACGGCCAAAGTGTATTTATTGTCCATTGTGCTCCCCAAAACCCATCAAAGTTATGATGGTTAAATTTTGGTGTTCCGTTTTTATCACGTGGAATTTGCTTGATTTTTCTTTCCGGACCAGTAAAGTCAGAGTAAGTGCCGCTGGCATCGCTGATAATACGCCGGCCTTGTAATCCATGCCACAAATCGGTGTAAAATCTTACTCTATCGTTTTGGGTTCCACCGCTTACTTCTATCTTACTCAGCCGGCTATTCCATTCTTCTTTTGATTCTGCAACAACCTGCTCAAAATCCCAGTGTTTTAACTCAGCCTGAATATTTTTTTTGGCTTCTTCGGCACTGGTATACGAGATTCCAACTTTCATTAAAACAGGCCTGTTTGTTTTGTTTTCAAAAGTAAGTAAAGCGCCTGTTGCTGCTCCTTCAACTCCTTTGCTGTTTTCATTTATATTGGTACCATCCCAGGTAATCAGGTTTTTTACCTTGGTGTCCAACTCGATATAAAAGAAAACAGGAGTAGGGTTGGGTCTCCGGCGGGTAGCGTCATTCACCACATAACCCGAAAATTCACGATTGTTTACTTTTTCAATTTTTCCTTCGGTTAAATCACACGGGCCGTTCGGACCGGTAAGTTTTATAATAATTCCTTTTTGATCGTGATTTTCAAAAGTGTATTTATGAAATCCAACCCGAGTGGTTGATGTGAGCTCCGCTTTGATTCGATATCTGTCGAGTTCAACTTTATGATAGCCTGGTGCAACCACTTCTTTTTCATGAGAAAAAGCAGAAAAATAGTCATTTTTTAAATCTTGCGCTGTGCCGTTTACCGGCAATACAGAAACAGCCGAGAGCTGCCAGGCATGAACGTGACTAAATCCCTTGATTTCATTTGTATTATAACGGTATCCGCTTCCCCAGGCACCGCCCAGTTCGTTGTCGGGACTTAAGTTTACCAATCCGAAAGGACGACAGGCCGAAGAAAAGAAGAACCAACGTGAGTTGGCAGCATCGAGATGCGGATAGACCAGATCTACGGGTTTTTTCTGCGCCTGACTAAAAATTACTGAAATGGAAAAAAAGAGAAAAAATACATTTTTTTTATAATTGAGAAAGATTGACTTGTACATTTTAAAAAAGTTGGTTTATGTTTTACGATTTCAGCGTAAAAATAATAGAGGAAGGTTATGAAACAAAGGATTTATTATAAAGTGTTTAAGTTTTTTCAGATATCTTCTTTTTTTACCAAAAGATATCGATTACTGTCCAGTTTTAGGTATCCCTGATCGTAACAAAAAAAATAGACCTTTCCGTTGCGCGTTTTGTAATAATGTGTGTGGTAGTTGAAATTGAAGTTTTCCTTTTCAAGTTTTTTTGACGGAATAGTGGTTTTGTTTTCCGTATTCAGATCTTTTAGAATGGAATGGTTGGTTCGTAAAATGCGGTTAATTTTTCGAATGTATTTGGAAGATTTCCCTAACTTTTTGTTGTTGTATGCATTTCGGCACAGGTCGTTACAAAATTTCTGATCGGCGCGGCCTCGTAAAGGTTCACCGCATTCAAAACATTTTCGCTCTTCCATAACTTTTTTTTTTGTTTCGGTATCGGTTTCGTTTTTCTCCCGGTGTCAAATTCAAATACAACATTCCGCTATATTGCTGATGCCGAATGGCAATTTTTGAAATTCATTCAAATTTCATTTCAAAAATCAGGTAATGTTTAATTCCAAATTCTTTTCCATCCGTAGTACTTTGTTTTTCTCCTAAATCAAATTTGCCAAACTCTGTTTATTTTGGCTCAGATTTGCTTCTGAAGACCTCAATTTTATTTCAAAGTCGCTTGATTAAGTTTCTAATATACAAAAATATATCCGTTTGTAATCGTTTGAAACAGAACATAGCCGTTTAAATTCTGACTGATTACAAATATTATTGGCTTATCGTATATTTAGAATAAGGCTGCCTGAGTTCCATTTGCCGTCCTTACTGTAGCCATATATCAAAAGACTATATTTTCCCGGGTTGCTGTTAAAGTAAATATTCTCCTTTTCCTTCGGCGCTTTTTTCAGGTCTTTCCATACAAGAATATCATCAAGGTTAGGTAGTCCCTCTAATTCTGATTTTTGAGCTTTTACCGATTGATTATTTGCTTTGTCCGGGAGATGGATTGTCGACAGGATGGCAGTTTTCGGAAAATTCAATCCGCCTAAATCATTTTTTACCGAACGGATGTTAATTATTCCCTCGAAAATAGCATTCTCATGAATATAAAAATTGGTTTTGGCTTCAATAGTTTTGATTCTTTCAGTTGGAAGTTCCAGTAGTTTCTGATAATCATAAATAGGAATACCATCAAATAAAATAAGAGTTGGATACTTACTGGAAAACAGATTGTCGCCGGCTACAACAAGAACATCCTTTTCGTTTTGTCGGCGAACGGCTACAAAAGGAACCACTTCAAAAATTAATTCCCTGGCATTTGCAAGATGGATGTAATCAGAAACTTCAACTTTAATTTCCGGTTTACCATAAAACATTTCTTCTGTTTTAGTCGTGTCGTTTTTAATAGCACTCGTGTTTTCTGTATTGGTGAAATAAAGGTTACGCAGCTGAACGGTCAGGATTTGTGATTTAAGGAATTCAAGTTCTTTAGCTGTAAACGCAACTTTGCTAAGCTTTTTGGGTTTTGATGCTTCATAATCCGGTATTATATCAAGTTGCCAAAGTGAATCGTATTTGTCTATATAATTCAGGACATAGTCTTTTGAAAAGTTTTGGCTGGGAAAAGTAAACACGAACTTGCCGCCTGGATCTGTTTTTGTGGCATAAAAGCCATTATCATTCAAAACCGTTAAGGCAATGTTTACATTTGACACGGCTTGGCCAGTTATTTTATTGTATATCCTTCCGCTGAGGATACCTCCTCTTGTTTCAGGATAGTGGCGAATAAAATGAGGTGTGTTTTTTAAATTAGGTAATGTTGGAAATTTTTTGTCGGAAATGAAAAAAGAATTTACGATTTCATCCGGGTACAAGTTGGCATTTATCCATCCGTCAAACCCGTTTTTGTCTGAAGGAATTTTATAATTTGCTAACCAGCCGGGTAGTCCTGGTAAATATAGTTGCATTTTACTTTCCGGGAAAAATCTACCTGCTAAGATTTGCAGGCTTTCTGGATTGTTCATATTAAAAGAAGTCCTCTCTGAATAGTAGTTCAAATCAGTGTAAGAGTCTGTTGTAATGTTTGAAGTGTCCATTTCAATTTTTATGTCTGAAACGTTTTCTCCATAGTCAGACCATAACTGTTTGAAGATAATTTTGTTTTCTTCATCTAGAACAGTTATTTGTGACAGACCCACGGGGATGTCTTTTAAAGGAATATGAAAAATGATGGAATTATTTTCAGCAACAGTGGTATGGAACCACGACCAGGAATATGTTCTGTGAAGAAGTAGCTTATAATTATTGCCGGTATGAACTCCCTTGATGTTAACACTCAGATTCTCATTTTCTTTAATGACAGAGGAGCTGATTTGATCATCTGGGTTATGAATTGTATTTACCTCAAAACTGACGTTATCTTTTTGAAACCCTTTTACAAAAACCTGATATTTGGATTTGTCTGCCGCTTTGTAATATGAGGAAGCCCAACCGGTTTTGTTGCTGTGGAACGTAAGCACGGTGTCGCCCTGTCCACTTAAAATAAAACCTTCACTTTCCATTCCTTTACCATACTTATTCGATGAAAAAATACTACATTTTGGCTGTTGTATATCATCCGGATTAGAATATGGAAAAATTCTGATGTTTACACTGTTGTTTTTTAACAGAAGTGAGTCTTGATTAGCATCTTTAACGTTTAGTACCCTGAGTTCCAGTTCCGAGAAACCATCCTCCGAAAAATTTCTCATCCAGTTTGAATAGGCTCTCAAATAATATTTCCCTGTTTTTATATTTCCCGGTAATAAAAATTTATCAAAGATTTCTGAATTTTCAAGCTCAAAGTTTTTTCTGATAATACTATTTCCAGTTACGTCTGTAAGTTCTAATCTGATGTTTTTGCTTAATGCTGATGGATGGTAGGTATCATTTTCCAACAGGTTGACTTTAAAATACAGGTCTTCCCCGGAAAGATAAATGTCTCTATTGGTTTGTAGCCAGGCAGTTTCCTTAAGTAGGATTTGAGCATTTGTAACCTGGTTAAAAAGAATAAGCAGAAACGAAGATATGATTATGAATATATTTTTTTTCATTAATAGCTTATTAATTGTCTTCCCAGAATGCCGGCTTTACACTTGAGCCACCCCGTTCATTACATTCAAAACAACCGGAGAATGAGGTCATTTTTTGGTTCGTATCTTCATAATAAATAATATAAACCCCGTCGGGCAATTTACTCAGTGGATAATCAAGAACATCCACCTCGATAAGATCACATGTGGTACCGCTTACAGGGAACTCAGCCGGGGTTGCAAAGAATTCCCTGTATTCACTTACTCCTGCTACCTCGAAAATTCCTGTCACACCAAGATCAGGATTACTGGTACACGTTATATTACCTGTAATTTTATAGGGTTGTCTTTCAAATAAACCACCAGTTTCGTAAACCATTTTGTTTATTTCATTCCAGAACTTGTAATTTTCCCCGGAAATCACAAATTGTCTTACATGAAGACTGTAAAGGGCGGCAAGTTCATCTCCATATTGTGACTCAAAATTGAGAGGAGCCCCGATGATCGAATTCTCAGATAGCCCTTCCGTAGAAGCAACATAAATTCCATTAATATTTTTGTTTTTCCAGCACTCTCTTGCTCCGTCAGACGTATATGGAATTAATCTTTGTATGACAGCGTTCCACCGGTAAGTGCTTATGTAGGGAACGGTATAGGAATAAGTTGCGTCTGGAATCCATCTGTAGTAGGAAGGCCCGGGGGTGTCATTGTGGTTATTTACCTGAAACTGATATCCCTGTGCAGTTTCCCCGTCTTCTTCAAGTTTTTCAGTTTTTACTGTATAACCCAGGCTATCAATGGGAGATGATTCTCTAAGAATTTCATAGTCAGACTCGAGTACTTCTCCGTCAAGGTGGATAACAATCTTATATGATTTTCCCGGTTCTGCTCTAAAATTGGAATCTGATAAGGTATATATGGATTTTGAGGCAAAGCTTTCCGGCGAATCATAAGTATATTCCGATCCGTCGTCGCACAGAAGAAGTATCTCTGCATTATTTACGGGCCCCGGTTCTTCAGGAATCGAATTTTCTTCGGAGTTTGTCAGGGGAATTGTTGTTGAGATTCTTACTTCCGGAAGTATCCCGGCTTCATCAGTAACCAAAGCTTCAACAAAAATGCTGTAATCATATTTTACCGTTTTTGGTGTGAAAGGTTCAATACAAGACTGAAGCAAGGGTAATACTAGTATGGCCCCCAATATTTTTCTATTTAACAGCATAATTACCTAATTTAAAATTATAACTAACCGTAAAAATGGGAACTCCGTAAATTGATTGTTTATAGCCCTTAATCTTTCCGTTTTCATTTTTAAAGTAAACAGAGTAAGCATTTTTTCTCCCGGTTAAATTATAGACAGAGAAAGCCCAGGAACTGTGAGCAAACTTTTTTTTCAGGAGGTTTCCCTCCACATTCACTGAAAGATCTATTCTGAAATAGTCAGGGATACGGTACTCGTTTCTGTTGGAGTAGCTGATAACCTGGTTCCCGCCAACATAGAAAATTCCTGTTGGGTAGGTAACTGGCCTCCCTGAATTAAATACGATATTAGATGCAAAGTTTAGCCTTCGCGAGATTTTTATATTGCCGACAAAATTGAATGAATGGGGTTTGTCATAGTTCGCCGGATAGGTAATACCATTGTTTATTTTTTGCCAGGTTTCATTACCGTCTATTTTGATTTTCGTGCGCGACCACGTATAGCTTATCCATCCCGTGAACCGGCCGGAATTTCTTTTTATCATAAATTCAGCACCGTACGAATCCTGTTCTCCCTGCAGAACAAGCGTTTCAAAATCAGGACTGCTTGTCAGGTCAGCTCCATCTTTATATTCAACGATATTATATCCTTTTTTTGAATAGATTTCAGCAGAAGTTTCAAGAGAAGCATTGTTGAAGTTTTTATAAAGTCCGAGGCTTACCTGATCAGAGACTGGTGGTTTTATATAGGGATCAGTTAATTTCCATCTGTCGGTAGGTGCAATGGAAACTGTATTTGACAGCATAAAAAGATACTGTCGCATCCTGTTGTAACTGAATTTAAGCGACATATCGCTGTTCAGCTCATAATTAAAGGAGATTCGGTATTCAGGACCGGAATATTTACCGATGCTTTTTCCACTGCTGTAGGTTAAAGTATCGACAATATTTTCTTTTTCAAAGGGTTGGTTTTCTGCATAACTGTATATCGTGTTAGGGCCAAGGTAGTTAAACAGACTGTACCTTAATCCCAGATAAATAGTAAACTTATCGGTGACAGAATACTCATCTGATGCAAAAAAAGCATATTCAAGTCCATTCTCTTTCCCAAAATCGTTTGTTGCAAAAAGTGATTCTTCTCCAAATGGAGCATAGCTGCCCTGGTCCAGATTATGGAGAATTGCGTTGGCCCCAAAATCAAACCTGTGTTTTAACCAGTGGTAACCTGAAAAGTTAAACTTAAGTTCCTGCGACTTTACATCAAATCGGCGTTCAAATGCCGTGGATGCCTGCTCCCTGTTGGTGTGATAATTCGTATAATCGCTAAATACCGCAGCGATTTTTACTTTCCATTTATTGTTCAGATTTCTGTCGTAAATAAGAGATGCTCCAAGGTTTTCATATTCGTAATCATTGGTTTGAGCCAGCGTAAATTTGTCTCTGCTGTAGTAGGAAAAAAGCTGCAACGATGAGCGCTCATTGTTCAGAACATGTACTCCTGCCATAAGGTCGTAGAAGCTGGCATCACTATTGCTGATATCAGGGTCGTCAATCTTTTTTAATATCCAGTCAGAGTAGGTTGTTCTGCCCCCCACAATTACCGAAGCCTTGTCTTTTACGATAGGTGTTTCAATAAGTAAAGTGCCTGTTACCGGGCCAATGCCTCCACGCGCACCAAATTCCTTTTTGTTGCCTTTTCTTGTTGATATCTCAAAAACAGAAGCCAGCCTGCCACCGTATTCAACAGGAAAATTACTTTTATATAGATTGAAATCGCTAATCATATCGGGGTTGAAAGCCGAAAAGAATCCAAACAAATGTCCTGTGTTGAGCACTGGCACTTCATTAATCAGAAAAAGGTTTTGATCTGCGGAAGAACCCCTTACATTAAAACCAACTGAACCTTCACCGACGGTTTGAACTCCGGGCATCATATTGGCAATTTTCAGGATGTCTCTTTCTCCCAGTACTACCGGTATTGATTTAATTTCTTTCATATCAACCCGTTGGAATCCCATTTGTAATCCCTGTATGTTATCGTGTTTGTCGGATTTGACTACAACTTCCTGAATGTCTATGAGCTTTTCAGTCATTTCAATATTAAATATTCCGGAGCTCAGCATTTCAATATAAAAGGATGCTGAAACCATACCCATACAGGATACGTTGAGTTTAAAGTTTGAACCAGTTTCTACAGAAAAGGAATAAGAACCGCTGCCATCGGTGATTGCTCCGGTAGTTGTACCATCAACGATTACTGTGGCTCCTATTACCGGTTCTCCTGATTTTCGAGACGAAATCCGCCCAGAGAGAACACTCAGCGTTGAGCCCGGGCCTTTTTTACGGTTGCCGATTATTACTTTACTTATCGTTTTTTCATAGGACGATTTTTTAAAATACTTCTCCGCAACGGATTTGTCATTGTTATCATCCTCTGCAGGTATTTTTTCTTTATTTTTTTTTAAGCTGCTGCCAGTTAAATCACTTGTTCCTGTTAGAAAAAATTGTTTTTCTCCTCTCCGAATGAAATTAATACCCGATGGTTTTAACGCTGAGGAAAGGATTGCTGACAGGGTTAATGAGTCGGAGGTAGTATTTATTCTTAGGTTTTCAATCCATTGGGGTTTATAAAATATTTCTATCCCATATTGTTGCTTAATCGTTTTGACAAACTCTTCAAATTTTGTGTCCTTAAAACTTTTATTTATATAAACAGGACGAAATTCCTGGGCATGAATGCTTAAATTCAGAATAATAAAAATCGATGATATTGTAAAGATTTTTTTCATTTAGGGCTACTTAACAATGAGTTACAGTAATTTACCAGTTTTGCCCTGTTGGTTGTTTCTTTCCTTTTGGTAGAAAGATTATGTTGAGATAGGTATCTTTTCAACTCGGTTTTATATTCAGGGAATAAATTAAAGAGTGTTTTTTTGCTTTTGAATTTTAATATCTGTCCGTTATATCTAAGGTAGTTGTGATAGTACTCTTTGTATTTGAAGTCGGTAGTACCTCCCTCGGAAAGAACCAACTCTTTACTTCTTACAAGCAGAAAATCAACACTTCCTTCTTCGCATAACTGTGCGAAAATGATTTTGTTATTGATACCCTTATCCGGAAATCTGGTGAATTTTACTTTGTTCATAGTGAATTCACTGATTTTTTCTTTCTTTAAACAGAGCTGAATTACATTGTCTTTCAATGCATATGTTTTAAGAACCACACTATTTGCAGCAATATCAAATTTTAGAATTAGGTCTTCGTATTTTATACTTCCGATTACTACACTTCCCTCGTTCCACATCTCATCAAAAAAGTAGGGGTGCCCGTTAACTGAACCTAACGGAGCTCCATCATAAAAATCACCGCTGATAAGCCTTTGGTCAGCTCCAAGAAGTTTGTCAAGTTCCAATCTTACGTTGTCAGAAGAAACAGGAGAGCCCACATTTTGAGAAGACAGATACCCAAACGGAAGTATCGTTAAAAATAATAAAAGGATAAAATTGGGCCTTCCGGGGTTAATATGCTTAATGTTTAGCAATTTTATTATTGTTTTAAGATTAACCGAATAATAGTTTGAGCTTATAATTATCGTTTACCAGATTCAAGATAGTGAATATATTTTGAAAGAACAACAACCCCAAAGGCTAATGTTTTTATAGAACTCCCTCTGTTTTAATTTAGTAATAAATTATTTGTAACTCCTTTTTGTTGCATGAAGAACCGGATATTTGATAATTTTTTTTGTGCTCTATTATTTCATTCATGTTTCTCTTTACATTCAGGGGAAAGGTATAATCAATCAGACTTTAATTTTTTTAAGCCGCACAATATACGCGGTAAACGACTGTCGTATTTTTTTGGTTGGCCGCGAGATTCTCAATATTTTTTTGATTATTTTTTGAGTTAATTAGCTTATTTGTAGAGTTATATTCGTTTGTAACCGCTTGCAAACGTTTATTGTCGAATACAAACATTTAAATTCCGGATAATCTTACGAGGCCATTTTAGCTTTGAACTACAATTTCGTTTTTAATAACATTTAAAATTTAAAATCATGAACGTCTTAAGAAACAGCGTCAGGCTTATCGGTAATCTGGGGGACGATCCCAAAGTAAGAAAGTTGGACAGCGGAAAAACAGTTGCTAATTTTTCTATAGCAACCAACGAAATTTATCGGGACCAAAACGGAACCAAACAATCGGAAACTACCTGGCACAGGTTGGTCGCATGGGGTAAACAAGCCGACATCGTTGAAAACTATGTGAAAAAAGGTTCGGAAATCGCGATTGAGGGGAAACTTACCAACCGTTCGTATGACAATAAAAACGGAGAGAAGCAATATGTTACAGAAGTGCTGGTAAACTCGATATTGTTGCTCGACAAAAACAAAGCTTAGTATTCTACCCCCTTAAAACTTTTTATCTTCAAACAGAAGGCCGGTTGGATCTTCCCAACCGGCCTTGTTATTTCTTTCAGAAGTCTATCTTTAAAACTATGGATTATAGCCCAAAATATTAAACATGTCATCCACTGTTTGTTCTGTTCGGTATACGTAATCAACAAAATTACCGGTTTCATCCCGATCGATAATCACGTGTTGCGGCGACGGAATTAAACAGTGTTTTATTCCCCCGTAACCGCTTATGGAATCCTGGTAAGCACCCGTGTGAAAAAATCCAAGATACAGCGGTTCCTTTTCGCGCCCGGAATACCGGGGCAGCATGATTTGCTGATTTAAATCTTCGGAGTTATAATAATCAGAGTGATCGCAACTAATTCCGCCGATGTTTACGCGGGTGTATTCATTGTCCCATTTGTTAACAGGGAGTAAAATAAATTTTTCAAAAATTGACCATGCATCCGGAATAGTATTCATCAAACTGTTATCGATAATGTACCAAAGTTCAGCGTCGTTCTGCTGCTTTTGTTCCAATACAGAAAAAATAGTAGCACCACTTTCACCAACAGTATATTTCCCAAATTCGGTGTAAATGTCGGGCTCTTTGATGCCTTCATTATTACACATTTCCTTTATGTTTTTAACTATTTCACGAATCATATATTCGTAATCGTATTCAAACCCCAGGTGATTACGGATAGGGAAACCACCACCTAAATTGATGTTGACCAATGTGGGACATTCTTTTTTTAACTCAATATAGGTTTTCATCGACTTCTGGAATTCGCCCCAATAATATAGTGTGTCTTTAATTCCTGAATCAACAAAAAAATGGAGCATGGTTAATTCTACATTTTCCTTGTCTTTTATCTGGTTCCGGTAAAATTCAAGAATATCGGATGCTCTTATTCCAAGTCGCGATGTATAATAAGCGCTTTGTGGCTCTTCATCGATGGCTTTACGGATTCCGATTTTGATTTTTTTCTTTCCTGCCATCGAAAGAATTTTCTTTAGCTCGTTTTTATTGTCGAGAATGATTGTCGAATCGGAAAAACCCATATCCTGCAGGGATATTATTTTGCGGATGTATTCATCGGTTTTATAACCGTTATGAACCAGTTTTACCGTATTTTCGAGCTCACCTTTTTTAAAAAGATTAATAATTAAATCAATATCAAACGACGATGAGGTTTCAAGATTGACATCGTATTGCAGCGCTTTACTTATTACATGGTGGAAGTGACAGGTTTTGGTACAGTAACAATAATTGTATGTTCCCTGGTAGTTTTCAGCCTTTATCGCCCTTCGGAACAGGTTCCTGGCCTTTTTTATCTGATCCCCGATACGCGGCAGATACATCAGCCTGAACGGAGTACCATATTTCTGGATTAGATACTTTAGCGAAACACCATAAAAAGTCAGATAGCCATCCTGAAGGTCAAAGCCTTCCTGTGGGAAGTAGTAGGATTGCTCAATTAAATCATTGTACGTATTCTTCATTATTCAAAAACCCGCATAAATTATTTTTTATTTTGTTGGGTTCAAATTAATGATCTTTTTTTTAAAAAGTAAAACAATAGGATGCCGAAATTGAATGAAAGAACATATTTTTTGTTTTTTGCACAGGCAGAAGTTTCAAAAAAGGAAATTGAGTTAAAAAGCCCACTTTAACCGGGCAAAAATAAATTTTCCGTAATCGCCGTATTCAGTGTCAGAATCGCCTGTAAATAACTGACTTGTTAGCATAAACTCCCAATTGTTTGCCAGGGAATAAGTTAACGAAGGACTAATATAAGAAGACCCGTCAGAAGGATTTAGCATTCCCGATAAATTGGCAGAAAATAACGGAGTTATCGGATAGGACATCTGTGCAAAAATATTGTATTTGGCCAGTGACAACATTTTTGCGGATAGATTGAGATCGAAAATTTCGCGTCCTCCGGCCTTGCCTGTTGTACCGTTGCTGCTAAAGAGAATTCCGGTGTGGAGGTACAAACTGTTTTTCATGGTGTAGTCTCCTGAAACTGATGCTACAAAAGCTTCTTCGCTTCCGTTGTCGTTTGTTCGGGGAATAAACCATGATGCTTCACCGCGAAAACCTCCGCCTTTAATATTGCCTGCCCAGCCTCCGCCAATTACAAAATCTTTTCCAGCCCAGGCACCCAGAAACTGGAAGTCGTAGCTGAATTTTGAAAATCGATACATACCGGCTATTGATGTTTCATCGGTGTTTTTACCAATTTTATACACCAGTTCGGCTGAAGAGGTAACCCCTGTATAGTATTGTATTTTTACTGCGTCGGTACCGGGACGTTCTTCATAGTCAAAATCGAAATAGGAGAAAGAGTTAAAAATATCATTTGGATTCCATACAAGATTTACCCCCCAGTTTATACGCTGTCTGCCGGCAGTGATACTCCAGTTTCCCGACGAGTAATTGAGCCACGCGCGGTCGATAATTGAGTGTATAAACCAACCATCGCCTGAGGCAATTACTTCCGACAAGTCAAAATACCCGCGATCGACATCAATGCTTGTCTGATAAACCGGAAACTCCCGAATCATTTGCCCAAAAAATACCCGGTTTCTGGCCTCAATTGTAAAGGTAAGCTCGTTATTGGCATACCACCTGAAATTTAGGCGGTTGTGAATAATGTTTGTTGAAAGATGTTCAGCTTCAATTCCCGGAATTTGTATCTCCGGTTTGTAAAACATAAAAAGATCTTTTACATAACCGTTTAATGTAATATTTTGAAGTTGAGCACCTGATACAAAAGGGAATAAAAGAATGATGAACAAAATTTGAATCCTGGTTTTCATTTTTTATTTTTTGCCCGTTTCGTTCAACGGCATCTGCCTTTTAACTTATGTCACGTTGATTTTATATTATTTCTCAACAAAAGCTCCTGCAAAATCCATTACACTCATTATTCCGTATTCCGGATGATTGCCGGTAGCCACGCCGACTTCATTAAAATCAGGATGAAGAAAGGTTTTCCGGTGTCCGCGATCATACACTCCGTCGTCGATTAAAAGGTAGATAACGATCTGTTGTGCGGTGATTCCACCATATGCAATATTTTCAGCAATTCGTACTTTCCACTGGCCGTAACGTTCAATTCTTGTTTTTGCATTTGAACGATCACTTCCACTGTGGCCGGTTCTTCCGGTACGAGACTGATCTTTTACATGATCGTCTGCCGCTTTTGTTAGACCTCGGCTCGGATACACCAAAGAAAGCGGTCCTTGTTTTCTTAAATCACGAACACATTCGTTTAATGCACGAACACCTTCTCTTGTAAGCAAAGGCTTATCTCCCGGATAATACAACATATTTCGCTGATAATTTTTTGATAATGGAGCGATATAATCGTTGGCATATTTTGCCGGATTTGAACGAAGCTTGTTAATTTCAAATATGATTTCTTTTTCGAGAGGTGATAGATAATTTGTACTGGCAGCGGTGTTTAAATTGCTGTCCCAATTATTTGTTGTTCCGGAAAAATTTTCTTCCGAAGAAAAAAAATAAAACGGAATCCCGGCCAACCACAAAATCATCATCACTAGTTTCATATCTAATTTTTTCTTACGTCACTAATTATTTTCCCGTCTTCGAGTGTAATTATTCGATGTGCTTTATTTACTACCCGTTGATCGTGTGTTGAAAATATAAACGTTATTTTTTCCTCTTTATTAAGTCGTTCCATAATATCAAGCAAATTTTCTGTTGATTTGGAGTCAAGGTTGGCTGTAGGTTCGTCAGCCAAAACAAATTTTGGTTTTGATGCCAGGGCCCTGGCAACTGCGACTCGCTGTTGTTGCCCCCCTGAAAGTTTGGACGGACGACGGTTTACCATTTCTCCCAACCCAACTGCTTTTAACAATTCGGTTGCACGCGTGTCGCGTGCCTCTTTTTTCTCTCCCTGCAAATGCATAATAAACTCCACATTTTCCTTTGCCGTTAGCACCGGAATAAGATTGTAAGCCTGAAAAACAAAACCGATATTGTGCATCCGAAAATCGGTTAGTTTTCGTGAGGAAAGTTCAGTAATTTTTACATTGTTGATGGTGACATCTCCTTCAGTAGCATCATCTAATCCACCGATAATGTTTAATAAGGTTGTCTTTCCTGAACCGGAGGGACCAACAATGGCCGCAAATTCTCCTTCTTCAAAAGAAAGATCAACACCGTTTACGGCGTGCACCGGAACCGAGTCGCTGTCGTAGGTTTTTTGCAGTTTGCTTATTTCTATAATTTTCATCTTTTTATGATTTATTTTTTAATATTTTAAGGTAATATCCTTCTTGAGAGAGGAGCGGCTTATTCTGACCTTGTTGCTTCAGCCGGATTTAATTTTAATGCTTTTCGGGCCGGATATATTGCGGAAAGTATACCGGTTACTATTACAAGAAATCCAATAGTAAATAAAGTGTTGGGTTGTAACGATGTATAGATCTGAGAACCGAAACCGTATTTTTCCAATCCTTCAGAAAACATTGAAACATCGATCGGAGTTGTTTCAAAAAATCTGGTAACCAAAGTTCCCAAAAGAATTCCCAAAAAACCGCCTGAAAAAGTGAGCATAATTGATTCAAGGATGATCATCACAAAAACTTTTCTTTTATTCATTCCCACAGCCATCAACATTCCAATTTCTTTCACCCGTTCCAAAACAGCCATAAGCATTGTATTTATGATGCCAAAACAGAGTGCCAGCAGAATAATAAGGATAAAAACATACATGTACTGATCCATCGAATCGGTTAGTAAGGACATTTCAGGACTGATTTCTTTCCATGTCTGAACATCATTATTTCCGGCTATATTCTGAATTTCCGGTTTAATAGCAGGGGCATTGGTGCCGTCCTCCAGCAAAACCGCAATTTCGTGCGCGGTATTCTCTTTTACTCCAAGTTGTGTCCGCAAATCGTTGTAGCTTACAAATAAGTGCGTTTCGTCGTAGCCGGTGTTGGTCGTTTTGTAGATTCCTGATACCCGGTAGCCTTTTGACGACAAATTTCCATCAATGTCAACCATTTGTACATCGATTTTGGAACCCACCCGAAGCTGAAGTTTTTCAGCCATTTTTTGACCGATAACTACCGGAGGCATCCGGGTGTTTTTTTCAAGGTAGGTTCCGTCCACAAGATGTTGCCATATATCGGTTACCCGTTTTTCATTTTCCACATCAACGCCTAAAATTTTTCCTCCACCTGTGCCATGGGCAGCCATTACAAAAGGTTCGGCAATTAAACGCCTGCTTGCTGCAACTACTCCATGGAGTGTTTCAATTTTTGAAAGCATTTCCCGGGCATCAGAAATCGAACATTCAATGTTGTTGTTTTCCAGAAAGCGCGGGGCATGTACCTGCAAATGTCCGAGTTCCGATTTGGTAGCTGATTCGATGCGGGCATCAACCGCACCCTGCATAAAAGCCATGGTAAATACACCGGCAAACAATCCGATGGCAATGGCCACAATCATAATGAGGCTTCGCGATTTACTTCGCCATACATTTCGCCAGGCAATTGATCCAATCATTGTTTTAAGTTTTTGTGTGAAGTTTAAAGATTGAATTCAAGGTGCAAAACTGTTTTGTCTTAGATTCACATCTTTTTTTAAATTTAAATTTCCGTATCATATAAAATACCATCGTTAACTTTAACTGTACTTTTTTTTACGCTCGCATAGCTTTTGTAATTTTCAGCCGATGTATGTTGGTAACAGGGAAAATTGAAATGAAGATACTGATGAAAAAAACCAGAATCATCTGATTGTAAAATAAGGATGATTTCATAGAGAAAAACATATAAGGCTCCATTCCGTATTGGGCATAAGCCTCTGCCATTTCGCCTGTAAGCGGGAGAGGGTTGTTGTAAAAATAGAAGCAGAAAATATAACTGATAACCAGACCAATTAAACAGCCGATAAGTCCAATCATTATCGTTTCCAAAAATACAACAATCGAAAGCTTTCGTTTTTTCATTCCCACGGCATGAATAACACCAAATTCCCGTTTGCGTTCTTTTACCATCATCATTACTACGCTAAACATGCCAAAGGCAATTACCACATATAAAATTCCGAGCATGATAATACCACCGCCGCGGTCGCTCTGGATAAGTTGAACCAGTTCCGGTTGCATTTCGCTCCATGTCATTACTCTATTTTCCAGGGGAAGTATCTGGCTTATTCCTTTTTTAATGTGGTTTACTTTGTAGTGGTTATTTGTCATCACAACAAGCGAGCTGGAAATTCCGCTGGCAGAATAAAATTCCCTGGCTTCGTTAATGTCCGTGTAAACCATTCTTTTGTTAAAATCGGGATTGGGGTGTGTCATTATTCCAATAATTTCGAACAGTCCGTTAGCGCTTATTCCATGATATCCCTGACTGATCATTACAAGAGTGTCGCCCACGTTAAGATTTAAATATCCAGCCAGGCCTTCGGCTAGCACAACACCTTTGTCACCGGATTTAAGAAATCGTCCTCTTTTTATTTTCTGCGATATTTTAGTGATTTGATCTTCTGCTTCGGGTTCAATGCCCATAACCATAGCAGGTTTACTGTGTATATGGTCAGCCGCCAGGGCAAAAGATTCCAGCCGTTCGGATACAAGGGTTACATCCTTTACATTTTTAATTTTCGATTTTAAATCATCGGAGGCTTTGAAGCCATTATCAATGGTGCGTTCTTCCCAAAATGCCGTGTCTTGTACCTGAAGGTAGCCACTGTAAAATTTAACCGAATTGTCTATCATACTGTCATAGGAGCCCTCTTGCATCGAACGCATCCACGAAGCCAGCAGTACACTGAAAACGATAGAAGAGATTGCAATAACCGTCCGTCGGCGGTTTCTCCACAGATTTCTCCAGGCCAGTTTTATGTTTGTTTTCATATTTACTGTTTTTATTTCAGTTTAATTACTACTGAAAACTGCAACCGCCAAATTTTACCGGATCCTCCTCATGTTTTGCTGAGAAAAAAACGATTCTTTTAAATTCACATTAAAATTAATTTCCTTGAAGATCAGTATGGTTTTGTTGCCTTCGTCATCCGCCGGAATCATTTCCAAATGTGTAGGTATTTTACGATCATCCATTTGTTTTATTTCAGAAAGGACTTCAGTATTTACAAGGTAGTTGTCTTCATCGTAATATTCTGCCTTTAACCAGTGATACTCTTCTTTCGAAATCCACATGATTATTTTTCCCCAAACAACAGGAGCATCATCATATGGAATTAGTTCAACTTTGTAGCATTCATAACCGTTGATTGTTTCTTCTCCCACCAATCGCTGCTCGTAATCTTTTACGAGAGACGACTCCCGTACAAGATCGTCATTGGTAAAATCAGACCCCATCCACGACTGCATCATCATTGAAGGCGGGATTTTGATCATTCGCTCGATGCTGGGTACCCAATTCCACATTTCGTTGTGGCGTTTAAGAAAAACCTGGCCTTTTTCTTTGGCCGGCGCAGTAATATAAATCATCGAGAATTCGTTTCCAAGTGTCCAGTTTTTCATCGTAACTTCACGCGACCACATTGGCCGCTGTATAATCATTGTCATTTCTCCGGTACTGGAGGTTCCACGAAATTTTTCGTCAGCTTGTTTTACAATTTCTTTGATATTTATATCCTGGGCAATTGAAACAAAAGTTCCAATTGAAAAGAACAGAAGGAGTAGTATTGTTTTCATGGTGTAACTATTAGTTGTTTATGATTTTAAAGCATGCATCTATTACTTTCTCTTCCATAATATCCATTGGAAATACATCCGGGGCTGCAACAAAATATAAGAACGCTCCTTCAATCATGGCACTTATTGCCATCAAATCTCCTTCCGGGTCGTCACTTCCCTGAGATTTTATAAAATTGTACATCATCAGAAATACGGGTTCGCCTTTTATTTTGTATTCTTTTGAAAAGGTTTCAGCAACATGTGGCTGCACTAAAAGTGAAAAGAAGAGTCTCCAATGTTGCAAATTTTTGCGAACCAGCGAGAAACTATATTTTATAAAATGAATAAACTCCTCTTTGTTTACAATACCATCTTTGTTTAAATCCAGGCTGTCGAAAATGGTGTTGAAACCATGTTGGATTAATTCGTCTAGTATCTCTTTTTTGCTCTCGAAGTAATTGTATGTAAGTCCTTTTGAAATACCTGCCTTTTTTGCAATTTGACTTATCGATGTGGCGTGGAACCCTTTTTCTGCAAAGAGTTCCAACGCTGTTTCCATAATGAGTTCTTTTTTCTGTTTTCTGATATCGTCAAATTGTTTTGCACTTCGAGGAGACATGTTTCTATATTTTTTTGACTGAACGGTTGGTCAAAAATAGAGAAGGATTTTGAATAACACAAGAGTTAATGTGTTAAATTAAAGTTAAGAGTGACCAATTGGTCACTCTTAAGCAAAATAAAAAAGTGAAACGCTTTAGGGGTAAATTTTTTCTCAGTTGTCTGTTTAATATAGCTGTGAATTTTTTTCATAAATTGATAAGTGTTTGGTTTAGTTACGACAAGAAGAAAGGGCAACGTTAGCGGTTGCCCTTTTTATTTTACTGATATCGTTTTTCTTTATTTTTAAACATTTAGCTGACTTTCTGCCTCTGCTGTAACTCTTACACTTGTCGTTCCACCTTTTGATAAAGTAACGTCGACAGGAGTATTTGTTTTCCATGCACCATTAGTGAAATCAGGTACTTCTATAGAATTTGATTTATTTGCTACTGACCATTCGCTTAACGGAGCAATTACACTCCAAAGCGCTGCATCATAAACATCCTGATCGAGAGGAATACCGTTTCGTAAACAATCAATTAACCGCCAGTCCATCATAAAATCCATTCCGCCATGTCCACCTACTTTTTTGGCCATATCGCCAACCAACTTTACAATTTTAGGAGTGTATTTTTCTTCGAGAACTTTCATTTCATCTTCTCCGAACCAACTGTGTCCTTTTGCGATTTTTCCCGGAGTTGGATATTTTCGCGCCATACCCTCTGTACCGCTCACCAGGTGAATTCGGGAATAAACACGCGGACTTGTTACATCGTGCTGTATCATTATGGTTTTCCCTTTATTTGTTCGAACCATAGTGGTATTCATATTTCCCCGGTAATTATTGGTATTGAACTCATTCCAGAAATCATCTTCCGCCGCCAGTTCCTCTGCTCTTTTTGCCATCTGAAAATCGAAACTCGACATTGAAGTCAGATAATCCATCTTGTCACCACGATTTACATTCAGAATCTGACACACCGGGCCTAATCCGTGAGTGGGGTAAAGGTTTCCATTTCTTCCCTGGTTTTCACGTAGTCTCCACATGTCAGAATATCCGTCTTTGCTAAGATTACTGTCAATTAAGGTATGAATGTAAGCACCTTCTGTATGCACAATCTCTCCAAAAAATCCCTGGCGGGCCATATTAAGAGTGAGTAATTCAAAGAAATCGTAACAACAATTTTCAAGCATCATACAATGTTTTTTTGTGCGTTCAGACGTTTCAACAAGTTGCCATGCTTCTTCTACCGTAACAGCCGCCGGGACCTCTGTTGCAGCATGTTTGTCATTTTCCATAGCATAAACGGCCATTGGCGTATGTAAACTCCATGGAGTACAAATGTAGATTAAATCAATATCCGGGCTTTCACACATTTCTTTCCATGCGTCCTCGCTTCCTCCATATTCTTTTGCTTTGGGGAGACCATGCTTCTCAAGAATTTTCTGACCTTTTGCTACTCTGCTGATATCCTTGTCGCAAAGACCAACAATTTGAACACCTTCAATATTCGATATTCTTTCTACTGCGCCCGGGCCGCGGTTTCCCAAACCAATGAATCCTATTCGAACGGTTTCAATTTTAGGTGCTGCGTAGCCACTCATATTGAACACCGAAGGGTGCGAGGCCAATGCCGACTCTTTTATACCGGCCAGATTTGACTCGGCTTGCTGAGAAGAGGCGGTTTGTGTGCACGACGAAAAACCACCTGAAATTACGCCTGCCCCGGCAACTCCGGCAATCTGAAAAAATTTTCTTCTATTTGTTTTCATTATCTACCTGGTTTAAGTTTTGAATTTATTTCAAAAGTTTATGCAATGAAATTAAAAAGTTTTAAAAATAAAAATAATAAAAGTCAATTTCAATTGATTTTATAAGTTTATTATTCCACATTATAATTTTTTCTATATTAGTTTGATAAAACTAAACTAATGCTTTATCAGAATATTTTTATAATTAACCCGACTTATCCTCTGTCTTTTCTGAAACTAAATTAAACCAATTCATATGAAAAAGTATTCTTTTTTATTGATTTTTGTTGTTGCTTTCTGTAATGTTTTTGCGCAGGAAGAGGTTACAAAAAGTGGCTGGAATTTTGGAGCTCTGCCTACAATAACTTTTGACACCGATCTTGGATTCCAGTATGGAGCACTGGTGAATTTGTACGATTATGGTGATGGGAGCCGATATCCAAATTACAATCATTCTTTATATTTCGAGGTGTCCAGGTTTACCAAAGGAAGCGGAATTAACCGGTTTTATTATGACTCAGACAAATTAATAAAGGGGCTGCAAACATCGGTTGATATTAGTTTTTTGTCTGATCAGGCCTATGATTTTTATGGTTTTAACGGGTACGACGCCGTTGTTAATTCCGACTGGTTTGACGATGAAAGTAATGCGTACAAAACCCGGATGTTTTATAAATACGATCGGAAAATGTTTCGGTTTAAAGTCGATTTACAAGGCCGGTTTTCAGGGGAAAGTTTGCGATGGGCGGCTGGTGTTAATTTATTAAATTTTAAAGTAAGTTCGGTAAATATTGACAAACTCAATAAAGGGAAAAGTGACGCTGATAAGTTACCTTCAGTTGAGGAGGAGCCTGGCTTGTATGAAAAGTATCAGCAATGGGAAGTCATTTCGGAAGAAGAATCTGACGGTGGATTTGTTCCGACTTTTAAGGCCGGTTTGGTATACGACACCCGCGACAACAGACCAAATCCGATGAAAGGAATTTGGACGGAAGCTGTGGTTGTTGGTTCTCCTGAATTTTTGGGTGGCGAAAGTTCATTTGCAAAACTGAGTTTGACACATCGGCAATATTTTACCATAATTCCCAAAGATTTATCACTGGTTTATCGTTTGGCCTATCAAACTACAATCGCAGGCGACGTGCCTTTTTATTACCAAACCCAGGTTATTACCTCAGTGTTGAAAGGCGCTGCTTCTGAAGGATTGGGGGGTGCAAAAACCTTACGCGGAATTCGAAGAAATCGGGTTGTTGGAGATGGTTTTTTTTATGGAAATATTGAAGCTCGCTGGAAATTTGCCCGCTTTCAATTTATAAATAACAATTTTTATCTGGGTTTAAATGGCTTTGTGGATTTTGGTCGTGTTACCGATAAGATTGATATAAATAAAGAAAGTGTGGTTACTGAGCTTGCATTATGGCCAGGTTATGAAAGTATGAATGACTATTTCGATTCCGACTCGGAAAGTATGCACATCTCATATGGTGCCGGATTGCGCGTGGTAATGAACCAGAACTTTATTGTTGCGCTTGATTACGGAATGGCAGCCGATGACCGCGATGGAGATTCAGGGATTTATATCGGGCTGAATTATTTGTTTTAAAATGTATTTTATGGTTTTGACTTGCTGACTTTTAATAAATTAAATACCAAATTATGAAAAGAAGACTATGCCCGCTGGCGATTATATTATTGATTTTTTCGCTGGTAGCTTGTAATCAGACAGCGAAACAAGATATAAAAGTTGTTCATGGCCTTTCGAAAGACACGTTGGAGGCTGCGCTTGATGCTGTGCGAAATTATGTTGATGATGGAAAACTGGCCGGAGTTTCGGTAATGGTTATTAAAGACGGTGAAACTGTACTTGAGAAACAATATGGTTATGCTGATTTGGCTGAAAAACAACCCATTGACGATCAAACGATTTTCAGGGCTTTTTCGATGACAAAACCCATAACTGCTGCTGCATTAATGATTTTGTACGATGAAGGCAAATTTCAACTGGATGATAAAGTAGCTGACTATATTCCTGAGTTTGGCAATACGCAGGTATACAATTCCGAAACCAAAACACTGGAGCCACAGGAAAAACCGATGACAATCAGAAATTTACTTACACATACCTCTGGACTGACGTACGGTTGGGACATGAATTCTTATGTTGATTCATTGTACCGCGTTTCCGGTGCAAGTGGTTGGAATGGTGTGTTAGCAGACAAAATGAAGGAGTTGGCTGAAATTCCATTAAAGTATCAGCCGGGAACAAAATGGGAATACGGTTTGTCGATTGATGTTGTTGGATATTTGGTTGAAATCTTATCTGAGATGCCTTTAGATGAATTTTTCAGAACCAGAATATACGATCCTTTAAAAATGGATGACTCGGGCTTTTATGTTCCGGAAGCCAAGCACGACCGGTTTGCACGTATTTATTCAAAAGATGAGAATGGCAATTTGATTAGTCCTGAAAATGGAATGCAGGACAATTTTAAAAGACCAGCCACACTTTTTTCCGGTGGTGGTGGTTCGGTTGCTACTGTAGAAGACTATTCGCGGTTCGCCCAGATGCTGCTTAACGGCGGCGAATTCGAAGGAGCCAGAATTTTAAATGAATCGACTGTGAAGATGATGATGTCGGACCAATTACCGAAAGAGGTAACCTATGAAGAAACCGGAGGTTACGGACTGGGAGGTTCTTACAACATAGAAAACGGTCAGTACGGATGGAGTGGGGCAGCATCTACTTTTTTTACAGTGGATACCAAAAATAATATGATTGTGTTGGCATTTACTCAATTTATGCCTTTCGATATTAGCTACGCACTTGAATTTAACAAAATTGTGCACCGGGCAATAGTTGAATAATCATAAGTCAATTTTGCTAAAAACTAATACAACCTGCTACTCTCGTGGCAGGTTTTTTTGGAAAATTTCGATCTCAACGACAAAAACTTCGATCACAGCGAAAAAAAAAGGGAATGATTGAATGTCCACCTAGATTTGAATCAAAATTTTAAATCAGTAAAAATGAAAACACGGAATTTGTTGATTGTATTTTTTATAGCAGTTTTTTTATCCAGCTGTGTGGTTTATTCCTTTTATCCGTTGTATAACAAGGAAGATTTGTTTGCAAACGACATTTTAACCGGTAAGTGGACGGATGACGACGGAACACTCTGGAATTTTGAACATACCTATTTGGGAGAAAAGGTACCGGAAAACATCGACAGTACTTCTTACACTTTGTTTTTGAAAGATAAAGATGAAAAAGAATCGGAATTTAGTGTTCATATTGTAAAACTGGGGGGACATTATTTCCTCGATTTTTACGTGGAGGAATATTTTGATGATGACAACCTGAATTTGGCTTCTTTTCATATTATACCGGTTCACACTTTTGCAAAGCTTACTGTGGAGGAAAACAAACTAATAATTAACTGGTTTGATCAGAATTGGTTGGAAGATTTAATCAAGGAAAATAAAATCCGGATTCATCATGAAAATAACGGCGATGTAATCTTACTTACTGCAAAACCTAACGAGTTGCAAAAGTTTGTTACAAAATATGTAAATTCGGAAGAAGCTTTTGAAGACGGGCTGGAAGCTGTTCTTACAAGGCAATGAAATGACATTAAATTTTAAAGATATATTTAATCAGTTCATCAGAAACAGGATATTGCAACATATCCTGTTTTGGGCGTTGTCGTTTTTAATCCTTGTTAATATCCTGAAGGTTTCAGCCGAAATCAAAAAGATTGATCTCATTTATACAGCTGTTTTTCACTTGCCCGTTTTTCTGATTGTTTACCTTAATTTGAAGGTGCTTTTCCCTTATTTCCTTGAAAAAGGAAGGTATTTTTTGTTTGTGGTTTTAGCGTTGACCGTTATAGCTGTTGGAGCGGGTTTTTATCTTATACTTTTTAACCAGTGGATTGATTATATTTTTACAGGTTACTATTTTATAGCTTTCTACAGTTTTTGGGACATTTCACTGTATTACCTGATTTATATTTTTTTAACCAGTCTGCTCCGGCTTGCCCGCGGATGGTTTAAACTTCAGGAAATAGAGAACGAAAGAGCCGAAACGGAATTGAAAGCCTTGCGTTCGCAAATAAATCCACATTTTTTGTTTAATTCTTTAAACAGCATTTACAGCCTTTCTCGTAAAAACTCGCCTGCAGTTCCCGAAAAAATAGTACAACTGAGCGATTTAATGCGGCATATTATTTACGAATCGGATGCCAATTTTATTCCCCTTGAAAAGGAAATTGAAATGGTTCGGAATTATATTGAATTGCAAAATCTGCGAACAGTTAAGACGGAAAAAATAAATTTGGAAATAAAAGGTGATATTCAAAATAAAAAAATAGCACCGCTTGTTTTTCTTCCATTTGTGGAGAACAGTTTTAAACACGGACTAAAAAGTGGTGCCGAAAATGCATATGTTAATATTTGTGTTCGAATTCGGGAAACTGATATCGTTTTTGAAATCGAAAATACAAAAGGAGATTCACCAGTTTTAACTGATTCAAAATACAAAGGAATTGGTATTCAGAATGTGAAAAAGAGATTGGAGCTTCTTTATCCCAACGCACATAAATTTGAAATAACGGAGGATGAAAAAAGGTTCAAAGTATTTTTACAAATTTATTTGAATTAATATGCAGTTAAGATGTTTGATAGTTGACGATGAACCGCTTTCACAGGACGTAATAGAAGAGTTTGTGGAAGCATGTCCTGAACTGGTACTGGCCGGCGTATACGACAATGCGCTTGAGGCCGGTAAAAAACTGGCCGAAGGAAAAATAGACCTTCTTTTTCTGGATATTAATATGCCCAAACTATCAGGCATTGGTTTTGTAAAAAGTTTGAAGGAACCTCCGCTGTTTGTATTTGTAACTGCTTATCCGGAGTATGCAGTTGAAGGATTTGAAGTTGATGCCGTTGATTACTTGTTAAAGCCGGTTTCATTTGAACGTTTCAGGGCGTCAGTAAATCGCGTTTTGGAGAGGATTTCTGCAAGAAATGAAAATAAAAATGACCATGGACATATTATGCTGCGCGCTGATAAAAAGAATTACAGAGTTGATTTTAATGAAATTTTATTTCTTGAAGCTCAGGGAGATTATGTGAAATTTGTTACTACAAAGGATTCTTTGATGGTTCATGGAACAATGAAAGAATTTATTTTGCAATTACCTGTTGAAAAATTTGAGAGAATTCATAAATCCTATGTCATATCACTCTCAAAAGTTGTCTATCTGGAAGGGAATCAGGTAAAAGTTGGAGACCATAAAATTCCGGTGAGTATTAACTTCAGGGAACAGCTTATTCAAAAATTAAGCTAACCCAGGATTTTTCAATGTAATATGGTCGCAATAAATATTCCAAGATAGTTTCCAAAAGCATACCCCAGGATTCCAATGGTTAGCCCTGAAATAATAACGTTCTTGTTTTTTAGTGCACCTGCAACCGCCGGAACAAATGGAGGAGAGTAAGTAAGAGCAGTTATGGCGATAATGGTTGTATCTGCATCTACCTTAAAAATTCGTGAAAGAACGACATGAATTGCCATTGAACCAAACACGACCAACAACACAAACAAAAATAATTGCAAAAATTCAATCTGGAACATATTACTTAGATTAGCCATTGACGAAACGACCAAAGAAAAAACAATAATCAAATACATCCCAAACTGGAAACTGTTTGAAATTCGGTTAACCCGCTTTATCAGCGAGGCTCCTAATCCCAAAGTGGTAATAGCTAGGATTGCTACCATTGTGGAACTCGATTTGGGAACAAGCAAACTCAGTCCTCCGCCGACGGCAAAGATCAAAACTGTTAATCCCAATGATTTAAGCAAGTCTGGTACCGATTTTTTTTTGAATAAATTATCAAAATTATCCATATCGTTTGTTTCATCAGCGAGATGAAAAACATTTTCGCCTTTTTTAACCAGTCCAAATTTTGGGAGGAAAGTATGGAAAAGTCTTTGTGCCATGGTCATTAAAAAAAGCAAAGCAACAGAACCGATAATCAAATCGTAGGTGTGGGTAAGAATAAAAATATTAGGACTGACATCGAGTGCGGTTCCTATCGCAGCAAGGTTTGGTGTTCCTCCTGTATAAACTCCAATTAACATTCCAGCTACTTTCCACGACTCATCTATTTTTTCTGCAAACAAATAGTAGCCTAAAAGAACAGAAATAACCAAAGAAACCATTGCCAGAATCAACGATAAAACAGCTCCTTTGGCCAACTTTATCCATTTGCGCAAATTGAGCGAAAACAGCAACAGAGGAATCGCCAGCGGAATAATTATAGTCATTAGAATATCCTGTATATTTGCAATTTGGTTTACCAAAATATCTGATTCAACAATTTTTCCTGAATTTAACAAGTTGGTAAATTCTTCTTTGGGCATTACTGTTCTCGTGCCAAGTAACTGATGGAAGGTGCTACTTGCTGAAGGAAATATTCCTACGTTACCAATTAAAAGTCCTAGTGCATAAGCTAAAACAACAGAACCAATTCGGTTTAGTGTGTTTGAAATTTTGCATAAATAAATAAGAAGGACCGGAGCGGTAAAATAGAAAAGAATCAGAAAAAGTACAACCAGCATATTTTCTCAGGTTTATTATTGAGCAACAAACATAAGAAAAATGTATTTAATTTATATTCCTGTTAAGATGGAATTCCGGTGATAGAAAGAGAAAACAAAAAAGGCACAGATCATATAACCTGTGCCTTTGAATGAATAATTATTTTGATTCCTAAAATTTAAATCCAAATGTAAACAACAACCGGTTTTTTACGGTGTTGAATTCTGCCATTGCAGGATCGGCATAATTACTTGTTACAGGCGCCGGGTAAAGCATATCGTAGGCCAGCATGTCGTAGTAACGGTAAGCCATATCAAAGTAAAATCCTCCGTTTCGGTAACCCAAACCGGCAGAATAGATATTTAATTTAGAATCTGCATTGGGTTGGCTTGCACCGAAAGCCTCGTCGTTATATGCTGATGGATATAACTCGTAGCCAGCACGCAGACTAAAAGCGTTTGTCAAGCGGTATTCCCCACCTAATCTTAAGTTGCCCACAGCCCGATAAGCTTCTGTTATTTCCTGATTTTCGGCAACATAATCATAACCATCTCCACCTCTGCGTAAGCTTGCACTTCCGTAATCAACATATTCATAATCGATACTTAACAAACCTTTTTTTGCAACAACAAATGCAGCACTTAACGTTGCCCGAAGTGGTGTTTCCAAATCATAATCGTATTCCTGAAGATAATCAGGAATTGCGCTGTAAGGTACAGTTGAACCATCATCATAGGTAATAGATGAGCTCATTTTGGTATCGAAAACATCATGGAGGTTATAAAATGTTGGTGTGTGTACAGATGCTCCCAGACGAATTTGATTAGTTGGTTTAAATATAATACCCAATTTTACATTGTAGCCATTTCCTGTTGTCCGTAGTTTACTGTCAAACTGCAATTCATTAAAGTAGTCAATATCGTTATTGTCATCCCACTCAATTAATGTAGAGTTTTCTTTATAATAAATGTCAGTAATACCAACTGAAGCACCAAGATAAAGTTTATGGTTAAAGTTTAAACCTACACCAAGAGTATATTCATCAATCGATCCCTGGCGGGTGATACTTTTTTGCTGGCTTTGTCCATAACCTCCTTCTTCGATATCGTGCCAATAAACACCGGTATTTTCATCTTTCAAAAGAAGATCTGTATTTGACGCCAGTTCCTCATAATAGTCACTCCAGTTTCCCTGATTGGCATTCGATGCAAAGTTATCAAGTATAGAACTTTGTGCATTGTGTCCAACAGCAATGGCATTGCTATTAAAATCTTTTAGACGATTATAGCCAATTCCTACGTTTATGCTAATAATTCCTGATTCACTCCTGTTGCTGGTTGGAATGGCAGTCACATAACTAATATTATTGAAAGAAAATTTAAATTTTTCATCGCTCATCGATGTTCCCAAATAACTGGTTTCAACCGAAGTTTGTCCAAAAGTAGGTGTTAATGCCAGTTCTCCGGATCGGTAAACTCCGAGTCCGGCCGGGTTAATACTGACAGAGGTGAAATCACCTCCCAAGGCACCAAACGCATTTCCCATGCCACCCGAACGGGCTGTTCCCTGCACCTGAAAATTAGAATAGCGTAGTGCATCTGCTAAATCCTGAGCTCCTCCCAAAAAGGGCACAAGAATAGCAATAGCTAATATTGATACATATTTTTTCATGGCAAAAATGAATTTTGTTTGTATTAATTTACTGCTCATTAATTGTTATCTTCTGCCTGAACCTGAAGATCGTGAGCTACTACCAGAACTTCTTGAACCACTGGAGCTGCTGCCTGAGCTCCTGGATACACCTGAATTTCTGGAAACTCCCGAACTCCGTGATCCCACAGAAGAAGATCTGCTTGGACTACTGCTACGATATGTACTCGTAGATTTAGTTGTAGACGGTGTTCGATAAGTACGTGTCGAACTGCTTGAACTCCTGTTATAAGTGGAGCTTGACCTATATGATTTGTTGTAGCTCGAAGTCGTTTTCGGACTTACATATCTTGAACTACCTGAAGAAGACCTTGAACTTTGTGAGACAACCCTTGGTCTTGTATAATTTGAACTTGATGGTCTTGTATAAGTCGTGGTTCTGGTTGTAGTTGAACTACCGGGTCTCGTATAACTTTGAGTTGATGTACGCGTACTTGTGTTTCTGGAAGTAGCAACATTTCCTGATCTATTAGCATTTGATGTCGCTCTTCTTCTTTCTGTTAAAACATCATTTGAACCCGATTTTGTATCAGAAATCATACTTCTTCTTGTGTTTGAAGTTGTATTCGCGTCTCTCACTCCGGAACTGGAAGTACTTCTTCTGGAGTCTGTAATCACTCTGTTTGAACTTGCACTTTTATTTCTTGCAGTAACTGATGAATTTCTACGGTTGTCATTATTTCCGTAAACTACATTTGTACCCGTAGATCTTCTCTGTCCGTAATTGACTCTTCTACCGGCATAATATCCTCCACCATAGTAATTGTTGTAATATCCTCCGTAATATCCTCCATGGCCGTAATAATGTGGATATCCCCATCCATAATAAGCATAAGGTCTATACCAGTAGCTAGAGTAATAAGGATACCCCCATCCCCAGCTATAATAGGGGGAGTACCATCCTCCCCATCCCCATGACATTGAAAAAGAGGGGTAATACCATGATGAGTAATAATAAGGATCGTAATTCCAGCTATCCCAATAGAAAGGATCATAGAAAAATGGATTATGGAAACGACGAATCCGATAGGCGTAATCAAGTTCTTCCCCGTCGTAATAATTGTTTATCACGTATTTAACTTCGTCGTCGTTATAATACATTGTAGTATCACTTCCATACATTTCCATTTGATCCATATTATATGAAAGCGCATCTGCATCTTCTTCAGTTCCATCAAAAATGTAGTTGTTCATTGTATTTGAACCATCTTCATTTTCTTCAATTTGACTGATTATCATCCTGTCGGCTGATTTTGTTTGGGCGGGCGTTTCCTCCACTACCGATTCTTCCACAACAATTGGTGGAGGAACATCTCCCGGGTTGAAATAAATGTCATCCGAATAACTACTCGTGACATAGGACCCGGTAGAACATGCACCGAATATGAGTGCAATTCCCAGCAATATCATCAATTTTGATTTCATAACTTGTCCTCCCTGTTTATTTAATGTCAATAATATTTACTTTATTTGTAAGCTCAAAATATCACTAGTTAAAAAGCAAAATCTGTACCAAATTAGTAAAAATGGCGAGAGAATTAACACCACGTAAAGAAAATTATTCACAGTGGTATCAGGATTTAGTAATTAAAGCTGATTTAGCTGAAAATTCAGCAGTAAGGGGTTGTATGGTTATAAAACCCTATGGTTATGCAATTTGGGAGAAAATGCAGGCCGAATTAGACCGTATGTTTAAAGAAACCGGGCATGTAAATGCTTATTTCCCGTTGTTTATTCCAAAATCATTTTTTAGCAAAGAGGCAGACCATGTGGAGGGATTTGCCAAAGAATGCGCGGTTGTAACCCATTATCGTTTGAAAAATGACGAGGAAAACGGTGGTGTTGTGGTTGACCCTGAGGCAAAACTGGAAGAAGAGTTGATTGTTCGCCCGACTTCGGAAACAATTATTTGGAATACTTATAAAAATTGGATTCAATCGTATCGTGATTTGCCTATTCTTGTTAATCAATGGGCAAATGTGGTGCGTTGGGAAATGCGCACCCGGCTGTTTTTACGTACTGCTGAATTCCTTTGGCAGGAAGGACACACTGCCCATGCAACAAAGCAGGAAGCGATTGAAGAGACCGAAAAGATAATAAATGTATATGCCAATTTTGCCGAAAACTACATGGCGGTTCCGGTAATTAAAGGTCTGAAATCAGAAAACGAGCGTTTTGCCGGAGCGATTGAAACCTATTCTATTGAAGCTTTGATGCAGGATGGAAAAGCCTTACAGTCAGGAACTTCTCACTTTCTTGGGCAGAATTTTGCCAAAGCTTTCGACGTGAAATTTGCCAGTAAAGAAGGAAAAGAAGAATATGTTTGGGCAACGTCATGGGGAGTTTCAACACGTTTAATGGGCGCACTTATTATGGCCCATTCCGACGATAACGGTTTGGTACTTCCCCCAAAACTTGCACCTTATCAGGTAGTAATTGTTCCGATATACAAAAAAGCCGAACAGTTGGCAATTATTTCTGAAAAAGTGGACGAAATAGTGAAAAAACTCAGGGCAAAAGGAATTTCTGTGAAATTTGACGACAACGACAATAAAAAGCCAGGTTGGAAATTTGCAGAATATGAACTAAAAGGTGTACCTGTTCGCTTGGCAATGGGGCCTCGTGATTTGGAAAACGGGACTGTTGAAGTTGCACGAAGGGATACGTTGGAAAAAAGTGTGGTTGAGATTGACGGAATTGAAGATGTAGTGGAAAATCTTTTGGAAGAAATTCAAAAAGGTATTTTTAAGAAAGCATTTGATTTCAGAGCTGCCAATACTACCAAAGTGGATACATGGGATGATTTTAAAGAGGTTTTGAAAGATAAAGGTGGTTTTATTTTGGCGCACTGGGACGGAACATCCGAAACTGAAGATGCGATTAAGGCAGAAACCAAAGCAACCATACGTTGTTTACCGCTTGAGTTTGAAGAGGAAGAAGGTGTTTGTGTTTATTCTGGAAAAACTTCAAAAAGAAGAGTTCTTTTTGCTTTAGCCTATTAATCAAAAAAATATTTACAGGAAAGCAGCTCAAATGGGCTGCTTTCTTTTTTTAATACAAATTGCTTTGCGTATTTTTAGAATCAAAATAAAAACACAATGACTGAAAAAGAAATCCGCGAATCTCTTTTGGAAGCATTCGTTATAAAATCAACGATTAAGCAGAAGGTTTTTGAAAATACCGAGCAAACTTTTGTTATTTTAAAAAAGGTGTTGAAACAGCTGGAAAAAGACTATTTGTCAATTGTTAAAGAAAAAGTGGCGGTTTCGATGTTACCTTCTTTTAAAGAAAGGGGACCTTTTGAAGCCGAGTTTAAGATTGGTGGCGATTTGTTAATTTTCAGTATGCATTCCAATGTTTTTGAATTTGACGATAAGCATCCGGTTTGGAAAACAAATTATATAAAAGATGACCCCCTGCGTTCTTACTGCGGAACTATAAATATCTATAATTTTTTGGCCGATTCTTTTAAATATAACCGTGTAAGCGATTTGGGATATTTGGTAGCGCGTATTTTTGTAAATAAGGAGAATCATTTTTTTGTGGAAGGAAAACGGCAATCGGATGAAGTTGTAAAAGATTTCGCCATTGATACCATTTCCCCGGGGATTCTGCGGCAAATTATCGAAACAGCAATTCGTTACAGTATTGAATTCGATTTACTGGTTCCCCTGTACGATCAGGTAAAAATGGCAACCGTTGAACAAATGCGACAAAAAATCAGTCACTCTAAAATGACTACAGGAAAAAGATTAGGTTTTGGATTTAATTCCGATGATGTATAGATTTCAAATTATAAAAACTGCATAAAATAATATGAATACCCGTATATTTACCTAAGATAATTATCTTTGGAAAAACGCATAAATTATGAGCTTAATTGATTTCATATCTCAATTTCCTGATGAAGA